>JBDRGY010000016.1:0-152361 GCA_043817315.1 Patescibacteria group bacterium | reverse complement strand
TGGCGTTTCCGGTTTAAGCATTGAAGATACAGGAAACCTGTCATTAGATGGGCTACTAGAAGTTGATGGCAACATTAAACAGACTGTGGCAGGCACCTATCTCTATAATTCAGGCGGCGATCTACAAACAGCTGATAATTTCGTACCGACAACTACTAACGCTTACTACCTGGGTGCTGACTCCAATCGCTGGAGTGCGACTCATACTACTTCTCTGTGTTTGTCCGGTGATTGTCGATCAGCTTGGCCAGGCGGCGTCACTTATAACTTCCTATCACCTCTGACTGAAAGTGCCGGCAATGTAGATATCAATATTGATAACCAAGGCTTAATAGACAGTGGAGGTACTTTAGTAGTCAATGCCAATCCAACCGAAGGAACCATGGTAGATAACAGCGGAGTCAGATTGATTGACTGTGCCGATGGTGAGGTTCTACAGACGAACGCCAGTGGTGATTGGGTTTGTTCGACTGGTGGCGGCGGTGATTCTGAGTGGACTGACGGAGGCACTTACGTTTATCCTACCGATGCCGGTAATTATGGGGTGAGCGGCATGAGGATTGAAGATGCTGGAAACGTGCTCCTAGACGGTCTCCTGACAATAGATGGTAATTTAAGAATGACTAATTCGACAGGCTATATCTATAATAATGGTGTAAATGTCACAGTAGCCGATAATTTTATTCCCAACACTAACGGAGGTTATACCTTGGGCTCTGACACCAAGCGTTGGTCCTATACTCATACCAATGAGCTGTGTCTCTCCGGAGATTGCCGCAGTGTTTGGCCAGGAGGAGCAGGGGCTGATAGCGACTGGTTGTATAACGGCACCCATATTTATAAAGGAAACACGGGCAATGTTGGTATCGGAACTAACACTCCGGACAAACTGCTTGATGTTGAAGGATCCAGTGGCTGGCCGGGCATTGCCCTGACTTCAAATGGAGCGGCCAGTGGCAGCAAAATCTGGTGGAAGCGGGATGGAGCCTGGAAGTGGAGTATTGGCACTGACACTAGCGACAACTTTATTATCGGCAATGAAGTAACTGGTAGCCAGAAGTTGAAAATGGAAGGCGGAGACGTTATAATTAAACTAGGCAATTAATAATAATCTATTTTTAGGAACAACAAATGGCCTTCTTTAAGACCAGACCGAAAGTAATAATTATTTGTTTAGCAGTAGCCACAATAAGTCTTTTGGTGGTTTCTTTTTCAATGGGTCAACAGGAAGTATCCGCTATTTGTGAATATGCAGGATGTTCGATCAATCCTTGTAGTTGCCCGTCTGCTGGTTGTCCGGGTTGTGGTGGAGGAGAATCTTGCTGTGACCCGGCTAATCTTCTTAATTGTACGGACAACCCGGGTGACCATGGAGATTATATTTGTGTAGATTCAGATAGTACTGATCCCGGAGACAATTATGCTCCGTCCCAAATAAGTGCCTGTACTGCCGATATGGGATTTGGAATGATAGGTTGTTGGGAGTGCTGGTGGGACAATGACATTTGTGGAATTACCGAAGATTGCCAGAACTATATGAGAGAGCCTTGTTCTAATAGGGATAATTGGCCTGCCTATGCACAATTCGAATATTCGAACAATGCAATTATTAACCAACAATCGTTAGCCGTCCCTGATGTACTGTCGCCGGCCGAAGATCGTGGTTATGTTCCCGGTTTTGCTCCCAAGAAGTATATTAATTGGACTGTGTTTCCTACTATCAGATTCCTTTTTGAGATGACGGGAGACAGTGCCGCTCCGATTGCCCCCGCACCGGGTGAGCCAGGTAAAAGGGATACCAGGAGAGAGCCGATTAATATTCCCTACGGCGATGCGGCTACCACAGAACTTTGCGGAGATGATTATAACAATTCTGGAACCGCCTATCCAGAAATTGGCCGTACAGAATGGTACGCTGAATGCTTGCCCTATTTTGATCAATCAGGTTTTGGTTATTGGGCGGGAGATCAACAGGGGGCAGTCTGTAGTGACGGTAACGGTGCTGATATAGAAAGTTACGCCTGCTGCAATATGGGTTCCGATTGCGTCTTTAATGTTGGCGGCACCTATACCTGCTTTGCCAGTGCCTTGAGCAAGCTTCAATTTCGGCCTGGTAGTTCCTGGTACCACACTTATTCTGAAACAGAAAGAGATAAAGTAAGGATAGATACCAATGATCTTTCCACTGACTACGAAATTTGCGCTTCTGGCTGGTGGACGGAGCAGGATTATTTAGAACAAGCTTGTTCCTGGGCCGAGAATGATTGGTTGATAGACGATGCTTATTGTGAGCCAGCCGATCGTGGTTGGGGGGCCAACGGCACCTGCCGAGATAATAATCAACAGTATGGATATTATGGAGGGGGCAGTGCTGACTCTTTTGATGATTACTGTTGCGGGGACGATCCCAATGAATATAAAAAATGTGAGGGGATAGAATGTGGCTGTTGTGCCACCAGTACCTCCAGTTATGATGCCGATACAGATTCTTGTGATTCAGTTATCTGCAATCCATCTGGCCAGACTAACTATTACGAAGTAAAAAATAGTGCTGGCAATACAGTTGCCCGATTTGGAGATAAAGGATTCGTGGAGATTGCTAGTGATGCCAATTTCCGCAATACTACCGCCTATGATATTACAGATCCGCCGGGAGATGCCTTTATTGTCAAAGATAGTTCTGACCGCATCATTTTCTACATTGATGCAAATGGCCACCTTGAAGCTAGGGGTAATAAATTTGAGTATGCGAGCACTGCTGGTCTGGAGTCAGTGGTTCTAGGCCTTGATGCTTTCGCCATTCAGGTCGAAGAAGGGGCAACTAATAATTATTACAGCGCCGTAGGGCCTGGCGGTAACCTCTTTATGGTCGGCTGTTTGAAAACCGGAGTAACCTTTTAGGGGCAGAAACAATATAAAAAAGCATAATATTAATCATTTCTAGGATATACTTGTAATATATATTCAAAGGGGCAACATGGCCTTTATTTTTATTGGCAAAACCTATTGACAAAAGGCCAAAAATAGTGTATAATAAGGCTATAAATATGCATAAAATATACATAAAACTTAATATTTATCTTAAGGAGATTTTTGCTATGAAAAAGGCAAACATTAATAAACGGATGATAGGAATAACCATTCCTATTTTTTGTTTGCTCTGCGGTTTATTAACTAACTATGCTTCAGGGGCAGAAGGCGGTGAAGGCTATTTTGCCAGAAGACTGGTCATCGGTCCTTCCGGCTCAGCCATGCAAATGTATCTCAGCGCAGATACTAATGTAACGGGAGAAACCGGCCTGTTTTGGGGCGGCTCGATAGGAGCCAAGCCTCACATTGATGCAGTTGAAGTATATTCCGGTGGTTACCCCGGTCTTTATATTACAGCCGGAGACATTGGCACGGATGACTATGGTTATATGGAGATTCATGCCCGCGATTCCCGATTCCGTGGCGATCTGTCAATCGGCGGATCAGGATTGACCACCCAACTTTGTCTAAATGATGAGACCTGCATTGATGAATGGACCGATATCCCTGGGGTAGGTGGTGGCATTGGCGGAGATGGAACAGGCGGACGGATTGCCAAGTTTACAGATACTTATGTTATTGACGACTCAGTAATCTATGAGAGTGGTGGCAACATCGGTATTGGGGGCAACCCTGCAGTCAACACCAAATTGGATCTTAACGGAGGAGATTTGGGCTTTGACGAAGGAGAAATTCTTTTAAGAAATGCCACAGATCCTTTTCACAGAATTGGCTACTCCAATCCCTATCTTGGTCTAGGCGATGCAGACTACTGGGCTTTTCATGACCGCCTGGTTTTTGCCACTGGCGCTGCTTCACCGACTGAAACCAGAATGGTTATCCAAAGAACAGGTGATGTGGTGGTCAATACCCAAGGGCTATCACCCAATACGGACAATGCTACCTGGCTAGGTTCAGCCGGCAATCAATGGTCCCAAGTTAACGCTTATCAATATTGTTTAAAAAATGACGGCTGTATTTCTACTTGGCCGTCCGGTAGCGGGGGTATTGCCACCATCAACAGCGAAGACGGACCAGACATTACTATTTCAGGAAACGCCGACATCGCTGTTACTACCACCCCGGGTACTGACACTGTTGCTTTGTCTTGTCCCGGCTGTGGCATCGGCGCTGAAACTGATACTTTAAACTCAGTAACCAATCGAGGCAATAAAACTGATAATCACCTGGTGCTAGGTCAGGGTATCGGCGCGGATCCGGGTGTGGCTTTTGTCGATGTTGATGCCGACACCTCGGCCACCCACGATGCAGTTTCAGCTAAGATTGATTCCGGCAAAACCGCGATCTATGGCCAGAACCCCAACGGAGTTGGTTGGGCCGGAGCTTTAAGGGGAGATGTGCATATCGGCAATGTCACTAATGACGCTGAACTTTGTCTCAATTCCTGGAACAAAGGAACTGCCGATTGTATCTCCGATTGGTCCCAAGCCGGCGGGGTGCAGGATGTAACGGGTGCCGCTCCTATTGCCAGTACGGGTGGGACTACTCCTGAAATATCTTTAAATGGTTGCGCTCTCAATGAAATTCTCAAATGGAACGGTAGTGTCTGGGCTTGCGGACTGGATTCTTCAGGATCAGGTATGGCTCAACATGCCAATGAATGGCATACTCCGGACATGATTGAACTGCAGGCGGTCTATCCAGGTACTGCCCAAACCGGCCATATCAACGTTACCGGCAATATCAGAGCCGGCACCAGTTTAGAAACAGCTGGCAATGTCAGGCAAACAACGGCTGGCTCTTATCTTTATAATACAGGTGGCGATCTCAGCGTTAATGACAATCTGGTTCCTACCACTAATAATGCCCGTTATCTGGGTGCCAATTCCAACCGCTGGAGTGAAACTCACACCACCTCACTGTGTCTGTCTGGCGATTGTAAGAGTGCATGGCCCAGTGGAGAAACCAGCCCCTGGACCCAGAATGGTGTTGCGTTGTACCCGGACAATCTTGACTGGAATATCGGAATTGGCACTAACAATCCAAGCACCATGGCCGGTATACATTTTTATAACAAAAGATTGTATTTTTCAGGAGACGGAGGAGGTAATTCCCAAATTCGCTTTGATTTTGACACTAGCCAAGATATTATCAGAACTAACGGAGCGGGAACCAAGACCTGGCGGTTTGATGATGGAGATGTCCGTTTTTATGGTTATGATGGTATTACCGGGGGAACAGTACTCCAGATGACGCCTGATACTAAATATGTAGGAATTGGCGTAGACCCCGCAGAAAAACTACATGTTTATGGCAATGCCCGGATTGAAAATGATCTTTATGTCAGAGATTACATCAAAAACACGGCTACCGGAGAGGATGTCTCTATTGATGATACCGGGTTAGTACCTAGAAATAATAATACAACCTGGCTGGGTTCTAATTCCAATCGCTGGAGCCAGACTCACACCACTTCTCTTTGCTTGTCAGGCGATTGTCGCAGTGCTTGGCCTTCAGGAGTCCAAAGCGTAACCGCCACTGGCCCAGTGGCCAGTTCCGGCGGTGTTAATCCCAATATTTCACTAAGCGGCTGTGCTGCCAATGAAATCCTCAAATGGAACGGTAGCGCCTGGGCTTGTGCTGCTGATGACAGCGGCACTTCAGAATGGACTGACGCCACAGGTTATATTTACCCGACTACAGCCGGCAATTACGGATCATCTGGTGTCCGGCTAACTGATGCCGGCGCCCTCCTCCTTGATAGTACTCTGACCGTGGATAGCAATATCAGCCAGACAATTAACGGCGCTTATTTATCCAACAGCGGCGGTGATCTCAGCGTTCAGGACAATCTGGTACCAACCGCCAACAATTCCTACTACCTGGGTGCCAACTCCAACCGCTGGAGCCAGACTCACACCACTTCTCTTTGCTTGTCAGGCGATTGTCGCAGTGCTTGGCCTTCAGGAGTCCAAAGCGTAACCGCCACCGGCCCAGTGGCCAGTTCCGGCGGTGTTAATCCCAATATTTCACTAAGCGGCTGTGCTGCCAATGAAATCCTCAAATGGAACGGTAGCGCCTGGGCTTGTGCTACTGATGACAGTGGCAGTTCCTTGTGGACCGATGGAGGCACCTATGTTTATCCCACTGACGCTGGCAATTACGGAGTATCCGGGTTAAGGGTAGAAGATGCGGGTAATTTGTTAATGGATGGTCAGCTGACGGTTGACGGCAACGTCAGGCAGACTTTAGCTGCCAGCTATCTCTACAATTCAGGAGGTGACTTACAATCCGGCGACAATTTTGTTCCAACTACCAATAATTCCTACTACCTGGGTGCCAATTCCAACCGCTGGAGCCAGACTCACACCACTTCTCTTTGCTTGTCAGGCGATTGTCGCAGTGCTTGGCCAGCTGGCAATAGCTATACTTTTACGGCCCCCCTGTATGAGGCAGGTAATAACGTGTATATAACAAATGCTTGTACCAATAACCAAATATTGAAATGGAACGGTAGTGCCTGGGCCTGTGCTGCTGATGCAACCGGCACCGGCGTAGTCCAGAGCGTTGACGGAGTTTATCCAATCTATACCACCGGCACAGCTATTAATCCGGATATCAACTTGCGTTACCGAAACGGTTTATATAAAGACATCAACAGCTATTTGGCAGTTCAGCCAAGACCCGGTTATGGCCTAGAGACTTGGACGGAAGGTGTCGGTTTAAAAGCTGGCTGTGCCAGCGGAGAAGGCTTAGAATGGGACGGCGATTCTTGGGAATGTGCGACGGATAACACCGGCAGTAATAATTGGATTACAGATGGCTCTGGGATTCATAGTGACTCGGGAATGAATGTAGGAATTGGAGACAGGGCCTACAACTATAAACTAGAAACTTATGGCAATATCGGACTATACTCAATACAGTCTGATAGGAAGGTCGTCTGGGATTATCTTGGTTCCGCTGATATTAAAAATCCGCATATAAGCGTTGATGGAACAAGCGGGGATTCTTCATATGGGCGATTTTATATTGCCGGCTCAGCTAATTCAGGACATGACAATACGATTGAAATGCAGGGAGATGTAGAGCTAACCGGTAATGCTGCTGACCCGACTGGCGATCTAACAGTAGAAGGAGATGTGACTGTCGGTGATAATATATCTGTCGATAACAATATCTTTCTTCGGGGTCGAGGTAGCCGTTACTATTTTGCCCCGTGGAGCGGAGGCAACAGTCAGTATATGATGCAGGATGACGGAACGGACGTCACTCCCTTTGGCAACAACTCAGTGGTCTTTGGCAATACCAACTCTTACCAATTAGTATTGGAGGCTTCATCGACTTATGGTAGCCACAACAATGGCACAACTCAGGGTAACGATATACTATCGATAAACGATGTGATCTTCAAAGATTATTTTGAGGGAGTGCACTGGTATGATGATAACGGTATTAGCCCACATATTGAAGCCAACAGCACCGGGAAGATGTATATAGCCTCCGGGGCTACTGGTTTTACCGACAGCACTATTGAAATGCAGGGCGACGTCAGTATTATCGGTAATGCCGGCAACCCCATTGGCGATCTGTATGTAGAGGGAGAAGCGCGGGTCGGTGGCACCGGTGATGGCGATAAAGTATGTAGAGCTGATGGCACCAATTGTGCCATCGACAAATTGCAATGTCCACCCAGAAGAATAATAGTTGACGAAAATAGTGCTAATTGGGATGAGTATGCCTATTACAGCGTTTGTACGCCTTACGCCGATTACATAGATTTCACAACTGCCAGAGTTTGTGACGGTTCAGGGTGTTCTTACCTCAGCTGTAATGATCATAGCTGTACCGGGGACAGCGTTTGTGATAGCGGGGATGATACTTGGGGCTGTGAACCATGGTGTCAGGAACTGGGTTTCTGGGGTGGCGGCGAAAGACTGGCCACCAGCAGTGCCAATTACTATTACGTGAGACCAACTGGTGTTTGGAACGAAAACTACTCAGCTAGCAAGTGCGCCGTAGCCACTTCGTGCCGTTGTTATAAATAATTAGCCATTACATTTTGACAGAAAAAGGGGGCAGGCTTTGCCCTCTTTTTGTTTCTCTTATATACTAAATTTAAGTTTCGGTAAATGAAAAGGCCGACCTATTAAAGTGGTCGGCCGGAAAGATCAGGCGATGTGATTGCGACAGACAGTACAAGCGTGTCGGGTGTGAACGTGGGTCGGCTTGGATTCGCCGGGCGGCTGGATGGGAATGCTCAGCTTCATTATCTTACCAGTACAGCCGATCACTCGGCAGTCACCGACTGTCTCGGCGTCTGGCTGAATAACCTTCAGCCCCTTCGGCAGCTGTGAGACGTCGACTGTATCGCCTGGCGCAAGAACCAGGAGTCCAACTTGAGGCATTGTGCCCTCCCTCATTTTTTCCTCCTTGATAAGGAGGTGAAAAAGCTCCGATATCCAATCAACACAGAATGTCCAAGGTTATTATAAAACAAAACTTTTGTCAAGGCCAATGATCATCTTGTTACACGGCGACGATTCTTATCGCTCGCTGCAAAGACTAAAAGTGTTAAAAGAGGGCTTTATCCAGAAATTTGATAAGTCCGGTTTGAATGTGGTCACTATTGACAAGGACAATGTCAGCTTTGAGGACTTCCAAAAAGCAGTAGCGGCAGCCGGTTTCTTGTCCCAGAAAAGATTGGTTTTACTGAAGGGCTTAATGTCCAATAAAGTGGGCAAAGAAACCCTACAGCAAATGGCTGACTATATTATCCCCAAGAATTTAACGGCCGATAACATTATTATATTCTGGGAGCCGAAGCAGATAAAGTCAGGAGCCCTCTTTAACAAACTGAAAAAAGCAGCGGACAAGACAGAGAAGTTTGATCCTTTGGATAATCTGGAATTAACCAAATGGGTTAAGAAAGAAATCAAAGACAGAAAAGGCCAGATTGATTTGCCGGGCTTGAGACTGCTGATCGAGATGGTCGGTAATAATTTATGGCAGCTGAATAACGAAATTGACAAGTTAGTAAGCTATAAAAGTGGTAAGGAAATAAAGAAAGAAGATGTGGAATTGTTTGTGCGGGCCAAGTTCGATGAAGACGTTTTTCATCTGACGGATGCCCTGGGAGCCAAGAATGTAAAAACAGCAACAGAGTTGATTGACGATCAATTACGCTCCGGCAACCACCCCTTAGCACTATTAGCTACTTTAGCTTGGCAGTTCCGCAACTTGATCCAAATCCAAGAAAGAATAGAATCAGGTACCAGCAGCTATTCGGTGGCTTCAGAATTGGGTATCCACCCCTTCGTGGTCAAAAAATCACAGGTGCAGCTGAGAAAGTTTGACCTGGCCCAGTTAAAATTAGCCTACCAACAGCTTTTGGAAATAGATATCAAAATGAAAACAAGTCGAGTCGATCCTAAAACATTACTCAACTTGTTTGTCTTGCAAGTTTGCTCTTAAGTTATTTTAGAGCGTTAACCTTCTTGGTCAGCCTGGACTTGTATCGTGAGGCTGTATTTTTTTTAAGCAGATTGTGTTGGGCGGCTTTGTCTAAGGCCTTGATGGCTTTCTTCAAAGATTCAGCGGCCCCGGCTTTATTCTTGGCCTCGATCGCTTTTCTGGTTTGCTTCAGCAGATATTTAAAACTCTGCTTTTCCTGAAGATTTTTAGCAGTTTTTTTCTTGGTTTGGCGCAGATCCTTGAAGGCGGCTTTTTTAATCGGCATAGTTGGTGGTTAAGGTTATAGTGCTAAAGATATTAACACAGGATATTTATTTTGGCAAGATTTTGACCGGAACCGGGGATTTTGATAAAGTTAATAACTCTCAGAATAAAATAGCTCTTTTAATAGCCCACTAGGAGGATAACCCATGTGCGGAATTGTCGGAGCTGTTCAGGGTAAGTCGCGATCAGTCAATCCATTCTTGGTGATCGGTCGATCATTCAGAGATCTGGATCATCGGGGCCAGCATGGAGCTGGTGCAGCGGTGGTGGGCGATGAATTTGCCATGCAGAAGAACCTGGGTAAGGCCACCATTGTCTTTGACCCGGAGCGACCAGAATATAAGACCTTGGCCAAGATTTCCAATCCCAAGATGGCAGTAGGCCAAGCCCGATACTCTACCCAGGGGGAGAACAACAAGAAGAATCTGCAGCCCCACGTGCTGGATACCCTTTGCGGGCCTGTCTGCTGTTTGAGCAACGGAGACCTGCCCGAGTGCTGTCCCCTGCGTCAGCGGCTGGAAGGCCAAGGCATTGATTTTCGCAGCGAGAATGATGCTGAGTACCTTCTAAGAAGAGCGGTCCAGTTGTCTGATGGCCGCCCCTCGCGCCTGATAACATCTATCAAGCAGCTGATGCTGGAACTGAGGGGTGCTTACTCAGCCATCATCATGACCAAGGACGTTATGATCGTCTTCCGAGACCCTTGGGGAATTCGACCGTTAGTGCAGGGAGCTCTAGGCGACGCCCCCATCTTCGCTTCCGAGACCTGTACGATCAAGGGGCTGGGAGCTAACGTGATTGGCACGGTCAAGCCCGGTGAGATGGTAGTAGTTACCCCGGCTGGAGTCCAGGACCGGATTCAGGTGGTGCGAGCGGCTCGTTGTTCTCATTGTATTTTCGAACTGATCTACATGTCTAGGCCGGACAGCTTTTTCGAAGGAGTAGAAGCGGGAGCTTTCCGGTACCGCTGCGGCCGCCGTCTGGCCCAGGAACACCCGCGCCCTGAGGACGAGTTTGTCTCTTCAGTGCCTCGCTCTGGTGACATGTCGGCTATCGGCTACGCGGCTGAAAGTGGTCACAGTTTCCGGATCACTTTGATTCACAAGCCCAGTGTTGGCCGGCAGTTCATCGAGGAAAGCGAGAGCGATGATCCCCGAGACAAGTACAGTGCCATGGAGGGCGCCTTCCGACATCGTAAGAGTGGCCTCTGGCTTGATGACTCTATCATGACCGGCCGGACTTGGGCCAAGCTAGCTGAATTGATCAGAGAAGCTGGTTGCCAGACAATTGACTTGCTGGTTGCTTCGCCGCCCAACCGGTATGCCTGCAACTATGGCATTCACACCAAAAAGGCTGAGATGCTCTGGATTAATCGGTTCATTGGCGGAGACGGCAGACTCGACCTGGTCGGCGGAGCCAAAGATCTGACCATTAACAGCCTGGGCTACCTGTCACATGAGGGGTTGTTGTCAGCCTTTGAAGATCCACACAGTGGAGAATCAGAAAGTGACCCAGAGCAGTGGTGCACTCACTGTCTGGATGCTCGTCCGGTCTTCTCTGAGATCGAACCAGTGACTAATTGACCGACCCGGTCGGTTGGTGACGAAAACAATATAGCCGGCAGGACCTGTACCTAGGTTCTACCGGCTTTTTTTATTCTTGAAGATTTATATTTATGAGGTTGATACGGTTTTAAACGGATGATTTTGGCTGATATCTTTCTTTTTTTTAGTTCCGCCTCCAAGTTTTTGGTAAAAGAATTTTGGTCATAACCCAAAGCAATAACATCGGGTTTAATTTTCTCAATTATTTTGTAGGGATCCGATAAATTACCCAGATAAACTGCCTCGGCATTTTTTAATTTGGCTACACTATTTCTTCTGGTTTTCTCAGAAAAAGTCGGTTTCTGGCCTTTGATTTTCTTAACGTTTCTATCCCGAGCAATTACCACAAAAAGCTCACCGTATTTTTTAGCTTGTCTAAAAAAATTATGATGACCTTGGTGCAGTACATCAAAGGTACCGAAAACTATGACTCTTGGCATTGATCAGGTTATTATTCTTCGTCTGGTTTGACCCCGGCCTTGGCCGCTAGTTTACCAAGCTTGGCCGAAACTAACACGGCTATGATTGTGACGATCACTGCATAGACAAACAAAGAAACAACGCCAGAAGCTTCACCGAATATCTGTTTAAACAATTCAGTGATAGCACCGTTCCAAGCCAAAGCAGCTACCAGTCCAAAAGCGGTGGTAGCCAGAGTAACCATGGTTTTTAAGGATTCTTTTCCCATAACCCATTGTTAATAATTAGTGTCTCTATCTTCATTTTACAAGATTTGACATATTTTTCCATAGGAGTATTCTTACATGTTGGCCTGGCAAGTAGATAAACGGGGAGGTGATGGTCATGAACGGTAGTCTGAGCCTAGAGGCTATCCAGGCAGCCTACCAGCAGACCAGACGGGGCGGTTTGTCAGTAATAGCCAAGCAGCTTATGGCAACAGGAGTCAAGGTGACAGAAGCAGAAGTAGCTTATGCAGTTGCCCAGGCCATCCTTCGGGAAGAGAGGCGGATCCAGCGGGAAGGTGAAAACCATCCCGGCTACCGCATCATCCTGAAGAGGGTGTTCCTAAAAAGTGGTCCGCGTACCGAGGGAATCCGCGAAGAGATAATCGAGCGAGGCTTGATCCAAAAGCCCACCCCTGCGGAGCGTGGCCACAAAGGAGGATTGGCTAAACATAACACCAAGCCAGGTCGCCAAGCCGATCCCTCCAAGAAAGCAACCAAAAAACCCGCCGCTCCTAAGAAGACGACGGAAGAGAAATTGCTAGAAAGGCTAAATGTCATCCCCTGGTCAGGAACTCTGATTGACCACATCGAGATGGACTGCTGGACTGTGCCCCAGATCAGAGAACATTACCAGCTTGATGGTGATGACGAAGGTTGGCGACTGCTGCTTGCTTTCCGTGGTTTGACAAACCACCCGTACTTTGTGGAGCCCGAGCGTCCTTAGGACGAGCGGGCTTTCTTTTTTTGTTGAGAAGCTCGCAGATCTTTTATTTGATCACGTAATTGAGCGGCTGTTTCGAAGTCTAAATTCTTGGCAGCCAGATCCATTTGATTTGATAAATCATCAATCAGTTGAGGGATGGCGTCTTTAGGCACTTTCTTGAAATCAATATGGGGAACTGTTGCTTCTTTTTTCTTGACGCCAGCTAACTGGTCTTCTCGAATCGCTTTGATAATGGATTTAGGAGTAATCTTATGCTTTTTATTGTAAGTCTTTTGGATTTTCCTTCTTCTTTTGGTTTCAGAGATGGCTCGCCTCATAGAACCAGAGGTATTGTCGGCATACATTATTATATGTCCGTCAAGATGACGAGCCGCCCGGCCCATGGTTTGGATCAGGGCGACATCCGATCTTAAATAACTTTCTTTGTCAGCGTCTAAAATAATAATCAAAGAAACTTCAGGCAAATCCAGTCCTTCTCGCAGCAAATTAATACCCACCAAAACATCATAATTGCCCAGGCGCAGGTCTCTCAAGATCTCCAGTCTTTCCAGGGTGTCCACTTCAGAGTGTAAATATTGGACTTTAATATCCAGCTCCCTAAGGTAATCGGCCAGATCTTCGGACATTCTTTTGGTTAAAGTAGTGATCAGCACTCTTTGTTTTTTCTTGATCCGCTTTTTAATTTCGACCAGCAAATCGTCAATTTGTCCTTCGGTCGGCCGCACTTCTATAGTGGGATCCAGCAGGCCGGTCGGTCTAACTAGCTGTTCCACCACTTGGTGGGACTTGGTTAATTCATACTCTCTGGGGGTAGCCGAAGCGTAAATAATCTGGTTGATTCTCTGGTCAAATTCTTCAAACATCAGGGGTCGATTGTCCAGGGCCGAAGGCAAGCGGAAGCCGTGTTCAACTAAAGATTGCTTCCTGGCCTGATCGCCGAGGTACATCCCGGTGATTTGGGGAATGGTCATGTGGGACTCATCGACAAACAGCAGAAAATCTTTAGGAAAGAATTCGATCAAAGTATAAGGGGGTTGTCCGGGCTGCCGCCCGTCCAAATAACGAGAGTAGTTTTCAATACTCTTGCAAGACCCGGTGTTTTTTATCATCTCCAGGTCGTATCTGGTTCGTTGCTGTAGCCGCTGGGCTTCCAGCAATTTATTCTGATCTTTTAACTCTTTGACTCTTTTCTTGAGATCTTGGGCAATTTCCACCATGGCCTGACCTACTCTTTCTTCAGGAGCCACATAATGAGTGGCGGGAAAGATGGACATTTCCTTGACCTCCTCCAGTACTTCCTGACTGATATAATCGACCACCTTAATTTTTTCCACCACATCTCCCAAAAACTGTACTTTGACAATCTGTTCAGACCAGTAAGAAGGGTAAATTTCTAACATATCCCCCTTAACCCTAAAAGCGCCCCGTTTAAAATCAAAGTCGTTACGTTCGTAACGGATTTTAATAAGCTGGTTAAGCAGCTTGGTACGGTCAACTTTTTGCCCGGACTTTAAAATGGCTTTAACTTGGTCGTAGACTATCGGTGAACCAAGGCCGTAGATACAGGAAACCGAAGCTACGATGATCACATCTTTACGGGACAAAAGAGAAGAGGTGGCCGCATTGCGCAGGCGGTCAATTTCTTCGTTCATCTTAGTGGTTTTTTCAATATAGGTGTCAGTGCGGGGGATATAAGACTCCGGCTGGTAGTAGTCGTAGTAGGAAACGAAATAGTTAACGGCATTTTTAGGAAAAAAATCTTTGAATTCTGAAGCCAACTGAGCAGCTAAAGTCTTGTTGTGAGAAATAATTAATGTGGGTCGCTGTACCTGTTGGATAATATTGGCCATAGTGAATGTTTTGCCCGAGCCGGTTACTCCCAAAAGCACCTGGTCACGCTGTTTTTGAGACAGGCCAGAGACCAGGCTTTTGATGGCTTGCGGTTGGTCGCCAGTCGGTTTAAATTGGGATTTTAGCTGAAATTTCATTATATTTATCTTAGCATATGTTATAATGGACATGCCCCGTAAGAAACTATAATATAAAGTTTCTATCTAATATAATATCATTTTAGCGTTTCTAACGGGGTAAATATGATAGCATCAATTTCCGGGAAAATCAAGAGCAGAAGAGCCAACTGCCTGATTGTGGGGGTAAACGGGGTTGGATACAAGGTGTTTGTACCCCTTCCCTACCTCGATGAGCTGGCCGGAGGCCAGGAGGTAGAGCTTTATACCTATCAGCACATTAGGGAAGACATCTTGGATCTATTTGGGTTTCTGACCGAAGATGAACTGTTTCTATTCGAAAAACTGCTTTCAGTTTCCTCGGTCGGTCCCAAATCAGCCCTGTCTTTTATGAGCATTGCCAAAGTATCGGAACTGGAGAAAGCGATTCTAAATGAAGACCTTGACTTTCTAACCTCGGTTTCCGGCATTGGCAAGAAAACGGCTCAACGGGTCATTTTGGAACTGAAAGGCAAGATTGTCGATAGAGATGATAAAACTATCTCTTCAGGGGACCGGGAAGTTTTGGAGGGATTAGTTAATTTAGGTTATACCGTCAAGGAGGCCAGAGAGGTTATCAGGAAGATCCCGGTTGATTATCAGGGCACGGCTGATCGCCTGAAACAAGCTTTAAAGATTATGGGAAGTAAATAATGGACATAGTCGAACTTAAGGACAAACACGAATTGGACCAGTTTGTGGCCTGTCAAACTAACTCGCAATTTTTACAATCCTGGCATTGGAGTCAGTTTAAGGAAATACAAACGCGCCGTGTATTGCGTATTGGGGTTAAAAAAGAAGGCCGTTTAGTCGGCAGTGCCGTGGCTCTTTGTATTCAGCTGCCGCTGAGTCGCTGTTACGTCTATTGTCCCCGGGGGCCAATTGTCGATCAAAATATTTCGGATGCTGACAAAGAAGAAGTTTGGAGTAACCTACTTTATGAATTAAAAGACTGGGCCAAAAAACAAGACGCTATGTTTTTACGAGTGGAGCCGATCTTTAGGGTTGATCTGGAAAAATATCATTTGTCACCCACCAAAACTATTCAACCCAAAGACACTTTATTTCTGGACCTGACCAACGATAAAGAAGTGTTGCTGCAGGAGATGAAGCAGAAAACCAGATACAACATCCGCCTGGCCGAAAAAAGGGGAGTAACAGTATATGAAGAATGTGATGAAGAATCAATTAGTCAATTCTGCCGCTTGATTCAGATAACCAAAGAAAGAGACAATTTTCGTCCCCATCCGGAAAATTACTATCGAACCATGCTGGATTCCCTGAGACCATGCGGGGTGGTCAAATTATTCTTAGCCAAATACCAGGATAAAGTAATTGCTGCCAATCTGACTGCTTGGTTCGGGGATACGGTTACTTATATGCACGGAGCCTCAGATTATGAGTATCGCCAGGAAATGGCTCCTCATTTATTACAATGGCAGGTGATCCAATGGGCCAAGCAGGCCGGTTATAAATATTATGATTTTTGGGGAATAGCTGATAGTGATGACCCCACCCATCCTTGGGCCGGTATTTCCCGGTTCAAAAAAGGCTTTGGGGGATTCGAAGAACATTATTTAGGCACTTGGGAGCTTTCCATCTCTCCTTTATGGCATACGGTTTACAATATTGTACGAAGAATCAAATGATCAATAAAGTAGTTATCCAGGCCGCAGGCAAGGGTACCAGGTTTAAACATCTGACTAAAGACAAGCCCAAACACTTGCTGGAGATTTCCGGCAAGCCCTTTTTGTATTATCAAATGACTGATTTATTGAAAGCCGGGTTCAGCCAAATGATTTTGGTAGTCGGTTATAAAGCGGAGCAATTTGAAGATTTTGTTAAAAAGTATCAGTTTCCGGCCCAGATTGTTAACCAATTTATAAAAGTACCGGACCAGTACGGTACGGCCTGTGCTGTCATGGCAGCCGAAGAATTGGTAGGCCAGGCCAACTTTGTTTCCATTGCCGGCGACGGTTTATTTACTGTTGCTGATATCAAATCAATGATGGTTGATGATGACCTGAATTATATCGCAGGTCTCAAGGTGGACAATCCCGAACAATACGGTGTTTTAAAAAAGGATGGCCAAGGGTTTTTGGAAGAAATTATAGAAAAACCTCAGGAGTTTGTGGGTAATCTGGTTAATACTGCTTTTTATAAGTTTACTTCCGAGATTTTTGACAAGTTGAAACAAATAAAAGAATCGGCCCGGGGCGAGTACGAAGTAGTTGATGCCATTACCTTGTTAGCCAAAGAGCAGAAAGTTAAAGTTAAGGAATTGAGTTTTTGGCAGGACTTTGGTAAACCAGAAGATATTGCCAAGATAGAAAATATTTTAAAAAGATAAATACCATTAATATGGCTAAGGAAAAACCACAAGACATTGTCCAAGACGTGCATGGCTTTAAAGTCTTTGGAGCCAAGGATGCCAAATATGGCATCGACCGCCTGGATCACGATTTGGACTATGAGGAAGCCAAGGTGCTGTTCAAACACGCCCGCTATTCCGGTCCGGCCAAGTTTGAAGATGATAAGGACAGAGACTTTACCTTGAAGTACAACCGGGACGGCACTTACACCGTAGAAAAGAGAAAATCCAGCGGCTGGTGGTAAAATAAGCTAAGAGCTAAAAGAAAAAGGTTAAAAGTTTTTTGAGTTAATATGAAAAAAAGACCCAGCCGAGGAATCAGGAAATATATTAGAATAAAAAAGGCGACCATTCGCCAGGAGATTTTTGATGAAGCCGAGAGAAAAAGAAAATTCGCCGAGCTTTATAGTCAATTAGGATTGGATAAAATAAGGGAGAAACAAAATGACCAAGCTGGCGATTGATGTTGCCTTATTGCCTCCGGACGAGGTTATGGATATCTGTATCGAAATAAACCGGGCACCAAATGCCTTATCTTTTTTTAAACTAAATAAACAGGACAGCATTCCCCATATCTCCCTAGCCATGGGAGTAATAGACGAAGAACAACTACCGATCGTCAACCAAAAAGTTAATAAAATTGCGGTTGATTTTCCGCCTATCGAGTTAGAATTTACTAAAGTTGAATTTGGTCTGACCCCCGAGAAAGAAAAAACCTTTCACTTTTGTTTGAATGTCACCGAGGCCCTGCAAAATTTGCATGAACGATTAATGAATAGCCTGCTGCCTATCTTTTCTTATAAAGTTTCCAATGACAATTTTTTTCTAGATAAAAATGAAAAAGTTGATAACGTCTCGCTTTACTGGGTAAAAACCTATGCCAATGAGTCTAGTTTTGCTAATTTTGATCCACACGTTAGCCTAAGATGTAGTTTCGCTGAATATAATAAGATGCCGATAAAGTTTACGGCTGACAAAATGGCAGTAGGTCAACTGGGTAATTTTGGAGCATTACGAAAGATTTTTTTTGAAACAAGTTTAAAAAAGTAAAAAAATATTGTATAATTAAAATAACCTAAGCAGGTTATTTTTATGAAAAAGAAACTTTTTGGTTTAGCCACCTTAACCAGCACTGTGATCGGAGTAGGTATTTTTGGTTTGCCCTATATAGCCAAACAGTCCGGCTTTTTGGTAGTAGTATTTTATCTGATGGTGATCGGAACAGTTTCGGCCCTAGTTCATTTACTGTTTGGTGAAGTGGCCCTAAGAACCAAAGAAAGACATCGTCTGCCCGGCTATGCCGAAAGGTATTTAGGCAGTTGGGGAAAAAGGGTCACAGTTTTTTCAACCGTTTTAAGTTTATTGGGCTCTGTCTTAGTCTATATCATTATCGGCGGAGAATTTTTGCATGGCCTATTGGTTGAGACGTTCGGTGGATCAACCATTGTTTACACTCTTATTGTCTTTACAGCCGGTGCCTTATTGATTTATTTCGGTACCCGCTCAATCGCCAGTACGGCTTTTTACCTGCTAGTTATATTTTTTGTTGCCATCATTGTTTTATTTATTTTTGGTGCTCCCAAAATTGATCCAAACAACCTAATGACCTTTTTTGCTGAGAATTCTTTTCTTCCCTACGGAGTAGTTTTGTTTGCTTTGTGGGGAGTGTCAATAATACCGGAAATTAAAGAGATAATGAGAGGTCAAGAAAAACATTTATCCAGTGTGATTATCGGAGGTATTACCTTATCGGTTCTTACTTATTTTATTTTTACTTTCTTAATATTGGGGATTACCGGGGAGGCCACAACAGAGGAAGCTATTTCCGGATTGCAAAATGTCTGGGGCGGCCGGATAATTTATCTGGGTTTTATTTTTGGTTTGTTGACGACTTTTACTTCTTTTCTGACTTTGGGTCTGACCCTGAAAAAAGTTTTTTGGTACGATTTTAAAATACCCCATCTTTTATCCTGGGCCATCACCGTTTTTGTCCCTCTGGCCATGTTTTTCATGGGTCTAAAAAACTTTATTAATATCATTGCCATTATTGGAGCTATCATGTTGGCCGTGGAAGCGATTGTGGTTATTCTGATTTTTTTGAAAGCCAAGACCAAGGGCAAACTTAAGCCGGCTTACGAAGTAAAGATTCCCAATTGGGCTAGCTACACTTTGATTGTTCTGTTACTGGTGGGCATTATTTATCAGATAATTTATGAAATAGGGAAGCTGAGCTAAAAAAGCGACAGGGGGGGTGCCCCGGCGGGGGTTTTTTATTTACCCCTTGATGTTCGCTTTTTGTTCGTGTATAATATATAATAGATGTGGATAATTAAATAAAGGAGACTAAAATATGGCTAATCTGACTAAAAAACAAGCTGAAATCCTTAATTACCTGGTGGAGTATATTAATACTCATGACTACCCCCCGTCGCTTCGGGAAATCGGGGCTAATTTTGGCCTGACTTCCCCGGCCACTATTCACGCTCATTTGCGGCATTTAAAGCAGAAGGGTTATTTAAGCAGCACTTCTTCGCCGCGATCCATCAGGTTGTCAACCAAAGTGTTTAAAAAAGGATCAGCCATTCAGCTGCCCTTGGCTGGCTTGATTACAGCTGGTGAGCCCATTGAAGCCATAGAAGAACAGGAAATAATTACAGTGCCGGCTGATCTGGTGAGAAATCATAGCTCGTTTGTTTTGAAGGTCAAAGGTGAATCTATGATTGACGAAGGAATCCTAGACGGAGACTACGTGATTGTGGAGCAGAATTATTATCCCCAAAATGGAGATGTGGTGGTGGCCCTGCTGGACAATACTTACGCTACTCTGAAAAAGTATTTTCGGGAAAAGAATCGAATCAGATTACAACCGGCCAACAAAAAGATGAAACCGATCTTTGCCAAGAATCCATCGATCCAGGGAATCGTTCGGGGGATCTTTAGAAAGTTTAGCCAGGTTTAATGTACGAAACGATTAACGAGCCAATTAAGGTATTGGTATCTTTTGGTCTAAATAAAATGAGGCCGCTGGTTTTTGAATGGCGCGGCAAGCGGTACATCGTTAACAAAGTTAACCTGGTTCATTGTCAGAAGGCGGGTAATGACAAGCTGTATCACTTCTCGGTTTCTGATGAAGCCAATTATTTTAAATTAAGTTTTAACACCAGGGATTTTAACTGGCAGTTAGAGGAGCTTTATTACGACGGGTAATATGTCTATCATCGCTCACATCGATATGAATTCCTATTTTGCTTCCTGCGAGCAGCAGGCCAATCCCCACCTGCGTGGCAAGCCAGTGGGGGTCTGTGCTTATCTTTCCCAGAACGGTTGCATCATTGCTTCCTCCATTGAGGCCAAACAGCAGGGAGTAAAAACAGGCTGCCGGGTCAAGGAGGCGCTGGTTTTGTGTCCGGATATTGTGTTGCTCCAAAACGAACCAGCCAAGTACCGGACCATCACCCGCCGGATTTTTTCTATTTTGGCTGATTATACCGACGAGGTGGAGCCCTATAGCATTGATGAAGCCTTTTTGGATTTGACCGGCCACGTTGATAATTTAGAACAAGCCAAGATCGTCGGGTTCAAGATCAAGAAAAGAATCAAGCAGGAAATTGGCGAATGGCTGAAAAGCTGCATGGGCCTGGCCGAGACCAGATGGTTGGCTAAGTTTGGTTCCGATATTGCCAGCAACGATCAATTGTTGATTATTAAAAAAGAAGAACTGCCCAAGGTTTTCGATAAAGTAAAATTAACCGATGCCTGGGGCATTAATCACCGGACGGAAGCCAGGTTAAACGCTTTGGGCATCTATGATCTTAATGACTTGAAAAACTATTCGGTGACCAATTTAATGCAGGCCCTAGGCAAGAATGGCTATTATTTATGGGCCAATGTTAATGGCATTGAATTAACCGGAGTTAAAGAAGGTGAAGGCAGAAAACCCAAATCAATCGGCCATTCTTATTGTCTGCCCAAGCGGACCACTGATAAAAAGTATTTGAATTCTATCTTATTAAAATTGTGCGAGAAAACCGGGAGACGGCTGCGCATTCAAGATTTAGAAGCTAAAAATATTTATGTGGGCTGGGGCTATGTATCAGGCGGGGGGATGTACAAACACAAGAAATTAGTTAAACCTGTTTTTGACACCAGAAGTATTTTTAAAGCAGCCTCAGGCATCTTTAACTCTTTTAAGTTGCTGGACAAGGTTAGCTTTCTAGCCATTTCAGTCAGCAACCTGATTCCCCTGCAAGCCCAGATTGCTTTTTGGGAAGACATCCTAAAGCCCAAAAAGATTGCCCAAGCCATGGACCGAATCAATGATAAGTACGGTGAATATTCCATAATGTATGGTTCGATGCATGGCTTAGACAAACAAGCTCATGACAGGATCGGCTTTCGCAAAAGTGAACAGGTTAAGTTTTTAGACAGAAATAGATTAACCTTAGAATAAAATTATTGTTCGAGTAAGCCCGAAGGGCGCATCGAGAACTATTGGGGCACTTCTCGATTCCCCCGCGGCGCGGGGTCACTCGAAGAATATTATTTATTATATATAGTTGGTATAATAAACCCATGGAACGCCTAATCCAAGACAAAATCATCTTTCCCGAGATAATCTGGCAACGGCCCCAGAATATTCATAAACGGCAGGCTGGCAAGATTTTAATCATTGCTGGATCCAAAGGAATGTCCGGAGCAGGTCTGCTGACCGCAGAAGCGGCTTTTCGGACAGGAATCGGCCTGATTGTCTTTGGCTACCCGGAAAGTCTAAAAGATGTTTATCGTAAAGTGCTGCCGGAAATGATGAGCCTGATTTTGCCAGAGACACCAGCTGGCAGCTTATCACTCAAGGCGCTGGAAGAAATTGTTAAAGGATCCGAAGATGTTGATATGGTAGTTCTGGGTCCTGGTCTGACTCGTAATTCAGAAACGGTTTCTCTAATCCAGCAGGTTGTTGCCAAGATTGATAAACCGTTAATAATAGATGCCGATGGTTTGAATGCAATTTCTGAAGGAAACCCCGACGAGATATTTAGCAACCGACCCAATCGAACTATTATCACACCCCATTATGGAGAAATGGGCCGGCTGATTAAATTGTCCCCCAAAGAGATCGAAGATAATAAGTACAAATTATCAGAGCGCTATGCCCGGGAATGGAATTTGACCTTAGTATTGAAAGGGCAGGAGACGTTAATTACAGAACCGGCTGGTAAGCAAGTAATAAATAAATCAGGGGGACCCGGCTTAGCCACGGCTGGCTCTGGTGATGTTTTATCCGGGATCATAGCCACGCTTGGTGCCCAAAACCAGGAGAAACTGTTTGAGGCGGCAGCTACTTCCGTATACCTGCACGGTTTGGCCGGGGATCTGGCCACCAAGGAGATAGGCGAACGGTCAGTGATGGCGACAGATGTCATAAACTATTTACCAGAAGCGCTTAAATACACGGAATCCCAAGTAGGTTGATTTGGCTTGATTTAGCTAAAAAAACCGAAGCTGTCGGCAAGGCTTGACAGTTTTTTTAGTTGGTGTAGGATAGTAGTTCACGCTCATTTTTAGATGATCCCGATTCCGGCGCCCTTGGTACCAGGGCAAGACAACGCGTCAGCCGCGTAAAGCGAGCACAGCCTTGTGAGTGGAAGCTGGAATCGGGACTACTATACGCCCCTCGTTACTTCATTTGCATCACTGAATCAGCAGCACCTAGAGCCTGGATGACGAGGGGCTCTTTTTATTGAAAAATAATAAGAAAAAGAGTAGAATTAGAAGTGAAATTATTAAGGAAGGAGGTGGGTTATGGAAGAAAAACCAGTAGGCAAAATCTCACACTTTTTCAACAAAATCAGTGTGGGCATTATTGAACTATCAGACGAGCTTAAAGTAGGAGACAAGATCCACATCAAGGGACATGCCACTGATTTTGAACAGGAAGTGGCTTCCATGCAGGTGGAACATCAAGATGTGCCAGAAGCCAAGAAAGGAGACAGTGTCGGAACCAAAGTGGACCAACCGGTTAGAGAGCATGACGAAGTTTTTAAAGTAGTAGAGTAATATGATTCTGATTTACATTGTTTGTGGCAATAAAAAGGAAGCCGACAAAATTGCCAGAGCAGTTTTAAAAAAACACCTGGCGGTTTGTGCCAACATTTTTCCCATTAGCTCTACGTACTGGTGGCAGGGCAAGTTAGTTTCAGACAAAGAAGTGGTACTGATTTTAAAAACAATTAAAAAGAATTTCAGTAAGATCAAAATAGAAGTTAAAAAACTTCACAGCTACCAGGCACCGGCTATCTTTTCTCTGGCAGCTAACCAAGTTGATAAGAAATATAATTTATGGTTAAGAAAAAATATTATCTAGTCATTTTAGCCCTAATAATCTCCGGCTTCTTTTTGGTTGAGAAGACAGAAGCGACAACAGACGAGAGTGAACTGGCCGATTTGGACGTTACCTTTATTTCCAGGACACCTCGCTATGAAAAATATCACACCGAAAGAGGATTGAATGGCCAGTATCGTCTGAAAACTGGTACTGAATTCTGGCAGCGCTGGCCCGAAGAAGAAGAGATGGTTACATTCACTGCTCAGATTACCAATCAGGGCAATGTTATCTCAGGGGAGTTTGGTTTTAAATGGTACGTTGACGGTGTCGAAGTTTCGTCGGGAACCATTAGCAATCTCAACCCTGGCTCTTACACCACTCAAGACTATTTGTGGCGCTGGGTGGACGGGACCCACACCATCAAATTCCAGGTTGACCCCGAGGGTACCATTGAAGAAATATCAGAACAGAATAACTTATTGACCGAAAAGACCAACACCCTCTCCTTAATATTTCATGTCGAGGAAGGCTTTTGTTCCGCTTTTGATTACCAGAAAAACAGCGCAGGGTCCTATTCTTGTGAAGACTGGCTGCAGCAGCAAGTCAGTGCCTTCAATGAAATTTTGAATCAAGCCCTAACCGGTGCCACGGGCTCTACTACTTCAAGCGGCGCTAATCTACGGGTCCGAATTGATAATATTTACATTCATGCCAATGGTGAGATAGACAGTAGCACTGGGTCCGAGGATTGGCTGTACGATGGTTCTTGGAATATTGCTTGGGATTATGATGACAACGATTGTCTGGACCGGGGAATTTGGTGCGCTGACCCTGATTATGTTAATGCTTATGCCAAAACGACTGACTGGAATTTATTGCGCAACCTAGCCATTAACACCCTGGGCTTAGTCGATTTGTCTAAGCTATCTATTTATACTTCTGATGTTCATATTACTGATGAGGATGGAGCCACAGTAGGTGGTGGACTGGGCATGCTCGAGGTGGAGACTGACTATGTTTATAAAAACAGACACTCGGGCCTCTTAAACAGTATCAACGAGCAGTATTTTTCCGAATATTCCATATTGGCCCTGATCCGTTTTAACAATTATTACACTGACATCTCAGGAGATAGAAGGGGACTGCCCAAGCGGAGGGGCATACCCGGGGAGTATTTAAAAGATATTCCAGCTCAAAATAAGATAAAGGTTTTGGACAAAAACGGCGATCCTTTGCCCCAAGCAGGAATTGCCATTTTTCAGGAATCAGCCTATGGCTTTGAAGACATGATTAAGTATTCCGGAGGTACTAACAGTTCGGGCCTTTGGACAATCCCTTCAGAGACGGCCTCTACCTATTGGGGGATGTTCATGGAAACCAGAAACCCGTTTAGCTACGCCGATCTCCATGATCACAGCCAGGGCATAGTTGCCGGCCATACTGCTATTCCATATCCGACTGATCGTATGTTTGATACGGGGCTGGTCGTTCGCCTGGCCGCAGCAGGACAAATGGAATATCATTTCTTAGACATTACTGACTTCAACCAAGCCTATTGGTTGGGCAATCAAGATTCGGCTACTTATACGTTACAAACTGACTTTGAGCCTTTTCAAGTAACCAACCAGATTATTACTGGCACCAAACAGGGAGGAGGTCCCCAGGTCAGAATATTGGATCAGTACGGAAATTTAGTCAGCCAATTCATGGCTTTTGAAGAAAGTTTCCGTGGCGGTGTTAAGGTGGCTAAAGCTGACGTGGATGGCGATGGTAATCAAGAAATTATTACAGCTTCCGGCCCGGGCCGTCGGGGCGAAATCAGGATATTTAATACCCAGGGAACTCTGGAAAAAGTGGTACTGGCTTTTGATAGCAACTTTCAAGGAGGGTTAGCCCTGGCTACCGGTGACTTGGACGGCAGTGGCTTGGCTGAAATAGTAGTGGCTCCACTTTCCGGAGGCGGTCCCAATATTCGAATTTTCGGTTATCGCAACGGACAGTATTTGCCGACCACCGAGAATTTCATGGCTTATGATTCAGGATTTCGCGGCGGGGTCAATCTGGCTGTCGGCGATCTGGAAGGAGACGGTTTGTCAGAAATCATAACTGCCCCAAAATCTCAGGGGGGGCCTCATTTACGAATCTTTGGTTATCGTAATGGCGTCTATCGCCCGGTTATCCTGGGCTTGATGGCCTACGAGGAAAGTTTCCGGGGCGGTATTAATTTAGCCTGCGGCGATCTAAACAGCGATGGAGCTGATGAAATTATCACCGGAGTAGTGTCCGCTGGAGGACCGCATATCAGAGTATTTGGCCGCAACAGACAAAGTACCATCAGTTTATTAAACCCTGGTTTCATGGCTTTTGATTCTTCCTTTCAGGGCGGAGTCAATGTGGCCAGTGCTGACCTGGATAGTGACGGCCAGGCTGAAATAGTGACAGCAATAGAAAGTGGCGACGTAGCTAAGGTCAGAGTATACAATTGGCGGGGCACTTTATTGCTCAATGAATTTATTGCCTATCCCAAGGGCTACCTCAACGGGGTTAATCTATAGAGAGTTCCACTCTAATTTATGAAAAAATCAATTATTAGCATAGTTATAGTATTTATAGCCCTTTCTTTGCCCGGTTGCTTCCATCAGGACCAAGCAGAAGGAGAGGGTTTTATCGACAGCACCAAAAGGGACAGAGCCATTACTTCCTGCCAGATAGAGTGCCGCAGGAGAAAAGAAATTGAAGACTATGGAAGCGGTCCCTGTTTGAATAATTCAGTGCAACCCGATTGGGCTTGTGACATTGCCCATGACCCCAGGCAGGTGCTGGACAACTATCCGGAGAACCTGTGCTCTGCCTATCAAAACGGAACAGTTAATCACTTTATAGAATTAGATCCTAATTGTAATTTACTCCAGGCTGAATAACCTATGACCTTACTTTGGATTTTTGTATTTTTTGTCAGTATAGCGTTATTAGTTTTGGCCGCAGACAAATTTACGGCATCAGCGGAAAAATTAGGCTTAGCCTTGGGCATGCCCTCATTCTTGATCGGAGTGACCATTGTTAGTATCGGTACTTCTTTGCCCGAACTGTTAACCAGCCTGGTGGCTGTTTTTAAAAGCACGGCAGCGGTTGATACCACTGCTATGGTAGTCAGCAACAATTTGGGGTCCAATGTTGTCAACATTTTATTAATTGTTGGTTTGGCCGCTATTTTTGCCAAGAAACTAGAGGTAAAAAGAAGTTTGATTGAACTCGACGTTCCCTTGCTTCTTTTGTCGACCGGCTTACTGGTGTTAGTGATGATGGATGGCAAAATTACATGGCTGGAGGGACTGATCCTGGTAGTTGGCTACGCCGTTTATTTGAAATACAGTTTATCAGAGCATGACAGGGAGAGGATTGATGTGACAGAAGACATAAGGGATAAGCCGCATTTTTTCCGTTTCTTGAGAAAAGGGAATTTTGATTTCCACGCTAAGCAGGTTTTTCTTTTAATAATATTCGGGGCCCTGATGTATTTGGGTGCTCGTTTCACCATAGATGCGGTCATCAACTTGGGCGAGATATTTAACATCAGCTCAACAGTATTAGCTGTTACGGCGGTAGCTATCGGCACCTCTTTGCCGGAACTAGTGGTTTCTATTCAATCAGCCCGAAAGGGAAAGTTCGAAATCGCAATTGGCAACGTCTTCGGTTCCAATATCTTTAATGTTCTCCTGGTAGTCGGCGGCAGCTCTTTGGTCAAGACCCTGGTTGTGCCCCAGATCATGATCGTCGTTGGCATTCCCTTTTTGGTGGTGGCCACTTTGCTGTATGCCTTTTCGGGCATTTCCGGTAAAGTTTTTCACTACGAAGGGGCCATGTATCTGTTAATCTATGCCCTGTTCATAGCCAAAATGTTTAATCTATTTTAAAAAATGAATTTGTTACTGTGGTTTCTGCTATTTTTTGTCACGCTATTGGCCCTGGTTAAATCAGCCAATATTTTTACGCGTTATGCCGAAAAACTGGGTCATGTTTTGGGCATGTCTCAGTTTATTGTAGGGGTGGTCATAGTGGCGATAGGCACCTCCTTGCCGGAACTGGCTACTTCTTTGTCGTCAGTTATTCAGAGAGAAACCGGAATGGTCTCCGGCAATGTTTTAGGAACGGTTATTGCCAATATTCTGCTGGGCTTAGGACTGGCGGCAATTTTTAGCAAAAAGATAATCAAGATAAAACACGATATCTTTCAGGGTGACTTTCCCATATTTATAGGAGCCATTTTATTGGTCTTCTTTACTATGATGGACGGAAATTTGACCCCTAGAGAAGCCCTGCTGTTTCTATTGGGTTTTATTGTTTATTTGTCTTATTCCCGCATTGTTCATCGAGACAGTAAAGAAAGCTCCCGGCAGCCTTTTTCCTGGAAAATTATCTGGGGGCTTGTTATCAGCCTGGCAATTATTGCCCTTTCCTCGCACTGGATTATCAAATCGATTATTGAAATTGCTGGATTACTGGGTTTTGGCACTTCAGTTTTGGCGGCTAGCCTGATAGCTGTAGGCACCTCTTTACCGGAGATTGCCGTAGCCATAACAGCTGTAAGAAGGGGCAACCATGATTTGTTAATTGGCAACATCATCGGTTCCAACATTTTTGATATATTCGTCATTCTGGGAGCCTCCGGCCTGATTACAACCCTAGTGGTTCCTCAGGTAGTTGTCACCTTAATCATTCCCTTTATCCTGGCCGTTAGTATTCTGTACTGGGTGGTTAGCCATGACAGAAAGATTAATCGAGCCGAAGGGTTATTAATGATCCTAATCTACCTGTTGTTTATTGGTAAGCTTTTCAGTTTTATATAATGAAAAAGCTCATCAGAAAAATTATTCCCAAACCATTGCTAAATTTTTATCATTGGAAATTAGCTAAACTGGCCAATATTATCTATGGCCACCCTTCCAAGAAAATGACAATTATTGGAGTGACCGGTACCACCGGCAAATCAACAACCGTTAATCTGATAGCCAAGATTCTGGAGCAAGCCGGGAATAAAGTCGGCCTGACTTCTACCTTTAATTACAAAGTCGGCGATCAGGAACAAATCAATGATACCAAGATGACTATGCCGGGACGCTTTGGTTTACAGAAAATCATGAAAGAGATGGTCCGGGCCGGATGCCAATATGCTGTAATTGAAACTTCGTCAGAGGGCATCGCCCAGTACCGTCATCTGGGGATTGATTATGATGTAGCGGTTTTTACCAACCTATCTCCGGAGCACATCGAGTCACACGGTTCCTTTGCCAATTACAAAGAAGCTAAAGGCAAACTGTTTAAGTCTTTAATAAAGAACAAAAGAAAAGCCAAAAAAATCAGCGTGGTCAACCTTGACGACCAACAAGCTGATTACTTTTTAAAGTTTTGGGCTGACGAAAAGTGGGGCTTCAGCACCAATAAAAAACTAAGAGCTGGAAACTATAATAACGTTATTGCTGAAAACATTAGCCTGGAGTCATGGGGCTCCAAGTTTTTGGTTAACGGCCATCAGGTCAACTTCAATCTGGTTGGACTATTTAATGTTTACAATGCACTGGCCACCATCTGCGTAGGGCTGGGACTAGGTCTTGACCTAGAGACGATCAAAGGGGGATTAGAAGGCGTTGAGAAGATCGAGGGCCGACTAGAAGAAATTGAAGAAGGTCAGGACTTTAAGGTGATCGTTGACTATGCGCACGAACCTCGTTCTCTAGAAAGTGTTTATCAAGCCCTTAAGCCAACCACTCTGGGCCGGACTATTGCTGTCTTGGGATCCTGTGGTGGGGGGCGGGACAAAGCCCGTCGTCCCATTCTGGGGAAATTGGCTGCTCAATACACTGATATTGTGATTGTGACTAACGAAGATCCCTACGATGAAGACCCCATGACCATTATCGAGCAGGTAGCAGAGGGGGCGATCAAGAACGGCAAGGAATTAGACAAGAACCTTTTTAAAATATTAGACAGAAGAAAGGCGATTAATAAGGCGCTTTCCCTGGCTCAAAAGGACGATTTGGTGATTATTACCGGTAAAGGAGCGGAACAATGTATTATGGGCAGAAGAGGAGAGAGGATTTCCTGGGATGATAGGCGGGCAGCCAGAGAACTGCTTAAAGAATAGGGTATATCCATGTGGATATCCTGTTAGTAATTTGGCTAATTTTAGCAAAACAATAGTAATAAACTGTCCTTTTTTAGCTAAGGTTAGCAATCTTTACTCAATTACTAAAATATTCCCTTGACAGTCCTTGTAATTCTGTTATTATCAACATTGCATATATATTGCTAATTAAGGACTTTAATAAAGTCTTATTCTCCTTTTCAGAAGATTACTTAAGAAAAGGAGTGAATTTTTTATGTCATTTCAGACCGAGAGAGAGGGGCGTCGGTACTTTACTAAGCTGCACGAAGCCATTCCTTTACCTGACCTGATCGAGATCCAAAAGACTTCTTACGATTGGTTCTTAAAAAACGGGCTTAAGGAACTGTTAGAGGAGATATCTCCTATTCGTGATTACGCTAGGCAGCTGGAATTATATTTCGGCGATCATTATTTTGATGATCCGCGCTTTGACGAAAATACTTCCAAGAAAAAGAACCTGACCTACGAAGCAGCAATTCGAGTAAGGGCCAAGCTTGTTAACAAAAAAAATAATGACGCCAAGGAACAAGAAATTTACCTTGGTGATTTTCCCTTGATGACAGACAGAGGGACTTTTATTATAAACGGAATTGAAAGAGTAGTAGTTAGCCAGCTAATCAGATCAGCTGGTGTTTTTTTTACATCTGAACTTTTTCGAGGCCGACGCTGCTATGGAGCCAAGATAATTCCTAACCGGGGAGCCTGGCTGGAGATGGAAACCGATGGAACGGGAGTAATCTACGTAAAAATTGATCGCAAAAGAAAAGTGGCCGTATCCAGTCTGCTCCGAGCTTTTGGCTATTCTTCTGATGAAGATATTGTGAATTTATTTAAAGAAACAGATACCGACCCCGATGTGAAATATATCCAGAACACTATCGATAAAGATATCGCCAAGTCCGAGGCAGAAGGACTGAAGGAAGTTTATAAAAGAATTAGACCCGGTGACCTGGCCACGGTTGATAATGCCAGGTCATTAATATTTTCCATGTTCTTCAATTTTGATCGTTATGACTTTGGCCGGGTCGGTCGCTATAAACTGAATCAACGTTTCGGTTTCAAGATGCCGGTCAATAAAGAAACCAGGGTTTTGCAGAAAGAAGACCTGGTGGCTATCATCCAAGAAATTATCCGTCTCAACAATACTCAAGAAGCACCAGATGACATTGATCATTTGGGAAACCGTCGAGTTAGGGCCATTGGCGAGTTGATACAAAATAAATTCAGAGTGGGCCTAGCTCGCATGGAAAGGATTGTTCGTGACAGGATGAGCACCAAAGATATCGATACTCTTACCCCCAACCAGTTGGTCAATGCCCGACCGGTTATCGGAGCGGTGAAAGAATTTTTTATGTCTTCTCAACTTTCTCAGTTTATGGACCAGACTAATCCTTTGGCCGAGCTGGAACACAAGAGAAGATTATCTGCCATGGGCCCTGGCGGGCTTTCGAGGGAACGGGCCGGATTTGATGTGCGTGATGTTCACCGCACTCATTACGGACGTATCTGCCCCATTGCCACCCCGGAAGGTCCCAATATTGGTCTGGTGGGCCACCTTGCTTCTCATGCCCGGGTTAATGAGTATGGGTTTATTGAAACCCCCATGCGAAAAGTTATCCATGATTTAGCCAACGATCCCAAGGTAACTGAGGGTGAAATATTGCGTGAAGACATAATTGACCCTGAAAGCAAAAGTTCAATAGCTAAAGTAGGAGATAAAATAACCAAAGAACTGGCCAAAGAACTGGCCAAACACAAGGCCATTACCAACATACCGATAAAGCCCCGAGTTACCGACGAAATAGTTTATTTGGATGCAGCCGGTGGAGAGCGTAATATTACCACTGCAGCTACTACCCCGATTGATGACAACGGATATTTTATTGAAGATAAAGCTGAGGTCAGGAAACGAGGAGAACCAACCCTAGAAAGTGTATCTAAAGTAGATTTCATGGATGTTTCTCCGTCCCAAATCGTCTCGGTTTCTACCTCTCTAATTCCTTTTTTAGAACATGATGATGCTGTTCGGGCCCTGATGGGTACCAATATGCAACGGCAAGCAGTTCCCCTGGTTAATCCCCAGGCACCGGTAGTGGGCACTGGTGTAGAAAGAAGGGCGGCTTATGATTCCGGACATACCATTATTTGCGCCAAAGATGGTAAAGTTGTTGAATGTGATTCTGATCACATCGCAGTGCTGGAAAGTGGTGGCAACCTTCAAGAGTATCAGCTGGGAAAGTTTAAGAGATCCAACGCTTCAACTTGCATGAATCAAAGGCCCAGGGTCAGAAGAGGAGACAAGGTAAAGAAAGGCGATCTATTGGCCGACGGAGCAGCCACAGAAAGTGGAGAGTTAGCACTAGGACAAAATATCATGGTTGCCTTTATGCCCTGGGAGGGCGGTAATTTCGAAGACGCTATTTTGATTTCAGAGCGACTGGTGCATAAAGATATGTATACCTCAATTCACATCGAAGACTACTCAGTTGATATTCGAGACACCAAATTGGGCCCAGAAGTAATTACCAGAGACATTCCCAATATCTCTGAAGAGAAACTGAAAGACCTGGATGAAGAAGGAGTGGTCAGGATCGGAGCCCAAGTTTCTTCTGGCGATATCTTGGTCGGAAAAATCACCCCTAAAGGCGAAACAGAATTATCAGCCGAAGAAAAACTATTGAGAGCAATTTTTGGAGAAAAAGCTAAAGACGTAAAAGACAGTTCGCTATATTTAGAACACGGTGAGCACGGTAAGGTAGTGGACATAAAAATATTTTCCAGAGAAAACGGAGACAAACTTCCCTCCGGCGTTATTAAATCATTCCAGGTTAGCGTAGCCCAGCTTCGCAAAGTCCAAGTGGGTGACAAGATGGCGGGACGCCATGGGAACAAAGGAGTCATCTCTAGAATTATTCCGCAAGAGGACATGCCCTTCTTGGCAGATGGAACTCCGGTTGATATTATTCTGAATCCGCTAGGAGTTGCTTCTCGTATGAATATCGGTCAGATTTTAGAAACTCATCTGGGCATCGCGGCAGTCAAGCAGGGGTATAAAGCTGTCAGCCCGGTCCTAGACGGAGTAGACGAAGAAATTATTAAACAGGAATTGAAAAAGGTAGGCTGGCCTGAAGACGGTAAAGTTATTCTTTACGACGGCAGAACTGGTGACCCCTTCAATCAGCCGGTGACCGTAGGCATCATTTACATGTTAAAACTCAACCACTTGGTTGAAGATAAAATCCATCAGCGCTCAATCGGTCCTTACTCGTTAGTAACCCAGCAACCCCTGGGCGGTAAGGCTCAATTTGGTGGTCAAAGGTTTGGCGAGATGGAAGTTTGGGCACTAGAAGCATACGGCGCAGCCAATACCCTGCAGGAAATTTTAACTATCAAATCTGATGATGTAGCCGGACGTTCTAAAGCCTACGAAGCCATTATCAAAGGAGAACCAATAAGGCGACTTAATATTCCAGAATCATTTAATGTTTTAGTTAGAGAACTAAAAGGTCTGTGTTTAGATGTGGAGCTGCTAAACGAGAAGGCGGGAAACAAAGAAAGTGTCAAAGAAGCTCCCGAGAAAAAGGAGCCGGCAGCCAAAAAAGAAGATATAAAAGAAAAGAAAGAGGAGAAGATAGAGACTGTAGCCAGGAAAACTACTAAAAAAGATAAGACTAAGAAATAGATATGGCACAAGACAACGAAAGAAACATCAATTTCGATGCCATCAAGCTAAAACTGGCTTCCCCGGATGTTATCCATAAATGGTCCAATGGGGAAATAACCAAGCCGGAAACGATTAATTATCGTACCCAAAGACCAGAGAAAGATGGCCTGTTTTGTGAAAGAATTTTCGGCCCCTCCAAGGACTGGGAGTGTTACTGCGGAAAATACAAACGCATTCGCTATAAAGGTATTATTTGTGATAAGTGCGGAGTTGAAGTAACTCGTTCTATTGTGCGTCGAGAAAGAATGGGTCACATTGATCTGGCCGCTCCAGTTTCCCATATCTGGTTTTTGCGCGGAGTGCCCTCAAAAATTGGATTAATCCTGGGCCTTTCAGTGCAAAGCCTAGAAAAGGTTATCTACTTTGCCAGTTTTATTATTATAGCTGTTGATGAGGAACTACGGGAAGAAACCTTAAAACAGATCGACCAAGAGGTTCATTCAAAGAAGAAAAATATCGACAATAGCTTTAACCAAAAAGTAAGTTCGGTCAAACAGCAGAAAACCCAAAAATTAGGAAAAGCCAAGGATGACAAAAACAAGAAAGAAACTGAAGCCTGGGCTGATCAGGAATTAGTAAACAACGCTCGCCAAAAAGAGGAAGAACTGAAAGAACTGGAAGAGGCAGCTGATTTAGCCAAGAAAGAATTACGCAACCTTAAACCGCTCCAGATAATTTCTGAAAATACTTATCAGGATTTGTCCCTAAAATACGGACATGTTTTTGAAGCGGGCATTGGAGCAGAGGCCATACACAAATTGCTGAGATCGATAAATCTAGAAAAAGAGATTACCGAGTCAAAGAAGAAAGTTGCTTCTTCAAATAAAAATCGTAAAAGAAAAATACTGCGTCGTCAAAAACTAGTGTCCAACCTGAAGGCTAACAACATCAAGCCGGAGTGGATGATTTTGACAACCGTTCCTGTTATTCCACCCGATTTGCGCCCCATGGTCCAGCTGGACGGCGGACGTTTTGCTGCTTCGGATTTGAACGATTTGTATAGAAGAGTTATTAATCGAAACAATCGTCTTAAACGCCTCAAGGAGCTTAATGCTCCTGAGGTTATTACCCGTAATGAAAAGAGAATGTTGCAGGAGGCAGTGGATGCTCTTATTGATAACGGAGCCCGTCACGGTAAAACAGTTACCGCTTCCACAGGACAGAAGAGACAGCTTAAATCCCTAGCTGACATGTTAAAAGGCAAACAAGGTAGATTCCGCCAAAACTTACTGGGTAAGCGTGTTGATTATTCCGGTCGTTCTGTCATTGTTATTGGCCCCTATTTGAAGATCGGACAATGCGGCATTCCCAAGACAATGGCCCTGGAACTTTTTAAACCATTTGTAATAAGCAGACTGATCAAAGATGAATTCGTTCACAATGTTCGTTCGGCCACCAGATTGATCGAATCGGGCCGGCCGGAAGTATGGGATATTCTAGAACAAATAACCAAAGGCTCTCATGTGCTGCTTAATAGGGCCCCCACCCTTCATCGTTTGGGAATCCAAGCTTTCCAGCCAGTTTTGATTGAAGGCAAGGCCATCCAGATTCATCCACTAATATGTGCTCCATTTAATGCCGATTTCGATGGTGACCAAATGGCTGTGCATCTGCCCCTGACCGAAGAAGCCAAGAAAGAAGCCGCCACCATTATGCTATCATCCAACAACCTTCTGAAACCAGCTACCGGCGAACCGGTAACCACACCTTCTCAGGACATTGTTTTAGGTTGTTATAATATGACTATATTGCAAGAAGGAGACCAGGATAAGCTTAAACACTTTGTTTCTTTTGACGAAGTAATTATGGCTTATCGTTTGGGCCAGATAACTATCCAGCAAAAAATTAAAGTTAGAATAAACGGTAAATTAGTAGAAACTAATTGCGGTAGGGTCCTGATCAATAGAATTTTGCCGCCATTTTTTGGCTATATTAATGAGGTGATGAATAAAAAGATTCTGAAAGACATTATTAGTCGCACTTTACAAGAATGGAGTTCTGCCGAGACAGCTGAATTTCTGGACCAGATCAAGAGAGTCAGTTTGGAATTTCTTACCCTATCAGGTATCAGTTGGGGCATGGATGACTTACCCCCCCTGGAAATAAAGAAAAAACTGGTCGAAGAAGGCGACAAAAAAGTTGATGAAATCAACAGTCATTTTGAGACTGGCCTGCTGACCGCAGAGGAGAGACATATTAAAATAGTAGAAGTTTGGGCCGCCGTCAAAGACCAGATTACCCAACTTAGCAAGAATGCCCTTGATTCATCGGGTTCTGTTTATCAAATGGTAGAATCTGGTTCCAGAGGTTCTTGGCCGCAAATTACCCAGATGATGGGAATGAAAGGATTGGTGACTAACCCGGCCGGAGAAACCATTGAGCTGCCCGTTAAAGGAAGTTTCAAAGAAGGATTTGATGTTTTAGAATATTTTATCTCTACCCATGGAGCCCGAAAAGGATTGGCTGATACCGCCCTACGAACTGCTAACGCCGGCTATCTGACCAGAAGGCTGGTTGATGTGGCCCAAGACATGGTAATTTCTTTGGATGATTGCGGTGATAGAGAAGGGGTGGTCTTTACTAAAAAAGAAAGTGAGGAAATGGGTGAAAATCTGGTAAAGAGGGTAGTGGGCCGAGTTTGTCTGGAAAAAATAGTTAACCCCAAAACCAAGAAAACGATAGTAGACAAGAATCAGTTGATTACCGAAAAGATAGCTGAAGAATTAACGAAAATAGATCCCCAAGAAGTCAGAGCCCGCAATGTTTTAACTTGTCAGGCTCAAAGAGGAATCTGTCGTCAATGCTACGGGCATGACTTGGCTTATAACAAGTTGGTAGAGCTAGGAGCTGCCGTAGGCATTATCGCGGCGCAGAGTATTGGAGAACCAGGGACCCAATTGACCATGAGAACTTTTCATACTGGCGGAGTAGCAGGTTTGGATATTACCCAAGGTTTGCCCCGAGTGGAAGAATTATTTGAAGCGCGTCCTGTAAAAAAATCAGCCGTGCTTTCGGAAGTTGATGGCAAAGTTGAATCGATCGAAGAAACAACAGCCAAAGATGGAAAAACCAGACAGAAACTGATAAAGATCCGGCACACCCAAGTTGACAGAGATCAATATCCGCTAAAGGAGAGTGCTAAAAAGAATCTCAGGGTAAAAGATAAACAAGAAGTCAAAAAAGACGACTTGCTATACGAGACCAAAGATCAAAAAGTAGTGGCCAAGGCAGGCGGTGTGGTCAAGATAAAAGATAACTCATTGGAAATAATTATTGAAAAAGAAAAGATAAACGAATGTTTGGTGCCCACCAGGTTTACTGTCTGGGTAAATGAGGGTGATCTAGTTAACATCGGTGATCAATTAACCGAAGGCAGTATCGATGTACACAATTTATATCGTCTCAGGGGCAGAGGGGCAGTAGAAAAATACGTTATCAAAGAGATTCAATACATCTATTCTTCCCAAGGACAGAAGTTAAACGATAAACACATTGAGATAATAATACGAAAAATGTTTTCCCGCTTTTACATTCGGGATGCCGGCGAAACTGAATTATTGTCTGGAGAAGTTGTTGAACGCTCCCAGTTTGTCATTGCCAATGCCAAGGCACAGAAAGATAATAAGAAAGAAGCAGTAGCTGACAATTTATTGCTGGGCATAACCAAGGCTTCGTTATCAACCGAGAGTTTTCTGTCTGCCGCCTCTTTCCAGGAGACAGCCAGGGTGCTGATTGACGCAGCTGTTTCAGGCAAAGTTGATAGGCTAAGAGGCCTTAAGGAAAATGTTATTATTGGTCGTCAAATACCAGCTGGAACAGGCTATAAACCAACCTAAAATAGTCAAGAAACCTGATAAAAGTGCTAAGAAATCGGGTTTTTTGTTACCCCTGTGGATAAGTTCTATTGACAGAAGTGCTATTCCGACGGAAACAAAAGGTGAGGCTAAGAACTGTAGTTTGTATCTGGTCGCTTGAACTGCAGGGAGCTAGTAGCGAAACCGGCACGTCTTGTTATAGACGGACTATAGCTTGAAAGCCTCATATGAGGTTTTTTTTGGATACGTACCTTGAAAATCCATGGTTTTCTAAGAAAGGAAAGCGCAGTAAACGTCTAACGTGGTTGAGAGGAGGTGTTTTCTTGCCGCAACAGATCGATTGGTCAATTGGCAGTTGGAGTAATCCTGAAAGGAGCGTGACCACCATGAGACACCTTAGTCTCGCAATGATGATCGTGGCCCTGATGGCCGTGACTGTAGTAGCCAACGACACGCCCGCGCTGCCTGACAGTCTCTTGATAGAGACGGGTCAGTTCGTGGTAGTTGATGAAGAGGGTGAGCAGGAAGTGCTTGGCCCCTACTTCCTTAAGGTTGTGGGGAGCGAGGCCTTCGTCAATGGAGTCAGGATTTACCCGACCCTTGGCGACACCAAGATGCAACAGCCCGATTCAGTCAACATCAAGGATCAGCTGGATGATCAGGCCTATAGCCTGTTCCAGCAGCTGGTCGATGCAGAACCTGGTCGTGACAAGAAAGAAATTACCCAGCAGGTTGCTGACGCAGTGTATGGCCAGCACCCTGACATCTACGAGTGGGTTAAGGTCTTGGACAATGGAAGTATCCAGGTTAAGGAACGGGACTTTCCTATTCCCAAGCTCAAGGTGTTCCAGGCCAGGACTAGTCCGACTAGAACAGACGAAGCTATGGCCAAATCTCGCATGGCGTTGTTGGCTCGCTTGTTGCAGCAAGGTCGCAGAGTGTACTACCAGGACGGCTTGATCGTGACCGAGAAGGCAACTGAGCAGCCATCCAACTCTTCGAATTAGGGGGGTGGATGCCATGAAAGAGAGAATCACAACAATCATGTTGGTAGGACTGCTACTGATACCCGTGGTCAATGTAGCCTGGCAGCGCATTGATCAGTATCGGACAGTGCACACCAGCACAGTGGTTAATCTGTTGCTTTGGGAGTTTCAGTTTGGTGACGATAGTGCTCCCTTTGACCGGATGGAAACAGAAAGCCATCTGGACATGGAAAAGTACTACGTTACCTCTCCGGCTCCTGACACCATTCCCCGGTTCTCCATCGCTGATTTCAGAAGCGTGATCAGCACGCCTGGGATTTCCATTCTGGCCATCTCTTCACACGGCACCGAGAATGATGCCAATGGCCCTGATGGTTTAATGATCGAAGCCTACAGACATTCGGCTGACCGGGACTCTGCCCTGATTCGCTACGTCAGAAGGGGTCAATACAGCTACCCCGATGACATTTATCCTGCCTACTTCGGGTATACAGGATATTATGGCATTGGAGTTAGGCCTCATATCTGTCGGGATTTTGCCGGGGATGAACGGTCTATTGTCTTGGCCGAATACTGTTTTAGTGCTCTCTGGCTGGATGAATGGGGAGCAGGCACTGCCATTGGTCACTGTCCAGAGCTGATTAACACTCAAGCCTTTGCTAGCATTGATACCTTCTGTACCTATCTCAATGCCGAGCGAGGACGGACCAAAAGAACGGTTCAACATGGCTATCAGCACATGTTTTCTACCAACGGTGCCTGGTCTATAGTTGGCCACGACAATACAGTGTTGTTTCCAGCTGTTTGTGCGGTTTATCCGGATTCCGGTTACGTCTTTCAGTCATCCAGCTTCAACGATGCCTATGTCGAGTTCGACACGCCGATTGAGGCAGAGGATAACATAGAAGATATCCTTGGTATGCCCTCAATCTATGCCGAGCTGGAAAACATTGAGCTGAAAGACTCCGACACCAAGCTGGAATACGACATCCGGGTACACGCCTACGGTGAGTTTCCTCGTTGGGTCAACTGGGACAAGGTCAAAGGCAGAAATAGTGAAGACCGCTATCTTAACGGCAACACTGACCCCCTTGGTCAACCGCCGTTTTACAGCGGCAAAAACTGCCGACCCCCCAGCCATGACGATTACGTAACCGCCTACTATTCCGAATACGGTGAACCGCCAGCTGCATCAGTGCTGGGAGTGACTGCCGTAGAAGAAGGTGGGCAGGTAATCGTCTACTGGGAAACTGAGTCAGAAAAGGACACTGACTACTTCCAGGTTAAATGCTCTTTCGATGATGGATTTACCTGGCAGACAGTCAGTGAACCGATCTGGCATCAGGGCAGTGATGGTCAAGGGGCCCAGTATTACTGGAGTGATGTTGTTGGACAGCCCGACTTTCTCTATCAGATTGTTGAGATGGAGATAAGCGGGAATGTCTTGGAGCATCTTTCCACCGAGGTACTGTCTAGCTGGCCGGAACCACCAGAACTTGTGGAGCCGGTTGTCTACCAGCCCAAGTATCAGACACCTCCGCAACCAGATGGCGAACCTAAGGATGGGGGGCTGACTGACCCGGATGTGCTCTGTGTCTGCCCGGCGGATTGGATTGACCATTTGGACTACTGGGTTTATACCCTGGAGTATCTAGAAGGTCATCTGGTTCAGTTCGTGGCCCTGGAAGATTTCGGGACCACTTCTCAGCCGCAGGACATCAAAGACTACATTCTGGCTATGGACCCCTTGCCTACCCACGTTGTTTTGTGGGGTGATGCCAATCGACTGCTCCCAGGGCAGAATCTGATTCAAAGCTACTACGTACTCTGGGACGGTTGTTACTACAGCGACGATGATCTCTATGCCTGGGATGGTTGGTACGGAGATACCGACGGTGATGGACAAGAAAACATAGCCGTAGGCCGCGTGCCAATCAATACTCTCCAGGAGCTGTGGATCGTTGCCGACAAGTTTGTAGAATGGCATCTTGATCGCTCTGGTCGTTGTCAGGCTGGTCTGATGATTGGCAACTGGAATCTGTCAGGCTGCCGCGGTGCCTATGCCGAGACGCTGGCCATGAGTATCTATGGTCAGTTTGATCCGCAGCTGGCTGCCAGTACCACGATTTACCGTTATTCGGATGACCCTTTCTCCTATTCCGCCAGGCGGGATGCAGATTGTGCTATCCAGAATGCGGGAATCGACTACAAGTTCTACTTCAGCACTTTGGCCAACCGGATCAGCAACGGGTCTATTCTGACCAAGTGGAATAACTACTTCGACATGACTTACTTGGTAGAAAACTGGACCAGTCCTATCGTTTTCGGCTTCTGCTGCGGCATGGCTGATTTCACCAGAGGTGAATCCAGCTGGGGCCTGGACATGGCTACTGACTTCCTGACAGCACCTGGCAAGGGAGCCAGGGCCTGGATGGGGCCTACAGATATCTCAGATCAGTACACCAACTCCAAAATCTTCAGTTATCTGGCGGGTGAGCTCTACATGGGGAACGAAACTACACTAGGTGAGGCCACGCTGGCAGCAAAGCAGCTGGCCTACGAGGAGTGTCCTCAGACTCATAACCAGATCCGGATGTACTCGATCCTGGGTGATCCTACTCTGCCGATTGGCTGGCAAGACATCGCTACCGGGGTTGCGGAAGCCACCGAAGCTGGGTTCTCATTCCGGTTGCTGCCCAACCATCCCAATCCTTTCAATCCGACTACCACCATCGCCTACAGCCTTAGCCAAGCTGGCCCAGTTCAGCTCTATGTCTATGATGTGGCGGGCCGACTGGTCTGCAACCTTGTTGACGAAGAGCAGGAAGCTGGTCAGCAGGCTGCGGTCTGGCAAGGTCGGGATAACCATGGAAGAGCCGTTGCCTCCGGCGTTTACTTCTATAGGCTGGAGACAGGGCAACAGTGTTCTTCGCGCAAGATGGTGCTTCTCAAGTAGCCAGCTTGTGAGTAGAACCTTCATTGGTCCCGCTTGGTGGTGATACGTTCATCGCCAAGCGGCCCTTATTGGAGGTTTTACCATTAAATGACTACCGAAAGGGGGTGAGCTTATGAAAAAAACAGTTATTATTAGCGCTTGTTTTTTGCTAATTGCTATGGTTATTTTGGGGGTAAAAATAAAAACTTCAGAAGCCAGGATAAATAACCTTGATGGATGTTATATCCCCTGGTCAGAACTAAAGAAATGTTTTGATGCAGACCCAGGCAACGATCACCCGTGTTGCCAGCATATAGTCGACGAAATTGAGCAGCCACAATGAAAATAGTTATTAAAAAGATTCAAAGAAAGGGGGTGAGTCTATGAGAAAAATGATAATTCTGGGCGTATGCCTGGCATTACTTTTAATCGCCACTGGGGTTGGAGTTAAGATGGCCGAGGCCCGAGGAGGGGCACAAACACAAGGGCCTTGTGATACCTGGGGGGAGATAAAATCCTGTTTTGGCTCTAACCCAGCCACCTGCTGCGGAGAGCCTAAAAGCCAGGTAGGCGACCCTCAATAAATTTATTAAGTGAATTATTAAATATTAACCTCTTAGGAGAGGGGGTGAGATTATGAGCAAAAGAAATGTCGTTATTATGGCCTCCTGCTTATTGGTGGCCATAGTCGCAGTTGTCGCCCTGCAAATTCAAGCGGCTGATGCTAGACCAGTTAGATACGGTACTTGTACCACCTGGGGACAGATAAAAACCTGCTGGTCAGATCATCCTCATTCTTGCTGCACCGAGGACAAACCTGACCAAGCGGTTGGTCCGCCCGGCGGGTAAAAAGCAGTAAGTAGCCAAAAAAGACGGGGTAGACCCGTCTTTTTTGGCTGTTTTCACCTTGCTAAAAGCAACCAAAAATGCTAAAATGTAGTAACTTAATATTAGAACTATGGCCCAAAAAGGCACCAGAAAACGTCGCCCTAAATCAGATGAATCTTCCCCCAAGGAGGATAAATTTTTCTTACAAGCTGAAACCAAAAAAGGAATTGCCGTAATAATCCTTTTCGCCTTGGCATTTATTTTTTTCCTGAGTCTCTTGGATGTGGCGGGCAGCGTGGGGGATTTTATTGATACCGGTTTACGTTATCTTTTCGGCTGGGGAAAAGTGTTTATACCTATTCTTTTGGCTGTTTTGGGCTATTTGTTACTTTTTCCGGAAAAATATCAAGTTAGGACATCAAATTATATCGGATTGTTCCTGCTGGTGCTTAGTTATTCTGGCTTGATGCATTTAACCTATAGGCCCGAAGAGAGTCTTGAAGCTATATCCTCGGGTAAGGGGGGCGGTTATTTCGGCTTAATTCTGGCTTGGCCTCTGCAGAAGATGATGGGCGGTTGGGCCACCTTGGTTGTCCTAATCGCACTTTTGATCATTGCGCTGTTAGTCATGTTTAATACCACCTTAGCCCGTTTAGCCAAGGGTGGAGTTCTAAAAAACTTTTTTAACCGCCTTAGTGATTTTATTAACCGTATCAGATATAGCACCCGGTTTAAAAAAGATGAACTACCCCAAGAGGGGGAAGGTATATCAGAACCAGAATTTCAGAAAAAAGAGATGGCAGGATCAGAGAATGGGGCGGAAAAAGAGGGCCCGATTATTGTGGCCGAAGAAAAAAATGACGAGGGACAAATGGCGATTTTTCCGGGGGACAAGCACAAAATTGGCAAGATTGATTTGCCCATTCACTTGTTAAACAGTAATGGTTCCAAACCGACTAGCGGTGATATCAGGGCCAATCTAGAAAAAATAAAACGCACCCTAGAAAACTTTGGTATACCAGTAGAGATGGGAGATGTTAATGTTGGTCCGACTGTAACTCAATATACTCTAAGGCCCTCCCAGGGAATTAAATTGTCGCAGATTACCACCTTGCAAAATGACCTGTCTCTGGCCTTGGCTGCCCACCCGCTTAGGATAGAAGCGCCCATTCCCGGCAAATCGTTAGTGGGCATTGAAGTCCCCAACCAGACAGTAGCCATTGTCGGCCTGAGAGAGGTTTTAGTAGGAGAGGATTTTAAAAAGAGGAAATCAAGTTTGATGATTCCTTTGGGTAAAGATGTTTCCGGTAAGTCCCGGATGGCCAATTTAGATTCCATGCCTCACCTTTTGATTGCTGGCGCCACAGGTTCCGGAAAGTCGGTGTGCATCAATGCCGTTATTATCAGCCTTCTCTATCAAAACAGTCCTAATGACTTGAGACTCATTCTGGTTGATCCCAAGAGAGTAGAATTTACAGTTTATAATAAACTTCCCCACTTATTGACCCCGGTTATCACGGAAACAGACAAGACCGTTAATGCTTTAAAATGGATTGTCAGAGAGATGGACAATCGTTTCCGAGTATTATCAGATGCTGGTAAAAGGAACATCCATTCTTACAACGCCACCAGCAAGGAGAAAATGCCTTTTATTGTGTTGGTTATCGATGAATTAGCTGATTTGATGAGTGTAGCAGCCAATGAAGTAGAGGCAGCCATAACCAGACTGGCTCAGATGGCCAGAGCAGTTGGTATTCATTTAATAGTTGCCACCCAGAGACCGTCAGTAGATGTAATAACGGGGTTGATTAAGGCCAATATTACGGCCCGCATAGCTTTTAGCGTAGCCTCATTAGTTGACTCCAGGACTATCTTAGACCACTCCGGGGCAGAGAAACTTCTGGGTCGTGGAGACATGCTTTACAGCTCTTCGGATATTTCGCAACCAAGAAGGTATCAAGGAGCATTTTTAGCGGACGAAGAAATTAGAAAAGTAGTAGAATATATTTCAGAGCGCGCCAAGCCAGATTTTCACGAAGAGGTACTCAAAAAAGAAGGCCCGGCCGAATCCAGTGAAGACTTTGATTTAGAAGAAGATGAGGAATTGCTACAAGAAGCCAAAGACGTAATCTTGCGAGCTGGAAAGGCTTCGGCCTCTCTGCTGCAACGCCGCTTGAGAATCGGCTACGCAAGGGCCGCTAGAGTTTTGGATATATTAGAAGAACATGGTTTTATTGGTCCGGCTGACGGTGCCAAACCGCGTGAAATATTAGAAGAAGCTTGGGAAAAAAAAGCCAGCCCTGCCGAGGAAGTAGAAGAGAATAACAACCAGGCAGAGGAGACTGAAGAAGAAACAGAAGAAAAGACTGAAGAAAAGTTTGAATAAAGGAGTATGAAAGATTTTAGTGGTAAAAGGGTAATCGGCAGTACTACTTTGGGGGAGCGGTTGGCCCGCATGCGCCAAGAGGCCAATGTTTCTTTAGAGCAGATCGAAGAAGAACTTGGAATTCAAAAAAAGTATATTGAATTTTTAGAAAGAGGTGAATACAACCGATTGCCTGGTGAAATTTATACTAAAAGTTTTTTGAAAAAATACGCCGAATATATGCAAGTTAATCCAGATATGGTTTTAGGTCTGTATCAGAAAGAAAGTAATATTGTAACCAGAGTAAAAAAACCACGGAAATCCGAAGAAATGCCGAAATCCATAATTACTCCCAAAACAATCCGCAACTCAGTCATCATGGTCATAGTAGTTGCCATATTGATCTATCTGGGACTGCAGATTAAGATGATTTTTGTCCCCCCCGAGCTAATCCTTGAGAGCCCGCCCGACAATCTGACAATTAATCAAGCTGAAGTGATAGTAGCTGGCCAGACCGAGGCAGAGGCAATTATTGTTATCAACGGACAAACAGTATTAGCCGACCCAGCTGGTCACTTTGAAAAAACTGTCGATTTACAAGAAGGGGTTAATACCATTACCATTGTTGTATCCAAAGAACGCAGTCAAGAAAGGGTCGTAACCAGACAAATTCTCTACAAAAAAGAAGACGGGAATAATAATTAAATATATTAATATGAGTACTAAAGAGGAAAATCGAAGTCAACTCGACGAAAAAAACAAAGCAGCTCAAGCCGCCATTGAACAAATCAAAGAAAGATTTGGCGATGGTTCCATAATGCTACTAGGCGAAGCCAGAAGGTCGGATGTAGATGTGGTGCCTACCGGTTGCCTGTCATTGGATATAGCCTTGGGCGTGGGCGGAGTACCGCGTGGTCGAGTGATAGAAATATTCGGCCCAGAGGCTTCTGGCAAAACTACTTTGGCTCAGCACATAGTAGCCGAAGTACAAAAGCTAAAAGGAACTGCCGCCTTTATTGACGCCGAACACGCCTTAGATCCGGCTTATGCCAAGAAAATCGGGGTCAAGGTAGATGAGCTATTACTCTCTCAGCCGGATACTGGGGAGCAAGCCCTAGAGATATTAGAAACCCTGGTTCGCTCCAATGCGGTAGATGTGGCGGTAGTTGACTCGGTAGCTGCCCTGACACCTAGGGCTGAGATTGAAGGCGAGATGGGAGATCAGCACATGGCCCTGCAGGCCAGATTGATGAGCCAAGCCTTGCGCAAACTGACCGGGGTAGTCAGCAAAACTAAAACAGTAGTTATCTTTATCAATCAAACTCGAATGAAGATTGGAGTTTACTTCGGAAATCCCGAAACTACCACAGGCGGAACTGCCCTGAAATTCTATTCCTCGGTTCGTATCGAAGTTAGACGTTCTGCCCAGATCAAGAAGGGTGACATAGTGGTAGGCAATAGGGTCAAGTGTAAAGTGGTTAAGAATAAGGTGTCTGCACCATTTAGAACCACTGAATTTGACATTATGTACAATGAAGGTATTTCCATTTCGGGTGATTTGTTAGATACGGGTGTTCAATACGAAATAATAAATAAATCAGGCAATACCTTTACCTATCAAGAGAATAAATTGGGCGTAGGGCGTGAAGCAGCCAAGGCGAGACTGAAAGAAGATAAAAAACTACAAAAGGCAATTAGAGATGATATAGTAAAGGCTGTTAGTGAAATAAAGGAATAATCAAATATAAAAGGTAGATGTCAGTTAAACCATCTACCTTTTTGTATTATCTTTATCCTCTTTCTACGTACTGTCCACTTTCGGTATTGACCACTATAGTGTCGTCTTGATTGACGAAAAGAGGCACACCTAATATATAGCCAGTTTCCAGAGTGGCCGGTTTAGTGACTGAACCCTGAGCAGTGTCGCCCCTGGTTCCGGGCTCAGTTTGGATTACCTTGAGCTTAACCTTCCTAGGCAACTCTATGGACACAGGCTTGTCCTGAAAAAGCATGGTTTTTAGCACTAGACCTTCATTTAGAAAGTTACGATAATCACCGATTACCTTCTCAGCCAAAAAGAATTGCTCATAGCTTTCCGTGTCCATAAAATAGTATTGGTCATCCTCTTTATAAAGAAAACTAGACTGCCGAAAGGTTAAATCTGCCTGGTCAATTTTATCTCCTGATTTATAGGTCTTTTCCAGAACTTGTCCGCTAATCAGGTTTTTTATTTTAGTTCTTAGGATTGCACCGCCCCTTCCCATCTGGACGTGTTGGGCAGATAAAACAACATAGGGCTGATCGTCAACCGCGATAATACTACTTACTTTTAGATCGTTCATGGACAGCATATTCGGCCAATAAAAAAATAAGAACTGTTCTTATTGCTAAAAAATTACCTGGTAGTAAAAGGCAAAAGAGCCATATAGCGAGCTCTTTTAATAGCTTGAGCTAATTTTCTCTGATGCTTGGCACAGATCCCGCTTTTTTTTCGGGGAAGAATCTTGCCATAGGAAGAAGTATAACGTTGCAAGGTTTTGATGTCCTTGTAATCTATTTCTTTCTCTCCCAGAGAACAGAAATGACACTCTCGGTTTTTCGGTGGTGGTTTTGGCATATTAGAAAGGGATATCCTCTACGCTAATTTCTTCTTCTTTGGGCTCATCACCCTTGGCAGGCTTGGGAGAATCCTTCATCTCCGGCACTGATCCGGCTCGATCCAGCATAATCATGTTTTCAGCAACGATTTCGGTGCGGTACTTCTTATTGCCGCTTTGATCGTCCCAAGAACGAGTCTGTAATCTCCCTTCAAGGTAAACCTTGCTGCCCTTTTTTAGGTACTGGCCGCATATGTCAGCTAATTTTCCCCAGGCCACAATGTTATGAAACTCAGCGGCCTCTTTTGCTTCTCCGGTTTTTCCGTCTTTCCAGCGACGATTGGTGGCTACAGAAAAAGAAGCAACATTTTGACCAGATGGCAAATTGCGGGTTTCGGGGTCCCGGGTCAGATTGCCGATGATCATGGCTTTATTCAAATTCATCTTTTTATATATTAATAGTAAATTATTTTAGTATATCATCATCTAAAATAGTATCCAGTTTTTCTTCCAGGTCTTCGAGACTAATTTTGGTCTTGGTCTTAGCGGTCCGCTTGGTTTTGCTATCCTTGGGCTTTTGGGTCAATTCAGGCGTCCTGGGCTCCCTGACTGCTTTTTCTCTAAACGGGGGAGTAATAGTAATAATATAGCGCAGCAGCTCAGGGGTAAGTTTGAAAATCTTTTCTAACTTGGCGACTATACTGTTATCGCCATCAAATTGAAAAAGTAAATAGGTACCCACATCATTTTTCTTAATGGGGTAAGATAATTTAAACCTTCCCAGGTTGTCTTCCTTGGTGATAGACCCCCCTTCTTCGGCAATGATTTTGGCCACCTTCTCAGCTACCTGGGAGATCTCTTTATCTGATATTTTGGCTGGAACAATAAACAGTAATTCGTAGTTTGTCATGATTACCTTGGCGGATATTATTTATTAAAAAATGCCAAATTGGCTAGTAAAATCAGTTTATCACAGCCTCCTGGAAATGACAAGAGTCTAAAATACCGCTAATATATAGGTATGTCACAGTATTTTTTTATCCTAGGAAAGGTACCCCAACTTTCTGCCTGGGAGATAATCAGCTATCTGGGGCTGACTTCAAAATCGTACCAATACGACATGGAGTACTTAGTGGTCCAGCCGGATAGCCAAATTGATTCTGTAAAGGTTATCAGGCAATTGGGGGGCACTATCAAGATTGGCAAGGTTATTGCCAGGATTAGTGCCGAACAGATATTAACGAACCCCTTTTGGGAAAAAGGTCTATCGGAGCAAGATCGACCAATCTTTGGTATAAGCTACTACGGGAGTGACCGGAAGACCAGGCAGCAAGTGCGAAATCTTGGATTGCAGATCAAGAAAAGGCTGAAGGGGAAAGGAAAAAGCTCACGATTTGTTGTGTCCAAGGAACCAGTTCTTTCCAGCGTGGTTGTAGCCAAAAATAAGCTGATCAAAAAAGGCGCAGAGTTCGTCTTATTGCCCGATAACCAAGATATCATCGTTGGTCTGACCGAAGTGGTCCAAGAATTTGAAGAGTACAGCCGACGCGACTACGGTCGCCCCAGTCGTGATAGCCGATCTGGTATGTTGCCACCCAAACTGGCCAAGATGATGATTAATCTGGCCCAAACAAAGAAAGAAGCATTGTTGCTTGACCCCTTTTGCGGCTCTGGCACCATATTGCAAGAGGCCATATTAATGGGTTATCAGAATTTAGTTGGCTCAGATATTTCTAAGAAGGCAATAAGTGATACCAAAGATAATCTAAAATGGCTTCTCCAAGAATATTCCCTCCGGGCCAACTACAAATTGATAGAATCTGATAGTCGGGTGATTTATGATCAAATACCAAAGCCCGACTCCATTATTACTGAACCCTATCTGGGCCCTTCCCGCTGGCAAGAAAATCAACTGCCAGACATAATCAGAGAATTAAGCCGTCTATATCTTGGTTTTTTCCGGGCGGCCAGTCAAGTAGTTGCCTCGGGAACACCCTTGGTGGTAATCTTCCCTGTTTGGAGGGTTGGCACAAGATTACTACACCTTCCTATTGCCAAGCAAGTTGAGGAAATCGGTTTTAGGGCCGAGTGTCTGGCCCCAGGAAAGAATAATAGTAATTCAATAATTTACGAGCGGCCCAGGCAAAAAGTATTAAGACAAATATTTGTTTGGCGCAAAAGATGAAAAATAACCTAAACATTATTATTGCAATTGGTATTGGTGCCCTGAGCGTAATTGCTTTTATTTTATTCCCCAATGACAGAAGCTTGGAAGGATGGAAGGTTGAAGACTATTATTCTGAGACGATTACAAATACTGATCCGGTCCAGACCAGTCTAATATTTGGGGGTGATGTAATGTTGGCCAGGACAGTAGAGCAGAAAATGCTGAAATATCAAGACTGGACTAGACCGTTTTTAGAAATAGCCGAACAATTCTCTCAAGCGGATATAGCCTTTATCAATTTGGAATCTCCCCTGTATGACGGAGGTAGCGCCACTCCCAACGGCAGTGTCGTTTTTCGAGCCCTGCCCCAGACAATCGAAGGGATAAATCTGGCCGGAATCGACATCGTAACCTTAGCCAACAATCATTTCGGTGATCAAGGAACGGCTGGTATGGAATACACTATGAATATCTTGAGTGACAACAATATCGAATATTGTGGCGCTGGTTTTGACAGCGATCAATCTCATCATGCGGTAAGTATTGAGAGGAATGGCCTAAAATTCGCTTATCTTGGCTATGCCTATCCCAATTCAAATTTGGCCAGTACCACTAAAATGGGTACCAATAATATGGACATTGATATAATGATCGACGACGTAAATAGAGCCGGGCAACAGGCTGACCTGGTAATTGTTTCTATGCACTCTGGGGCCGAGTATGTTTATACACCCGGCCAACAACAAATTGATTTTGCCCGAGCGGCCATAGATGCCGGAGCCGATTTAGTGATCGGTCATCACCCCCATGTGGTACAGACTTATGAACAATATGAGGGAGGCCATATATTTTATAGTTTAGGCAATTTTGTATTTGACCAGGAATGGTCTGTCCCCACCACTGAAGGAGTAGTGGTTAAAGTGACTCTTCAGGATAAAAATATCAGCAATATTGAATTTAAACCAATTAAAATTGTTGATTATCACCAACCAACCTGGGGAGATAAAACAATCCAAGAAAATGTTTTAGCCAGGTTAATCGTGGATCAAACCACCATTGATTTGTAGAGTATATGCTACTAGACAATTGTCAATTTTGGTCAAACCGAGTTATAATATTGACTATAAGAAAGTAACCAATTACAACACATGGTTATCTCAAAAAAAATAAAACGACTTGGGGCTATTCTAATTTTTGGGATAGCTGTTTTAATTTTATTTCCTCGATTAACGGCCAGCTCCAGCGTTGGTCGATTGCCCGAGTTCGACAGACAAAAGGCTGACTATATAGAGGGAGAAGTGCTGGTGAAATTTAAGAAAAGCGATCTGGACCTCAATCAGTCCCGGGGAATAAATAAAATGACAGCACTGGCTCGGGGCGAAAATCTTACGGAAAAAACCAGATTAGCCAGACAAAACATTACTTTACTAAAATCTGATAGTCAAACCACCCAGCAGCTTGTCGAGGGCCTAATTGATAATCCGCTTGTCGAGTATGTAGAGCCTAATTATATTTATCAAGCCTCCAGTACCCCCAACGACACCTATTACGGTGTTCAGTGGGGCCTACACAATACAGGACAGACCGTCAACGGTACCGCCGGCACTGCCGATGCCGATATTGACATGCCGGCCGCCTGGGATGTTGTGGCCGGTGCCAGTACTTCCGAAGCAACAGTAGCCGTGATTGATAGCGGAGTAGCTCTATACCACCCCGAATTGAGTTCTCAAATTGAACAAGGATATGACTTTGTAGATGACGATGCCAATGCCTACGATTTTCTGGATCACGGCACTCACGTTGCCGGGGTGATTGCGGCCGTAGCTGATAACGGACAGGGGATTGCCGGATTTGGATCGGATATCAAAATTGTGCCAATCAGGGTATTGGGGCTGACGGGTTTCGGGACGAACGCTGATATCGTTTCTGGAATTTACGAAGCCTATGACCAAGGAGCTGATGTTATCAACATGAGCCTAGGGGGATCTGGCTATTCGCAGGCCATGTATGACGCCATAGAGGAGGGTATGACTACTTACGACTGTTTGATAGTGGCAGCAGCTGGCAATGACGCTACTAACAACGATGGAGGAACTCATCAATATCCCTCTGATTATGATCTGGATAATATAATTTCAGTGGCCGCCACCGATCAAAACGATAGTTTGGCCGGCTTTTCCAATTATGGCACCACCTCAGTTGATGTGGCTGCTCCTGGAGTTAATATATATAGCACCGTGCCTTATTTTGAATTCGATGAAGGGTTCGAAAATGCCGTCCAGCCGGGCTTTAATGGCACGGATTTTACCAGCAGCGGCACCAATAACTATTGGATGACCGATACTGCCAGTGGCAATGTCTGGGCTTATGGTGACACTTCTTATTCCCCCTATCAGACTAGCTCTGACGGGGTATTAACCTCGGATGCCATTAACACTGCCGGACAAAGTACCGTTATTTTTCAATACTATTATTATGTGGAAGCAGAGGATTCAACCCTATGCTTTAATGATTATCTGTCGGCTGATGTTTATAACGGTAGTTCTTGGACCGAACTAGGATATTATTGCGGCTCAGCCACATCGGGGACTGGCGGATTTAATGTTTCCAGCTACAAAGATAGCAATATGAAAGTGAGATTTACCTGGGAGACCAATGGATCAGACAGCAATTATTTTGGAGCGGCAATTGATGACATTAGGATTATCTATCCGACTGTTGCTCTACAGAACTATGCATACATGAACGGGACTTCGATGGCAGCACCGCACGTAGCCGGATTAGCTGCTTTACTAAAGTCATATAATCCCAATTACACCTATGCCGGTATAAAAGATGCCATTCTCGATAATGTTGAAACCAAAAGCTCATTAACCGGAAAAGTTAAAACCGGTGGTCGGATCAACGCCAATAACGCGCTTAGCCAGACCGATGCCACAGCCCCCACTGCCACCATTAGCTATTCGACCACTGCCGCGACTAATCAAAGCGTGGTGGCCACTTTAGTGCCCAGTGAAACTGTTACTGTAACCAACAACAGTGGTGCTACCACATATACATTTACCGCAAACGGCAGCTTCACCTTTGAATTTGCTGACTCAATCGGCAACCCGGGAAGTGCAACAGCCACAGTCGCCAATATCGACAAAACAGGCCCTACCGATCCTACCACTTATTCTGTTTACTCAAGCAGCACAGCTACGGAGGCGTTGTCTGATCCCGCCACTGTTTCCTATCGCCACCCCCAACCCTACTTTACCTGGAGTGCGGCGGTAGATGCTGCCAGTGATATTAAAGGTTATTATGTGAACCTATCAACTGACTTGACTGCCGATGCCGAAGACGGTTCCTTCCAGACTGGAACTAATTTCAGTGTCCCTACCCTGACGGCCAACGGCACCTACTATTTGCATCTAAAATCAGTAGATGATCTGGATAACATTTCTGACGGCACCTACTTTACTTATATTTATACCCTCAACCGTTACATTGTTACTGGCCCCAAGTCAAATGGTCAATCACTAGTTGGTGTTTTAAATACTGACGGTACGATGGTAAATTATTTCTACGCTTATGATATGGATTTTTGGGGAGGAATCAATGTGGCTGTAGGAGACATCAATGGTGACGGAATTTCAGAAATAATTACCAGTACCAGAGAGGGCGGTGTTCCTACTATCAAGGTTTTTGATGTTGACGGCAACAATCTGGGTTGGGATTTTGACGCTTATGACGCCAATTTTAAAGGCGGTATCAATATCGGGGTGGGTGATATTGAAGGCGATGGTCTCTATGAAATAGCAGTGGCTCCAATCAGTGGCGGCAGTCCCAATGTCAGAATATTCGGCCTGAGAAACGGAGAGATAGTTCCGACCACTGAGAATTTTATGGCTTACGATGTAAATTTTCGAGGTGGAATTGCTGTCTCCATTGCTGACGTGGATGGTGACGGTATCAGCGAATTGATAACTACGCCCACTAGCCGAGGTGGTCCTCATATCAGGATATTTGGCATGAGGGAAGGGCGCTATACACCAGTTACTTTAGGAATTATGGCCTATGAGGAAAGTTTTAGAGGCGGCATCACTTCTTGTGCCGGTGACGTCAATAACGATGGCAAGCAAGAGACCATAACGGGAATTGTCAGCAGTGGCGGACCCCATGTCAGAATATTCGGGGTGGGACGTAGTCAGGCCTATGAAATACTAAGTCCTGGTTTTATGGCCTTTGATGAGGCTTCAAGGGGTGGTGTGTCGGTTACGGCCGTTGACACCAACGGAAATGGCTACGATGAGATCATTACGGGGGTCGGGGGCTCAGGGGCTTCCTATATCAGGATCTACAACCAGGAAGGACGGTTATTGTCGCCAGAATTTTTGGCCTATGACGTCTCCTATACAGGCGGAGTTACTATAGCGGCTGGCTTTTTTTAAGAAAATATTGAATAAAAAAAGGCAAACAATCTCCTGTTTGCTTTTTTAATATTATTTATCAATTTTAAACTTAATCACGTCACCGTCTTGGATAAGATGTTCTTTGCCTACAGTTTTTATTTTCCCCTGGTCATGGGCCAATTTCTCCGAGCCAGCTTTTATCAAGTCCTGCCAATTGATGATATCTGCTCTGATAAATCCTTCGGCAAAGTCAGTGTGGATTTGACCGGCTGCATCTTGAGCGGAGGCGCCCTTGGGAATGGTCCAGGCTTGTAGAATATTACTTTGCGCCGTAAAAAAGGTGATAAGATTTAGCAGTTGGTAAGCACCGCTGATTAATTTATCTAGACCGGTTTCCTGATAACCCAGTTCTTTGACTTCCTGGTCAGACAGATCGACTAGTTCTGCCTCCAGCTTGGCGGACAGAGTTACTAGGTTAACGGGATGGTTGGTTTTTATTTGGAAATCTTGATGGCGCCGCTCTTCTTCGACATTTAGAACATAGAGCATCGGTTTGGCGGTCAACAGATGGAGATCTTGAATCAGCTCCAACTCCTCTCCCGCTAGCTCCAAAGTGTTTACTAGATTGCCATCGTCCAAATGAGCCTTTATCTTGTCTAGAACTGGTTTTTGGCCTAAGGCTTCTTTCTCCCCGGAATTAGCCTTGGGGTTAACCTCTTCTAGCCTTTTATCGACCGTATCAAGATCAGCCATGATTAGTTCAAGGTTGACTGTGGCAATGTCGTCTTCGGGTCGGATTCGGCCGGTGACATGAGCCACATTTTTATCGGAAAATACACGGACCAGATGAGCAATGGCTTTTACCTCTCTGATCTGAGCCAGAAATTGATTGCCCAATCCCTCTCCTTGGTGAGCGTTTTTTACTAGCCCGGCAATGTCTACGAATTCAATATGGGTCGGTAACACCTTATCCGGCTTAAAAAGTTCAGCCAGCCTATCCAAACGTTGATCAGGCACGGCCACTACTCCCACATTGGGTTCAATGGTGGTAAAGGGGTAATTAGAAATATCCACCTGTTTTTTGGTCAGGGCTTTAAATAGGGTGGATTTGCCCACATTGGGCAGACCGATGATACCAACAGAAAATGACATAATGCTTTTATTCTACCAGAATAAGTTTGATTTTTAAATCAGGCGGTATATAATTGAGGTATGAAGAAGCTAATATTCGATAGTGACCTATTAATCAAAAAAATCCAGAAAAAGACTGGTCCTGTTAATAAAATAGTTGAGCAGTGTCTGGCTGGTGATTGGCAGCCTGTTATTAGTCAAAATGTGCTTAAAGAGTGTGTTGATTTATTGGGAAAAAAGGATGTTGAACCGGAATGGCAGGATGTCTTGGAAGACTATTTCGCCATTGCCGAGATTATCAAGGCAGATTATGACATTGTCGAGGTTAAAATGAACGCTGCCAGCGCTAAGTACATCCAATGTGCCTTAGCCTCACAAGCTGATTATTTAGTGACCGAAGATAAAAATCTATTGAAACTGCAGAAGTTTTTTCGCACTGAGATTGTCACACCCAAAGATTTCTTGAGAATGGTAAAGAAGAAATAGTTAATAATAAAACTTACTTGATTAAAGTAAGTTTTATTATTGCTTAATTTTGGCGGTCAAAAGCAGCCACCACATTAGTTAACAGCAAGGCAATGGTCATGGGGCCGACTCCACCGGGGACGGGTGTGATATAAGTAGCCTGATTTTTTGTATTTTCAAAGTCCACATCCCCACTGGTTCTATTATCAAACCTATTGCAACCCACATCAATAATGGTGGCACCAAATCGGATCATGTCTGATTTTATAAAGTTGGGCTGGCCCACTGCGACGATTAAGATATCGCCTCTGGCAGTTTCAAACGACAGGTGAGGATCGTCAGGGGCCACTCGGATTGCATAAATACCCTCACGATGTAGCAGTTGCAGAATTGGAATGGCGAAGATTTGAGAATTGGAAACGATTACTGCCTTTTTATTAATTAACGGCTGCTGTGTAGTTTCCAGTAGTTTCATTACACCCTGGGCCACACAAGGAATAAGCCGGTCATCTAAATCGTCAGTTATTAAATTGTACAGATTAACCGGGTGAAAGCCGTCGACGTCTTTGTCAGGATCAATAGCCTCAATAATATGGTTTTCGTTTAACTGCCGGGGTAGTGGTAGTTGAACCAAAATGCCGTGGATACCTTTATCTTGATTTAACTCTTTGATTTTCTTAATAATCTCTGACTGCTTGGTGTTTTTGGCAAAAAGGTGTTTAACAAAATGAATGCCTGCTCTTTGACAAGCCTTTTCTTTGAGAGACACGTAAAGCTCCGAGGATTTATCATTACCCACTAAAATGACGGCTAAACCGGGCTGGGCTCCCAGTTGGCTAACTTTCTTTTTTAGTTCCCTGAGAATAGTTTGGGAAATTTTTTTGCCGTCGATAATTTCTGGCATAATTATATGGCTAATTCCGGATAAAGGGGATATTGATCAGTAAGTTCCTTAACTTTATCTAAAACCTCTTGTTTAACACTTTCATTATCGGGGTTTTTTAACCTTTTGGCAATTAATTGCCCGATAATGTTCATATCATTTTCTTGAAACCCCCTGGTAGTAAGGGCTGGACTGCCCAAGCGGATTCCAGAGGGGTCTAGGGGCTTTCTTTTATCATCAGGAATCATATTCTTATTGCAGGTTATTTTGACCTCATCGAGTAACTCCTGGGCCTGCTTGCCAGCCAAGCCCAGGGGGGTAACATCAGTTAAAATCAAATGATTCTCCGTATCACCAAAGCAGATCTTAAAGCCTTCTTCTTTTAAGGTGTCACACAATGCCTTGGCGTTCTGTTTAACTTGCTTTATATATTCTTTAAATTCCGGCTTAAGGTCTTCACCAAAGGCCACGGCTTTAGCGGCAATATTGTGTTCATGGGGCCCACCCTGAAAACCGGGAAAAACAGCTTTATCAATCTGGGCAGCCAATTCCTTTTTGCACATAATCATGCCGCCCCGCGGTCCGCGCAAAGTTTTGTGGGTAGTAGTGGTAATAATGTCAAAGTAAGGAACCGGATCGTTCATCTCATCAGCGGCAATTAAACCGGCAATATGGGCTACATCGGCCATGGTCAGGGCACCCACTTCGTCAGCGATGGCTTTAAATTTCTGATAATCCAGATCACGGGAGTAGGCAGAATAGCCGCAAAGGACAATCTTGGGCTTATATTCTTGGGCCATTTGCCGGACTTGATCGTAATCAATCTGACCGTCTTCTTTGGTTTTGTAGCGAACAAAGTTAAAAATCTGCGCCATCCAGGTAATGGGATGACCATGGGTTAAATGTCCCCCGTGGGACAAATCCATTCCCAAGACAGTATCACCTGGTTTTAAAACAGCAGAATAAACCGCTACATTGGCCGGAGCTCCGGATAGGGGCTGGACGTTAACGTGCTCGGCGCCGAATAATTGTTTGGCCCGATCAATGGCCAACTGTTCAGTGGTATCGACATTGGCCGTCCCGCCGTAATATCTTTTGCCCGGATAACCCTCTGAATATTTATTGGTCAAGACACTGCCTAAAGCCTCTAAAACAGCCAGGGACACAAAGTTTTCTGAAGGAATTAGTTCAAGACCTTCTCTTTGGCGCCTTATCTCTGCCTTGATGGCTTCGGCTACTTTAGGGTCTTGTTTATTTAGTTTTTGCATGTTTTATGTAGGCCTTGATTACTGGTTTAATATTTTCACCAGCTTCGGGGGGTAGTTTGTTTAAATCAAACCATTTATATTCTTTGATCTGTTGACCCGGTTTTATTTTGCCCAGGCGTTTAGCCAGATAGGTAATAGAAAAAATAGTCTTGGCCTTTCGGTAAACCAGTAGCGGCTTTAGCGGTTTAATGATTTTCAAATTAACACCCAGTTCTTCTTTAACCTCTCTGCGACAAGTTTCCTCCAAGCTTTCACCGCTTTTTACTTTACCTCCCGGGAATTTCCAGATTCTATCATTGCCCTCTTTAACCAACAGTACTTTATCTTTTTCAACGATGACTGGCCCAGAAACAATTTCACATTTCATAAATTAATTCTATCACATAAAAAAAATCGCAACAGTCTTGACGAATGGCCAATAATGTTGCCTAGACAAGATTCTTAACCATGTAGCTGTCCTGAAGCCGATAGCCCAATTTACGATAATATTCTCTAACTCCCACTCCGGAAATGACAGCAATTTGTTTAACTTTATGCTTTTTGGCGAGTTTTGCTCCCTCGGCCATCAACTTTTTACCCAGGCCAGTGTGTTGCACGGCGGTCCTTTTACCCTGCAGCGGAATCAGTTGGCCATAAGTATGTATTTCGCGGACAATGGCTGCATTTATAAAGACATCGAAGACCGGTTTTTGCCGGGAAGGAATGCGTAAGCGCAGAAAGGCGTATAAAGTTTGTCGTTTTTTATCTTCATAACTCAAAAAGTATTCAGTACCCTCGGAGGCCGCATACTTATCGATGAATAGTTTAAGATTTTTAGGGTCAATCTTTTTAGATCTAGCTTCCCGGCAGCGAATACATTTACAGTTGACCCCCTGCCTATGCAGCAGTTGCCGTAAGTTGGTAACTTTATTACCGGCCACAATGCTGGCGGTTGGGATATCGCGGATTAAGCGATTGATCCGAACGTAATGGGGGATGACCTGTTCTTTTACTTTGATTAGCAAGTTGGCTAGTTGTTTGTCAGAATATGGCTGGTGCTGGCCTTTTTTGTACCAAGTGTAGAGCAGAGAGTTTTTGGTAACTAAACAAGGATAAATCTTAACCATGTCTGGTCGGAAACGAGAATCAGAAAACACCTTCTTTATCATCGTAAAATCCTTTTGAGGAGTAGAGCCGGGCAAGTTAGGCATTAAGTGGTAGCAGATTTTAAAACCAGCATCTTTCAGCAACTGGGTAGCCTTAACGCTCTCTTTTATTCCGTGCCCTCGGCGGTTAAGCTTTAAAACCTTATCGTCCAAATGCTGAATACCAATTTCTACCCGAGTACAACCATATTTTCTCATCTTGGCAATTTCTTCGGCGTCGATGTAATCCGGTCTGGTCTCTAAAGTCAGTCCGATAATCCGATGCTGGGCTTTTTCGTTTTTCTGCTGAGCTTGAATCAAAGTTTTGCTTGGAGAATTATTACAAGCATCGAAACATCTTTTTATAAACCTAGTTTGATATTTATCCGGTAAATAGGACCAAGTACCGCCGATAACGATTAATTCGATTTTATCAGTAGGATGACCGTTATTCTGCAAAGCTTTGATCCTCATCTTAACCTGCCTGAAAGGATCGAAGTGATTAAGCACTGCTCGCATTACTGCTGGCTCATTAGAAAGGTATGATTTGGGCATTTTGTTTTCAGTTGGGCAGTAGGCACAACGTCCCGGGCAGGGATAGGGCTTGGTTAGGACGGCAACTACGGCAACACCAGACAGGGTGCGAATACTTCTTATCTTTAGGGCTCGTTCCAGCTTTACTGATTTCTTTATCCTTTTGGCTTTGAGCATTTGCCGATAAACCTGTAAAATAGAGACATTGGTGATAAGGGGAACCTTATATTTTTTAGAAATATAATACTTGAGCAATTTTAGTTGAGCTTGATCGCCAACTTTATCTCTAATTGCTTTTCTAACCAACTTTTCGATTATTTGATTCTGGGTCATATGGATAAACGACAAGCCGATAAAATTTTGAAACAGGTTAAAGACAACTATGAAACTATTGCTGATCATTTTAGCCAAACTCGTTATCGAGACTGGTCGGAGTTTGCTATCTTTAAAAAGTATATCAAATCCGGAGATAAAGTGTTAGATGCCGGCTGTGGTAACGGTCGCCTCTATGATAGTTTGCAGGGGTTGGGGATCAGCTATACGGGCGTCGACATTAGCCCCAGACTAATTAGAAAGGCCCAGGGCAAATATCCCAAAGTTAAGTTTAAAGTTGGTGACATTTTATCCCTGCCCTTAGCTGATCAACAATTTAATGTCTTATTATCAGTTGCTACTCTGCATCACGTTCCCTCGACGGGATACCGTGGCCAGGTAATTAAAGATTTTTACCGGGTTTTGAAACCAGGCGGCTATTTAATGATTACTGTCTGGAACCTTGCTCAGGCCAAGATGAATGAGCAACTGAGAAATTTGCCAGCAGACGATATTATTAGAAGGGAAGCTGAAGAAATAAAAGACGTTTTTAGGCCTTGGAAAAATCCCCAAGGAGAGGTTCTGACCAAACGCTATTTACACGGTTTTGGCCAGGTAGAATTAGAACGATTGGTAAGCTCGGAAAAATTCAAGATAATCGAATCTTTTTACGCCAAGAAAGGCAAAAAAACAGACCAAAAACAGGCCTACAACCTTTGTTTGATTGCCCAAAAACAGTGATTGAAAAATCCGCCCGTTGATGCTATTATGATTAAGACAATTATTAATTTTTTAGAACAATGAAGAAAATTATCTTTCTTACGCTAGCAGTCTTTATAACCATTCCGGCCATAGCTCTGGCCCAGAGTTATCAGGCCGAAGTGACAGTAAGTAAAAACGAAGTGGTGGACCGCAACTTAATCAGAGCTGCCCAGACCGTAACCATCGAGGGGCGAGTGGATGGTGATGTTATTGTGGCCGCTAACGAAATCACAATCTCCGGCAGAGTGGGGGGTGATGTTATTGCTGCCGGTAATAACATCAGAATAACCGGCAGCGTCGAGGGCAATGTCAGGGTGGCTGGCAACAACGTGGAAATTGACGCTAACGTCGGAAAAAATTTAATTGCTTTTGGTAACACTATAAATATCAGCGAGAAAGCCAGTGTGGCCTGGTCGGCTTTGATCTTTGGTTCCACTGTCAACCAGCGCGGCCAAATCGGGGGCCACCTGGACGGAGGAGCTGTTAATTTCAAAATCTACGGTCAAGTGGGAGGAGACTCCACTATTCATTTGAGTAATGACGGAAACTTAACCCTCTATGAAGAATCAGAAATTATAGGCACCCTGACTTATAAAGGTGAGACGGCCAGCCAACTGACTCTGAAGTCAGGGGCCACTGTAGGTGAAAAAGAATTCGTGGTTCAGAAGCTTCCTAGTATCAGCTGGAAAGCCCTGGCTGGTTGGGGGGCTGGGTTTTATTTCTTTTTCAAGCTAGTTCGACTGTTCGGCCTATTGGTGGTTGGCCTGGTGTTAATTGCCTTATTCCACAAGAAATTGTATGCAATTACAGAGGAAATGTTGAAGAAGCCAGCAGTTTACATGGGCTGGGGGCTTGTCTACCTAATAGTTATTCCCATTATCCTTTTCTTGTTGCTGCTGACTGTTATTGGGATTCCCCTGGCGCTAATAGCGGGACTTCTCTATGGAATTGTACTATATCTAACTCAAATATTCGCCGGATTGTTGATTGGAAAAAAGGTGTTGCAAAGTATTAATAAGGACAAAGAAGTGTCTTTAACCTGGGCCATGATTATGGGAGTATTTCTCTACCTGATATTAGTTAGCATCCCAGTAATCGGATGGCTGGTACACTTGGTGGCTGTGATCTGGATATTGGGCGCCATGGCTGAATTACTCAAAAAAATAAAATGGCAAAGGACCAAGAAGTAATGGCGCAGTTTAACCCTAAAATTTTTAAAGCTTACGACATCAGAGGTACTTTTCCTGATCAAGTGAATGAAAAGGTGGCTTTTTGGGTGGGGCAGGCCTATGCTCAGTTAACTGGAGCTAAACGAGTGGTGGTGGGAAGAGACATGCGACTATCTTCAGAGGGCCTTTTTTACCATCTGGTTAAAGGGCTGACCTCGCAAGGTGTCATGGTGGATGACATCGGCCTGGTGCCGGTTGATATGGTTTATTTTGCCAGAGGCTTTTATAAATACGACGGTGGTATCATGGTTACTGCCTCTCACAACCCCAAAGAGTATAACGGTTTCAAGATGGTCAGAGAAGACGGCAGTGTGGTCAAGGGCCAGGACCTTAAAGAATTTACGGTTGATACCAGTCGACAGTCGGCAGTAGGCAAGGTAGACCAGAAAGAAGTCTATCCCGAATTTCTCAAACATATTTTCAGTTTTGTTGACCTGAGCACGATTAAACCATTCAAGATAGTGGTTGATGCAGGTAACGGTATGGCCGGTAAAATCATCCCCAAGATAGCCCAACGATTGCCTGGCCATATCATCCCCCTAAACTTTGAATTAGACGGCAACTTCCCGGCCCACCCTTCCAACCCACTTTTACCAGAAAGTCGTAGTCAGATAACTGAGGCAGTGGTACGAGAGCAGGCTGATTTTGGACTGATCTTTGACGGGGATACTGACAGACTGTTCTTGGTTGACGAGAAAGGACAATTCATACCGGCCGACATGACTTTGATTCTGCTGGCTGAATACTTTCTCAAGAAAAACCCAGGAGCAGGCATCGTTTACAACGCAGTCTGTAGCAAGGCAGTAGCAGAAAAAGTAAAGGAATGGGGTGGCCAGGCCTACCGCTGTCGAGTGGGGTATGCCTTTGTCAGGGATAAAATGATTGAACATGATTGTCCCTTGGGAGGAGAATTATCCGCTCATTATGCATTCAAGGGTAACTATTTCTCTGATTCCGGGATGATTTCCATGTTGATTGGTTGTCAGATAATCTCAGAAGAGAACAAGCCACTATCAGAGCTGATCCAAGGGTTTACCACTTATTACAAGGCCGACGAACACAATTTGCCCGTAGAAGAATCCGCCAAAACTATTGAGGCCATTAAGAGGGAATATAATGATGGCCAAATTGATGAACTGGACGGAGTTACCATAACATACCCCGATTGGTGGTTTAATGTACGGCCCTCCAATACAGAACCTCTTTTAAGGGTAACGGCCGAGGCTGACACCAAAGAGATTTTTGATAAAAACTTTAATAAACTAGTTGATCTGGTAGAAAGTCTCAATAAATGATCAAAGCGATAATTTTTGATATGGACGGATTGCTGATTGATTCAGAGCCAGTGGCCAAGAGAACAACGCTAGCCCTGATGAAAGAATACGGCGTTACCTTCAAAGGAGATACTGGTATTTTTTTAGGTCTGAGAAATGTGGACATCTTGAAAATTATTAAGAAAAGGTATAAAATCCAAGACCCACTTCCTACAATGCTTCGAAAGATGACTAGGCAATTCTTGGATCGGGCCCATAGTATAAAACTGATGCCCGGTTTCGCCAAATTAAAAAAGGTAATTCTAAAACAAGACTGGAAAAGAGGATTGGCCACTTCTGCCAATCGGGCAAATGTACGATTTCTGTTGAAGAAACACAAACTGCTCACCTTTTTTCATGGAAAAGTTACTGCTGAAATGGTCAAAAAAGGTAAACCTCATCCCGAAGTGTACAAAATTATCGCCAGGAAGCTGGGAGTCAGGCCGGCCGATTGTCTGGTTTTGGAAGATTCAGTTAATGGCATGTTGGCAGCCAAACGGGCCGGCATGAAATGTATCGTGGTCCGCAGCGCCCAAAACCGCAAAATGAAATTTGACCGGGCCGATGCCATAGTTAATAGCTTAGCGGATATTAAATTAGACTTAATTCAAAAAATATAGAGTATGGGCACGGTACGACTAGAAGAAATTTTTTTGGAAGATTTTGAGCGGATTGTTGACAAAAAACCGATAATTTTTTTACCCTTAGGAACTACTGAATGGCACGGCGATCACTTGCCCCTAGGGACCGATGGCTTGACTGCCTACGAAATCTGTAAAAAGGTGGCTAAAAAAACAGGTGGGACAGTGATGCCGCCGTTGTTTTTTGGAACAGCTACTACCCATAAAGTAAAAAATAGATTATTCCAAGGTATGGATGCTCAATTTGGCCACCGGTTGCCGGGCAGTATATATTACTTAACCCCCACGTTGTTTAAAAAGACCCTTTTGGAAGTCATTAATCAAATAAGGCTGCAAAGATTTAGAGTCTTGGTGCTATTATCGGGTCATTGGAGCGTCACTCAAAGAAAGATATTAAGAAGCATGCCCGACAAAAGAGGGGAGCTAAAAATAATAAAGCCAAATGTGGTACAATATTTACAAAGAATCAGGAACGCCAAACACGCTGATGAGCTAGAAGCTTCATTTTTAATTGCCCTGCGTCCTGATCTGAAGAAAAAGATTATAATGAAACATGATAACCTCCTCTGGAAACAACTATATGGCTACGATCCGGTTAGTAATATAAAGTTACAAGAAGGTAAAAAGGCTGTGCAGCTCGCGTTATCAGGTTTAACCAAAAAAATAAAGTCAAGCTTATGATTGGCATTTTTGATTCAGGAATTGGAGGCCTAACCGTAGTTAAAGAAGTTTTTAATATTCTACCCGATTATCAAATTGCCTATTTTGGTGATACTGCCCGGACTCCATACGGCACCAAAGGGGACAAGACGATTGTTAAATACGCCCAGCAGGATGCTGAATTTTTAGTGCAAAAAGGCGCCAAAATATTAATTGTTGCCTGTAATACGGCTTCGGCCGTGGCTTATGATCAGCTGCGCCAGAAGTTCTACTTACCCGTTTTTGAAGTGATCACCCCAGCCGTTAGAAAGGCGATTGCCGCTACCGCCAATAAAAGAGTCGGGGTTATCGGTACTCAAGCAACCATTGCTTCAGGTATTTATGAAAGATTAATCAATCAGGAAGACAGCAAAATAAAGGTCATGTCGGTAGCTTGCCCACTGCTAGTGCCTTTAGTCGAAGAAAATTGGTTGACTAAACCAGAAACTAAAAGGATTGCCAAGAAATACCTAAAGCCGTTAAAAAATAAACAAATTGATACTTTAATCCTGGGTTGTACCCACTATCCCTTGTTGAAAGAAATGATCTCTCAAATCATGGGAAAGAGAGTGACCATTATTGACCCGGCCCATGAAACAGCCCAGGCAGTCAAAGAGTTTCTGGCCAAAAACCAGAAAGTAGCCCAAAACACTATCAAGGGATCAGAACACCAGTTTTACGTGTCTGATATAACACCCAAGAATAAGAACGTTGCCCAGAGCTGGTTGGGCAGAAAGATTGAATTAATAGAAATAAATATCGAATAAGAAAAGAGCGCCATGACATACCAAGATGTTAAGCGCTCTTTTTATTTTGCCTTCAGAGAAACAATTGCTTGGTGGATGCGCTGAGTAGTAGCTTTCCAGGTTGCCTGATTGTCCGGTTGTTCCAGAAGGGGAGAGAGATCAATTGGTCCGGCTAGTACCAGAGTTATCTTCTGGCCGATCCTGGGCCAGCGGCGACCAACAGGCAACACTTTCTCCATACCCCAGAAATGACCGACTATAATGGTTGCCGCAGTCTTACGGGCCAGATAGCCAACTCCTTCGCCTCGAAAGACTATTTCATCAGTTCGACCCCTGCCCCCCTGTGGGTAAATGTGGACAGACTTGCCTTTGGTTAGTAACCTAACCATCTGGAGTAGAATTCTGGTGTCACGACGACCGGGCTTTATTGGTAGAGCCCTAACCCGTCGATATAACCAGGCGTTCCACCAACGAAAGTAGTTTTCAACAGCTGCCGCGTGATAGGGCAGACGATCGAAAAAGGTGGGGCACAAGATCCAGGGACCATACAGAGTACAAGTTACAAAAACACTGTCCAGCATGCTGCGGTGGTTGGTAACGATTATTACTTTGCCTTTCTTGAGATGGGGGATGACCGATTCTAACCCGATCACTGTTATTTGATTGAGTAGGCGAAAAAGGATGAAATAGAAGATGAGAAAAAGAACAGTCAACAACCAAGTAAGTGCTGTGTTTAGTCTCTTTAGCACGGTAATACCTCCTATAATGAGCCTTGTCCCATCTTATAACATCAGTAATAATCTGGCAACAAAAAAATCCTGAGGACAGGATTTGATTGTGCCAATATTAAGTTAATCCAATTTTTTTCTTAACGTCAATTAAAGTTTCTATGGCAATCTCTCTGGCCTTTTTGTTTCCTGCCTCCAGTATGTCCTTGACCTTTTTAGTGTCTTTTGATAATTCTTTTTTCTGGCTACGAAAATCAGCAAAGTAATTACCAATAGCATCAGCCAAAGCTTCTTTTAATTTTTGGTAACTGATCTTACCAGCCCTATGCTCTTTTTCAAACTGGTTAAATATCTCATTACCACCAAATTGTTGTAGCAACATAAATAGATTTTGGACGCCTGGACTTTTTTCGCTCTTGCCGGTATCAGTTACCGCTCTTTTCATTTTATCTTTTATGGCGGCTGGCTCATCGTTAAGAGCGATGTAGGATCTTTGATTAAATGACTTGCTCATTTTCTTGGTGGGGTCAGCCAGACTCATTATTTTGGGAGTTTTAGTCAGCAAAACATCAGGTTCAGGAAACACTTCGCCAAATTTGTTGTTAAAAAGCCTGGCGATTTTTCTAGTTAGCTCCACATGCTGCTTCTGGTCTATTCCCACTGGCACAAATTGTGGTTTATAGATTAAGATATCAGCTGCCTGGAGCACCGGATAGTCAAATAAACCCATGTTGATATTTTCCGGTTGTTGTCGGGATTTATCTTTATACTGGGTCATTCTTTGTAGTTCCGACACCGGAGTGATGGTGTTAAAAATCCAGGCCAGTTCTAAATGTTCTGGCACTTGGGATTGGACGAATATTGTACATTTCTGAGGATCCAGGCCGGCTGACAGAAAATCAATAGCCAAATCAAGAACCTGCTGGGGTTTTTCTTGGGGATTATAATCCTCGGTGATGGAATGGTAATCAGCAATAAAAAAGAAGCACTCGTATTTATTTTGTAATTCCACAAAATGTTTTAGCGAGCCCAAGTAGTTGCCGATGTGCAAGACTCCGGTGGGTTGAATACCAGATAGAACTCTTTTAGTCATAGTGCCTATATATTATCATATTTCAGGCTAATCAAAAACCCCCGCCCTAGGCGGGGGTTTTTGCTATATCTGATATTTAATACAGAGTTTGGATGTTGACACCACCTTCAAAGGTTTCGGCAAAAGCCCAAAACCAGTTGTCTAGCTGCAGATCACCATCAGCATAATTATAGATCCTGACATTGGGACCACCATTAGTTAAGGGTGCAACTATCAATTCACTGTCACCGTTTCCGTCTAAATCAGTTACTTGGGTCTCAATCATGCCCCGATGAGTATCATGATAGGCCATTATCCAATCCAATGTTTCAAAAGCTCCATCATCAGGGTTGTATTCATAGGCCCGGATGTTGGGGCCGCCGCTAGCATTGGGGGTAGTGATAATTTCTTTATTACCATCACCATCCAGATCAGCTATGTCCAGATTGACACCACCCAGGTAGTTCTGTTGATAGGCCCAGAACCAGTCAATCAGCTCAACAATTTCGTCAGTTGTGTTGTAGGTATAGACTCTGACGTTGGGTCCGCCCGCTTCAGCCGGAGCCACGATGATGTCTTTATTGCCGTCACCGTTGACGTCGGCAATTTTTGTGTTGAATTGACCGCGGAAGGAGTTTTGAAAGGCCCAGAACCAATCGAGCACTTCATATTGTTCGGAAGCGGTATTCCACTGATAGATTCTAACGTTGGGGGCGCCTTGTTGATGGGGAGTGGTAATGATTTCTTTAATATTATCTCCATCTACATCGCCAGCCAGGATATTGACACCGCCCAGGAAATTTTCATCATAAGCCATAAACCAATCTTTTACTTCCATGGCATTTCCATTGTACTGGTAGACTCTGACATTGGGCCCACCCTGAGATTTGGGAGCCATGATTATCTCTGCGGCATCATCATTATCCACATCAGTTAGTAGCCAGTTGATTTCTCCCCGGAAACCTTCATTAAAGGCCATAAACCAATCCAGGAGCTCGAAGGAATGAGTAGCGGTATCCCATTGGTAGACTCGGACATTGGGCCCGCCGCCCTGAGTCGGCTTGGTTACCAAATCAATGTTGCCGTCTCCGGATATGTCTCCTAAGGCCAGATCAACACCACCTCGGAATGATTCTTGGTAGGCAAAGAAAGTATCCAGCAAGGTGCCGTCAGCTTTGAACACTCTAATCTGAGGACCAAATCCTTCACCAGTTGAGGTGATAATCTCTTTGGCTCCATCGCCATCTAAGTCGGCCGAGACCATTTGGAATTGACCAACCAGATCTTGACTATAAGCGAAGAAGGTACCGATAGCAGTGCCCTCTTTGTCGAATAGCCTGATTTGAGGGCCTCCGTCACCGTAAGGCATGGCAGCCAGTGATAATTCAACGCCGGTAACAGTGCCCAGATCTCCTTCACCAGCAGCATCGTAAGTTACAGTCCTGGAGACGGTAGCAGCCGTTCCTACTCCGTTTTCAGCATCAACTGTAATGGTATTAGTGCCGATAGATAGATCTGTGACTGTTTCTGAGAAGGCGCCGGTGGCAGAGTCAATTGATACTGCGCCAATTGAAGTACCGTCCAAGGCGATGGTCAGATCAGCGTTGACGTCAGAAACCGTGCCCTCAACCACTATTGAATTTGCCGTTATAGTTGTAGTTTCATCCTCTGGACTAGTAACAGTGATCCGGGGAGCTGAAATTTCAGCTGAAGTGATAGCAAAGTCAGTAAAGTGATTAGCTTGGAAGGTTATGCAATTATTATCCTCATCCGATGTCGAATTATTGGTGCCCATCCAAGAGGCAGCACTTTCATCCCAATAACTACCATTAAAATTATCTATAGTTAAGCCAAGTGCTTCCATGGCTTCTGCATTCCAGCAGATAGTGACCGTAGCACTGGAATTAAATTGATCTTCCTTTTCTGCATTTTCAACATAACCAACGATTTCTGTTCCGAATCTAAATACTTTTCTTTCGGCAGTATCGGGCAGTAGGGGCTGAGGGGTAAGGGTAATCTTACAAGTTTCTTCTTGGCTAGCGGACAGAGCTCCGGCCGGTAGGTTTACGGTGACACTGTTGTCGGCAAAAGCCACTACCGCCGGATTAGAGCAAGTAAAAGTAGCAGTGACTGGATCAGGGATATTAGCCACGGCTAAACTTAATTCTAAATTAAGTGTTTCCATGGCCTCATCGACTGTTACTACTTTTTCACCACTGGAATAATAATCATTGCCTACTTGAGCTTTAGTAATAACATGCCAGTTATCGCCCTGGGTAACATTTAGAGAATAGGCGCCGTTCCAGGCAAAATCTTGGGTAAAGCCGCCAGTATCAGAATAGGCATAGACACCGGCATAGGTAGCCGTGCCATCTTTGGTCACCGTGCCATAAATAGTGGCATCTGATTCTCTGAATTGTAAAGTAAGGGTTGCCGTTTCCCCGGATTCTATAGTTACAGCCTGCTTGGCAGGGTTGATGTAGCTCATTTCAGGGGGCAGGGAAGCTGAGACATAATAAGTAGATCCGCCGGGCAAACCAATAGTAGCAGTACCATCTGCCCCGGTCATTTCACCCATCATGCCAGGGCCCATCATGGGGCCCATCATCATGCCAGGGCCCATCATGGGGCCGTCATGAATTTCTCCCAAACCTGATTGAGTCGAGGCGTCAACAAAAGCACCGGGCATAGGGCCGCCGTTGGGTGCCTTGACGGAAACGGTAATCCAGGAGTCGATTTCGGCCAAAGTTAAATTCTTGGTGACAGATTGACCGGAGACAGTAGTTACTTCGTTATCAGTCATCCCACTGGCTAAATAGCCAGTGGATTTATCAACAAAATAGCCTAGAGTATAAGTTCCAGGAGCTGTATTCATAGTGTATTGACCGGTAGCAATATTTACCCAAGATTCGAAGAAAGACATTGTTGCGAATTTGTCAGCGAAGACGACAGCACTGACCCCGGTTATAGCATCACCATTACTGTCAACAATATAACCTGTCAGAGTGGCATCATTAGGAACCATAGCTACTTTTACATTAGCGGTGCCGTTAGCTGTTACTGAAAAAGAGACTGCTCCAGCTGGCGAGTAATCAGCTCCTTGGCCTGGAGGCATAGAAATACTCAAGTAACAGGGAGAACTGGCAGGACACTGAGCCGAGGGGATTTTGAAGCTACCGGTACCACCGTCAATTGGAGTGCCACCCATGCCTGGGCCCATCATGTCACCCATACCTATAAAAGCGTAACCCCAGATATCGTTTATTTGATCTCCGTTACTGTCAACTGCGGTTACATTAATAGTAGCGTCAGCTCGGGTCAGTTCAAAATCTACGCCGGTAGCTGCGCTAGTTACATTAGGAAGATTAACAGATTGAGGAGCACCCAAATAAACATAAGTCTCTTCATTCTCTCCTCCCCAACCTCCCATATTGGTCATGGGATTGCACATATAGGTAGAACCACCAAAGGCAGCAAAGCTGAAGTCTCCATTACTATTCGTGTTGCCGGAGGACCATTTGCCCCACTCATTCTGTACCCAGCAATCAACAAATTGATTATTTAGCCCGGCCCTGTCTGTATCCGACACCGTACCAGAGATAGAGGCACTTTTTGGCAGAAGATAGAGATTACCCATATTATAAGTAGAATTGGCTGAGACAGTAACTGTTTGTGGGCTGGGTCCGCCCCAGTTATCACTCCACATGTTGACCATTACCTGATAAGTACCGGCCGGTACACCGACTGAAAAAGCTCCGGTAGCTGAATCCACTTGAATCCAATTACCGCCACCGGTTTGATTAAAGATTTCCACATTAACTGGTTCGCCCGTCAGAGGACTGCCGTTGGGCTTTAATACTCGCCCACGGATGGTCGAATCAATGGCAGTTACGGTATAGTTTTGAGTTTTAGTTTCGGTTACTGCATTGTCTGCAGAAAAAGTTATTCCCGAAGGCATGTCAAAATAAACCCAGTTGAATTGGTGATCAGGAATACTATAATCATGTTCTACCCAACACATCCAGTGGCCCTTGCCGACCAATAATTCATAGTAGCCAGCGCCATTGGTAGTAGCTGAATACCAACCGCCGCCCATGGGGGTGTTGCAACCAATCTGGGCATCGGTTACCGGATTGCCGTTAGGATGTCTGACAGTACCTTTGATTGTTTTGTTGGCTGATTCCAGATAAATGGTACCCATATTAGTTGTAGAGCCGGCCGTTACAGTTACAGAGATAGGTTCAGGATTAACCAAGCCCTCACCAGCTTCTCCCCAGGGTTTTTCGATCATTACGTAATAAGTTCCCGGATCAACACGCGGTAGATAGAATCGGCCATTCTCGTCGGTATTAGTAGGGGGCATGGGAATGTTCATGAAATTTATATTAACATCTTGAAGAGCTTGCCCGTTATCTTCTCTTTTTACGATGCCAGTTGCAGAAGCTAGATTGTATCTGATAATCCCCATATCAGTGGTAGAGCCGCTAGTTACTGTTGTAGTTTGATTATCAGGAGCAGAGTAAGCAACACCAGCATCCCAGGGCTTACTAAAGTCCAGCTCGCATGAACTAGTCGGCACTTGGTAGAAATAGAAATAACCGAGATGATCGGTAGCGGCCCAATTCCAATAACCACCGCTGTTCCAGAGATTGACATTAGTTTCAAAAATACCGTTGTTGACATCCGCCGTACCAATTGGTCCCAAAACCCGGCCCTTTACTTCCGGAGTACCAACCGGCACTATAACATAATAAGGGGTGCAATCATCCCAAGCACCACCCCCTCCGGCATCAGTACATCCTTCATAAGCAGTGCCCCCACCGTCCGGGCTGAAAGAAACAATGCCTACTCTTTCATAACCAACAATGTCTCTGTGAGTAACGGCAAAAACAGCTTCAACCACTGAACCGGCTGCAACAGGGGAGCTAACTAAGTAAACTTCAATATAATTGGTGCTTTTGTATTCCATGTAATCAATGGAGCCACCATCGTCAGTAATACTGCTTAAGGTAAAGGTGTTGGCCCAATCACTGAAATTCTCAAAATAAAAACGGATAACATCATTCTCGGCAGTAAGAGAGTTGGCTGTAGTAAAGGTAAAAGTAATATTAGCAGCAGCATCGTACGTATAATTACTCGCTGTTACTGATACATCAGTAAACTTCCCCGGGGTGGCTGCTCTGGCCGTTTGAGGCTGAGGAGGAGCCAGGGGATAGAGCAGAGCTACCAAGGAAATTACAGTGATAATGGAGACGATTTTTTTAATGATTGACATAGTTATTGATTATTAATTTTTGAATATAAAAGACCACAAAAATGTGGTGTTATCTTGTTGAATGGTATTTAGTTATAAGTTCCTCCATGTAGACCTGGAAGATTTATTATGTACTCATTATAGCACATTTTTGACTCTTTTTCAAGGGCAAAGGAAAACTCCCCGCTACAGCGGGGAGTTTTCTATTGAAGCTCTGTAAGTCTTAGTAAGCCGGGAACATGTTGAGGCCACCTCGAAAGCCGGTGTGGTGAGTGAAGAACTGTGATAGAGGATTTCCGTTTCTATCAAAAGTTCTGACCTGCGGTCCCATACCTTCACCCGGAGCAGTTACCACTTCATTGGTGCCGTCTCCGTTGAGATCAGCAACGAATGAGGTGAATTTACCGCGTAAGGTGGAAGCATAAGCCCAGAACTGTGATTTGGCCGAACCATCAGTGTCAAAGACTCTGATTTGGGGGCCAGCACCTGATTCGGGACAAGCCACGATGTCATTGTTGCCATCACCATCTGTATCACCGACTGAAACGTTAATACCGCCTCGAAAACTTTCCGCATAGGCGAAGAAACGGTCAATTAAGGTTCCGGTGCCGGTGAACATGGCTACTTGAGGACCTAGACCAGCTTTGGGGGTAATGACGATATCAGCTACGCCATCGCCGTTAACATCACCAGTGGTGGCGTTGTAACCACCTCTGACAGTGTCACCGTAGGCGAAGAAAGAAGCCAATTCATTGCCTTGATAGTCGAAGACGCGGACTTGCGGTCCGGCGCTGCCGTCAGGCACCACGACTATTTCATCAGACCCATCGCCGTTAACATCACCAGTGGTAACGCTGAAACCATTGCGATAGGTTTCGGCGTAAGCGAAGAAACGAGAGATGGTATTGCCGTCAGAGTCAAAGACAGCTACTTGTGGTCCGGCACCTTCTCGAGTGGAGGTGATGATATCATCCGTGCCGTCTCCGTTGACATCACCGGTGGTGACATAGATGCCAGAGCGGATATGTTCGGGATAGGCGAAGAATTGTCTTTCTACATTACCTTGATGATCGAAGATGCGGACTTGAGGACCGGCTCCGGCTCCCGGAGCGACTACTATTTCGGTCTCGCCGTCAGCATCGACATCAGCGGTTGCAGCGGTTAGACCAATTCGCAGCCCGGAATCATAGGCGAAGAAGTTAGAAACTGTGCTGCCGTCTTCATTAGCAATAATGATCTGAGGACCACCGCCGGAAGCCGGGGTAGCCAAGATATCAGCTGGACCGCTTGTTCCTCCAGCGCCTGCTAAAGAAGCCTGAGTGGTTAGAGCGAATTCAGTAAAGTGAGATACCTGTAGACAGGCCTGACCCTCAGCCTCGTTGATAATGGCTGATTCAGGAGTTTTCCAGGCGGAAGCGGTTGTATCCCAATACTTGGGAAAGATATCATCAACAGTTAAGCTTTTTTCGTCCATAACGTCCTGTTTTAAGGGCATGCAGATAGTGGCATTGGATTGCAGCTGTTCTGCTACCTGATTGTTGGGGTCAAGAATTTCTAAATCCCAAGTGTACCAGGCTGGTTCAGAATCTTCAGTAATCCAGAAGTTAGTGCCAGGAGTGCCCATAAATTGATAGTTACCCTCTTCGCTGCCAGCGGCATTGGCCGGCAGAGTGACAGTAGTACCGTCAGGCAAGGTGAAGACGTTGAGCTGAGAAGCAGTAAAGGTTTGGCTGAACGGCTCAGGAATTGTATATGATTCTTCGGTCATGCTGAAAGACAATGACTTGTCATCGCCAGTTGCTACAGAGACTCTTTGTTCTTCGGAGCGGTAGAATTTGTTGGTTTCCGGATCCATAGTGTCGCAGCCGACAAACCAAGTGCCAGCAGTTAGAGGAATTCTGGCGGGTTGGCCGTCAAAGATGTCTCGGCCGGAATGACCGCCTTCCGGATTCCAAGCATGGCACCAACCGAACATCGGAGAAGAACCACTAGGCAGAGTGGCCGCAGCCGTGATAAAGGCGTCAGCCTGTCGATATTGCATAACGATTCCTTCGGCCGGGGAGGCAGAGGTCACAGTAACTTGTCTTTCTCTGGGGGACATGAAGTCATTCTGGAATTCTGGGGGCGTACCGGAATACAGATTAAAAGTGCCAGAGACGATATTGAGCTTAAAGGTGCCATCTGGCCTGGTTCCAGTCCCAGTATTGAACACTTTACCGCCTTCAAAATCACCCTTGATCTTACCTTCCATAGCTTGGTGGTTATCAGCGCCTACCCAGACGTTACCCATGGGGTTACCGCTAGGATCTAGCACTTGACCGGAGATGTAGGTGTCGGCCCTAAAGGCAGTAATGATCTTGGTTACTTCAGAATTAGCCGGCACCCTGATTGAGTCATCGGGTTCAGGATGGGTTTCCACAAATTCCGATTCACCCTTCTCCATGCCCCAGACGCGAAAGCCGACCATATATATTTTGTCAGGGCCACCCAGGAGATTTACTTCGTAACTGCCGTCATCATTTAGCCTACCTGGTCGCCATTCCCAGTTTCCGCCAGCTTCCACCGCAAACACTTCAGCCTGGTTACCCATATTTTTTACTATATTTCCCTGTTGGTCTTTGACCCAACCGATGATGGCTGAATCTGGTTCCAAGAGGGTAAGATTGACTTGAGCTGTTTGGCCAGCGGCCACAGTTACTTCTTTATCCTCTTCTAGAAGAAAAGGACTATCTGGAGGGTTGTGCATACCACAGATGTAGGTAAAGCCACCGATTAGAGGAATATTGGCTGTTCCTTGCTGCATGCCGGAACCAAATTCATTACCAGGGCCCCAGCCTTGGCCTTTTTTGCGACAGAAGGCCCAGCCCCAGGTATCTTCGGTAATGGCGGCACCATTTTTATCAACAGCTTTGACGCTGATGTTGGCATCAGCCTCTTGGACGTTGATGACCATGCCGGAGACTGTTTCATTGTTACCGACAGACACGCTGTGCATTTTACTGTCAGCGGGAATATAGGTGGTGGCTTGATTTTCGTCGCGGCGATGAGTGTCAACATTAAACTCCCAATCACCAGCTGATACCCAGAAGGTGAAAGCGCCATTGGCACCACTTTGAGTATTGGACCAACCTTGACCCTCTCTTTTCCAAGTATTCAGCCAGACTCCTTCTACACCGGCTCCGGTAGTTTTGTTCTTAACCGTACCGGTGATCTTTGAAGTCTTTTGTTTCATGGTGATATTGAGAGTTTTCGTTTCTCCTACTCCCACATTGACATCCACCTCATCAGAATAATATCTGGCCAGATCAGGATTTTGGTCGTCAGGATGGACAGATACTTTATAATTACCAGCCATGACGTTAGCATCGAATGCACCGTTCCAGAGACCGCTGCCGTTACCACCACCGCCGTCTGGTCCGCCCGATCTGATATCAACAAATCCGTTGGAAAGCAAAGTGCCATTGGGCAGCTTAACGGTTCCTTTTATTTTGGCGTTGGTTTGTTGAACAGTCAGATTGACAGTTTTGGTTTCTGTAGAGCTGTCATTAGTGAAACTGACCTGTTGTCCTGGTTGGTTGAAGGCCCAGTTACAATTTAACGGTTGGTTGTTTTCCGGATCCCAGCCGCATTCTGGTCTTAATTCCCAGTTGCCGCCGGAGACGCTGAATTGAGCTAGACCGTTAGCATCAACTCTTGCTCCTGAGCCACCACCACCGTCTCTTTTGTTGGCATTTACCCGGGCTGAGGTGCAGGGAACACCGTTATTATACTTTACATATGCTTTGATAGTCTTGACCGGGGCAATCATGGCGAAGTTACTGGTTAAAGTAGTGCCGCTATAGTTAACAGTTTTTGGATCAGGCGAGAGGACATCAGTGTTTTCCCAGGGGGCATGGGCTTCCATGGTATAGGTACCGTTAGCCAATGCACCAATTAAGGCGTATTGACCGTTGGAGTTGGTATTGCTGCCAAAATCGACACTCCAATCATTAGAGTGTAGCTGCACCCAGACGTTCTGCATGGGAGTAGTGCCATCAGTATCATAGACGGTACCGGTCACTATCACATTGCCCAGCAACAGAGCGTTGGATGGAGTCATTGGTTGTTCTACTCCTTCTTCGGGTGGATCGTCTTGGACTCGAGTCGAGCCAAAGATCTGGTAAAGTCCTCCGATTACCGCCGGGTTTCCTACATTACTGATTGTGACAGTGTAGCTGCCTGCTGACAACTTGGCGTTGGCTGCAAAACCAATACCTTCGCTGCCCTCTGACCACTGATCGGCAATGGTGAAACTGCCGGTAGCAACAGTGGCATTTTCTAAATCAAATTGGCATTGCATCCAGTCAATGTCCCAGGGACAACCTGATCCCTGAAAACGCAGACTGACGCTGGTACCGACATTAATTGGATGTCCAGACGGCACGGTGAAAGTGACAGTATAGCTGGTGGTGGCGCCGGCCGTCTTAGAATAACCAGTAGCCACAGCTACAGCTGAAATGCGACTGTCGTCCCCCGCTTGGGCGGTTTGGATGGAATTACCCATAGCCAAAGGGACCACTAAAGCCAAAACAGTCAAAGTACTGACTATTATTTTGGTCTTCTTTAGTTTCTTCATAGCTTTTCTCCTTTAATTAATAACTAATATTACCTTAATTTATATATAAAAAAGACCGTCCCAGACGGTCATTATATTTAATATTCTGAAAACAAGCCCCAAAAATAGGTAATTCTATTTTTGTTTTGGCTTCCCGGTAAAACAAAAAATTTAAGTTAATTATTCTACCTATCACTATATATATTATAGCGCAAAAATAGCAAATAGTCAACCCCCCCCAGGCGGCCTGAAAGAAAGTATTTATATCTCGGTAACTACCGGCAGTACCATGGGTCGACGCTGCGTTTTTTTGAAAAGAAACTGGCCGATATCGTCTCTAAGACGGTTTCTGATGTAGGTCCAATTAGGCGCTTCTCCGTGAGCGTGCCTGTTGATAATCTCACGAGCCTTTTTCTTGGCTTCCTGGATTAACTGATCAGAGCCCTTCATATAGACAAAGCCCCGCGAGATAACGTCCACATCGCGAGCTAGTCCGCCCCTCTTTTTATCGATAACGGCAATGACCACAAACATACCATCAGCGGCCATCATCTGGCGGTCTCTAAGAACAACATGACCGACATCACCTACACCCAGACCGTCGACCATGACGTAGTCAGTGGGAACTTTCTTTTTAGTGAGCACTGCTTTTTGTTTATCGACTTCAACCACTTGGCCGTTTTCAGCCACAAAGATATTCTCTGGAGGCATGCCCAGGCTGGCAATCAGATCGGCGTGGATCTTTAGCATAAAGTAGTTGCCCTCTATGGGCATGTAGTATTTGGGGTTGATCAAGCGGAACATCATTTTCAAATCTTCCTGCCTGGCGTGTCCACCGGTGTGAACATCCATCATCTTGTAGTGAATTACTTTAGCACCTTGTTTGAACAAAACGTCTTTTAGCCCCTGAACTGATCTTTCGTTACCAGGAACCACCGAAGAAGAGAAAATAATGGTATCCCCATTATCCACTCTGATTTGACGATGCTCCTTGTTGGCAATTCTCATCAGCACTGCGTTGTCTTCACCCTGGGCTCCAGTACACATGATGGTGATTTTATCATTGGGGTAGTCTCTCAACTGTTTGATGGAAATCAGGGTGTTCTTAGCGACCTTAAGATAGCCTAACTTGATGGCAATTTCCACATTGGTCTTCATGCTATAACCTTCTACTATTACTTTGCGGCCGTATTTCTCCGAAAGGGTAAAAATCTGTTGGATACGTGATAGCAAGGAAGAAAAAGTGGCGGCAATAATGCGGCCGTCTGCCTTATCAAATATGCCATCTAAAGTATCAAAGATAGTTTTTTCGGAAATGGAATTGCCCTCTTGATCGGCGTTGGTGCTGTCTACCATGGCGGCTACGATTCCCCCCTCGCAGATTTTAGCGATTTGGGCGATATCAGCTGGCGGGTCATTAACCGGGCTGTGGTCAAATTTAAAATCACCGGTATGCAGGAATCTCCCCACTGGAGTATCGATATAAACCCCCAAGCAGTCGGGGATATTGTGATTAACATGGAAGAAGCCGACTTTGAAGATGCCTAATTTCAAAGTATCATTTTGGTTAACCGTGTTTATCTTAATTTTCTTGGAATGGTTGTAGTCGGTCTGCCTTTTTTCAATGATGGCCCGGCTGAGGCGGCCTGTATAGATTGGGGGCATGCCCAATCTGGGCAGTAAGTGAGGAATACCACCGATATGATCATAATGGCCATGGGTGATAATAACTCCCCTAATCCAGCTTTCTTTGCCCTTGAGGTATGATATATCAGGGATAATGTAGTCGATGCCGGGCATGTCTTCTTCAGGAAATTGCAAACCCATATCAATAATAATAATGTCCGATCCGTATTCCATCAGCATCATATTACGGCCGACTTCTTCTAAACCGCCCAAGAAAATAATTTTCAATTTAGTTTTATCGAACCTTTTTTTCTTAGCGGTTGTTCTCCTCGAGCTTGCTTGTTTAGCTGTCATAATTTTATAAAATAATTAGTAATTAATAAGTAATGAGTAACGGGAAATGTGTAACGCGGAACGGGTATTCTCGTTAACCATTACGTATTACACGATACAAATATTGGTGCCAGAGGGGACCCCACCATACGGCGGGGCAAGGACATATTTTTGTAATGCTGGAGAGAGGACTCGAACCTCCACGCCCCATTGGGCACACGGACCTGAACCGTGCGCGTCTACCAGTTCCGCCACTCCAGCTCGTTTAAATTGAATTGCTGCCTGCCTGCCCCGTCCTTATGACGGGGTCTACCAGTTCCACCACTCTGGCGAATATAACTTACTTTGAACCAAGAACAAAACTATTAGTTCTTGGTCCAGAGTTCTTTGGTGATTAGTTTATTCTTATTGCCACACCCTCCTGGTTTTGATATACCAGTTTTGAATATTGGTAAAACGATCAGATGGTGTCGTAATATAGATTGATTCTATGCCTTTAACTTTCTGGGAGACACTATAGGTATAAAATGGATTATAGAGGAAAATGGCAGGGAGTTCATCGGCTAGAATGTCTTGGAACTCTTTATATTTTGCGGTGCGTTCATCGACAACCGAAGATTTGCGAGCCTCCTCAAGCAACTTATCAGCATCTTTGTTTTTGAACTGGGCCAGATTAAGCCCGGGATGTTCCACTTGAGTGGAATGCCAGAAAGGATAGGGATCAGGGTCCATGCCCACGATTTCGCCGAACAACAGTATTTGGTAGTTACGTGGTTTTAGCACCTCATTTTCTACGATTTGGTTGTTCATTAAGTGAATCTCAATTTTGATGCCGATTTTCTCCCAGAGTGATTTTAATACCTCGGCAGCCTTCATCTGTTCTGGCTGATTGACCACTGTCAGTACAAACTCCAGGATGGAATCATCCTTTCGGCGAATCCTTTCCCCGTTTTCTTCAACTAACTCCCATCCTTCTTCGTCTAAAATTTCTTGAGCCCTAATGGGGTCAAATTCGTATTTTTTGATATCAGAATGATAACCGGCAAATCCAGGAAGAATTGGTCCGTGAATAATTTCTCCTTCATTGCCCAAAGCTTCACTAACGATTTTGGCCTTATCAATGGCCAGAGCCATGGCTTCTCGTATCTCGAATGATTGTAATAGAGTATTATTTTTTTGATTAAAGAAAATAGCAGTATACTGGGGCAAGCGCATGGAGTGGAAGTTGAGATTATCTTCCTTTTTTATCAGAGATTTGATCTCAAGAGGCAGATAACTAATGCCTTCTACCCGGTTATTGTTCCAGGCGCCAACCGCCGATTCGAAATCAGGATAAAAACGAAAGACGATTTCCTCAATATACGGTTTTTGGTCATAGAAATCTTCGTTCCGGGATAAAGTGTAGGACTTGATGTTGCCCTGGGCGCCGCGAGCCAGCTGCTGGAACTTATAGGGACCGGTACCGGTTGGCTTCTTATTGTATTCCGTAAATTGGATGTTCATGGGCGGTATTTCGTTCCAGACGTGCACAGGTAGGATGCCAAAAGTTAAGCTGGACAGAAAAGGAGCAAAGGGCTCATCCAGAATAAGGGTAAGAGTGTGATCATCTACTCTCTCGATGCCCACCCCTGCGAAACTAGTTATCAGGGGACTGTTGTATTCTGTATCTTGAATAGCTTGTAGAGTAAAAATGACATCGTCTACTGTAAAATCTACCCCGTCATGCCATTTGACGTTCTGACGTAAATAAAAAGTGAATGTTTTTTGATCTTGGCTGATTTCGAAACGTTCTGCTAGATCCGGAACCAATTCCTGATTGGCGTCATTTTTCAATAGGCCAGAAAAAACCAGTCGGCTGATATCCATATCAACATCATTAACCTGGGCTAGGATGGGATTGATAAATTGAGGAGCCCCGATTAATCCTTCTACGTATTGGCCGCCCTCTTTAGCCACTGTGGTGACGTGTTGTCGGTAGATACTGATTCCAAAAGCGATTACAGCCAGGACAACAACCAGGCCGGTGATTCTTACAACCTGCTTTTCTAGCCCGGAAAGGTATTGAGGAATGAATTTCATCTGTCCCCAAGAGGGCCAACGCCCTTTGGCCAACGAGAAAACCAGCTCCTTGTCCAAATTGGTTTGTTGAACCAGGCGATTTTTCAGGTTGCCGTTATTAGAATTTTTAGAAGAGGTCTTCTTCCTAAACAAGTTCACTTCAGTTATTTAGTTTAATAGACTAGAATATTTACTAACCCCAGCCCCATAAAAATTATCGCTAAAACTACCGTAGAAATTGAAAGTATTTTTTCGGCTCCTCTTTTGGTGCGATACACATTGCCTTCGCCTCCGCCGCCAAAAAGACCGCCAATCGAGGCGCCTTTATTTTGCAGCACAATCATTGTGATCAAGAGGGCAGATACAATTATCTGTCCAATGTAGAGGTATTGTTGCATATTGAAACAAAGTATAAATCAAGTGTATTCAGGATAGCACAGGGCAGTTAAAATGTCAATTACCCAGGTATTTAATGATATTCCGGGCAGTTTTTTGACCGACCAGTTTGGTTAATTCCGGCAGGTCAGACTGTTTAATATTTTTCAGGGAGCCAAATTGTGATTTAAGTAATTTCCTTCTTTTGGGTCCCAATCCTTCAATATCTTCCATCTTCGATCTGATAATTCTCTTGAGGTGTTTCTGCTGATAGAAACCAGTGGCAAAACGGTGGGCCTCATCCCTGATCCTTTGGATAAGATAAAGGGCCGGGGAATTTGGGGGTAGAATATATGGTTTGGGGGTTAGGGGGAGATAGACTTCTTCCAGTCTTTTGGCCAAAGCGATTATCGGAATTTTCTTTTGGGCTTCTTTTAGAGCTGCCAAGGCAGCATTAAGCTGAGGCTTACCACCATCAATCAGGATTAGCTGAGGATTGGGCCAACCGTGCTTTTTAGCAAAGCGGCGGGTCAGCACTTCCTTAATCATGCCGGGGTCATTGGCCGTATCGAAAGTTTTAATGGCGAATTTTCGGTATTGTGATTTGTCCGCTTGACCGTCGCAAAAGACTACCATGGAGCCGGTAGCATTTTGCCCTTGAATGTTGGCTATGTCATAGGCTTCAATGCGCCCCGGAATCTTTATCTTTAATTTGACGGATAGTTCTTTGAGTGCTGACCGGGCCGCTTGTTCTCTTTTGCGGACAAAAGTGTCTTTTTTAAGCAGCCACTCTTTGGAGTTCTGTTGACTCAGGTTTATTAGCTGTTTCTTTCTCCCTTTTTGAGTCACCATAACCTTGGCTTTGGTCAACTTATTAACTTCAACTTGGTCAACCGGCTGAGCCACGACAATCTCCTGGGGATGATCCACGGTATTGGCGTAATATTGTTTGGCAAATGAAGTTAAAATTTCAGAGTTAGCACTTTGACCCAAATGGTCCAGCATAAAATTTTGACTATCAATGAGTTTTCCCGATCGGACTTGAAGTAGATTAATTACCCCCCAGTCCTTTTCTTTAGTTAGGCTAATCACATCTTGATTCTCCTGTTGGGGAGATATTATCTTTTGTTTTTCAATGATGATTTCCAGGGCCACGACTTGATCACGCAGCTTGGCTGCTTTTTCATACTGCTGGGCCTGGGAATAAGTTTTCATCTGGTTGTTCAAACGTTTAAGAACAGGAGAATACCGCCCCCGCAAAAAGTTAATGATATTATCAACCACTGCATTGTATTCAACCTTGGTTACGGCCTTGATACAGGGGGCATTGCAATGGCCCAAATGATGTTCTAGGCAGACTGATTTAGGCAACACATTACAGATGCGATGGGGGAAGATTTTGCGTAAAGAGAAGATGACTCGTTTGGCCTGCTTGGCTGACAGATAGGGACCGAAGTATTGAGCCTTGTCTTTGGTAAGGCGGCGGGTTAATAAAACGCGGGGATATTCTTCTTTGGGAATTTTAATATAGACGAAGAATTTATCGTCACGCAAGATAATATTGTATTTGGGATGATATTTTTTTATCAAATTGGATTCCAGGTAGATAGCTTCCAGTTCATTGTCAACAACCACGTAATCTATCTTTTTGATCTCCTCGACCATCAGCTTTTTATCAGCAGCCAGATCAGCTGATTTGAGAAAATATGACTTAACCCGATTGCGTAGATTCTTGGCTTTACCCACGTATATCACTTGCTTATCCTTATTTTTATAGAGATAAACACCGGGTTTTTGGGGCAGTTTTTGGGCATTTTTGAGCATATTGGTATTATAGCAGTGGATATTAACTATTGACAGAACTATGATTTTGTGATAGGATTGCATGTTCTGTGTTTTGACGAAACTGTAGTCACTGAAAGACTAAAAACACAAGGAGGCATTATCGCCTGAATTAGTACGTTCTTTGGCAAGTTGGTTAGTGTCATACCATACCCTGTTTAGAAGGGGGACGACGGAATGTTCCAGACAAACCTGACGATAGCCGGTCGCTCTGTGGTGGCCGAGATCCACGATGATCCTCACCTGGACGAGGCGGCAGTCGTGTGGTTGTTCACGGACTTCCCAATGAAGCCGGCAGATCTGACCGATCTGATGGCTGCCTACGACGACGGTGCCATCACCATAGGTTTTGGTGGTGGCCCACTGGACGAGCATCCGCAGAGTGGTGAGGCCAGGCGCAACGGTGTCTGTGCCGCTACCCTGGCTGCCGACTTCATCGGTGACCCAGTTATCGATGACCAGGCGGCCATGGACGTGGTCGACTTCGTCTGTCGCCGGGACACCAATGTCCGGACCCGGGACGGCAGCTACTACGATCTGTCTTCAATGATGAAGGAGATGAACCGCCGTGGTCTTCCGCCGGAGCAGGTAGTGGCCTGGGGCATCGAAGGCCTGCGGGCTGCCTACAACGGGCGTAAGGCCTACTGGGCTACGGCTGCCGAGATCAAGGAGAAGGGCACCATCACTACCATTCCGGCTCCGGTGGGCGAAGCGGATCGTCAGATACTGGTGATTGTTTCTGACAATCCCCACGTCAAGGACTTCGCCTTCAACGAGCTAAATGTGGCTGTGGTCGTTCAGCAGCAGGCTACCGGCCAGCTTCAGGGTAACGTCCAGATCTTCACCAACCATGAGTGTCAGGTGGACATGGACGACGTGACCACGGTTTTGAGGTATCAGGAGCAGATGTTCCATCTGGACTTCCAGGGCCGTCCGCCGGTCACTGACTGGAAGGTGCTGCGCAACGACGGCATGTTCCCGGACCCGGAGAATCCGGACCATGACGAGCTGCGGGGTATGCCTCCTTGGTACTACTTCCGGAGGGGTCGCATGGTGCTCAACGGCAGCGAGACTCACCCGGACTTGCCGGCAACCCAGATCCCTCTGGAGCGCATCGCCGATACGGTCGCCAAGTGCCTGGATCCCACCTACTTCGAGGAGTCCAAGTGCGAGGACTGTCTAGCTGGCAAGTGCACGGCCGGTCGCGGTAACGGTGAGCGCTGTCGTCTCTACACCTGGGGCCTGAAGCGCTGCCGCACTCTGCGCTACCAGCAGACCAAGGCTGCCCAGGGCGGTGACAACAACTAGACCAACACAGGTCGGGTCCCCCTCGTCTTTGCGAAAGCACTGACGAGGTGGGGCCTTATTTTTTTTGCCCCTTATCTGTGTCGCAGGGGGCAGGACTTGCCAAATCTTGACAGGGGGTGTATAATGCTCATACTCTTTTTATTCAGTTAATTCCGCTATGCATAACAAGATAGAAATCAGAGGGGCCAAAGTCCATAATTTGCAGAATATCAATGTCGATATTCCTCGCGATAAATTAGTAGTAATTACTGGCTTATCCGGCTCAGGTAAATCTTCATTGGCTTTTGATACACTGTATGCCGAAGGACAGAGAAGATATGTAGAAAGCTTATCTTCTTACGCTCGGCAGTTTTTGGGTTTGATGGACAAACCAGATGTGGAGAGGATAGACGGTTTATCACCGGCTATTTCTATTGATCAAAAATCAACCACCAGAAACCCTCGTTCTACCGTGGGTACTGTAACGGAGATTTACGATTATTTGAGGTTATTGTATGCCCGGATCGGCATTCCCCATTGTCCCCAGTGCGGCCAAGAAGTAGCCAAACAAACTATTGACCAAATCACCAGTCAGGTGATGGAGATACCGGCTAAAACCAAGATACTACTATTAGCTCCGGTAATCAGAGACAAAAAGGGTGAGCACAAACACGTCATAGAGGAAATCAAAAAGGCCGGTTACGCCCGCGTCAGGATCAATGGAAATGTATATAGTATTGAAGAGGCCGAAGAGTTGTCTTTAGACAAGAATAAAAAGCACAGCCTGGAGGTGGTGGTGGACCGGTTGGTGATGGAGCAGGGAAATGGTTTAAGACAGAGATTGACCGAATCAATCGAGACTGCCTTGGAGCTGGGAGACGGACTACTCTATATCCAAAAGGCGGATAATGATAATGATCTGATTTTTTCCGAGAGCTTCTCCTGTCCTAAGTGCGGAATCAATCTACCAGAGATCGAACCGCGCAACTTCTCCTTTAATAGTCCCCACGGAGCTTGTCCGGCCTGCACTGGCCTGGGCACTAAGCTGGAAGTAGATCCCAAATTAATAATACCCAACACCAGATTGTCTTTGGCTGAGGGGGCTATCCGGCCCTGGTCCAGAACTTCCTCTACTCAAACCTGGTATTTCCGCATTTTGGAAGCAGTGGCTAAAGAAAATGATTTTTCTACTCGATCTCCAGTCAAAGATTTATCCAAAAAACAATTAGACATGGTTTTATACGGTACCGGCAGTAAAAAGTATACGATGGAATACGGCAGTGAACGATTTGAAGGGGATTTTCATTCTACCTATGAGGGAGTAATTCCTAATCTGGAAAGGCGCTATAAAGAAACTGATTCTGATTATATTAGAACCGAGATCGAGAGATACATGCGAGTTTTACCCTGCCCGGTTTGTAAAGGAAAAAGATTAAAGAGGGAAATGTTAGCCGTTACTGTTGTCGATCTCAATATAGCTGATGCCACTGCTCTGACTATTGAGCAAGCAATTGGATTTTTCAAAAAGTTAGCCGGTAACAAGAATCAGAAAGGAGCTTTGAGTAAAAGAGATCTAAAGATTGCCAACCAAATTCTCAAAGAAATCCAGACCAGGTTAGAGTTTTTACATAATGTTGGCTTAGATTATCTGAGCCTGGACAGAGCGGCGGCTACTTTGGCCGGCGGGGAAGCACAACGGATTCGTCTGGCTACCCAGATTGGTTCTTCCTTGATGGGGGTTATATATATTCTAGACGAACCCTCAATCGGTCTGCACCAAAGAGATAATGCCAAGTTAATTGACACCTTAACTAAATTAAAAGAGCTGGGCAATACGGTTATCGTAGTGGAGCACGATGAAAATACTATCATGGCGGCTGATGAAGTTATTGATATCGGCCCGGGGGCCGGAGAACACGGAGGCGAAGTAGTGGCCCAGGGCAGTCCGGCCAAGATAGCTAAATCTGCCAAATCAATTACCGGTCAATATCTATCCGGAAAAAAGCAGATTGACCTGCCCAAGATTTATCGCCAAGGCAGTGGTAAAGAAATTACTATCAGGGGAGCCGCTGAATTCAACCTAAAGACCATTGATGTTCATATTCCTTTGGCTAAATTTGTTTGTATTACAGGAGTTTCTGGTTCGGGCAAGTCAACTTTAATGGAAGAGATTTTAGCTAAGGCTCTACGGCAGCATTTTTATAACGCCAAAGATTTACCCGGCAAGCACAAGAAGGTTGAGGGCCTGGAAAATCTTGATAAAGTAATTGATATTGACCAGTCACCGATTGGCCGTACTCCCAGATCAAACCCAGCCACTTATACAGGAGTCTTTACCTATATCCGGGATCTTTTTACCAAAGTACCTGAAGCTAAGATCCGTGGCTACAAAGCTGGGCGCTTTAGTTTTAACGTCAAAGGAGGACGCTGCGAAGCTTGCGAAGGAGAAGGTATGGTTAAAATCGAAATGCATTTCTTGCCTGATGTCTATGTTGAATGCCAGGAATGCAAAGGCAAGCGTTACAACAAACAAGCCCTAGAGATTCATTATAATGGAAAAAACATTGCTGACGTCTTAGACATGACTGTCGAAGAAGCTCAGCACTTCTTTGTCAACATCCCGGCAATTCACACGAAATTAAAAACTTTGTATGACGTCGGCCTGGGTTATGTCCACTTGGGGCAGCCAGCTACTACTTTATCGGGCGGCGAAGCTCAAAGAATCAAGCTGGCCACTGAGTTATCCCGGCATTCCACCGGCAAGACGTTGTATATTTTAGATGAGCCGACTACCGGTCTTCATTTTGACGATGTTAAAAGATTATTGCATGTCCTTAGTCGATTGGTGGATAAAGGAAATACCGTTTTGATCATCGAGCACAATTTAGATGTTATTAAATCAGCTGATTGGGTGATTGACCTGGGCCCGGAAGGAGGAGATAAAGGTGGAGAGATTGTAGCTAAGGGAACGCCGGCTGAAATTGCCAAAGTAAAAAAGAGCTATACCGGCCAGTATCTAAAACGTTTTTTTACCAAGAAATAAAAAAAGCTCCTTGATTAAAAGTGGTAGGAACAAGGAGTTTTTTATTTTGGCGGCCTGGCCCCTTTCAGAAAATATAATAACCTTTTTCTTTTAAGCCAAGCCACGCTTGCCAAAAAGCTCAGCACCAAGACAATGGAGATGGTTCTGCCAAAAACCCGAGTAGCCAAATAGATAGGCACAAACAGGATAAAGATTCCGTAGGCAATCGGCTGAATATAAAACTCGGTAATCCATTTACCTTTTTCTTTAAGCCAAAATTTGGTAATAGGAAGATAGAGCGCCAGGCCAATGCAAAAAACCAAGAAGATCCAGGCCGGTAGCTTGCCCAGAAAGATGAAGCCCAGAATAGTCAGGAAAATAAGAGAAGAATCAGCAGCCACCTCCAAGACATTAGCTCCCAATTTAGTGACAGCGTTGCAGCGACGGGCGATAGCCCCATCCATTAAATCGGTCAAAAAGCCGGTCAACAGAGCCACCAGGGCAGCAGAGAATTGCTCTTGGGAAATAAAATACAAGAGTAAAAAGGCTATCAATATTCGAAAACTGGAAAGAATATTGGGAACATGTTTAATAAAGGCCATAGCGATTATACTATATCATTTTTTTAACCTATAATAGAAATATAATATGTTATCTGATTTGGAAAAAGCAATTTTAGCCACTATCTGCTATTTTGATATTTTTGATTTTCCCTTAACTAGCTTGGAAGTCTGGAAGTGGCTATTTTTTGAAAAGGAGAAAGAGGGCAAGGTTAGTTTTCGCCAGGTGCAAGCCAGTCTCCGCCAAAGTTCAACCTTGCATGATTTAATTGACCAGAAAAACGGTTTCTATTATTTGAAGAATCGAGAAAGAATAGTTATTTCGCGGCTAGAAAATTACAAAGTAGCTGAACGTAAGTTCAAAAAAGCCAAGCGCTTTATCAAAGTTCTGCGCTGTATTCCTTTTATAAAAATGGTGGCGGTATGCAATACCCTGGCTTTTTCCAATGCCGGGGATTATTCAGATATCGATTTTTTTATTATTACCCAAAAAGGCAGAATCTGGCTGGCTCGATTTTGGGCTAGCTTGCTGCCCCGGATTTTTGGCTTAAGGCCGACTAAGTCGGACACCCAAGACAAACTCTGCCTTACCTTTTTTATCGCCGAAGATCAGCTCAATATCGAAAGCTTGCAGTACGATTCCTTTGATATCTACCTAGCCCATTGGATCGCCCAAGTGATGCCCATTTATGACAGAGGAAAAACTTATCACCGGTTTATTGAAGCTAACAATTGGGCTAGCCACCACTTCCCCAATTTCTTGGAATCCAGCGTAGCTCCGCGTAGAAAGGTAGAGGATAATTGGCTGTCTCGGATCATCAAACTGCCAGGCCAAATAGTGGCCTTTAGCTTCTTGGGGCACTGGCAGGAGTCAATCATCAAAAAAGTTCAACTCAAAGGCTTGCCCGATGAATTGAAACAAATAGCCAATCAGGACAATAAGGTAGTTATCAACGATTCAGTATTAAAGTTTCACGACAATGATCGTCGTGGCAAGTTTAAAGAAATGTTTCAGGAAAAAATGGAGAAACTGATTACTAATAGCTAATGACCAAAAAACAGACCAAGACCAACTTATCCAGACTAACCGAATATCTCTTTTATATTTTTGTTTTTCTATTACCCTGGCAAACTCGTTGGATAATCAAATCAGGAAAAATCGCTGGTCAGTTTTGGGAGTACGGGTCTTTTAGTCTCTACGCTACAGATATTTTATTGGTTATCTTGTTACTGGCCTATTTAATAAACGGTCAACGTCACCGCCAGCTGGGCAAGATGGTCAATAAATTGTGGCCCCTGATCCTGGCCTTCCTTTTTATCAATTTTATTTCTATCTTAATCGCTTTTGATAAAGGAATCGCTGCCTATGGCTTTATCAAGATTCTGGAAGCGGTTGTTCTGTTCTACTTAGTGCTGCGTCTGCCCATCTCTATCAAGAAAACCAGTTTGGTTTTGGTAGGAAGCGCCTCTCTACAGGTGGTTTTTTCTTTGTGGCAATTTTTCGCCCAGAAGGTGGTGCCTTTTAAATGGTTGGGTCTATCCGAACAACTTCCTCTGGAGAGTGGAGTTTATGTTATTGAGAATATTATGGGCCGTTTTCTGCGAGCTTACGGTAGTTTGCATCCCATTATTTTATCCTATTTTTTGACAATTACCCTGATCATAGTCTTGGGGCTGTACTTCATGGCCCAGAAGCGCAGCCAAGAATTATTCGTTTATGCCGCTCTCTATTTGATAGTCTTAGGTTTAATCTTGGCTTTTGGTCGAGTGGCCTGGTTGGCCACCTTAGTCGCCTTGGTCCTCCTGTGGATGTTTATTTGGTGGCAGTTATCAAAAAGGGGCAAGCGAAAATTGACTTGGTTAACAGGAGCAGTGCTGTTGGGTGCCCTGGTTTTTGGCCTGGTCTTTCAGGATTTGGTAATTACCAGATTCCAGGCCGAAGAGCGACTGGAACAAGTTTCTTTCGAAGAAAGAGCTTATTATATTAAAGATGCCAGTCAATTGATTAAAGAACATTGGTATGAAGGAGTGGGTGTTTACAATTTTACCGAAGCGGCCAAAGAAGAAATCAGTGGCAGCCGGGAGGCCTGGAATTATCAACCGCCCAATAATTTGTTTATCTTAATTTTAGCTGAGACAAGCATTTTTGGACTATTTATATTCTTATGGTTAATCTGGGAGATATTTCGCATTGTCTACCAGAAATTCAAGAAACTAGATCTCAAGAAAGATTTCTGGTTTGTCATTTATACTATTGGTGTCATTTTGCTTTTGATCACCGGATTCTTTGACCACACCTATTGGACCCTGCAATTTGGCTTGCTGTTTTTCTGGTTAATTTTGGGATTATGGGCCAGAAGTTTAGACTTGACAGACTCCCCTGAATAAGTTAAGTTAACTTGATATTATAAAAGAATCAATAATTAATTAGGAGACAATATTATGCCAAGAGAATCAGGATCATCAATAGAGGGCCGCATCGAAGATAAAAAACAGCCGAAGTGGGAGCTTACAAAGAAGAAGAAATTCGAAAATTAGGTAGAATCGACGAGATTAGCAATGAAGACAAAGAGGCCTTAGTCCGAATAGCGGAAAAGCATGGCGAAATCGCCATGCGGGAGTATGTAGAAGACAAAGAAAGCAGTCCCACCGGTCAGCTTCTTAACCGTATAGAAAGATTAGCTGACAAATTAGAAGATGGAGGAGATCAAAAAGACGTTGAGATTCTAAGAAAAATTAGGGGGCGCCTGGAGCACTATGCCAAAACAGTTTTGGCTCACAAAGAAGAGTGGGAAAAAAGAACCGGCCGCAGTATGTCTAATGAGGACCTAAGGGCGAGACGACATTATGGCGTTGATTCCAGAATTACGATAAGTGCTGAGATCGGAGAGGGCGGCGGCTATATTGCTTCCCCACATGGTAGTGTAGGCACCTGGGGCCGGGCCAAGGATATAGCCGAAGTTAGAGATGAATTAGTCGAAAAAGGTACCATTAATGGCCAGCCATATCCAGGATTCGAAATATTAAACCACGAACTTTCTGAAGAGGCGCAGAATCAGCTATTCAGAGAACTGGGTGTTTTGGACGAAAACCGAGAAGTTAAGGATCTGGTGGCTGATTATTCCCATGAATTCAACCGTCAGTTTGGCCAAAGAAGTTCGGATTCCATGGCCCATCCTACAGATATCGAGGGGGTTAGTCTGGAGATAGTCAGAGGACCAGTGCTAGATGCCGGCACAGAAAGAAAGTTGAACTTCAGGTTATCCAACGAGTTTATTGAAAAGGAGATATTAGACAGAGAATCCTAAACCTGTGGATAAATAATAGGGGATTGGGGGCTTGACGCCCCCTTTTCAGTAACCTATAATGAAAAAACTATAAATTAGCACTCAATATAGGGGAGTGCTAATAGCTAAAAATCATTAATCTAAGGAATATATGCAAATTCAACCTCTAGGAGATCGAGTTTTAATCAGACCGATTAAGGAAGACGAAGTAACCAAATCCGGCATTGTTTTGCCTGATACTGCAGAAAAAGAGAAGCCGGAGAAGGGCGAAGTAGTAGCAGTAGGCGAAGGCAAATTAACCGATGACGGCAAAAGAGTGCCCATGAATCTTAAAACGGGTGACCAAGTAATCTTTGCCAAATACGGTCCGGATGAGATTAAGGTTGATGACGAGGAGCTGCTGATTATCAAGCAAGAGGATATTTTAGCTAAATATTAGTTTAAAATTATAAGGAGATAACAAAATGGCGAAAGACATTAAATTCAGTGAGGAAGCAAGAGAGTCCATAAAAAAAGGAGTTAATAAGTTAGCGGATGCCGTCAGAGTTTCATTGGGACCCAAAGGTCGCAATGTAATTTTTGACAAAGGCTTCGGTGCTCCCACCATTACCAACGACGGGGTAACCATTGCCAAGGAAGTCGAATTGGAAGATAAATTTGAAAATATGGGAGCCGAGTTGGTCAAAGAAGTTGCCTCCAAGACAAACGACGTGGCCGGTGACGGAACTACCACTGCAACTATCTTGGCTCAGAATATGATAAATGAAGGAGTTCGCAACATTGCTGCAGGAGCTGACCCCATAGCCGTTAAGCGGGGAATCGAAAAAGGAGTGGAACTAGTGGTTGAAGAACTGAAAAAGATTTCTAAGCCGGTCAAGACCAATGAAGAAATCGCTCAAGTAGCTGCCATCTCAGCCAATGATCCGGCCATCGGCAAGGTGATTGCTGAGGCTATCGATAGTGTGGGCAAGGATGGAGTGATCACCGTAGAAGAATCACAAAGTTTCGGTATCGAAAAAGAAATCGTAGAAGGAATGCAGTTTGATAAAGGCTATGTTTCTCCCTACATGATTACCAATCCTGATAAGATGGAAGCGATTTACAACGATCCTCATATTTTATTGACTGATCAGAAAATATCCGCCATCAGCGATATTCTGCCCTTACTGGAAAAGCTGGCCAACACAGGCAAGAAAGAACTGGTCATTATCGCTGACGAAGTCGAGGGAGAAGCCTTAGCCACTTTCGTAGTTAACAAGCTAAGAGGCACTTTTTCGGTTCTGGCCATCAAAGCACCGGGCTTTGGTGATCGCAAAAAAGAGATGCTAGAAGACATAGCAATCTTGACTGGCGGTACTGTTATTTCTGAAGAGACCGGCTTAAAACTGGAAAGCACAGATGTAGAACAGTTGGGCCAAGCTCGTAAGGTGGTAGCCACCAAAGAAACCACTACTGTAGTTGAAGGCAAGGGTGAAGAGGCTGCCATCAAAGATCGGATTGCCCAGATCAAAAAGGAGATGGAACAAAATGAGTCGGATTTTGATAAAGAGAAATTACAAGAGAGATTAGCAAAATTGTCCGGCGGAGTAGCCGTGCTCAAAGTAGGAGCTGCTTCTGAGACTGAACAGAAAGAAAAACAACATCGGGTAGAAGATGCTAAAGAAGCAACCAAAGCTGCTATCGAAGAAGGGATAGTAGTCGGTGGTGGTGTAGCTTTGCTAAGGGCCCTGCCAGCCCTGGAGAAACTAGAGGTTGTTGGCGAGGAAGAAGTGGGCATCGAGATACTAAAAAGAGCCCTAGAAGAGCCGGCTCGACAAATAGCTGAGAATGCCGGTAAAGAAGGTTCAGTAGTAGTGGAAAAAGTAAAATCGCTAAAGGACCACGAAGGTTATAATGCCAAAGAAGATAAATACGAAGACTTGGTAGTGGCCGGTATAGTCGATCCTACAAAAGTAACTCGTTCTGCTCTGCAAAATGCCGCTTCTGTGGCTGCTATGTTGCTAACTACAGAATCAGCCATTACCGACAAACCAGACAACAAAGATGATATGCCCTCAATGTCACCTGGCGGTGGAATGCCCGGCATGGGCGGAATGGGAATGTAATAGAAGCGTAAAGATATCGATACAAAAGTGCTCTATCATGCGATGGGGCGCTTTTGATTTACACCTTAAATAGTTGTATACTGATACATATGAAAGAATATCGTCCTAAAGAGAAAAAACCAGCTCAGTTGGTGGGAGGCAAGAATTTTGATTACTATTTGGGGATTATTCTTTTACCGATTATTGTGGTAACTATTGCTGAGGCAGTGATGATAGTTTTCGAAGTTAAAGTATATTTTTTCTGGATTATCAATGTAGTTTCATTTATCTATGTGGGCTGGGCCATTTACCTGAGGCGCAGAGATTCCTTTACGGAAGCGGGAACAGCCGCAGCCATGATGGGGGTGCTGATCGGGCTATTGATCGCCATCTTCAAAATTATCTATTTCAGGAAAGTTTATTTGATATTCAATCTGATTGCCGAGCCGGTGAGAACGGGTATCCTGGGCCTGGTGGTAGTCTGGCTGCTTCATCTGATCTTATCTCTGACCAAAAGCCAACCCGCATCCGGTAAAAAAGACACGTACCTATCTTCTTTAGTTAAAAGAGTCAATTATAAAAAATAAATTTGTTATTAAAGGAGGTGCTTTATGCCCGACGACAAACCCAAAAAAGGAGGCGATGACATCGAAGAGAACAAGACGATTGCCGCTATCGGCTACATCTGGATTCTTTGCTTTGTTCCGCTGCTTCTAAAGAGAGACAGCAAGTTCGCCCAGCACCATGCCAAGCAAGGTCTGATTCTCTTCATCGTGGAAGTGATATTGGCCTTCTTGTTCTGGATCCCGTTCATTGGCTGGCTGCTTTCTCTGGGAACTATTATTCTGGCCATCATGGGAATTTTGCAGGCGTTGCAAGGCAACTACTGGGAGATGCCGCTGATCGGTCAGTTCGCCAAGAAGTTGAACATTTAATCGTCAACATAAGAACCAAGCTCGTAATCATTTCGGTTTGCGAGCTTTTGGTTTGTTTAAAGTCTTAATTTAGTTTATAATTAAACCAAATTAATTCACTAATACAAAAATTTCCATGACCAAATCAAAGAAAGCCATACTATCCAAGAAGAAAAAATTTATCCTCTGGTTCTCGGAAACAGACAATAAAGATGTGTCCCTGGTGGGAGGTAAAAACGCCTCTTTAGGAGAAATGTACAGTTATTTGGTGCCCAAAGGCGTATTGATTCCCAACGGCTATGCCGTAACGGCTTATGCCTATTTTTATTTACTGAAAAAAGCCAAGATAGCCCAGCAGATTAAAGATATCCTCAAGGATCTAAATACTCACGATTTGAAGAACCTGATGAGCAGGGGCCGAGCGGTGCGCCAGATTATCCTCAAAGCACCTTTGCCCAAAGAACTGGAGGAGGCAATTATCAAAGCATATCGCCAGTTGGAAAAGCAGTACGGTAAAAACGTGGATGTGGCTGTTCGTTCTTCGGCCACAGCCGAAGATTTGCCGGATGCCTCTTTTGCCGGACAGCAGGAAACCTATCTAAATATCCGGGGAGCCCAGAATTTGCTGCTAGCTTGCCGCAAGTGTTTTGCCAGCTTATTTACCAACCGGGCTATCTCCTACAGAGAAGATAAGGGCTTTGATCACTTCAAGATTGGTCTATCAATCGGTATCCAGAAAATGGTCAGGTCAGACAAAGCTGGCTCTGGGGTGATGTTTTCGATCGATACAGAGACGGGTTTTGAGAATGCGGTATTAATCAATGCTGCTTACGGTTTGGGTGAAAACATTGTCCAAGGAGCAGTTAATCCGGATGAGTATTATGTTTTTAAACCAACTTTGGATAAATATAAACCGATAATTTCTAAACGGATCGGCCGCAAGCGAATCAAAATGATTTATAGCGATGATCCCAAAGAGCCCACCAAGAATGTACCTGTGTCTAAACTAATGCAAGCTCAATTTATGCTGACTGATCAGGAAGTTTTAAATCTGGCCAAATGGGCGGTCATTATCGAGAATCATTACCAAAAGCCAATGGACATGGAATGGGCCAAAGATGGTCAATCCGGTAAGATGTATATCGTGCAGGCGCGGCCAGAAACGGTTCAGTCACAAAGAAACTACAATATCTTAGAGGAGTATTCTGTTTTGAGCAAAGGAAAGATTCTAGCTAAAGGTGCGCCGGTTGGAACCAAAGTAGCTTCGGGAGTGGCCAATGTTATTAAAAGCGTTAGAGACATCCATAAATTTAAAAAAGGCCAGATCCTAGTGACCGAAATGACTGATCCGGACTGGGAACCGATTATGAAAATAGCGGCCGGAATAGTTACCGACAAAGGAGGCAGAACTTGTCACGCCGCTATTGTTTCTAGAGAATTGGGTATTCCCTGTATCGTGGGGACAGAAAATGCCTCCCGCCAAATAAAGCCGGGTCAGACAGTTACCGTTTCCTGTGCTGAGGGAGAAAACGGCTTTATATACGAAGGAAAGGCCAAGGTTAATATAAAAAAGACCAACCTAAAAGGAATCAAAAAGACCAAAACCCAAATAATGATGAATTTAGGCTCTCCGGACATTGCTTTTGATTCTTCCTTTATACCTAACCAGGGAGTCGGTTTGGCCCGGGAAGAATTTATCATCAATTCCTACATCCAGATTCACCCGATGGCTTTGATTCACTTTAACAAAGTCAAATCAGCCAAGGAGAAAAAGGAAATCCTTCAGTTGACTAAGGGCTACAAAGATAAGAAAAAGTATTTTATTGACAAACTAGCCCAAGGCATTGCCATGATCGGAGCCGCCTTTTATCCCAAGGATGTAATTGTCCGCTTGTCTGATTTTAAGACCAATGAATACGCTAATCTGATCGGTGGTAAATACTTCGAACCCGAAGAACAAAACCCGATGATCGGCTGGCGTGGTGCTTCCCGCTATTATGATGAAAACTTCAAGGCCGGTTTTGCTCTGGAATGTAAAGCCCTGCGTAAAGTCAGAGAAGAAATGGGCCTAACCAACGTTAAAATAATGGTACCGTTTTGCCGGACGATTACCGAAGGAAAATTAGTGATTGCTGAAATGAAAAAACACGGCTTAGTTAGGGGCAAAGACGGTTTAGAGTTATATGTAATGTGTGAGATTCCCTCCAATGTGATATTGGCCGAGCAATTTGCCAAGATCTTTGACGGCTTTTCCATAGGCACCAATGATTTAACTCAGTTAACTCTGGGGGTTGATCGAGATTCGGCCCTGGTAGCTCATGTTTATGATGAAAGGAATAAAGCGGTCAAAGATTTAGTAAAACAGGTGATTGATACCGCCCACAAATACAATCGTAAAATCGGTCTTTGTGGCCAAGCTCCATCAGACTATCCGGAGTTTGCTAAATTTCTGGTGGAGTGTGGTATTGACAGTATTTCTCTAAACCCTGATACTGTAATTAAGACTACATTATTAATATCAAAAATGAAAAAGAACAAAAAATAACCATTACTGAAAACACCCCCCGCTATGAGCGGGGGGTGTTTTATTTGACAAAGAAAATAAGAAACAATATGATAACTTAATTGTTCATTAACCGAGGACATCAGTCAAGGAGGGTACGGTGTCCAAAAAGCAGCTGTCTAAGGGTGAGGCCATCGGTAGGATTGAAGCGGCCCTGGGCGCAGAGTTTGGCTGGCCTGATCCTTTCACCAAGAGAGCTAGAATAACTGCAACTGGTCCTGATTTGACCAGGATAGTTATCAATGTGCCTAGTCACAGCCATGATCTTAGAGAGCGGATGCGCTCTCATTTCGGCCATAAGGACCAGTTTGGGGTCAAGGCAGTGGGCAGAGCCCGCTTCGAGATCAGGGCACGTAACCTGTCGGTCATTGTCAGGGGAGTGGAGAAGGCCTTTGGCCGGAAAGGAAAGAAATAATGGAAGCTCTGGAAATTCAGGCCTTGATCAAGCCCCATCTGCCCGAAGGAATAACTTGCTGGGTAGAGGCGCGCCGGGACGGTTTCGTAGCTATCCTGAATCGCAACGAGACGTTTACCGTTGGTTCTATGGAGATGCTGGCCCAGCATTATCCGCCCAATTCGATCATTCAAGCTGTTTCCACTGGTCCTCGTACCGTGGAGATAATGGCCGGGTCAGGGGAAACTCTGGTGGAGACATTCGAGAGCGCCTCAAGTACTAACTGGTAAGGGGCATAACAAAGAGGGCGATATATTACCGCCCTCATTTTTTATCTTGAAATTATATTTTCTTAATCTCTTTCAATAATTCTTTTAGTAAATCTTTTTCTTTGACTGTTCTTAGCACTTTTCCTTTTTTAAAGAGAACACCCACATCTTTACCACCGGCAATTCCCAGATCAGCCTCTCTGGCTTCGCCTGGTCCGTTGACAATACAACCCATCACAGCAACCGTAATCGGCTTTTCTATATTAGCCGTAGCCTCTTCCACTTTCTGAGCCAAAGGGATTAGGTTAATCTGGGTGCGGCCACAAGTGGGGCAAGAAATCAACATGCGGCCCCGTTTTCTTAGCCCCAAATCTTTGAGGATTTCCCAGGCTACTTTAACTTCCTCCACAGGATTAGCTGTTAAAGAAACCCGGATAGTATCGCCAATCCCCTGATTAAGCAAAGCGCCGATACCAATAGCTGATTTAATGGTGCCCATCCATTTAGTGCCGGCTTCGGTTATACCAAGGTGCAGAGGATAATTAACTTTCTTAGAAATTAATTGGTAAGCGGCAATAGTGCGATTGACATCAGAGGCTTTCAGGGAAATAACGATATCTTTGAAGTTAAATTTCTCTAAAAGCTTGACGTGATACAGAGCTGACTCCACCATGGCTTGAGGGGTGGCTTTATTTTTATACTTCTGGAGAATTCGCTTTTCGACTGAGCCAGAGTTAACGCCAATGCGGATAGGAACATGGTTCTTTTTAGCAGCCTCAACCACCATTTTTATCTTATCAGCAGATCCGATATTACCAGGATTGATTCGGATCTTATCAACACCTTGCTTGATAGCCTCCAAAGCCAATTTATAATCAAAATGAATATCAGCTACCAAGGGAATCTGGATCTTCTGCTTAATCTGACCCAGTTTCTGAGCCGTAGCCAGGTTCAAAACAGCTACTCGGACAATTTCACACCCCGCTTGTTGTAATTCCCGGATTTGCTTGACAGTGCTGGCAACATTTCTGGTGTCTGTATTGCACATGGATTGAACTAGAACCGGATGGTTGCCTCCGATTGCTTGTTGACCGATTTTGATTACTTTGGTTTTGACTCGGGTTATCATAAATTTGTGAGGAATAAAATGGGGGAGAGTAAACTCGCTCTCCCCAAGCTCGAAAGATCTAGTCGTCACCCATGCGGCAGTAGTTGGCGTCTTCGCCCTCTTCCACCTGGACACAGGTGACTCCGGGGATCGACTCCAGGTCTCTGAGGAAACTGGCCGAAAAGGCAGAATCACCCAGGTCGATCTTGACATTGCTGCCGCAACAGCTGACGGCACCGTGTTGGGTCAGTTGCCTGACTGACTGCTCAACCAGGGCCGTATCAGCTCCGGTCACCGTTTGAATCAGCATTAGGTCCTCCTGACTGTCTGGGGCCTGGGATCAGGCCATTGTCCTAGTTCAACGTGGTCAACCTGGGGAAGTCCCTCTAGGAAGTCCAGTTCTTCCGGAGTGGGCCCACGACGCATATGCTCCAGGGCATAGCCGAAACGACCGTCACGCAGAGGAACCACTTCACCGCTAACGGTACATCTGGTCAACTGCTGCCTGAGGCCTTTGCGATCTTCCCAGGTCGCGTCTGCTTTGAGAAAAACCAACATGATTACCTCCCCTATGGCCAACTGCAGTTTTTTCCTGGTGATTGAGCTGCCCTTATTTTAGTTTCAGTGATAAATTTTGTCAAACCTTTGACTTTTGGCCTGTATTTATTATGCTATAATAACATCGCGGAAAGGTCGCATAGTGGTCTAATGCGTGTTTATTAATAATTTGGCAACAGAGCGGAGAGGTCGCATAGTGGTCTAGTGCGCTTGCTTGGAAAGCAAGTAGGCTCGCAAGGGTCTCGAGGGTTCAAATCCCTCCCTCTCCGCTTTGTTGCCAACTAGTGGAACTAATGTTTCCGCCGAATATGATTACCAGAATATGCAAAAATTTGTAAATAAAAAATACCTCAAAAGTCATCACTACAAAGACGATTCTAAACTTGTTTTCAGAAAAAAATTTAATAGTTTCGCCAAACCAAGGGTTCAATTCGGAACCAAGATAATCGATATAATTAAAAAAGTTGAAGCAAAACGGGTTTTGGATGTCGGCTGCGGAAACGGTGATTTGCTGATCCAAATCAGAAAAACGGGGTTTAAAGGCGAATTATATGGAATCGACATATCAGGCGGGATTATAATGCCTGGAATAAAGCAAAATGCGAAAGAAAAATTGAATATCAGTTTAAAAGTGGGCGATGCCGAAAATTTATACTTTAAGAGCAATCATTTTGATATAATCGTTGCCAAACACATGTTATATCATTTGGCCCATGTCCAAAAAGGAATTAACGAAATTTATAGATGTTTAAAGCCGGGAGGGATTTTTATTATCACCTTAAATTCAAGAAGGGATAAGCCCCAATTATGTAAATGCGAAAAACTTATCTGTAAAAAATATAAACTAAAAACTGAACATGGAAAAGATGTCGTTAATGTCGAAAATGTAAAGAGATTTCTATCAAAATTTTCAAATATTAAAACCTCATTATCTACGGGAAAGGTAAATAAGCCTGAATTGTTCACCCAATATTTCGCCACTTTTAAAGACAGTTACTCACCGACGCCAAATCAAGAAACCTGGAGTTTTGTTTTGAAGGATGTAGATAATTTTGTTAAAAGACAGATCAAAAATAAAGGGAAATTCATCGAAACCTGTGTTACCGGATTAATTATAGCGACAAAATAAATCTGTCATTCATTTCATGAAGTTTTACCTATCATCCTATAAGGTAATCAGCCAACCCAAGAGGTTTAAGTCTTTGATCCCTAAAGACAATCGAAAAACCGCTTATATTTCTAATGCCTTAGATTATTCCAAGGATCTGGCCAGAAGAAAGAAAAGTGAACAGTTTGACCGCATGCAATTGACTAGAGTTGGGCTTAAGGCAGAAAATATTGATTTGCGTAAATACTTTGGGAAATCCAAGCAGCTAAAACAGAAAATGGATCAGTTCGGTGTGCTCTGGGTCAGGGGCGGCAATGTTTTCGTGCTGCGGCAGGCAATGCGATTAAGTGGTCTGGATAATATCTTGAGGCAATATGCTAAATCTAAAGATTTATTATACGGCGGCTACAGCGCTGGTGGCTGTGTAATGGCGCCAAGCTTGAAAGGGCTGGAGTTGGTTGATGATGCCTCACAAAAACCCTATCGCGGACAAAAAAGAATAATTTGGCGAGGGTTGAATCTAATTAAATTCTCCATTGCGCCCCATTACAAGTCTAAACATTTTGAGTCATCAGCCATAAAGCGGCTGGTGAAATATTATATTAGGTATAAAATTCCCCATAAAGCGCTGCAGGACGGTGAAGTAATAATCATTAATTGAATGGAATAAAAAAGCCCGTCAGGCAATAGCGGACTTTTTTAGTTTATTTCGTTTTTAGAAAGTTCCTTCGAAAATATGAGTTTCCGGATTGTCATCAAGGCCAGCACTTTCCGTCTCTTCGGTAATGACTACTTCATTGTAAGCGCGCTGATCTTCAGTTGCCGTGTACAGCAAAGTGTAATAAACCGCTTCATCACCACCAACGTTTTCCAGTCGGCCAGTAGAAAAGAAGTCAGTGCCTTGGACTAACCAACCCTCGTAGAATTTTCCCTCAGCCGGTTCTGGAATGTCAGCCATAACTGCATGGGTAAAGGTCCCATTAAAGTAGCTAACATCAGCCCGGGCATCTCCGGATACCGTACCAACGGCATCAAGAGGAATGGAGATGGGATAACCGGCATTTTCCCAAGCGGCATAATTGCCCACTAAGCGATAGACATTGGGAAAGCCAGCTTCTATTAATTTTTGGGCCCCGGAAATAGAGGCACTGTCAACATGACAGTAAACCAAATAAGATTTTACTTCGTCTAGGGTGGGAATGGCGGCATCCAAAGAACCGTCACCCACGTAGTAGTTTACCGCATTAACTATATGACCACTTTCGAAATTGGGAGAAACATCTAAAATTACCAAGTCCAAGATAGTGCCGGTCAGATCATAAGCAGCGTCAGCATCAATATCCATATAACCCGTAGTAGTTGCATTGGTGTTGGCGACAGTGTTGTTATTGGTTGTGGTGTTTGTATTGGTATTGGTGATGGTTTCTTCGCCGGTTTGGGTGTACCAAAAGACTAACCCGATGACAATGATGACAATAACAATGACTATGGTGATTAGGCCTTTTGATTGCATACTTTTTCAGTTAATTGTTAACATCTTGTATTATAGCAGAATTAGAATTTTAGCAAATCAATGGTAAAAACCTTAAGAATTTGGTAAATTAATAGTAGTAATATGAATGATGACTTTAAGGGAAAATTAACCCCCGAGCAATACCAGGTTTTGCGAGAGAGGGGCACTGAACCGGCTTTTTCTGGCGAGCTGCTGAATAATAAGGCCAAGGGTATGTATGTTTGTGCCGCTTGCGGCAATCAGTTGTTTAAATCGGATACCAAGTTTGATTCCGGTTCCGGTTGGCCCAGTTTTTGGCAGGCGGTTGATCAAAGCGTGGAATTAAAAGACGATAGCACTGATGGAATGAATAGAGTTGAAGTGGTTTGTAAAAAGTGCGGTTCCCATTTAGGTCATGTCTTTGATGATGGACCTCAGCCGACTGACCAGAGGTATTGTATTAATTCTTTGGCTTTAGATTTTAATAAAGAAAAAAATGACTAAACCGATTCAAATCATCATCGGGGTGATTATCATTTTGGCAGTAGGTGTCATTGCCTATTTTTTGGTCGTTGATAACAGCGGCAACGAAAACACCAATGTGGCAACCAATAAGACTTATCCGGAAGCCGGAGATCACTTATATTACCTGCCCGATTTTTTAATAACGGACAACCAAGACGGTAAATTGCAGAGTGGCCAGTATAACACCGACGGCTTGGTGGTTGACACCACTTACTGTCCGCCTTGTCCAGTACAGGCAGTGTGTATGCCTTGTCCGGAAGACGCCATCTTGGTAGCTGAAACGATTTCCGCACCAGCTGACAAACAGTTGAGAATCTCGGCTGATAATCCAGACCAGTTTGTGATTGAGAAAAAGTACATCTTTTCGATGTCTTATAACGCAGAAAGTAAAGAATTTAGTTTGTTGGGCTATTCAGATTTTTAAGACAATTAAAATATGAAAAAAGGTAATACCAAAAAATTCACCATCCTCCATTCTAATGACATGCACGGCGATTTTCTGGCTGAGGTGGAGGGAGCCAAAGGCGAACTGATCGGCGGGCTGGCTTTGTTGTCCGGTTACATTAATAAAGTGAGGAAAGAAGAAGAGAATGTAATTTATCTCATCTCTGGTGACATGGTTCAGGGCTCTCTGATTGATTCGGAATACAAAGGAATTTCCACCATGGAGATTATGAATTACCTGGCGCCGGATGTAGTCTCTCTGGGTAATCACGAATTCGATTATGGCTTGCCCCATTTATTGTTTCTGGAAAAGATGGCTAATTTTCCTATCGTCAATGCTAATTTGTATATCAAGAAATACAACAAGCGCCTGATGCGGCCTTATTTAATAATTAAAAAAGCCGGTTTTGATATTATGTTTACCGGTATTATCACAGAGAAGGTGATGGACTCCCTAAAACAAGATAAATTAGTGGGCAGTTTTGTCAGCTTGGAAGAAGCCAGCGCTGAAGTCGGCAAGATCACTGATGCCTACAAGAATGACGATATTGATTTGACCATAATCTTGTCGCACATCGGTTTTGAATCGGACATTGAGTTGGCCAAAATGCTCAAGCCGGAGTGGGGAGTGGACATGATTATCGGTGGACATTCTCATACTATGTTAGATCAGCCCAAAAAGGTTAACGATATCTTGATCGCTCAAGCCGGAGTGGGGACCAACCAGATTGGACGCTTTGATATTGTGGTGGATGATGATACCAACAGCATCGTGGAACATAAATGGCAGCTAATTCCCATTAATGACAAATTGGCCCAGCCGGATAAAGCGCTGACCGATTATATCGCTTCTTTCAAAAAAGAAGTGGATCGTAAATACAACACCATGATATGTAAATTGGCCGAGAAGGTGACTCATCCGGAGCGGGAGATTGAAACATCACTGGGTAATTTAATCGCTGATGCTTTTGCTGAAGTGGCCGAGTGCGACGTCATGCTGGTAGGGGCCGGATCAATTCGAGTTAAAGAATTGGGGCCGATGGTAACCTTAGGTGATCTGATGGCTTGTTTCCCCTATGACGACTCTTTGCAAAGATTTACCATAACTGGCCAACAACTGAAGAAGATCTTTGCCTACATTATGCGTCTTGCCAACCGGGACGGTGAAGGAGAATGTTACCAAATCAACCGGGGAGTGGAGGCAATTTATAATGATACAACTAAAAAGCTGGAATCGCTTAAATATAATGGAGAGCCGGTTGATGACAATAAACGATATAAGATTTGCCTGCAAGGTTATCATTTTTCCAGCTGTGGTGCGTACTTAAATATTGCCCAGGATGAATTGCTGGCCTCCAAACAAGGCAAAGTGGTCTCCACTTCGGCCCAGGGTGTCTTGGAGGAATATTTGCGCAATCATCAGAATATTGCCAAAAAAGTAGAAGGAAGATTAATCTATAAAAAATAGGATGGATAGCCAAACGACATCAAAAAAACTGCTTTATTTTGACCAATCACTGATTTGGTTAATTCTAGCGAATTTAGTAACAATTATTTTAGCTGCGGCTCAGGGTTGGGATTTTACCATAGTAGTTTGGGTTTATTGGGCCCAAAGTGTTATTATCGGCTGGTTCAATTTTGTCCGCATCCTTAAACTGGAAAGTTTTTCCACCCAAGATTTTAAAATCAACAAGCAACCAGTTAAAGCCACCGGCCTGGTCAAAAACTTTGCCGGGTTTTTCTTCCTGGTCCACTATGGCATCTTTCATCTTACATATTTTATCTTTTTATTAGTTAGAACACCCTTAAATTCGGTAGTAATTTGGCCGATTCTTATAAGTATTGCCGCTTTTTTCTTCAACCATCTGTTTTCTTTCCGGCACAATCTCCAACAGGATCTTGCCAAAAGACCTAATATTGGGAAAATTATGTTTTGGCCTTACGCCCGGATTATTCCTATGCACTTCATTATCTTGTTCGGCGTGTTTTTGAGTAACGGGAATTCTAGTTTAATAGTTTTTCTAATCTTAAAAACTGTGGCTGACATTATCATGCATCAAATCGAGCATGGAAGCTTAAACATTAATTGGAGTACCAATGCCCAAAAAATTTAAAATGATTTGGTGGATTATAATTGCCGCCTTCATCCTGTTAATGGCATATAATTTATGGCAAGGAAATTATCCGGAATTCTGGTGGAGTTTAATCCCGGCGGTCATTGCTTTGGTGGTGGCGATTATTGTCCAGAGAAGAAGTAAAGCATAAATATATGACTAAAAAATGGCAGTGTCCAAAATGTAAGAGAGAATTCACTAATAAAAATCAAATGCATTCTTGTGTGATTTTTCCGGTACAAGAACATTTTGTTGGTAAGACCGATATTGCCAGGCCGCTTTATGATCATTTGTTGGCAAAAATAAAGAAAAAGGTTGGCCCCATCAAGATTGAATCTCTACCGTGTTGTATCCATCTGGTTAGCCATTACACTTTTATGTGTGTTTACGCCCGGAAGGACCGGATCAGGATTCACTTTGCCCATGATAAAAGAATTGGTAGCAAGAGGATAGATAAAGCGGCCCAGGTTTCCGGCAGTAAATATATGTCCAGTCTGGATATTTATTCCAAGAAAGAAATTGATAAAGAATTGATAACCTGGTTGAAGGATTCTTATCATTTAATAACCGGAAAATAATGCGCCAAATAATATCTTTGGAAGGCGGACCGGCCGTGGGCAAAACTACTTTGGCCAAAAGACTACAGAAACGCCTGCCGGATATTTATTTTAGTTTTGAGGATCCGAAACCGGCCATAGCCAAAGCCCTCAATTTAGATAAGCGCATTGAACAAGATTTTATTGCCAACCAAAAAATATTTATTAAAGAATCAATTAAAAGATATCAAAACCTTCCGTCGGGAGTGGTAATTATGGATTTATCTCCCGAAGAAACAGAATTTCATACTTTCTGTTGGCCAAAATTGATTGGCCAGAACTGGGATATGGAAAAAAGTTTAGCAAAGGAGCTGACCGAATTGAGAAAATACCGATCGACCACTATACTTTATCTTGATGGAAATGATGAATTACTACGTTCCAGAAAAGCTAGCGACAAAACACGTTCGAGGAGTTCGTTTGAAGAATATCTGACCGGACTGCATCAACCGAGAAAAGATTGGTTTAGTCGTTTGGATTATGTCACGATAAAAAACGTGGCCAATTTGTCAGAAGAAAAATTGGAAGGTTGGACTATTGGCTGGTTAAAAGATTCTTTTTTTATGATAACGGGCAAATAAACTCTTGACATATAAGGAACCAAACGGTGAGGCAAGACGCCAAAACCCGCTTTTTTATTTAACCCCTTGCTTTAATCACGAGATAATTTGTGTTAATCTGTAATCAATATGGTAGAAGTTAAGCCAGGAAAATATCAGCATTATAAAGGTCAATTCTATGAAGTAATTGGCACGGCGCGCCATTCAGAAACCAAAGAAGAGTTAGTGGTTTACCGGGCCCTGTATGATTCTGAAGAATTTGGCCAAAATGCTTTGTGGGTAAGACCAAAAGATGATTTTCTGAATGACGTGGTTTATCAAGGCAAAAAAAGAACTCATTTTAAATATGTTGGATAAAGTTAAACAATTATAAAGAAAGCATGAAGCCAAAAGTAATTATTGTAGACGAAAGCGACAAAGTAATCGGCTTCAAGCAGAGAGACCAGGTAGATGCCAAAAAAGACATCTATCGGGTTTCAGTGCTCTGGGTAACTAATTCACTGGGAGAGGTCTTGTTATCCAGAAGGTCCCTTAGCGAAAGCCATAGTCCCGGCCAGTGGCACCCGGCAGCAGCAGGAACAGTAGAAGAGGGTGAAACTTATTTAACCAACGTTTTAAAGGAGGCCAGGGAAGAAATCGGTTTGGATAATATTGATCCGATTAAAGGACCCAAAATCAGGATCAGGAAAGAATTCCAGTTCTTTGCCCAGATTTTTACCTATCAGACAGATAAAATGACAGAGGAGTTTATAATCAACAGAGATGAAATTAGCGAAGTAAAATGGTTTAATAAAGTGAAACTGACAGAAAGTCTGAGTGTTGAGCCCAATCTGTATATTTCCAGCCTGCCGTTGATTATGAATCCTTTCGTTGATTTTTAAGCAGTTTACTATTTTGTTAATACGATGACTGAAAAAGTTCCCAGAGTAACAACTGGCGGTTTAATCTTCAATGAAGAGGGAAAATTTTTGCTGGTCAAATCTCATAAGTGGAGCAATAAATGGTTACTGCCCTCCGGTAAGGTTAAATTTGGAGAAAAACTGGAAGAAGCCTTGAGAAGAGAGATGAAAGAAGAAACCAATTTAGAAATTGCTGATATTGTATTCTATTTCTTCGGAGAACTAATTAATTCCCAAGAATATCATAAACCAGATACTCATTTTATCTGCTTTGATTTTACCTGCCGAGCGGTTAACCAGGACATCAAGCTCAATGATGAGGCGGAAGAATTTGTCTGGGTTGACCTGAAGGAAGCCGAAACCATGGATTTGGAATATTTGACTAGAAGATCGCTGAGCAGATACCAGAATTTTCATGACTCAAAATAAATTTCTGCAAAATCTTTCTAACAATATCAAGCCCATCAAGTTGGGCGATGTTATTTTAGTCCCGTTAGAGCAAAAACATTTAAGTTTCTACTATAAATTGTATTCATCTCCGACCACCGTAAAATATCAAAGAGTTAATCGTTGCCAAAATTTAAACGAGGCCAAAAAACAATTGGCACTTCGTCTCTGGCGCAGAAAACGGGGCAGAACTTTTTATTGGTTGATTAAGTATCGGGGAAAGCTGGTGGGGGGATTTAGTGTCAACAGGATAAATTATCAGAAGCAATTCTTTTCTATAGGAATCGCCGTTCTCAACAAATTTGCCGGTCAGGGGATTGCCACCAAGGTGGTAAGGCGTTTCACCCGATACGCCTTTAATAATCTAAAGCCAACAGTGATTAAAGCTAACTGTGCTGGGGATAACTCGGCAATCCAAAAAGTGCTTCTAGGTGGCGGTTTTACACGTTATTTGAGCCGGAAGCAGGGCATGAAAATCGACCAAAAATGGCACTGTGCACACTTTTACCACTTGCCAAGGCCCTAAATTCCAGTATAATCTTATATTTGATACTATTGAGATAATATATGGCCACAAGTTTGTCACCAGTTGACGAAATCAAACAAAAGCTGGACATCGTTGATGTTGTTCAGGAATACTTGCGATTGCAGAAAGCCGGAGCCAATCATCGGGCCCTCTGTCCCTTTCACCGGGAAAAAACTCCCTCCTTTATGGTCTCATCCGACAAGCAGATTTATCACTGCTTCGGTTGCGGAGAGGGGGGAGACATTTTTGGTTTTGTGCAGAAGATGGAAGGAGTAGAATTTCCCGAAGCCTTGCGCATCCTGGCTAAAAGAGCCGGAGTCAAACTGGTACCGCGTGATCCCAAACTGCACAATCAAAAAACCAAGCTAATGGATATTACTAAATGGGCAGCCAGTTATTACCACAAGGTTTTATTAGAGGCTCAGTCGGCCAAGATTGCCCGAGAGTATTTAGCGGAACGAGATGTCAACGAAGAAACGATAACCAGCTTTAAACTGGGCTTTGCCCCGGAAGACTGGGAAAGGCTCAATGACTTTTTAAAGAAGAAAGGTTTTAAAGAAGAAGATATCTTCCTGTCCGGGCTTACAATCAAATCAGAAAAAGGAACTGGCCAGTATGATCGTTTCCGAAAAAGACTGATGTTCCCCATTAATGACGTACATGGCAACCCGATTGGCTTTACTGGCCGCATTCTGGAAAGTAACGAAGAAGCTGCCAAGTATGTGAATACACCTCAAACTTTAATCTACAACAAGAGTACTGTTATTTATGGACTGGATAGAGCCAAGCAAGCGATCAAGTCTGAAAAGCTGGCAGTAATGGTTGAAGGCAACATGGATGTGTTAGCTTCGCATCAGGCCGGAGTACTCAACGTAGTAGCTTCCTCAGGCACTGCACTGACTGAAGGACAGATAAATTTGATAAAAAGATACTCTCCCAATATCGCCATTGCTTTTGACGCTGATCTGGCCGGAGAGGGGGCAGCCAAACGAGGCATAGAACTGGCCATGCTGTCAGGTCTTAATGTTAGGGTAATCACCTTGCCCTATGGCAAAGATCCGGATGAGTGTATTAAAAAGAGTGTTCAACTGTGGAAAGATGCCATTGTCAATAATCAATCAATAATGGATTACTATTTCACAACTACTTTTGATAAGCTGAATTTAAATAAAGTGGAAGACAAAAAAGAAGCAGCTAAAATCCTGATTCCTATTATCGATAAGATTGCTGACACTGTAGAGCAAACTCATTACCTGCAGCAGTTGGCCGAGAAATTGAAAGTCGAAGAGAAAATATTAAGGGACAAGCTAGGAGAGTTAAAGCCTGAAACAAAAACTAAAGATATCAAACCGCCCCTCAAACAAAAATCAGCCCTGAAAGACCGCAGCCTGACTGAATCAGAGGAACTGCTTGGTATTGCTTTAAAATATTATGAAAATCTGGATTACATTATTGATAATTGTAAGTCAGAATTCTTAATTGACCGTGATCTGCAGAATCTTTACAAAAGCCTAATAGTTTACTATACTGAGAAGCACAGATTTGATCCGGCCGAGTTTAGAACCAAACTAAAAGCAGAGAACGAAGAATTAAGTCAAAAGATTGACATATTGGAACTTTTAGCAGAAGATCTGTACACGGATTTTGATGAAGACATGTTCAAATCAGAAATTGACAACATTATCAGGTTTTTAAACAAAAAATACCTTACTTCTCAATTAATACAGATTGAGAAGGGATTAAAGGAATTAGAAAAGAGTGATTCCTCAGAGGCCAAAGAGGGAGAAAAAAAATTGTTAGAGGAATTCGATCAACTATCAAGACAATTAGTACAGCTAGAATAAATCTATTTTAGGGATAAATAGATCAATTTTTTGATATGCCTAAAGCTAAAACTAATACAACCAAGAAAAAGACTAAAGCGGTTGCCAAAAAGCCGTTCAAAAAGGCCAAGCCGCGCGCCAAAGTCGCTAAAACCACCAGGACCAGGAGGGTCAAGGCCGAGTTTCCTTATGATAAGATTGGCCTGCTGATCCAAAAGGGCCGCTCCCGGGACTTTATTACGGAAACAGAAGTACTCTACGCCCTGCCCGAGTTGGAAGAATACATCGAGGAATACGAAGATTTGCTGGATAAATTCGATGATTTGGGAATTGAGGTAGTAGAGACAGAAACCAGTCTTTTGGGCGCACCTTTAAAAGAAGAAGTGCTCCAGTCCAAGAAATCTTCTGACAAAAGACGATTTGATTTGGCCGACATCGCTTCTGATTCTATCCAGATGTATTTGAGGGAAATCGGTAAGGTACCGCTGTTGACCGCTGAAGAAGAGATCAAACTGGCCAAAAGAAAAGAAAAGGGCGATGTAGCGGCTCAGAAGAAATTGATTGAAGCCAATCTGCGCCTAGTGGTTTCCATTGCTAAAAAGTTTACCGGCCGCAGCCTTTCTTTACTAGACTTGATCCAGGAAGGTAACGTTGGTTTGTTCCGGGCCGTGGAAAAGTTTGACTACAGGAAAGGGTATAAGTTTTCTACCTATGCCACCTGGTGGATTCGCCAAGCCATTACCAGAGCTTTGGCTGACCAATCCAGAATCATCAGAATCCCGGTGCATATGGTGGAGACCATCAATAAATTTACCCAGATTCAGCGCCAGCTGATTCAAAGTCTGGGCCGGGAGCCTTTGCCCGAAGAGATTGCCGCGGAGATGGGTGAGCCGGTTGACAAGATTCACCACATTATTAAAATATCTCAAGACACTGTCTCTCTGGAAACTTCAGTGGGAGAAGACGATGAAGATTCCACTCTGGGAGACTTTATCGAAGACGTCAAGACGATTACCCCTTCGCGATCCGCTGCCCTGCAGCTTCTCAAAGATCATGTCAGGGAGATTATTACCGAATTAACTCCCCGCGAGCAGAAAATCCTGGAAATGCGTTTTGGTTTGACTGACGGCATTGCCCATACCCTGGAACAGGTCGGTCAGGAATTCGGAGTAACCAGAGAAAGAATCAGGCAGATTGAAGCCAAGGCCCTGGAAAGAATCCAGGAACATGAAGGGATGAAGAAACTAAGAGATTATTAGGATTTTATAATATCGTTATTGTGCCCAAAGCTCCGCGATAGCTTCCGCCAGAGGCGGACCAGCCTCTGGCTGGCAGTTCCCATATAGAAGTAGAGCAATCCCGCCGTTGGCGGGATGGGTCTCTCATACTAATTAGATAAGTGAATTTTGTCTTCCTGGATAGCTCAGTTGGCCCCGCCATACGGCGGGGTAAATGCCGCAACTGTTTTATACTATATAGAAGAGCGCATTGCTCCGCGATAGCTCAGTTGGTAGAGCAACTGGCTGTTAACCAGTGGGTCGTCGGTTCGAGTCCGACTCGCGGAGCAATGCGCTCTTGGGTAAAAAGATATTAATTCCCTGGCTGTCTGTCCCGCAGGACTCCGAGCGGAGTCGAGGAGGACATGCGGGGTTAACCAGTGGGTCGCTGGTTCGAGTCCCTGCCTGCCGGCAGGCAGGCGTCTCGCGGAGCCACATATTTTACTTGCCCAGCGGAGTCTTGCACCAAATGGTGCAGGGCGGAGCCAAATATTAAATCGCCATTAGGGCGGTTTTTTAATATAAAAAAATCGGCAGGAGCGTCAGTTGACTCTCCTGCCGAAAGAACGATTCCTCCTTGAGATACTAGTCGTGAGCTGCCATGTCGTGAATGAAGTCATCGACATCATTGACCAACTTAACAAACTCAGCACCATGCTTGGTGGACCGATCCCGATGGAAACCCAGCGGAACCGGGAAGTGGTGACAGATAAAGCCGGGGTGCCTTTCCATCACGTAGATGTCATCTCCCAAGAAAACCGCTTCCTGGATGTCATGGGTGACAAAGATGACTGTGCATTGTAGCCTTTCCCACAGCTCTTCTAATTGCTGCTGCATTTTCCCCCTAGTGTAGGTATCTAGGGCGCCAAACGGCTCATCCATCAGCAGCAGCTTGGGGTTGAAGACTAAGCTCCTGGCAATTGCCACTCGCTGTTGCTGTCCACCGGACAGTTCGGCAGGCAGCTTACGCTCGTGCCCTCCTAGTCCGACCATCTCGATCATTTCCTGGGCCTTTTCATTGCCTTCATACCGGGGAATTCCCTTAAAGTCCAGACCTAGGCGGACATTTTCTAGTACGGTGGCCCAGGGATAGCAGGGAAAGCTTTGGAACACCATACTAGTTGGTTCAACTTCCTTTCTGGGATGTCCATAGATGAACACCTCACCGGCTGTCGGTTCCTGTATACCGGCGATGATCCGCAAAACGGTGGATTTGCCACAACCTGACATGCCGAGGATGACCACGAACTGACCTTGTCCGGGTTTATCCTCGATTAGTAGGTCGAAGTCTTTTAGAACCTCCACCCGTCCGTCATAGATCATCCCGATTTTACGTAGATCGATAACATCCGGCAGCTCGGTGTTGGGAAAGGCGACACGGGTCGTATTTGAGTCTGCCATGCCCACCCCCTAGACGTATTTGTGCCGGAAGAACCGACGGTCAAAGAATACCATCAACCGATCTTGCAGAAAGCCGATCAGGATGATGACTATTAGGCCAGCAAAAGCCTCATCCAACTTACCGCGACGCTGGGCTCCGTAGATGACAGCCCCGACACCACCCTGGTTACGGTTTATAACCTCGGTGATGATGATGTAAGTCCAGGAGATGGCTACCAGCACCCGGATGTCGTCAAATACCCTAGAAATGACATCGGGGATAAAGACAGCTTTGATGATCTGCCATTTACTGGCGCCTAGAGTCTGGGCGGTGTAGACGTAGATCTTTTTGACCTCGTCTATTCGCTGGACTACTACCGGTAGTAGATAGACCAGGATACCCAGAGCCAGGAACTGGACCTTCATATTGATCCCAATCCCGAACCAGAGAATCATCAAGCCCAAGAGTGCTGTCAGGGGCAAGTAGCGCAGGACAATGACATATCGCATCAGCAGTCCCCGAAAGAAAGGGAACAAACCGATTAAAAATCCTAGCGGTATGGCAATGGCCACAGCTTCCAGATAGCCCAAGACATTGAGCTTGATAGAGATAGAGGAGTGGTAGAGGATGTTGCTTTCGAAGTAAAGTGGTTTGAAAGCCAGCAACACCTTTTCTGGTGAGGGCAGCAGGCTGGGTTTGATCTCAAAATACTGAACTACAGCCCACCACAGGGTAATAAAGAAGATCATTCCTCCCAGTTGCAGAATCAGCCTAGTCCGGTTAGGGAGGGATCCGCGCAGTTCGAACAATTGCATCTTTCCCCCTCTTGGTTAGCTAGAAAGGAAAAAACAGGGGCAGACGATAGAAGACGCCTGCCCCAATGAACATTTCCTACCTAGTCCCTCCGGACCAGTTCGAAATCAGTACGCCGATTCCTGGTTTTGCCAGCATCGGTGTTGTTGTTGGCCACCGGGTTGTTGGGTCCGTTACCGATGATAATGAAACGGTACCGGTCAATGTGGTAACGGGCAGCCAGATAGTCAGCTACCGCCTGAGCTCTCTGCTCAGACAACCTGACGTTGTACTGGTAGTCACCGACACTGTCGGTATTGCCGACGATTCTGATGTACATGTTGCCGAACATCTGGGCCTGGTCGCCAAATTCGGCATCGATGATGTTTCGAGCGTTGGCGTCCAACTCATTTGAATCGAAGCCGAAGTTGACAGTTACCGGCTTACTGGTGATCTCTCTCTCAGTTCTTTTCTCTGGACCGGCTTTTGAGAAACGAGATACTTCTGTCGCATCGTAGCCAGGTCCACGTAGGTGACTAAGAGCACGGAGTGCCTTGGTGTCAGAGATTCTGCGCCAGAGGGGAAGATCGTTTCCAACTCGATCAATTCTCTGGTACAGTGCAGCGGTTTCTTCGTAGACGTCCTTGGCGGTCACACCCTGGTAGTTACCATTGAGGTTGAAGATATTGACGTTATCCCCGTAGGTATTGAGGTGAAAACCGTCAGCCGTATCCTTGAAGAAATCTACGCCGAGGCCTGTGCCGTCAGCCATTAGCTGCAGTGCCTTTCTTTTGTCGGCTGGGTTGTTGTAGATCCTAGCTACACCTCCGAACCAGCCTTCCAGGAAGGCCACTACCTCATCGAAATTGGCCTCGTACCAGTCTCGCTTAACCAGCATGACATCGAAGATGATGTGATCCGCGTCCTTAGTACTGAACAAGACATGAACACGCGGATCAGCAGCCATGATTCTGGCATCTTCCGGACTCCAGACTGCGGCGGCCGCAATCTCCGGATCGGCTTCAAACATGTTGCCTGCCAGAATGACATCATCGGTCGTAATGGGGATGATGTCGTCCAGAGTCATGTTGGCGGCGTCCAGAGCATGCAGAAGCACACTCTGGGAAGGAGCATCCTGGCAGTAAACTACCTGACGGCCACGAAGGTCAACCATTGAATTGATGCCTTCGCGGGCCAGAATGACATCGCCACCCTGAGACCTGTCTTCACTGAAGAATACCACCGGGTCATAGTCCCACAGGATAGGGAGAAGCGGAGCCAGAGATTCTGCCGTGTAGGCGAGAATATCAATTTCTCCGGTTTTCCAAGCATCCCATGAGTTTGGCAACACATCTATCAGGTTGAACTTGACCAGAATGTTATGCTTACGGTAGTAGTCGCAGTCTTCGTTTGGAGAAAATCCGTTATTGGCCAGAACGCCGCCGGCGCAACCCCACCAAGTGACCACGTGGACATTGATGGGGTCAATGGTCTCGCCGGTAGCTACCGTGACCGGACCAGCTGGAGCTGCCTGGTTGCTAGTACCGATGCCGAACCAACCTCTCTGAACTGCCGTGTATCCACCTGCGACTATCGCCAGAACGGCGATAACCAACAGGAAATTCCCAGCACCTCTGGTGAGTCGAGGCATAACCGATCCCTCCTTTGAGTAGAACCAACAAATGTCTTGCTGCAGGTACCTGAACTACTCCAGAAACTCATCCCACTTCTGATCTTTGCTTCCGGATGCTGTTGGCATACTGCGAACGTCGGGCTGAGTACTGTCGATGTCCAGGACTTCATTGGGGTCGTTGGACACGGCAATCAGCCTCTGCTTTTCCATGCCGGGAATGGCGAAAGAGCTAGGATCGCTCTCCCACTGTTCCAGCAGTTCCAGAGCCTCTTCTTCCAGCTTACCGTTTCTCAGATCGATACCATCGACCATGCCTTGGGAGATCTCCACAAAATGCTTGATCTCTCCCAGTTTACGGCCGTAGTCTTCAGCCAAGGCTTCGGTAGCCAGGTTGAAAAGCTCGGTCTGCTGATCGGTAACGAAGATGCTTCTGGCGGAACGAATTGCTGAAGAAGCAGCCCGCATCCCTTTGCGTTTCTGTTCCTGCACCATGATGTCGTCTTCAAGATCATCAATGTGCACTTTGGCTGCTTCCATGTACTTGATCAGTACTCGCAGAATCAGTTCCAGCTTGTGATGGAGTTCCTGGAAGGTAATAATGTTGTCCTTCCGGCGACCCGCTCGACGGCTTTGCAGCACCAGCTGAGATGTCATCTGGCGCTTCTGAGCCTGCTTGAGCAAACCCAGAGATTCCTTCATCTGGCGGGCACTTTTCTCCATCAACTCATTCAGCGTTTCCATCACGCCACGCACAATACCGGCCTGCTTATCCAGGTTGCGGTACTGGTCCCTCATATCTGCCAGAGTGTTTCTCATGATCCCAATGGGATCAAGCTCGGCGTAGGTCTTGGCGATCAGCCGAGACACACTCTTGAGCATATTCCAGAACAGAACTCTGGTTCGCTTGGCCGTTATGATTTTGGCCAGAACCAGCAGCGTAGTGCCGGAAATGAGAGTGCGGGTTAGGTTCATGAACAGGAGGTGGAGATGAGGTAGAACGAAATTGAGAAAACCTACCCCGACAGCAGCGGCAAGTAGAGCCACTATAACAGCTCCAGGGCGACCCTCTGGTCTTTCCCAAAACGATTTTACCTTGGCGGTAAGATCGCCCGGGTTAGTAAGATCAGGTCCCATCTGGTTTTACCCCCTTTCAGGTAGTGATGTAAGCTTCCACCTTGCGCAACTCATCTGCGATCTTGGCTTTAGCAGCAGTAGCAGTAGCCCCGACTCTGGCCTTGGATGCAGCCAAGCTGGCTTCACCCGCAGACTTCTCGGCCATAAGCTGAGTACGGCGCGTCTGGCGAGATGTCATATCTCTCTGGATCTCAGTGATCCGTCTCTGATCTTCAGCCAACTGACTGTCGATCATCTGGATCTCGGATTGCTTACTGCCGACTTCGGCCTGCTCTTTCTGTCCCAGAGTAGCCTCGATCTCCTGGATTTCAGTGGCCAGGATGGCCGGGCGTCTTCTCAGGGCAGTCAACAGGCGTTCTCGGGTCAGACCTGCCATCTTACTTGCACTCTTGAAGGCGGCCCGATAGCGAGTCGCTTCGTCAGGTACTCCATCCAGCGAGTCATAGATCTGGTGAAAAGCGGTGTAGTCAGATCCTGACTGCCTGAGCACCTCGTCCATCAGGGCTGTCAACATTTCCTGATTGACTGATGGATTTGAAGGTGTAACAACCATGGGTGTGGTGGATGTAGTAGAACCAGGTCTGGGCTGAGGAGCAGCCGGCGTGACCGGATCCTCTCGCTCGATGACCATGTCAAGGAACCTATCCTTGAAACTCCGTCGTGGAGCCATTTTCGTTTCTCCTTTCGGGTGCGTGTTTCCAATGTTGCTTACGGGCAGTAATCCATCAGAACTCCTTCCTCCCAACTAAGGGATTTTCTTCTGTTTTTATCGTTTTTTCCTTGGATTATTCAGATGTCAAAGTACCCTCTATTTGAAGCTAATTCGTCCCAAATAGAATGGTCTACCTTATAATAAATATCTAGATTTGTCAAGCCCTAAGGGCTTGATCTCGATTTAACCTATTGTTTCTAGTAACCCAACAAGATTTTCTTCAGTTTTTCCTGCCCACTCCCTGCTTGACAGCACCATTGGTTTATGATAATTTGGGGAATCGATTTGTTCTTTGAGAATGGAAAATAAACAGGCCTAAGGCCAAGGAGGATGTGGTGGGTAATTCTAATGATCCGATTAGAGATTTTATGGACGCCTTTCCCGGTCCAGAAGAGGAAGAAATCCTGACCGGCAGACACAGTAGCCGACGAGGCCGAATGAGAGCCAGAGTCAAGGTTCAGGAGATGGCTCGTCGGGTATTGCAGCTGTTTTCTCAGCCAGTAGCTTACGGAGTAGCTATTGCTATTCTGGAACCGACTGAATCTGAGGTAGAAGTTGACTATACCGACCTGCCTTATGGTACTCTGGTCCGTATCACTGCCAGCTGCCACAATGAGCAGCTGGTCGGTCAGCCTGGCTATGTTTTCGGAGATGTTGACGACAATGGCGAAGTCCTTGTTGGCTTTGCCGATGGTTCGTCTGAGTATTTCGGCGTAGGTATAGCTGAAATGACAAACCCAGATCGCGAGATCGAACTGATTGCCATCAACCAGCGAAAGGTTGTAGTGGCTATCAGTAGCCAGCGTCTGGAGGTTGAATATCCGAAAGACCTGGAGATCAAGCCCGGAGATACGGTCAAACTGAGCCGCAGCACTTCTCAGATCCTAGGCGTTGTTGGTCTAGAAGACTACGGAGAAATCGTCACAGTTCAGCGAGTGGTTGATGATGACCGTTGTGAGATCGATTTTCATGGTGCCCGCAGAATGATCCTGGCCGGCCAGTTTACCGGTGAAATCGAAGTTGGTTTCCGGGTGATTATTGATTCCTCAGCTACAGTGATTGTTGACTGCTTGGGGGAGGAAGAATCCTTCCTGACTCTAACCGATGAAACTGACGTCACTTGGGAAGACATTGCTGGCCTGGACGAGATCAAAGAGACGTTGCGGGAAGCGGTAGTCGGCCACTTGGACGAACCAGAGCTCTATGCTCACTACGGTCAGAAGCCGATCGTCGGAGCTGCCCTAATCGGTCCCCCGGGTTGTGGCAAGACCATGTTGGGCAAGGCTTTGGCCACGGAGATCGTTCGTCTGGCCAAAGACAGGAGTATTCCGGTTGGCTTCATTTACGTCAAGGGTCCGGAGATCCTGGAGAAGTGGGTTGGAACTGCTGAAGGCCGGATTCGCCGTCTGTTCCTGCGAGCCGAGTACTACAAGAAAAGGTACGGCCTGCCTGTAGTGATATTCATCGACGAAGCCGAGGCTATTCTGCCCAAGCGGGGTGAGGGAGTCAGCTCAGATGTGCGCGATACTATTGTGCCCATGTTCTTGGCTGAGATGTCAGGCATGAAGGAGAGTAGCGCCATAGTGTTGGTGGCTACCAATCGGCCTGATGTCCTGGATCCCGCTGTTACTCGCGACGGCCGTTGTGATCTCAAGCTCTACGTAGGCAGGCCCGATCGGGAAGCCGCTGCTGCTATCTTCCGACTCTACTTGGGGCAGTTGCCCTTGGCCGAAGGCCTGACCGTTGATCGCCTGGTGGAGATCGCAGTCAATCGGCTATTTGCTGAGGAGTATGGTCTTTACCGGATCGAGATGCTGCCAGATGATGACAGCAAGGGAAAACGGACAGAGACTTTCACCTTAGGTCATCTGGTTAGTGGCGCCATGATCAAGGGGATTGTCGACCGGGCAGCCCGTCTAGCTATCAAGCGAGACAAGGCTGCTGGTGGCCAGCCCACTGGGGTGCATGACGACAACCTGATTGAGGCCGTGGCTGCTGTCTTCAAGGAGAATCAACCCTTGAATCACCACGACGCTGTCCAGGAGCGAATGCGCCTGCTGACAGAAAAGCCAGCCCGGGTTACCAAGCTGAAACAGGCCAGTAACTAGGATTCCTTAAGTGCCCGCCAAGAGATTTATCTCGAGGCGGGCTTTTTTATTTTGCTGAACTGTCAATCGCCAAGCCGGTCATTTTTTGTTAGAATAATCATGCTATGAACCTGACTACCCTGAAAGCGAAAATTCGTACCGTTCCCAATTGGCCACAGCCGGGCATTATGTTTCGGGATATCACCCCGGTTTTGGAAGACCAAAAAATGTTTCAATATTTAATCAATCAATTAGCCAAACCGTATCAGGACAAAAAGATTGACAAGATCGTGGGTATTGACGCTCGCGGTTTTATATTGGCTTCAGCTCTGGCCTACAAACTGAAAACCGGTTTAGCCTTGGTTCGGAAGAAGGGAAAGCTGCCCTATAAAACTTTGAGCCAGAAATATTCTTTGGAGTACGCGGCCGACACTATCGAAATGCACCAGAGATCAATATTAGAAGGGGAGAAGATTTTAGTGGTTGATGATCTTTTGGCCACAGGCGGTACTATTAAGGCTTCAGTTGATCTGGTTAAAAAAATGGGAGGCGATATTGTGGGCATTCTATTTTTTATTGAATTAAAAGACCTCAGAGGTAAAGCTAAAATAAAAAACTATCAAGTCAAATCATTAATCAAATTTTGATTTATGGCAACTAAGATTGGCATAATTGGAGGATCAGGTTTTTATCAATTTTTCAAAGGAAAAGAAGTAACGGTCAAAACTCCTTATGGTAATCCTTCTGATAAAATATTAATCTCAACTCACCAAGGAAGCCAGATTGCCTTTTTACCAAGACACGGTAAGCAACACCAATATCCTCCTCATAAAATTAATTACAAAGCCAATCTGTTTGCGCTCAATAAGTTAGGATTTAGGAAAATTATCTCGCCTAGTGCCGCAGGATCCCTCAAGCCCGAAATTAAGCCCGGTCATATGGTGATTTGTGATCAGTTTATTGATAAAACCAAAGCGGGCAACGACACCTTTTTTGACGGACCCAAAGTGGTTCATATCTCAGTGGCTGAAAGCTATTGTCCGGCTTTAAGAAAGCTGGCTATAAAAAGCTGTCAGAAAACAAAGATTGTCCATCATCCCAAAGGAACGGTTTTAGTAATTGAAGGGCCTCGTTTTGCCACCAGGGCGGAATCAAAACATTACGCCACCATGGCGGATATTATTAATATGACTCAATATCCAGAAGTGGCTTTAGCCAGAGAACTGCAGATGTGTTATCTCAATATTTCTCTAATCACCGACTACGACTCAGGATTAGTTGGAGTAAAAGGCATCAAGCCTTCAACCACCCAAACAATCATTAAAACTTTCAAGAAAAATGACCAGAAACTGAAGAAACTAATTTTACAGATGATAGAAAACTTTCCAGAACAAGCAAAATGCCAATGTAGCCAGTCTCTAAAAGAGGCCGCTCTTTAATATGATCAGTTGACAATTTCTCCATAATGCGCTAAACTTAGAATATGAAGATAGTAATAGTTCAACTAAACAATAACAACAACCAGTTCTGACTGGCCTAGTTTTGTTTGGATTGACTGGCCAGTCGTAAGCGACTGGTTTTTTGATTATTCTTTTCTGCTCCCCTGTAGTTTAATTGGTAAAACATCGCACTGTTAATGCGAAGAGTGGTGGTTCGAGACCACCCGGGGGAGCAGAGTAGAATAACTTGGTTATATATTATTGACAGTCGGCCATATCCTTGTTATCATTTTTTTACTATCTGTTCCTTGAAGTCACAGTTCTTCTCCAAAAGGAGGTAGTCTATGCCCCAGAGGTTCTTTGGCCGAGTTGAGGTGCAGCAAACCCTCAGAGAGGCCATGAGGAATGACAGAGGGATCGCTGTTACCTTTTCTCAGGATGCCGGCGCTTTCCAGGCCAGGAAGTTGCACGGTTGGATAGAGGGTGGTGGTTTCACCGCCGATCAGACAACTCGAGACAGAATCGCTCATTCAGCCCAGCATGGTTTCGGTTCCAGCCAAGAGGAACGCACCTTCGTGGTGATTCCCGGCCGGCAGAGTGTTCCAGTCCCAGGTTTTTCCCATGAGCTGTGTGGTCACATCTGTGGGCTTGACCTGGTAGAACCTCCTTCTGAATAGGGGGAAGAACTGTCTTGCGACAAGACCCTGTCACTGTTTTTGACAGGGTCATTTTTTATTGACAAATAAAGGAGGTTTTGATAAGAAGATATAACGTTCTTTGGCAAATAGGTCACTGATATTATGTCCCACTCGGACGGGAGGTAGTAATGAGTGAACAGAAAAAGGGATTTCATCCCATTGGCTTTGCTCTGCCCTGGATCTTCGCCGCCTGCGTTTTCTACATCGCCACCAAGCTGGGGCTGATTTCGCTGTTTTGCGGAGGGATGTGTATTCTGATCTTCGTGGCTATTCCTCACGGCATCAGCCTCAAACGATGTCTGGAGATGGGAAAAACAGTCTCTGGCATCATCTTCTTCTGTTTCTTCGGTCTCTGGATCTACTTGGGGTCTAGCTTGATCCTGGTCTCCCTGGGTCTGATGGAGATGGAGGAACTGGAAAAAAGTCTGATGTTTGCTGAGGCGGTGATTGCTCTGGACATCTTGGTCTTCCTGCGCTACTACTGGAAGGAAATGCAGCTCTGGATTACCCTGCTTTGTCTAGATGCCGTTGTCTTCGCCTTAGCCATCAGTAAACTGTTCATTTGCTTCACCCGCTATCATGACTTCGGTCATGGTCTGGACAGATTCAGCCTGGTGCTGATCGGCCTTTTGGGGGCTTGGCTCTGGCCGGTGATTCACAATCTCAACAAAGCAGAAGCCAGAGAATAGACAGAAGCTTCTTACGGCGCCCTAGCTATAACAGGGCGCTTTTCTTTTTTAGTAGAATAAATGATATAATGGGCATAGTTACTAACTATTAAATAATGGTCTATGAAAAAGAAAATTCTCTACTCAATAGCAGTAACTGGCGTTTCCCTGATTACCTGTGTTGGCATTGTTTATGCCGCCAGTTTTACCGGAGAAGGGACGGTTCCTTTTGACTCCATCAGGATTGGGCAGCAGGGAGTTGGCGGAGTCACTTTCTTTAATGGAACTATCGTCAATGAAACAACTGCGGCTGGTGATGCTGATAACCCGGTTACCTTTGGCGATAACGTGCGAATTGACGGCCGAGTTTTTAGAGGAGCTACGGCTGGGACAGCAGACACCATGCCGTTTATTGTCAATGACAATATGGAGGTGACGGGGTCTTTAACGATCGGTTCCTTGGCCTCAACCGGGGTGATTGACACAACTAATTTAGCTGATGATGCCGTTACCACAGCCAAAATTGATGACGGGACGATCGCCACGGCTGATTTAGCTGATGATGCCGTTACCACAGCCAAGATTCTCGGTGGGGCAGTTACCCAGGCCGTTGAAGATTCACAGACTCAGACCCAAACGACTACTGAATCGGGTGGCGACTACGATATTGCTGCTGAACTGGACATTACCACCGGAGAGAGCAACCTCTTCTGCATTTTTAGTGGTTATGGGACAGTGGACGCTGAAGACCAGGCAATTACCATAGCGATACTGCTAGATGATGAGATTATTGACAGGACCGCCCGAAAACAGACCAATGGCGGGGGAAACGGTTTCGTTACCCTAACTACCTCGGCCATTTTTGAAGTAGAGTCCGGTGATCACACAGTCCAGTTGGGCTGGAATACCGTTGTCGGCCAAGAAGCTAGTCTATATGCCAACACCCTTGATTGTATTGAGTTAAAGAGATAGATAAAGATATTGAGCAAGAAAGGCGCTGCCGTCCAGGCGGCGCTTTTCTTACAAAAATGATATAATGGAATCAACTAATCATTCATCAAAAAATCCTATGAAGAAAAAATTAGCTTATTCATTGTCCGTAGCTGGGGTTTCTTTACTGACCTGCGTCGGCATTGTTTATGCCGCTAGTTTTACCGGAGAGGGAACCGTTCCTTTCGATTCTATCAGGATCGGTCAACAAGGAGTCGGTGGGGTTACCTTCTTCAATGGAACCATCGTCAATGAAACAACTGCCGAAGGTGATATTGACAACCCGGTTACCTTTGGTGACAATGTCCGGATTGACGGAAGAGTCTTTAGAGGTGCGGCTGCTGGCACAGATGATGAAATGCCTTTTATAGTTAACGACAATATGGAGGTTACCGGGTCTTTGACCATTGGTAGTTTATTGGGCGATGGAATTATTGCTACAGCTAACTTGGCGACTGATGCTGTTACTTCTGCCAAAATAGCTGATGGGGCAGTAGATACAGATGAATTGGCCATAGGAGCGGTAAGCGGTATCAAGATTGAAGATGGAGCCATTTCTGTAGGTAAATTGGGCAGCAACGCGGTAACCAGCGCTAAAATATTAGACGGGACAGTTGACACAGATGATCTTGCTGACAATGCCATAACCGATATCCAGGGTGCTGGAGTTGGTATAGGTGAAACCACTACTTCCACCAGCTATGAGGTAATGGGAGAAGGAGAATTTACCATGACCACTGGCAATAGTAATGTTTTGATTATGTTCAGCGGTACATTTAAAAACAATCAGAATGGCGGTTATACTGATATTGGTTTGAAAATTGATGGGGACTCGTACGGCGATTACGCCCGTCGCGGCACTTCCGGTACGGCTGACGAAAGTTTCAGTTTAGCTTTTTTTGGCACGACTCAGGTTCTGGAAGGTGATCATACTTTTCAGGCGGTTTGGCGGACCTCTACTGGTTCTACTTCGACTGTGAGCAATTCTGATTTTGAGGTAATTGAGCTTAAAAAATAATTATGACGAAATCAAAAACCTTCTCGTTGATTATATTAATCGGCACCTTTGTTTTTACTGCGGGCTTTATTGACAATTGCTGCGAAGATGATGAGGAGGATCAGCAAAGAGATGCCGAGTTCGCTAACGTAATGTTAAAGCAGATGGAAAACGAGAACGCCAATACGGCTAATGAAAATACTAATGCCGATGAAGAAGAACCAACCAACCAGGCTCCGGAAATTCAGGGAATTAATATTTCTCAGCTACACCAAAATTACCCGGATACACCGCATCGCTATCAGTTAACTGCTATTGTCCGAGATCCAGAAGGAGATGTTGTCAGCTATAGCTGGACGGTTGATTGCGGTTACTTGATCCAGGAGGACCCTATCAATGTATATACCAACAGAAAGGAGTGGCGCTATGACACACCGGGGGAGTGTGTCGAGGCCACAATTACTTTAAAAGTATATGATTCCCAGAACAATATGACACCGTATACCCTGAAACCGTTTTGATGACTAGCCTTGATTTTTAACCAAAAATCTGCTATAATAGAGACAGAAAAACAAAAATAAAATATAAATGATCGAGTTAAAAAACACCAGTCGTCGCTACGAAGTGGGCGGTGACCCTATCAATGCCTTATTCCACGTTGATCTCAAAATCCAAGACGGGGAATTCGTGGCCATTATGGGTCCCTCTGGTTCCGGTAAGACGACTTTTTTGAATCTAATCGGCGGACTTGATTCTCCGGATTCTGGCACAGTATTGATTGATAATGAGGACCTAGGCCGGTTGAAAGACAAGGTCTTATCTAAATATCGTAATCAAAAGATTGGTTTCGTGTTCCAATCTTTTAATTTACAGCCGTTTTATACTGCTGTCGAAAACGTGATGCTTCCTCTGTATTTTGCCGGGGTGGGCGACAAAGAAAAGAAGAAGCGAGCTGCTGAAGCATTAAAGGTGGTAGGACTGGGAAATCGATTGAAGCATCGGCCCAATCAGCTGTCAGCTGGTCAGCGGCAAAGAGTCTCTATTGCCAGGGCTTTGATCAATAACCCAAAAATTATTTTGGCTGATGAGCCAACAGGTAATCTGGACACCAAAACCGGAAAAGAAATTATGGCCCTGTTGCAAGATTTAAATAAGAAGCAAAAAGTGACCATTGTGATGGTGACTCATGATCCGGAAATGGCTAAATACGCCGAGCGCATTATTAAAATGCATGACGGGAGGATACGCTAATGCGCTTTTTTGATTATCTAAAAATGGCCTTCAAGAACTTATGGCGTAGAAAGATCCGCACCTTCTTGACTATCATTGCTGTATTAATCGGTGCCTTGGCTGTAGTCAGCCTAACTTCTATTGCCATGGGCGCCCAAAACGTATTTATGCAGCAGCTGGAAAAGGCCGGAGTTTTGAATCAAGTAACCGTCTTACCCACTCAAGATATCGAAGCCACCTTTTTTGGCGGAGGATTTGGGGAGACTGATGATGGAATAAAATTAGACGACGAAATTATTGCCAAAGTTGAAGCTATCACTAATGTAATAGCGGTTAATCCTACAGTCCATGTTCACCCGCTACAGAACATGCTGATTGAGGGACAAGAGAAAAAAATACCCAATGCCAATGTATCAAGTATGAGAATTAACGAGGCTAGTCAAGTTGATTTAATTGCTGGCCGCAATTTTACCTCTGATGATGAAATGAATAAAATAATTCTCGGCCATGCCTTTGTTGATTATTTTGAATTAGATCCCAATGATGTTTTGGGTAAGAAAGTTACTTTTACCACTTGGGAGGGCTATCATAGTTTAGAAACAGGAGTTCCGGAACCGGGAGACCCCAATGAAGATTGGCAGAGATCTTACGACATTGAAGCGGAGATAATAGGTGTCTCTAATCCGGGAATGAATGATAGAAATAGTTACGTCACCGATGGCTGGGCTAGGCGACTGATGACGGAACAGAATTGGGGAGAACCAACCGAGGAAGAATACCAGAGAGTGGAAGTTATCCGCCAAGAAATGGAACAACAAACCCAATACGGAGTTCAATATGCTGATTCCGATTGGCCACAGCCAATAGGACAATTAGTCTCCAGAGACAAGATTGCCGAGGACGGCTACCAGTCTTTGATCGCTTTAGTTAACAATGCTGAGAACGTAGAAGCGGTTGCCACAGCCGTTGAAGAGCTGGAATTGGGAGCAATCACGGCCAAAGATTTTTTGGACGATATCTTAAAACTATTTTTAATAATCCAAATAGTTTTGGGTGCCATTGGTGGCATTGCCCTGGTAGTGGCAGCTATCGGCATTATTAATACTATGGTGATGGCTACCATGGAAAGAACCAGAGAGATTGGTGTGATGAAAGCAGTGGGTGCTTCTCGGGCAGCAGTCAGGAGACTATTTACCATTGAAGCGGCCTTTATCGGTTTTTGGGGCGGCTTTTTGGGAGCAGCCTCAGGTTATGGGTTGTCTAAAATAGTCAATTTGGTGGCTGGCCGGATTATGTCAGACCAAAGCTTTTCCGTTGATAGCATTATCGTTATTCCCTGGTATCTATTAGTAGGAGTGATTGCTTTTTCCACTTTAGTGGGGTTGGTTTCTGGATTATACCCGGCAGCCAAAGCTGCCAAAATGGATGCCATTGATGCCCTGAGAAGGGAATAAGGGGTTTGTTAATTGAGGCACGGTTATATAATCGGGCCTTTTTTGTTATAATGATTTTATGACCGAAACTTGGCTTTATACCTTAGGTTCAGTGGTTGTTATCAGCCTGATTTCCCTAATCGGGGTATTTAGTTTTTCCGTTTCTCAAGAGAAATTAAAAAAAGCCCTGCTTTTTCTGGTTAGCTTGTCAGCGGGCGGTCTGCTAGGCGGTGCTTTTATCCATTTACTGCCCGAAGCCTTTGAAGCCTGTGGTACTGAACTGCAGCTTTCTCTATACATTCTTTTGGGGATTGTCATATTTTTCATTCTAGAAAAGGTTCTTTATTGGCGGCATTGCCATATTCCGACATCAGATGATCATCCCCACCCCTTTGCCTATACCAATTTAATCGGAGATGGCTTGCACAATTTGATTGACGGCATGATCATCGCCGGAAGTTTTCTGGTTAGTATCCCAGTGGGAATTGCCACCAGTGTCGCTGTAATTCTCCACGAGGTTCCTCAGGAAATTGGTGATTTTGGAGTATTGCTGCACGCTGGTTTTTCTCGGAAGAAAGCTTTACTCACCAATTTTCTAACCGCCCTTCTGGCGATTGTTGGGGCAATAGTAATATTGTCTTTAAACGAGCAACTAGATAATATTTTAAGTTTTGTTGTCCCGCTTACCATTGGTGGGTTTATTTACATTGCTACAGCAGATTTAATCCCCGAATTAAAAAAAGAAACCAAGATCGGCAGGAGTATATTACAGTTGCTAATTTTTCTGGTGGGAATCGGTTTAATGCTACTGCTGCTTCTTTTAGAGTAAAGACGAATAAAATTTGACCTGTCCTCTTGACAGGTTTTTTTAGTATGATATGATTAGTTATGGGTAAATACCCATAACCCCATGAAAGAGCTAAGATTAGCCAAATGGGTAAATATTCATAACCCAGTTTCTGTGGATAAGCTCCCCTGTTCATTGAAAATTATAAATCCTAAATCCGAAATACTAAACAACATCCAATGCTCCAAATCTTAAATTCCAAACTATATAAAGAATACGTTTTGAATTTAGATATTGGAATTTTGAATTTGTTTCTGATTTAGTGCTTCGAATTTAGAATTTAACTATGAAGGGAGGTGAGAACGATGTCAGGATATGATGGACAAGGTCCGGTCTGGGGCGGTGGTCCCGGAGCAGGACGAGGAATGGGTCCTTGTGGAGCCGGTTATGGCTCAAGAGGTTGTGGCAGAGGTTTGGGTCGCGGGTTTTCCAGGCAAGGTGGTTATCGGATGAATTGGACTAAGGCAGATGAGCTAGATGCCTTAAACCAGGAAGAAAAGATGTTAAAGGAAGATTTGGCTGAAATTACTAAAGTAAAAAAGGACCTATCTTCAGCCAAGTAAATAGAGCCCTCTGGGATAAATTCCAGGGGGCTCCCCGCATTTATATTCTAGTTAACTTTATTTAAATGTCAAAATTGTTATAATAACTAATAGATATGCCCAGACCAAGAAGGTGCAGACGAATAAGGTTTAGAGCCCGGGCCCATTATTTTAAACCACAGGGGGTGCCGTTGCGTTCTTTGCGTTCAATCGAATTAACACCGGAAGAAGTAGAATCCTTAAGATTAAAGGATGTCAAAGACTATGACCAGATAAAGGCGGCCAAGATGATGAATACCTCTCAAAGCACTTTTCAACGAATTATTAGCTCAGCCCATAAAAAGGTCAGTCAAGCCGTAATAGAAGGAAAGGCAATAAAGATTATTAAGAAATAAATATGAAAGTATTAAAGTTCGGAGCTATCTGGTGTGCCGGCTGCCTGGTGATGAAACCGCGCTGGGAAGAGATTGAAAAGGAATTACCTTGGTTGGAAACAAAATATATGGATGTTGACGAAAATCCAGAATATGTTAAGAATTATAACATTACCGATTACCCCTGTTTTATTTTTTTAGACAAATCGGGCCAGGAATTTAAAAGAATATATGGGGAAGTGGATAAACAAGAATTAATCTCAATCTTGGAGAACAATAAGGAGAAATAGAGTGAACAAACTTAAATTTTTATTAGCAATCATTTTTTTATCACTTATATTCCGAGCCGGACCAGTATTGGCTCAGGAGGTTAGTCTTTACTTTTTTTATGGAGAGGGCTGCCCGCATTGTGCTGAGGAAGAAGAGTTTTTGGCCACTCTGCCTGATCAGTACCCCGAGGTAGAGATTATAAGGTACGAAACCTACAATGATCCCGGAAATGCAAATTTGCTCAAAGAAATAGGCAAATCACTCGATGCTGATGTTAGGGGAGTACCGGTAACTTTTATTAACGATGAATACGTAGGCGGCTTTTACGATGCCGATCTGACCGGAACCCAGATCAAGGAAAAGATAGATAAATGTTTGGCGGGTAATTGTAGCAACCAGATAGCAGAAATTATCAGTAGCTTTCAGGGGAATCAATCAGATAGTAGTCTGGTTTGGTATACTCTGGGAGGAACGTTAGTTCTGGTGGTGGTTGTGGTTTTTGTGATTAGAAAGCTGGGCAAGCAATGAGTTATAAAAAAACAAAACGTTTATTAATAGGATTAATAGTAGTCCTATTTTTATTTTGTTTGGTTCAAGGAGCTGCGGCCCAGGAATTTACGGAAATTCCAGAAACTATCAATTTACCGTTTATCGGTGAACTAAAAACTGCATCAGTGTCCTTGCCAATTTTGACAGTGATTATCGGTGCCCTGGACGGCTTTAATCCCTGCGCTATGTGGGTGTTGTTATTTTTGATTAGTCTACTGCTGAACATGAAAGACCGAAAAAGAATGTGGATTTTCGGCTCCACTTTTATCTTGGCTTCGGCCTTTGTCTATTTCCTATTTATGGTGGCCTGGCTCAATGTTCTCACTTTCTTGGGATTTTTCCGATGGGTCCGGACCATAATTGGTTTAGTAGCCCTGGGATCTGCCTATTACAATTTGAAAAAATGGTGGGACAATCGACCGGGTTGTCCGGCCAGTGAAGGAGAGAAAAGGCGCCAGATTTTTGACAAGCTGAGAACCATTACTCAAAAAAAACAGTTTTGGCTGGCCTTGGGCGGGATTATCCTGCTGGCCTTTGCAGTTAACTTAGTTGAGGTAATCTGTTCGGCCGGCTTGCCAGTTGTTTATACCCAGATTCTGACTATGTCAGAAATTCCTACCTCTCAATATTATCTCTATATAGCCCTGTATATCTTCATCTTTATGCTGGATGATATGATTGTCTTTATTGTAGCTATGGTTACCCTTAGGGCAGTAGGCCTGACCAGTAAATACACTCGTGCCTCAGCTCTAATCGGGGGAATATTGATGTTAGTAATTGGGTTACTAATGTTATTCAAACCGGCCTGGTTGATGTTCGGCTAATAATGGGGACTGTTGATAAGTCTTAATTGACTTATTTTTTGTTTGTATTATTATACCTATACCTATGGTATAGGTATTAAGCATTGATTTTATGACTATGACCAAACACAAAGAGAAATCGTTGATCAATTTTAAAAAAGCCCAGAGCCACATCGCAAAAATTGTCCAGATGCTTGAGGACAATGAATATTGCATAGACATTATGCAACAAAACTTAGCGGTTATTGGGCTATTAAAATCAGCCCATCAAATGTTGATGGAAAACCATCTCGATACTTGCTTCAAAAAAGCTATGGGCACAACCAACGAGAAAAGAAAACAGGAGATGGTTAAAGAAATTTTAACCGTCACCAAATTATTTAATAAGTAATCATGACTAAGAAAATTCTTACCTGGTTGACGATGTTTCTAATAGGGGGAGTAATTGGATTTCTAATTTTAACAATTATGAATCCTGCTTTTGAAAACTTGGGCCCAGGCGAAATGTTAAGTAGGATAATCGAAGAAAGAGACTTAGCTATAAGCAAGGCGGTAGCAGCTGGAGATTATGGATGCTGTATTAATCCTCCCTGTACTATGTGTTTCATGGAAGCCAACCAATGGAATAATCATCAGGCAGGCACCTGTGCCTGTGATCAATTCATCGCTAGGGGAGAGAAGCCATGTCCGCAGTGTCAAAGTGGTTTAATTAGAGACACTGGCTCATCTTGCGAATTTACAAGTAATAAGTGTGAGTAAAAATATATGCTTAAAACAATAAATATTCAAATAGAAGGAACTCATTGCCAAAAATGTAAAACCAAGATAGAAACCGAGATAAATGTACTGGAAGGAGTAAATAACATCGAGGTTGATTCTGGGACAGGAGAAGCTTGGGCAGAATTTGATGATCAGAAAATTTCTAAAAAGAAGATTTTTGAAGAAATCAATAAACTCGATTATCGAGTCAAAGGGAAACCCGTGAACAAGCCTGAACAAAAAAAACAAAATGAAGCCAAGCAAAAAAAACAAATGTTTACACCCAAAAGATTGATTATTGCCGGAGTGACATTGGTTGTTCTAGTTTCGGGTTATTGGCTATTCAGTTCCGGACAAGGAGATTCCAATCAAAGTAAATCATCAGCCGCTCAAAATGTTAATAACGTAAAAGGAAGCCAAGCCACCCAGCCTGATTTTACAGGGGAGCAGGGAGAGAAAGTTACTCTGGAAAATAAACAAGTAAGTGTGACAGCCAGCACGCTTGATGACGGAAAAGCCCACTTTTATAATGTAGAGATGCCTAGTGAAAAAATCGTTTACTTTTTTGTAGTCAAAGATAAAAATGGAATTTATCGGGCAGCTGCCAATGCTTGCCAGGTTTGTTTTGATACACGAATGGGTTTTTACCAACAGGGAGATAATATGATTTGCAAAACGTGTGGGAATCAATATCCGTTAACCAAAATTGCATCAGAAAAAGGTGGCTGCAACCCCGGGCCGATAAATCCCAATTTGCAAGTTGTAAACGGCAAGCTAGCCATTGACCAATCAGATATAGAACAAGTGGCTGAACTTTTTTAATCAATACCATGCTAAAAAAAATAAACATCCAAATAGAGGGAACTTACTGCAAAGGTTGCAAAACCTTAATTGAAACAGAAGTAGATGTTTTAGGAGGTGTAAAGGATATTGAAGTCAACCATCAAACAGGAGCATGTCTGATAGAGTACGATGATCAGAAAATTTCCAAAAAGAAAATTTTTGAGGCAATCAGTAAACTTGATTATCAAGTAAAGGATAAAATCGTAGGCAGAACAGGGCCACGAAAAAAATTAAACATTCCCAAAAGATTCATTATTGCCGGGATCTTATTAATTGTTTTTGTCTTAGGCTATTATTTAATAAAACAATTCGGCGTTTTAGAAATTCTTTCCAAATTAAACGAAGAAAGAATCGGTTATTGGTTAATATTTGTGATTGGTCTTTTGGTCAGTTTTCATTGTGTAGGCATGTGTGGAGGTTTGGTGGTTACTTATACTGCCAAACATCAAGCTGACAACAAAGACCATAAAGTAAAATCGTCTCTACCTCACTGGCAGTATAATCTAGGGCGGCTCATTTCATATAGCGTAATTGGAGGTATCTTAGGTGGCTTTGGGTCGTTTTTCGCGATCAATCCCACTTTTACTGGAACGGTTACCTTAGTGGCTGGCGGTTTTATGGTATTAATGGGCTTGTCTCTGGTCACTGAGTTTCGATGGCTGCAGAAACTAAAACTAAAAACCCCTTCGTTTATTGCACGTTTTCTTTTTAAACAGCGACACACCAAAAAGCCCAAAGGGCCATTCATTATCGGGTTGCTAAATGGTTTTATGCCCTGCGGACCTTTACAGGCCATGCAGATATACGCTTTAGCTTCTGGCAGTATCACCAGAGGAGCTTTGTCGATGGGGGTTTATGCCCTGGGCACTGTCCCTTTGATGTTCGGGTTTGGTGCTTTCATTTCACTGATTAGCCGGCAGCGGATTAAACAAGTGATGAAAATATCTGGAGCGATAGTAATAATTTTAGGACTATTTATGTTGAACAGAGGCATGATCAATTTCGGCTACGGTTTTAGAGGTTTTGTTTCGCAGGAAGAAGTTAGCCAAACCGAATATTTAATAACCGGAGACGTGGAAGAATATCAAGTGGCCAAAATGGAGCTGACTTACCGGGGGTATTCGCCGAATGTAATGTATGTAAAGAAAGATATACCGGTTCGCTGGATTATTGATGTGAAACAGATGAGTGGTTGTACAGATGAAATTATCATGCCGACATATAACATTAGAAAACCACTAGAGTATGGAGAAAATGTCATTGAATTTACACCCGATGAATTAGGAGATCTCAAGTTCAGCTGCTGGATGCAGATGGTTTGGGGGAAATTCGTGGTAACAGAAAATGACGCTAAACCGTCCCAAGGAGATTTGGAGCTGGAGGCAGTTGATCTGCCAGCCGGCTCGGGTTGCTCAGGAGATGGTTCGTGTGGAGGAGATTGTGCCGCTGCTCAGCAAGGAGGGTGTGGTTGTGCAAGGGTTAAACAAAAATAATTTAATTAATAAAATGATTAATGAATAAAACTATGCAAAAAACAACTTTCAAAATCCAAGGCATGCACTGCAATTCCTGTGCTCTTTTAATCGAGGAAAGATTAAAAAATAAACCAGGAATTGACAGAGTAAAAGTAAACTATGATTCAGGGAAGGGTTCTGTATTTTATAACGAACAAAAGATTAAAGAATCTGAAATTCATCAAGTGGTTGAACAAGCGGGGGACTACGAGGTGGAAGGAGCGGAAGAAAAAATTGATAGAAGAAGTGAGACAACAGACGGTGATGAAGGTATAGAACAAAGTACCGACTCACCAAAGAAGGCAATGATCCTTGGGGCATTGATTGGTATATCAGTAATTTCGACTGTTGGTTTTTTTGTGGTATTAGGAATGAACTCAAACGAGGGCGATTCAGCAAGTGGTACGCCACAGGTAGCTGGAGATAATGTTGCTGTGGCAGATCCTACACCGGTCCCTTCTCCATCACCCAGTCCCACTCCTTCGCCAACTGTTGTTGATGTCGAAGTTACCCAAGATGATCATATCAGAGGGGATTTTAACGCGCCGGTTACCATCGTAGAATATTCAGATTTCCAGTGCCCGTACTGTAGCAAATTCCACGATACTATGAAGCAAGTAATGGCCAATTATCCCAACGATGTCCGATGGATCTATAAACACTTCCCCCTAGACTCTCTCCATTCTTATGCCAGGGATGCAGCCGAAGCTTCGGAGTGTGCGGCTGATCAAGACAAATTCTGGGAGTACACTGACGAGCTGTTTGCCAACCAATCCAGCATTACTCCTTCATATCTGAAACAAGCAGCTAAAGACATGGGCCTTAATACAAGTCAGTTCGATGATTGTGTTGATTCGGATAAATATGCCTCCAAGGTAGACGGTGATTTTCAAGGAGGAGGTAATGTGGGGGTCTCTGGAACACCGGGCAATATAATTAACGGTCAATTAGTGCCAGGGGCCTTGCCTTATGACCAGATGCAATCCCTTATCGACAGCATACTAAATGAGGAATAAGGTCGTTAAAAAATTAATATAAGGAGACAATAACATGGATCCTTGTTGTTAAAAATAATTAGGTGGCTGGGAATAAGCCCTTGGTTTATTCCCAGTAACGTGCTTATTTATTAAAAACATATGGCAGAAAAAACTGTATTAAAAATCCAAGATATGCATTGTGCGGCTTGTGCCGTTAGTATTGATAAGGCCTTAAAGAAAGCGGGGGGTGTTAAAACCAGCAGCGTTAATTTCGCCACAGGCAAGGCCATGGTTGAATACGATGAATCAGCAATCAAACTGGAAGGGTTAAAGATGGTTATTAAAGATGCGGGCTATACTGTCGAGGAGCCAAGCGAAGAGAAATCAGCAAAAAACCAAGAAGAACGAAAAGAATTAATCAAAGTTTTAATATCAGCAGCCCTGACCATACCGATATTTATTCGGATGTTTTGGTCGTGGGAGATAGTTGGTCAACTGGCTGGGATTGAATATACCGACTGGATTCTGATGATTGTTACCGGCATCATTGTCTTTGTTTTTGGTTGGCAATTCCATGTGGGAATGTTGAAGCAACTCAAAAGATTCAAGGCCAACATGGACACTCTAATTTCCCTGGGGACGTTAACTGCCTTTATTTACAGCGTTTGGGCAATAATAGCTGGCCACCCTGAGTATTTTGAGGGAGCCGCCACTATCACCACCTTGATCTTGCTGGGCCGCTATATGGAGATAAAAACCAAGGGCAAGGCTTCTTTAGCCATGAAAAAATTAATGGAATTGGGTGCTAAAAAGGCCAGATTAATTGATAACAATGGTCAGGAAAGAGAAGTGGAAGTTGATCAGATTGATATCGGAAATATTTTGTTGATCAAACCAAGCGAGAAGATTCCGCTGGATGGAATAGTAATAGACGGATCTTCCGGAGTTGATGAATCGATGTTGACCGGAGAAAGTTTACCAGTAACCAAAGTTGTTGACGATCAAGTATTTGGGGGAACCATCAATCAGGACGGAGTCTTGAAAATAAAAGTCAGCCAAGTGGGTTCGGGCACTGTATTGGCTCAGATAATAAAAACAGTGGAAGAGGCCCAGGCTTACAAAGCGCCAGTACAGAAATTAGCGGATAAAATTTCTGGTATATTTGTTCCGATCGTAATAGCAGTTGCCATTCTCACCTTTGTCGGTTGGTTTTTCTTTAAAAATGACATTACCGAGGCAATAATTCCGGCTGTTTCTGTTTTAATTATTGCTTGTCCTTGTGCCCTGGGCATTGCTACGCCTATTGCTATAATGGTTGGCTCGGGTGTGGGGGCCAGGTCAGGAATTTTGATTAAAGACGGTGAAAGTTTTGAACGGGCCAAAAACATAACGACTGTAGTTTTTGACAAAACAGGCACTTTGACTAAGGGAGAAGTTGAAGTAAAAAAGATTTCGCCAATAGACAACACTTTTGATTCCAAAGAATTGTTGCGTTTAGCCGCTTCTTTAGAAAAAAACTCAGAACATCCTTTAGCTCAAGCTATTTACCAAAAAGCTAAAAAGCAAAAAATCGAGTTATTGCCGGTGACTGATTTTAAGGTAATAAGTGGCAAAGGGGTGATCGGTCACGTTGATAATAAGAAAATGATAATCGGCACAAAAAATTTGTTGCAGGAGAATACTATTGAATTAAACCAAGAAGTTATAAATCGGAAAACGATTCTGGAGAAAGAAGGTAACACCGCTGTTTTTGTGGTTTTGGAGGGAAAAGTAATCGGATTAATCGCCCTGGCCGATACTGTCCGAGGAACAGCAGCTCATACCATTGCGGAGATAAAGAAGATGGGATTGAAAGAAATTATGATAACCGGAGATAATAAAAATACGGCTCAATCGGTAGCCAAGAAGTTAGGCATAAGAAATGTTTTGGCTGAGGTTTTACCAGATCAGAAATCTCAGAAAGTAAAGCAATTACAAGAAGAGGGAGAAAAAGTAGTCTTTGCCGGCGATGGCATTAACGACGCCCCTTCCTTGGTCCAAGCTGACTTAGGCATTGCCATGGGCAAGGGGACCGACATTGCCAAAGAATCAGGGAACATTATACTAATGCAAAGTAATCCCATAAAAATTGCAGAAGCCATAAAGTTATCTCAAAAAACTTTTAAGATTATCAAACAAAATCTTTTCTGGGCCTTCTTCTATAATGTCTTAGCCATTCCCCTGGCCATTTTAGGCTTTGTCAATCCGATGGTGGCGGCCTTGGCCATGGGGTTCTCTGACGTGACGGTTATCTCCAATAGTTTGAGAATATACCGTAGGAATTGATTTTTTCCCAAAAATCTGGTATAATAAGCACAGAAACCAAAATAAAAACATAAAAAGGCCCAAATGTCCAAACGACATCTTATAGCTTTATTATTAGCTTTACTCATAGGATCAGTTCCTCTTTTAGTAGACGAGGAACTTTTTCAGTTGGATGAAAAAATTCAGGGCTCTCAAACGCAACTTTATCAGTCTATCGTTGGCGTATTTGACCATTTAGAAATATCAGGGATTACCGACCCGATTACAGCCGGCCAGTACAGTAATGTACTGGTAGAAGCTATTATCTCCGGAGGGGGCTTACACTGTCCCTATGAAGAAACAGTTCATTTTACCACCACGGATCCCCATGCCCAGGTTGTGCTGCCAGGGGATTATACTTTTGTCAGGGTCACTGATTGTGGCAGCCACACATTTATAAATAGTGTTCGGTTAATTACAGTTGGCGAACAGACGGTGACAGTCACCGAAGTAGGTAATCCGGGAGTTACCGCCTCCCAGGCCAACATTACTGTTCTGCCTGGTCCAGTTGCCAATATTAGTTTGGCAGCCAGCGCTCTGAGCATGACTGCTAATGGCAGTGACACCTCTACCATTACTGCCACTTTAACCGATCAGTTTGGGAATACAGTGGCTGACGGGACTACAGTTACTTTTTCTATCGAAACGGGCACTGGTTCTTTATCGTCTGGCACAGCTACAACCACTTCGGGCCAGGCTCAGATAATCTATACTGCCGGCACAGTCAGCGGAACAGTAACCATTAAGGCATTAAGCGGCTCGGTTTCGGAAACAATTGACTTAACCCTCAATCCGGGGGCAGCTACTCACCTGCAGGTCAGCGGGGTTACCGACCCGATCACAGCTGGCCAAACTAGTAATGTAGAAGTTATTGCCCTGGATAATTTTAATAACGTGGCCACCGCCTATACCGGCACCGTCACTTTTTCTTCTGATTGTGCCGGGGCAACGCTACCAAGTAATTATACTTTTCTAGGGGCTGATTCTGGAGCTAAGACATTTGCCAGTGCAGTTTCTTTTAATACGGTTAGCGTTTGTGCGGTAACGGCCACTGATGTCACCCACGCTTCAATTACCGGAAGTCAAACTAATATTGATGTGGTAGCGGGTCAGCAAACCGGCACCATTACCGCTTCCGGTCATGACGGCCAGGTGGGGGACGATATTACCATCACTTCATCGGTAGTCAAAGACGCTTACAACAATCTTGTATCCGGCGTTACTGTTACTTTTAGTATTACCAAGCCAGATAGCACAGTGGCTACTCTAACGGGTATCACTAATAGTTCGGGAATTGCTACAGCAACTTTACCAGGAGCCCAGACCAGTAGTGCTGGAACTTACGCAGTTACGGCTGCGGCGTCCAACATGACTACCGGAGCTGCCACTACTTTTGAGATAACTTCTCTGGTCGGTCCGCCCGTGGCCACTCACTTAAAGGTGGAAGGAATTACTGATCCTATTGAAGCCGGAGCCTTTAGCCAGGTGATCGTTACGGCTTTAGATAGCAATAACCAGGTGGTAACCAACTACACCGGTACCATTTCTTTTTCTTCAGATTGTTCCAATAATTTCTTACCCGCCAATTATACTTTTACCTCTTCAGATTCCGGGATTCACACTTTCTCTGACAGTGTGGCCTTTTTAAGGGCAGGAGTCTGTGCTGTTACTGCCGCGGACGTAACCCACCCCTCGATTAGCGGTAGTCAAATTGATATCGATGTAATTGCCGGCTATCAGTCTGGCACTATTACCGCCTCCGGCCATGATGGTCAGGTTGGAGATAGCATCACCATTACTTCTTCAGTGGTAACGGACTCTTTTGGCAACCGGGTAGCCGGACTAACAGTGACATTTAATATCGCAAAGCCGGATGGGTCCATCGTTACTTTAACCGGCACTACTGCTAGTTCTGGAATAGCCAGTGCCACTTTAGCCGGTACCGATACAAATTTAGGGGGAGCTTATAGTGTAACCGCGGTGGCCGATAATTTAACAACAGGGACGGCTACCACCTTTGATATTACCGTACCGGTTGTACCTCCGCCCCCTTCGCCCCCTCCACCTCCAGTGCCCGGGATCACACACTTTGAAGTAAAAGACATCCTCGACCCGATTACAACCGGGCAAGCCAGTCAGGTAACAGTAGTTGCCTTGGATGTTGCTAACAATGTCGTAACTGATTATACCGGGACAATTTCTTTTAGCTCAGATTGCAGTAACTCCATCTTGCCAGGACACTACACCTTTACCGCAGCTGATTCTGGCAGTCATACCTTTTTAAGCAGTGTAATTTTCTATTCAGTCGGCGTTTGTTCAGTCACAGCTCTTGATGTAGATGACCCCACGATTTTTGGCAGCCAAACCGAAATCGACGTGGTAGCCGGAATCCAACTTGGCACAATTACGGCCTCTGGCCATGACGGTCTGATCGGAGATAACATTACCATTACTTCAACGGCAGTTACTGATAGTTACGGCAATAAAGTTTCAGGTGTTACCGTTTCTTTTTACGTCGTCAAGCCCACCGGAAGAGTTATTACCTTGTCGGGAACCACAAATCAATTTGGTATAGCTGATGCTACTTTGTCAGAAGAGGCGACTGACGTAACTGGCACTTATAGTGTTACGGCTGCTGCCCCTAATATGATTAGTGGGGTGGCTACAACTTTTGAGATTACAGAGAAATCATACGAAATTCCACCTCCAACCATTACTCAGCCAGCCTATGACGGACAGATTTTTGACACCCCCCTGATAACCATAAAGGGTATCGCTGTTCCCAATGCAACCATTAGTGTCAGGATTATTCAGGATGATCAAATTATCTATGATTTAATAACAGAGTCGGACAGCAAGGGAAACTGGCAAATTGATTTACCGGAGCCGCTAAAAAATGGTCAGTATAAGGTGATTGCCAGGGCAGTTGATGAGCGAGGAGTGACGAGTAGGTGGTCAGATGAAATTAATTTTGTGGTAGAAGTTCCGGTACCACCGACGGCCGTAGAAAAAATAAAGGAAATTTGGTCTGACCCGGAATTACCGTTAATAGACAAGACCAAAAGAACAATCAGGGAAATTCCCAATTTTCTCAAAGAGTTGATTTCTAGGATAAACGATGCCCTTCCCAGAATAGTAGAAACCAGTGGGCTGATCTTATTAATACTCCTTCTGCTGGTGGGAATAGGATTATTATTCAATAGTCTATTAACCTGGCTGGATATTCCTTTTTGGTTATTCTGGCTTTGGCTTTGGATTTTAGCCTTAATAAAGAAAGAAAAGAAAAACTATTGGGGTGTCGTCTATGACGATCAGACTAAACGGCCCTTGGGCAGAGTTTTAGTAAAAATTACCAATACTCTTACTGGAGAGGTCAAAAAGACGGTTACCGACTCTGAAGGTAAATACGGATTCAATTTGATATCAGGTACTTACGGTTTAGCCGCCAGGAAATTTGGCTACTATTTTCCCTCAGCTTACGTCAAAAGATTTCCTCAAAAAGGATACCCTCATAGTAATATTGGAGCCGTGGTAGAAGTAAAAGAGAAACAGCCTTTTATCAATGTTCCCATTAGCCAAATAAATCCTGGCATCGAAAGATTAAACAAAAAACTGTATCACACCGCCTTAATCGTTCTTATTGTTAACTTCATCCTTAATTTCCTTTATCTCACAATTTGGCCCAAAACATCTGCCCTATTAATCTTACTACTGCAGGCAGCTATTGTTGTTGGTTTGGCCTTACACCGGATACTAAAGAAGAAGTATTGGGGTATAGTCCTAGACGGCCAGACAAAATTGCCTCGCGATAGAGCTAACGTCATAATCCTTAACCATGAGGGGCAAAAGGTTAAGCGGGCTATCAATACCAATGAAGTTGGATTTTTCTTTTTCAACATTAATGAGGCGAAGTATCAGGTGCACGTGGAGGATCCGGGTTACCAACTGTTTCAATTGTGCCTGGAGGTGCCCAAAGACACCAAGAAGTTAAACAGCCTTGACATCTATTTGCAAAAATAAAATAACTTGCAGTTTTTGTCCACAAAGATATTATCACAAGGCTAATTATTGGTTTTCATTAACGTTTTTAGAGGTTTCTTTTGTTAAAAAATTAAGTTATAATATGAGCATAGATTATAAAGAACAAGATTTAAGAAGGGAGGTGATAGAATGTTAAAATGGTATTCAGCTTTGATATTCGTTGTATTAATTGCAATTTCTATTGTCAGCCTCCTGGACTTATGGGAAGATTTAATGGTACCAGCTTGGCTTAATTACGTAGTAATAGTCTTGGCAGTAATCGGGTTAATAATGGCTGCCACTTCCAAAAAAGGAGGTACTTCACCAGTTCAACAGTAGACTTTATAAATAAATCTAGCCCTGGTGTCTCGGCTAGATTTATTTTTTGGTCGCCTTTGACTGATTAAATATTTTTTGATAATCTAATAGCGAGATGGTTATAGAGACAAAAAATTTATCAAAGTATTACGGCAAGATTAAAGGTATTGATGATCTCACCTTACAAATCAATGAAGGTGAAATTTTTGGTTTTCTGGGCCCCAATGGGTCTGGTAAAACAACTACCATTAGATTGCTAATGGGCCTACTTAAGCCAACTAATGGTTCAGCCAAAATATTTAGCTTGGATACCCAAAAAAAGTCAGTCCAGATTAAGAAAGATGTCAGTCTGATTCCTGGAGATGTCCATCTGTATGACAAAATGAAAGGAGGGGAGCTAATAGAATATATTGACAAGTTGAATCCTAAAAAGGAATCTGCCCTTAAAGACCAGTTGATCGAGAGGTTAGATTTCAATCCGGACCGTAAAATCAAGGCTTACTCCAAGGGCAACAAGCAGAAGCTGGCGGTGATTATTGCCCTGATGCATCAGCCAAAACTTTTAGTGTTAGATGAACCAACAGTGGGCCTGGACCCACTAATGCAGCAGGAAATCTACAAGATCTTGCGGGAATTTAAAGAGAATGGAGGAACAATTTTTCTTTCTTCCCACTTTCTGCCAGAAGTGGACAGGGTTTGTGACAGGGTGGGTATCGTCAAAGACGGTAATTTAGTTTCCATTGAAACGATTGATGGCTTGCGCTCTAAAACAGTACGCCATCTGGACGTTTTATTTGAAGACCAGGTTAATCCCCAAGAGTTTCAGGTATTATCCCAGGTGGTCTCGGTAAACAAAATCAATCATTATATTCGCATTACGGTTCAGGGTGAAGTTGATACTTTAATAAAACACGTTGCCAAATATAAGATCAAAGATCTGATTTTTAATCAGGCTTCTTTAGAAGATTTCTTCATGGAGTTTTATAAAAAATAGTATGTGGACAGTAATTCTAAAAACTATCAAGTTGCGCCGGACCAGTATCGTTGTTTTCGCTCTGGTAATTTTCGGATATACTATGTTAATCGGCAGCTTTTATCCGACGATCAGAGAAAACGCTGACCAATTTGTCGAACTGATGGATGCTTACCCGGAAAATCTAATGGCTTTTTTTGGCGGCGACATGATGGAATTTATGACCTTCGAAGGATTTATGAGCCTGGAGTATTACAATTTTGTCTGGGTATTCATTGTGGGGGGCTTGGCCATTTCTTTTGCCACGGCCGCCATTGCCCAAGAACACGAACGAGGTACTCTCGAGCTAATTTTATGGCAGCCGATTTCTCGTACCAAATTTCTATCAGCTAAAGTAATATCCATGGTCTTGATACTGGTGGCCATGACTTTGATCACGGTACTTGGTACTTTCGCCTCGGCTTCTTTGGTAGATGTTACTTTAAATCAAGGTTCCTATTGGATCTGGGCGGTAGAAGGTATTCTTTTGATGTTGGCCCTTGGAGGAATTGCCTTTTTGCTGTCAGTAATCTTTAACGAAAGGGGCAGGGCCAATTTAATCGCCATTGCCTTTTTGATTGTTTCTTACGTTCTCAATTCTTTGGCTGAAATTATCGATAAGATCAAAGACTTTGAATGGCTAAGTCTTTTCAACTATTACAATCCCCAGGAGATTTTAAGAACCGGGGAGTGGCCGGTGCAATCTATTATCATCTTCCTTTCGGTTTTCATCGTATCAATAGCTTTATCAATAATAATATTTAAAAGAAAAAATATCGCTGTATAAAAAATATGAAACCAATTATCGATACAAAAAAGTGTGTAGGCTGTGGTACCTGTGAGGCGCTTTGTCCCGGGGTTTTTAAAGTTGACGAAGACGGCATGGCCAAAGTGACCGATCCTAAAGGATGTGATGAGGGTAAATGCGATTGCCAGGCCGCCAAAGACAGCTGTCCCGAGGGAGCCATTAGCTTAAAATAATCCACAATAAAAAAATCCCTCAATGCTTTGGGGAATTTTTTTATTGATTTAAGCCCCGAGGATTATTTGAACAATCAGAAAAACACTTAAACCCAATTGCACTACTATACCAGCCCGGGTGTTCATTTTTTTCTTAAAGGGATTGTGAACAACACTATGAAAGATGTTATGACGAATAATGAATGATTTGATCGGGTTATTCTTTTTTAGGGTTTTATTATAGTTATGTTTACTAAGCAGATAGGAGCCGGGGGGGCCGATGACGTTGTCAAAAATATCAGGCAGGATGGCACCAATTACTCCGGCCAGCAGAATAGAGAGCTGGGGCAGTTCAATTTTATATAGCAGAAAAACCACAAAAAGAGACAAGGCAGCAGCATCAGAAAAAACAATCAAAAAGGCCCTTCTTTTAAAATTCTTTTGGTGAATCCATTCGGCAATGTACTCATCACCGTGGGGGATGAAGTCCAGGAGGAAGTGAGATAAAAAACCAATAAAAAAAGCCCAAGCTGGGTGTCCGACCTGTTGACTGATATAAACGCCGGCTAGGGCATGGGTAGTTATCATCATAATATTTGGTACCAGGGGCGGGACTTGAACCCGCGACCTAAGGCTTATGAGTCCTTTGCTCTACCAACTGAGCTACCCTGGCGAGTCATATTCAAGGGTTTATAGTTTGGTAGCGGGGGGCGGATTCGAACCGCCGACCTTCAGGTTATGAGCCTGACGAGCTGCCACTGCTCTACCCCGCAACGTAGTTAGTTTTTAAGTACTTTGATAAGTAATGTCTCTATAGTATACAGAAAATATTAATTTCTGCAAGGGTGGTGCCGCGGGAGAGACTCGAACTCTCATGGGATAAATCCCACACGATTTTGAGTCCCCGCTTTCCGCTACGCTCCAGCGGGGCAGGCCGTGCGCACGTTGTCTGCCCTTGCCTCTGCCGGGAGAGAGACTCGAACTCTCATGGGATAAATCCCACACGATTTTGAGTCGTGCGCGTCTACCGGTTCCGCCATCCCGGCAGGAGCAAGGGCAGAAAAATGCCATAAAGTCTACCAGTGGAGTTTACCCCGCTGTCTAGCGGGGCCACCGCGGCAAGTATCGTCTATATTAAAGCAAAAAGTCTCTTTAGTCAATTTGTAGAACAAGACATTTTTTGCTATAATTTGCTTACTTATTAATTGTAATCTATGTCGCAAGTCATCGCAGTAGTCAATCAAAAAGGCGGAGTGGGCAAGACAACCACCGCAGTTAATCTGGGAGCTTATCTGGCCAAGGCCGGCAAGATGGTTTTGCTGGTTGATATGGATCCTCAGGGCAATGCTTCATCTGGAGTGGGTATAGCTCACAAGACCTTAGCCCGGGGAGTCTATGAAACCCTAGTAACTGATGTCCAGTTTAATGAAGTAATCTATGACATTAAAAGGGCTCGTTATCAGCTGGCACCATCAACTTTGTCTTTGGCGGGAGCTAATGTTGAATTGGTCAATATTCCCAGAAGGGAGTTTCGTTTGGCTGAAGAAATGTCTTCGGTGAGAAACAGCTACGATTATGTTATTATTGATTGTCCTCCTTCCTTGAGCTTGCTGACTATCAACAGCCTGGTAGCCGCTGACTCAGTATTGATACCTGTTCAATGTGAATATTACGCCCTGGAGGGTTTGGGTCAATTGGTGGACACCATTAACTTGGTCAAGCAGAATATCAGACCAGACTTATATATTATGGGAGCTCTATTAACCATGTATGACTACAGCCAGCGATTGTCAGATGCAGTAATGATGGAAATTTACAAATATTTCCCCAATAATATATTCAGGACAGTTATTCCTCGTAATATTAAGTTGGCCGAAGCCCCTTCTCATGGATTAACCATTCTGGAGTATGACAAGAGATGCAAGGGGGCCAAAGCATACGAACGTTTATCAAAAGAATTAATAGAGGTAACGGACAATGGCAAAATATAAAGGATTAGGTCGTGGGCTAGGATCACTGATTTCTGGATCCCCAGAAGATATCACCAGTGATTCTACTGATGACAAAGAAAGGATTATCCAGGTTGAGGTATATAAGGTTAAACCAAACCCCAGTCAACCCCGACATAACTTTGACCATGCCAGCCTTGAAGAGTTGATTGACTCCATCAAAGAACATGGTATTATCCAGCCCTTGATTGTAACCAAAGACAAGAACGGTTATCAATTGATTGCTGGCGAGAGGCGTTTAAAGGCCTCAAAGTTTTTAGAATTACCTACGGTGCCGGTCATTATTCGAGAAGCCAATGACCAAGACAGATTAGAATTAGCCTTAATCGAGAACATCCAAAGAAAAGATTTAAACGCCATTGAAAAAGCTAAGGGCTACCAACAGTTAGTTGACCAATTCAACTTATCTCAAGAGCAAGTAGCCAAAAAAGTAGGCAAGAGCCGAGTGGCAGTTAGTAACACCTTAAGATTGCTAACCTTGCCCGAAAAAATTCAACAGGCAATCACTGAAGAAAAAATTTCTGAAGGTCAGGCCAAGGCTATTTTAGGACTGGCCAGCGATGAAGACCGTCTTAAGTTACTCAGAAAAGTCTTATCGGATAAACTTACTGTCAGAGAAACCGAAAAACAAGCCAGAAAAACCAAAAAGCCAACCAGGAAACAGGAGACTGGACGAGATCCGGCCCTGGAAGAAAAAATAGATCAGCTACGTCAGGCATTGGGCACTAAAGTAGAAATAAAAAGAGAGGGGAATAAGGGACAAATTATTATCGAATTTTATTCTAATGAGGAATTACAAGAATTAATTAATAAGATTACTTAAACCATGAAGTTATTGGCCAAACTCAAATTTTGGAAAGAAGCCGAATCAATTTATGAAAAAATAATTAAAACTTCTGTATATTTCTCAGTCTTCCTGCTACCGGTTTTCCTGCTGCCCTTTTCCCAAGACCTTATCGAAATCAGCAAAACAATACTACTTTATTTTTTTGTCTCAGTGGCCAGCGGCACCTACTTATTACAAATGGTGGTAGAAAAACGATATAAAACCACCAAGAACAAGATTAACATTTTAGTCTTATCTTTTTTGCTGCTCTATATCATATCCACGATTTTTTCCTTGAACTGGCGAGTAAGCCTCTTTGGTCTCTTGGGATACTATGATGCCACTTTGATTACAACCATTTTTTTAGTGGCTTTTTACTTTGTGATTATCAACACCAATTGGCGACGCCAGGATATTTTAAAGATTTTTTACAGTTTATTTGCCTCGGCAGGCCTGGTCATTATTTTCAGCACCCTACAATTATTTGATGTTCATCTTTTTTCTCAGATAGCCACCCAATCCAGGTCATTCAACCTGGTGGCTAATTCTGTTTCGGTTTTTGCAGTCTTCCTGGCCCTAATAATCCCCATAGCCTTGGGATTTATTATGTTCCTCAAAAAAACGCCAAGAATATTACTATCTTGTTTAGCACTGGCCAGCTTTGTTCTGCTTATCTTATTTGATAGTTATGTTGGTTGGTTTGCTTTGGTAGTCGGTCTCTTCCTGTTTTTGATATTTATAGCCTGGCAATCTCGAGAATTGGCCAGCGGCTGGGTGATTTTACCGACTTTCTTGATAATCATTTCTATCCTGATGATTTTTCTGTCGGTCAATAACTATACCAATCTCGATTTGGAAAACGACATAGTACTGGGTCAAGGAAATTCCTGGAAAGTAACAGGCAGTGTCTTGAGGTCCCGTTTCTTATCCGGTTCTGGTCCTCAAACCTTCCATTATGATCTGGTTACTCATAGGCCCGATTCTTTCAATGCCCATCCTTATTGGAATCTCAGCTTTGTAAAGGCCAATAGCCAGTGGAGCCAATTTTTGGCCACAACCGGCATAATCAATTTCCTGGTGATTCTAACTATCGCTTACCTCTTTTTGAGCAAGGGGTTGAAAAGGATAATTTCCCAAAAACCTTCTCTAGACTGGATTATCGATATGGCTATCGTTATCACTTTTTTTAGCTTGCTACTGTTGGGTTTTGTCTATTCCTATAATATTGTAATGTCTTTCATTTTCTGGCTAATGCTGGCCTTGGGCACTGTCCGGTTTTTGGTAGTAGCGCGAGACGATTCTTCTGTGGTAAAAAAGGAGAAGAAAGATGTTATCAGCGGAATTAGTTTTGCCCTGGGAATAGGATTCGTCATAGTGGTTATGGTTTTTTCTGTTCGTTTTTATATGGCCGAGTACCATGTGGTCAAAGCCCAGGAATCAATTAGTAATCTAGACGATATTAAGACTGTCGAGGACCATTTTATCAAAGCCTCGAGGCTTAACCCTTTTATGTCAGACAATTATTTCGGGTTAGCCGAGAGCTATTTGGTTGACGCCGGGTTGAATGTCCAGCAAGGGATAAACGATATTGATAATTTGATAATATTGGCAGCCGCCGCGGTTAATAAGGGCGTTGAATTGGAAAATGACAGCGCCAGAGCCCTGAGGAAAAAAGCGGCAATTTATCGGGACTTCAGGCAGTACGTAACTGAAACTGAGAAAATTGTTTTTGCTAATTATGATCAGATAAAATTAATAAGCCCCAATGACCCCCTTGTCTATTACGAAGCAGGACAGAGCTATCTGGTTTATGCTCTAGACTTTATGGAGCTACCGGAGCAGCAGAAGACCATCAACCAATATCTGGATCTGGCCGAGGCTGACCTGCTCAAGGCCGTTGAAATCAAAAAAGACTTTATCGAAGCACGATTTATTTTAGCTCAGGTGTATGACCTGATGGGGCAAGCGGCCAGCGATGAACAGAGAACTATTCTCAAGGAGAAGATTATCAGTGAATTGGAGACGATACTGCTTTATGATCCCGGCAATCAAACCGTTTTGGATTATTTGGCTCAAATAAAAACAGAGACTATCTAGTCTCCTGGTAATACAAATTATTTAGTCAGGGCGTGATTAATGTGATGTTGCGCGTATTGAGTCTTGGCCAACTTTAACCATTTCTTGTCCGGTTTCTTCTTACGGGGGTCGGTGATGATTTCTACTACATCACCGCTTTTTAATTTAGTGCCCAGTGGAACAGTTTTATCATTAACTTTAGCTTGTTGGCACTTGTTGCCGATATCTGTGTGAATTTTGTAGGCGAAGTCAATAGGGCTTGCTTCCTCTGGCAATGTAATAATGTCCCCGTGTGGAGTAAAAATGACAATGTGTCTCTGAAAAACATCAGTTTTTAAAATGTCCAGATATCTTTTTCCTCCTCGAAATTCTTTCTGAATTTTTTTAATCTCTTTGATGAACGGCAAGTTTTCTGCCACTTTTCTTTTTTTACTGGTTAACAAGGCGACCAGGCCCTTCTCGGCTTGTTGGTGCATGGAATCCGTTCTTATTTGGAATTCCACTATCTGAGTTTTGGTTAAGACGGTAGTGTGTAAAGACTGATAGCCGTTGGCTTTGGGCTGGGCGATGTAATCCTTGATATGGCCTTTAAGTGGTCGCCACAGGTCATGAATTACACCCAGGGCGTTGTAGCATTGTTTTTCAGTGCCGACGATTAGACGAATTACATTGAGGTCATAAATACGATCAATATTGGAATTGTGCTTCAATAGTTTTTGATAAAGAGAATAGTAGTGTTTTGATCTTAGATGAACATCTTTGACCTGGACGTCGGTTTTATTTAATAGGCGATTGAGTTTCTTTTGCATTTTTTTAAGATAGGGGAGCTGCTGTTGAATTCGCTGGTCAGCCACCTTCTTGACCCAGCGATATTCTTGAGGATGAGAAAACTGAAAGGACAGATCCTCAATTTCTCCCCTGATTTGGCCCATGCCCAAGCGATCGGCAATGGGAGCAAATACCTCTAGACTTTCTTGGGCAATTCTTTTTCTCTGTTCTCGTGGCAAGACGTCCAAAGTCTGCAGATTATGCAGGCGGTCAGCCAGTTTGATTAGAATAACCTGAGGATCAGCGGCCATCAGGATAAAAAGCCGTTGTAACTTTTCTAAGAATTTCTTGGCTCCCTGATATTGGACTGCTGAAACCTTGGTCACTCCATTAACCAGCCTGGCCACTTCTCGGCCAAAACTTTTCTGCACCTTTTGGATGGTAATCGGAGTATCTTCAACAATATCGTGAAGTAGGGCTGCGGCGATCAAACGATCGCTCAGTTCGCAATCAGCCAGCCGATCGGCAGTCTTTAGGGGGTGCTGCATCCATTCCTCCCCATTGACCCGTAGCTGGTCTCCGTGAGCTTCTTGGGCATAATAAAAGGCCTTTTTTATTAAATCAAAATTGGCCTTTTCGTTGTAGGTTTTTACTTTATCTAGCAGGTCTTTTAAGGTCATGATTTAAGTTTATCAAAAAAAAATAAAAAGAACAAAGAATTATGTTCTCTGCCCTTTTTGGGTTGCTATTTACTTACACTCTTTGTTGCTGCAGACTGGCTCTCCGCCTTTCCCGGCCACCATCAAACTTTGGCACTTAGTGCACTTGTCTCCGGTCGGCTTAGACCAGACTGCGAATTTACAGTCAGGATATTTACCACAGCCGTAAAAGAATCGTCCTCTTTTGCTTCTTCTTTGGACAATTTCGCCCTCACTGCATTCTGGACATTTGATGCCGGTGGAGTTAACAATGCTTTTTATATTCTTGCAGTCAGGATAATTGGAGCAACCCAGGAATTTTCCGTATCTTCCCCTCTTTACTGCCATGGGACCGCCGCACTTTTCGCAAACCTCTTTAGTTTTCTCCTCTTCTTGCTTATTGCCCTCACCGTCTAGGGGTTTGGTGTTGCGACAGTCAGGATAGCCGGTACAGGCCAGAAATTTTCCGAAACGACCAATTTTTATAACCATAGGTTTGCCGCATTTGTCGCAAACCTCTTCGGTCTTTTCTTCGGTTAGATCTTTCTTATTCACTTCATTCTCCTTTTTACTTAAATGTTTTTTAAAAGGGGTATAAAATTCTTTGATAGTGGATACCCACTTCATTTTGCCTTGGGCGATTTGGTCCAAATCGTCTTCCAGGTGGGCCGTAAATTTATAGTCAACAATTTCCGGAAAATGCTCGACCAGTACTTTGTTGACCAGGATACCGATGTCTTCTGGTTTCAGTCGGCGATCTTCCCTGGTCACATAATTTCTGCTCTGGATAGTAGAAATTGTGGGGACATAAGTTGAAGGACGGCCGATTCCTTTTTCTTCCAGGGCCTTGATCAGCCCGGCCTCTGAAAAACGAGCCGGTGGCTGGGTAAATTTCTGTTCCGGTTTAATTTCTTTAAGATCAACCTTTTCATCTTTTTTCAATTGAGGCAGAATATTTTCTTGATTACTGGTTTTATAAAATTCAAAGAAACCTTTAAAAGTTACCGTTTGACCGGTTGCCTTGAAAAGGAATTGATTATCTTGGGAATTAATCAAGACAGTCTTTTGATCTATTGTAGCGTCCTGACATTGAGTGGCAATAGCGCGCCGCCAGATTTGATCGTATATTTTAAACATTTGCGGTTCCAACAGGCCTTTGACCTGTTCCGGAGTCCGGCTGATTTCAGTGGGCCGGATGGCTTCGTGGGCTTCTTGAGCTAATTTTGATTTTGACTTAAATCTTTTGGCTTCCGTTCTGGCGATATCAGGGTGTTTATCGGATAGATAGGCCAGGGTCTCATTCAAGAATTTTTCTGCCAGATTGAATGAATCAGTACGCATATAAGTAATCAAACCGGCAGATCCTTCTGAGCCCAGTTCAATACCTTCATACAATTTCTGGGCCAAGAACATGGTTTTCTTGGCAGAATAACCGAATAAACGGTTAGCAGTTTGTTGCAAAGTAGAAGTAGTAAACGGTGGCAAGGGGGATTTGGTTGACTGTTTGGTATTAACCTCACTGACCTGGTACTGTTGTTTTTTAATTTCCTCTACTAATTTGGTGGCCTTGGCCTCCTTATCAATATCAAACTTTTTTACAATTTTGTCATCAACTTTATAGAGATTGGTGATAAATTCTTCATTGCCTTTTTTAAATAGACCATTAAGTGTCCAAAATTCTTGGGGTTTGAAAGCTTTTATTTCTTCTTCCCTTTCTACTATCATCCGCAAGGCAACAGATTGGACTCGGCCGGCAGATAAGCCTCTGGCCACTTTTTTCCAGAGAAAAGGGGATAATTCGTAGCCGACTAGCCGGTCCAATATCCGCCTGGCTTGTTGGGCGTCTACCAAACAACTATCGATACCTCTGGGATTTTTTAATGCCTCTTCGATGGCTTCTTTGGTAATTTCGTGAAAGGTAATTCGTTTTATTTTATCGGGGTCAGATTTAAGAATCTCGGCCAGATGCCAGGCGATGGCTTCTCCTTCCCGATCTTCGTCAGTGGCAAAGTAAATGTTAGTTGAGTTTTTAGCCAATTTTTTTAAATCAGTAACTGTTTTGCGGCTTTTAATCGGTATGACGTATTGCGGCTCAAAGTTATTTTCCAGATCAATACCCATTTTACTTTTTGGTAAATCACGGATATGACCATAAGATGAAGTAATACTAAAATCCCCCCCCAAAAAGCGCGAGATAGTTTTTGCTTTTGTCGGTGACTCGACAATTACTAGATTTTTTTGTTTAGGCATTTATTGATTGATTACGTAGTTTTGACCGCCCAGATTCTTTATCGATCCTTTCAATTCCAGACTGATCAAAGTGGAATTAACTACCCTGGTTTCTAATTTACTGATTGCTATTATCTTGTCAAGGGTGGTTGGCTCATTGGAGAGGATCTGCCAGATAATTTTTTCCTCTGTAGTTGTGGGTTTTAGGATAATTTTATTTTTATTTTTTGTCAAATCCAAGTTATAAGTTTCCAGGATATTGTGAGCCGACAAAACACACTTGGCCCCCATCTGGATTAGTTGGTTGGTGCCTTGCGATTTGGGGCTAAAAACACTGCCAGGAACGGCAAAAACTTCGCGGTTTTGTTCTAAGGAAAAGGCAGCGGTAATCAGGGCACCAGAGCGTAATGGGGCCTCAACCACCAAGGTGCCTAAGCTCATCCCGGAAATCAGCCGATTTCTGGCCGGGAAATGCTGCTTAAAAGGTTCGGTGCCCAAGGGGTATTCCGAGATTAAACTGCCGTCTTTGTCTAAAATTTCTTCAGCCAGATTATAGTTGGATCTGGGATAAATTTGATCCAGGCCACAGCCCAAGACAGCCACAGTCTTACCATTATGGTAGAGGGCTTGTTGGTGGGCGATAGCATCCACCCCCAGAGCCAAACCAGAAACTATAACAAAGTACTGAGTCAGATCGGCAAGTAACTGTTCCAGGATTCTCTGACTGTAGGCAGAATTTTTTCTGGTTCCCACAATAGCCAGATTGTATTTGTTTTTAAGATCAGTGTTTCCTTTAACATAAAGAACAACAGGAGGCGAGTGTATTTCTTTGAGCAGGGGAGGATAGCTGTCTTCCAGAAAAGTAACAATCTCTACTTGTTCTTTAATTAATCTGTTCCATTGATGCTCCGGATCTATTTGGTACCTTTCTCTGATCAGACTATTTATGCCTTGTTTCGAGATCTTTACTTTTTGCAACTCAGAAGAGGAAGCTAACCAAATATTTTGTGCCGATCCAAAAATACTGAGCAACCTTCTAATCGAATGATAGTTTAAGTGAGAAATTAGATTTAAGGCATGCAGATATATTTTTTCCATAGTCTTGACATTATGTTAAAATTATGATAGGTTTATTTGTTGATGTTGGCTCTTTGTTTTGTTCCTTGCTAAGAAGGGAGAAACCATGCCGCGCCTTTCTGTCGATAGAACGACAGATGAAGTTGGGATTCTGGTAACCGTCGATGTGGGTGAATACACCTATTACTTTCGTCGCCGAGACGATGGAGCGGTGTATTTGGCCAGCACCAGGGACTGGAACGGTTCTCGGAGCAAGCGTATCCCCAGGCCATCCCAGGAAGTGGTAACCAGGGCTCGTCTCAAGTTTGAAGAGACAGATATCGGGCCGGATCTATTCGGCCATACCCCGGATCGACCGACGATCAAGCTGGATTCTGACGAGGGAGTCGAATACCCCTCAGCCAATTCAGTGGTCGTTTATTCTGGGGGCAGGCGTTACTCTTTAAGAAGGACAGATTTGGCCTCCAGGACTGATGTGCCGGATCATGTCAAGGCGATTGCCTTCTCAGTCATGAATAACGCCAGAGATGCCAGTCTCAGACGTGAATTGGTGGCCAAAAGCCAGACAACTCTCCCCTTTAACCAGGCAGGTGACTAGATTATGTCGCCTGCTTTTTTTACCCTCTTGACAGGTTTTTTCATTCGTGTTAAGGTGGGATACCGCAGATATTTGACAGTCAAAAATGATTTCTAATGGTCGCTTTTCTACTTACAAGCGGTTATGGAGAGACGACCCCTCCTTAGTCTCTACCATTAGCCAGCAAGTTAAGGCTTTGCCCGTATTTTGCGAGTAGAACCTTACGCTTGTAAGTAGTAAAGCGGTCATTATTGAATACAAGTCGGGGACCATTCGGGAAAGCAGTAGCCTACCTGATGGCCACTCCTTTGCGCACCGCTAGCCTGGACGCGCACCCAGTGTGTTCCCGACTTTCTAATTGAGCCGGAGTTGCTTCGAAGTGTAGCTCTCCACGCAATGCCTGCTGGTAAAGCCTGCGAGATGTTCCACTTACCCTGACTAGGCGGTCCGGGTGCGCTTCGGCTCAAAATAAACTTCCTCTGTAGCTCAGCGGACAGAGCACCTGCTGGGACCC
>JBDRGY010000015.1:0-28032 GCA_043817315.1 Patescibacteria group bacterium | reverse complement strand
AGGCATTGAAGTTGCTGGTGACACTGAAGATTATGAAATGCGCTGCCGGGTCTGCGCCCAGGAAGCTAATTGTACCGAGAATTCCGATGGAGTGCCCATTGAACTAACCCATGTATGTGATTCTGATTTTTGTGAGGATATGACTACAACAACTTATAGGGGGGTAGGAGTGAACACTAGGTGGGATACGGATAACTGGTTATCCGAGCTAGAAGAAATTGAAGGATGGCTGTCTTTCGGATCCGAAGATATTAGCGGAGCTATCGGCCAAGAATGGCAGAATTATAATTTTTCCTTTGCTTTAGATGTTAATAATTACCCCCGGTTAGTGGATGGCGATAACAATGTTGATTCTGATTATTGGGATGGGGATTCTTGGGAGCCGGTTAATTGGGGGGCTATGCCCAATCCTTTACCTGGCTATGGAATTCATCGCTTTATCTATTCTGCCTACGATCGAGCCGGGACTCCTTACTACTTAGTCGGTTTTGATAACCCCGGGGGCAATATGATGCGGGTTGGTTTGGTGTATTGGGATGGTGATTCCTGGGAGAGATACGGTGGCATTACTAATATAACCGCCAATGCCGATCCCAACAGAGGGATTGTGGCCGGCAGGATAATGTTTGATGATAATAATTGGCCGCATCTGGCCTGGGTGGAAGATTCTTCAACCGTTACCATGCACGTTAGGTATGTCTATTGGGACGGTGATTCCTGGGAAAGCCAGGGGGGAGATCAGAGAATATTTAATGCCAATAATTCTCTTTCAACTTTTTACGAGGAATACAAAACATTCGATTTCTATTTGGATGAAAGTGGTTTTCCTCACATTGCCTGGACTGATGGCAATGGGATTACCAAGATAATGCAAAACATCCGTTATCGTTATTGGGACGGCGGCAACTGGATCAATGAAGATGGACTAAGCGATGTTAATAGACACGCCTCTGGTGATATCAAGTTTGATAATGAGGGTCGTCCTTTCGTTATTTTTAAAGATGTTACCCTGGCAACTGACAAAAGCTGGAAAATCATGTTTTACAATCCCGATTTGACCGACTGGGAGAATTTTTATGACGGAACCTACCAGTTCAGTACAAGCATTGCCGGCCCCGGCTTCTTTGCCCGATTACATAATCTCTTATTCGATAAATACAATAATCCCTATATTCTCTGGTCGGAAAATGGCACCCCGGATTCTAGTCATGCCACTTTGAATTTTTTGTCCTGGAATCAGGGTTACCAAGATTGGGACAAAACCCAGGTCAAGAATGATATTCCCATAATTGACGGTCAGTATATGCCCCAGCATACCTGGGCGGCTTTTGACTCTTCTGAAGATTTACACCTTTCCTGGACAGAAAATTCCGGTCCTTTATGGTTTAAGCGCTACTATAAATATTTGCATCGTACTTCCACTTATTTGAATAATGGAAACGTGAAATCATCACCGATCAATGGAGGGATACCAGTCAATGAAGTTTCTCTGGATGCCTATTATACCAAGGATGCCGACTCGAATATGACCTTTCGAGTAACCAATGATGGCTGGATAAATACCAATGAGGCTATCACACCTGGTGGTGCAGCGGTCAATTTTGGTTCTTTTGGTGATGATGTGCGTTGGCGAGCCGACTTCACAGCTGGTTCCAGTGACACCATTAGCTCACGCCTGTTTAAGGTTATGGTTGATTATCAGCCGCGGCCGGTTTTGACCGCCACTTCGTTGGATTTTGGAGGTACGGAGATGTTTCCTGGAGACCCTGCAGTTGCTGGGGATCCTGGCAGTCAGCGCTTTGATTCCCTGACTGATTTGGATTGCTACTATGATGATCCTGGCAATACTGATTTAGCTGATTTTGAATGGTGTGATCAAGCACTGACTGGCTGTGATGAAGAATCAGACTGGGAGCAGCTTATTCCCAGGTATCCTGATCAAGACGGCAATGACGACGAACATATCCATTATACCTGGAGTACCTCGGGCATGCCGAACAACGAAGTCAAACTACGCTGTCGTATGTTAAACGGTCTAGATTGGACTGATTACTCTCATGAAGTCAGTGTTACTTTCGACCATAGCGATGACTATACCTACGGCACACCTTTATGGCAAACTATAGCTTTTACTGAGGAATTCGTAGATCAGGGTGCTATGGATGATACTTGGACCACGGCCAACTGGGACGGCCATACCGACTTTTCTCTAAACACGGCTTGTGTGGAACGGCATCGCTGCTTGGCCGAATTGACTCATCCTCTAAAAACCGTTGGTACCAAATACTGCATTGCCAATCCCAGTACTCCTTGCACCAGCGACGATGACTGCCCCGGTGCGGACACCTGTTCCCTTGTCCCCGAGATAGATTCTTTTGTGGAGCATCTGAAGCTGGGAACCACTGATAGTAAAGCGGCCCAGACTATTGATTTTAACAATGACGGCTATCTTGATTTAGTAGTCGGCGGCTCAGATACTACTCAAATCACAGTTTACGAAAATTCGGGACCGGATGGCTTTACTTATACAGGTATCGGTTTAGCGATGCTCAACACCAATGCCATAGCGGTGGGTGATTTTGATCATGATAATGATCTTGACTTTGTGGTCGCCGGAGACATCGTCAACCTTTTATATGTAAATGGGGGCAGACCAGGTTATGCACTCGGCACTGTCGGAGGATTTTTAAATGGCGCCGGTGCTTTTATTATAGCTAATGATGTTGCCTTCGTTGATCTCAATAATGACGGTTGGCAGGATTTGGTGTTTGGTACACCATATAACGAACCGGATTATGTATTTCTCAACAATTCCGGATCTTTCAATACCATTACTCCTGATTATACTTTTGGAGGCTCGGGTAAGGAGATAGATGTCTACGGCATGGAGTGGCAGGATCTGGATAATGATGGGGATCTGGACATGGCTGTAGCTACTGAAGGCTATAAAACCCAGATAGTCTGGAATGATGGATGTATGCCCGATGATATTGATAATTGTCCTACTGAAGAACTATACACTCTTTGTGGCAGCGGCGATTGTAACACTTATGACCTGAAGGCCGGAGATTATGACAATAATGGTTTGCTGGATCTTGTTGAAGGTCATGTTTTGAGTGCTAATCAGGTACAAGCTATTTTGCACGAGAATCAAGGGGGCGGTTCTTTTCAGGAGTTACCCGATTTTGCCAACGGAGATCTAAAAGCTTTTAACACCAGTTCCAATGATAATTTTAGCTGGGTTGATTTCAATGAAGACGGCTTAATTGATCTGGTGGGTAGTAGTAAAGGTGAGGGCGGACATATTGCCGTCAACAGACTGGATGAAATGGTTATTGGCGATAGCCCCTTGGCCGGAGGAGATGATCCAGCCAATCTTTATTTCACTGAGATAGTTACCGGTACTGATGCCAGCCCCATAGCGGTGGGCGACCATGACCTGGACGGTGATCAAGATATTTTTATTGTTACCGATGCCGCTGCCGGCTCTGCCCAGAATTATCTTTACGAAAACGTTTTTACTGATGACCCGGCAGATCCTGATGACACCAGATTACAATCAACAGAAGTAATTTCTAATCCTCTCAATATCACCAGTGCTGCCTTGTTTGTAGTTGACGAGATTCCAGATTTCACCTCTATTAACTATTACGTTTCCAGCGACAGCGGTTCCAACTGGACGGAAGTGTTTCCCAATCGACCGGCTGACGAACCGGGATTAGTCGATATCACCTACACCACTGTACCGACTGGTCACAACTTGGTCTGGAAAGCAGAATTAAGCAGTACCGATATCATAGGAGGGGAATACCACAAAACCAGAGTCACTCCCAAAATTTATAAAGTGATGATTGCTTATAGCATATTATCTGAAGCCAATATCCGAGGCTGGGGTTGGCTGGGAGCGGACACCCCAGGCCATGAGGGTAATACCCAGGGCTGGCTCTCGGTAAATTGTGAAAATACTTTCTATGATCCGGATAATCTACTCTGCCATTGTGGATCGGATGGATTCTGTGAAACAACCGGAGGGATTGGTGATCCGGTTAATTACGTTGACTATGGAGTTAAAGCCTATTTCCAGACTCCCCCCCAGGATAGCCCAGTTTGCGGTTTGATGTGGATCGGCGATCAGGACTACTTGCAGCAGGCCAGTGGTGGTGGCAGCTGTGCTGGTACTTGTGCTGCTTTTCCCACTGTCGCCTGTACCAGAGATGATCAGTGTGGACAATGTGATCTTACAACCACCCAACATTGTGTTATTGATGATGAATGTCCATCAGGAGAAACCTGTGATAAAAGCACTGCTGATTGTGTCGGAGAGAACCAGGGTGAATGTTATGCCACTGGTTGGCTTTCCTTGGATGCTATCGGTACCTGCTTAGGTGGACCCACTCCTGGAGCAGAGTGTAATCCGGCTGATTCCAATGCCTGTCTACCTGGTGGCATCTGTGACCCAGAAGTGCCCTATGCTGGTTTTACTACCTATGAAAATACCGATTTAGCGGGGAATCCCCATAGTTGTTACGCCAGAGCTTTGCCTATAAGTGAAGATGAGCCCAATTTCAGTATTGATGGCTGGGGCCGGATTCTTTCCTTGCGCCAGGCTGGTTTGGATGAGAGCCAAAGTGACTGGGGCTGGGTCCGGTTCCGCTCGGCCAATGTCTGTGCGGACGATGGTTCGGTTTGTACTTCTGATGCTCAATGCCCTCAAGCTGCTGGTGATGCCACAGAGTGTGATGAATCACTGGGCAAATGCTACGTCGACGGTGAAACTTGTTACAGCGATAACGATTGTACGGTCTACGGAGGAACCATGTGTGCCAGCTGGTGTGGAACTACCGAAAGTAATTGTGTCACCTTAGATGCCGAAGAACCTGATATGGCCTATTTTGACGGCTACGCTTGGTCCGGCGGAGGCACCAGGCCAACAGGCGGATTTGATAACACCCTGGGTCTGGGTTGGATTGATTTTTCGCCCGGGCTGCGCGGTCCCTATTATTTCAGAACTTACTGGGGAGATATCTATTTACAAAAAGGCGGACAAGGTGAGTCTACAGAATACAACGCCACCTATCTGATTCACTATTCTGACGTGATGCCCAACTTCTATTCAGAGTTTGACTGGTTAACAGAATATCCTCAGATTAGTTTCCCGGAAAAAAGCGGACAAGTATACGTTAATGCTTTAGGCCTCTTGGATTACGAAGGAATAATTAATGACGGACTAGCGGGTACCGGTCGCTATGGCGAGGTAATTACCATTGATGATTTTTCTGATATCAATTTTAACGAACCGTTAGGACACAAGATATACTATTACGATGGAGCTACTGGACCATTGGTTCTAGACCAGGCTATTGAAATCCAAAACGGGGGTGATGAGGATGCCGGAGAAGAGGCCAGAGCTGCAGCCCTAATTGTGGTTAACGAGGATCTGATCCTGGACTCTGGGGCGGAAATTTCATACAGTGAGACTCCTCCAGGTGGAGATTTGGGATTGCGTAAGATTGCCTCATTGGGATGGATTGTCCGTGGTGATCTTATAATTGATGGGGCAGTTAATAAGATGGACGGAGCGTTCATGGTTTTGGGCGATCCCAACTACGATCCAACAGCTTTGCCTTGTGATGCAGCTTATGCCGGACTACCGGGTTGCGGTCGGGTGTATTCTTGCAAGACGGGCTCCTGTGCCCAGACCCAATTGAAGACCAATGGCTTGATTATGGCCCGCGACTTTGAATTTGATCGGGAACCGATAATCTCCGGACCAGCCGAGGTTATCTTTTACGACGGTAGATTATTGGCCAATACTCCTCCTGGCTTGGAATCATTTTCTCAAGGTCTGCCAGTTTGGACGGATGTTGCTCCCTAAACGGACTTTCTTAGACATAAAAATATTAAATTATTGAGGCAATAATATTACAACTGATAGCTTGTGGCTAAGCTTAGCTAAAAAAACTCCAAGCTATTTACAAAAGCCTAAAAGTATGCTATAATTAAGTAAAGAATAAAAGAATCTTTACTTTTTTTAAGATCAACAAATGGCTTTGTTTAGTTCTAAAAAGGGCTATGTAGGCGTAGATTTTGGAACATCTTCTATCAAGATGGTTGAATTGGAATTGGATAAAGGTAGACCCAAATTAATCACTTACGGATATATAGAGGAAACTACTAATATAGTAAAATCTGACCAGGATGAAGACAGGGCTAAAACTGTTGCTTCACTGAAGAAACTAATCAAACAATCAGGTGTTACTACCAATAAAGTGATAGCGGCACTGCCTCCTTATGCTGTTTTCAGCTCGATTATTTCTCTGCCCATGATGCCCAATAAAGATTTAATATCTGCAGTTAGATGGGAGGCAAAAAAATTCGTTCCCATGCCCCTGGAAGAAATGATATTGGATTGGAAGGTAGTTAAAGAAGTTGCCAAAGAAGACGACAAACAAACTGCTTCTCAGAAGCCGGAAGATAGGGTAGTTACTTCTGATAAGAAGGGCAAAAACCTGCAGATTCTTTTGACGGCTGCCCCCAAAAGTCTGGTTAAAAGATATTTGGACACCTTCAAGCAAACTGAAATGCAGTTAATCAGTTTAGAAACCGAAGCCTTCGCTTTAGAAAGATCTTTAGTGGGCGAGGACAAGTCAGCCATTATGATATTAGATATTGGTGCCCTGGGCACACATATCACCGTGGTTGCAGACGGAATACCGGTTCTTAATCGAAGTATCGATATTGGTGGCGCTACTATTTCCAAGGCAATCGCCGATAGCATGAACATCGACCTGAGCCGAGCAGAACAATTCAAACGTGATGTCGGGCTGGCTACAATGGGAGCTGACAATGAGCAAATACCCAAGACCATAGAGTTTGTGATCGGATCAATCATCAATGAAATAAAATATTGCTTTAATATTTATCAAAATCAAGAAGTCAAAGCGATAGAGAAAATAATACTGTCCGGTGGTTCTTCCTTCCTAAACGGTTTGCCGGAATATCTTGGGAAAATCTTGAACATGAAAGTGTTGATCGGAGACCCCTGGTCGCGTATCGTCTATCCAGTCGATCTGGAACCGGTACTTAAGGAAATCGGACCCAAGTTTGCAGTAGCGGTCGGTTTAGCTATGCGTAATTTAGTCTAATAAATATGGCCGATATAAATTTATTAAAAGATACTGAGTCAGCAGAAGAGGGAAGAGGACTTCATAAGGAGAAAGCCCCAAGCCGGGTAGAATTTTCCAAACCTGAATTTAAAGCAGGCAAGAAGAAATCACTGACCGAGAAAGCCCCTGAAGGTGTTTGGTCTCGTATGTTCGGTAGTCGAAAAAAGAAGGCCAAGTCCGAAAAACCTCAAGAAGAAAAAGGAAGGGAATTTAAAAAACCCAAAGTAAGAGTGGGAAGATTTACCACCTCGGATCCAATTGTGATGAGCCAACCAGGTGGAGATATGGCCAAAGAAGGGGGTCTAAAAGCAGTCCGGGTTCCTGAAAAACCGCACCTACAAGCGGTTAAAGAAATTGAGTTTTTCAAATCACCTGAAGCGCCAGAAGAGACCTTGCCAGAAGGAATTGTCAGGGATAAAAAAGATCTGGAAATAGAAAGAGTAATAACGGATCAACCTAGCCAATCAGAGGATAAAAAGGGATTTTTTGCCCGATTTAAGAGGAAACCCAAAAAAGCCAAACCTCCCAAGATCAAAGAAATTAAAGTTCCTCATAGCGGTAAAACCCATCAAGATAAGATAAAAGAAATAAAAGTTCCTCAGCCGATTACGCCGAGTGTCTCTGCTAAAGAAGATGAGCAAGAGTTTCATGAGATCCTGAAACAAGAGATAGAAAAAGAAAAACTGGAAATTCCCCCGGAACCCAAAAAGGAAAAGAAGGTAAGCTGGTTTAAAAAGTTATTTAGAAAGCCTAAGGTAGACAAAATTCCTGAGGCTGTATCATTTGATGCTGGCAAAATGCCAATAGCTAAAGTTGAGAAGCCAGAAATAAAAATAAAAGAGGCGACCATGCCACTTGATACAAAAACCGAAAGGAAAAAATCTAAAGAGGAAATAAATCCCATTCCTTCTGTTGGAGTACCTGAAAAGAAGGAAGGGTTTTTTGGTAGAATGTTTAAAAAACCCAAGGTAGAAAAAGTTCCCGAAGCTACTTCGATTGCCCCCCTATCAGATTTGGACAAAGAGATTGCCCAAGAAGCGGCTATAATTACCTCAGCTCAAGAGAAGAAGGAGAAGAAAGTAAAAAAGGTAGCCATGAAGACAAATCTGGCGGAGCAGGCCAAAATGACCGAAGTTGACGAGATAGCCCCATCGGCCCTTGATGTTAATTTGATGCCGGAGGATTTTGAAGGAGACATGGTCCGAGCCAGAAAAAGTCTCATCAACTTAGGATTAATTGCATTGGGATCAGTCATTTTCTTTGTTCTGGTTTATCTGGGGCTAATGTTCTATGAATCAAGCCTGGAAACCAAGACCTCAGACTTGAAATCACAAATTGCCTCGGTCAATGATGATATTTCTCAATACCGGGAGGTGCAGCAAAAGGCTATCAGATTACAGCAAAAAACCAAGGCCATCAAAGAGTTGATCAGCAATCATATTTATTGGACAAATTTCTTTACCAAAATCGAAGAATACACTATCGATAATGTGTACTATGACAGTTTTTCTGGAGACCTGACTAGCGGCAGAATCTCTCTGGCGGCACGAGCCAAAACATTCCTGGATGTCGGAAGACAGCTGCTGGTATTTCAAGAGGCAGTAGATTTCGTAGAAAATGTAGAAATCAAAGGAGCGACCCTTGAGGAAGTTACTGTGGGAGAAACTCTAAACGAACAAGGACAGACAGTTGCCGTTAAGAGAGCAGTGGTTAATTTTAATGTTACCCTGGATGTAATTCCTCAAGTTTTTAAAAAATTAAAGACAGCAACGGAGAGTTAAAAAAATATGTCATTTTTAACTGCCATCAGCGGAAAACTAATAAAATTTACTTCTAAGTATTTTAAAGCTGTAATGATTGTTATTATTATAATTGTATTTATTATTTGTTATTTCGGCTTTTTGAATCCTAAAATAAAAAATATTCGAGAATACAGCATATATGATTATCAAGAAAACGATAAGAGGCTGGCCGAACGACAGAACTATCTAGAGGGTCTAAAGAGTGTAGAAGAACAATACCAGCAGTGGAGAAAAGAAGAGCTGGAAAAAGTAGATAAGGCCCTCCCGACAGGGCAGGATTATCCGGGCATCTTTTCCCAGATGGAAAAGTTGGTTGCTGATGCCGGCTATCTAGTGACTAATATTTCAATTTCTCAAGTGGCTGAGCCCTCCAAGAAAACAAACCAGAAACCCAGCACCCAGCTACCATCCAATGTCAATATGCTTAATGTTCAGATTAACGTAGCGGCTCCCGCAGATTATGGTTACGACAACTTTAAGACTTTGCTGGATACAATGGAAAATAATATTCGCTTAATTGATGTGACTTCATTGAATTTTGATCCGAATAATTCTTCTTTTCGTCTCAATCTAAGAACTTATTATTTAGCATCTTAATATGGCCTTAGTAAAAAAAGAAATTAGCACCAAGAGAATAATCAGGTTAGTGATAATTTTTGCAGTGGTTGGTATCGCCGGCTGGCTTTTTATCTATATTACTTCATCGGATACGATAGATACGAACATATTAACTAACGTTTCACAGAATTCTGGCGATTTGCAAATTGTTACCTCAACCGGTCATGATCTTTTGGAAAGCGACGACTTCCTTAATTTGCGCCAACATGGTCAATTGCCGGTTAAAAAAGGCAACGTGGGGAAACTTAACCCCTTTACGGCATTTATTAAATAAAATTTTTCTCCACTTTGTTTTTGTTACTTTTTTAAAGTAACTTTTTCATTGAATAAATTATGGCCGATTACCTTAATAACAGCCCGCAGAAGGAAGACCAGGCATTATTGGATATTTTGAAAACACGAAATTTGTTAGCCGAGGGAGAATTCCAGTCAGTAACAGCTCAAGCTAAGCGGAAAAAACAGACTGTTTTTAACTATCTTTTGGCCACTAAGGCGGTTAAAGAAGAAGATCTGGTGAAAGCCCGAGGGGAAGCGGTCAATATCCCCTATACTGAACTATATGGAAAGATGGTACGGGGAGAAGTTCTGAATATTATTCCCCAAGAACTAGCTCAAAATTACCAGATGGCCGCCTTTCATAAAGAAGGTAATATTCTTCAGGTGGCCATGGTTAACCCAGTAGATTACCGTGCCCTGGAAGCAGTTGAATTTATTGGCCGAAAGAATCAACTACAGATAAAACATTTTATCTGTTCGACTGGCGGTCTGCATTATATATTAAGACAGTATGAGAGCCTGTCGAAAGAAGTAGAAGAAGCTTTAAAAACCGCTGAAAAGGGGGCAATTGATGTTGAGAAAATCGAGATTGCCGAAAAGGGTTTGGAGGAAGTAATCCGCAAGGCCCCTGTTTCTAAGATGGTTTCGGTTATTTTGCGCCATGCTGTTGAGGGCAATGCTTCTGATGTCCATATCGAACCAGTGGGTAATGAGACCAGAGTGCGCTACAGGATTGACGGTATCTTGCATACCAGTATAGTTTTGCCCAAGGAAGTGCATTCGGCTATCGTGGCCCGCATCAAAGTTCTTTCCAATCTAAAAATCGATGAAACCAGGATTCCTCAGGATGGCCGTTTTCGGATGACTATTGATACAAGAGACATCGACTATCGTGTTTCCACTCTTCCCCTGATTAATAAAGAAAAAGTGGTGATGCGTATTCTGGATACTTCCCAAAGCGTTTTTGACTTGGCAGATTTAGGATTCTGGGGCAGAAATTATGACGTGATGAAAAACAACATTGCTAAGTCACACGGTATGTTTTTAGCTACCGGCCCAACTGGCTCTGGCAAGTCAACTTCCCTATATGCCCTTTTAACAATTCTTAATAAAGAAGCAGTCAATATTGTTACGCTGGAAGACCCGGTTGAATATTATCTTAAAGGGGTCTCCCAATCGCAGATAAACCCGGAGGTAGGACTTACCTTCGCTGCCGGATTACGTTCCATTTTACGTCAGGATCCTGACATTATCATGGTGGGTGAAATTCGTGATAATGAAACAGCGGAACTGGCCGTCCATGCCTCTTTGACCGGCCATGTCGTTCTATCAACCCTCCATACCAATGATGCCTTTGGGGCGGTGCCTCGATTGATCGATATGAAGATTGAGCCGTTTCTGGTTACTTCATCTGTCAATGTAATTATTGCTCAGCGGTTAGTTAGAAGGGTCTGCCCGCATTGCAAGGAAGAATACAAATTGCCCGAGAAATCAGAGAAGGAAGTCTTGGCGGAAATCGAAAAGATCCCCAAACAATCATTACCCAAAGATACGATCTTAGCTCCCCCGTTGAAATTTTTTCGAGGCAAGGGCTGTGTGCGTTGTGAAAACATGGGCTACAAGGGAAGAACCGCCATTGCTGAAGTTTTAGAAATGACTGATGACCTCAAGAAGATTATTCAATCCGGCAGCAATCTAGACAGTATTAAAGAGGAATTCCGTCATCAGGGGTTAATGACCATGAAACAAGATGGACTAATTAAGGCTTTGCAGGGATTAACCTCTATTGAAGAAGTATGGAATGCTACCAGAGAATAACTAATTAATAATTATCATTAATATAAAAGATATGACTAAGAAAACCAAAATACTGCTGGTTGAAGATGATACCTTTTTGGCCGGCATGTATATCGCTAAACTGGGCTTTGAGAACTTTGAAATTTTACTGGCCAGCGACGGACAGAAAGGGATTAAACTGGCAGAGAAAGAAAATCCGGATTTGATTCTTCTGGATATTCTTTTGCCCAAGATGGACGGATTTGAAGTGCTCAAAACAGTGAAAAAGAGTGAAAAAACTAAGGCAATCCCCGTAATTTTACTGACCAATTTGGGGCAAAAAGACGACGTAGAAAAAGGTCTATCCCTGGGGGCTACTGATTATCTGATCAAGGCTCACTTTATGCCCCAGGAAGTTATTCAAAAAATCAAACAAGTTCTCAAAATAAAATAATCATGCGAACAACAGAACAAGTAGTAATTAACCGAATTTTAACGCGTACGGCTGAATACAAAGCCTCTGATTTGCATTTGTCTATTGGTAACCCGCCTATCGTTAGGGTAGACGGCAAATTAAAAGCCCTGCAAGGGGAAAAAATTCTAACGCCGGATTTTATTGCTCAAGTGGCCTATTCGTTTTTGTCAGAGGAACAAAGAGAGATATTGGAGTCAGAAAAAGAGATTGTTTTGACCTACGCTTTCCAGAATAAGGCTCGATTTAAAATTAACATTTTTTATCAAAAGGGATATCTTAATATTTCTTTAAGATTGATTCCGGATCAGATCCCAGATTTAAAAAGTTTAAATTTGCCAGAGAACGTCAACCAGTTTGCCATGCTGACCCGCGGATTGGTCCTGGTAACCGGACCATTTGGATCAGGACGGACCACTACCGCTTTTTCCCTAGTCAATGAGATAAATAAAACCAGAGCTGAGCATATTGTGACAATCGAAAAGCCGATTGAATATCTTATTGTTAATGATAAAAGCATAGTTGAGCAAAGAGAAGTGGGACGTGACACTAAATCTTTTGAACAAGCGCTGGGACTCACCCTGAAGGAGGATGTCAACGTTGTCTTGGTCTCGGAGATGGATAAACCATCTGTGATCAGTACGGCTCTTGGGGTTGCCGATTCCGGTCGTTTAGTTATCGGGCTGATGAATACTGACTCAGTGGTTAAAACAATAGAACGCATAATCGAATCATTTTCTGCAGACGAACAGATTGGTATCAGGGGCAAATTGGCTGATAATCTCCAGGGAGTCTTGACTCAAAGGCTGATTCCAAAAGTAGGCGGAGGCCGAGTAGCTGTAGCGGAAGTACTAATGCCTTCACCAGCAGTAGGGACGGTAATCAAGGACGGGGCCATTTCACAATTGAACAACATTTTACAGACTTCCAGGGAAGAGGGCATGATTTCCCTGGACCATTCCTTGGCCGAACTGGTAAAATCAGGGGAAATTGCCCAAGAAGATGCATTAAAATATGCTTCAGATAAGAATAACCTAAAAACAATCATCAGCGGAGGTAGCCGAGCTACTGCTGATGATTTCCGGTACTAATTATTATTAGATCGGCCCAAATATATGCCAATATTCGAATATAAAGCCAGAGACAAAGAGGGAAAAACCAAGATAGGAACAGTTGAGGCTCCATCTGAAGGTGTGGCTCAGGAAATTATCAAAGACCAGAGCCTGATCTTGATCGGTTTGTCCGAAAGGAAAAAGAAAACCTTTCTGCAATCCTCCATCGGTATTTTTAATCGTGTTTCAACCAGAGACATGGTTATCTTTTCTCGTCAGCTGGCGGTCATGATTTCGGCTACGGTGCCTATTACCAAGGCTTTGCGAATTCTAGTCAAGCAGACTGAAAATATTTCTTTCAAAATAGTAATTTCGGAAATTGCTGACGAGGTTGACGGCGGAGCCAAGCTTTCCAATTCCATGGCTCGTTATCCTCAAGTGTTCTCGCAATTCTACATTCACATGATACGTTCAGGCGAAACTTCTGGTAAATTGGATGAAATATTAAATTACTTAGCTGATCAAACAGAAAAAGATTATGATTTAATGAATAAAATTCGCAGCGCCACCATTTACCCTATCTTTATCCTAGTCGGTATTATCGGAGTAGCTATTGTTGCCATGGTATACGTTATCCCCAAGTTAACAGCTGTCTTGCTGGAGAGTGGAGCCGAGCTGCCGCTTTCAACTCGAATCTTAATAGGTACCAGCGATTTCTTAACTAATCAGTGGTGGGTGGTTCTGTTAATTAGCATAGGCGCTGCGGTTTTTTTCCGATCCTGGTATCGCACCAAAGCAGGCCGATTTCAGGTAGATAAATTCAAGCTAAGAGCCCCTATTTTGGGCAAAATATTTAAGCGAATATACTTAACCCGTTTTTCCCGTAGCTTGGCTAATCTACTAAGTTCTGGCATTCCCCTGATCCGAGCTATGGAAATCGTAAAAGATATTGTGGGCAATACCATCTATCAAGCATTGATTGCCAAGACCATCAAAGAAATTGAGGACGGTAATCCCATCTCTACAGTTTTTGTTAATAGTAAGGATGTACCAGTCATGTTGACTCAGATGTTAAATATTGGAGAGCAAACCGGCCGTTTGGATTATATTTTGAGTAAACTAGCGGATTTTTATGCCAAAGAAGTAGAAACCGCTGTTCAGAATTTAGTAACCTTGATTGAGCCCATTGTCATGATTATCATGGGCGTTGGCGTGGCCATTTTGGTCTCAGCTATTTTGATGCCGATGTACAATATGTCTTCTGCCTTTTAGCTATTTCTGCTTTGACAATTGTCTTAAAATGTGTTAGTATATAGATGTGGAAAACTAGAACATTTCAATAATACTAATAAAAATCATTAACCTCTTATTAAGAAAGGGGGTGAAAAAATGAAAAAGAAAAAAGGTTTTACCTTAGTGGAATTGCTGGTCGTTATTGCTATTATCGGTTTGCTTTCTACTTTAGCGTTTGTTTCGCTAAATAACGCTAGATCAAAAGCAAGAGACGCCAAGAGGGTTTCTGACGTTCGTCAGATCCAATCTGCCTTAGAACTGTATTACAACGAATCAACCAGCCCGTCTTATCCTGCTGGCAGTGGCTCCGATATCTCTGGTTCTACTACCCTAGTCAATAACACAACCCTGCCTACAGCTCCAGGAAATCCAGATGGTGATTGTCTGGCTGATACTGATGGCTATTATTACACCAGGTCCACAGCTGACGAATACTTACTAGAATATTGTCTAGGTGGTGCTACTGGTGGCATTGACCCCGGAACTCATACGGCTTCTCAGACCGGTATTACGGGAGGCGATCCAATTACCTAATATTTTTGGATAAAAAAGAAGGGGCTAAGCCCCTTCTTTTTTTGTGTAATAAATTTTGGTATAATAGAGATATGAACAATAAAGGCATAATTAGATTGGATATTACTTTTAGTGTGCTAATATGTATAGCCCTGGCAGTAATTTATTGGCTTTCCTATAACCAGGAGCAAGCGCGAATTAGAGACACTATTCGTCTGGCCGATATCAAGCAAGTGCAAACCGCTTTTGAACTAATGTATAAAAATGTTAAGACTTACGTCCCGGCTTCCTGCCAAGTGGACAATCTAGTTAGTCAATGTAACTTGGAAGAATATTTGCCAACTATTAAAAGAATAAAAGATCCGGAGGCAAATCAGTACGTGGTCAAAGAAGCTCCAAGTAATAGCGGATACGCAATTAGTTTCTTCTTGGAAGGGTCTTATGGCAACCTGGGAGAGGGAGAGCATATTTTGAGTGAAGAAGGGATTGAGTAGACCTATGCTGAAAAATTTACAGTTTTTAAAACGGGATGCGGTTTTAGTCGGCATCCTTTTTTTGGTGGTTGTGGTCGTCTATATTGTTACTCTTTGCCCGACTATCTATTTGGGAGACAGCGGAGAATTAATTGCGGCCGCCCAAAGCTTGGGCATCGCTCATCCCTCTGGTTATCCACTTTTCGTTCTGTTGGGTAAATTATTCTCTTTTATCCCAATAGGTTCTGTTGCCTGGAGAGTTAACTTAATGTCTGCAGTTTTTTCTGCAGCCGCTGTGGCAGTCTTGTTTTTGATTTTTAGAAGATTGAAGATAGGCAAATTGATTTCCTGGCTGGTGGCCCTGGCCTTTTCACTAACTACCACTTTGTGGTCACAGTCAGTAACTGCCGAAGTATATAGCCTTAACCTCTTTTTATTTGCTCTGGCCTTTTATCTGCTCCTGCGGTGGCGAGATTCCAAGAAGGATAGTCATTTTTATTGGTTGTGCTTTATATTCGGACTTTCTTTGACCAATCATCTGTATCTGATGGCGGCTGTAGCACCGGTTTTTCTATTATCTTTATTTATATTCAAAAAGGATTGGTGGCGGGGTAGGAGATTATGGATCGGACTTCTGCTGCTTATTCTCGGCTTGTCCTTTTATTTGTATATGCCCTTACGGTCTTTGAGCAACCCCGCCATTGATTATGGTAACCCGGAGAACTTGTCTAATTTCGGCGATACCTTGTTACGCAAGCCATATAGTGATTTAGGAGACAGCGGGATAGATATTGAAAGCAAGTCCATTATGCTGGTAGCATTCGGGGAAATCATTTGGGAAAATTTTGGGATGTTTCTTGTCTTGATAGGGGTTGTTGGTTTACTCTATTTAGTTTTTAAGGACAAAAAAATCTTGATTATTACTCTAGCCCTTTTTACCTTAGGATCAATAGGCATCATCATGATAAGAAGCCTTAGTTGGGGGTTTATCTTAATTGAAATGTTCAAGGTTTACTATTTGCCGGTCTTTCTGGTTTTTGCTATTTGGGTAGGCTACGGCTTTGCCTATTTCCATGAAAGATTGAATAAGTATTGGCCAAGGTCAAAATATGTTCCTGTAATTTTTTCCCTCCTTCTAATAATAGCTCCCCTGATGCTTTTTATTGAAAACTATCACAAAAATGATTTGTCCGATTTTTACCTGGAACATAACTTCACTTACAATCTGTTAGAAAGCCTAGAGCCGGAGGCAGTCTTAGTTATCTACGAGGGTGATATCAACCAGGACAATCTCTGGGCCGGATTTTTATATTGGCAGATCGTGGAAGGATTCAGAGAAGATGTTCTGCTTCAATTTGTAGCCGCTATTGATACTGAAGGAGAATTCCGTCAATTGGCTGATTCTGCTTTAAGTCACCCTGATTATAAAGAGGGGAATGTTAACATTAGAAGAGGACTAGTTCTAAATACTGTAGCAGAACGGATAATTGAACAAAGGCCAGTCTATGCAACTTTTCTTGCGGATGACATTTATTGGGCTCGTAGTAACGGCTATGCTTATCGTTATTTTAAAAATGAAGAATCAGCCAGAGAATATGAGCCGACCGCTCCAAAATCATTGTATGACCCAGAAAAAAGGATTCCCTGGCTGGACCTTTTTTCCCAGGATTTATTGGCCAAGCATCACTATGTAATGGCTAATTACTATTTGGAGAATGACGATAACTATAGGTCGTATACCAATTTAATACAGGCCATTAATTTGGACAATGAGTCCTTTAGCGCTGATTACCAAAACTTTGTTCAACATCGGTCTAAATGGAGTCAATAGGGATGACAGTATTAAATTAAGAGGGGAATATTATTACTTCAAAGATCTTAAATAAAATGCTAAAATTAGTACATGATCATATTCTTTTTATTCTTTTTCGGGGCCATAATAGGCAGCTTTCTTAATGTCGTTGTTTACCGCCTAAAACACAAACAATCTTTTCTCAAGGGACGTTCTCATTGTCCTCATTGTAAAAAAACTTTGGGCTTTTGGGATTTAGTTCCTATTTTTAGTTTTATCTTTTTACGAGCTCGCTGTCGCTACTGCCGTCAAAAAATTTCCTGGCAATACCCATTGGTGGAGCTAGCCGCTGCTCTGGCATTTGTGTTGCCCTTTTTAGAATTTGGCTACAGCATTCACTTTTGGCTGGCGGCCATTGTGATATGTTTTCTAATTATAATATTCGTTTATGATTTACGTTATTATTTAATCCTCGACGAAGTGGTGGTGCCGGCCATTGTTTTGGTGCTGATTTTTGACATATTTGTCAAGGGAAATCAATTTACCGATTTTATCTGGGGTGGTCTAATAGGAGCAGGATTTTTTCTTGTTCAGTACCTCATTTCCAGAGGAAAGTGGATCGGAGGCGGAGATATTCGCCTGGGTCTTTTAATGGGTTTGCTGCTGGGAATTACTAAAGTTGTGGCTGCCTTGTTTATCGCTTACATTATCGGAGCAATCATTTCTCTGATTTTGATATCGCTGAAAAAGAAAAAAATGAAAAGCCAGATTCCCTTTGGCACTTTCTTGTCCCTGGCCACTGTGGTGGTTCTCTTATACGGCGACTCTTTAATTGAATTATATAAAAATTTAATTGGTCTCTAAATAATGCCCGAGGACCGAAAAACGAAAAAAGGTTTTACTATGGTCGAAATGTTGGTTGTGATTTCCATTGTTGGCATACTGGTAACCTTGATAATTGTTGATTTCCGTCGGGGCAAGATGAATGACGACTTAAGGCACAGTGCCATTTCTTTATCCGAAGCTTTTCGTCAGGTGCAAAATTTAGCTCAATCAGGGCGGGAAAGTGCTTCAGCTGAAGAAAGGCGGGGATTTGGGATCTTTCTTAACCCGGGAGTTGACCCTGACAAATATTGGGTATTTGATGACCAGAATGCCGACCATTTTTATAACGTATCCGACGATAAACTGATTGAAGAAAAAGAGGTTACTTTTCCCGATAGAGTCATTATAGAAAAAGTCGAGTCAACTAACTTTTTTGAAATATCACAAGGAGTCGCTTTAGTTTTTGTCCTTCTTGAGCCTAAGCCCTACGTTTGTGTTACCGCTCCTTGTGGAGGAAACATTGGAGATGATTTGACTGTGACCTTGAAGCATACGACCACAGAGGCAACCAGAAAAGTACAAGTAAACGGATTTACTGGCCAGGTTGAAGTCTCTGCTGTCTCAGAATAATTACAATATTTCATGATAATCCAGAAAAAAAATTCAGCTGGGCAAGGAATGATAGAATTAGTGGTTTCTATTTCTATTATTGTGATCGGCATAGTGGCCGTATTATCTCTTTCTATTGTTACTATTACTACTGCCCGGGAGAGTTTATTGTCAGTGGAAGCGGCCAATTTGGCTAGAGAGGGGATTGAAGTAGTCAGGAATATTCGAGATACCAACTGGCTGAAAATTCAATCAGGAGAAGAGGGCATTGAGTGGGATACTGGTTTATATGATGACACCTTCCCGTATGAGGACGTAGCTTCAGCAGAATTCGACCCGGCAACTGGGGCTTGGAATTTAAACTTTGACATTCCCGATTCCAGATTAAAAAGACTGGCTGACGGTACCTATATTTACTATGGCTCTCCCTTGGAGGGACCACTTTCTGCCTTTAGTCGATACATATTTCTAGTCCCCCTTTGTGTTGATCCGGGATTTGGAGAGCGGCTGATACCAGGAGGCTGCGGAGCTTTAAAAAAAATTGGTATCCAGGTCATCTCCGATATCAGATGGAGAGATCGCACCAAAAATCGGAGTGTAATTGTTGAAGAATATCTTTATAATTGGAGACCATGAGACATTTTCGTCATTCCAAAAATAGAGGCTTTACCCTGATTGAATTAGTGGTGGTAATAGGCATACTATCATTGGTTATTTTGATTGTGACCTCAATATTTATAACCCTGACCTCCACCCAAAGACGATTGGTAGCCACTTTGCAGACTGAATCAGATATCCGATACGTCCTGGAATATATGACCCAAGAGATTAGGGGATCGGCCGTTGATTATGACTATTATTATCAGTCAGACACTGTTCTGGTTCCCTGGTCATATCTAACCCTTCGTAACAAAGAACACGATCAACTTCGTTTTACCTACAATGAGATCGAGGGCACAATAGAAATTTGCACTTGTGATTTTGAGACTGACCAGCCGGAATGTTTTACTGAAACGGGCTGTCCCAAGGTTGGCCTGACACCCAGTTGGCATCAGATATCGACAGACAAAGTGGAAGTAACAGGATTAAAATTCTACATCACTCCCTATGAAGACCCCTATAGTACTCCCCGTGCCTGTGATGATGACACCGATTGTTTCTACAATGATTGTGATGATGTGGCCGGCCAGTGTCATGTAGAGTACGAACAGCCCAAGGTGACAATTATAGCCACAGCTGAAAGTAGAGACACCAGAGAAAGGGAAACAGAAGAGATATTTCTCCAAACCACAGTCTCTTCAAGACTTTATTATCGTTAAACAATGCCAAACGCCACCCACCCAAAAAATGACAATCGAGGAGTCTCTTTGATATTGACGATTATTATCTTAACATCAGTTTTGGCGGCTATTATCACCCTTTCCGTTCTGATTGTTAATGAACTGAAATATGCTCGAAATATCAACCACTCCATTGTTGCCTATTACGGCGCAGAATCAGGCATCGAAAAAGGGCTTTACGATATCACTCAAGCTCGGATTCAATCTTTGGTCCTCGGAGATGAAACAATCGGCGTAATCGCTGATCTAAAGGACAATAGCGGTAGCTTTAACGCTGCCGGAGAAAGTGGGGCCAGCTGGAACACGGCAGAAACCGGTCGATCATCTATCCCTATGTTTGTTTCAGAAATTCCGCAAGACCAATCTGCTCAATATAACCTTTTTGATCCGGATACCCTGGAAGATCCAGTGGGCATACCCACAGAGCCGGGGATACTGTTTGCAGATGTAGATTGGGATTGGCCGGATTCTCCCAACGTTGGTGCTTCTTTGGAATTCACAGTCTTTGAGCTAGATGGCACTACCGGAGAACGTTGTGAAGCGGTTGCCAAGCGAGTTTGGGTCATGGAAGAAATGGCGATTGGAACCCCGCCCATGGATGATATAGAATTAGATGTAGACGAATATCTTCCTGCTACCTGCGCTATACCAACAGACCAAGACATCTATCAAATAAGAGTTAAGGCCCTTAAAGATGATATTTATAACTTTAGGTTAAATGTAGAAGATCAAAATCACAGTGATATTGATGTTCAATCTGGTATCGAATTAAAATCAGTGGGTAGTTTCTCAAAGTCAGAAAAAGCGATTCGTATTCAAGTCCCCTGGAAACTGGCTGCCTCTGGATTTTTGGATTATGTTATTTTTGCAGAGGAAGAATTATACAAGCTGCGTGATTAGAAAAAGAAATGGTTAAAAAAACGGCCCAAGTCCGCATCCAAAAACTGCGTCAGGAAATCTACCGCCATCGCTACTTATACCACGTACTGGATAAGCAGGAGATTTCCGACGCTGCTTTAGATTCCCTAAAAAACGAATTGACCAAATTAGAAGAACAATACCCTGATTTAATAACTCCAGACTCACCTACTCAGAGAGTGGGTGGGCAGCCACTTCCCAAATTTGTCAAAGTAGAGCACCAAGTATTTATGCCCTCACTAATTGACGCTTTTATCGATTCCGATATGGAGGCCTGGCTGGAACGAATTAGAAAATTGTTGCCCTCTTCGGAAAAGATGGATTTTTTCGCGGAAATAAAAATGGACGGACTTGCAGTTTCCTTAATCTACAAAAACGGACTGATGCAAAGAGGAGCCACCCGAGGTGACGGCAAAGTGGGCGAGGATGTTACCCAGAATTTAAAAACCATTGAGTCCATCCCCCTTAAACTTCACTTAGAAAAGGTTGACCAGTCTATCGGTAAAAAGGTGCAGGGATTAGTGGAGGTTAGGGGAGAAGTGATTCTTCCCAAAAAATCTTTTGACAAGTTAAATAAAGAACAAGAAAAAAAGGGTGAATCCAGCTTCGCTAATCCTCGCAATGCAGCAGCCGGTTCTATCCGTCAGTTGGACTCCAAAATACCTGCTTCCAGGAATTTAGATTTTTTGGCATATGATTTGATTACTGATTTGGGGCAAAAAACTCATCAGCAATCTCATCAATTACTGAAGCAGCTAGGTTTTAAAATCGGCCAATACGATAAATTCTGTAAGGATTTAAAAGAGGTTACTCAGTTTCACAAGTACATTTTGAAGATAAGGGAGAAGTTGCCCTATTGGACCGATGGGATTGTGGTCAATGTTAATAATATTTCTACTTATAAAAAATTAGGTATAGTGGGTAAGGCACCACGAGCGGTCATCGCTTATAAATACCCGGCAGAGCAAGCCACGTCGGTTGTTTCCGCTATCCAAGTGCAAGTGGGACGAACCGGAGCCTTAACACCTGTGGCCCATCTAAAACCGGTTTTAGTGGCTGGTAGTACCGTCTCTCGGGCTACTTTACACAATGAAGATGAGATTGAAAGATTAGACGTTAGGATAGGCGATACTGTCATAATTCAAAAAGCAGGAGACATCATCCCAGATATCGTAAAAGTATTGCCCAAGATGCGAACCGGCAAGGAATCAAAGTGGCAGATGCCTAAAAAATGTCCTTTCTGTAATTCAGCGGTTGTCCGGCGCCAGGGAGAAGCAGCTCATTACTGTACCAACAAGAACTGTTTTGCCGTTGCCAAAGAAAACCTCTATCATTTTGTAAGCAAGGCGGCGTTTGACATTAATCATCTCGGACCCAAAATAATTGATCAATTATTAGGCAACGATCTGATAAAAGACGCAGCAGATATTTTTACCCTAACCAAAGGGGATTTGGAGCCACTGGAACGTTTTGCTGAAAAATCGGCAGCCAACATCATGGAATCAATTGAGGCGGCTAGGGAGATTAGTCTGGATCGCTTTATTTACGCCCTGGGCATTCGTCATGTTGGCCAAGAAACCGCCATTGACTTGGCCAACAATTTTGGCAGTATTGGGAAGATTAAAGCAACCAGCCAGCAGCAATTGGAAAAAGTACCGGATATTGGCGGAGTAGTTGCTCAAAGCATATTCAGATATTTCCAAGCCAAGAAAAACTGGAATTTAGTTAATCGTTTGTTACAAAACGGTGTCAGGATAAAAAATGTCAACAAGAATCAAAAATCTACATTATCTGGCCAGACTTTTGTGCTTACGGGGGCCTTACATGCTATGACCAGAGATGAGGCCAAGGAAAAAGTCAGGAGTTTAGGAGGGGACATTTCTTCTTCAGTTTCCGACCATACAGACTTCGTGGTAGGCGGAGAAGATCCCGGTTCCAAATATGGAAAAGCTCAGAAACTGGGCGTTAAGATCTTGAGCGAGGAACAGTTCTTGAAAATGGTGAAGTAATAGAATTCAAATATCGGCAAATCAATTTTGCTGATTTTTGTTAGTAAAAAAATAAGGCGACCTAAACAAACGATTCCCCTACCGGACACCCCCCCGTTGTTAGTATGGCGTCGGTTGAGTATTCGATTGTCAAGTCGCCCCAGATAGATGGCAGGGAGGAGGAAAAGGCTGCTTCAGCTCCGCTTCGCTCCTGCTTCTTTAGGTGCCCTGGGCACTACAGTGCGAAAAGCACTGACACCTTTTCCCCAAGGACAGCTGATCAGCCCAAGTCTAGTCGGGCTGATACCCCGCATGGTCCTCTTTCGCCCTGCCGCTATTAGAAATGAAGGGGCCCTGGACTCCGCCTCGGAATCCCACCGCTAGAGCGCCCAGCGCAACCGAGCAGGCCCCTTCATCAACTCAAAGATCACTGATTAATAAAGATAACAAATGGGTAAAATTTGTCAACTTTTTTCCAAAAAAAAGAGGGTAACCATTCCCTCTGTCCAGAAGCTGATGTGAGGTGCTTCTGGGAAAGAACTAGGGATTTCTGGCTACCCGCAGGGTGTCCTGGGTGAAAAGGCGAGGAGCAAGTCGGCTACTTGATCACTGCGTATGGAGGGCTCCAAACATGTCCCTCACTCGGCGGCGTCGAAGGTGACGCTCAACAGTGCTCCTGAATGGTCTTACCCACTCTAGCCGAGAACCTTTTCTTCCCAAGACGACGCAGGATCGGAAAGAGGAGTCGGGAACGACAGCCTTTGGTGCTGCCAGCAAAAAACCGAGAATAGTTTAATCGAGTAGACACCAGCTCGGGCTAGTGGGCCGCTGCAACGGGCCTGATGATCGTTCCCAACGCGTTGCTCGTTCTGGCTTGACACCTCAATCTTTCCTACGTTGGCGAGCCTCCGTTGCCCATCTGCCTGGCTACTGACCGCGCCTAGACATGACGGTAAGGTTCCCCCCTTCAGTGCTGAGCGTCCACACGCGTGGGCGTATTCAGCTCCAGGAGGTCTTAGTAGACTCGCGCTACGAGCGGTCCGGTAACGGCTAACGTTCGCGGAGAATCGTGTCGACGATCGTCCGCAACCTTCGGTCCCTAAAGGACCTAGGCCCTCCGTTGCCGTCTACCGGCACCGCCTCGTATTCGATTATGCGCAAACAGGGGGATGCCACAAAATTACGTGGGTTTAGGACCAGGTAACCTGTCAGCGGTTATCTGGTAAGTAGCTAGGCTATCTCCCTAAAGCCTAGTATTCTGGCCTCTGAGCAGTTGGCTGATTGCCGAAGGAAAACTGCTCCCTGACACCCTTTTCGCGCTATATGGTTTGTAAAGTACGACTAACTTTGAATATTAGCAGAGATTTCGGCATTTGTCAAGGCTAAACTGTGGATTATCGGCCAAAAATTGCTTATTTCAGGCAAAAATGATAATATAAAGGCGAATTGAGCCCAAGATATGAAGCTATCAAAAGAAGAAGTAGAACACATTGCTAATTTGGCCCGCATCGAATTAAGTGAGGCCGAGATCAAAAAATTCAGTCAACAGCTGACTGAAGTTTTAGATTACGTTGATCAATTAGAAAAGGTTGACACCAAAACGGTGGGTATTGATCTAAGGAGTGATTTGACCAATGTCACCGGCGAAGATGTTATTAAACCATTTAGTGATCCAGATGGTCTCAAAAAATCATTTCCCGAATCACAAGACAGTCATCTCAGAGTAAAGGGAGTACTTTAATGGACGTAGCTAAATTATCAATAAAATCTGCTCATCAGGGGTTGGTCAGCAAGGAATTCTCAGCTCAAGAACTGACCAAGAACTTTCTTGATCGCATCAATAAAGTTGATAAGGATATCAACGCTTTTTTGTTGATAATGGATAAAGAGGCAGAGGATAGGGCCAAACAAGTTGACCAAAAAATTAAAAAAGGGCAGGAAATTAGAACGCTCGAAGGTGTACCCTGTTGTGTTAAGGACAACATTTTGATAAAGGGCCATCAAGCCACTGCCGGATCTTTGATATTAAAAAATTATCAAGCCTCGTATAATGCCACGGTGATTAACAGTTTGGATGAAGCTGGCGCTGTGGTTATTGGCAAAACCAATATGGATGAATTTGCCATGGGATCTTCCACTGAAAACTCGGCTTTTAAAAAAACCAAAAATCCCTGGGATAAAGAAAGAGTACCAGGAGGTTCTTCCGGGGGTTCAGCTGCCGCTGTGGCGGCCTCAATGGCAATTTTCGGTTTAGGCTCAGATACCGGTGGTTCTATCCGCCAACCGGCTGCCTTTTGTGGGGTGGTAGGTCTGAAGCCGACCTATGGTCGTGTTTCCCGTTACGGCCTAATGGCCATGGCCTCTTCTTTAGACCAAATCGGACCGATAACCAAGAATGTGGAAGACGCCGCTTACGTGCTAGAAACTATTGCCGGCCAGGACGAACGAGATTCTACGGCTTTTGATTATCAAAAAGAGGACTATATTAATTTGTTATCTAAAGATATCAAAGGCATGAAGGTGGGAGTGGTTAAAGAGTTCTTCCAAGAAGGATTAGATCAAGAGGTGGACAAGATAACCAAGGAGGCCATCAAATCGCTGGAAAAAATGGGAGCCAAGGTGCAGGAAGTTAGTTTACCCACTACCCATTATTCTCTAGCTACTTATTACATCCTAATGCCAGCAGAAGCCTCTTCTAACTTAGCCCGGTACGATGGTATTCGCTACGGATTAAATAGCCAACAGGCAAAAGATTTAATTTCGCAATACAGAGAAACTAGGGCCAAAGGTTTTGGTGAAGAAGTCAGGAGGAGAATAATGTTGGGAACTTACAGTCTTTCCAGTGGTTATTATGATCAGTATTATATCAAGGCCAAGAAGGTGCAAAAGGCAATCAGAAAAGAATACCAACAGGTTTTTTCCAAATTTGATTGTCTGATCGGTCCCACCACGCCAACTACCGCCTTTGCTCTGGGAGAAAAGGTTGATGACCCACTGGCTATGTATTTGTCTGATATCTATACGGTGGCCGCCAATATTACTGGTCTACCAGCCATTTCATTGCCGGTAGGATTATCGCAAAATCTTCCTGTCGGTGTACAGTTGATGGCCGACATGTTTCAGGAAGGTAAAATGTTAAATTTAGCTTATCATTTGGAAAAAAGCATGGATTTTAAACCAGAGCCTCCTCTTTGATTTGCCGGTATCAATATGATATACTAATAATAAGATTAACAATTATATTAAAAACTATGGCAGAACAAAAGATACTACTTATCGAAGATGAGAAAATGCTGGCCGAGATGTATCGCACTAAATTTGCCAAGGAAGGTTATAAAATTGATTTGGCTTTTGATGGCGATGAAGGCATCAGGGCCGCTAAGGCAGAGAAACCTGATATTATTCTACTGGATATTATTTTGCCCAAGCTGGACGGTTTCCTGGTGCTAAAAGAATTAAAAGATGATCCGGTAACTAAGAATATCCCCGTAGTGCTTCTTTCCAATTTGGGACAAGATGAGGATATAAAAAAAGGAAAAAGTTTAGGGGCCAATGACTATTTTGTCAAAGCCAATCATACCCCGGCTGAGATTGTCGACAAGGTAAGAAGTGTGCTAAAATAGATTTCAAGTAAATGACTAAAACCGAAAATAAAGCAAAATCTAAAAATAGTATTAACCATCCTCGAGAAGAAAGGACGGTTGTTTTAATTAAGCCGGATGGAGTCAAAAGAGGACTGATCGGTGATATTACACTCCGGATTGAACAGAGGGGTTTAAAAATCATTGCCCTGAAGATGGTTTGGGCTACCAAGGACCAGATAGATGGTCATTATCCTAAGTCCAAGGCCTGGGTTTCCCGGTTGGGACACAAAACATTGAATACTTACAAACAGTATAAAATTGACCCCAAAAAAGAACTGGGAACTGCTGACCCATACGCTATTGGCAAAAAGGTAAGAGCTTGGCTAATCGACTATTTGACTTCAGGTCCCTTGGTAAAAATGGTGATTGAGGGCATTCATGCCATCGATATGGTCAGAAAACTAGCAGGAAATACCTTGCCCTATATGGCCGAAATGGGAACTCTTCGAGGTGATTATTCTGTAGATTCCCCGGCAGCTGCCAATAAAGACAAGAGATCAATTCGCAATATTCTTCATGCTTCAGAGACCAATGAAGAGGCTGAGCACGAAATTAACTATTGGTTTTCGCCAGAAGACATTCATAGCTATAATCGGGCCGAAGAAGATATGATGTTTTAATGATTAATTTTGACACAAGGGAATAATTAGTCTAAAATAAAGCTTACATATCAAAACTGTGGAAAAAATGAAAATCGCTAGACTCAAAATCAACCAATCAATAATCGCCAACCTGTTTATTGGCATGATTTTGTTTATTTTTATTGACCGTCTAGCGGTTGGAACCACTCTATATTAGAGAAAGAATAACTTTCAATAAAGAGCTGGCCGCTAGCAAAAGCGGTCAGTTTTTTTGCTCTTTTTAGACAAGGAGGACAAGATGGAAGCAGAAAAAAGGAAGCAAGCTGAGGCAGAAGAAGAAAGGAGTAGTAAGGTGCGCGTCGAGAAATGGAAGTGTGGACAAGTACAGATCAGTGAGAACGGGCAGGGGATCGAGAGAATCAGCATGCCCAAGTGTACGGTTCATGTGCTTAAGGACGAAAGAAGGGGTCGCCAGATTGCCAATGTCGATATTGGCGGTCGGGGCGGCGTCAGATACGACGACGACTAAGTAGGCATTCCATCAAAAAAGACCCCGTTAAGCTCACGCCATTTGGCGGATCAGAGCATGACGGGGTTTTACTTTTTCCGCCAACAATAATATAATAAAAGAGCTCTACTGAATAGCTAATGCAATCTAGGTTCGACATTCGTTTATAAAGGGAGTCTAACATCATCTTGGACCCGAGGGTCAAGAGTGCAGACACCCACCTGATATTCAAAGGGACTTGATTGGTTGGCTCATTCAGTAGGGCCTTTAGGAAGAATATCCGGGGTGTGGCGCAGTTGGCTAGCGCGCGCGCCTGGGGGGCGTGAGGCCGGGGGTTCGAGTCCCCCCACCCCGACCAAGAAAAACACGGCGATTTTTTCGCCAAT
>JBDRGY010000014.1:0-106924 GCA_043817315.1 Patescibacteria group bacterium | reverse complement strand
AGCGAAGAATCCCGTTACTGCACCGAGATCCTTCACTGCGTTCAGGATGACAACTAAATAAATTAATTAATAAATATTTATAAAAGTATGAACCAAGGAAAAATAATCAAAGTGTCTGGACCATTAGTCGTTGCCTCTGGCTTACATAACGCCAAGATGTACGATGTGGTTCAGGTCTCTGAGAAAAAGTTAATCGGGGAAATTATCGGCCTGGACGGCAATACCGCTTCTATTCAGGTTTACGAAGAAACTTCAGGCTTAGGTCCCGATGAACCGGTATATCTAACCGGCAACCCGTTGGCTGTAGAACTCGGGCCCGGTTTGCTGACTTCCATTTATGACGGTATTCAAAGACCCTTGGATGCTATTAAAGAAAAAGCCGGGGCTTACATCACTCGGGGTATTCAGGTGCCCGGTTTGAATCGAACCAAGAAATGGAAATTTGAGGCCAAGGTCAAAAAGGGTGATAAAGTAACCGGCGGTGATACTATCGGGGAAGTTAAGGAAACCGAATTGATCACCCATAAAGTAATGGTCCCGCCTAACTTGTCCGGAACAGTTAAAGATATCAAATCCGGCTCCCACACTGTCACCGATACCGTTTGTGTTTTGACTACTAAATCAGGAGAAGAGAAATTGACCATGATGCAGGTTTGGCCGGTACGTAACCCCCGTCCTGTTTTGGACAAATTAATGCCTGATGAACCTTTAATTACCGGACAAAGAGTAATCGACACTTTCTTTCCCGTGACTAAAGGCGGCACAGCTTGTATTCCTGGGCCGTTTGGTTCCGGTAAAACTGTGGTTCAACACCAATTGTCTAAATGGGCTGATGCCGAGATTATTATCTTTATCGGTTGCGGAGAACGCGGTAATGAAATGACTGATGTGCTAATTGAGTTTCCGGAACTGAAAGATCCTAAAACCGGCAAGCCGTTGATGGAACGTACTGTGCTAATCGCCAATACCTCCAACATGCCGGTAGCTGCTCGTGAAGCTTCCGTTTACACCGGTATTACTATCGCTGAATATTTTAGAGATATGGGTTACAAAGTAGCTTTGATGGCTGACTCTACTTCCCGTTGGGCTGAAGCCTTGCGAGAAATCTCCGGCCGTTTGGAAGAAATGCCCGGTGAAGAAGGCTATCCTGCTTATCTAGGTTCCAAAACCGCTTCTTTCTACGAGAGAGCCGGTAAAGTTAAATGCCTGGGTTCTGAAGGTAGAGAAGGTTCTCTAACCGTGGTCGGAGCTGTTTCTCCTCCCGGCGGTGACCTGTCCGAACCGGTAACTCAAAACACCTTGCGGGTAGTTAAAGTGTTCTGGGGCTTGGATGCTGCTTTAGCTAACCGTCGTCATTTCCCGGCTATCAACTGGTTAAATTCCTATTCACTTTATGCCGACGATATTAAAGAGTTTATGGCCAAAGAAGCCGGAGAAGACTGGGTGGACCTGCGCACGGAAGCGATGAGCTTGCTGCAGGAAGAAGCTAACCTGGAAGAAATTGTCCGACTAGTCGGCGTGGAAGCTTTGTCCAAAAAAGAACAATTAGTCTTAGATACCGCTAAATCACTGCGAGAAGACTTCCTGCATCAGGACGCTTTTGATGAAGTGGACACTTACGCTTCAACTAAAAAGCAATACTTGATTCTGAAAGCAGTCCTGACCTTTCATCACCACGCTCAAGCCGCTTTAGAAAAGGGCGTAGAACTGAAAGCTATTGTCGAACTGCCGATTAAAGAACAGATTGCTAAAGCCAGATTGGTTCCGGAAGCAGAAATCAGCCAGATTGAAGACCTGCAGCCAGAGATCGATCAAGCAATCTCCTCCTTATAACTTACCAACTTACAAACTAATAACTAATATAAAATAATATGCAGAAAGAATATAAAACGATAAAGGAGGTGGCAGGACCGCTATTGATGGTCGAGGGTATCTCCGGCGTCAAGTACGAAGAGCTGGTGGAAGTGGAACTTTCTTCCGGTGAAAAAAGAATGGGCCGGGTCTTGGAAATTTCCCAGAACTTAGCCGTCGTTCAGATGTTCACCGAGACTAGGGGTCTGGAAGTTGAAGGTGCTAAAGCCAAGTTCCTCGGTAAAACCATGGACATCGGCGTCTCTGTTGACATGCTGGGCCGGGTTTTTACCGGAGCTGGCGCGCCCAAAGACGGCGGACCCAAGATTATCCCCGAAGCCAAGCTGGATATTAACGGTAACCCCTTAAATCCATTTGCTCGGGATTATCCTAATGACTTTATTCAAACCGGGGTTTCCACTATTGATGGACTAAACACTCTGGTCCGGGGTCAGAAACTGCCTATTTTCTCCGGCGCTGGTTTACCTCACTCCGAACTAGCCGCCCAGATCGCCCGGCAAGCCAAAGTGGTTAGCCAAGAAGAGAAGCATGCCCGCCAAGATGCGAAGCAATCGAGCGGGTCAGAATTTGCGGTGGTCTTTGGAGCCATGGGTATCACCTTTGAAGAAGCTGAATATTTCATCAATGAATTCAAACAGACCGGAGCCATTGAGCGAGCTACCTTGTTCATCAACTTAGCCAATGACCCTGTCGTTGAAAGAATTACTCTGCCTAGGGTAGCCCTAACTACCGCTGAATACTTAGCTTTTGAAAAAGGCATGCATGTCTTAGTTATCCTGACTGACCTAACTAACTACTGCGAAGCCTTGCGGGAAATCTCAGCTGCTCGTAAAGAAATTCCGGGACGTCGTGGTTATCCTGGCTACCTTTACACTGACCTGTCCACCATTTACGAACGAGCTGGCCGTATCAAAGGCAAGCCGGGTTCTATCACCCAGATTCCGATTCTGACTATGCCTGAAGATGATAAAACTCATCCCATACCTGATTTGACCGGATACATCACCGAAGGACAGATCATGTTATCCCGGGAATTACACCGTAAAGGCATTTTGCCTCCAGTTGATGTGCTCCCCTCTCTGTCTCGGTTGAAAGATAAAGGTATCGGCGAAGGCAAAACTCGGGAAGATCACTCCGGGGTTCTCAATCAATTGTTTGCTGCTTACGCCCGCGGTAAAGAAGCTAAAGAATTAGCGGTTATCTTGGGTGAAGCTGCTCTCTCCGACGCTGATAAGAAATTTTCCAAGTTTGCTGATGAGTTTGAAGATAAATTCGTGCGACAAGGGGCTGATGAAGATCGGACTATCGAACAAACCTTAGACCTAGGCTGGAAACTGTTATCAATTCTACCTAAGAATGAATTGAAGAGGGTCAAAGATGCTCAGATCGAGAAATATCTACCTAAAGAAGAATATAAATAACCATTGCGAGGAAGTCCTGAGCAAAGTCGAAGGACGACGCGGCAATCCCGGTAAAGTAACGGGATCGCCACGCCCCTACCGGGGCTCGCGATGGGTAGCAAAACTATGAGACTAAACGTCAATCCAACTAGAATGGAGCTGATCAAGCTCAAACGACGCGTGGTAACCGCAAAACGCGGTCATAAGCTATTGAAAGAAAAACGCGACGGCTTGATGAAGCAGTTCATGGCCATTATCAAAGAAGCCCGGGACAAACGGGAAACTATTGAATCATCCCTGGCTTCGGCTTTTAAGGCTTTTGTTTTTGCTTCAGCGGACATGCGCCCGGAAGTGATGCAGGAAGCGCTGTCTTTTCCCTCTATCAAAACCACTTTGGAAGTAGACACTCAGAACGTGATGAGCGTAAATATTCCTCAGTTCAAGATGCAAAAGGAAGGAGATTTCCTGTCCTACGGCCTGGCTTCCACTTCTTCTGATTTGGATGAATCGCTGGAAATCTTTTCTAAGGTCTTAGAGGATATGGTCAAACTGGCTGAGATTGAGCATTCAGCTCGTCTGCTATCCGAGGAAATTGAGAAAACCAGGCGTCGAGTTAATGCTTTGGAATATGTCTTTATTCCTAATATGGAAGAAACGATTAAATATATCTCGGCTAAATTAACTGAGCAAGAACGGAGTGCCTTCGCAACACTTATGTCTCTTAAAGATAAAATAGCAGGATAAATACACAAACAAAATAAGCGGTTTTTTCACCGCTTATTTGTGTATTACAATTTTTTTTATTCTGATTTACTTTCTTTTTGAGCTTCTTCTTTTTTAATTTCTAAGGCCCTGGTCAGTGTCAAGAAAAAATTACCGGCCCAGTCTTCTTTTAACTTATCGTCTGCTCTCGCCTGCATTTTACCCTGTGCGTCCCTTATTTCCTCAAGTGAGAATCTTTTGGCGATTTCCCAACTTGCCGCTTCACGGTTTTCTTGAATTTCTGCTCTCCGTTCCAGATCATTGATTTTTGCCTCTTCTTCACTAATCCCTCGTCCTGTGTCATAACGTGGCCCACCAAAAGCTTGACGCAGATAATCTACCACGACCCCATCGGATTTATCTGGCAGGTTGTGCTCTTTTTCTATTTCAGCAATTTCATCACGCTCTTTTTTGGCTGAACGAGCCACAGATTCGGCTTTTTGTGGATTTTCAATTCTTTCTGGCATAGTAATTTTGTTTAATTATCTTAATCTATCTTAGCAGAATATTACACCGATGTCAATAGTCATAACTTAACTGAGCAGGAGAGATCGGCCTTTGCTACCTTAATGAGTTTGAAAGACAAGATAGCGGGTTAAATACCAGCGAATGAAAAACAGACTGAAAACAGTCTGTTTTTTGGTTGCTATTGACTTTATTACGAGTTTATGATAGTATTTTTTGTTGGATTATTCACGATAAAGCATTACTGCAGCCAAGGAGGCAGAAAGTGGATAAGACCACAGCGAGGCGAGAGAATATCATCTCAATCCTCAACCATGTTGTTTTCTTTGGGGCCTTCGTGGGACTGCTCATTGCCGAGACCAACCTCATGGTGACGACAGGGCTTCCCACCACACCAGGATCCTCTTTCCTGGCCTTCGGGTTCAACATCCCGCTCATCATGTTGGGGTTCGGAGTATCGGTGCTAAGTGCCATTCTGGCCTCAATGTTCCTCGAGAAGTATCTACGAGCCCGGTGGCAACTGGACGCTCCACTGGGGTCAAGGCCGGCATTGGCTCTGATCAAGAGGGCACTGTCCGAATTCCGGCAGGTTCTGAACGAGTCGTCCGACGAGCTCTAGTGCTCAATTTCGCCTATCAAGACCCGGCGAACAAAAAATAGGGTCTTCTTCATTTTATAAAGGAGTGCTTTTGCTACTTTGACCGAGCTGCCTGTCCGCCTTTGGCGGGAGCTCGGTTGATGAGTTTGAAAGATAAGATTGCCGGTTAATTAAGGCCAAACAAAAAAGCGGTCGTTGAGACCGTTTTTTTAGTTATTTACTAGCTCGTTCAATAACTTCTTTCTCCTTTTCAGTCAATAAATCAGGTTCTTTTATTGATTCCCAAAAACCTTCTCCTCTTAATGAGGCCTGTGCTTGTTTTAACAATTCTGTTAATGTTTCCGTTAATTTATTTTCATCTATATCTAAAAATGCAGCAACTTTTTTTCTAAAATTTTCATCATATTTTATTTTATTAATTAACATCATTAATCTATTCGGATAGAATCTACCGAAATCCGGCCATAAAGGGGAACCAATTTTTAAACAGTACATTACTATTAAATAATTTACCTGCAAATGATAATCTAGGATTAAATCACTTTCAATTTCTGGCAATAACTTAAATAACCATTTAGTATTAGATATTACTTTTCTGATATGATCGTTTACTTTGATTGCACTTCTTCCGAGTGCGTCGCTATAAAAAATGTAATTGTGAAAAGCCAATGATTCTGGTTCTCGATCTGTTCTTCGAGATTCAAATACCTTTGTGCTTAAAATATCTTTCAGTGGGTCAAGATCTTCATTAAATAAAGAAACAAGACCAATAATATAAACTATTTCAGCTAATATTGCCTCGGGAATACTTATTAAAGGGATTAGACCACTCTTTTCCTCGCTCATTTTAAGAAACTCGGTGGCATTTTTGCTATACGTATTCATTTGTTCTCTTGACCCAAATTGAGCTAGTACGCCACCGAGTAAGATAAATTGATAGCTTTCTTTTTCCATCTTTGCCACTGATTTTGGTACTTCATTAATTGAATTTCCGCTTTCTGCAAAAATTTTTTCCCACTTAATCCGGACTTCCCTCATCAACTCTGCACAATACCTTTTGAATACAACCTTAGCCAATTTTTTATCATGATACTGAGAATTCTTTGTAACAAAATCTATAGAGTTATCCAATTCTTTGTTATCAAACTTTAAATCCAACACAGGATAAGCTGTTTCGCTCAATTCTTTATATTCTGGAGGTTTAATAATGGTCGGTTTTGTTAGAATTTTCTTTTTAAAAACTGGTAATTCTACTAATCCTTCCAGATGAATTGTTGAGGTCGGATTCTGTACATGATTAAAACGAGTCTTTGCCCTCTGAGTTACTCCTTTTGCAATTGGAGTAAATGTATCGGATATTGAGAAGTTTTCTGATTTCCTGTCTTCTTGGAATTCTTTAAGTAAAAAATGTGAAAACAAGCCGTTTTTATTATCAGTATCCTCTACCGCCTCTTCGTTATCTTTACTGGCAGTAAAGATAACATGACCTTTTCCTACAACAGCATTGATAAAAGTCTTAACGCTTTTACCGCTTTTCATTTTGGGGTAATTATATCCTTTTGAATTTGCAACTGATCCACTAAAACAGGAGTCAATAAAAATAAATTTCGCCCTTAATGCTAATTTGTCAAATGTCTCTTTCAAATATGATACGGAAATTGAGGAATTTTTAATATCAGTTGTTGCATCAAATGGCAATAGGTAATGCTCAAGTTCATCTGTCTCTTTACTTTCGGCAGTTGCACCATGACCTGAATAGAAAAAAAAGAATGCATCATCTCCTTTAATTTCCTTCTCAAGTTCATCACCTAATGCGGTTCTAATTGCTGATAAACTTGCCTCATTATCTATCAATAGTTTTTGGTAACCTAAACTACTTAAATTATTAGTAAATAAATAAAAGAATTCCTCTGCGTCTTTTGAAGCAAAATCTAAATCATTTACAAAATTGGATGAGTGTTTAGAAATCCCTATTGCAAGAATATGATGTCTCATACATTTATGTTATTTTTATCTCACCCCCATTATATTCCCCCCTGCCAATTTGGGCAAATAAAGAGGGCCCGCCTTGATTCTGCCGCAGCAGAACTAAGACGAGCCCGACTGAGCCTCCGGGAAAAATCAGGACTAACTGACGAATTACCTGAACAGATGCCAGGAAACACGAATCAAGACGACTACAGTCATTCCCACCCAAACTGCCTGGTAGACATAGGAGAGCGGGAAACGCCGCTTAAAGCCTCTTCCCCTAAAGCCGAGCTTCTTCAGGAACCAGATCCAGATCAGCGTCAGCAACAGACCACCGAACAAAAAAGTGTAGTGTTCCCAACGCCAACCGGTCAAGTTAAAGGAGACCCAGGCCAGGAAAAAACGACCAATCAAATCCAGGTACCAGGCAAACCAGGTACCGGCCATCACCTCATACTTGGCCTTTTTCTCTTCATTACGATAACGGCACATCGGGATGTTGTAGAACAACCCAGCCGCTACTAGAAGCACTAAGGATGCAGCCAGCATTACTCCCTCCCCTTAAGTGAATCCCTGTGTCATTTGGCAGGCTGCTTAATTTAGCAAAAACCATCTTATTTGTCAATAAAAACTCCACAACCTTAGCAATACAGGAATCCAGGGTAAATACTAAATAATCTTAGAAATAGTCAGGGTTGAAGTACTGGGGTCTGGGGTTTGCTAAGCCAAATCAGCAACAGCCAAGCTGGTTGAGGCAACAGGCGCATCGCAAACCTCAGCAGTATTTTGCAACTTTTTTCCTGCCCGTCTCTGGCGGCGGTGCCAAAAAAGTTGAGTGTCTCAAAAGGGGCTCAATTTTTAATTTGAAAAATTAATAATTTTTTGCTAAGATAACTGCCTACTAAAGCACATTACAACAAATGTCCATGGAGGACCCATGAAGGGTGGGCAGAATCGACCCAGGTGATCAGGTCAGCGTCGAAAGAATAACCGCCATGACTGTACAAACCGAAGCAAGGGTGCAGCAAGAGCTGCTATACGATTTCTGCTTGCGCGCCCTGCGCCTAGTGGGCGCCACTAAAAGAGAGGCTAGAATCACCGCCGAGGTATTGGTAGCCGCTGATTTGAGGGGCATCCCCAGTCACGGAGTAGCCAGACTGCGTCGTTACATCCACGGTATCCAAACTGGCATGATGCGTGTTAATGCCCAATACCAGATAGTCAGGGAAACCGAAACTACAGCTGTCATTGATGCCGGAGGTGGACTAGGCCCCCCAGCCGCTCAGGAATCAATGCATATGGCCAGACGTAAGGCTTTGGAATACGGCAGTAGCACAGTTGCTACTTGCAACTCTAACCATTTCGCCATTGCTGGTTTCTGGGCCGAACAAGCCCTGGAAGATGACTGCATCAGCCTGGTGATGACCAACACAGCACCGCTGGTTCCTCCTACTTTTGGCCGCCAGCCCATCTTGGGAACTAACGCTCTGGCTTTAGCTTTTCCGACTGGTGAACAACGACCGGTTATCATTGATATGGCCACTAGCACGGTGCCTCGAGGTAAGGTGGAAGTCTGCAACCGCTTAGGCCAACCCCTTCCCGAAGGCTGGGCCGTTGATCACAATGGTTTGCCGACCGATAATGCCCGTTTGGTGCTAGATAACCTCAAAGAGCGAGCCGGTGGCGGTTTACTTCCCTTGGGCGGAGCTTCTGAAGAACAAGGTGGCCACAAAGGCTATGGCTTGGCTCTGGCAGTAGAAATCCTCTGCGCCATCCTTTCTGGAGCCGCTTTCGGCACCAACACCTACCCCAGAGATCCTTCAGGCAACCCTTTGCCGGCCAATCTGGGTCACACCTTCTGTGTCTGGCACGTTGAGGCTTTTAGGCCTATTGGCGAGTTCCAGGCCGCCATGGACCAGTTGATTCTGATGCTCACCGAATCAGCCAAGGCCGAAGGTCAGGACCGCATCTGGATCCACGGAGAAAAAGAAGCAGAAGCTGCGGAACGCAATGCCCGTCATGGCATTGATCTGGACCCGGTAGTCAGAGAGGACTTGAAACAACTGGCCTCTGAACTGGGAATCCTCTATGGTCTGGAATGAGTTGTTCCTTAAGTAGCCCTGCACCTCTAAAGTGCCGGGCTCTTTTTTTGTCTAAACGCTATTTTTTTGCTAAACTAATAGCCTGTGCCGGATAGCACCCTAAACCTTATGGCCATGGAGGCTAAAATGGCTATCGGAATGGGAGGTGAAGCCAGACGAAAAATACTCAAGAAGGCGCTGGGTCAGGCAGACCATAGTGGCAACTGGAGTATGCGAGTCGCTTACATGTGGCAGGGGATTTTTCAAAAAGCTCTCAACAGGTGTGGTGACCCCGATTACGTCTGGTTCGTGACAATCCATGGTGATCGCCTGTGTCATTATCTCAAGATCATCCGATGCAGGCGTTTGAAAAAAGGAGGTTTAGGCCCCCTGCAGCTTTGGGAGGTCGTTTGGGACATGAGTGGCTGCGAACATAACTGGCCTATAGAAGTATTACATCGAGCCATGCGTCTCCCACCCTATCCCGAAGACGCCAAAAATAAGAAGCGTCGTCGTCGCAAAAAGCGTAGGTAGTACCCTAGAGGAGGGTTTCCGCCCACCGAGTTTGATGGGCGGATTTTTTATATAAAAAATAGGGAGAGCGTGGTGCTCTCCCCTGTCCCCATCTGGGACTTGGTGTGCTAGTCGATGATCTCTAGGGTCTCCAGACCCTTCCAGATCATGGCGAAGACTCCGACCTTGAACTGGCCCTCAATCGGTGTCACCACCACGGTCCGCTCCTTCTCGGTCTGCGGATAAGGTGACACCCCCATAGCTGCTGAGGACAATCTCATCTCATCGTCGGTATCCACCTCGATCAGGGAGCCGAACATCCCGGTCATCAGCCGGACTTCTGAGACCCGATCCGGAGCCAGAACCAGCTTCAGCTTCTGACCCGGCTTCATCTGACCGACAGCATACTTGACGTCACTTAGGCTCTTGATCTTCACCGAAAACCTCCTTGTAGCTTAGCATTAAAACTGCTCCGTCTGATATCAGCGAATAAAATATAGTAGCAAAGTTAAGTTAATATGTCAACCCCAATAAAAAACCCGCCTCATAATCTCGAGCTTGTCGAGAGAGAGGCGGGACTTGGGACTAGCGCTGGCGCGCTTCCATTCTTCTCTGGAACTCTTCCGGGTCAAACTCCTCTCCGGTGAAGAGAACTTCATCCTCACCGTCTCGGCGCAGAATAACCTTGGCGTGGCCCATGTCGCCACTCAGGTTCTCCGGCGCCCTGGAGAACGGCCCAGTGTACTGGACTACCAGGTCGATGACAGCCATCTCTTCCCCCTTCCTCCAAAAGAACAGCTCATCATCAAGTTTATTACTTTAGCAAAATAGTATATTATTGTCAAAAAACGGGCCTTTGTTGCCCGAATTACTAATTACAAACTACGAATCTTCCAGCTACCAGTCTAACCGTATCCCCCACTGCTCACCGTATCTGACTATCACAAAGAAGATAATGGCCAAAACAATCAAAGCCCAAAATAGTCTGACAAAACGCCATCCGGCCTTCAAATTCTCTTTGACCGGATTATAAACTGGCAAGTTTTTATTTATTTGTTTCCGAAAACTGACTTTGCGGAGCGCTTTATCTCTTTGTTTGTCAGTTAAGTACTTCATTCTTCTGATACCGGTTTTTCTAACAATTCTGGCTCGATTTCTCCACCCTTACCAGATATTCGATAAACATCCTTGTCGATTTTCTTGAACTCTTTGTAGGCGGTGTTATAAGTGTTGGCTGTAGTGTTCATTTGGCTACCCAACCTTTTCATAAACGAATCATAATTAGTGATGTGTTTACCCAATTGGTCAACCTTTTTGATGATTTCCTGGGTGGATTTTTCTATTTGGAAAGATTTCAAGCTTTGCAGAAACATCTGCAAATAAGCGTAGAAAGTAGTTGGGGAAACAATAATGACGTGTTTTTCCTGATAGGCGTATTCGATCAGGTCTTTGGTGGAAATTCTGACCGCTCCCACTTTGTTGACCAATAAATCATAATAGATAGCCTCTGCCGGTATAAACATAAAGGCAAAAGGGAAAGTTTTTTCCTCGGGCCTGATGTATTTGGATGTTTCGTCAATCCGGTTCTTCAAATCATTCTTAAACAGCTTTTCCAATCTTTCCCGTTCGACTGAATCGGTTTCTTCACTTAACCGATTATAGTTGTCCAGAGAAAATTTGGAATCAATGGGGATAATTTTGTCTTTGATAAAGATTACAGCATCTACAATCTCTCCGTTGCTGAATTTGTACTGCATTTTATATGAGTCGGGTGGTAAGATATTTTTCAGTGCGGTATCCAGATAATATTCACCCAACACTCCCCTTTTTTTCGGATTGTTAAGAGTATCCTGTAATTTTTGTAATTGGTCAGTAAAACCCATCACTTGTTTATTGGTCTGGTCCAGTTTAACCAGTTTTTCCGTAACATCTTTGACAATCTGATAAGTATCACCAAATTGCTTCTGCATCTGGCGGTTTGATTCAGCTAGCTTGCTATCAACCGTTTTGTTGAGATCATTAATCTGCTGCAGCATTAAAGATGATTTATCTTCTTCTGTTCCTTTTTTAGTTCGTTGCCCAACCAAAATAAACAGACCGGCAAAGCCAACAACTACGATAGCAAATAATAATATGGTTCCAGTGTCCATATCAATAGATTAACATATTTTTGGCCATAAAAAAAGCCCCAGTTTTTCACTGAACCAGGGCTATGGCTTCTTAGCCATCTTCTCCAACCTTGATAATGCGGGTGTTGGGAAGGCTTAGATCCAGAATCTTTTTCCGAGAAGGCACGGCACAGACATGGTCCCACCACATACAGGTCAACTCATGACCCCTCTCGTCCCGTACGGTAACCACGGCAAAATCGACAATGGGTACGCGCTGCACGTCGATTACTTCGTATCTCATGTTGCCTAGGTGAGCCACCCAGATCTGACCGACCTCAGCAGTTTCGAATTCCCCTTCTCTGATCATTTTCCCCCCTTTGAAAGAGCGATTTGTCTTTTATATAAATTACCAGAATTGATAAATATGTCAAATAAAAAGCCCCAAACACACCATAAAGTGCTGGGGCGCTTCCTCATGAAAGCGACTACTCCTTGTCTACTGAGTCTTTCTAATTTGACTCTTGGTTGTTACCCGGGAGTCGCCAACGATGAATTCCTTAACAAACTCCCCAGTAGAGATATCGATCAGACCACGGGTGCCACCTTTACGACACCAGGCCACATCGACGAATCGGCTATCGGCTCGATTCTGTAACACCAGATGCTGCAATTGCCCTTCTTTGGAGCTACGGCCTACCACCAACCACATCTGCCCGTCAGAGCCAACAAAGACAGTCTCGTTAAGACAGGCATTGAGCAGGTCTTGCTTGTAGATCACAGTTGCGCCTCCCATTAAAAGAGCAAAAAAATCGCATTGTGTTTTAACTTAACTGATTGGCCACAATTTGTCAAACGGTTGGCCTCTGATATCTAAAATGGTAAAATATTGGCGTATGAGAGAGCCAACTAAAACTGTTTTTGCCGTTGTCCGGCGGAGGGCCACTGATGTATTTTATAAAAAACTACCTATCCCCAAAGTCCATCCGGATATTATTTCTTTCTTATCTTTAATCACTACCGTCCTTTTCCTGATTGTTCTCAAATATTCCAAACCCTGGGCCTTATTTTTAATATTCCTAACCTTATTTCTGGACGGGCTTGATGGTTTTATTGCCCGAAAATTCAACCTCAAATCCAAGCACGGCTACTGGGTAGACTTGTTTACCGACCGTCTCTCCGAGGGAATAATGTTCTTTCCCTTCTTAAACCCTTGGTTCTATCTTTTTCTAGTCAATACCATAATTGCTTTCCTAGGAATTCCTGCTAAGAAACACCTGGTTTTACCCTTAAGATTTATTTTCGCCTTTTATTTTCTTATCTGGGAGGTTATCAGATAAAAATAAACGGTATTGCCCTCTATCAACTGGGGGCTTGCCATTAATCTTGATTTTGGGTATTATCACCTTTGGCTTCTTATTATCCACAGCTTTTCGGTTCTAGCTGGCTATTGAGAATAGATTATCTTAAAAAATATGCTTACTATCATTGTCGGCGGCTTGGTCGGCGACGAAGGAAAGGGAAAGGTAATGGGTTATCTGGCTCAGCATGATGAGCCAGATTTTGTGGTTAGAGCAGGGGCCGGGCCTCAAGCCGGCCATACAATTATGCCCGGCCAGAAGGTAACTTTAATTCCTTCCGGGCTGACTTGCCCTAGTGCCAGGCTTTTAATTTCCCGGGGGACCGTTATCAATCCCGAAACACTCCTAAAAGAAATTGAAGAGTTTGATATAGCTGATCGCATTGGTATTGACTTCGGTTGCACGGTTATTGAACCTGTTCATATTGCCAAGGATCAAATATTCAAAAAAACCATTGGCACCGTCGGAACCGGATCAGGACCGGCTCGGGCTGACAAGGTTCTCCGTATAGCTAAACTGGCCAAAGACATTAAGTCACTATCCCCTTATCTGGTTGATACTGCCGCAGAAATTAATAAAGCGATACTGGCTGACCAGAAAATATTGGTGGAGACCGCCCAGGGTTATGGACTGTCTTTAAACGATTACCGATTTTATCCCTATGTTACTTCCCAGGATGTTATCGCCAGTCAATTTGCCGCTGATATGGGAATTGGACCTAAAGCGATTGACGAGATAATCGTAATATATAAATCTTATGTATCTCGAGTCGGACCCGGACCCCTTCCCAGAACCGAATGGTCAGTAGAGGAAATAAAAAAAAGAGGTTTGGAGGAAATCGGAGTGGTTTCGGGCCGCCCCAGGAGAATCGGACCTTTTGATAAAGAATTAGCCCGCGAATCGCTGATCAGAAATACCGCTACCCAAGCCGCTCTAACTTGTATTGATAGGATGTTTAAGGGAAACGAAAGAGTTACCAACTGGCAAGACCTAACCAAGCCGGCCCAAGATTTCATAAGTGAACTTAATAAGTTTTTCCATAAACATTCACCATACTTTAAAGAAATAACCTTAATCTCCACCGGTCCCAATTCGGAGGACATGATAGATCTAAGATAATTTTGTGGAAAGTTATCCAAAAGAAAAAAGCGTCGAGCCTGCCTGTCGGTAGACAGGTCTAGCTCGGCGCTTTTGGTAATGATCTAGCGTCCGTCGACTTCCTTGGGCACTTCGGCCTGATCCTGGAGCATAGCAATCTGTTCCGGAGTCCACCTGGATTCCGGAACGATATTGCCATCCGGGTCCTGAAGGCAAAGATAGTAATACAACTCATCAGTGACATGTTCTTGGACAATTTCTAACCAGGAAGTACCGTCAGCCAAGACGTAGCGATAAACCTTGGCTCCGTCGTAGCCGTCAGCGTAGGCAAAGTGACGACCCGTCTCTACCCGCTTGACATCGGTTTCCAGAACCTTGCGGTAGAATTTAGCCCGAAGCCCATCATCACCAATTCGCAGCTTGACCTCTTCCTCGGCCACTTCCACATAATCTCCCTTGACCCTCTCTCTGGACCAGGGATTGATGCCCCGACATTCTTTGAACATGATTACTCTCCTGTAGGGGGTTCCAGAAAATGAACGGTCTTATATGATATCACAGGGTAATTAAGTGTCAAATAAAAAAGCGTCAAGCTAAGCTTGACGCTTCAAGACCTTGATTAAAGGGCTCTCATCCTCTCTCTGCCAGGGGACAGCCGGCAAAGTGTCGGCTACCGGCCTCTACGCCATCTTCGGTCTGGTCCGTTACCTGACCCCCCAGATGCTTAACCAGCTGATGCAGATCAGCCTGAATGCCAGGATGGCCTGGATCTACTCGGAGTTTTCTCACCACATCGAGGATCATTTCCCGAGGGTTGTCGTAGGGCCTCTCGTCCAAATCGGCAGGAAATTCATCCGGTACGCTGCCAATCAGACAGTCAACGTCACACTTGACACAGCCAGTCAGATTGGCCCGGACGTGCTCCGGCAGACGGTGCAGAATCTTCAGCCAACATGGTCTGTGATCAGCCATCGATTACCTCCTTTCACCTGGTGAAAAGGAGCAATCAAAGTGGCCAGCTCATGATGCTCTCGCTCCTTTATCTACTAGATCAATATGCCTCCTTTCCTGGCATTGCCTAAAAAGGGCTAGTTGCTTATCTTAATTTATTGGAATAAAAATGTCAATAAAAAAACCGGGTGGGCTACCCGGGTCAATATTTTATTTTAAATTAAATAACTTGATGGCATTATTGCCTGCCTGCTCGATCACTTCTTCTTTGGCAACTCCCTTAAGCTCAGCGATCTTCTCAGCCACGTGCTCTACATAATAGGGCTCATTTTTCTTGCCTCGATAATGAGCCGGTGCTAAATAAGGTGCATCGGTTTCGATCAAGACTTTTTCCAAAGGAACTTCCTTGATAAAATCCAATAACTTCTGGTCATCAGTAAAGGTAATGATTCCTGTAAAACCTATGTGCAAGCCTAATTCTAATATTTGATTGCCAATCTCCTTGTCTCCCAGAAAACAATGCACCACCCCGTCTTTAACTTTCTCCTCTTTTAATATCTCAAGCAATTCATCGTAGGCATCTCGACAATGAATGATGATCGGTAATTTTTGCTCTTTAGCCAGATTTATCTGGAGACGAAGCATTTCTTTTTGCTTCTCCTTTATTCTATCCTCTTCCGCCTTGCTGTCCGCATAAAGACGGTAATAATCCAGACCGGTTTCCCCGATAGCTACTGTATGTTGGTCTTCGGCCAGCTTTTGCAGTTTCTCCAAATCGAATTCGTGGTCTTCAACATGAATAGGATGAAAACCAACTGCCGCATAAAGCGTACTAGGATACTGATTGGCCAGCTCAACAGCTCTAGCCGAAGTAGACACTTGTGACCCTACATTGATCACTTTCATGCCCTTTTCTTGGCAACGCTTAATTACTTGCTGATAGTCTTCAGCAAAGTCTTTAAAATTGAGATGACAATGGGTGTCGATTAACATTGAAAGTTAAAATGGTAGCTCAATGCTTTTTATGGCATCGGGTAATAGGGGAACTAACCAGCCGCCTATCATGGCCAATATTACTGCTACCGGTGCTCCGGCAATGTAATCACCAGCCCCCGTTCCTTCCAAGAAACGAGCAGCTACATTAATAGCTAGGCCTAATAATATTGCCTCTTCCAGTAATCCTAAAACAGCTCCGCCAATTCGATTAATTAAGCCCAGAAAGGGAACAATTTGTATAATCTTAAATACTTTTCCGATGATTCCGAAGATTACCGAAATAATTGAAGCCACAAACAGCAGAATAACAATAAATGAAATCACATTGAGAGTAGCCTCCGTCAACCAACCAAAAGTGGCTAACCAATCCGCCAAAACGTCATAGTACTGACCGGCCAAAAGGGCACCGACTATCAATCCGATAATTCCACCCAAGGTGTTTATAAGCCCCCTTTTGAATCCACCAAAAAATGCTAAAATCAGTAGAACTATTAAGGCCCAGTCTAGAATTGTCATAGTTTTTTATTTAATGATTGGCAACTTAATTATAGCTTCTCGGCCTATTTTCTGGCAAATAAGGACTCACCCTTTTCTATCTTCTTGGCACTGATCTGTTTCAGTATTTTATTGCCAGTCTCTGGCATAAAAGGACTAATCGCTTGGCCAATCTCACAAAGTAATGTAGCTAGCTGGCTAAGTATTTTGTTTAATTTTTCCTTTTGGCCAGCTTTAGCCAAGTCCCACGGTTTTTGTTTATCGATCTCAATATTGGCCCAGGCGATCTGAGACCATATCTCGGATAAAGCCTTATCAAAAGCCAGCTCCTCCGTGTATTTATTAACCTTGGCAAAATCTCTGGTTGATTCTACAGTTTCGGGAATCTGCCCCTCACTAAATTTCTCTATCATGTTGAGGGTCCTGGCCACTAAATTGCCCAGACCATTGGCTAAATCGGTATTGTATTTGGCTATGAAATTGGATTGATCGATATTGCCGTCCGCCCCAAATGGAAATTGTGATAACAGTAGATAACGAGTTGCGTCAGTGCCGAATTCCTGGACCATCTCATTGGGATCAATGATATTGCCCAAGCTTTTGCTCATTTTCTGGCCATTGATGGAGAAAAAACCATGGATGTATTGCCTGTCCGGAGTCTTGATCCCATTGGCCAAGAGCATAGCCGGCCAGAAAATTGCATGAAATTTCAGGATATCTCTGGCCATCAAATGAATAACCTCTGCTTCCTGCCACCATTTCTTGAATTCCTCTTCATTATCCCCGTATCCGATGGCTGAGATGTAATTTTGCAAAGCATCTACCCAGACATAAACATTCTGGGCTTGATCAAAGGGCAGTGGTATCCCCCATTTTACCTTTTCTCTGGAAATGGAAAAATCCTCCAGACCCTGCTTGAAAAGTCCCAGAGTCTCATTTTTCTGGGCCAGCGGCCTGATGTTAACCTGGTCAGATTCTATCAGTTTCTTAATCTCTTCCAGATGATCTTTTAACTTGAAGAAATAATTCTTTTCGGTTATCTGTTTCGGTGGTTCCTTGTGGTAAGGACAAAGACCATCGACTAATTCTTTTTCGGTAAAAAACTTCTCACAGCCAGTGCAATAAAGACCTTGATATTTACCTTCATAAACTGCCTGGTTGTCCTGCAGTTGCTGCATAAACTTGGTCACAGATTCCCGATGTCTCTTATCTGTTGTCCTGATAAAATAATCGTATTTAATGTTAAGATTGGACCAAGCGGCTTTAAACAATTCGGCTTGCTGATCAGCAAATTCTTGAGGTGACATACTTGCTTTGTCGGCTGATTCAGCCACCTTAGAGCCGTGCTCATCAGTACCGGTTAGATAAAAGACAGAGGCTCCTTGGCTCTTGTAGTAGCGTGCCAGAATATCACCAGCAATAGTGGTATAGGCATGACCAATATGCGGCTTATCATTAACATAGTATATCGGTGTCGTAATGTAATAACGTTTGAGTTTTGTCATATGTTTCTAATAACCACCTCTCGCCCCGTTAATTCTGGGCGAGGAATTTAGTGGGGTCATTTACATAGTAAATAGGGGTTGTAATGTAATAGCGTTCCTTAGCCATTTATTTATGGTTTACAATTACCGTGAACTCTCCTTTTACTTTATTTGGATTATCAATAAAATATTTATTTACCTGCTGGGCATTGCCTCTGATAATCTCCTCAAACATCTTAGTCAGTTCCCGTCCCACTACCACTTGGCGTTCCTCAGTTAAGACCTCGGCTAGTGATTGCAGGGTTTTTTGAATACGATGCGGCGATTCGTAAAAGATGATTAGTCGATCGGCCCCCTCAATCTTCTTAAAAAGAGTGGCTCTTCCTTTTTTGTGAGGCAGAAAACCCAAAAATTCAAATTTATCGGTGGCTAGGCCGGAAATTGAGAGTAAAACGATCAAGGCAGAAGGACCAGGCACTACTTCAACTTTTATTCCCTGGGATAGCACCTCTTTAACCAGTTTATTGCCCGGGTCAGCAATGCCAGGAGTACCGGCATCCGAGACCAAAGCGGCTTTTTTCTGGTCAAGACGTTTAACGATTTCGTTGATCCTGGTCAGTTTGCTGTGTTGATGATAAGAAATCAACGGTTTTTTTATGCTGTAATGGTTCAACAGTTTCTGGGACCACCTGGTATCCTCGCAGATAATAAAATCAACCTCTTTCAATATCCGAATTGCACGCAAAGTAATATCCTCAAGGTTGCCAATGGGAGTACCAACAACGTATAAAGTACCCATGTATATATAGTTCTAAGTTTCTAACTGACTTTCCTGACTTTCCCGCTTGTCAAAAAAGTCCGAGGCCACAATGGAAATGATAGCGGCAATGGGAACAGCCACGATTAATCCCAAAAATCCGGCCACAGTGGCACCAATCAGCATCACAATAATTACAATTATAGGGTTGAGCCCGACCGATCTTTGCATCACCTTGGGCACAATAATATTATTCTCCAGCTGCTGGATGATAACAAAAAGAATTATCACCAACAAAGCTTTCAGGGGAGATTGAGTCAGGGCTATAAGCACAGCCGGTATGGCGCCAAGAATCGGTCCGATGAATGGTATTACTTCAAAAACAGCGGCGATCAAAGCCAAAAGCAAGACATATTTTACTCCCAGCACCCATAAGCCCACCGCCGTCAGAATTCCAATGATCAAAGAAAGTAATATCTGACCTTGTAACCATTTACCCATCTTGTCTTGAATACGACGGGTCAATTGATAAAGATACGGTTGATATTGAACAGGAGAAACTGAATGGATGAATTTCTTTATTCCGTTCTCTTCTACTACCATGTAAAAAGCAATCACTAAGACACCAACAATTGAGATAATACCTCCAAATACATTGGCAGCAGCTGAAAAGATATCAGAGGTTAAACCGGCCATGCTTTCCTGAACGGTTTGTAGACTGGCTCTAAGGCTCTCATAAAAAGCAGGGTCAGCTGATTCGCTAAAGGAGGTAACCATTTTTTCGTAAGCCTGAGGCAGGGTAACCGCTAACTGACTCATTTCTTTGGTGATCGGAGGAATAATCAGAATGACCGCTACGATAAAAACACCAAAAAGCAAAATGTAAACAGTCAAGACTCCTATCCAGCGCGGTATTTTTTTGCGTTGTAAAAAATCAACCCAAGGGTAGATTGCCGAGGTTAAAATAAAGGCCACAATGACAATTCCCACAATCTGTCGTATCAGAAACAAAAACCCTAGTACCAACAAAACAACCAATACTTTAAATATTGCTTTGTAGGAAATATCGAAGGTAATGTTTTGTTTGTTGGCCATATTTTGACTATATTATTATAACCTTTTTAGGCGATTATCACAAATTAATCAATTTTCAGCAACTTGGCAAAGGGACTCTTGTCGGCAAATGGACCGATGAGGGCTAAATTAATTTTCTTATTCTGGAAAATGTCATTAGCCACTCTTTTAATGTCTTGTTGTCTAACCGCTTTAATTTTTTTGATGAGCTGCTGTGGCGTTATTATTCTTTTGGTCAATAAATACTGCTTGGCCAGGTAACTGGCTACACTTTCCGAATCTTCAATCTTCAAAATTAGCTTGCCGGTTAGATTGTCCTTGGCTTTTTTAAGTTCCTGGACCGTCACCCCTTCCTTTTTCACTATCTTTAATTGATCCAGGATGGCCGCGATGGCTAGGTTGATCCTGGATTTATCCAGTCCCGCCTGAATCATCAGATTGCCAGTATCTTGATAGATATTGAGGCTGGAGTTGATAAAATAGGCCAGGCCTCTCTTTACTCTGATTTCGATAAATAGGCGAGAGCTCATCATGCCGCCCAGGATATTGCTAAGCACCTCCAGGGCATATATATCTTTATCAAAATAGGAATAGGCAGGAAAACCTAAACCGATTTGGACTTGTTCCGTCTTTCTGTTCAAAAGACTGAGTTGCGGTTTGCTTTGCGTTACTTTTTCTTTTTGAAAAGCAGTCCTCTTCTTTTGCGACAATCCTGAAATATATTTTTCTGTCAGGTTAACCAATTGTGGCGAATTAATATGACCGGAACCAACCACCACCATGTTGCCGGGATGATAAAAACGTTTCATGAAATTAAGCACTTTGGTTCGATTGAGTGCCTTGATGTTGCTTTTGGGACCAGAAATAAGTTGGCCTAATTTGCTTTTTTTGCCATAGACCGTCTGCTCAAATAGATCCCCCAGATACATCAAGGGATTGTCCTCATACATATTTATCTCTTCAATAATCACTTTTTTCTCCTGTTGCAACATCTTTTTGTCAAAAAGCGAATTTAAAATCATATCGAATAATATATCAGAGGCTTTATTCATTTTCTGGTGACTTACTTTGATGTAATACCCGGTGAAATCTTTAGCTGTCATGGCATTATATTCGGCTCCCATACTATCCAGCTCTTGAGAAATATGCAGAGTTGACGGTCTTTTTGGGGTACCTTTGAATACCAGGTGTTCGATAAAATGAGCTATTCCGTTTAGACTGGTAGATTCATGTCGAGACCCCACTCCAAATAAAATTAAAAGTGTTACCGCCTTAGTTCTATTCTCCGGGGCGCATAACACCGTTGCTCCGTTTTTTAATCTGGTTTTTTGGTATCTCACGCCAATTGTTCAGCTAAATAACTTACGAGTTTGTCTATTTTGATTCTATCTTGTTTCATGGTATCTCGGTCTCTAACCGTAACCGCTTTGTCATCCAGGCTGTCAAAATCAATGGTCACACAATAGGGCGTGCCAATTTCGTCTTGTCGGCGGTAACGACGACCGATCGAAGCTACCTCATCATATTGGCACATAAAATGCGGCTTGAGGTCATCAAATATCTTTTTAGCCAACTTAGCCGGCCCTTCTTTTTTGGATAGAGGCAAAATAGCTACTTTAATCGGGGCCAATCTTTTATCCAGTCGTAAAACTATTTCCTCCTCCTTGTTTGATTCTGTGGTAGTCGTTCTTCCTCCCTTAACTTCCTCGTAGGCATCCAGCAAAAAAGCCAGGGCCGATCTTTCTACGCCGAAGGACGGTTCAATAACATAGGGAATAAATTCGTTCTCTTGGTCTTTATAATTAAAGCTATGGGCCTTTAGGTCATAGTCAGTGCGGTTGGCAATACCAATTAGTTCATTCCATCCTGGTTCAAAGGGAAAGTTGTATTCAATGTCAACTGTCTCTTTGGCATAATGGGCCAGTTCATCATTATTCTGCTCTCTTTTTTTAATATTGGCTTTTTTTACTCCCAGATCCAAAAACCAGTTAAAGCATTGCTCCACCCAGTAGTCAAACCATTTCTTGTCCTCTTTGGGGTCAATAAAATATTCGATCTCCATTTGCTCGAATTCTCTAGAGCGAAAAATGAAGTTGCCCGGAGTAATTTCATTACGGAAAGCCTTGCCGATCTGGGCTATACCAAAGGGTGTCTTGGCCCGGGTAGAGTTCAAAACATTTTCAAAATTGATAAAGATGTTTTGAGCTGTTTCCGGACGCAGATAAACCTCCGCAGCCGAATCGGTAACGGGCCCAGCATGGGTCTTGAACATAGTGTTGAATAATTTAGCTGCGGTCAACTGACCTCCGCATTCAGGGCACTTATCCTTAGCTTCATCCTTCTTAAAGCGAAGGTGGCATTTTTTGCACTCAACCAAGGAATCCTTAAACTTTTCCAGATGTCCTGATTTTTCCCAAACGGTAGTATTGGTAATAATGGCTGAATCTAAACCGAAGACCTCTCCCCTCTCCTGAACAAATTTCCGCCACCACTCCTTTTTAATATTGTTTTTCAATTCAACGCCCAACGGTCCCCAATCCCAAAAACCTTGTAATCCCCCGTATTTTTCGGCTGTGGGAAAAATAAAACCTCTCCTTTTACACAAGGAGATTAGTTTTTCCATTTTGTCGTTCTGGCCCTGTTTCATTGGTTATATTATAGCAATTTGGGTAAAAAAATGCCACCCGTTCCCCAACAGGTGGCAATAGAACCAAAGATCAAATGACAGCGGAGATCTCCTTAAGCAGCTGCTTGGCCTCAATCAGCTGATCGGGCTGATCCCGACGCAGCAGCTGAACCACTCGGTTGAGCTTCCTGCCCCTGGCAGCTTCTATCTCCTCGTCCTCTCTAAAGCCAGCCAGATCGATAAAGCGCAGACGTCTACGGATATCGACTCCTCTGGCCAAAGCGCTCTTGGGAGGATTATGCCAGTTTCTCTCTTGGGCCTTAGTCAGCAGATAGATCAGTCTCTCCAGCCTGGTTTGGACCTCTTTGAGGCCAAGAGCATTGACACAGCGGTTAATTGTCACCACGAACTCAACATCAAACCCATCCAGCAGCAGCTGCTTGGCCGCAGCCAGGTCAGCGGCGGAAAGCAAACAGTTGCGTCGATAAGGATTGATATCAAGCTGGCGCAGTTTGGTTGCAGCTTGGTCCAGGCGATTGGCTACTCTGTCCCGCGTGGCCGGAGTAAGCCTAGAGATTATTGACTGATCCCGCAACATCCGGCAAAGACCAAGGGCATCCTCCAAGTACCACTCAGCCATCAGCCGATAATTGAGCAGTCCTCGTTGTCTGGCAGCCAGCAAAGGCTCGATGTGCATGATCTGGTCTATTCGTAGCTCAGCTCGACGGGAGGCAGCAGTCAGACGAGCCCGAGAAACTGTAGGATTGTATCTCTCCCCAGAATCCTGGGAACCTCGTGCTCTGCGCAGCTTGTCCTTGGCTTCTGCCTTGGCTGGATTACGAGGAGTGCCCAAAGCATCGACTATACCATCTATTCTCCTGGTATAACCGGGTTGGGCTTGATCAAACTCAGAAGCGGGGCGGCAGATCAGGATAGAATCCAGTCTCTGGGAAGCCTCTAAAGCTCTTTTGATCAGAGCCTTTTCTCCCCATTCCAAGTTCAGCCCGTATCCCATCAAGATGTGATGCACCTGCCTCAAGGCATGGTATAGATCCCTAACCAGCTGTAGGCGCAGATGCTCGGGGGCATAGCGAAAAGTCCGCCAGTCAGCCCCACCAATTAATAGTCTCTGAACCTCCTCCCATTTGGGCACAATCAGGAAACCAACGAAATCAGGGTCAGTCGATCTGGTAACAACACCATAATCAGCCCCGAACAGTCCCATCCGGCCTTCTATGGTAAGCTGGTGTCGACCAACCTTGATCTGCATCGACTTGGTCTTGCCTCCTCCAATATGCTTCACATGTTGCCCCCTTCTCGTCTCTGAGAGTCCCGTATTGCCATTTTCCTTAACTCATCCAGGCTGATGTGCTGTCCCTCAAGAGGATCCGGGTGTTCCTGGTACCAACGACACCAAGCCCAGAGCCCCACCCGACAAAACACGATCACGATGCAAGCCCACAGCGCTGCGATTCCCCAAGGCTGTCCTAACAATGCGTGGACTATGGCTAGGGTAGAAGTGCCGAAGATAAAGCACAGAATTCCCCATACCACAGCCTCTTTGCACATGGCTGTCCCTCCTTTACTGTCCGCAAATTAAAAATGTCAAAAAACCGCGTTTTGATCTCCACGCGGTTAACTTAGTGCCAAAAACCTAAAATGTCAAGCAGTTATGTATTAGTATTGAGGTTGCCGTTGATGTTGATATTTAAGTTAATATTTTCATTGGTTACTTCTTCCACTCCCATCATATAGACTGACAAAGCCAGGTCAATGGCTGATTGGCAAACATTCAAATCTTCTGCATTAGCCTGGCAAAAATCGATTACCATTGTATCCAAATCTTTGTCAGAGGCACCTGACTCGTCCTGGGTCATTCGCCTGATTACTTCGATATACTCCGTCACAAAACTGCATATTTGATTGTAGTCCAATTCATCAGTATTTTCAAAATTGCCCAGACAAAAATCTGAAAATTGTTCACCGGTGAAACTGCCTCGTCCCTTGGGCGAAAAGCCGGACAATACTTCTTCTCCATCTAGGTATGTATCCTCATCAGTATCATAGGTTGTAATTCCAGTACCAATCCTTAGCTCCAGATAATCTATCAAACCATCAAAATCAGAGTCTTCTCTTAAACTAAGATTTAAATTGGCTATTGGAATATTAGTATTGGAGTTGGTAATATAGCTAGTGTTTGCATTATCGCTGCTATTGACCGTTTCCTCTCCTGCTAAACGCACCAGTCCAAAAATTGCCATAATAATCAAAATAACGAAAGGGGTAGCAATCAAAACTACCCATTTCCAGGCTGATGGATTTTTTCCTCCTTTGAAGTTCTTGGGATCTGGTGTATCGGTTGATTTTGTAGGAGTTGTTTTGGCTTTCTTGCCAGAAGTTGGAGATTCTTCTTCAAACATAGGACTTAGAATGATTGGGCTTTCTCTACTCTTATTTTACCGCCTTTTTCCAAAATAGCAACATCCCTCCGGCTCAACCGCCCTGTCAGCAGATGATTGGCCAGGGCGTTGTCTACTCTTTCCTGAATGACTCGGCGCAGTGGGCGGGCTCCCATAGTAGGATCATAACCAGCCTCGGCCAGCTCTTGTACTGCTTCTTCGGTAACCTCCAGCTTGATTCCCTTTTTAGCCAAACGCTTTTTGACCTGGTTGAGTAATAGGTAGGCGATCTGAATTACATGATCCATGGCCAGGGGCTTGAAAACGACTATACTATCAAAACGATTGAGCAGCTCGGGACGGAAATACGGTTTTAGGACTTCGCTCATTAAATGCTCACGGATAATTTCCATCGATTGGCCTTGTCGTAGGCTATCCTGTATTTGCTGGGTACCGGCATTGGAAGTAGCTATCAATATGGAATTGGTAAAATCTATAGTCCTCCCCGCTCCGTCGGTTAAGCGCCCGTCATCCATTACCTGTAAGAACAAGTTGAGAATATCCGGATGGGCCTTCTCAAATTCATCCAGCAGTACCAGAGAAAAAGGAGAGCGCCTGACGGCTTCGGTTAGATAACCACCAGCGGCCGTTGCCGAAAAACCAGGCGAGGAACCAATCAATCGGTTGATACTGTCCTGGTTCTGAAATTCAGACATATCCACCCGGACCATCTTGTCCTCACCGCCGAAATAGATTTCCGAGACCGTCTTGGCCAATTCAGTTTTTCCCACACCGGTAGGTCCCAAGAACAGCAAATTGACTATCGGTCTTTTCTCATCTCGTAATTCAGCCCTGGCTCGGCGCAATGATGAAGCTACAAAATTTACAGCTTCTTCCTGATTAATGATCCGTTCGTGAATTCTATCCTCTAAATTCATCAACTTGGCACTTTCTGATTCGGTAATCCTAGTCACTTTCACTTTGGTCTTTTCTGATATTACCTGAGCCACATCTTCTCCGGAAACCATCGCATTCTTCCCTTTGGCTTGTACCGCAGCTATGGCTGCTTCTTCCAAGACCTTGATTGATTTTGCCGGCAAATACTGATCGTGTACATAGCGCTGCGATAAACGTACAGCCTTATCAATAGCATCATAAGTAAAAAAGACTTGATGTTCATATTCTATTGAGCCGGCTCGAGCCTCTAAAATGACAATGGCAGTATTGGTGTCCGGTTCATTAACTTCTATCTTAGAAAAATTTCGCATAATGATGTCATTATTTTGCAAATACTGGGCGTATTCGGCTCTACCCACAGCTCCGATCACCTTTACCATTCCTTTCTGGATAGCTGATATCAAAACATCGGCAACATCAACCGATTCTTCCATGCCGCCGCCGCCAGCCCCCACCAAATTGGACAGGTCATCTACATATAGCACCACGTTACCGGCCGCGATTATCTCGTCAACTACATTAAACATCCTGCCTTCGACAGCACCCTGTTTACTGGAGCTGGCCACCAGGGCAGCAGTCGATAACTCGACCAATCGTTTATCCTGAAGAGCGGAAGGTACATCTTCTGAAGCCATCAATTGAGCCAAGCCCTCTACTAATGTAGCCTTACCAACGCCCGGATCGCCCACTAACAAAACATTGCCCTTGCCTCTTTGCATAATCCGTAACATCTCTTGTCTTTCACTTTCCCGGTTAATCATGGGAAATAGGGCCCCGGACCGCGCAGCAATAGTCAGGTCTCTACCTAAACTATCCAGAAGCGGGGTTGGTCTGGCCGTTAGGGCTCTGTTCATGTGTTTTTTGGGCTTGAAAATGGCCTTTGATTTCCATTTCTGCCAGCTTTCCCGTAAATTCTGCTGCACATTAATCCATTCCACTACATTTCTGGCTTTTTGGTAGTCAACCTCTAAATCCAGGAATATTTCTTTGGCCACTCCTGGTACCCGAAAGGCAGCAACAAAAAGTTGAGGCACATCTACTTTCTTTCGGCTGCTCAAAAAGGCTTCGTAATAAGCATAAAGAAATAATCGATGAAAAGTCTCGGAAAAATACGGCTTGCCTTTGATAACTGGCAAACGGGACATGGCATTTTTGACCTTGCTTAGAAAAGTAGCAGGAGCAATACCCAACCGGGCAAAGATCACTTTCATGTTATTGTCATTAATCAACTGGGTTAGTAAATGCAACGGGTTAATTTCCCGATTTTTTCGGTCTTGGGCCAGAAGCCAAGTGTCCTGCAGTATATCAATAGCAGGTTCAGAAAAAAATTGGGAGGCATCTGTTAATTTGAATTTCTTGGCAATATCTTCCAGGGCTACCTCCGGAGCAATGGCCTTGAGGGCGGCTGGAGTAGGCTTTTTAACTTCCTTTTTTATCTTAGTTTCCTGGTCCATGCGGAAGTAAGCGTAAAGATCAGTCAGCAGACTCCACCAGAAGATTTGCTTGCCGCCACTGGTTTGTTTTACAAAATTCTGCCAGAAGTTATCCAGACTAATGGCATACTCTTGGATGTATTTCCAAAGCTCCAATATTCCAAAGATTAGACCTGCTATTCCGAAAATAACTAGGATGGCGTTGATAATCAGTTTGGCTGATTTTTGCAGTCTGGTTTGGAGGATGCTCCAATTATCTATCCTTCTGCCCCAATATAAAAAATCACCAGCCAAAAAGGCGACCGTCCCTTTTCCTTGGCAGTTAGGGCAAACTTGGTCAGTGGTCTTGTCACCAGATCCCTGGACCAAAAAACCATAGCCTTTACACTGTTGGCATTGTTGGAACAATAGATCTTTTTGATTTTCTACTTCTTCCATCTTAAAACGGCCCAAAGATTTGGAAAATGACGTTGTAAATAATTATTATGGGTAAGATTATCCAGGCCAAGGCCAGGGTCAACAGGAGAATTGCCCAAATAAAAACACCCACTGACAAGAAAGCAAATTGTATCAGTCGCATTATTAAACTGATGGCTCGGCCTGATTTGGTGTAATCGCCGTACATTGGCTTGAGCAGATGGCGAAACAAGATGGGTAGGGAAAGCCCACTAGCTAAACTGCGAAGATTATTCCATAAACCCATAAACAGTTTCTTCAGTCCGGCTGAATACCACCAAATGGGAAAATATAAAATATCACCAATAATATCTTTGGCGATAAACTTTAATGAAGAAACAAATAGGTTATTTTGACTGGATATTGCCATAACATTCTATATTATATCATTTTTTTACGATTCTGGCAATAAAAAAGCGGGGTTACCGAAGCAACGCCCGCTAAAGAGCTACAGAGCGTAGTAATCGAGAACCAGTCTCGACAGCCTTTCCGCTCCACTTATGATCTCTTCCTCGGAAGGATGGGAGAAGTTGAGCCTGGCTTTGTTCCTGCCAGTACCGTCAGAGTAAAAAGCGTACCCCGGAACGAAGACAACACGGTAGGGATCTCGCTTACCCATTTCCACCATTTCGGAGGTATCAACCGGCCGGCCCGAAGCCGTGACTTCCGGAAGTGTCATCCAGGAAAAAAGTCCGCCCTCGGGATCGGTCAAGTGAAATCCAGGAATCTGGCTGCAGGCTTCCCTCAGGGTGGAAACCAGAATATTCTTCTTGACCAGGTAGTGGGCCGAGATGCGGGCTACATGATTATCCAGCCAACCGGCCTGGACGATACGAGTCCACAACTCCTGAGGGTATCCCCAGACACAAAGCAGAATACTCGCCAAAGCCTTGTGGAAGTCATCAATCACCGGCTGCGGTGCCGTACAAATCGCCAGCCTCATCGAGAAGATGATCTTGGAGGTAGTGATCATGAAGATCACCCTCTGGCCCCTCTCGTCAAGCGACCAGATGGAAGGAATGGGTTCACCACTAAAACACAGCTGGCGGTAGGGGCTGTCTTCAACAATCATGAAGTCATATTCGTAAGCCAGGCGTAGCAACTGCTGCCGTCTGGCCAGGCTCATGGTAATCCCCGAGGGATTCTGGAAATCAGGGATCACATAGACGAAACGAATCTTAAGTCCCCCCTGAAGCAAAGACTCGATCTCGTCAACGTTCATCCCCTGATCATCCAGTTCCACCCCAATCATGTTAAGCCTGGCTAGGGCAAAGGCGTTGATACCACCCAGGTAAGTCGGCCTGCCCACGATAATGTTATCACCGGGATCTCCCAAACACATACCGCTGATGTAAAGCACCATCTGGGAACCGATTGTGAATGTTACCGCCTCCGGCTGAACCAGCCTGCCCTCTGTCTTGGCCAAATACTCAGCTGAGGCCTGTTTGGCGGTAGGCAAACCCTCAGTCGGTCCGTATTGATTGATACGACCCATCAGGCCACGATCTGCCCTGATACCGGCATCAATCAGTCCCACTTCCTCAAAAGGCATGTAAAGCTCGTAGGGAAACCCGCCGCTGAACTTAACTGTGTTCGGCGCCAGCACGCTACTTAGTAGGGCTCGTACCGGGTTTTCCCTGGCCGCCCGTATGGTCTGAGATCGGTAGTGCGCACCAGTACTCATCATCAACTCCTTTCAGCTGTTTCCTTCTTTATTCCGCTCGGTTCTAAAGAGCTCAAAGTATTTTACCTTATCATAATAAAAAAAGCCGGTCAATCCAGATAAATCCCGTATTTAACCGGTTAAATACTCTTTCTGATTCGATCCATTAACTGTAAATAGAAACGTAAATTGTGAATAGTGGCCAGGCGTAATCCTAGTGGTTCTGAGATTAGAAACAAATGGCGCAGATAGGCCAGAGAATAATTCTGACAGGTATAACAATCACAATTCTTGTCAATCGACTTGATGTCAGATTTATATCTAGCCAGTTTAACATTGATCGTTTCATAAAAATTGGAGCTCAAAGCTTTGGTCCTGAATCTGTATAACATACCATGCCTGGCATTCCTGGTGGGTATGACACAATCAAACATATCAATCCCCCGGTTGACTGCTTCCACTATCTGTTCTGGTTTCCCTAGGCCCATCAAATATCTTGGTTTGTCAGCTGGCAATTCGTCCTTTAACCAATCTAGAACTTGATACATCTTGGGGGCCGGCTCCCCTACTGCCAATCCTCCAATGGCATAACCGTCAAAGTTTAAAGCGGTAATTTCTTTTAAACTTCTTAATCTTAAGTCTTTGTAAACTGACCCCTGAATAATTCCAAATATTTTTCCTTTAACCTTAATCTTTTTTGACTGCTTGGCCCAGTTGGTAGTTCGAGTAACCGCCTGGCTGGCCTTTTTCTTAGAAACGGGATGGCCCACACATTCATCTAGCACCATCATAATGTCAGAACCCAGGGTCTTTTGGATGTCAATAGCTCTTTTGGGAGTTAACAAATGTTTGGTCCCATCAACGTCGTCCCGAAATTCCACTCCTTGGTCTTTTACTTTCCTCAGCTTGGCCAAAGAAAAAACCTGGAAACCTCCTGAATCAGTCAAAATTGGCCCCGACCAGTTCATCAGCTGGTGTAATCCGCCGGCTTTTTTTATAACCGGCAAGCCAGGCCGCAACAATAGATGATAGGTGTTACTTAGAACAATCTGGGCACCCAATTCTTTCAATTCTTCTGGAGTCATTGTTTTAACAGCAGCCCGGGTGGCAATCGGCATAAAAAACGGCGTCTGGATACTGCCATGCCGGGTTTTTAAAACGCCCAAGCGGGCGGCTGTTTTTTTAGATTTTTGTAAAACGGAAAAAGACATAAAAACTAAGAATTGGTGTTTTGATTCGAATTAGTATTGGTGTTGATATTCGTATTAGTATTAGTATTAATATTGGTATTTAGATTACTGTTGGTTTTTTCTATTCTGTTGACTACTATACCTTTATCCTGGGCAGCTACATCATTATCCAAATTAGTATCAATCACCCCGTCGTTCTTGATAACCTCTTCATTGGCAAAGGTGTCATCGGCTATAAGTTGGGCACCTTCGGTAATAACCATCAGCTTGCCTACATCCCCCTTTTGAGGCAAGACAGAAACATGAAACGAGGCTTGGGCTTCCGGGGTTAGATTACCCACGTGGGCATCTAATTGACTTATTTGCCAGGTTACCGTTTTGGTCTTAGGGTCATAAGTCAGGGTGCCTTTGGGAGAGACCACTGAATTGCCTTCCCATTCCGCGTTCTGAGGCAAGACGGCCGTGATTGTGATATCCTCTAAAGAATTTGATGAATTGGAGATGTTCCAGAAAACCTTATAGGTAGTTTTACTGCTAACTTCTGGGGGTAGGGGTCCGGCTCCAATTTTATCAAATTCATCATCGTAATAACGGCCTTCAGTATTCAGAGTCACTTGGCTGGCTACTTTATTAACAATTTCGTTACTTTCCTGGAGGTAAATATCGCCTGTGTCTAATAAGCTGGCACTTTCGGCTTGGGCCATGTTTGTAATGGAAAAATTGATGTCTTCTTCATCCAAGATCATGTCCGTATAGGCTTTGGTATTTATTTGAAAACCGATTTCTATTTCATCGCCAGGGCGAACCACCGATAAATTCTCGATTTGTTCACCGGACCAGGTAATCCCCCCATCAGTTATGGTGCCCTCGTTGACATCAACTACCGTTTCTTTGTCCAGGATGACCTCAGGTGCTTGCTTCCAGCTGACACTTAACTGGATGTCATTTAGTACCACTTGACCGTTATTTTTAAACTTTATCAGATAATCAAGAGTGCCTTCCCACTGAATAACTGAATCATCGTAGTTACCATTGACCGTCAGTTCCAAGCCGGAAGCCGGCTCGATAATATTTATCAGAGCGTAACTTTCTGTTTGCAGAGAAAAGGTTCCGTCTGCTTTCATAATACCGATTTCAGCTTTGATTTCTTTGATATCCCCTACTGCACCTTCGATTTTACCTTTAACAGTAACTTCTACTTCTTCTTGCTCACCCAGAAAATCTGACTGCCAGATATTGTTAGTTCCTGTTCTGGCTTCAGGATCTGATTGGGAAAAGGTGAAATCATCAGGATAATTGATCCTAAGACGCACGCTGCTCAATTCTTCGTCTGAAGTATTCTTGTAGGAAATCTTAAATTCTATATCCTGCTGATCAACCGCCCCATCGGGAGAAGCCACCTTCAGCTCAATAATTGAAGTAGAGATGGTGACGGTTTGGCTGGTAGTTTTTTGAAATTCCGAATTGAAATTGGATGGTACATAGTTGAGAGTGGCCAAAAATACTTTTGCCGAATCAACTTCGCCCAACAATTGACCCCTAACAGTCACTCGGGTCTCTTGCCCGGACTCCAGGGTTCCCAGTTCCCAGGCGTTATTAAATTCATTATCGGCTGACGGTTGAGCTGAGGAAAATTTGAAACCTTCGGGGAAGCGCATGGTCAACTGAGATAATTTCAGATCGGTTGCCTCGTAATTACTTATCAAGATATCTAAACTGATTTCATCACCGGAGGCTATTTTTTCCGGGACATCTATCTCTACATTGACCCCTTCTCCCGAATATTTGTTTTCCTGAGTAAAAAAATAAAAGCCCAGTAAGCTGGCTGCTAAGATCAGGGCTAATATGATAAAAACAAATATTAAAATGTTACGCCGACGGTTAATGGGGGCCCTTTCGATTTTGGACATGTCTTTCTCTTTGACATCCTTGTGATGGCCTTTAAAAAATTCGGAAAATTCTTTTTCGGAACCTTCCTTTTTCTTCTTGTCCTTAATTTTTTTTACTTTAACCTTAGCCATGGTTATCTACATTATATCAAATTGGCGAAGACTTTTCCATCTGCCAGTCAATAAACTGTTTGAGCACCCGAAATGTCTCTTGACCCTGTGTCTTGTTGAAACGCAGACGGGCCAAATAATCCAGCTTTTTATCTAACATTAATCGTAACAGAGTAATCGATTGTTTGTTTAAAGGAATAAGGGATTTCTGTCCCCGGCCGCAACTGGCACAAATTACCCCCCCTTTATTCAATGAAAAAAGATGATTTCCTGCTGCTAATTTCTTATGGCATTGGAGACACACCCTCACTTCAGGTTGATAGCCCAAATGGGACAATAACTTCAAGGCAAAAAGGTGTACCAAAAAAATTGGATCAATTTTGTTGTCATTCAGAAAGGCCAGACTTTTTTTCAATAAATTATAGATAAAAACATCGCGGTGTTTGGTCTTGGTTAATTCGTCAACTAAACGCAGCAAGCTGGCACCGCTGTTTATTAAGTTGCTGTCTTGACGTATTTTGGCATAGGGCACGATAATGCGGGCACTGGCAATTCTATCAAACCGCTTACCGTGAGCAATCATTAAATTGACACAAAAAAACGGCTCTAAGTGAGAAGCCAGTTTTGATTGAATTTTGCGGGCTCCGGTGGCCCTGGCCTCAACTTTGCCCAAATCATAAGTATAAATAGTGACTAAGCGGTCAGATTCTCCAATATCTTTTCTTTTCAAAATTATCCCTTTGGTTTTTTTCGGCGGCATTATTTTCCCATCACTCCTCTTCCGGCCATTACTCCAGTAATGGCTGCCCCCACAATATTGCCGGAAAGCCCGGCTCCGTCTCCGGCCACATACAAATTACTGACTTTGCTGGTTTGTAGGTTTCTATCTGTTCTGATTTTGGAAGAACGCAACTTGATCTCCGGACAGTATAACAAAGTGGAGCTGTTGTTGATACCGGGTAAAATTTTATCCAACATTTCTAAACCTTCCAGTAAGTTTGTGACAACGCGGTGCGGCAAAGCCATGGAAATATCTCCGGGGGTAACATCTTTTAAAGTTGGGGTGATGAAACTTTTTTCCAGTCTTTTCCAAGTAGACCGGTGACCTTTTCTCAAATCTACCAACCGCTGCAGAATCGGTTTACCACCGCCTATCGTAGAAGCTAAATGGGCTATTGATTTGGCGTATTGAGTGGTATTTTCCACTGGCTCGGTCAAAGTGATTTCGGTAACAAAGGCGAAATTGGAATTAGGAGACTGATGATCAGAATTGGAATGACCATTGACACAAACAAAACCGTCATAGGTCTCTGTGGCCACCATGCCATTGGGGCAAGGGCAAAAAGTCCTCACCGGATCATCGAAAGTGGGCGTAAACATCAGAAAAATTGTTTCATACATCAGGTCGGTGTATTTTTTCATCAGGACGGAGGGAAATTCTACCCGAATTCCGACTTCTACTTTTTCGTAATCGTATTCCAGCTGATATTTATCACCAATCGTCTGGAGCCATCTGGCTCTGATGCGGCCCGGAGCCAGGATTACTTTGACAGCCAGAATCTCTTTGCCTTCTTTGGTTATAACACCTTGGCATCGGTCATCTTTGACAATCAGATCAGTAACTTCTGTTTCAGTCTTGAATTCAACCTTCTTCTTTCTCAAATCATCTTCGAAGTCACCGATGATTTTAGACAGAACATCGGTCCCCACATGTCTGGCTTTACGGATAAACAAATGGATACCGTTCCTTTTACAGTCATCCACCAGTTTGTTGACTTCGCTATAATTTTCCGGGGTGTAAGGAGAATCTACCCCGAAATCAGTAAATAACTTATCGACATAATCGATGTATTTCTGGTATTCAGCAATCGGATACAGATGAAACATCTTTTCATGAGACAAAACCGGGGTAAAATGCAGTTTGCCGTCGGAAAAAGTGCCTGCCCCGCCCACTCCGGTCATTACATCTTTTTTGCTCCTCTTCTTGATCGATTTACCCATATCCACCAGGCAAACTGAAGTTTTGGGGCTTTTTTGGACTATTTCATAAGCGGCAAAAAGACCCGCAGGTCCTGCGCCAACAATCAAAACGTCGTATTTTTTATTGTCTTCAATCATAAAAACGCTCGACTATTTTACCAATATTAATGATAAAATTCAAGCGCTTATTGCTTGCTCTGTATTGAAATCCTGATTTTACCTTGTGGCACCTTAACTTCTTGACTGTCATCTGCCACTGTGCCCTTTTCAAGGGCAAAACTAATGGTCGATTTTAATATTTCTTCTTTATTATTATCTACCAGCTTAGCCAGCTGATCACTATCTGCCTGATAAATAACCTTTATCTGATCGGAAACGGTTAGTTTCTGTTTCTTGCGCAGCTGATTAACAGAACGGATGATTTCCCTGACTGTTCCCTCTTCTGCCAAGACATCGCTAACCTCTGTATTAAGGGCTACGTTTTCCTTAACTGCCCACTTGGCCCCTGGCTCCAATTGCTTAACAAAGTTCACTTCCTTTACATTCAATTCATCTTTGGCTAAATCCAACAGCTGATCCTTGATGGCTTTACCCTTGACTTGAACAGAGGCCAGGGGTTGTCTCACTTTGATACCAGCCTCTTTTCTGATGGCTAAAACTTTTTCCACCAATAACCTGACTGTTTCCATTTCGGTCAATAATTCTTCATCTACCTTTTTGGCTGGCTCTGGCCAGTCTTCCAGATGAATCGATCGCTGCTCTTCATTCAATTCCTGATAAAAGGCTTCACTGATCATCGGGGCAAACGGAGCCAACACTTTATTCAGGGTTACCAGGCAATGTTGCAAGGTTAAGATGGCCTGATCCTTATCCTTTTGGTCATCACCTTTAAACCTGTCTCGAGATCTTCTTAGATACCAGGTAGAAAGTTGATTGATAAAAGCTGTGATCTTTCTGGCTGACCCGGCCACTTGATATCTGTCTAGTTCTTCGGTAACTTCTTTAACTAATAGATCCAGCTTGGCCAACACCCACAAATCCAGAACATGCTTTGGTTTCAATTTATCTGATTTAACCTCATCCTCGTAGGTTTTATAAAACGACAAAACATTCCACAGTAACAGAAAATTCTTTTTGATGACATCTTCAACTGCTTTGGGATCAAAATTCTTTGGTTCCCCGGGCTGGTTAACGGTGTAGAGAAACCAGCGGATAGCATCAGCACCGAATTTATCGATCATTTCCCAGGGTGAAATCACGTTCCCTAAACGTTTGGACATTTTTTGGCCCTTGGCATCCATTACGTGACCGTGACAGATCACGTTTTTATAGGGACTTCCTTTGCCTAATAAAGTTCCAATGGCCAATAAGGTATAGAACCAACCTCTAGTTTGATCAATAGCTTCAGCAATAAAATCGGCGGGATAGGCTTTGCCTTTATCGATTAGATCTTCGTTTTCAAAAGGATAGTGCCATTGGGCAAAGGGCATGGATCCAGAATCAAACCAGCAGTCGATCACCTCCGAGACTCTTCTCATCTCTCCACCACAATCACATTTCCAGACCAATTCATCTACATAAGGTCGGTGTAAATCAAGTTTGGTTAGTTTGGCCTCCTGGCCTTTGATTTTCGACTTATTCACTTTTTTAGTCAGCTCTTCGATAGAGCCCAGACATTCATTCTGGTGACAACTGGTACACTGCCAAATGGGCAAAGGAGTTCCCCAGTATCTTTCTCTCGATATGGCCCAGTCTTTTACTTCGTTTAACCATTCACCGAATCTACCTTCTTTGATGTATTCCGGAATCCAATTAATCTTCTTGTTATTAGCGATTAATTCGCTGCGCAACGCTGACATTTTGATAAACCAGGAATCCTTAGCGTAATAAAGCAGTGGTGTTTCACAGCGCCAGCAAAAAGGATAATCATGCGTAGTTTGTTCAGTTTTATATAACAAGCCCTTGTCCTTTAAGTGTTGGGTGATTTCTGCTTCCGCATCCTTAACGAACTTACCGGCCCACGGTTTTACCAAATCGGTAAAGGTGCCGTCGTCATTGACCGTATGTTGTTTGGGTAAACCTATTTCCTCTCCCAGATTGTAATCATCTTCTCCGTACATCACGGCGGTGTGTACCACTCCAGTGCCATCTTCCACGGTCACAAAATCAGCCAAGGCCAATCGGTAGCCGGATTTGCCTGTTACCTTTTCCAAATCCAAGAAATCGAACAGTGGTTGGTACCTTTTACCGTCCAAATCCTTAGCTTTATACTCTTCAACAATTTCGTATTTACTTTCTAAAATATCTAAACGGTCTTTGGCTAAAATGTAATACTCATTTCCTTGTTTAACTTTGACATAAGTTACTTTAGGACCCAGGGCCAAGGCTACATTACCCGGTAAAGTCCAGGGAGTAGTAGTCCAGGCTAAGACATAAGTGTTTTTTTGATCAACTAATTTGAATTTGAGGTAAACTGACTCTTCAGTAATTGATTTATAACCTTGAGCTACTTCATGTGACGACAAGGCAGTCCCGCATCTCGGACATTGGGGCACTACCTTATGACCTTTGTATAAAAGCTGCTTGTCCCAAATCTGTTTTAGAATCCACCAGACAGATTCAATGTATTCATTGTCGTAAGTAACATAGGGATGTTCCAAATCTATCCAGAATCCGATCCTTTTGGTCATTTTTTCCCATTCTCCTTTGTATTTCCAGACGGAATCTTTACACTGCTTGTTGAATTTCTCTACTCCAAACTCCTCAATTTGTTTCTTGCCAGAAATGTTGATGGCTTTCTCAACCTCCAATTCAACCGGCAAACCGTGGGTATCCCAACCAGCTTTTCTGGCCACGTGATAACCCTGCATCGTTTTGTAGCGGGGAAATAAATCCTTGAAAGCTCGCGCTAAAACATGGCCAATGTGAGGTCGGCCGTTAGCTGTCGGCGGTCCTTCATAAAAGATAAAATCACCCTTGGGTGATTTCTTGTCCAAGGATTGTTGGAATATTTGGTTGTCTTCCCAGAATTTAAGGACTTCTTCTTCCAGCTCCGGGAAATTCGGTTTGTCTAGCATTCTACCCTTTAATTTAAGGCAATTTCGGCTTTAAGTCAAACCGATGACTACGACTTTATCTCGGGCTTTTAGCCCTTTTAGTATTATAATTTCTGATGGGGGTACTCCAAACTCTTTGGCCAATAGCTTTATCAAAGCCTGATTGGCTTTCCCCTTGGCCGGTGAAGCGGTTATTTTCACTTTTAAAAAATCATCGTCTACTTCGATGATTTCATTTCTATCGGCATTGCTAATGACTTTGACTCGGAATTCCATCTAAATAAAAAACTATTTTTTCTTTTTAGGCTGCTTGGACTTCTTTTTTCTGGCCTCTTTGGCTTTGGCTTCCCTTTTTATCTCTTGATATACCTTTCGGTAAACTGCACCGGTCTGCTGGGCACACTTCTGCCAAGAAAACTGCTTGGCCTTATTGATACCGGCAGCCCGCAGTTTTCTCCTGACTACAGCACTGCCCAAAACTTTGGCCAGGGCCTGGACAATTTCTTTTTCTTTGGTGGGGTTGATATGAACAGCTGAATGATTGGTCACTTCAGGAATAGAGGAAACATTGCTGGTAATAACCGGTGCGCCCAATTCCATGGCTTCTAAAATTGGTAAGCCGAAACCCTCATAGTATGATGGAAAGATAAATACCTTGGCGTTGGAAATCAAGCTTAATTTATCCTGGTGGGCTACATAGCCCAGATAAAGTACTCTATCTTCGAGCTTCATCTTTCTGATAGTTTTGAAAACCTCTCCCTCTTTCCAGCCCTTGGCACCAGCAATCACCAATTGGTATTTGCTAAATCGTTTATTCTTGATTAGTTCAGCATAGGCATGAACCAAACCGATTAGATTTTTGCGAGGTTCGATAGTGCCCAAGAATAAAATGTAATCATCAGCTAAACCGTGCTTTTTCTTAACAGCTTGGAAGCCGACTTTGGGTTTCTCTCGAAAAACTCCTTCGTAAATCACATCAATTTTGTGGGCCGGTATTTTAAATAGTTTGATGATGTCTTTTTTGGTAGCTTGAGAAACAGCGATTATCCTTTTGGCTTTATGCAAGCTCTTGGGTACCAAAAGCCTGGTGCTGAATTTCTGGCCCCGGGGGAACCATTCTGGATGTTTGTAGATTGCCAAGTCGTGCACCGTAATAACCGAGGGGCCGGAATAGGTATAGGGGATGACATTAGCCGGTGAATGATAGATATCCAGCTTGGCCCTAGATATAAAAGCGGAGATCAACATGTGAGAGTAGGAAAAGGGAAGAAACTTCTTGTACTCAGAAAAAGGGAAGTACTTGACCTCAACGTTCTTTTGCTTAAACTCTCTAGTCTTAGTCACCCGGTAATCAAAGAAAAGGACGTACTGATTCTTTTTGTCGTTCTTTAGTAGATTCTTGATCAAATAATAAGTATAATGGCCGACTCCAGCTTGTTCGCCTTTGCCTGGATTTAAAATTGTTCGACAATCTATACCAATTCTCATAGTTTTTACATCTTTTTAGGGGCGCTAATGCCCATTACCCTTAAACTTTCTTCCAGAACAATCTGAGTTGCTTTAATCAGTCTGACCCGGCTCCAATTGATACCCTCGGCCTCGATCACCCTGCATTGAGTATAAAAGTCATGGAAAGAGGAAGCAAGTTCTCTGCAATAGTTGGGTAATTTATGAACTTGATAGGTAATAACCACTTCCTCCAAGACTTCCGGAAATCGCAACAGCATCTTGGCCAGGGCAGTTTCTGCCCCTTCTCGCAAATAGATCTTTTTTTGTTCTGTTTTTTTGGGTTTCTTTTTGGTCTGCTTGGTTTCTTTGGCAACCTTATTAATTATACTACATATCCTGGCATGAGCATATTGGACGTAATAGACCGGGTTTTTATCAGATTTCTTCTTGGCCAAAGTCATATCAAAATCCATATGAGTATCAAAGGCGTGCATCAAAAAGAAGAAACGTGTAGCATCCAACCCCACTTCGGACACCAATTCATCCAGAGTAACATAGGTACCGGTTCTTTTGGCCATCCTAATTTCCACTCCTCCCTCCATCAGACGGACCAGCTGGACAATAATAATATCAAATTTCCCTTGATGGTCCAGAGCTTTGGTCATGCTCAACATCCTATTGACATAGCCGTGATGATCCGCTCCCCAGATATCTATCACCTTATCAAACTTTCTAACTTCTAATTTATTCCAAAGGTAAGCGATATCAGAAAGAAAATAGGTTTGGTCTTCGCTTGCTTTGACCACTACTCTATCCTTGTCATCTCCGTACTTCGAGGTTTTAACCCAGATGGCTCCGTCTTTTTTATATAAGAGGTCTTTTTTTTTGAGGTCGGTTAATACTTGATCAACAGCACCAGATTTGTACAAGGATTTCTCGGAAAACCAATTATCAAATTTGATCTTAAGTTTCTCGGTCACCGTCTTCTTCATATCCTTAATCATCATCTGCAAAGCCCGGTAACGAATTCTAGACTTCAATAAGTTGATGTTGGTCAGTTTATACTTATGCAGATTCAATTCTTTGGCCAATTGGTCAATGTACTTACCTTTGTAGCAATAGTCCGGATAATCAACAGAGATCCCCTGCTGTTTCAAATAGCGTCTGGTGACTGACTCAGCCAAGCGATCAACCTGCTTTCCGATATCATTGACGTAATACTCACGTTGTACTTTGTAGCCCAGTTTATCGAATACATTGGCCAGGGCGTCACCGGTAAAAGCACCTCGTCCGTTACCCACATGCAGCGGTCCAGTCGGATTAGCCGAGATAAACTCTACTTGCACCTTCTGGTTTTTTCCTAAATTAGAACTAGCAAAATCACTACCCTGGTCCAGGACTTTCCTAACCTGTCGGCCAAGCCAAGTTGCATTTAAATAAAAATTAATAAAGCCTGGGGGCACCACTTCTGCCCTCTCTAAGCCCGCAATTTTCAAGCCACCGGTAATAATCTTATTACCGATTACCATGGGACTTTCTCCTAGCTCAGATGCCAATCTTAGGGCCACGTTGGTCGAATAATCACCATGTATGACTTCCTGGGGATGATCCACTTCCGCTTCAATCTCCTTTTCCAATAACTGGGGCCAAAGATTATTGAAGACCCTTCTGACATCCCTAACAATGTTTGATTTTACTGTTTTCATAGTATAAATTATAATCTATTTATCAGATAACCACAAAAAAATGCCAACTATCGCTCGCAATAAAAGGGCCAATCTAGACTACGAAATTCTAGATAAATGGGAGGCCGGCATAGTTTTAACCGGTCCTGAAGTAAAATCGGCTAAATTGGGACATTTCAACTTAAAGGGCAGCTATATCTCTCCCCGCCAAGGAAACCTGTTTTTGATCAATTCCCGCATTGCCCCGTATCAAAAGGCTGGTCAGGCTCAAAAGGACTATGATCCCGTCAGATCCCGCTTGCTTTTGGTACACAAATCGGAGTTGAGAAAAATCTCCGGGAAGCTGAGGGGCCGTAAATCAGGCTTGACATTAGTGCCCTTATCTGTTTATAATAAGAAAGGCTTCATTAAAATCGATTTTGGAATTGGCAAGGGCAGGAAGAAGTACGATAAGCGCGAATACATCAAAAAGAAGGAAGTTGCCAGACGAATCAGAAAAGCCTTAAAAAGATAAAACACGGGGGTGTTATAAAATCGATGGTTTGAGCCTGAAATAATTTGCCTTCCGAGTAGTCTCCGAAGACTCGTAAAATAATCGGAGAAACCGATAAGTGCCAAATCACTTGTCAGCAAGGTTAAAGCAGCTTTTGCTAGCTTCAGTCTTGCACCTGCAGTAGCTTAATATCTACTGCCATCTGGATTTGCCGACTCCTAATAGGCAAGTTTGGGTGTCAACTTATTAGGATAGATAATTCGCGTGTCCAGGTAGAATTATCGAAACCAAAATGGACTAGAGCTAATCAGATTTTGTCTGTTTATACTGATCGGCTCGAACAACTTAAACAGACTAAGTAGGTAGATAATTATTTTAGGAGCTGGCTAGACAGGGGTGAAAAGCCCCTCACCTCCACCAACAAAAACGTAACGCGAAATGAGTAATGGGTAATGAGAATTGCTTCGCATTACGCATCTCGCATTACACATTACTAATCTTTAATCCAACAAACAATTAAAAAATTTCGTAAGAATCAACAAATTCGAGTTCCCAAGGTCGTTCTAATCGACGAAAGAGGCAACCATCAAGGAGAGATTGATACTTTAGATGCTCTCAACCAGGCCAGAGAGAAAGGATTGGACCTGGTCGAGGTATCACCGCTTTCCCAACCGCCTGTCTGTAAATTCATAGACTTTGGGAAATTTAAATACCAGCAAGAAAAGGCTGAGCAGAAATCGAAGCACAAGCAAAAGAAAGTTGAACTCAAAGGATTGCGCCTAACCTTAAAGATGGGCGATCATGATATGGAAGTGCGCAGTAAGCAGACTACTAAGTTCTTGACTAAAGGCGACAAAGTCAAGATTGAAATGAGGCTAAGGGGTCGAGAAATGGCTCACCAGGATTTAGCCAAGGAGAAAATTACCAAGTTTATCGAAGCCCTGGGAGATATAAAAATCGAACAGCCCCTAACCAGACAGGGCAGGCTGTATTCCGTAATTATTAATAAGAAGCAATAATGCCGAAAATAAAGACACATAAAGCAACAGCCAAACGAATCAAAATAACCCGGGGCAAGAAAATGATGCAGCGCCGATCGGGTCAAGATCATTTTAATGCTCGGGAATCGGGCCGGATCACTAAAAAGAAAAGAAGAGACCGTACCATTAACAAGGCTAACGTAAAAGCAATTAAGAAATTAGTGGGATAATCTATGTCACGTGTAAAACGAGGAAAAACCCATCTCCAAAAACGAAAAAGGTTGTTAAAAACAACCAAAGGTTATCGTTGGGGTAGAAAAAAGAAAATTAAATTAGCCCGGCCTGCTCAGTTGAAAGCCGGCGTCTATGCCTATCGTGATAGACGAACCAAAAAAAGAGAATTTCGCAAGCTGTGGCAGATAAAAATCAATGCCGCTTGCCGTCAGGAAGATCTGACTTATTCTAATTTCATCGACTTATTGAAAAAGAATAAAATTGAGCTGGACCGAAAAATCTTGGCTGATTTTGCGGAAAATCACCCCAAGGTATTTAAAGCGATTGTTCAAGAAGTCAAAAAATAAGACCAACAAAAGGCAGCTATTTATTTAGGCTGTTTTTTGTTTCGGTAATAAAGTAAAGCAAAAACTGAGGCGCCCAATGAATCGATAGCAATATCCCAAACAGCAAAGGTGCGGCCTTCCACAAAAGATTGATGCCATTCATCAGACCAGGCATATAGAGCACAGAAAATAATTACCGTTACCAAAGTTACGGTCCCCTTCTTGTTTTCTCTTAATCCTAGCCGCAGAGCCAAAAAGGCCAATACACCATATTCAGTGGCATGAGCTATCTTCCTTAAAATAATATCCCAAACTCCCAACGCCTCAATCTGCAAATGGGGAATTGAGGAAAAATAAAAAATGACTCCAGCCCATAAAATAACCGGTAGCCAATATTTAGAAAATATCTTTAATTTATTCATCTCTTAAATAACCTGCTATCTTGCGGACCGGATCCCACGGCCACGGGATGATCTCCTGGTATTAAAAATTGGTGGCTTACCAAAAAAAATTTTGTATGATTTGCCGACAAAATCAGTTAATATTTAATTTGACCGCGGGCAAATCTGTCCTGCAGTTCTTCTAAAGCCATATTGGCTGCTTCCCTTTTAGATAAAAAATACATTTTTGGATTTTGCCAATGGATTCCTCCTCCTTTTTCTTTGATTCTCTCGATTATTCCTTTCCATTCTTGGCGTAACCCTTTGACATTCTCAAGATCAATTCCCCCTTTTTTAATGTATTCAATCAGGGTGCGAGGACCAGCTTTCTCAAGATGACCGGCAAATTTTTCTCTTCTCGAACTACGGATTTCACTTGTGTCGCCTCTTTCAATAACTTCTTTTGGTATATCACTCTCGATTTCAACAACTTCCGTTGTTGTCGTATCTTTTGCTTTATCGTCAATTCCTGTGCCTTCTTTACCCTCTACACCCGACCACCTCTCAAATTTGGACATATTTGATTATTAATGTTAAATTATTTAATGAAAATTTATTCAATTTTTCAGTCCTATGGGACGGGCAAGGGCGGCTGTGGGTTTGAAACTAGTGGCAGACCGGAAGGGATTTTCCCCCTGCGGGGGATCCGCCGTACATTAACATAAAATTTAAGTGGCGGAGAACCCACAATTTTATCCGTGACCCCGCAAGAAGCTTCACTAGCGTTTCGTTCTGCGGGGCAAGCAGGGAGACAGTGTTTGGAAAATGGTGGCGGACCGGAAGGGATTTGAACCCTCGATCTCCTCCGTGACAGGGAGGCGTGTTAACCGGGCTACACCACCGGTCCACCACCATTTTCCAAATTGCTTGTGGCGTGCCTGTCCCGCACTTCCTGTTAAAAATAGTTGCGGGATTAACCGGGCTACACCACCGGTTCGCGATTTAAGTAAAGACATTATAACATAGACACTCATTTTGACAAAGTTAAACAGTTTGTTTAATTTAACAAAATATCCTATAATCGGAATATGGCAATCACAGATTTAAAACCAGAAGAAAAACTACCCACTGGTAAACCAGAAAAACCGCCCAGGAAACCGGTAAATAAAGTGGTGATTATTGTATTAGTAGTGTTGGTGGCAGGTATTGGATATGGAGCTTGGTGGTTTTTGACTAAAACCGAGTCAGAAGAAGGTCAGGTAGTTACCCAAAATTCCAACCTCAACCAAAATACTAATTCAGCAACTGACCAAGAAGCTCTGGGTGATCTCGGCTCTGATCAATACAACGTCCCCGGTTATTCTTTTTTCAAGAGTGAAGAATACAATTTTTCCACTATTTATAAAACCAAGTGGATAGTCAAAGAGTACTCAGAACAGGATTTAGGCAACGGTGATATTTCCAAGCTATTTGCTTTTTATTCCTTTGATGACTATCAATCAATTTCTTCGGGCAAAGCACCCAATTACCAAGGGTCTGTTTTTATTGAAATCCACAAACCGGTCTGGGATTTATACCAAGATGCCAAGACCAGCGGAACCAGCTACATCTTGTCTAATAACCCGAGTTATCACGACACAACCGATAATATAATTTATGCCGAAGTGGATGATTACGTTTATTCTATCGGCCTGCGCGGCTCCCAAAATACCGATGTCTTTGAGAACATGCTAAAATATTTCCACTTTACTTCCCAAACCGGCACCGAATAGTATAACCAAAAAATCCAAGCTGTTTTCGCTTGGATTTTTTATTTCTTAAGCGCCGGCTTTTTCCCTTATCTTTCTAATCACCTCTTCCAGAGAAACATCCGTCTTAACCAGATATTCGTAACCCCCGGTTTTCTCACCCTGCTCTTTACGGTATTTATCAGTCACGTTGGTTAAGATAATAACGGGCACACCCCGGCCCCAATCGTCTTGTCTTAATTTTTCGTAAACCGACCACCCGTGCATCCCCGGCATTAGAACGTCTAAAACGATAAGGTCAGGATGTTCTTTGAGGGCAACTTCTATTCCCTTCTCCCCCCCCATGGCCAATAAAGGCTCTAATCCTTCTTTGCCTAATTTCTCCTGCATAATATCCAAGAAAGGTTGTTCATCATCAATCACCAGCACCTTTTTTTTAGCGGTCATAGGTTATTAGTTATTTTTTTAACTTATCTTTTATCTTTTCAACTATCTCTTCTAGATTATAGTCCGATTTAACACAATAATCAAACTCACCGGATTTGGCCCCTTGTTCCGCTTTGTATTTATTGGCCACGTTGGTCATTATTACCACCGGAACCCATTTACCCCAGTCATCACGCCGCAGCTTTTCGTAAACGTCCCAGCCGTGCATCTTGGGCATCACAATATCTAATAAGATCAGATCGGGATGTTCTGCCAAAGCTCTTTCTAGTCCCGCCTGGCCGTCTTTGGCCACAGTAACCTGAAAATAGTCTGACAGCTTTTCTGTCATTACTAATAAAAAGGGTTCTTCGTCGTCTATTATCAATACTTTGGGTTTTTCATTCATATTGATAAATATTAATTATCTTTTTTCTAATATTCTAGGTTAATCCGTTTTCCAATTCTTTTTCCTCCTGAGCCAGCACCTTTTGGGCTATTCTTCTCTTTAGACGAAAACGCATAAAAGTAAAAATTATCAGAGAAGCCAGAATAATCCCCCCCGCGTTGCTTAGAAAAAGATGGATTGCATCAGCGACAATCTCTGTTTTACCATTGGCCAACCCTATTCCGATAACAGACAAGGGGGGAATAAGAGCAACCGATACGGCGATACCGGGAAACATTTCGTTTAGTTCAGGCTTGACCAGGGCAAAAGAAGCAGCCAGTCCGGCTACAATGGCAACAGCAAAATACAACCAGGAAGGCTGCATATGAGAGATTAAGTCACTGGAAAAGTCAACCCGGTAAGAGCTGAACAAAATAGTAACTAGTATGGCAGAAGTAATTCCTAATATTGCAAAAATTGAAATAGTTCCTAATGACCGGAGAAATAACTTAACGTCTAAAACGGCAAAGGACATGCCGCAACTCATGATGGGATAAATAATAGGAGCAATCAGCATACTGCCGATCAATACTGCCATATTGTCCAGCAAAAACGCCAGAGTGGCCATAATAATAGACAAAATCGCCATCAATATCAGATCCTGATCCGGCAGGGAATAACTGATGAGCTTTTCTAAACTCTTATTCTTATCACGACCAGAAATAGTTTTAAATAAGGTCAACGGCATAGTAATAAATTATATCTTAATTCCCCAAGAAATGTAACCAGGGAGTATTATAATCGATCAACTTCAATAATCCTGATTTGAGGACCCCCATCAGCCCGAGGAGAAGTTATTACTTCATCAATATCATCACCATCAACATCACCTGAGGCCACATTGACTCCTGATAAAAATGTAGTGGGATAAGCGTAAAACTCTTTACGGAGATATCCGGACCCATCACTGTAAAACAATCTAACCAGTGGAGAGGCGGCATCACCCACTCCAGCAATAATCTCATCAGCTCCGTCACCGTCCATATCACCACCGGTCACTGCTACTCCTCCTTTGTAATCTGGGTCATATGCGTAAAAACCTGGATTGAGTTGTCTGATTTCACCCGGCCTAATTTGAAAGGTTTGAATGTGTGGTGATCCGGTTTCCGGTCCGGTAAGAATCTCCATATGGCCGTCACCATCGACGTCTAAAACTGCAGGACGAATACCATAACGGAAAGTATGCTGGTCATAGGCAAAGAAAGTGGCTAAAAGATCACCATCTCCATTGTGGACAGTAACGTGGGGTCCACCTCCCGGACCAGCTGTCACTATAATTTCATCTTGCCCGTCACCGTTTACATCTCCACAGGCTACGAAGGCACCCCCCTGGAACTGCCCATCCAGAGCGAAAAATCCGGCATTTAGGGCTTGTCCGTCTCCTGAAAAAGTCCTGATATGGGGCCGGCCTCCCGGACCTGGGGCTGTTATTATTTCATTGTAACCATCACCGTTTAGGTCCCCCACTGCCACTCTGACTCCTGATCGCAGATGTTCCGCATAGGCAAAGAAAGTGGTTTTTAAACCTCCCTCTAAATCAAATATTCTCACCTGGGGACCTAACCCAATGCCGGTGCCGGTAAGAATTTCCTCCCGTCCATCTCCCTGGACATTACCCACAGCTACATAAAAGCCACCCCGAATCGTTTCCGAATAAGCATAAAAGCTGTTACCCGGGGCAATGCTTACTTCTGTCGCTTCCTCAGTCTCCGCTCCCGGTACCGAGAAGTGTTCCCCTGGCACATTGCCCAGATTATCAGAAATTCCTATCCCTTTGGACAGATAAGCGGCTTGACCGTCCAAATTGGTTACTGTCACATCATAATAGCCGGCTGACATTTGTGATAGGGGTAATTCGGCTACCAATTCTGTGTCGGAAACCACATAAGTGGCTGAGGCTTGATAAGTATAAAAATGAGTAACGGCTCCGTGTCGGAAATTGGTACCAGTAATCCTTACCCGTAACCCACTACCGTCATCCCATTTGGGCTCTACAAAATCAGGAATCACAGCGGTCACTGTCGGAGCCGGTTCGGTGTGAGGGATTTCCCCTTCGATATCGACCTGGCGGATCACATCGTTCCAAGAATCCAATACATAAACAGAATTATTAGCGGTATCTGGTACCAACCCTTCCGGATTATTGAATTCAGCTTCTTCTTTAGCCCCATTTTTATAACCCCGGTAGCCTGATCCGGCTACTAGCCTGGTGTCACCAGATACCGTATCAATTACTCTGACTCGTTGCGAACCAACTTCAGTTACATACAAATTACCATCGGCTCCCATTTTGATATATTCCGGATAGGAAAAATAGGCCGAGGTGCCAATGGCGTCTAGATATCCAGCGCTGCCCTTGCCCGCCAGAGTGGAAACAAAACCAGTTGCTGTGTCTATTTTTCTAATGACATGATTGTCTCTATCAGCCACATAAAGAAAATCTCCGTTTGCATCTATGGTTAAGCCGTAGGGCGTATGGAACTGGGCAGTGGTAGCCTCCCCATTTAAGTAGCCTGCTGTGCCCGAACCGGCCACTAAAGAAGTTTGACCATCAGCAATTCTCACCTTTCTGATTCTTTGGTTGTTGGTGTCAGAAACATACAAATAAGCATTATCAGGAGAGATAACAATACCAGCCGGATTATCAAAGTAGGCACAGCCCGATTGCTTGGTAAATGATTCATCTTTATTTTTGACCGAATCGCACTTAATTCCTTCCTGATAACCATTTCTCTGGGTGCCAGTGGTATTAATTCGCCCAGCGCCTGAAATTAAGTATGTTTGATAATCAGGGTCGGATAAATCAACCTTGCGCACCCGGTTATTCCAGCGATCCACCAGATAAAGAGCAGTGCCCGCGTTATTAACCGCAACTGAGGCAATAGTGGAAAAGCGGGCTTCAGCACCGATACCGCCCGGGGCTCCTACCGGCAAGCCTTCCCGGTAGTTGTCAACAGATGAACCCGTCACATAGGTGGTATTTCCTGTTGCTTTAACAATCTTCCTTATCTTATTATTGTCGGCTAAATAGAAAGTGGTACCGTCCTGAGTCATCGCCATATCATGAGGTCGGCCGAAAAGTGGGTTAGTACCGTTTCGATGGCCAAAGCGCTCATAGCCAGCAAAGGTTTCATTATCGGAATCATCGTCCACGTTGAATTTATGAATAGTTCCTATTCCCTGGTTACATAAATAAATATAGCCATTATAGACCCGTAGCCCTGCTCCGAAATTGATGGCCATCATATTGCTGTCAGTGGCAAACGAAGAAGTTTCTCCGGTAGTTACATTTATCTTACGGATCATGTCATCAAAACCATCCCCGTCGGCAACATAAAGATAATCACCATACAACTCCACTCCCCAGATGTTTTCAAACTGGGCAGCTGTGCCTGTTCCTTCAGCATAGCCAGCTGTACCCGAGCCAGCCAAAACAGACACCGTTCCGGTACTAATGTTAACTTTTAATACCCGGTAACTACCGGCATCAGAAACATAGAGCAAACTTCCGTCTGCTGCTACTTCTAGTTTCTTGGGTGAACTTAATCCAGAACCAGCCAAGGTGGTTACTGTGCCGCCAGCCGTGGACACTGATTTAATAGCATCGTTACCAGTATCAGCTATATACAAAGTGGAGCCATATATAATCAAGCCTTCAGGGGCTGATAAGCCTTCGCCGACCAAGGTGGTCACTGTACTGCCAGCGATTTTCCTGACGGCATTGTTGGCAGTATCAGCCACATAGATATTGCCCGAGGCATCAATGGTTATTCCTCGAGGTAGGGCAAATTCAGCAGCGGTAGTAGCCCCATTGGTCAGGCCGTAAGAGCCAGTGCCGGCTAAGGTGGAAACAGTTCCTGCAGAACTAATTTTACGGATAACGTTATTATAGGTATCAGCAACAAAAAAATTCCCAGAGCTATCTACTTCGATATCTTCCGGGAAATCAAAATAGGCGGCAGCAGCTGTTCCCCCATCTCCGGCATAAATGTGGCCTAAATATTTAGAAACATCACCGTAAGTGGCTTGAGAATCAGTCAGGGGGAAAAAAGTAGCAATCAGACTAATCATTACTACAAAACTAAGTTGTTTTCTCATTTTTTTATGATTAGAAATTATAATCTAATTATAACGGAAATTGGTTTTTTTGGGAAAAGAAAAGAGGGAGCACACAAGGCGCTCCCTCAATGAACCTGTTTCTGAGTGTTACGAAGAACCGATCGGCGGCTCCTCTGCCATCCAGACGTGAGCGGTGAAAGAACCACGGTCGTTACCGTCATTACATTCCTCAGGACGGTGAACGATCCGCAGCCACAGGGTGATGTTATCAGAGCCTGCTTTGTCGAACCACTCTTCCAGAATGGCGATGACTACCGGGATGTCCTTCCTGACGATACGACTGGTGAACACACCAGGAGCCGCTCGCTTGTGCATGAACCAGGTGATGGCAGCTGCCTCACTGGAACAGACACGGGCTTCCAGACCGGCCTTGCTACGATCGAACGTACTGTCGACGTAGGGGTCCTTGTCTGGATTGCCCCGAGGACCAAACAGGCCGTCGCCAACGTCTACTAGACCCGTCTTGGTCTGCAGCATCAGCCAGTTGCCGGCGTCCCTCTTGTTGATCAGGATCTCCAGAGCTTCACCATCAGGCAGCGGAGAAATCCGGACCTCTTTGGCCCAGATGGCTCCGTCCTTGGTGATGTCCTCACACAGATATCTGGAGTAGGTGGGGGCCTCACTGATTACCGACTTGCCTGCCTGTCCCGCTGTCAGGATGGGCAGTGGTCCATAGATCAGTAAGCCCACTGAGATGATCACTCCGAAGACCAGATAGGCCTTCTTCTTGGTCAGGGTACTACAGACCGCCCCGATCACAGTGATCCCCACAATAGCATACAGCCAGTTGCGAGCCTCGGTCCAGAGGGTATCGACCTGGTCCGGAGCTATCAGCAATGGTATAGCCAGCATCGCCAACAGAAAGACGATTCCGGCCACTGCTGCCATGGGGAAGCTGAACTTCTTGCCGGCCTTCTTGGGAATCAGAGGCAGTAGCATGATCAGGGCCATAAGCACGGCCACGCCCCAGATCAGACCAACAGGTACCGGCCATCCCTTGATCACCCAGGATCCTTCACGAAACAGTATCAGCAGGATACCGGCCAGAAGCGCCAGACGAACCAGTATAGTTGAACCCTTGGATCTTGTGATTTCCGTCTTTTCTTCGACGGAACCGACCCGAGTGTCTGTGTCAACTTCAGTCCTCTTGCGCACCAGCTTCTGCTGAACTCGATCAGGACCTTTCGGTACCTCGGGTGGCTTGACTACCTGCTGGCCTTTCTGTTTCTTCGGTCCTTTGGCCATAGTTATCACCTCTTAGTGTTAGTGGGGGCGTCCGAGGGCGCCCCCGATTAGATACTACTCAGCACCAGAGATGGCAGCGTGATCATCGTCGTCGGACTTGGGAAGAATCCCGGCATCCTGGAGGTTTCTCTTGACCACGTCACCAATTATCTTGAACATGAGTGACTTCCGGGCACCGGCTGCCAAGCCGCCAGACTCACCACCAGAGTTGTCCGACATCAGAATCACTCGTTCATTATCCTGGGCAGCCAGCAGAGCGGTGTTGCGGCCTCGATGATCGACGTGACGTTCGGCAATGGTGGGGTCTTTATAGACTCCGACCAACGCCTCGGCCAACGCCTGCTCACCCTTAGCTTCAGCAGTCAAGTAGGACTCACGTCCTTCGCCAGCGAACTTATCCGCTGCCTTCTGCTTCTCGGCCATAGCAATCACGCCTTCGCCTTCATGGGTCTTGACCTGCTTGGCGGACAGAGCAGTTTGATACTCGTCGCCGTCAGGGATGTAACCCATGTACTCAGGCATGATCACTTCGATGCCAAGACGCTCGTAGAAACGCAGGCAGCGCAGATACCACATGGTGAACATCTGGAGCAAGGACTGCAGCCTGGACATGTCAATCAAGTGAATCTGACCGACAAAGTCCGTAGTGGCCGAACGCACCGACTGCAACATTGCCGATACGTCATCGCCTTGGAAACCCCAGACATAGGCGGCAATGGCCCGTGGCGAATTGACGATCTGGGCCATCAGCCCCAGCTGGATGTGGGCCGGGATAGCTCCGCGGCTGTGCACATCTTCCAGGATCTTGTTGATACTAAGCAGCCTGGTATTGGCCACCCGTGGAGCCAGCTTCTCCACGAAAGGATGCAGGAAGAAGGGTCCAGGTGGCACAATGGCAGCTGGATCACCAAGGAATTCAACTCCCCGATAGATTTGAGCATCGTTCTTACCATAGCTGTAGTTGCTGACGACGTAGTAGCCGAATACCGAAATCAATACCCCGATTCCAGCTCCCATACCACCACGAGTCAGCCAACCGACCAGCGGGAACAGACCAGCGGCCATCCAGAGAATCAGCAGAGTCCACTTGCCACCGACCCGGTAATGACAGGCTTTCTTGGGAATCGACCCCTCACGATAAGCCGGTGTTTTGGGCGGAATCAAGTTGACTCCCTTAGCCGCTTCTTCTCCCAGTAACTCAGTCAGAAGGGCTTCGACTTCATTCTCGAGGTACTCGGGGGTAAGCTCGTCGCCATCAGCTCCATCGACACCCTCGGTCTTCAGGGGCGGTAACGGGGGGGCCTCGAAATCACCATTCTGCTTGGGAATGTAGTAGGCAACGATGTAGATCGCCGCCGCTACCAGTCCCGACAGGGCAATAAATGCCGCAATCATGGTACTACCTCCTCTCGTCCTTGGCTCTGTTTGCTTTCGTTATCTCACTCAGAACAGGTTGTCAATGTACTAAACAACTACCTAATTCACAGGTAGGTCAGCCAGAGGCTAGAATCTGCCTCAGGTTAACAGGCCATACTATCACAAAAACGCCTATTTGTCAAGGCTAGAGCCCAGACAGCTAAATTGTAGGACCAAAACCAAAAAAACTCCAATGTCGGAGTCTAATATTAGCTATTCTCTTATTACTTGTCGTCTAATCTCTGTTTCTTTATCCTGATCCATAACCAGATCCCCATAATCACTAGTAAAATACTAACATACTGTGAAGGGGTTAAACCGCCAAATCTGGGATCAGAAAAGGGCAAATCCTGAGCCCTAAAAATATCAATAACAAAGCGCCCCAAACCGTAACCAATCAGGAATATTGAAGAAACTAAACCGGTAAAATTAAACTTGGCTTTGCGCAGAAAGAATAAGACTATAAACAAGACTAAATTGAGTACCAGGCTGTATAAAGCAGTTTCGTGTCTCACCTGCCCTAAATACTCTATGCCCCAAGGCACTGTGGTCACTGAACCCAGATGATCGTGAATCATCAGACAACCAATCCTGCCGACAAAGAGCCCCAAGGGAAGAGTAAACAAAACAGCATCAGCATAAGGTCCGAACTTCAGTTTCTTGCGTTTGATAAAAAGCCAAGCAGCAAGACTGCCGCCAATCACTCCACCGTACAAGGCCATGCCTCCTTGCCACAATTTGAAGATATCAACCAGCTGCTCTTGGAACCGGGACCACTCATTAAGAACATAGAACAAGCGGCCGCCCACAATAGCTCCAATGATTACCCAGACTGATAGATCCAAGATTATCCGATGCTGCAAACCTTTTCTTTTTAATTCATAGCCACTGGCGATGATGCTGACCAAAAAAGCTAGGGCCAGAAAAAGACCCCAGACCTGGATGGTCAGGGGTCCTATGGAAAACTGTGTGAATTGAAACCAGGGAATCATTTAGAGCTCGGCATCGATAACCGCCTTGAAAGAATCGTAGGGAATAGCACCTGAGATTAGGGTGCCGTTTACAAAGGTGGCTGGAGTTCCTTCGACTCCGGCGGCTTGTCCCTCTACCATGTCAGATTGCACTGTGGAAGCGTGAGTACCGTCATCCAAACAAGTGTTAAACTTGCTGGTATCCAGACCCAGATCTTTGGCAAACTGTTTGAAGGTATCGATACTGAAGGCTTCAGCGGCATAGATCAGGTCGTGCATCTCCCAAAATTTGTCTTGATCACCGGCACATTCAGAGGCTTCACCGGCCTTTTGGGCGTTGGCATGAAAAGACAAGGGGAAATGTTTATAAACTAATCTGACGTCGTTGGGATATTCATCTAAAATCTGAGTTAGAGTTTCCTGGTGCTTTGAGCAGTAAGGACACTCAAAATCAGAATACTCGATCATGGTAACAGTAGCGTTCTCGGCTCCTTTGATGTGAGCTCCATCCAGGCTAACGATCTGTTCGATGTCAACTGGAGTAGGAGTGGGAGTGGGAGCAACCCCAGCAGCAGGATCTACGACGGCATCCTGTTGACCAGCTACGTTGCCGCTATCAGCCACTTTGGCATCGTCTCCACCCAGGGAACCATTGTCTAAAGCCATGGCCAGGGTAAAGAAAAAGGCAAAGGTTGTGATGACCGAAATGCCTATGAATAAACCCAGTAAAAAGGTTTGTTTCGATGGGTTTTTGAAAATACCTTTTCCTTCTGGTGATCCTTCATTCATCTTTTTTATCCTTTATTAATTAATATTTATCCGGTTAAGAAAGTTTATCATGATTGAAAAATTTGTCAAGAATCCCTTTATTGACTGCGGCGAAAGGCCAGTACTGCCGCCAGCAGCATCACTAAACCAAAGGCGCCCACCAACAATAGGTCGTATCCTAAGCTCAATTTATTGCCGAATAGTTCCATCTTGAAATAATCAGCTATCGTCTCCGGTACCTCTAAATACCTAAAGGCCACCTGGCGCAAACTATCTATACCGTAGGAAGCAGGATTTATTTTGCTCAAAAATGTCATCCAGCCCGGCAAATTATTCAGCGGAAAAAGGGCTCCTGACAAGAAAAACATGGGCATCATAATAAACTGCATTACCATAGAAAAGGCTTCGGTAGATTTGAGGCGAGAGGCCACTAAAATCCCCAGCGAGTTTAGGGAAAAAGCCACCAAAAACATTACCGGTAATAAGCCCAACACCAACCCCCAGGACAGTTGCACCCCGACTAAAGGAGCTAAGACCATCATCAGAGAAGCCTGAACCATGGCTATGGTCGAACCACCCAAGATCTTGCCCAAAGCCACTGCCGTCCTAGAAACCGGAGCGACTAAAATCTCTTTCATAAAACCAAATTCCCGATCAGTCACTATAGAGATGGCGGCAAAGATAGAGGTGAATAAAATAGTCATGCCCAGCACTCCGGGGAAGAGAAACTGAACGTAGTCAAAATTGGCTCCATCTAATCCCCCGGCACCAAAAGAAAGTGAACCTTTAATTCCTGAACCAAACATCACTAACCACAAGAAGGGCATGGCCAGGGAAGTGATAATCCTGGCCCGGTTGCGCCAGTAGCGCAGGATATCCCGGTACCAAATAATATAAATTGCTTTGAGGTGTTTCATCTTAGTGGGGTCCCATCCTGCTTCTCATTTTTAAATGTCTTTTCATTTTATCTTTCTTGGAAACTTCTTCATCACGAATTTCTTTGCCGGTTAATTTCAGAAATACATCATTGAGAGTCGGCTGCCGCAGGGCCACACTTTCAATGGCGGGACTGATATTCTTAAACAAGTCGGGGATAAACTTTTCGCCCCCCGGTTTATTTATCATCAACTGGTCATCTTTGGGCTTGGCTTCCAATTGCCACTTCTGCTGGATTTCTTCTTGGGCTTTTTGGTTATCACTGGTTTTGATAATAATAACGTCACCGCCGATCAACTTCTTCAAGTTGGCCACCGTATCCAGGGCTATAATTTTACCTTCATCGATAATTGCTACCCGATCACAGTATTCAGCTTCATCCATGTAGTGGGTGGTTAAAAACATAGTAATATTCTCCCTGGCTCTCAACTGTAGGACATATTCCCAAATATGATTACGGGTTTGGGGATCCAGGCCGATGGTCGGTTCGTCTAAAAATAATACTTTGGGGTGATGGATAAGTCCCCTGGCAATTTCCAGCCTCCTTTTCATCCCCCCCGAAAAGGTATCCACTCGATCTTTCTTTCTGCTATATAGGCCGACCATCTTTAGCATCTCAGACATCCTCTGCTGTTGCACGGCTTTATCCACCCGGTAGAGCCAAGCATGAAATTTGAGATTTTCCAAGGCCGACAGTTTGTCATCCAATGAGGGGTCCTGAAAAATCAAACCAATACTCTCTCTGACTTGTTCTTTGTTTTTGACCACATCAAACTGATTGACAGTGGCCGATCCTGATGTTGGTTGCAGCAAGGTGGTTAAGATATTGATAGTGGTTGTCTTGCCCGCTCCGTTGGGTCCCAAAAAACCAAATATCTCTCCCTGGCTTACAGTAAAGGATACGTCATTGACGGCCACCAACGATTTGAACTTCTTAGTTAGATTGTTTACTTCGATAATCGGCATAAAAAAATATAAACCTACTGTTGGTTAATTTGTCTTTCCTTTATATATAACTATCTATTATTTGTTCCCAAACCTCGTAAGGAATCGCCCCCTCTAACCTGGTTCCTTCAATAAACCAAGTCGGTGTCCCCTCAACTCCGGCCGCAATACCTTCACTTAAATCACTTTGGATCTCGGCCCGATGCTCGTTGTCGTACAAACAATCAGTAAAGGTGTTCAAATCCAGACCGATTTGGGCTGCAAAAGCTTTTACGTATTCTTCAGAAATTAAAGTTTGGTTCTCAAAAAGCTTATCGTGCATCTCCCAAAATTTCCCTTGATCCTCGGCACACTCCGCTGCCAAAGCCGCTGTGGTAGAAGTCGGACCCAAAATAGGGAAATCGCGGAAGACAATATATACATCGTCGTAGTAGTTTTCCCGTATCTGTTTTATAGCCTCGTAGGCCTCACCGCAAACCGGGCAGGTGTAATCCTCAAAGGAGATAATGGTCACTTTGGCATAGACACTTCCCCAGGCCGGATCATCATCTTCATCAACACTCAGGGGATTAACCGCTTGCCGGCTGGTTCCTCCCAACTCAGCAAAAGGGTTATAAAGCCACATTACCAGGCCGATCAGCCAGATCAAAACAGCTATCAAGGCTATGGAAAAAACCAAGCCCCAGCCCTTTAAATACCAAGGTCTAATTGCCTGATCGATTTTTTCACTTTCCGCCATATATCAAATTATATCACAAACTAGAAACAAGATAAAACCGATTTGTCTGATTGGCATTTAATATCACCCAATTTATCACTACGCAGAATCACCGCCCCCGAACTCTCTATATTGTTTAAAGCAACCAGATGAGGATGACCAAATTTGTTGTCTTGGCCCACTTGAACAATGGCGTATTGAGGGTCGACGTCTGACAAGAATTCTGAAGAAGAAGAATATTTGGATCCATGATGTCCTACTTTTAAAACGTCAGCGGTCACATTGATTCCCTGGTTCAAAACTGCCAGTTCCTGCTCCGCGGGTAAATCGCCGGTCAGCAAGAAGGCGTGTTGGCCGTAAACCAATTTATTAACAACAGAAGTCCCGTTCAAATCCTCCACTTCTTGGTTAGTGTAATCCTCCAGGGGAAATAAAGTGTCTAAATAAAGATCGTTACCTAAATTAACTCTGTCACCTGATTTGGTAATTTTTAGATCGACGGCTTGCTCCTCTATCTTTTGCAACCAAGCTAAATAATCGGGTGAGGTATGCAGTACACCCGTATAAAATATCTGCTCAACCTGATAGCGATCCATAACTGCTGGCAAGCCGCCCACGTGATCAGAATGGGGATGAGTCAAGATCAACAGATCAATCGAGCGGTCCCAAAAAGGCATATGCTGACCCAATTTCTGAAGCACCTGGTTGTCTGGCCCCCCGTCTATTAAGATTTGCTGATCGTAAGGAGTTTTTATCAAAATGGCATCGCCTTGACCCACGTCCATAAAAACTACTTCCAACAACTTTTCCTTTTCTTGGTAAAGAAAAAGGCAAGCGGCCATACCCAGGGCAGTCAGGATAATAATGATTATTAATAATTTTTTTGGGCTGTTCATTTTTAATTCATTACCATTGCGAGGAGCGTAGTGACGAAGCAATCCCATTGATTAGTAAAATATGTGGCATAGGTCCCGCCATCCAGGGTTCATTTTATTAATCATTTTCTCTTTCTTGGCCCTCGACCCTGCCTTTATTTGCTTTTCTCTAGTAATTGCACCCCACCGATCATTACTTTCCTCAAAATACACCAATTTATCTATATTATATCTTTTTGTAAACCCCTTAACAATTTTATCTTTGTGCGACTCAACTCGTCTTACCAAATTACTGGTCATACCCACATATAAGACCGTGTTTCTATTATTAGTCATGATATAGATGTAGTAATTCTTCTTTCCCCTGGCAGCTAATTATCGGGATTGTCACGCCCCTCGTCGGGGCTCGCAATGGTTATCTGTCTACGTCTATATTTATTTATAAGCAGAAGTCCAGTAGAAACTACAAAATAGGACACAAGAATATGTGTACCCGTAAAATTATCAACCATCATGTATGAAAATGAAAAGCCACTCAGAAGTTCAATTACTTTAATCACATAGGTGACCAACAGAGACAGCGTTCCAAAAACCACTGGAGCCAAAAAGGGAATTATAAAACTGAGACCGATACCGACGATGCCCAAAATCAATATAAAGGGCAAAACCGGCACCACTAAGATATTGGCCAGGGGTGCCACCAGAGAAAACCTATCAAAATAGTAAATTATTAAGGGAAAGGTAGTGACCTGAGCCGCTAAAGTCATGGCAATCGCTTCCTTGATCTGAAAACGGCTGGATAACTTCTCGAAAAGTTTATCGAACCAGGGTTTGAAGTATATTATGCCAATAACAGCAGCAAAAGAAAGCTGAAAGCCAATATCGTTTCTCAATAACCTGGGGTTTAACAGCAACATTACTGAAGCAGTTAATAGAATGGCGTTTAGGGAATTATTGAGCCGACCCAAATACATAGCCCACATCACTAAAAAACCCATAAAAGTTGCCCTGACTGCTGAAGCCGGAAAACCAATGATAAACAGATAGATAAGCAGTATCAGAGTAGCTGCCCAAAAGGCCTGCTTGCGATTTAGGCCCGCTCCCAATAGAAGGTTTAATATTAATCCAGATATGATGGTAATGTGCATTCCGGAAATGGCAATAATGTGGCTGGTTCCAGCTTTGCTGAAATTCTCTTTTATTTCCGAGGGTACAGTTCCTTTAGTTGCCAGAATAATGGCTTTGACCAAAGAACTGGTCGGTTCCACAAGATACTGGTCTAATTTGTTCTTGACCAGGCCCTTAAATTGAAACAAGTATCTCCGAAACGAGCTGTCTTCTCCAGTTTTTTCAATCCAAGGACGATAAATGATACCGTGAATACCGTAGCGCTCTAAATAACCTTGGTAATCGAAATCGGAAAAGGCTTCAGGCTCTTGCAACCTGCCGCTGATTTCTAGTTGATCACCGTAGGAGAATCTGGGATATAAGTAGGTGGTAATCAAAAAATGAGTGTTATATTCTTTAGCCAATACCGTTAAACGTTGCTGGTTCAGTCTTAAATCCACCTCCCTGTCAATTGTGGCCGTAAAACTTACCTCCTTGTCATATTCTGAAGAGAGGTCTGGGTCGGCCACCAGCTGCCATCTAAAAACTGCTAGACTAGCTAGAATAAGGACCAATCCGATCATTCTGCTTCTTTGGGGAATCAAAAAAACTAATCCCAAGCCAACGAGCAGATACAACATCTGGTGATCAAGCGAATAAAAAGAAGCCAGCCCCGTTCCTAAGATAAACCCCATTAAGCTGGCTTTAAAATATTTAGCTGGCAATTGAAAAACGGGCCAATGATCTTGTCCCGTCTGACCATAGCTTACAATATTGATTAGAATTGTCAACAAAAATAAAAAGGTCTCTTATATAAGAGACCTTGGCGGGATGTGACTAGTGGGCTCCATATGTAGAGTAGAACGTCTCTAGGAAATCCAAAGCTCCATTGAAAAAGAGCATAGTGTCGGCCCCGGCTATTTCTTTGACATTGTACATATTGGCATCAATGATCATCTGAGTTACCAGGGAATTGTAGTCATCTGGGGCCAAGTTTCCGAAAAGAGCGACAATCCGGCTGGAATCACCAGGCGCCGGTCCAAAGGTAAAGGAAGAGGTATCATGGCCAAGGGCAATTGACAGTGATTCTCGTTTTGCCCGGCTGGTCAGGGCGATTTCCTCCCACTCTCCTTCCGTATGCTGATTGAGAATCTCCTTGACTGTCCAGAGAGCGTGGTATTCACCCATCAGCCATTCAACTGATATAAAGGTGCTTACCTTTTCGCCTCCCAATACACAGTCCATGGCGTGTTGCAGCTCGTGTGCCAGGAAAAGCCCCTGCACCAGCCCGGAAAACTGATAGTCGTACAGAGTCAGACAACGAATCCCTATATCAAACTCGGCTGCCACGTACGATCTTTGTTCTCCCAGTACAGGCTTGGTTGTATCCGCCACTACGTAGAAGAAATGAGGACTCTGGGGATCTTCAACCACCTGGAACGTCTCTTTGTCGATGTACTTGGCTAAAGTTGCCTCGTTGTCGAAAAAGAGAAGCAGTTCCTTTGCCGCCTGGCTCGTTTCAGCCAATTGAGCCAGACTGGATCGGCTCGATTCAATCAGCTGCCTTTCCCGAACCGTCAACTTTGGTTCTGTCTGTTGGGAGCAGCTAACTAAGATGATCGAAACAAGAGCAACGACTACGACTAGCCCGATCTTCAGCTTCAAGGTACACCTCCTTTTTGGATGCCCAATTCTAACTGGTGGGTTTAATATCTTAACTCTTATTGCTAATTTGTCAATAATTAACCAAAAAACCCCTAAATGGGGTTCTGTCAGGCAATAGAAAATTATTTTTTATTCCACTGTCACACTTTTAGCCAAATTCCTGGGCTGATCCACATCACAGCCCCTGGATACGGCAATATAATAAGCTAAAAGTTGTAAAGGGATAACTGCCAAAATTGGGGTCAACATCGCTTCAGTACTGGGGATGTAAATGACGTCATCAACTTTATCGGCGATTAATTTATCTCCCTCGGTGGCTACGGCAATCACCGTGCCTTTTCTGGCTTTAACCTCTTCAATATTGCTCAATATCTTTTCGTAAGTGGGGCCTTCGTTGTCTTTGGGGGCAATGAAAACCACCGGCATTCGGGGATCAATCAGGGCAATGGGACCATGTTTCATCTCGGCCGCTGGATAACCCTCAGCGTGAATGTAGGAAATCTCTTTTAATTTCAAAGCGCCTTCTAGAGCAGTTGGATAGTTATAGCCTCGCCCCAGGTAAAGAAAGTTATGAAAATCTTTAAATTTCTTAGCCAACTCTTTAACCTTTTGATGATTATCCAGAATACTTTTTGCCTGGTCTGGTAACTGCTGCAGAGCCTTAATAATTTCTTTGGCTCGATGAGCTGTCAGGTTGTTTCTGTTTCTGCCCCAATACAAAGCCAGTAATAGCAAAGTAACCACCTGGGAGGTGAAGGCTTTGGTGGAGGCAACCCCGATTTCCGGACCGGCGTGAGTATAGATTCCGATACCAGTTTCCCGGGCAATAGTGGAACCAACCACATTGACGATACCAAAAGGAACCGCCCCCTTTTTCTTGGCCTCCCTCAGGGCCTCTAGAGTATCGGTAGTCTCGCCCGATTGAGAAATAGCTATAGCAAGTGTTTTATCATCAATCACAGGCTGACGATAACGATATTCGGAAGCATACTGGGCCGAACAAGGGATTCCCAGCATCCTCTCAAATATAAAAGAGCCAATAAGTCCGGCATGCCAAGAGGTGCCACAAGCCAGAAGATCTATCTTGTCTATACTTTCCAGGTTGATTAATTTTTTCTGATATTCTTTTTGTTGGGCTCGTTCAATTCCACCCAGCCGAACCCGACCTTCCTTGCCCAATAACCGGCCAGTTATAGTCCTGGCAATGCTGGCGGGCTGTTCCATAATCTCTTTCAACATAAAATGGTCGTAGCCGCCCTTTTGGATCTGAGCTAAGTCCCAATCAATCTTATTGATGCACCTTAGGGCAGATCCGTTTTCCTGGTGAATGACTTTGTGCCGATCCGCTTCTATGACTACGATGTCTCCATCTTCTAAATAAACCACCTGGTCAGTGTGTTCCAGAAAAGCCGAAATATCTGAGGCAATAAAATGGCTGCCATCTGGTCCTACGCCCAAAACCAAGGGACTGCCCAAACGAGCCGCTACCAGTTTACCCGGCTCCCTTTTTGAAGTTACCACCAAGCCATAGGTACCGATTACTCTACGGCCCGATTCTCCCACCAAGGCACAGGTTACCGCTTTTTCCAGAGGAACTCCTTCCTGATAAGCCTCCTCTATCAAATGAGCCAGCACCTCTGTATCTGTTTCACTATTAAACTGGTGCCCGTTCTTGATTAATCCGGTTTTTAATTCCTCGTAGTTTTCCACGATGCCGTTATGAACCACGGCGATTTCCTCTTGGCAATCGGTTTGCGGATGGGCATTCGCTTCGGAAGGAATACCATGAGTGGCCCAACGAGTATGAGCAATGCCCGAAACACTGTCTTGTTCCTTGTTTACTAATTTCTTTTCCAATTCTGCTATCTTTCCCTCTGACCTGGTAATAAAAATATTGCCGGCATCAGTTAAGGCTACTCCGGCTGAATCGTAGCCGCGATATTCTAGTCGTTTTAACCCCTCGATTAAGACTGGTAATGTTTTTTGGTTACCGACGTAACCGATTATTCCGCACATCTACTTATTGATTTTAGGAAGTAATTGTTTCCTTTCGGCTTGGGAAAGCTGGAATATTTCTTTGAATAGCCTCCTCAGGGCCGGTGTCATCTTTTGCTTTCGTCTTTTCATGGCTGCTTCTGCTGTTTTTATCGCTTTAGTTAAATCATATTCTTGGGATTGGCCCTCTAGGTTTATCCAGCCAAAAGAGGGAACGGCTTTGGGAGTTACGGCAGCTCCCACCACGTTGCTGGAGAATCCTACCACTGTTCCGGTATTAAACAGGGTGCCAATTCCTGATTTGCCGTGGTCAGCCATAAATAATCCCACAAAGGTTTGTTTAGAATCTTGCATCTGGCCGTTGGTCCACACTTTTACCGAACTGTAATTGTTTTTCATGTCGGAGTTTGTACTATCCGCTCCCAAGTTACACCAGGAACCAATATAGGCATGACCCAAATGTCCGTCATGCTGCTTATTGGAATAGCTCTGGATAATTGACTTGCCAACTTCTCCGCCGATTTTGCAAAGTGGTCCGATATAAGTATGGTGATCAATTCTGGCCAAAGGATTGATAATGGAATCATAGCCTATGTAGACCGGACCGGTTAATACTGAATTGGCCCCGATGGTCACTCCCTCCTCGATATAGATGGGCCCCTCTGACGCATCCAAGACGGCACCTGGTTTGATATCACAGTTACGATCAATGAACACTTTTTTGGAATTAACAACAAATACCCCTTCCCGATACCTGGTGGCCGGTTTTTTGCCTTTGAGCAAGTTATTAATATCTTCAGCCAGCAACTGTTGGTGCCAGCCGAGTAAATCCCAAAGATATTCTATTCTGTTAATTGCAATTTTCTTTTTGGGTAGTTTCCGTAACTGTTCTGCTAAATCTCTTTTCATGTCAATCTTAGCAACGGCTTCTTTGTCCAGCCTGGCCGCTATTAGGTCTTTGCCTTTGAGATAACAACAATTTGCCCCTTTTTCCTTTACCTTGTTGGGCAGCTTGCTATCAGCGATTATTGATCCGTTAATAAATAGATAGTCGTCATTTCTCAGCTTATTAATGGATAAATCACCGTAGCGTTGCTTTAAGCTGTTGGCTAAATAGGGGCGGCTCTGCAGGGAAAACTTAGCCTTGGGATAAACGTTAAGAATTCTTTCCAATAAAGTAAAGGCCCCCACTTTAAGCTCGTAAACCGGCCTTCCGTAACAAAGTGGGAGAAGTTTCTGATATTGTTGATCTTCGAAGATGCAAATAGTCATATATTTCGTTGTTTTAATTATAATTTTTTGAAGTTAATTGTCAAACTTCTTTCTACACAACAATATGATAATGTAATATTTGCGCTAATTTTAGTAAAAAAAATGGCCATAATCTGTCAGTTTTCTGTCTACACTATTGTTGTTTTCTGAGGTAAGCTTCCATAAAGTCGTCAATTTGGCCATCTAGCACCTTGTTAACATCGGACGTTTCCTGATTGGTTCTGTGATCTTTAACCATTTTATAGGGATGTAATACGTAAGAGCGAATTTGGCTCCCCCACTCCGCAGATTGATAGTCGCCCCTGATTTTCTGCTTCTCCTGCTGCTTTTTTTCCGAATAAAACTTATGTAGCTTGCTTTTTAGATACTTCATGGCGTTTTCCTTGTTTTGAGACTGGGAGCGCTCGTTGCGGCAAACCACGGTAATCTCAGTTGGCAAATGCACTATGCGAACAGCCGAATCTGTGGTGTTGACGCTTTGCCCGCCGTGTCCTGAAGAGCGAAAAACATCTATCCGCAAATCTTCTGGCTTGATCTCAACTTCATTAACCTCTTCCAGCTCGGGCAGAACCTCCACCAGGGCAAAAGAGGTGTGGCGCATCTTTTCAGCATCAAAGGGAGAGATGCGCACCAGGCGATGGACACCTGCCTCACTCCTTAGAAAACCATAGGCGTAATGACCTTTAATTTCTAAGGAAACTGATTTGAGACCAGCCTCGGCACCGCTAGATTTGTCTAATACAGTAACCGGCCATTTTTTCTTTTCGGCAAAACGCAAAAACATACGCAGCAGCATCTCTGCCCAATCCTGGGCATCGACTCCGCCGGCCCCGGCATGAATAGCCATGATTACGTTATGAGAATCATAGGGGCCGGATAATAAAATAAGAAATTCTAAGTCATTGAATTTCTTATTAAGTTCTTGATATTTCCTGGTAATCTCTTTTTTTAGCGAATCATCGCTTTCCTGTTCCGAAGTCTCAGCCAACCCTAACAACGAATCTGTTTCCTGCTCGATCTTTTTCCAAGTGTTGACCTCCTCATCTAGCTGGTTAAACTTTTCGGAAACTGACTTGGCCTTCTGAGGGTTATTCCAGAAATCAGGCTGGCTCATTTCTATAGCCAGAGCCTTCAGTTCAGTCTGTTTCTTGGCAAGGTCAAAGTAACCTCCGTAATTTGGAGATTTTTTCCTGCAACTCCTTAATTTTTTCTATCAGGTCTTTCATACCTATAAACTATCATCTTTTTGACTGTTTGACAATAATAATAACCCCACTGTCTGGTCGGGTTATTTATAGAAAATGACTGTTAGAAATCGTATTCTGCCAAAGTAACTTTAACTTCAAATTCCTGGCCATCTCGTAGCACTTTCAGGGTTATCTGCTCGTCTACTTGATATTTGGCAATCTCATCACCAATGGTATTGTCGCTGTCAATCCGCTGCTCGTTAAACTCTAAAATGATATCACCCTCTTTTAATCCGGCCAGGTCTGCCGGGCTATCAGGTAAAACCGCTACTTGGGCCGGGCTATCACCAGTTATTAGGAGGGCTCCGTAATCTACTGACAATTCATTGGCCTCAGCTAATTCCGAAGTGATTACTCGATAACGAATTCCCAGCATCGGCCTGATGATTCTCCCGTACAGTTCTACACTGGTAACTACCGGTTTGGCCACGTTGATAGGGATGGCAAAACCAACCGCCTCCCCTGCTTGATTAATGGCTGTATTTATACCAATCACTTGACCCTCTATGTTAAGCAAAGGACCGCCTGAATTACCAGGATTGATAGCGGCATCAGTCTGAATCGCTTCTTCTATAACTTCAGACTGGCCCGAGGCGTCACCTGCCGTGATAGTTCTGTTAATACCGGAAATCACTCCCCGGGTTACTGTGTTGCTATATTCAGCCAGGGCGTTTCCTATGGCAATCACTGTTTGGCCGATCTGGATATCATTTGAATCCCCCAGTTGAACTGGAACCAATCCGGGAGCTTCAATCTTAACCACTCCAATATCATTAAAAGGGTCCGTACCAATAACAGTTGCCTCATAGCTATCCCCACTGTTGGTAATCACTGTATAATCTGCCTCGGTGTCGGATATCACATGCCTGTTAGTCAAGATTAATCCATCGGAACTGATGATAAAGCCGGTTCCTCCCCCTATTTCAGTTTGTCCTTGGGGTATATCATATCCGTAGTAAAAACCAAAGGGATCATTTAAGCTATAAATTTCGCTCAGGTCCTTACTTATAACAATACTAACCACCGAGGGGCTAACTGCTTTAACTACGTCGATTGTAGCTGAATTTTCTTGAACAGTTACCTGTTTGTTGGTCGAGGTAGTGGTCTGATTATTGGCTGTAAAAACACCTGAAGTAAGAGATCCGATAACACCTCCCGATACCCCCCCTACTACAAAACTGATTATCAGGGCTAAAACTAAAACACTATTATTGTCTCTCTTCTTTAGCATAACTAGATATCTCTTTTAGATTTAACTAATTCGGGCAGTTTGTTTCTAACCTTCAGCCATTTGAAACAGGCTACCAGACAAAAAGAAACGCTCGGAATAAAAATAAGATTGCTGATTAGGCTGTATCTCAGAAATGGTAAGCCCATGATATAACACTGGCCCAAACCAGATAAAGTAGTGGGGTACATCTGGGGCCACATTAGCCAGACTCCGAAATTGGTCCATAAATAAAAAAGCAACGAGGCACCCATTCCCAGCCCGGTTAATTTGAAAGCGTATTTAAAAGAATCTTTTCTGTCCTTCTTGGCTATCAAACCAATCAGCCCGATTAGGGCCCAGGCCGACCAAGTAAAAAGCATAATAGAATTATTGCCGATCCAGATATCAGTTAGGGCAATGGCCGATAGAGGAATTACTACTGCATAGGCTCCGCCTAAAATAGAACCGGCCAGCAAGGCGGTAATAGTGATAGTTTCTATGTTGGGGATATCGCGCAACAGAATGCGGGATAGTACCGCAAAGATAATGATGGCGATAGAAAAAATTAGCTTGTTTTTATTTATCATTTCCTCCGATTTAAATATTAATAGGGACTCGGTTCAAATCGTAGTTCCACTTTGTCGTCGGGGTTGACCATGGTTTTATCAATAGCAGCTTGGGCCATTTTACCATTGACATACAGTATCCAGTAATTGTCATCTTGGCCGCCTTTGTAATCGCTGATGCCGTCAACGATTGTGCCCAGATCCTTATACTCTTCAGTTTCTAAAACCAGGTTTTCTCTGATGCTGGCCCTTTGTAATAACTGATAGGCAGTTGTTTTCTGATCCACCTCAAACTGGAAACTGCGACTCTTGTCACCAAAGTTGATGATAAAGCTGGCTTGGCCCTTGACAGCTGCTCCAGCAACTGCCCCGATTGGGCCGACTTCATCGTCAACCAGTGTTGCTAATTGATTGCTAACCTGAATACTGGTTCCTCCGATAACAGCCAAACCAGCAGCAGCTACAATGACAGTGATAAAGAGAAATTTCAGATTGTGTTTCATTTCTTTAATCCTTTAAAAAAACCTTACTTCGGTTTAAGCAAGGTCTCTAAATTGCTTTACCTTTCGACCGAAGGTAGAGAGAAAAACTTAGGTGTCCTGGCTTCCCCGTCCCTTTAACCGCCTTCCCATCCGCCTGGAGCGGACAGTGGCTTGCTGGTTAATGGGTTCCTCCTTCCCTCCCAGGAAGAGACGAGATTACAGTGGCGGGACCGCACCGGACTCTCCTGCCGAATGACAGGATACACCGGTTTCCCTTATCTTATTTGTTAATGATGCTAGTATTCTATGCCCTTTCTGGCGGTAACTCCTTGGCGGTAATAATGCTTGATTTCCTTCATTTCCGTCACTAAATCAGCGGTAGATATTATCTTAGCAGAAACTTTACGTCCTGTCAAGACCAACTCTAGGGTTTTTGGTTTTTCCTTAATTAGCTCAAGTACCTTTGGCTCTTCTATCAGTCCAAAGTGGATAGCTACAATTATTTCATCTAGGATCACCAGGTCAAACTTTTGACTGATGGTTTTGGCAGCGAACCTAAGGGCGGCGGCTGCTTCTTTCTTGTCTCTATCAGTTACTTTGCCCTTTTTGATCAACTGAGAGGTGCCGAACTGTCTTATTGTAATCCCCTGTAACTTCTGCAAGGAGCGCAGTTCGCCGTAACTACCCTTCTTCATAAACTGAATCAGGCAAACTTTCTGTTTATGTCCCAGGGCCCTTAAGGCTAAGCCCAGGGCAGCTGTAGTCTTTCCTTTTCCGTTTCCTGTATAAATGTGGACTAGACCTTTTTTCATATTAAAGATACTTACAGACTGCAAGCTGAATAACCACAAGAAGGGCAAGTGATACAACCTTCTGCAATTTGCAGATCAGTTCCGCATTCAGGGCAGACTTTTAATTTATGAACATCGATTGGCTGATCATGGTTGTTGTTGTTCACTTTAAGGTCCGGTGCCTTAGGAACAGCTACCTCATCAAGAGTCACTTCATCTCCCTCAGGAACCTGGACCGGGGCTTCTTTCTCTTTCTTGTCATCTCCATGTTCAATGTTTAATACTTGCAAATCACGACTGCGGTCTCGATAAATGGTCACTCCTTTACAGCCTGATTTATAGGCCAGGAGATAAACTTTGCGCACATCTTCGGGTGTAGCTTCATGGGGAAAATTTACGGTTTTGGAAACTGCATTATCCGTATATTTTTGGAAAGCGGCTTGCATCTTAACATGTTCCTCAGGAGCAATGTCATGAGCGGTTACAAATATTTTACGCCATTTCTCTGGTATCTCTTCGAAATCGTGAATAGTCCCCTTCTTAGCGATACGTCGCATCAATTCTTCCGAATAAAATCCTTCTTTCTTGGCTACTCTCTCAAAATATGGATTAACATCGAGCAGCTCATCTCCCTCGTCCAATAAATTCTTCCTGACAAAAGAAATGGCAAAGAACGGTTCAATCCCAGAGCTGCATCCGGAAATGATGGAAATAGTACCGGTAGGGGCAATGGTGGTGACTGTGGCATTTCGCATTTTTCGCCCGTCCTTCTTCTTGTCATAAGTACTGCCAGGGTAGTTGGGAAAGATTCCTCTCTCTTCAGCCAATTCAGACGATTTCTCTTTGGCCGTATCGTCGATAAATTTCATGACCTTCTCAGCAATTTTGAAGGCTTTGTCAGAATTGTAAGGTATTTCCAGCTGCACTAGCATATCAGCCCAGCCCATCACTCCCAGACCGATCTTTCGATTTCTTTCCACCATCTCTTCTATTTTTTCCAGAGGGAAACGACTCATATCGATGACGTTATCCAAGAAGTGAACGGCTTTGCGAACAGTCTTCCTTAATTTCTCCCAATCAATCTCTTCCCCCAAGACCATCTTGGCTAGATTGATTGAGCCCAAATTACAGGATTCAAAAGGCAATAGTGGCTGTTCGCCGCAAGGATTGGTAGATTCAAGCTCACCTACTTGCGGAGTGGGATTAAACTGGTTAATGCGATCGGAAAAAATGATTCCGGGATCACCGTTTTTCCAGGCTCCATCGACTATTAGATCAAAAACTTTGGAGGCTTTTAGTTTATCGGCTATCTCTTTGTTGGAGGGATTGATCAGCTCGTACTCTTCATCTTTGTCCAGGGCTTTCATAAACTTGTCAGTCAGGGCTACCGAGATGTTAAAATTATTCAATTCGCTACAGTCAGCTTTGGATGTAATAAATTCTAGAATATCGGGGTGCTCTACTTTCAGTATTCCCATGTTGGCTCCCCTTCTGGTCCCTCCTTGCTTTATAGCTTCAGTAGCCGAATTAAATACTTTCATAAAGGAGACCGGTCCTGAGGCGACACCTCCGGTGCTTTTTACCCGATCACCACTGGGTCTCAGCCTGGAAAAGGAAAAGCCGGTGCCCCCGCCTGATTGGTGTATTAAAGCTGTATTTTTTATGGTTTCAAATATTCCCTCTATGGAATCATCCACCGGTAATACAAAACAAGCGGAAAGCTGCTGCAAATCACGACCCGCATTCATTAGGGTCGGCGAATTGGGCATAAATTCTAGGTGGGCCATCATTTTAAAGAAGGCTCGAGCAGTTTCTTCCACATTTATATCACGATTGTAGAGAGTCTTGTACATCTCATCAGCAAAAGCGATATTATTGGCTACTCTTCTAAATAAATCTACGGGGGTTTCAGTCGGCTTACCGTTTTCATCCTTTTTAAGATATCTTTTGCGCAAGACAATTAGAGAATTAGAGGTGGCTGACACTTTTTCACCATCAGTTACCAAAGTGGCTTTCATTTCTCTGATTTCTTTGTGTTTCTGCCTATAAATAATAAAAGCCCGGGCCATCTGCACTTGTTCATTCTTGATCAATATCTCTTCAACTACATCCTGCACATTTTCCACGGTGGGAATTACCCCCCCCTGATACCGTTCTTTCATCAGCTCTGTAACTTGTTTGGACAGTTTTTTGGCCTGGCTTTTATTTTCTTTTCCAACTCCAATTGTAGCCTTACGAATTGCTTCGTAGACCTTCTTCTGATCAAAAGGGACTACTCTGCCGTCCCTCTTCCTAATCTGAGTAATTGCCTCTGACATTGTTAGAATAGTCGGTAAAAAAACTGAAAGACTCAAAAAACTTTCAGTATTTTGTTTTATTTTATATCAAAAAAGTTTGCGAAAAGGGGACTACATCATCTTTTTCCGGATAAAGGCCGGAATTTCTAGTTCTTCTTCCTCTTTTTTCTTAATGTCGTCTTGGTCTGGTGTTGCTCCTAATACTGGAGGCACCGGTTCAAAGGCCGGCTTTTTCTTTTCATTTCTTTCAGGTTTTTCCTCTTCAAATGGAGTTAACCGAGTTGCTGATACCTTCCTGGCAGCTTTTCTGCCCTTTTCTCCGAAACCTGTAGCAATAACGGTTATGGAGATCTGATCTTTCATATTTTCATCGATGACTGCACCGAATATAACCTTAGCATTGGCGTCGGCGTTGGAAGTAATCACTTTAGCCGCCTCGTTAACTTCATACATACCCAATCCCGGACCACCCGATATGGTAAACAGGATGCCTTTGGCTCCGTCAATAGACAATTCCAGCAAGGGGCTGTCGATGGCGGACTTGGCCGCTTCTATGGCCCGATTCTCTCCAGTGGCATTACCGATTCCCATCAGGGCTGAACCCGTGTTCTCCATAATGGCTTTGACATCAGCAAAGTCAACGTTAATCAATCCTGGCACCGTAATCAAATCGGAAATACCCTGGACGCCTTGACGGAGAACATCATCAACAATTGCAAAAGAATCTAACAAAGAAGTTTTCTTATCAATAATTTGTAAAATGCGGTCATTGGGAATTGTGATGATTGAATCAACCTTTTCAGCTAAATCAGACAATCCCCTGTCGGCTAGAAGTCTCCTCTGTTCTCCTTCAAAACCAAATGGTTTAGTGACCACTCCCACGGTTAAGGCTCCAACGTCTTTGGCGATATCAGCGATGACTGGTGAGGCTCCGGTACCAGTTCCTCCTCCCAGGCCACAAGTGATAAATACCATATCGGATCCCTTAATCATCTCATGTAATTCGTCCTGATTCTCTTCGGCTGCCTTTAGTCCCAATTCTGGGTCCATGCCAGCTCCCAAGCCTTTGGTAGTCATTTTTCCTATGTGTAATTTGGTTCCGGCCCTGGAATGATGAAGGGCTTGAGCATCGGTATTAATGGCCACAAAATCAACACCTCTGATTTTCGAAGAAATCATTCTATTAATTGCGGCATTGCCACTTCCTCCTACGCCAATTACTTGGATCTTGGCGAAAGTTTCAATTTCCGGTTTAATTTCCATAGATTTATCTTTCTTAATATTATTTGGGGCCATGACTATGGCATTAGCGACTTAAACCAGCTCTTCATCTTATCTGTTGCCTTGGAGACAGAAGAGAAATCAGTACTGAAAATCTTGCGACCACCCACCTTATCTTCCATCTGAGATCCCCACAAGACTAAACCGACAGCTACAGTAAAGGAGGGATCTTTAACTTTATCAATGGCTGTAATTATCTCTGAGGGATAACCAATAGTGCTGGGCAGTTTAAATATTCGTTTGGCTACTTCGACAGCTCCGGGCAGTTTGGATCCTCCGCCCGATAATACTACTCCCGCCGGCAATAAGCCTGAGCGATCAATTTCTTTTAGCTCTTTATCTACCATTTTATATATCTCCTCTAGCCTGGCTTCAATAATCTCGGCCACCTGTTTTTGGGAAACCAATCCCTCTTCTGATTCTTCGATGTTGGAAAGATCAATTTCCTGATGTTTACTGATATCTTTAGGCAGGGCTGAGCCGTAATCCAACTTTATTTTTTCGGCAATCTCGATGGAAGTACGTAACCCGATAGCAATGTCATTGGTAATATGGCCGGCCCCAATTGGCAGAATGGCTGTATGCAATACGTCACCCTCTTCAAAGACCATCAAGGAACTAGTAGCACTGCCGATATTGACCAAGACCACTCCCAGTTCTTTTTGTCTCTTGCTAATACAGGCTTCGGCTGAGGCCAATATGCCCAAGACTAAATCATCAATATCAACTGAAGTGCGGTAAACTGATTTGGTTAAATTTTTTATTTGAGCGGTTAAACCCTGAATAATTTGAGCGTCAACTTCCAGCCTGATTCCCGACATACCGATCGGATCTTTTATTCCTTTTTGGTCATCCACGGTAAAACTTCTGGGGATAACATGAAGGATTTCGTAGTTGGGCGGAGTGGCAACTGCTTGAGCCGCTTCAATCACTCTTTCTACATCTTCTTCCTTAATTTCTCCGTCAGCCTTGGAAACGGCTATCACACCGTGGCTGTCCTGAGAAATAACATGAGTTCCACCAATGCCAATATAGGCATGTTCGATGGGAATACCCGTCATCCTCTCCGCCTTCTCCAGGCCTTTAGAAATAGAAGAAACGGCGTCTTCAATACTTGTGACCACACCTTTACTGATCCCTTCTGAGGGGACCTCGCCTACTCCGATAATCTGCAGTGGCTCTTCTACTGCGTTTCTCTGTCCCACCATTACCCGGACTGCGTTCGAGCCGATATCAACTCCAGTGATAATTGATTCTCTTGCCATTCTTGTTTCTTCCTTCTGAAATATTTATTTTTATTATAAAGTATTTACTGATTATGTGCAACTTAAGAAAAAAGGTAGGGATAGAACACTAATATGCCTACAATCAGGGCCCCGGCAGAGGCTACCAGAACAGCAGTGGCCATCAAATCCTTGATAATTTCGGCATAATGGTGAATGCGAGGCTGCAACATATCAACCAGTCTCTCAAATATTATGTTTACCAGCTCTAGGATCAAAACGAACATAATGGCTATAGTCAAAATAATGGCTTCGTATAGAGTTACGCTGAAAAATATCATTAATAGTATCACCACCACCGTTGAAACCAAATGAATCCTAAAATTTTGCTCCCGGCGAGTGGCGTAACGAAAGCCGCGCCAAGCATAGGTAAAGCTTTTAAGTAGAGTTTTGATGTTAAAAACAGGCATTTATCTGGCTAATATTTTATATTCTAGCGCCTCCGCCCTCCTGGCTTCTTTTTGATTGCCATGATGATAACCACAAAGATGCAAAAGACCATGCACCAGTATTCTCTGCAGGTTGTTTTTAAAGCTTATCCCCTCCTCCTGGCTTTTTTTTCTGATTTCAGGAACAGCTAAAACAATTTCACCTGATTCTTCCGAGAAAGAAAAGGATAAGACAGTAGTTATTTTGTTTTTATTTCGATATTGTTTATTCAGCCGCCTGATCGTTCGATTGTCGACCAGGGCAATTGAAAGTTGGTACTTTGATAGGGACTTTTTGCAGACCCGAAAAACTGACCGAGCCGTCTTCTGGAAAAAGCGCTTATCAATTTCCTGCTTTATGGTGTTATTAATGGCAACTGGCATAAAAAGAACAATTACAAAAATCCCTACAAGGAATTAGTGTTGCTGTTTTGATTAATGTTTGAGTTGGTGTTGGTATTGGTATTGGTGTTGGTATTGGTGTTGGTGTTGGAATTACTGTTAGTATTGGTATTTACATTGCTGTTGGAATTGGTATTAATATTGGTATTCAGATTTTGATTAGTATTGCTGTTAATAGGTACTGATTCTGCCACAAAACTTTTATACATCATTTTGAAAGTGGTGCGATAGCCGATTTCTGTCTTGGTGCCTCGATCATATGATATGACAAAGATTTTTTCATCTTGGGCCAAGTAGGCAGCTAATTTATCAGGACTGAGAATTCCCTTCAGCCCGTTTACGGTAATACTATCTAGAGTAGTCATATCGACTCCTGGATTACGAGCCATATACCAGGCCGAGGCAGCCAGCTGAGAGGGGTTATCTTGGACCGTTACTTCAATAAACTCGCCGGAAGGCGCCAAGAAAACAACTTCTTTTTTTGTTTCTACGCTGGTAGGTTGATCTAGGAGGGCGCGAGGATACAAAATAGTGTAGTTTTGGACATCATTGGTATAAGTCTCAACCAAATCAGAGCTGGACAAAGAACCGCTGCCTTTGGGGTTATAACCATTTTGCACCTCGGTGCCATCGGTGTAACCATCACCATCAGTATCGGGCAAATTGTCCTGAGTACCGTAGGCAATTTCCTCTACATCGGTCAGGCTGTCGTTATCAGTGTCCTCGCTGTCGGAAACCGGGGTATTTAGATTGACGTTGGTGTTGGTATTACTATTCTGATTGGTATTAGTGTTTTGGTTTATGTTGCTATTCGCGTTAACATTCTGATTGGTGTTGGTGTTGGTACCGACATTGGTCATAATCCAATCCTCAGAATCGTGCAAATCACCGTAATAGACCTGGTCAGGTTGGTCGAGGTCAACCCAAACTTCTACTTGTTTATTACAGGTATCACCAAAGGTCATGCCCACATACCAAAAATCTTCCATATCGGGAACTTCGTATCCGTTTCCTTTGGCATACAACTTAAATGTGGAAATAAAAGTGCCAGTAGGATAAGAGCTTCTTAGCATGCTGACTGACAAACCAGAACCATCATAAGCAATATAATCGTTAATAATTCCCAAGCGCACTTCTACCATTTTGGCGATGTAACCGCTCAGATCTTCATTCACCGAAATGCAGTTATTGTCCGACAAATAGCCGGCCAGGCTATCGTCGGCATCAATTTCCTTGACCACCGCTGCCCGATCCAACTGACCTGTCGAATTGCTGTTGGCATTAACTGTCACATTACTATTAACGTTATTTGTATTGACTGCGTTATTAAACAGAAGGATGGCTCCCAAAACTAGACCAACCAGGACGACAAAAATAATTGCGCCCCATATAATGATTTTCTTGGGTGAACCCTTTTTCTTCTGCTCGCTTCCCTTGCTGGACTTTCCTGATAAAAACTTACTGGGCATAGTGTGCATTATTGGCTCCGAAACCGTACCAACTGCTGCCCTTTGAACCGGTTCCTCTGCTCTATCATCTTCCTGGCTGGGGGGCGTGGGAAGCTCAAAGTCTCCTCCCTCAATATCGGGCTGGACGCTCTGGCCGGGCCCTAGAGGAGTGGAGCCTAGACTATCTTGTTTGTTTTCATCAGAAAATGCCATTATCTTTTTCCTTTTATTTAGCTATTAATGTTGGTATTTATAATTTTACCATCACCTTTGGGATTGTAACCATTTTGCACTTCTTGACCATCTTCGAAACCATCACCGTCTGTGTCTGCGTCCAAGGGATCCGTGGTATAAATTTTCACTTCCTCATAATCATATAACCCGTCACCGTCTGAATCAACAACTTCGGGGTCAGTTCCCAACTGCTTTTCTTCAGCATCAGTCAATCCGTCTTGATCTTGGTCTGGGGCCTGGTTGGTGTTGGCATTAAGGTTGGTATTAGTATTGACATTGGTATTAGTGTTGATGTTAAGGTTGGTGTTTTGATTTAGATTGGTAACTGTCTGATTGGTGTTCTGGTTAACATTCCCGTTGACATTGGTGTTTAGGTTTGTGTTCAAGTTGGTATTGACACTGGCCGTTGTCGAGTTAAGGTTGTCATTAACATTATTAATATTATCATTTTCAGTCTGTCTCACAAAATAATAATAAACACCTAAGCCCAAAATGATTATGGCTACACCCACCACAATTATGATTATCCATCTGAGCCCGGATGACATAGGAATTTTGGGTGGTTTGGGAGTTCCGCCCGCCACAGGAGAGGGAAAACCAACATCTTGTTTGGGGGCAGCTGGAGCTGACATCGGCTGAGCGGGTGGAGTAGATACTGGTTCTGCTGGTGAAACTGGTGGAGCTGGCGGAGGTCCAGCCGCAACTGGACTTTGATCCACATCTTCAAAAATATCTTCTACTTGCTTTGGGGGGTGGTTTATATTTTCTTCTGGCATACTATCCTAAATATCTTAATTATAAAGTAATGTCGCCAACATTAATCTCTTTATTGAAACAACTAACATCACTGCACTGTCGATCCTGACAAAGATCCCCGGAATAATTACTGACTGGATCTTGCCATCCAGCGGCAGTATATTCCAGGTGACCATACAATTTGCTCCTGAGAGCGCCTGAGGCTTCGATATCAAAAGCCCGATAGCCATAGGAATACACATTTCCCGGACAGGTAAATATCTTGGCCTCTTCATCCCAGCAGGTGTCAGTATCATATGGAGGGGCACAAATGGCTGTGGTTTGTAAAGGGTCAGACGGCAAACCTTTGCCCAGAGCATTACCCAGTCGGGCTTGCCAAGAAGGCCACAGAGACGAAGAAATATTACGCATATAGGAACCGGCTTCCAGGTCAGGGTAGCTGTTATTGATAACAGCATAGTCAATCAAACGATTCCTGACATACATCAGATCGCCTAATCTACCAATATCTCTTTTTACCCGAGCCACTCCCAGGGCTCCCTCGGCAAAACTACCCTCATTAGTATTGAAGGCCCAGTTGTCTATCAATTCATCGTAAACTTGTCGCACAAAAGACTGATTACAAGAACCTCTGGGTTCTAGCTGGATAAAATCGCACCAGGAATTGCCCTCACCAGATCCTCCTGCTATACCGGTGTCTGCCTCTGTGGTTGAATTAACGCAGAGCACTCTTAAAGTATACCCGGGTGAATCGTATTTGACCGTTACATTTACCTTGGTCCAAGGCAGTACGGAACCATGTCCCCCATTTTCTTCATCATTAACCAGAATAATATCATCGGCATCACCCCAAAGCGGATAAGAGGACTTATGGAATCCGCACTGAGTGTCATTGACTATGCCCATGCCGCAGCTACTGTCGGGACAGTCATCATTAATCTTGCATTTTTTGCCAACATTAGATCCATCGTCGCACCTTAGTCCATAACATTGGGTAATAATTCCTACCCTACCCTTGTTGCTGGCGGCAAACTCGGCCTTGACCCAACCAGAGATAGTGTAGGATTTTCCGATCTCTAGGTTATCAAATTCCTGCATTACAAAAGATTGGATACCGTTGGGTGAATACAGTTTGACGGAGCTAGAATCATCAATCTGAGCTCCCACTCCGCTGTCAATAGTGACCGTGCCCCCCTGAGAGGACCAATCGTCCAGGCCGCTTTCAAAGCTGGGGTTCTTGGCAATATTACAACTAGACTCTTCTTCGTCGTAGGAGATAATATACATATTGGAATAAAGGGTGCCTCCCAGATTAGCTCCGTTGATATAAATTGTGCGCCCATCTTTGACTGCTTGGTAACCGTCAATGGAAAGAGACATAGGATGTCCCGTGTTGGGCCCGAATTTCTTAGCGTACCACTCGGAAGGTGAATAGTGTTCAAAATTCTTCATCATCCGGATACCAATAACGTCCGCCCCTTCCGCTTTGGTTAATAAATATTCACCCAAGATATCAGGATCAGGTGGCACCACTGATGTTCTGTTTGTAAAATCCGGCAAGCCACCGTCCATGCAATAGAAAGTTTCCCAATTATGAGCCGGGTCTCTAAAGGGGAAGGTGTCCGTGGGCCAAGGATGTTCACAAATAAAGACTTTCACTGAAAAAGCGGTATTGACCACATTGGGCTCTTCTCCGACCGGTGTCCAGGGCTCATCAGTGGCTTCAACATCTATCTGAGCAGTGCCAATGTCGGTACCGGATTTGGGCTCAATATAGCCGTACCAAAAGGGGTTAGTTGAGGGGGGCGGAGCTACGGGTGAAGGATCGTTCCAGACCACCACATCGTCACTTCCAGCATAGCGATCAAAGCTGGTAAAGTCCGCGCTGACCACTCTGCCTACATTGTCATATCCCAGTCCCAAAAGGGCGTGCTGGTTACCGGTGGCCGCGTCATCAAAATCATCCCCACAGCCTGAATCATAATTACAGGTAAAAAGATCAGGCGGTCCATAATTATCTTCCTGCTCATCACTCATGAAAAATTTAATCTTACTCAAAGTACAAGGACCCTCAATGTCAAAAGCACCTTGATAGGTAGCTTCCAATTCACCACCATGTTCACTGAGAACTCCGCCTGGCCCGGCTTGAATCGCGTATTGATAGCGACCATCTTCTTTAAATAATCCGTCCGGGTTAAAGATTACCTTCTTGCCATAAACTGATAGTTGGCCCGGAACATATTCTGCTGTAAGTAAATCGGCTATCCTAATATTAATATACTCATCATCTGCGTCCTTAACTGTGGCTGTAGCAGCATCCACCCTTTGGTTGAATTCAAACACCACCAAAGAAGAAGTACACCCCTCGTCCATCAAAAAAGGAAGCATCTCAAACGGTTTCCAGCGGCATTCGCAATTACCAGGGTTACACACTAAATCAACATGGTTGCACAAGGCATCCTCAGGATCACATTCTGGCGTACTGTCATCGCTATCGCAAGGATCACCTTCTTCACCTTCTGGACCGGATCCTTCCTTGCAGAGACAATCAGCAGCATCACAATAATGGTCAACCGGGCACAAAGTATCATCTTCCTGACAACCGGCTACTGCTATCTGGGAATCGCAAGCCAAACTGGGCAGGGAGCGACAGGTGCAATAGGTATCACGACATTCAGAATCCACTGGACACATAGCATCATCTGGAGTACAGATTGCCGGGTCCGGATCTGAAGAGCAGGGAGGACCCCAACCAGGATCAAAGCCGAAATCTAGTTCATTACTATCAAGGCCGTCTATGGTTACCTTGGCTGGGTTATCACCTTCAGCTACGCCTACTGGTACTTCTACGTTGCTGGCTCTGGTATCGGTCCAGGAACCGTAAGTAGCAGCTTCTATAAAACCACCTGCTGCTGAGGTGTAATAAGCCAGTTGATCTCCGGCTGCTGAGGTGAATCCGTACCCGTAAAACTCTGGTTTATCATGTTCTTCACCATTGCTTGGAGCAATGCGGCAGAGACAGGGCCGGACCGTAGCGTTAACCGTAAACTCTTGAGGTGCTGAATCAGCTTCTAGGCCATCTCGCTTCCTGATAGTGACTAAGCCATTACTTGCTCCTTCTGGCACTTCGGAAACTATCTGGTGATCCTGCCAATTATCGTCCTGGCATCTGATGGAAGTTGCTGTAACGTCATCGGTATATTTAACCGTGCCGGTGCTTTCCCCGAAATAACAGCCGGGAATGGTGACACAAGTACCGGGGGCACCATCTCCCGGACTTAAGCCGAGAACGTCCGGGGTACATTTATTGGTTTCTAAATCACAAACACTATCAGGACAATCATCGCCGAAGCCATCACCATCGTAATCCGTACAATCTGTAGAGGCATCGCAGTAATTGACAGTTAACCTTTCCCGGTCTGATTTACCTTCGGTTTCTACTTTGACATAGGTATAGCCGTTGGCCACGGCCGTAGCTTTGTTGGCCGGAACAGTGGTAGCCGCCACCTGGGCCACACCAGTGTTGAAAGAAGACCATAAATAGGTGTAGCCACCAGCTGCCAGCGGAGTACAATCTTCGGCAAAAGGAGCGGCATGATAATCCTCGAAGTTATCTCCTTCGGCTGCAATAATATAATTTATTTCTCCAACCGGATCAGGGCCGTCATCATATAAATTGACAAAGGCTACCGGGCAGTCACTACCGTCTTCTTTTATCTTGAAGTGCCAGCTGTAGTCACTGTTCATCTTGGCTCCTGTTGAGGATTCTACTTCTTTATTGACTGTTGCTTGATACCAAGTGTCCGCCACAAAAGCGGCGGCTGGGTCTAGGGTAAATTGATTGGGGGCGTAAAAAGTAAGAGTGCCGCCTAAATCAGCACAGGCAGTGGCATCAAAGCTGCCACCCGCATTACACACTTCTAGAATGACGTTGCCGGCAAGAGTACCTCCATTCATCTCCATACCGCATTGGTTGCTGTCACAATCAGCATCGACAGTACAAGTTTCACCCTCATCAGCTCCGCCGATACATTGATTCTCGGGACCAAAACGGGCGTTGACTACGGCGTTTTTGCAGACATCGGTAGAATTGGGCCTGGGATTAGGTGAGGGCCAGAGATCTAAATCCGGATCGCAAGAAGTGTCATTGATTATATAGGGAGCGCCGCCACAAGGAATATCATAAGGCATGGGATTGCTGTTTCCGGCGGCGTTAAAGACTCGCAAGGTATAGCCATCGTTGGCTAAACTAGCTTGTGATTGAGCTCTGATGTGTTGATCGCTCCAGCCGGCACCCGGATAGCCTGCTGCTTGATATTCATCGTAATTAACTACGGTTACTCCATCTTCATAATCACCGAATTTCTCTCCATAGAGACTTACTTCTTCACCGGCCGAGCCGCAGTCTGGTTCCACTAAACATAAACCGGGTCCCGGAGGATCATCAGTAAATTTAAAATCTTTTTGATTGCTCCATTTAGGATCAACGGGAGCTGTTTCCACCTGAATAACCAAATCATCATCCACATTGAAACCGGGGGGTACAGTAATAATTATCTTATCGTTCCACCAGGTAACACCGCATTGGGCTTCTGGTGGGAAAATACCCAACACTTCGGCTCTGTCAGAGGGCCTTCTAAACCAGACATTACCCTTGATATCCCCGAAATTCTCCCCCTTGATAGTGACGTATTGTCCCACTCCTCCTCGTTTTGGGCTGATCCAATTAATAAAGGGACTGAGCACTTGGTAGGTTTGTTCTGAAGTAGCTGTTTCAAAACCATTATCTACTTTAATATTGCCGTTGTCTTCGGAGCCAACCGGAGTATCTATCTTAATTTGAGTGGAAAACCACTGAGTGACACAATCTTCAGTTGGATAGTGTTCTCCATCAAAACAGTTTTGTTTATCATAAACCCGGTTTTTAAAGACTACATCGCCAGTGATGCCTAAATAATAACCGTCAATAGTAACGTTAGTTTCCGTATAATATCCTTCAGTGGGACTAATTCCCGTAATCTCCGGCGTACACTCCGGATTATCACCGGTTTCAAAATCCCAGACATAGCGATCCGTATCAGGAGGATCCACTGTTCCGTTGGGAACCCCGCCAAAATGAGGACCGCCACCTCCATCCAGCTGATTGCCGCAAACATCCGTAATGGCATTGCTTATTTCGCCGCCTACCAGATAGGCACTGTAATCGGTAAATGAGTCTAGGGGTAAATCCAACGGCTTGGCAATAAAGCTGGAGGCATCCGGAAAATGAATGTTGTCGCGATAGGGCAATTCCAGTTCTGCTGCGGTGTCATAATTCTTGAAGAAGCGGACACTGGGCTCTGGATCCTCGGCTCCATCATGAACAGTGATCACTCTAATCGGCTCGTTAAAGACAGCTGCTATATTGGTATTGGTACAAACTTCGCCTTGGTCGTGAATAGGGTCAGTCAAATTTACTATGGGAGGTATCTCATCTACTTCCTCGCCTGTTGTAAAATAAACTGTCTTGGGATCCACCTCTTCACCGTCCAAATTTAGAACTCCTTCTATTTTAAAAGTGTAGGCTGTATTAATGGCCAAAAAGTCAGTGGGCATGAAATCTATTACCTTGTCTACTATGGTAAAGGTGCCATCAATAATATCTGCCGGTGACCCCGTGGGGTAGATACTAAAAGTGCCGGTGTTTACGCTGGCAGCAGAGGAATTGACCGTCTCGTTGAATCCTGCCTGGATCACAGTACAAATGGTTACGTTTTCATCATCATTCCGGGGTTGAGTCCAGCGCACCTTAAAACCGCTGGACGGTAAATTACATAAGTAATGGCAATTATCTGGATCATAGGAAGTGGATCCGTCTGCATTACACCAAGTATCACAATGAACACACTGATCAGGCAGACCACAGCCCGAGGAACCGCCCTCACCGTTGGTAGCGTTACCCACTACCCCGATAATATAAGTAACAATGGCCCAGGCTAGTAACACAATAACTATACCGATTACGGCATCCCGTAACACCCGCTTGGCCTTCATCACCTGCTCTTCGTTGCCTCGGGAAGACAGCCAGAGATAACCACCATATATAATAAAAATGACCGCCACTAAAGCCAATAAGCCCAAGGCCCAGCGCACGATCAAAACTACTGTCTGTAATAAATCAGAGGGGCCGTATCCTAAACTGCCCCCGACTGTCATATCTATGGAACCGGCTAAAGAAGTTTCCGGCAAAACAAAGTAGCTGCCAGCTAAAATCAAGGAAGACAAAAACAACCCAGCCAAAATTCCCTGAAATATTTTATTCCTCCCTGTCATACTAAGAATTGATAAGCTCTTTAACGATTTGATTAACTATTTGGCCATCGGCCTGACCCTTTAATTGAGCCATCACTTGACTCATGACCTTGCCGAAAGCTTTGGGATCTTTTAGTTCTGGATTCTTATCCAAAATTTCAGCCACCACCCGCCTGATCTCCTCATCACCCAGTTGCTCTGGAAGGTACTTTTCCAAAATGGCTAATTCTACTTCTTCCTTTTTGGCCAGATCACCTCGCTCCCCCTGGCGATAGGCCTCAATAGAGTCTTTGTGCTTCTTCACTTCGGTAGCCACTACCTTAAGCACCTCTCCGTCTTTTAATTCCTTCTGCTTGAGGCTAATCTCCTGGTTGTGGAGGGCCGATTTCAGCATACGCAAGGTTGTCAGGCTGACTTCATCTTTGGCTTTTTGAGCTTTTTTCAAATCTTGTTCGATTTGTTCTGATGTTTTCATGTTTTTAGCTTCTCCTCTTGCGCAGGCTTTTTTCAAACTCCTCTAGCTTGCCAATCTTACGTAAATAGTCTTTTTTATCACGGATAGCCTTGCGGCGGATAGCGTCTTCCTTAATGGCTCTTCTATTTTTGGGACGTTCGTAGAAACGATTCTTCTTGGCGCGTATCAAAACACCGCTTTGCTGCACTTTTTTGCTAAAACGACGCAGCAAGCTCTCCGGGGTCTCCCCGTCTTTCCTCTTAACTTCGACCAAGTTATATTCACCCCCTAACTTACAGATTTATTTATGAATTATCTCTTATAGTATACTAATTTCCTCCAAATTCGTCAACGTCGGTTAGGTGATCGGCCCTAGGCGCTGGCCGCCCAAGAGATGCCAATGAAGATGGGCTACTTCTTGCCCGGCATCTTTACCGTTATTGATTACCAAACGGTAGCCGCTCTGATCAATGTTGTGGTCCTTGGCTAACTGTTTGGCTATTTTAACTACGGCAACCGGCAAATCGGGTTGTCCTTCTTCAAAATCTTTCAGTTCTAAATGTTTTTTAGGAATTATTAGCAGATGAACAGGTGCTGCTGGTTTAATATCTGAAAAGGCCAAATAGTTTTCGTCCTGGTAAACTATTTGGGCAGGAATCTTTTGGGTAACTATTTGACAAAAAATACAATCGGCCATTTTGATCTGGCTAATTATTGTTGGCTGTATTGTTGATTTTGTCCAATCTTTTTTGGATTTCGGGAATTATTTTGGAATAGTCAACTACCTCTTGAATTCCGTTTTCCATGTCTCGAACCAGAATGGTGCCATCTAAAATCTCTTTCTGGCCCAGGATCAAAGATAGTTTAGCCTTCAACTTGGAAGCTCTGGCCAGCTGGTCCTTGATACTGTCTTGAGAAAAGTCTTCTGCCACTTTTATTTTTTCGCTGCGCATTCTCTCATACAGCTTGAGGCATTCTTTGCGGGCCGAGACTCCCAGTTGGGCCAGAAAAATATCCGGGGCTGGTTTGCCGGGCACTGGGATGTTCTTGTCTTTAAGGCGGATGATTATTCTTTCGATGCCGCAGGCAAACCCGGAGGCAGACGTTGGTCTTCCTCCTACCTGTTCAATTAAATTGTCATAGCGCCCCCCACCACCCAAAGCGGATTGGGCTGTTAGGTCTTCGCCCTCTGGCCAAATCTCAAAAGCGGTACGAGTGTAGTAATCCAATCCTCGCACTAAATGGGGGTTTAGGGTATAAGAAATATCTAGGCTGTCCAAATATTCCAAGACTTTAACAAAATGCTCACGACATTCCTCGCAAAGGTAATCGACAATCTGGGGACTGTCTTGGGCGACCTCTTGGCAGGCTGGTTCCTTGCAATCCAAAAGGCGTAAAGGATTTTTCGATAATCTCCTTTTGCAGTCCTCGCAAAGGGATTTACGTTTGGAGCGGAAATACTCGATCAATACCTGCTGAAAGTTTTCCCGGCAACTGGGGCAGCCGATACTGTTTACCTGAACAGACACTTTCAACCCAATCTCTTCTAAAATCTTATAGGCCAGGAATATTAATTGGGCATCGACAATAGGATGATCTTCGCCAATCACCTCAAAACCAAACTGCCAAAACTGTCTGTAGCGGCCGGACTGAGGGCGACTGTAGCGGAAAAAGGGTCCAAAATAAAAAAGCTTAACCGGTTGGGGTTGAGCCAGAAAGCCGTGTTCGATATAGGCCCTGGCAACTGCCGCTGTATTTTCCGGCCTAAGGGTTACGTTTTCTTCGCCCTTGTCGGCAAAGGAATATACTTCTTTCTCCACAATATCTGTTTCTTTTCCTACCGCACGGACGAACAAGCCGGTTTCTTCCATTATCGGCGTCTCAATCCTGGAGTATCCATAATCAGTGGCCATAGACCTGACTTTATCAAAAATAAAGTCCCAATATTTCTGATCGGCCGGCAAGATATCTTTCATCCCTTTTAGGAGATGAGCTTGATGTGCTTTGTTTTTGGGCTCGGTCTCCAGATTAGCTAGAGCTGTCTTTTCTTTTTTTGTAGGTTTACGTGGCATACTGTCTTATTCAAAGTTATATTCAGGATTATTAAAATGTTTAAATTTGTAAAAAGGCCAGGCTCTTATCCAGGTCTTACCAATGATATCTTCCCGGGTGATGTTGCCAATGCGCCTGGAGTCTAAACTGTAGGGCCTGTTATCGCCTAATACAAAGTATTCTTGGCTGGCCAAATTGACCAAGACGTCCCCGGAAGTAGTTACATTGGTATCCAGATAAGCGGTCTCATCCAGGGTGGTGCCTTGACTGTCATGTCCATTGTAAATAACCACCTCTCCCTGGGAAATTTCTACAGTCTCTCCAGGCAATCCAATCAATCTTTTGATAAAAAACTGGGAAGTGTCTTCTGAATAACGGAAAACTACAATATCACCTCTGGCCGGGTCTTTAAAACGATAGGATATTTCGTCAATTACCAGATACTCGTGATCGTAAAAGGTGGGTTCCATAGAAGCACCTTTTACATAAAAAGGCTTGATCAGGAAATAACGAATTGGAATAATAATCACCAGAGAGATAATCACTATCTTCAATACTTCGACAACGAAACTACTGACTGATTTCCAAAAAGGAGGAGTGATTTCCTCTTTGGACATCTCTTCCTCTATCTTCTGTTTTTCTAAACTCTTTGGTTTGCCTAGCTGTCCTAGCATTTTATTATTATATTATTTATGGTGGGCGGCACAAGACTCGAACTTGTGACCTTACGGATGTGAACCGTACGCTCTGACCAGCTGAGCTAGCCGCCCGAGCTGGAACTCCCTGTTTTTTCCCTTAAATTAGCTAAAAGTAATAGTATTATAGCATAAAAAAACAGGGAAAGCAACGGTCCCCCGAGAAATTTCTCTTTATCATAATATCATAATATCGTAATGGCTACAGTAGATTTATTATAACTCTATTCAGGGCCATTAAAACAGACCGTCTAAAAAAGTAAATACTCTTCCGGAATAAACCAAGGGTTGTATTATAATAAAAACGACCTCCCGATAAAGCTCCGTCGGCTAGAATCCCATTATATCCTTGATCTTGGTCAAACCTCTTTTAAAGATGGTTAGAGGTTTTTCAATGGCTGAAGCTAATATTTTTTTCTTAACTGGCGGCTTGACTATCGACATGGTATCGATCATTTCCCCATCAGTGTTATAGGCCTCTAGTGTCAAACTGTTAGTTTTAACCTGAACTTTAACGTAGTTATAAGTTTCTTCCGAATACTGTAGCGAATTAATCGGGTTTGTACAATTAATAGTACCCAGATCGTGGGGCACTCCTCCACCTCCTCCGGTTACTACGTATTTAACATTACCGACAGTGAACCGCTCATAACCATGAGCATGACCGTTGAAAACTACATCTACCCGGTAGTTATCCAGAAGATCACTGATTTGTTCTCGAATGGTGGTATTGCATCCTCTAATTCCTGTGGAATAAGGCGGATTGTGAAAAAATACGAATTTAAAGCGTTTGGCCGAATTTTTTATCAGACTCTTTAGCCAATTAAACCTTTCAACGGAGAGTTTGTCAGTAAATTTCGGGACTTTCAGAGAAACAAATAAGGCATCTTTGAAGTTGAAATGATAGGAGTCTACAGCGCACACTTTATCTTCATCATGGTTTCCAGTAGTCAAATAATATGGGTAATTACTTCTAACCCGTTGGGTAACTTCTTCGAATATGGCGCAAGTTGTCGGATCATCGCCATGAGTATAATCACCGGTGTGTAAAATCAGATCTGGTTCAATGGTCTCGATTTCGGCCAGGATTGCCTCATGAATAGGCACAGCTGGTTCATAACCAGCATGGGAATCACCATAGACCACAAAATCAAAAGCATTGAGATCATAAGCCTGAGCAACACCTACAAGGCCGAAAAGAATAATCAACATCAGGACGATTATTTTCCCAACTGTCTTTCTTTTCATAGTCTTATCCTTATATTCAGTCAATATTTATTCAACTTGTTATATTATTCTAGCACAAAAAAACAGGTAAAGCAATGGTCCTTTCGTTTAGCTATTCCTCCCTGACAACTAAGAAATCGTTAAAGTTACTTCAGAAACATAGTTTCCGATAAATTCACTTTCACTGAGGGTAAGAACAACAGTCGGTTGGATATAATAACTGCCTTTCCCGTAACCGGAAGCAGCGGAAAAAATAGTTTGCTCAGAATTTAAATTACAGGGAGCACAAGCGGTCGTCACACTGGTGGTATCAGCTCCATAAAGAGCCCAGATAGTGCCAGTGGTCCAATCGATATTGCTGTTGTCGATTGTTTCTTCTCCGTTATCCAAATCAGTGGCCGAAGCTGTAACTGACCAACCGATGCCAGATCCTGTCCAGTCTGAAGCGATAATTTCCTCATCAGAAGTAAAAACATGGGTAGAGGTACCACTGCCCGGTAAACCATAATCGGTAAAGCCAATATTTTTGTCTTCGGCCAAAATCTGCAGTGAATAAGTGGCCGTCGTTAGGCTGGGGAAAGTTTCTCCGCTAGCTTTATCAATTGCCTCATCCGTAGCTACGTCGTAAGCCCGAAAATAATATGGGGTAGCGGCCGTAGCACTATTATTTTCAATACAAAATTCAAACTCTGTCAGGGTAGATGCTTCATGGTCATAAGTAGTAGTGCTGGTGCCAGATTCATTGTAAGTGCCAGCTGTTGGGGTGCCGGAAATCACCGTACCGGCTAAGGCACCATTGTCCGCCCCACCACAGGAAGTGGAATAACGCCAGATGGTTGCCGAACCGGACTCTCCAACATAAGTTGGGGTGCCGGAAAAATCGGAAGCCGTATCATATTGGATTCTTTTTTTGCTGTTAGCAATTCCGGTGCCCGTTTCCTCATCCAAGGTTAGTCTTAATTTAAAGACATCGCCGTCTCCGATCGTCCCGTCAGGAGCGGTATTTTCCGCCGCGTAAGGTGAGCTAGGGGTAGTGCTGGCTTCGTCTCCGTAAAAACGCCAGTCCACTGATTTGGGGCCATAAGGATCAACAATCGCCCAAAGATCGAAATCAAAGGCCCGGTCGGACCAAGAACTCCCTGCACTGGTAGTATGCTTGGCTCCTTCAGTCGTCCCTTTCCAACTATCCGATTCTGTCCTCCAAGTATCCTCCAGCCAATAACTTTCGTTACTGGCAGTACCATCTAACGCTTTGTGGACAATCCAATAACGGGTATCAGCCGACATAGTGTAAGTATCAGCAAACTCCCAAACCAGTAAACCGGTTTCGGTCAAAGAATCGTCTTGGTATTGACGTCTGATTTCTGATTTGGTACCGGATAATTCAGAACCCGGGCTGCCCGTGGAATCACTATACAAACTCATGGTGGCTGTGGCATCATTATTCGAATTGTAACCGCCGACTGGCACCAAAAAACCTTTGACTTTTTTGGCTACTTCCGGCGCCATGCTCTGGGAACGCCATTCATCAGTACCGTTAACAGCTTGGGAAGTATTGTAAAATTCGTTTTTGAAAGTTTCTTGGGAAGTAGTCACCTTAGAGGCAATGGAAGTGGCTGTGTTGTTGCCCGACCAGGATCCTCCGCTAAAAATTTTAAAGGGAAATAAATCATTATAATGAATGGTGGAAATAAATCGGTAGTAATTAACGGTACTGGCTCCACCGGTTCTGGTAATCACTAACCAATAATCAGTTCCAGCGGTTAGGCTGTAAGAAAAGCCGGTCCAGTCCGTCCAAGTAGCACTAGTGGTCAAGCTGCTGCCAGCCACTGTTTTTAATTCTAAGTCGGTCCCGGCCGGACTGCCTGATGAATCGGCTTGGATAGCCACTTCCAAATTATCAGTTGGACTGCCCACTTTATAGGCGTATAAACTGACCGAGCTTAAAGTAGAATTAACAGTCGGCGAGATTTTAAAAGCCCAACGGCCAAAAAAGGCACCCGATTGAACATTTTCCGTGTTATACCAAGTAGAATTAAGATTTTCCAGTTCGGCATCGGCGTTGAGTCCGTGATTAGCCAAACGAAAAGACCAATCCCGGTCAGTATAAGTAGTACCATCAAACACCCCGTAAGAAGAAGTTCCCTCCAGTGATTCAGTACTGGGGTCAGTAATATGATAACCGATATCCCAATCACTAGCTGTATCAACCGTAAAATTTATCCGGTAATTGATGTCGCTATCTAGAGTAATGGCCTCATCCAATTTGATCGGGTACCAACCGGCATAACCTTGGGTATTGGAAAAAGTGGCCGAGCCGGTAGCTAAATCGGCGGGACAGCTGGTGTCATGATTACAAATACTCAGGGAAATATCTCCACCCGTATTATCTCTACCAGCCAATTTTAAATAGACGTAATTGACTGTTAAATCAGCCCGGGGACTGTATATCTGGTAAGTATCGGCCGTATATAATTCCTGATCCGAGCCTACATACATCGGGTATATCCTTTTATCGGTAGCACTGCCATCTTTTATCCTTATTGTTGTACTGCCCATTTCGGTCGTACCTGTCCAACCGTCAGTTGTAAACTGAGCAATCTCCTTCTTTATTCGGGAACTGACACTCCTGACTCGGAAATTATTGGTACTGTCTCCAGCCGTGCCATCTTCGTAGAAATGCAGCCAGTAATAATTACCTTCAACAATGTCATAAGTATAGGCCATATCGGCCTGCCAATCCTTGATTGCAGATGGGTCAATGGAAGCCGTGTCCAAAACAAGGCAGTTGGCATCAAAAACATCATCTTCAGTGGCCTGACAAACATCAACTTTCAAGCTGTCAGTGACAGTACCGAATTCCGATCCCCAAAAGGCAATTTTCCAGTCAGCTAGATCATCCGGAGCCAAGAATTTCATAGCCAGTTGGTCATTATCATATATTTGATTAATAGTATAGTGGGTAAAGACTCCGTCTGGTCCGGAGCGGACCGGCACCTCAGAGGTTGTCAATTGGGGATGAGTTTCACTGGTGTCTAAGGGCACCTCTTCTCCCAGTCCATTATCATAAACCCGAAAATAATAAAGCGTATCGGGAGTAGCTGCGTAATTTTCCAAGCAGAATTCGTATTCAGCTAAATCCGCCACGGCGTGATCATAAGTAGAGGCATCATCCCCTGATTCGTTATGAGTTGCCAAGGTATCGGAGTCCGTTAATAATAAAGCGGGCAGGACAGCATCATCGGTTCCTCCACACTTGATGGGATCGCCGTAACGCCAGAGATTGGGGGTTCCGGCGTCATTTTCCGAAACATCAGTCCAGCTGGATTCATCCGTAGAATACTGCAAAGCTTTGCGGATATTATCTCCGGCTATGGCTCCTTCATTCTCCAGGGTTACTCTTAATTTCAGGGTTTGATCCCAGAAAATTGGGTTTTTGTAGGCTTCGGCATTTTCCGCTCCTAAATCTTCATTTAAAGTGTTGTAATAAACTTTGACTTCAGCGTAATAACTTCTTAAAGTATTAAAGCCGCCAGAAGTAACATCGGCCTGGGCAGCCACTTCCATGGTACCTCCGCTGATAATGTCACCAAATCCTGAAGTATAACTATATGATAATGTCTCTTTGGAGGAAGAGGTACCACTATCTCTTTCCGTCCAGGTACTGTTCTCTTCTATCCACAAAGAGTGGCCATAATTAATATCATCATCCTCGGCATAACCCTTCCAGGTGACATCAACCTGATAAATGTCCGAAATGGATCCATCAATGGTAAAGACAAATCTGTGATAGGTGTATTCATTCTCTACTGAATTTCCGTCTAGAACAAGATTGGCGTCATCTTCATCAATGTTGCCGTAGTCACCAGAAGTAAATTCACTTTCTGACCCAGCAAAGGTTCCATCTGTATCGCAACTGGCATAAGCCTGGGCATCGTAATCATCCACTATATATATCCGCTCTGCTCTAGAGTCCCACTCGTCATCATACCAGCGCCAGTTTTTCTGGACCGGATCGTATTCCGTGTAGGTAACCGTCAGATAAGGAATATTGGCCCCGCCGTCCTCGGTCATGGTTACTTGAGCGTAGGCTCTTTTTCCGGCAGTGGTGCCATAATACTGTTTAATTTCAATATCAGTGTCTCCGGTCTTATTAACATTACCACCTCCAATGCTTGGGCTTTTCCAGCCTTCATTTCCCGGCCCCCCCCAGTTATTGGCAGCAACACAATTAACCGGACTGGACAGATCCCAGTCTCCAGTGTCTAACGAGGCACCGATATCATCAGTGTCGCACATGTAATCATAAGCCCAACCAAGGGGAGGGGTATATCTGGATGACCGGACAAAAGCCTCTACATAAGTGTATAGGCTGGCCCCACTGATACTGGACAAGTCGCCGTCTGGTATAGATGAGGTATCAAAAGAAAAATAGCCTCGGAAGTATTGGCTGGTTTCTCCAAAGGGTAAAAATTCAAGATCGTCCCCGATATTAGTTGGGTCTGCCGAAGGATAAGCGGCATCATTAGTGCCGCTGGGGAATGATCTGGTAAGCTGTCCGTCAGCCGCTGCTGTGGAATTAAAGTTGGGATCTAAAATATTTAAACCTTCTTTCAAATTGGCCACAACTAATTCCTGATCGGTTAATTCAATATCGTAACCTGACTGCAGTAAATCGTTGAAACTTAAATACAAAAAATCATCCAGGGCTAACAAAGTGTCATTTTTCTTGACAATCAGGCCGGCTGGTTCAAAAACAAAACCGACCTTATCTAAATACTTAGCTTTATTCAAGGTGTGCGACCACTTTTTCCCACCCTCAATATCCTTTATCTCTGCCTGTAAATCAATTTGCTCTTTGACTAAAGAATTAAGATTTTCGTAACGATATTTTTCTCCATGAAAGTAAGTATAAGGGACTAACTGAAATTCTCTGTCTCCCCAATTAAAGATGATTTCCGCGTTATCCCCCACTTTGACAGTTAACAAATCTTTCTTCAGCTGCCAACGACCCTGATAATCGATATAGCGTTTATTCTCGAAGAAATTAGCGGTCCAGGTACCGTCTTCATTTTTCTTGCGAACAGCATTATCAGTAAAGGGGTGCCAGTCCGTTTCGATAAGCGGTTCAATGATGCCAGCTTGTACTTCGTTCTTCACTAAACCAAAAGAACCGAGCCAGGAATCAATTGCTGCACTCGGTATGGTAGATAAAACCAAGCCAATTAAACAAACAAGGTTGATTGTTTTAAATACTTTATCTCTCATATATTATATCTCTTCGGAAGCTGTTGGTGCCAATTGGTAGAGATAAAAGTCGTTGACTAAGATTCCTTCCGGGTCTTCGGTGTTCTCCAAAACTGCGGTAATTTCATAACTGGAACCGTCTGCTGATAAATAGCCGTAATAATATTGGGGATCCAGAGGATCAACCGGTAGCTCCAATAGATGACCTTTGTCCTGTAGCTCGACTTGCAAACGATTCCCGGCGGAGTTAGTCCTGTCTCTGTCTTCGGCCAAAGGATACTGGCCCTCTGCTGTTTTATATCTTTCTAGGGCCTCCTGGATTTCGGCCAAATCAGATTTACGGACTATATCTCTATCTAAAGCTTCTTGGGGAATCAACGAGGTGTTAACATTGACATTAGTATTGGCATTGACATTGGCGTTGACAGTAACAGTTGGTTGCAGGAAAACATCATCCAGCCAGACAAACCATAAAACGGCCAGCACCACTATGATCAATCCCGACAAACTAGACCAGAAGATAGTCGGTGTCAAATCCCACTTCCAGATAGTAATCGTTTTGCCCTCTTTGGCCTCCTGGGGTAAAGGAGTACCCACTTCTTCCATTTCTTTTTTCTTTTTGACCCCCGGTATCCACAAAATTTGACCGGAAGATAAACTAAATGGTTTTTTTAATTTATTGACCTTAGCCACTTTTTTCCATTTGACCGAATACATTACCGCGATGTCGGCCAAAGTTTCCTCGGGCTGCACCACATGAGTAGCCCACTTTTTGCGTTTTTTGACCATGACCAGTAGAAAGGTCAGCCGGATCAGGATGATCAGTACCGCCAGAATAATCAGAATAAAAATAAGATTATACGGCAAAACCCAAATTACGATTTCCCTCTCCTCCGGAGGCAACTCTTGATCAAAGGTGGCTTCAACCCTGAGGACAAAACGGCCAAGTGCCGGCCAGGGTTTGTGCCAAGATACCGGAACATTATTAGTTTCTCCGGGAAAAATCTCTCCCAAATCCGATTCCTGCTTATGGCTGATCTGACCGAAAATATTGGTTAAAGTAAAGTGGCCTTTTGGTAATAGCCTGTTATTACCTTTATTGGCTATCTCTACTTCTATCGAGGCTGGCTTGCCAAAGCCCAGATAACGTTTAAATTGCAGCCAGTTATTCAAAACTTCCCCTTCAAATAATACTCTATCGGCGTAGCGCCAGGTCAGACTATTGATATCTAGATCTTTGATCACCTCTCCGGGTACAGTCTGGTATATCCTGACCCCAACTCGGGTGACAATACTGACTCCTGTGCCTCCGGCTTCAGTTGGTTCCGGCGCTTTTTTCTGAATGATAACCGCTCCCATATGATCGCCCACATCCACTGTTTCTGGAATAGTAATAGTAAAAGGTACTAGCAGTTCCGAATTTGGTTCCAGCACAAATTCACGCCCAGACATTGCTACCCAGGAACCGACTCCGCTCGGTTCTGTATAGGAATCACCCGGGGCAAAGCTACCCTGAATAGTAGTAGTGGCATCAACCGAATAAACCTCGACCGTCACCGGTTCTTCACCATTATTTAGAATAAGGCAGGCATCTTCTTTGCTTTCTCCTGGGCCTAAATTGTAAATAAACCAACTATTAGAAAACTGGACATCGGAATCAGGGTAAGCCGGCTTGATACTAATTGTGCCCGACTCAATAGCGCTGGCTAGTTGTGGCAAAAACAAAAAAACGGCGATGATTACTATTAACAGTTTTTTATTCTTCAACATTTATTCTTTCCTTAATATTTTAGCCAGATCATCTGCATAAATCTCTTGCCAACCCTGACTGACCAGGATAGCACCTATCAAATCATTTTTTCCCAAGATGGCCCATTTGATATCAAACTGGTCAAAGACTTCTGGCCAACTTTCTTCTTGCCTTAGAGCCCTCTGATGCATCCGGAAAATCTCAATATCATTTTGTTCCCAACAGGCCATCCGACCGTCAATAAAAAATTTCTGTTCCGGCAATTGCCAGATAAGGAACCCTCCCCAATTGTATTCGTTAAAAACATTACCCTCTTGCGGATTATCCGCAAGCCACTGGGTTAATTCAATGGGATAATGTGCTTTCTTGGCTAATTCTACCACAGATTTAGTATGAGGAACAAGTTCATTATATTTCTGCTGACCCAATAAAAATAGACAGATTAATAAAACAACTATTGTCCATTTTGACCTCATAAATTTGACCAGAGTTTGCCCGGTTAAATTTTTCACAAAATATACCCAAAAAGGAATACTAACTAAAATGAATAATGGAACATTGCGCCAGCTGGTAAATGCCAAGACGCCAAAAATTATGGTAACTATCAGATAGCTAAAGTCGATCTTGCGCCAAGCCACCAAAAGAAGGATGACAAAAAGAATCAGATAAATAATAAACTGGGTGGCATTTAGTTGAAAAAACTTTAGGGGCAGCCATTCTAAAATATTCTGCCTGGCATAGGTACAGTCAAAGAAAGTTCTATAAATTTCTTCATAAATCTTGTAACCATATGGGTTTAGCAAAGTGACTAGAGCCGATCCCACGGTTAATATTGCCAATTTCAGCCAATCTCTCCAGGCCATTATGGTAATAGAAAATTTCTTGATAAACCTGGATAACCAGTGTCTTAATAATTCAAGGCCCAAAAATAAACCAAGAATAAATAAACCAATAACAAAGCCTCCGTGCAAATTGACCCAAAATAAGAAAATTAGGGGCAACCAATAGATTATTTTACTTCGGGGGTTGTTTTTGAACCGGTAGAAAATATAAATGATCATGGCCAGCCCCAATAAAGTAATCATCTGAGGCCTAGCACCAATGATCGGGATAGAAGCGATCGCCCCCAATAGAGCAGCCAAAATCTGATATTCAAATCTGGCCGGGATGGACCGAGCTACCGTAATGAAAGCCAAGAAAGTGATGGCGGCAAAAACCACCGACAAAACCAATAGGCCCAGACGGTAATAAATCAGCCACATAATTATATCAGTCAACCACTCGTGAAAAATTACCGGAAAATCTGGCATGGTATAAGAATAAGGATCAGTGGCTGGAATTCCTTTGTTGGCTAGGATCAACTGACCGTCTTGTAAGTGCCATCCCATATCGGGGTCCATGGGCAATTTCAGACAAATGAGAAAAACCATGGTAACCAGAATAAATATCAGGATATGTTTTTGTTTGAAAAGTCTAACTGTCATTTTTATGCGCAATAAATATAAAGCTGGCTCGACCTAATGATTTCCAAATTTTATTTTTGGGAAAAATCTCTAAAAGATTGCTCAATTCTTCTTTTCGGTATTCGTTGTGAAAAGGTTCATCATGGGGGTGAGTGCTGCTCAACCAACGGAATCGCCAAATAATCGACAAACGGGGAACCGAACCTATCAAAGCGCCGTTTGTTTTCAGGACTCTTTGAATTTCTGATAAAGCTCTGTCTGGCCTGACTAGGTGCTCTAAAGTCTCCGTACAAATTACCGTATCGAATTGTTCATCTTGATACGGTAAATCTTCGGCGTCCCCCAGGGTTACTTTGGCATCAGGTACATATTTTTTTACTCGGGCAATGTTTCGCGGGTTGATATCGATAGCCTGAGAGCCTCTTGGCAGGTGGCGTAAGATTAGCCCAGCCCCGCAACCAACATCCAGAAATTTCCCTTGGCCGTATTTTTTGATCAATTTTTTTATTGTCCATTCTCGGTTTTTGTGAATTATAGATTCTGGTCCTTTCCAATTATCAGTAACCTCCACCCAATCATAATCCTCAATATTCCGGTAATAATCTTTGACTTGCTCGTTGTATCTGTCGTCAAAAGAATTGGGCTTCATAAACGATCCCCATCATCAATAATCTCGAATATGTCGCTGTGGGCCTGGTCATTTAGATTTCGGGCTGCTCCTTTTTGGAATAATAAAAAGCCGTCCTCAAAAAAAATCACCCCGTAATCCGGGCTATTTATCAATTCTACAGTCAAATCAAACCAAATGTTCCTAGGCATTTGTAGAGAATAATCAAAATGAAATATCTGTTCCCTGTTATTGTAATAGGGATCAGTATAATCCAATAAAACATATTCGGCTTCGTTGTAAGAAAGGGGGAAACGAAAAATATTCCGGCGTTGGGTAAAATGGGAACCTAAATTATGTTGAATGGAGAGCGAAGCCTCATCCGGAATTAATTCCTTAATTTCAGAAATTTTCTTGGCATGAGCAGTCGGCCTAAAATCCTCCAGGCTGTATCTGGCCGTCCAGGGAGTCAAAGAAAAAATATAATTAATAGTCAAACTGGCTACAACAATAGCAGCTAAAAAGTAATGTAAATATTTACTGCCCAGAAAATGTTTTTTTAAAGCCAAAATAGCTGCCACCATAATCATCGGCGTAATAATGGCTGAATGGTAAAAATATAAATTATAGGGCATGTTGATACTGCTTAACAGATTAATCCCGATTATCGGCAAAGCAACTAAAACCATCGGTGAAAAAACAGCAAGTCCAAAAACCGGCATCAGCAAGTAAAAAAGATATCTGATTTTTTCGTATTGGAAAATGTAGCTGAGTGTTTGGCTGGGGTTAGTAAAAAGGTTTTTAACAACTTCCGTAAGACTACCTCCTAACCAAGCATAGCGCGAGGGATAATATTCAGTTTCTGCTTTTATTAATTCTGGTTCTCCGCTTGTGGACAGGGCCGGCATGATCACTCCCAATAAAAGTAAAAACCAAATCAAAGCAGCTGCTGCGACTTTCAGACCAAATCGTTTTTGTTTTTTGACAAAAATAATATATAGTCCAACCATGAAAAAAATCAAAGCAATATGCTCCTGGCACAAGCAGGCCAAAACAGCAAATACTACAAAGGGGACTTTTTTATTTTTTTCTAAGAAGTATAAGGCAAAAATTGTGAAAGGCGCGGCTAAAACAACCTCATGAAAATCGTAAAGTAAAGCGTTTTGAATAGCCGGATAGGATAAATAACTAATCAGAAAAACCATCCCCGCCCAACTGCTTTTCAACTTTTCCTTGGCTAACCAATAAAGAGGCAGCCCAGCCAGACCAACCAAAAACACTTGAATAAAAAGTAAAGTTTTCGGGGAGGAAAACAACCAATAAAAAGGAGTTAGCAGAATTAAGATTATCCCAAAATGAGCCCCTAAATAATTGTAATCAACACTGCCGGCCAACATCACCGAAGAGCCTTCAAAAAAATTACCGTTCAGAGTGTTCCAAATAACCTGTTCAATCGCCCCCAAATCATTCATGTATGTTTTTAAGGAATCATGCCTAGCAAACGATAAATAAGAAAAAATTATTATAAAGACAACTATAAGGAGATATTTTAATATCTCCGGTATGTTTTGGCGTATTTTGGCGCTAATCATAAATGAATTTTATCATTTTAAGACGTTTTGGACAATAAAAAAAGCAACAAAATCATGTTACTCATTACGTGTTACTATTTTTTAAACCTTAATTGAATTACTTTAATAAAACTTTCTAAAACAATACCCATGTTAAACTTGGACTTACCGCCTTTTCTTTCCGTAAAAATAATAGGTATTTCTTTGATGGTAAAACCTTTTTTTAATGTTTTGTAAGTCAGTTCAATCTGAAAGTTGTAGCCTAAAGATTCTACATTGTCTAAATCTAAAGATTCCAAGACCTTTTTATTAAAACATTTAAAACCCCCTGTTAAATCTTTGACTGGTGACAATAGAATTGCTCTGGCGTACAGATTACCGAACTGGGAAATCAGCCGACGGGATAAACCCCAATTTCTGACGCCGCCGCCGTGGATGTATCTGGATCCCAAAACTACATCATATTGCTTGGCTGCTAAAAGCAGCTGGGGGATATATTTTGGATCGTGGGAAAAATCAGCATCCATTTCCATAATATAATCTACTCCCTGATCCAAAACGTAACGGAAACCGGCTAGGTAAGCCGGACCCAAACCTTGTTTGGCCTGACGGTGTAAAATATGTAGCTTTGGTTCGTTCTGTTTAAATTGTTCAACCAATTGTCCAGTCCCATCCGGTGAACCATCATCAACAACTAAAATTTGTAATCCGGGAATAGCTAAAGCCAGAATCTTCGAGATTAATTCCTCGATATTCTTTCTCTCATTATAGGTAGGAAGGATAACAAAAGTGTTCATAAAATTATCTTACCAAAAAAATGCTACAAAAACAAAAATCCCGCTACCATCAGTAACGGAATTAAAGCTATTAGAAATATCTTAAGTTATATCGATAGTAAGAGTTGCATTATAATCAGCGAAGTAATCGGTGGTGGCAATCACTACATTCAAAGTGGTATTGGGAACATTGTAGTACCCCATACCAGCGTTGACGGCAGTATTGAGCAAGGTTCGGGCAGCGGAAAGATCTAGGGTTGTACTTACTGTATCCATACCTGTATTAGAGGCACCGTTCCAGGAAAAGAAAGAATCAGCTGGTGTCCAATATATCCTGGTGTTAGGAATCAGCAAGTTTCCGCCTGCTCCATTCGCTAAAGGAGTTGACCAACCAGTTACGCTAAAACCGGCTCCTGTACCTCGATAATCCTGGGCGTTAACTACTTCAAAGTTACAAAGACTGTTGATACCAGCGCCAGCTACCTGATCGTTGAATCCGCAATCTCCCAGACAAGAAGTTGCCAGAGAACCCCCTGTAATATTCTGTATTAAGTTGGCGGTATCAGTGGCAGCTCTAATAAAAGAAAATTGTTCAATTGAAGTAGCCACCATTACAAACATAAAAAAGATAACAACCGTGGCGATTAATTTTTGTTTTATTTGTTTTTCTTTTTTCTCAAGTTTTTTGAGAAAATTTACATTTTTTTTCATATGCTTTTGGGGATCATTATGGCCCCTTAGCTAACAAAATCCTTATTTTTTCTGGTGTGTCCCTCTTGATTTAAAAAACTTCGCTCAAAAAGCAAAGTTTTTCACCCCGTGGTCTGAATTGTCAGTTTGTTTCCGTTTTCGCTGATTTTCGGATAATTCACTTTGCTTTTTATTTCAGAAATCCTTTGTTTTAAAGGTTTTCTACTATTATTATAGCGCACTTTGGACAAAAAGTCAAGGGTTTGGGCTAATTAAGTAAAAGCCTGATTATGACACCGGTCATTTAAAAAAGCAAGAAAAAACCTTAAGTCAAAGTAAAGGTTAGGGTAGCATTGTAATCCTCAGCGTAATCCCCTACTTCAATCAATAAATTTAAGGAAGTGTTGGCCATATTATAGGAACCGCTGCCATAGCCTGAGCCGGCATTGATCAGGGTCAGGGTGCCATCACCGAAATTGCCCGTATAATCAGGACCAGCGGCCACTCCGTTTAAATCAGGGCCAGCAATATCTCCCGGGGCCCACATCAGACGAAAGTTGGGTAGAATTAAGTTGCCGCCTGCCCCATTGATAAAATTGGTGCCGCCCCCCACACAATCCCAGCCAGCAGCAGAACCTGTATTATCTATTACGTTAACTACCGTCAGGTTAGCTAAGCTGTTTAAACCGGTACCAGCTGTCTGGTCATTAAAACCAACATCACCTTGTGCCTCTACGAATAAAGCCCCGGATATAATATTCTGCAATAAGTTAGCGGTATCAGTAGCAGCTCGGATTATGGAAAATTGATCAATGGTGCCACCGATCATCACAAACATAAAAAATATAACTAAAGTGGCCCAAATTTTTTGTTTGATTTTCTGTTCCGAATTCATTTTTGTTTTTGTTTTTCCACCAAAAAAAACAGAGGTGTTTTCACCCCGTAATCACCCCGGAATATATTGGTATCTATTACTATTATATCTTACTTTTGCTCTTTTGTCAATATCAATCGATTTACTTGACTCAATCAAGAAAATGTTTTGTAAATAAATAATTGAGTGGTAGAATTAAATCACTTATGAAAAAACTGATAACTAGAAAAAATCTGTTTATTACTATCCTAGCAGTCCTTATTTTCTCGTATCTGGCTATCCCTCTTCTTAAGTCCGGTCTGCCTATCAATCATGATTTTGAAATTTACCTCACTTGGTATACGGAATTTGAACAAAATATCAAAGATGGTAATTTAATCCCCCGCTGGTCTCCTAATACCTGGTACGGACTGGGCAGCCCTCTTTTTAATTTTATTTCTCCCGGATTTTATTACCTGATCGGATTTTTTCGCCTATTCAGTCTGAGTATATTAAATTCTGTAAAACTGGCCATCTGGCTCTGCTCTGCCTTGGGCTTTAGTTTTATGTTTCTGTTCACCAAAAAACTATGGGGGAAGTGGCCGGCTCTTCTTTGCGCTACCATTTACACCTTCTTCCCTTATCGGATGGGTCTGGTTTTCGCTCGCGGCGACTATGCTGAACTTTTGGCTATGACCCTATTTCCCATTAACCTTCTTTTGTTCCACAACCTGATTACCAAACGTAAACCCATCTACCTCCTTTTGTCCATCCTGACAATATTCTTGCAGATGATTGCTCATAACATTTTATCAGTGATGTTTATTGCAGTAATTTTCCTGTTTATACTATTTTTCACCAAAAAACCTTATCGGAATTTGTGGAAACCCATTTCAGCTCTCCTCTTGGGAATTCTTATGGCCAGTTGGTTCTGGCTGCCGGCCTTTGTTGAGAAAAGCCAGATCAATCTTGACGAATTGACTGAGGGCATAACTATGTCAGTGGGACAGTATGATTTTCATAACCATTTTGTCCAATTCAAAGAAATGGTTTCTGTCCAGTCAGAATATTACCTGGATCATGCCCCAAAATTTCTCAGTTATCTGGGCCTAATTATTATCCCATTTGGTCTGATAGTATTCCTTAAAAACCTAAGAAGAAGAGACCAAAAATGGCGGTATCTATCTTTTTGGCTCTTAATTTTACTGATTAGTCTGTTTATGACCACTTCCCTGGCAACTTTTGTCTGGGAATCGATTCCGGCTCTAGCATTATTCCAGTACCCTAGTCGCTTCCTGAGCTTGGTAGGATTATCTATTGCCGGACTGGCTGGGATAATTGTTTTTATCTTTAAAAATAATAAACTAAAAATCGCCTGTATAGTCCTAGCCGTTCTATATATTCTGACGGCTGTCAAATATTCCTGGCCCATCGAGTATCTTGGACCCAAAGAAGATCACCTCTATTCTCCTCCTCAGATTATCTTATCCCAAATGAAATCAGCCCTGACTCAGGAAGACTGGTTTTCCAGTCTTGACAAGGTCAACGTTTATTCGATGGAACCGGCTATTATTTATAGAAATGTTTCTGTTCAACATGTACTATATTTGCGAACCGAGACAATAGTAGACACGGCCAAATTAATTCAGGCCGGGGAAGATGTCCAGCCGCCCATGTTTCAAAAACTGGAACACCCAGACACACTAGAGGTAATAGAGTCAACTTTTAAATCAACCGAATACAATATAAAGGTTACGGCCAGCCAACCGTCTAATTTGATTATTAACACCTTCTATTTCCCGGGCTGGAAAGTATGGATAGACGGTAACCTGCAAAAAAATATTGATCTGGTTCCTTTTATCCGGACAATGAAAATTGCTGTACCGGCCGGCAACCATACCGTTTTGGTAAAATATACTGATACCAAAACTAGATTGGTGGCCAAAACAATATCTCTCTTGGCTTTGTTGACTACCATCATCCTATATATTTTTTACCGACGACCTAAAAAGCAGCTATCTAAAATCAAGATTAATTAGTAAATACTTATGGAAGAAAACGAATATCAGAAAATGTACGAATTGGAGGAAAAATACTGGTGGCATGTGGGGCGTCAAGACATTATTTTTTCGCAAATCGAAAAGTTATTGGATTCAAAAAACAAATCTGTAGATATTTTAGATGTTGGCTGTGGCACGGGTATTAATTTCAAGATATTAAATAGGTTCGGTAAGGTAACGGGCATTGATAATAGTCAATTGGCTATAAACTTTTGCCAGAAACGAGGGATCAAAGACGTACTAAAAGGTGAGGCTGAAAAGCTCCCTTTGACAGATAATAGTTATGATTTGGTGTGTGCTTTTGATCTTATCGAACACATGGATGACGATGAAAAGGCTTTACGGGAATTTTATCGAGTTTGCAAGCCGAGTGGTTATGTCTTTATTCTGGCTCCTGCCTATCAATTCCTCTGGAGCGAACACGATGAAGCCCTGCATCATAAAAGAAGATATACCCTCTCTGACCTCCACCGAAAATTATCATTAGCCGGCTTTATTTTGCATAAACGTAGTTATTTAATAACTTTTTTATTCCTTCCAATTTTAATTTTCAGATTTTCTAAAAGTTTAACCAATAACAAAAAAGGTTCGAAAACTTCATACTTCTTGTTACCTCCTCCTGTCAATGCTTTTTTTATCTGGTTGTTAAAAGTCGAATCTCTCCTTTTGAGAAAGATAAATTTCCCCTTCGGTGCTTCAGTTCTTACTATTGGCCAAAAAAGGGTTGGTCATCTTGCTAATCCAGACCGGGATGAATAATTTGACCAGTCTCAAGTAAAAGTTGTATAATAAGGAAGAATTCAGAGCATATGAAACCAAAATCTAAACTTCCCCAAGTCGACTTACTCAAGGGTGCAGTCGAGAAAGTTGTATATAAAAAGCCCAAAAGAAAGTTATTTTATGTGGGGAAGTTTTTTATTTACTTTTTTGTCGTTCTGGGAATATTCAGTCTGGCCCTGACCTTCAAGGCAATCTCCTCTTCAAGCGCCATTACTGAAGATGGGGCAATCTCTAACTTTTTTAAACAAGTTAAATCACTGGTCAGTAGCGAAGACAGAGCCTTGACCGGTGAGGCCCAAGATCGTATCAATGTACTGCTCTTGGGAATGGGCGGACAAGGTCATGCTGGTGCCTACCTAACAGATACCATAATACTGGCCAGTATCAAACCCTCCACAGATGAAGTGGCCTTTCTTTCAATTCCCCGTGACCTTTTCGTAGAAATCCCGGGTTACGGCTGGCGCAAGATAAATAACGCCAACGCTTTTGGTGAGATGGATGACGGTCAAGGAGCCCAATTAATCACTACGGTAATTGAAAATATTACCGGACAAGACGTTCATTATTACGGTCGCCTTGATTTTCAAGGATTCACCAAGATTGTCGACCTGCTGGGTGGCCTGGAAATCGAAGTTGATAGAACCTTCTACGACTATATGTATCCTGACTGGAATTACGGCTACCAGAATGTAAGTTTCGAAGCCGGTAAGCAAACTATGGATGGAGATCAGAGTTTGAAATTCGTCCGCTCTCGCCACGGCAATAACGGCGAGGGGTCAGACTTTGCCCGTTCCAAAAGACAACAGAAAGTTTTATTGGCTTTCAAAAACAAGATTCTTTCTTTCTCAACTTTACTAAATCCAAAAAAGATAATCGATATCTTAAACTCTCTGGAGGAACACACCAGAACTGATATGGAGGCCTGGGAACTGATTCGTCTGGCCAAATTGGCTATGGATGTAGACAAAGACAATATTGTAAATCAGGTTCTAGAAACCGGACAAAACGGGGTGCTCTATTCAGAAACCACAATAGATGGGGCTTATATTTTAAGGCCCAAGGCCGGTTTGGATGATTTTAGCGAAATCCAGAAAATTGCCGAGGACATATTTTTCTTAACTTTCATTAACAAAGAAAGTGCCCGCATCGAAATTCAGAACGGTACCAATATTTCCGGCTTAGCCAATACCACTTCCCAATATTTGTCGGACAGGAATTTCAATATTGTCAGCGTAGGCAATGCCGAGCAAAGAGATTACGAAAAAACTGTCATCTACGACCTGACCAAAGGCCAAAAGAAAAACTCTCTGGAGATACTCAAAAATGATTTGAATGCTAATGTTTCTACCCTGCTGCCCGCTTTTCTGGAAAACACCGGCACCATCAATTGGCAAGATCTGGAAACTGAAAATGTAAATTCAAATCTAACTTCAACAGAAGAGCTCGATTTTATTATCGTACTGGGAGAAAACAGCCGCTCTATAGTAGAAACTGGAAACTCAACCTAACTTGGTTATGGAACAAAAAGCAGTAGTCAGTATTATCGGTCGTACCAATGTCGGCAAATCAACTTTATTCAACACTCTCCTAGAAAAAAAACACTCTATTACCTCCAAGCAGGCAGGTACCACCCGCGACCGCAACTATCAGGAAATTAGTTGGTGCGGTTTTTCTTTTTACCTGGTTGACACCGGGGGTCTAGATATTAAAGGAAAAGAAGAAATTGAAGCTTCGGTCATTAAACAAGCCAAATTGGCTATTGAGCAATCCGATGTTATTGTTCTCCTGGTTGAAGCAGCAGTGGGTATTACCAAAGAAGATCGGCAGGCAGCTTCCTATTTAAAGAAAGTTAACAAGCCGGTCATCTTGGCAGTTAACAAAGTCGATAATCCCAAAACTCGCCAGAAAATTCGCCTGGCCGACTTCTTGCGCCTCGGTCTAAAGAATCCCATTTTACTCTCCGGTATAAACGGCAGTGGCACTGGTGATCTTTTAGATGAAATTGTTGACGCGCTTCCCAAGAATTTACAGGAAGACGAAACAGCTAGCCCCAAGATCAAGCTGGCAGTCCTGGGCAAACCCAATGTAGGCAAATCCTCTTTAGTCAATGCCTTCTTAGGCGAAGAAAGAGTAATAGTCACAAATATACCTCACACTACCCGTGATCCCCAGAATATCGTTTTTAACTACCAAAACCAAAAACTGGAGATAGTAGATACGGCTGGTGTTCGCAAGATGACAAAAATTAATGACCGGATAGAAAAAGAGAGTGTCAATAAAACCTTAAGGACTATTAGACAAGCTGACGTTGCCTTAATGGTTCTAAATATTACCCAGGATATTTCCCATCAGGATGCCCACTTGGCCAGTCTGATTGCCAGAGGACAAAAAGCTACTGTAATCGTGGCCAACCAATGGGACCTGATCCCCGGGTCCAAAAAGAAGACAGAGGCGGAACATCAACGATACATTGCCAGCCATCTCCCCCATCTGGCCTGGGCCCCGGTAGTATTTACTTCGGCCACCAAGAACGGCAATATCAATAAATGTTTAAATGTGGCTCTTGCGGCCTGGGGAGAGTATAATAAAAAAATAGATACTGAAGTCCTAACCCAGTTTATCAAAACTGCTGCTCAGGAACATCTGCCTTCTCGCCGTAAAAAAAGTCAATTTCCCAAGTTAAAGTCATTGCGTCAAATCAAGACAGCACCACCCACTTTTGCCCTAAAAGTTGAAAAAAAAGACTCTTTACACCCCTCTTATCTACGCTTCCTGGAAAAACGAATGCGTCAGATGTTTGGTTTTAGGGGGTCGCCAATTTCTATAACTCTAAAAAGTTTTAAATTTTAATGAAATTAATCACCGGCCTGGGGAATCCAGGCAAACAATATCAAAAGAATCGCCACAACTTGGGTTTTATGATTCTTGATCAATTGGCAGCAGATTTAAAGTTAAAATGGCAAGACCAGCCCAAGTTTAACGCTTACATCTCTGAAGCTAATCTTAATGACGAAAAGGTCATCTTGGTCAAACCAAAAACCTTTGTCAATAAATCTGGAGAGGCCGTGGTTAAAGTTGTTAACTATTATAAAATCTATCCCAATGACGTTTGGGTAATTTACGATGACGTTGATCTGGACCTGGCTGATATCAGAATCCGCCATGAGGGATCAGCTGGTGGTCATAAAGGCATGGAATCAATAATTAAACACCTGGCCACTGAAAAATTTAATCGGATTAGAGTTGGTATCGGGGATAACCGCCGCAGTGGGATGACTTCTGAAGACTATGTTCTTAAGAATTTTCCCAAAAAAGACCAAACGGCTATTGACAAAGTTGTGGCTGATTTGCTACAAAGAATAGCAGAGATCTTACAATAATATTAAATCAAAAAAGACGGGCCAACCCGTCCTTTTTATTTGGATAAAAAAGAGGGGGCGCAACCTGTTGTCGCAACCCCCTTTGTAGGGCTGATCCCTCCCCAGTTAGAGAGTGTGCCGCCGGATGTCTTCGCAGATATCCTGGCGCACGTTGTGAGGATCTACTCTCAGTTCGGAGTATCTCCCCACTACTCTCTTCCGGCAACGCAGGATGACATTATCAGCATCGAGTTCGATGTGATAACGATCGATCCCGGCCGGATGGCCAGATCTTAGTCCGCAGATGCGGAGCCAGCGATCTGCCCTCATAGATCACCTCCCTGACAGGGTTTCTGCCAGGTCGCAGGCGATCCCCAACTAGGGGCATGGAAGCCCCCTCCCAGAGAACAATGGAGCGCACGAGAGGATTCGAACCTTCGCCCTTTCCGTTACCAACGGAGTGCTCTACCACCTGAGCTACGTGCGCTTCCTGTAAAGAATTTGATTCCTCTGACGGGATTCGAACCCGCGACAACCCGCTGGGGTCCCAGCAGGTGCTCTGTCCGCTGAGCTACAGAGGAAGTTTATTTTGAGCCGAAGCGCACCCGGACCGCCTAGTCAGGGTAAGTGGAACATCTCGCAGGCTTTACCAGCAGGCATTGCGTGGAGAGCTACACTTCGAA
>JBDRGY010000013.1:0-75395 GCA_043817315.1 Patescibacteria group bacterium | reverse complement strand
GCCAGAGGCAACGACTAATGGTCCAGACACTTTGATTATTTTTCCTTGGTTCATACTTTTATAAATATTTATTAATTAATTTATTTAGTTGTCATCCTGAACGCAGTGAAGGATCTCGGTGCAGTAACGGGATTCTTCGCTCTGCTCAGAATGACAAGGTGCTGTAGGTTTATTCTTTAAATAAAATATCCGAACCAACTGCCCTCTCTACAATCTGCCGCAGGTCTTTGATACCTTGACCGGTCGCTCCCAGTTGAGAGGGGATAGCGATAACGGCCGGCAGAGTTAATTGTCTAAGCTCTGTTAATTCCTCCGGAACTTCGGCTGCCCAGTCCTCGGTGATAAAGACGATAGCGTAATCATCTTTAACCGATTCCAAAGATTTAATCACTTCTTCCTTATTATTAACAGCAAAAGTGACTAAACCCATGGCTTTGAACCCCAAGACCGCGTCAGGGGAGCCGATTATTCCTATTTTTTTGTTGTTGTCCATAGTTTCTATTCATCTACCATCGCGAGCCCCGTTTGGGGCGTGGCGATCCCGTTACTTTACTGGGATTGCCGCGTCGCTCCGCTCCTCGCAATGGTTAGGTATATTTACCACAATTCTCTAACTCTTTGTTTAATTTCTTCCGGTTTAACTTTATTTAACTTACCGGTCATGATCAAGCGAACGTTACGAATAGCGTTAGTCTTGGCGTAGTAGTAAGCCACAATCACTTCCGGTCCCACTAAGTATTTGGCTTTACGGGTAAATTCTAGTTCATAATGCTCAAAAGCTTTTTCCAGTTGCCAGAGGTTCTGGTCTTTTTGGTATTCAGCAAAAGCCTGGTCCATCTGTTTGGGGAAACAGCGGGAGAAAGCCTTGAAAGCTTCTTTGAGATCTTTGTCGTAAACTTCCAGGAAATCTCTTTCCGGGATGGAGCCGCCATTGATCAATTCATTTCCCAGCCATTTAGAATCCTTATTCATTCTCTTGGCCCGCAGGAAGATTTTGACATTGGCAATGTTAATCTGGATCATCACCAAGTCTTGGATAAACTGATTGCCGATCTGCTTGGCTAATTGCCGATAGAGCTCGAAATATTTCTTATCTAGAATATTGTCGATTTGATGGGAGTCCGGTTGTTTATCCAGTTCTTTCTTAACTTCATCGATGATGGCTTTTAAATCTTCAGCCAAGTCATTATTTTGTTCCTCAATGATATAGTCTTGATAGTCAGAGTAGGGGAATTGGGAAAACGGAGAAGCCTCATCTTTCAGATCTTTGTCCGAGTACTTGGCCTTGAAAGCCAGCTTGATATTATGGAAGTCATATTGCAGAAAGACCAGACGTACCAGGTTAGGATCCGGTACAATGTGAGTCAATAGATCCTTGGCTTGGTTCAGATCATCATCCAGCGCTTTTTTGAAACCGGTGGCTGCTACATCCAGCAGGTTGTCAGCGTAATCAGTGTCGTTAAACACCTTGAAAGCGGAATCGGAATTATCAGCGTCAATCATCCTTTCAATGTCGGTGGAATTCAAAAGCCTGGCTTCTAGCGCCCTGATTTTACCTGTAGCAAATGCGTAATTGTCGTTAGGCATTGTTTGTTAGTACCTTGTCATCCTGAACGCAGTGAAGGATCTCGTTGTTTGTTTTGTATCGGGATTCTTCGCTCCGCTCAGAATGACAGAGGTGATTAATTAGCTGAACAAGATTTTACTGACTTCCATTTCAGTGTCCTGACGGACATGGTCGATCAACACTGCAAAGCGGTTATCAATTTGCATGGTTTTGGTTTTAAAGACAAAACCGCCTTTACCGCTTATAGTTTCCGTTGATAACTGGTACGGTTTACCGGATTTGTTCAAAGCTTCCTTAGTTAGGGATTCTTTGCCTTTAACCGGCACTACTTCTCCTTGCGGTTCATCCAGTTTTTTAAGCAGGGAAGCAACTAGTTTTTGGTAAGAAGCCGGATCCAGTTTGGCTAATTTCTCCAAAGCTTGTTTATAAACCTTGTCCAGAATTTCCTGTTTTTTGGTCAATAAACCGGCTTTTTTCTGAGAAATAGCCAAAAACTGGGCTTGAGTGGTTGCTCTATCAGCCTCTTTTTGGGCTGAATCAAGAATCCGCTTTTCTTCTTCGTTAGCTTTTTCTTTGAACTCTTTTTTCAAAGCTTCAATATCAGTTACTCCTTGCTGTTTTACTTTATCAGCTTCTTTCTTTGCCTCAGCTAAAATAGATTGAATAATGTCATCTAAGGCCATTGGTTCCTTTCTTTATAGTTTTAGGTACCGATCTTGATACCGTTGATCAACAGAATGGTGGTCAAGAGACCCAAGACAGCGTAAGTTTCTACCATGGCGGACAGGATGATTGGTTTACCGGATTCAGCCGGTTTCTTGGCAACGACGCCCATACCGGCGTTAGAAACTTTTCCTTGCCAAATACCAGAGGTTAAACCAGCAACGGCGATTGGCAAACAAGCAAACAACACTTGCCAACCTTGACCGGTGGTTAATTCCACTACTTCGCCACCTAGTAATCCGACTTTTTGTAAAGCCATGATAGCTCCCAAAAAACCGTAGATTCCTTGAGTACCCGGTAAAGCTTCTAGCAAGAGAACCTTTCCGAATTTCTCAGGATCTTCTGAAATCACTCCAGAAGCACCTTGACCAGCCAAGCCGACTCCGATAGCTGAACCGGTTCCGGCCATGGCTGCGGCCATAGCAGCTCCTAGAATAGCTAATGCGACTCCGAATTCCATAGTTTTATCTCCTTAGTTAATTATTACTCGTAATGCGTAACGGGTAATGAGTAATGCGAAGCCCGCATTACGCGTTACTCATTACGCATCACCTTTATACCTTATATATTTACTTTCCTTCTTAAACGGTTGGAAGCGAGTGCCGCCGCCTTCCATAAATTTGGGAAAGAATTCTACGAATTGTAAACGGCCAGAATGGATGAAAGCACCCAGAGTATTAATTGCCAGATTAAAAAGATGGCCGCCAATTAGAATTAAAACCGCTACGCCCCAACCGACAAAAGGAATCATATCTTTAAAAAGCATAGCCACCAAATTTACCACCATGGCAATAATACCGGTAGCCAAGCCCAAAGCCAACAGACGTGAATAAGAGAGAATATCAGATAAAAAGCCGACTAGGTTATAAAGGCTTAGAGTACCGGAAAAGAATTTAAGGACAATATTTTTTGATTTGCGGCCTTGGGTTAGTATCATCAGAGCAACTCCGGCGTACAAGGTATAAGTAGCGATCGAACCAATAGCTTCCGGCAGCAGGCCAGATTTGACAGAAGCCCAGAATAAAATAATTAGCAAGAACAGAAAGTTGACTCCAGAACCGAGCAGTCCGTCTTTTTTATTACCTTGTTTTATTTTCCAATAAACATCCAAGCCCAAACCAACTAGTACTTGAATAATACCCAGAACAAAAGAAAGCATCATCACAGTCAGAGGGGATTCCAGCGGATTAATCTGGCGGATGTTGATTAACTTCTCTCGGATCAAGGACATGGAATCAGGCAGGTCTTCCAGGACCAGGCCAAACCAACCGCCAAAAATCGCTCCGATAATAAAGGTAATAATACCACCTATGATCAAAAGACGCAGTAATCGCTGGTTTTCTATGGGGATTTTCATGATTTTGATCATGCCCCAGGCTAGTAAGGCAAGAACAACTCCGTAACCGGCATCAGTTAAACACAAGCCGAAAAAGATAATAAAGAAAGGGGCCAGGAAAGGGGTTGGATCGATTTCGCTGCTTTTGGGCATGCCGTAAATGTTGGTAACTGATTCAAACGGTCTTAGGATTTTACTATTTTTCAAAGCAACCGGCTTGGGTTCTTCTTTCTTAACTTCCAGTTCGGTTAAAGCGTATTCCTTGGTAATTTTCTTTAAGTCTGTTTCTATGAGTTTGATGTGATCAGCGTCGATCCAGCCCATCACGGAAAAGGTCTTGCTAGTAGCTGACATTCTATTCAGCTGATCAGTCTGTTCCTTTTTCCAAGTGATATAATCGAAAACGATTTTTAACTGGTGAATATGCTTTGTTAATTTCTTGATTTCTTTGGCGGTGGTTTCAATTATTTTGTCCTGTTCTTTGATATTATTTTCATTCAGTTCGATTCGCTGTTTGGGTAAAGTTTCCAATTTAGGCAATTGAGCCGGTTTAAAATCATATTCGGACAATAGTCGTTTAACATCTTTATCGTTAGCTTTTAACGAAGTAACAATCAGGTAAGTTTCTTTAGTATCATCAGATACCTTTTTGATGTCACCGGTTTTTACATTGCCAATCTTTTGAATAAATTCTTCATAGTGGCTGGAAACCACTGCACCTAATTGCACTGTGACTTTATTGGTTTGGTAATCCTGGGGGACAAAGTCAATACCGATCCAATTGGTCAGTAATTTATTTTCTTCAGTTAATTTATCAATGGTACTTTTAGCCTCATTCAGTTTAGCTTCCAAATCTTCCACTTGTTTAACGATGTCCAGGTAATCGAAATTGTTAATCAGATGATCAATATCTTGGTTCGTAACCGGAATCTTGCCAGCTAGTTTATCTTTGAAAGAAGTTTTTTCTGTTTTGTATTTCTCTAAAAGGTTTAAAGCAAAAGTCAGTTGCGCCTGCTGGTATTCGTATTGGTTAGTCTGTAATTCCTCACCTTCTTTTTTGAGGTTCTCGATCTGAACGGCTCCAGCGTTGTGCAGCAATTCCAAAATAGCTGACTGATTTTTTGTCAGGGAAGTGAGCATTATCTTTTTGGTGTCGGCTAGAGCCATTTAATTAGATATTAGCAATTTATAATTATTTAGTAGCTTGTTTGACGATTAGATCAACGGCTTTACTAAGGTCAGCCGGTTTTACTCTATCCAAAGCAGAGATTTCTTTCTTAGCCTCGGCCTCAATTTTTTCTTTGGCAGTTTTGATGGCTGTCTCTGCTTTCTTATCAATATCAGTAATTTCTTTTTGCAGACGGGCCTTTGAGGAGGCGATGCCTTCTTCGCCCTGGGATCTGGTAGCGGCTGTTTTTTTCTTAACTTCAGAATGAGCAGAATTGATGATGGCCTCTGCTTCTTGCTCGGTCTTTTGGATTTGGTCTATTTGGTTAGTCATAATTTTGAATCTAAAATAAAAAAAATTTTGTTAAAAGATAGATTTTGCCCTTTATTTAAAGGCTAGTTTAAAGATACAGACATTTTTGGATAAGTCAATGGTAGGCTTGGGGATAAAAAATGCAGGTTTTTTAGCTAATATTAGCTTTTTTTTGGGACTAATCAATTCTAGGTTCAATATGGCTTTTTGGCTAAGATTAGGTAAATACCGGGCTTGACCGATTATTTTTCTCAAGATAAGGTATAATATCGATTAAAAAATGCTCATTTCAAAGGGGGAACAAATGACCCGAACAGCCGATTCCATGGTCTGGGTGGTCTTGGATCATCTGATGAGCGATTACTCGCGAGCCCGGCAGATCGTGGAAACCGTGGGTCATCTGCCGGTAGTGGCAGGATTCGTGATCCACGTTAACACTTACTACGCCTACACCCTGCCTGTATTACGTAAACCTTTGGCAGGAGAACTTATGGTCGCTATCAGGGAACTGGGTAAGCTGGTTTGGATCGACGACCGCCCACATCTTCAATCTAACACAAGAGATTTCATGACCTGGGTAGGTCGAGTAGCTGAAAATGACTATGTCGCTGCTCTGGCCGTATCCGGAGAGATGCACCCAACTTGTCTGGAGTGGGCAACTGGGCAGTTTCAGGGGGGAGATCAGGAATGCATCCTGGTAGTCGATACAGGGGTACCTGGTCTGTTCGATGATGACCTGTTCAGCGTCAGTAAGACAACAGGCTATTCCTGGAAGGAACCAGGTTCTCGGGCCCTGCATTATGCTCTAAAGGCAAAATGGGCAGGGGTAACCAAGCTGTTCTGCTCTGGTCAGGATCTGATCGGCCTGAGCGAGATGACGGCCTTGGCCGGCTGTCAGAAGATCGTTCCAGTGCAACCCGGTTGGCGCTATGCTGATCTGACCGGATTAGTGACCCCGGCTTTTGCCCTGAGCCTGGGGGCTGATCAGTTGATGATCGACATTGATCCCTACACCAATCCTCTGATAGCAATCGAGGAAGTAACTGCTGAGATTGAGCATAGTCTCAGTATGCGCACCAGGCTGGAACCAGCCCTGGTCGCTTGATCACATACCCGCTTTCGTCAGGAAGCGGGTTTTTTTAATAAATAAAAAAGCCCTCGGTGTTAACCAAGGGCAGAAAGAACTAGTCATTGAAATCTCTGGTATTACCTTGAGTGATCGGGTCAGAGAACTTGATGGTTATCCGGAAGCGGGGCATGGAACCTCCTTTGGTAGAGGTTTGTTCGGAGCACTGATTACCATGCGGTATTCAGGCTTGAGGCAGCTGATGGCTCCTGACGCGATTACCTTACCTTGAATGAGATCAGCCCAATCTTGGGCAGCTTGTTGGTCGTCGCACTCATATTCAGCGATCAACTTGATCCGGTTGGGCGGTTCGCGGTTATCGGTGATTTCTGACCCGCAATCAGCCAGCTCGGGCACTCGATGTTGCAGTAGTACTACAGCGGTGGCGGCTTGATGCGGAGTCAGGTTGGCCACGAACTTCCAGTGGATCTCGAATAAAGGCAAAATCAATCCTCCTTGAGCTGGGCCACCACGATAACGTGAGGAACGACAGTTTCTTCTTCGGTAACGGTAGCCAACATATCTCTCCGGGCCGCTTTGGCCCAATCGGTGGCATAGGCATTGTCAGAAAAAGGACCGTCAACCTGTAACCAGATCATGCAGCTGCTGCCTTCCTTGGTGACCAGGGATTGGGTGTTGTGGGGGAAAGGGACAACCTTCTCCATTCGTGCTGCTACCACTTCAGCCTGATCTGGCTGCATCATAGCCACAAACTGGAACTGCAGTTCGAACTGAGGCATTATCACCCCTCCATTGTAAGGAGCGCTATCTGTTTTTTGCGAAAAGTAGTTTAACTTAGCAAATAAGCCATTAGCTGTCAAACGGATATGCTATAATGATTTTGTATGGAAATCAGTTTAAAAACCTTAAATCCGGAACAAACCAAGGCCGTTACTTTTGACAAAGGACCCCTGCTTATTATTGCCGGAGCCGGGACTGGTAAGACCGCGGTGATCACCCAAAGAATTGCCTGGTTGATTGATCAAAAAAAGGCCAAGGCGGATGAAATACTGGCCTTAACTTTTACCGATAAAGCAGCTTCGGAAATGGAGGAACGAATAGATAAGGCCCTACCTTATGGCTATGTCGATATCTGGGTGTCTACTTTTCATGCTTTTGGTGAAAGAGTACTAAGAGATCACGCTATAGAAATCGGTTTGAATTCCGGATTCAAAGTTTTATCAACTGCGGAACAATGGCTGCTGGTACGCCAGAATTTAGACAAGTTCCAATTAAAATACTACAAACCGTTAGGCAACCCCACTAAGTTTATTTATGCCTTGGTCCAGCATTTTTCCCGTGTTAAAGACGAAAACATTTCGCCAAAAGAATATTTGGATTACGCTAAGAAAAATGCAGCCAAGTTCAAAAGCGCTGCACCTTCGGTAAAGGAAGAGGCTGCCAAAGTTGTAGAAGTGGCTGCAGCCTATAAGACTTACAACGATTTATTATTGAAGGACGGCAATCTTGATTTTGGTGACTTGATTATTAGAACTTTAGAACTGTTTAAAAAGAGAAAGTCAATTTTAGACTTTTACCAAAAGAAATTTAAATACATTTTGGTTGACGAATTTCAGGATACCAATTTTGCCCAGTACGAATTGATCAAGATGCTGGCCCAGCCCTTAGACAACCTGACAGTGACCGGAGACGATGATCAGTCCATCTATAAATTCAGAGGAGCGGCCATTTCCAACATTCTGGAGTTTAAAAAAGACTTTCCGCATTCTCAGGAAGTAGTTTTGGTAAAAAACTACCGGTCCAACCAAAACATCCTGGATCTGACTTACGAGTTTATCCAACTAAATAATCCCAATCGATTGGAATCCAAGTTGTCAGGCCAGCAGATAAACCAGAAAGGCAAAAAGTTGCATTCCAAGATCTCCAAAAAGTTATCAGCCCAGCAAAAAGGCCTGGGGATCATTAAATTATTAAAAGCCCAGTCTGCCGAGGAAGAGGTTTTGAATGTGCTCAGAGAGATTTTACGTCTTAAGAAGGAAAATAAGAAACTGACCTGGAACGATTTTGCCATATTGGTCAGGGCCAATTCCCAGGCTGACATCTTTATTAACACCTTTGCCAATCAAAATGTTCCCTATCAGTTCGTGGCCTCCCGCGGTTTATACCAAAAGCCGGAAATAATCGACCTAATCAGTTATTTGAAAATGCTGGATAATTACCATGAAAGTCTGGCTCTGTTCCGGGTGTTGTCCATGGATGTTTTTGATCTGGCCACCAGAGATATCATCCGTCTTCTAAACTGGACCAAGCAGAAAAACATTTCCCTGTATACCTCGATGGAAAGAAGTAAAACTATTTCTGGTTTGTCTGATAAAACTGTTCGCACAGTGCACCAGATTTTAAAGATGATAAAGGAACACACCAGCCTAGCCAAGGCCAAGTCAGTTTCCCAGATTGTCTACGCTTTTTTGAAAGATACTGACCTGATTGAATTTCTGCAGAAGAATGAGGATTCAACCACTGCCGAGAAAATATTAAATATCTCCAAGTTCTATAAGAAAGTACAGGAGTTTGAGTTGGCCCATCAGGATAAATCGGTAAAAAGCTTTATTTCGGAACTAAACTTAATCCAAGAGATCGGCGAGGATCCAGCCCCAGTGGCTTATGACGAAGGACCGGAGTCGGTTAAAATTATGACAGTCCATGGGGCCAAAGGATTGGAATTTGCCAATGTTTTCGTCAGTAATTTAGCGGACCTTAGATTTCCTTCCACCGAGAGAAGAGATCCCATCGAATTGCCCGATGAATTGGTCAAAGAAATAATCCCCGAAGGAGATATTCATTTACAGGAAGAAAGAAGATTGTTTTACGTAGCCTGTACCAGGGCCAAGTCCAGTTTGTATTTCACTTTTGCTGAAAATTACGGAGGGACCAGGAAGAAAAGACCATCCCGGTTTCTGTCCGAAGTTAACCTAAAAAAATACGTGGAGACTGATGAACAAAAACAAATCAGTCTTCCCTTTACCAAAGATTTCACGGTTAAGGTCAAAAAGGACAAAGAGCTTCTTGATATCAAGCTACCAACCCGTTTGAGTTTTACCCAGCTCAAAGCCTTTGAGACCTGTCCCAAACAGTACAAGTTTGCCCATATCTTAAAGATACCAGTTTCGGGCCGACATTCTTTTTCCTTTGGCAAGAGTATTCATGGGGCTCTGAAGGATTTCTACGATAAGATCCGAGCCGGGGAGCAACCATCTGCCGATCAACTGGTCAAGCTTTACCACGGCAACTGGTATGATGATTGGTATGATTCCAAGAGACACGAGGAGCAAAGAAAAAAGAGCGGGGAAGAAGCTTTGCGTCAATATTACCAAGCCAATAAGAAATTCTTTAATAACCCGCCCAAATATTTAGAAAAGGGTTTCAGTATCAAAGTAGGAGAGTATTCCATCAGAGGTTTTATCGACCGAGTTGATCAATTGCCGGATGATAAAGTAGAGATTATAGATTATAAAACCGGCCGAGTGCCCAAAACTAAGAAAGATGTTGATTATGAACAACTATTTATTTATGCCATGGCTGCTGAACAAGCCCTATCGGAAGAGGCCGGGTTATTATCTTTTTATTACTTAGAGGGCAATCAGAAATTTTCCGTTTCTCCCACCGAAGAGGATATCAACGCAGTCACAGAAAGAATTAAAGACACAGCTCAGAAGATTTACCAATCAGACTTTAAAGCCACTCCTTCTGTTTTTAAATGCCGCTACTGTGATTTCAAAGAGATATGTGATGATAGGGTGGTTTGAATAACTACTCTCGACAATTACCGGACCGCCCCCACTCCACTTATGTAAAGCAAAAACCACAGTGCGTTTTTCCCCTCCTTGTCAAGGAGGGGGGAATTATTTAGGTGTTCTTGCCGGCCTCCCGGAAGAGGGGAGGTCCGTTAAAATAACTTATAGATTATTTATTGTCAGTAAGGCCAAAATTTGTTATATTATAAACATCTATGCCGTTAAAACGCTATCTAATTGGTATTTCTCTTAGTACACTTTTTTGCTGGTTAGCCTGGATTACAGTCTTGTACTACATTAACCCAGAGACCTCGGGTTTTATTGGTCTTTTTTTATTTTACATCAGTTTGCTGGTAGCTCTGACCGGTACCCTGGCCCTAATTGGTTTCTTTATAAGGGTTTGGTTTTCCCAGGAGGAAATAGTCTATAAACACGTGGGCAAATCATTGCGTCAAGCCGTTTTATTTTCACTGTTAGTGGTTGGGGGCCTGCTGTTGCAGGGAGCCAGGCTGCTAACCTGGTGGAATGGTCTGCTGTTTATCATGGGCCTGGCCGTTTTGGAACTATTTTTCCTTACTAGACAAACTTCACCCCGTCATCGGGTGTAATAAAGGATATGCAGAAGGATTTAGAACAATTAAAAAAAGCAGCCCAGGCAGAGATTGCCAAGGTTAAGAATGGAGAGGGTCTTCAGAAATTGGAGAAGAAATATTTAGGTCGCAAAGGAGAGTTGACCCAGATACTGAGAAAACTGAAAGATTTATCTGATGATCTCAAGCCTGTCGTCGGCAAATTGGCCAACCGGATCAAGTCGGATATCGAAATCGCTTTAGCGGAAGGGAGGGCTAGTCTGGCTGGGGAAACTTCTCGGCAGGACTTTGACAAAACCTTACCGGGTACTAAGATGCACGGCGGTTTATTGCACCCCATTACTCAGTTTTTACGTAAAGTAAATACCTTTTTTTCTTCCATGGGCTACGAGGTGGTTGATGGCCCGGAGATTGAACTGGCCAAATACAATTTTGATCTGCTGAACATCCCCAAAGATCATCCGGCTCGAGATGTTTGGGACACTTTTTATATAGAAGATGGCAAAGAGGCCAATGACAACGACAAATTATTATTAAGGACCCATACTTCGCCGGTACAGATTCGAGCCATGGAAAAAAGAAAACCGCCAGTTAGGTTGATCGTGCCGGGCCGGGTCTTTCGTCACGAAGCGACTGATGCCTCCCACGAAGCCACTTTTTACCAAGTGGAGGGGCTGGCTATCGATCAGGGGATAAGAGTTACCGATTTGATAGGCACGCTGGACTCCTTCTTGAAATCGGTTTTCGGAGATAAGGTCAAAACCAGAGTCAGGCCGCATCATTATCCTTTTACCGAACCGTCTGTGGATATCGATATGTCCTGCATTCTTTGTTCGGGTAAAGGCTGTCCGGTTTGTTCTCAAAGTGGTTGGCTGGAGATGTTAGGATCAGGGATGGTTCACCCTAAAGTATTAAAAAACATGAAGATTGATCCTAGTAAATATTCCGGCTTCGCTTTTGGCATGGGTATAGATCGCATGCTGATGCTGCTATACGGCATTAATGACATTCGCCTTTTTCATTCCGGCGATATAAGATTCTTAAAACAATTTTAAAATGGAGGACAAAAAACAATTAGGATTAAAATGGAAACCAACTAACTACTTTATCATCGGAGGAGTGGTTTTGTGCCTAGGACTTATCGTTCTGGTTATTGGCAAGTTACTGGGAGCCTATCTGGTTTTTTTAGCCGGAATTGCTCTGCTGATCTGGCCGGTTAGCCGAGTTATGGGAAAAAATCAAAATAATTGGACAATCATCTCCATCGTCGTTTACCTGCTTATTGCCTATTATATTATCTCCAGGCAGTTTGGGGATTTTCCTACCTGGAAAACGGCTCTCCTGGTTATTTGGTCCCTGGCGCTTTTGGCCGCTTATTTATTCAGTTTTAGAAAGGTAAAGACCAAAAAGATCTAAATAAACTATGAAATTACCCCTATCTTGGTTACAAGACTACGTAAAGTTTAAAGAAACTCCAGAACAACTGGCAGAACTTTTAACAATGTCAGGAACCGAGGTAACCAATATTGAAAAAGCAGGAGCCCAAATTGATGACAAAGTAGTGGTAGCTGAAGTGTTGGCCATCAATAAACATCCTAATGCCGACAAACTGCAATTGGTAAAAGTAAGAGTTTCGTCCCAGAAACAATATGAAGTGGTCTGCGGTGCTTATAATTTTAAGGTAGGCGATAAGGTTCCCTTTGCTCCTGGAGGAGCACAATTGGCCACTGGCTTAAAATTAAAAAAAGCAGTAATCCGAGGTGTTGAATCTAATGGCATGCTTTGCGCTGAAGACGAATTGGGTTTAGGCGATAATCATACAGGAATTGTCATTTTGGATAAATCTGCCCAGTTAGGAACCAAGGCCAATAAGGCCCTGGGTGTTGCTGAAGTGGTTTTTGACCTGGAGATTACGCCCAATCGACCAGATTGTTTATCTATTATTGGATTGGCCAGAGAAACAGCTGTAGTTACTAATAACAAATTACGAATTACTAATTACAATCTGAATGAGTCAGAGGAGAAGATTGAGGACTTGTTGTCTGTTAAAGTGGCTGATAAAGATTTGTGTCCCTTGTATTCAGCCAGAGTTATCAGAGGAATCAAAATTAAACAGTCTCCTGAATGGTTGAAGAAAAGACTGTTGGCATCAGGAGTCAGACCGATAAACAATATTGTTGATGCCACTAATTACATCATGCTGGAAACCGGACAACCTCTACATGCTTTTGACCGCAAGAGAATTAAAGAGATTGTAGTCCGCAAGGCCAAGAGGGGAGAGAAGATTAAAACCCTAGATGGACAGAATAGACTTTTGGATAATTCCATGTGTTTGATTACTGATGGCCAGAAACCGATTGCCATTGGCGGAGTGATGGGTGGTGCCAACAGCGAGGTTGGTTTCAAAACCAAAGACATTATATTAGAATCAGCCTTTTTCGATCCTGCCGCCATTAGAAAAACTTCGAAGAAATTGAATTTGCGCTCTGAAAGTTCTTGGCGTTTTGAAAAGGGGGTCGATAATCAGAAAACAGTCGATAATCTGGATCGAGCGGCAGCCTTGATCGCTAAGCTGTCAGGCGGCCAGATTTTAAAGGACCTGGGCCTGGTTGATAACACCAGCCAGAAAAAAGTGGTAATAAACCTGAATCCTCAGAACGTGGAAAAACTACTGGGAATAACGGTGACTAAAGCCCGAATAAAAAATATTTTGATAAACTTAGGTTTTGTTGTAAGCGGTGCCAAGAGTTTGAAGGTTACGGTCCCCAGCTGGCGCTTGAGTGATGTCAGTCTGGAAGCTGATTTAATAGAAGAAGTGGGCCGAATCGTAGATTATAATCAGATGACGCCAACTTATATCAAAGGTGAGATGAAGCCACCTGCTCCTAATCAGCAGCTGCAGCTGCTGGAAAAGGTTAGAGATGTCCTGATGATTGCCGGAATGATAGAGATCTACTCCTATTCTTTTTATGGTGATCCCCTGGACAAATCAGCCCATGTTGAAATTGCCAATCCTTTATCCGAAGGACAAAAATACATGAGAACTTCCTTTCAAGAGGTGATGGGTATGATGGCGCACAATTTGAATTATTACGACCAATTAAAAGTATTTGAGATTGGCAAGTTATTCTTTAAAAAGGGCAAGGGTCAAGTGGAAGAAAAGACTATGGTCTTTGGCCTGGTGGCCTCCAAGAAATCGGATAATGCTTATTTTACGGCCAAGGGTATCTTAAACTTTCTGACTAGGAGATTGGGGATCAAAGACTATCAGCCGGCCCTAGTCGAATTGCGCCAGGCAAACTTCAGCGAAATCGCAAAATATAAAGTTCCCGACAATACGGCCTTGTTCCTCTTGGACGCCGCTAAATTATTTAAACTGATCTCTTCCAAAAGATACCAACCATTTTCAGCTTACCCGAGCGTGGAACGGGATATTGCCTTTTGGATCGATAAGAAATATTCTTATCAAGAAATTGACAAGAGCTTGACTAGAGTTGATCCTTTATTGGTTGAGATTGAATGCTTTGATCAGTTTGCTGACCAGCAGAATAAAAAAAGACACAGTTTGGCTTTGCGCTTCACTTTTCAATCTGGCAAAAGAACGCTAAAATCAGAAGAGGTGGATAAAATCCTGGATAAGATTATCAAAAAGCTACAGACTAAATTTCAAATTGAATTAAGAAGTTAAGCATAAGGAAAAACAAAAATGTACGAAATTAGAAAATTAAAAGTTGTTAATTTTGCCCTGGTCTGGATGTTTTTAGCAGTGGCCAATTATTTGGTCTTTGGGGTGGTCTACGCATTTTTTACTTATGTTTTAACTCGTCTTTTTGATGGAGGCTTTGACAGTTTAACTGGCATGTATTCTTTTCTGGCGATATACCTCTTTGGTTTAGCAGCAGTGGTCGTCCTGGCTTTTATTGCCGGACTACTGACTGCAGCGGTCTATAATTTAATCTCCGCCAAGATGAATAAAGGATTGAAGATAGACATTGTCCATCTAGTCGAAAAAGAAGCTCCTCCAACCAAGAAAAAGTAACAACGAAATAAGAAAAAGAGTGCCGGGTTTAGCACTCTTTTATGGTACATTTTTTAGGCTAAATCTAGCTAATTTTTGACCACATTATGTAGGCATATTAGTCCTTGCCAGAAACCCGAAAAATATGCTAAAATAAGGGCAAAGAAGCAGATATCCACTTTTATTTTTATGCCAAAAAAAGTAGTAAAAAAAGCCCCAAAAACCACTCCCCAAAAGCCTGCTGTTAAAGTTGCCAATAAACCGGTCAAAGAAGGGGATTATACCGCCAAATCGATTACGGTTTTGGAAGGATTAAAACCGGTCAGAAAACGGCCGGGTATGTATATTGGCAACACAGCAGCCGAGGGTTTGCATCATATGCTTTGGGAAGTAGTAGATAATGGCATTGATGAAGCTATGGGTGGTTTTTGTGACAAAATTGATGTTAGGCTGCTGCCCGATGGTATGGCACAGGTAGAGGATAATGGTCGGGGCATTCCGGTTGAAAAGCACAAACAGACCAAAAAGTCTGCCCTGGAAACTATTATGACCATGCTGCATACCGGCGCTAAATTTGAACACAGTATCTATAAAGTGTCAGGCGGTTTACATGGTGTAGGTGTTTCAGTGGTCAATGCTCTTTCTGAGCATCTGATTGCCGAGGTAAGAAGAGATGGTAAACTGTACCGCCAGGAGTATAAAAGAGGGAAAGCCTTGGGCAAAGTAAAGCCGGTTGGTAAAGCCAAAGGAACTGGTACTACCATTACCTTTAAGGCAGATGCTGAAATATTTTCAGTTTTGGAATATGACTGGGAAACAATATTAACTCATTTACGCCAACAAGCATATTTAACAAAAGGGGTGACAATCAATATTGAGGACAAAAGGGACAAAGCCAATCCTCGTAATTATTCTTATCATTTTGAAGGTGGCATCCAGTCATATGTCCGCCATCTCAATCACAACAAGGAGATCAAACAACACATTCCCTTTTATGTAGACAAGGAAGTCGACAAAGTAAAGGTAGAGATTGCAGTTCAATACACTAACGAGTACAAAGAAACAATAATTCCCTTTGCCAATAATATCCATACTGTAGAAGGGGGAATGCATTTAGTGGGCTTTAGAACTGCCCTGACCAGGGCCCTCAACAATTACGCTCGCAAGAATGAACTGATCAAGGAAAAAGAGAAAAACGGTACTTTATCCGGTGATGATGTCAAAGAGGGCCTAACCGCTATTGTTTCAGTTAAACTGCCTGAGCCCCAATTTGAGGGCCAGACTAAGGCCAAGTTGGGCAATACCGAAGCTAGGACAGCAGTTGATTCAGTTTTTAACAAAGCTTTTGGATCTTTTCTAGAAGAACATCCCTCTGAAGCCAAAGAGATTCTGGGTAAAGTTATTTTGGCCCAGAAAGCCAGGGCTGCAGCCCGTGCTGCCCGAGAATCAGTTTTGAGAAAAGGAGCCTTAGAAGGATTCACTCTTCCCGGTAAGTTGGCTGATTGCACCTCTCGTGATGCTTCTCAATCTGAGCTTTTCATCGTAGAGGGTGATTCTGCCGGTGGCTCTGCTAAGCAAGGCCGAGATCGTTATTTCCAGGCCATCCTGCCGCTTAGAGGTAAGATATTAAATGTGGAGAAAGCTCGGATAGACCGGATGCTGTCTTCGGAATCAATTCGCTCTCTGGTGATTGCTTTGGGAACTAACGTCGGAGAACAATTTGATATTAGCAAGCTGCGTTATCATCGTATCGTCATTATGACTGATGCAGATGTTGATGGCGCCCACATCAGAACTCTATTGTTAACTCTTTTCTATCGCTACTTTCCCGAGATTATTCGACAAGGATATTTGTATATTGCCCAGCCACCTCTTTACAGTGTTCAGAGGGGTAGAGAGATGAGATGGGTTTTTTCAGACGCAGAATTGGAAAAGACCAAGACAGAGATGGAAAAAGCTAAGCCGCCCAAGGCTAAAATTACCAAGATAACCAAAGCCAAAAAAACTGAAGAAGATGAAGAGCCGGCAGAGGGATCGGAGGAGGGGTCAGAAACCGGGACCGTTGGTTTAAATATCCAACGTTATAAAGGCTTAGGAGAGATGAACGCCGATCAACTTTGGGAAACTACCATGGATCCTGGGGAGCGGGTGATGAAACAAGTGACTATTAATGACGTCGAGAAAGCAGACGAGGTTTTCGATATCCTGATGGGATCAGAAGTAGCACCCAGGAAACACTTTATTAACACCCATGCCAAGAAAGTAGAGAATCTGGACATTTAATCAGTTATCCACTTGCCAAAACATCAGGCTTGTTATACAATATTTAGGCTGATTAATGAAGACCTCACGAGGTCTTTTTAAAAACCAGTTATATGATTAATAAACTTACAAGCTATCTAAGAGAGTCAAAGGATGAAATGAGAAAGGTGGTCTGGCCGACCAGGCAGCAGACCATCCGCTACACTTTGATGGTATTGGGAGTGACTGTTATAATGGCCGCTTTTCTGGGCACTTTGGATTTCGTCTTCACTATTGTCTTAGACAGGATTATTACCTAGGTCAACGCTATGCCCAAACAAATGGGACAACAAGGACGCAGATGGTATGTATTACATACTTATTCTGGTTATGAAGAAAATGTGTCCAAAAACTTAAAACAGAGAATTGATTCCATGGGTATGGAAGACAAGATTTTTAGTGTTTTAATACCGACCGAAAAGAAAATTAAGATTAAAAACGGTAAAAGAAAAACTGTAACCGAAAAGATTTTTCCCGGTTATGTTTTAGTAGAAATGATTGTAACAGATGATTCCTGGTATGTAGTCCGTAATACACCCAATGTTACCGGTTTTGTTGGATCCGGAACTACTCCGACCCCGATTTCCGATAATGAAATCAAGGGACTGCAAAAGAGAATGGGAGTGGAAGAACCCAAATATAAGATTGATGTTACCGTTGATACGCCGGTTCGCATCACAGATGGTCCTTTCAAGGAGATGGAAGGAAAAGTTTCTGAAGTTGATGAAGCCAGGGGTAAAATCAAGGTGTTGGTTTCCCTGTTTGGTCGAGAAACCCCGGTAGAACTAGATTTCTTACAAGTAAAAAAGCTTTAATATGGCAAAACCAATCAAAACAGTTATTAAATTGCAAATCCCGGCCGGTAAAGCGACACCAGCCCCGCCAATCGGCCCGGCTTTGGGCCAACACGGTCTTAATATTCAGGAATTTTGTACCAAATTTAATAATGACACCAAAGATAAAGGTGGAGACATTACTCCCGTGGAGATAACGGTTTTCGAAGACCGAACTTACACCTATATATTAAAGACTCCACCGGCGGCTTCCTTATTGAAAAAGGCGGCTAATCTGCAAAAGGGCTCTGGCTCGGCTTTGAAAGAAAAAGTGGGCAAAGTAACCAAAGCCCAGGTTAAAGAAATCGCCGAGAAGAAGATGCCTGATTTAAATGCTAAAGACATTGAAGGAGCCATGAGGATAGTGGAAGGAACAGCCAGGCAAATGGGAATTACCGTAGAATAACCAATTACATTTCCAAATTACATATCAAAGCATAAAGAGGCTTGACAAATCAAGTCTCTTTTGTTAAGGTTGCCTGTTCGATCATTACAGGTGCATAACTGGAGATAAGGAGGCGGACAATGAGAGAACTTCTGGTGAAAGATCTGCCGGCTATGCTGTTTCTGACCATATTGGTCTTGCTGATAATTTCCTGTTCCGATCAGGAGGAGGTACCCTGGTCTTTCTATCAGGAATACGGACTGTCCTCGGTTACCTTCATCGATAACTGCAGCTGGAATCCCAGTTGGTCGCCAAGTGGCCAGCAGATTGCCTTTGCCTCGGATATGGCGGGAGATTTTGATCTCTGGATCAATCGGGCCGAAGCCGGCTCAGAGCCCGCTATCAGAATAACCAGTTCTCAGGATGATGATCTGCAGCCTGCCTGGTCGCCAGACGGAGAACAGTTGGCCTTTATCCGCCGGCAGTCTTGGACAGATAATTCCCCGAGCAGTATCTTCGTCTGTCCGGCTCGGACCAATGGAGGCCAAGAGGCTCGTTGCCTTCTGGCCGCCGATTCAGTGTTCCAATACAGCGACCCGGCATACGACGCTTCGGGCAATCTCTATTGCATTGCCGATAGCTTGTACGGAGTGGGTTCGATACTGCTGCGGATCAGGCCAGATGGTCAGACTGACAAATTCCAGACAGGACTGATTCGGGTTTGGTATCCTCGGCCGGCACCGCAGGGAGTGATTATCTCTGCCTTTGCGGAATTGACCTTCCCGCCTACGCCATCAATCTGGATATTCGACCCGGATGTAGGCAGTGTCAAGCCAGCAGTGCTAGATTCCTTCGACAACTGGCTGGGCGCACCCTCTCCTGATGGTCGTTTCCTGGCCTACAATACCACGGCCAGAGGCAAGAAAGAGATTGCAGTCAGAGACCTAGAAAACGATCAGCTGCTTCTCTATGTTCCCAGTCTCGGCATGGCCATTGCCCCTGCCTGGTCACCCTGTGGCCGGCATCTCTGCTTTGCTGATCAGTTTGGCGGCGATTTCCAGTACAACGTGTTTGTCTACACCTTCGCTTCCCGTACGGGAAGCACCAGGGCGTTTTAAAAGAACGCCCTTTTTTTACGAACACCATATTTGTTCGCTAATAAATAGGCGTTTTCTGAGACTATTAAAGAATATTTGACTACAATTTAGACTGCCTATATAATGTATCTACCCTATAAGAAGCTAAATATTATAGCTTCGGTAGCGCTAATTATTAGAGGCGGGCGCTTCTGACGGGGTAAACATCTTGATAATTAAGTGGGACCCCGAATTCCACGGGGGCTCGAACCACAAGGAGGCTATATGCCAAAACATGGAAAGCGTTTTCGCTCTTCAAGCGCCAAGATTGACAAAGAAAAAGTCTATTCTAAAGAAGAGGCCATTAAATTGGTCAAAGAGGTTGCTCAAGAGAAATTTGACTCATCTATTGAGGTTCACCTCAAGCTGGGCATTGACCCCAAACATGCTTCGCAGATTGTGCGAGGTTCTTTTGTTTTGCCACATGGCATGGGCAAGTCCAAAAAGATTGCTGTTTTTGCTGAAGGCAAACAGGCTGATCAAGCCAAGGAAGCTGGTGCCCAAATTGTCGGCGGTGACGAGTTGATCAATCAAATAAAAACCAAAAAGAAATGTGATTTCGAAGTGGCCTTGGCTACTCCGGATATGATGAAAAAAATCGCTCCTATTGCAAAAACCCTAGGGCAGAAAGGCCTGATGCCTAATCCCAGAAACGAAACCATAACACCTGATCCGGCCCAGACCATCAAAGAACTAAATGCGGGTAAGGTTAATTTTCGTAATGATGATTTTTCCAATGTCCATCAGATGATAGGTAAGATTTCCTTTGACGATGATAAATTATTGGCCAATCTAGGGGCATTTTTGGACGCTATCAAGAAGGCCAAACCGGATGAGACCAAAGGTGTCTTCTTTAGAGGAGCCACCATCTGTTCTTCAATGGGTCCCGGTATTAAAATCCAAATTTAATTAGCTTTAATTTTGAAATTTTATGGCTAAAAAAAGTGGGTTAAAAACCAAGAGAAAAAGGCAATCGGCACAAAGAAATAATTACATTTCTTGGGATGAATGTTTTATGAGAATGGCTCATGTAATTTCTGATCGCTCCAAAGATCCCAACACCCAGGCGGGGGCAGTACTGGTTGATGCCAATAACGTTGTGGTTGGTTTGGGCTACAACGGTTTTCCCAGGGGGGTAGCCAACGAAGATTTGCCCTGGAAAAGAGATGGGGGATTTTGTGAAAGTAAATATGCCTACATTGTTCATGCCGAAGAAAATGCTATTTATAACGCCAACGCCAGAACTAAAGACTGTATTCTTTATTGCACCCTTTTTCCTTGTAATGAATGTGCTAAGACAATTATTCAGAACGGAGTTAAAGAAATTGTGTATGAGAGTGATAAATACCATGACGAAGATTCCTGGATAGCTTCTCGAAAAATGCTGGATTTGGCCGGAGTTAAGTATCGTCAATATAAATCTGAGAAAGCAAAGAAATAGAATGATCATCGGAATCACAGGCACTTTGGGAGCCGGTAAGAATTCAGTGGTTGATTATTTTAAAAAGAGAGGATTCTCTCACTATTCGGTCCGGGAGTTCTTAATAGCAGAATTGAAGAAAAGGAAGATGCCGCTGGATCGGGATAACATGAGGGAGTTGGCTAATCAGCTGCGGGCCCAAAATTCTCCCAGCTACATCGCTGAACAACTTTATGAACTGGCCAGGCAGCAGGGACAGGATTGTATCCTTGAAAGTATCAGGACACCGGGCGAAGCAGAAGCTTTAAAGCAAAAAGACAAATTTTACTTAATCGCAGTTGATGCTGATCAGAGAACCAGATACGACAGAATCAAAAAAAGAGAAAATGAAAGCGATCATGTCAGTTGGAAGAAGTTTGTAGAACAAGAGGCTAAAGAAATGACTTCTGATGATCCCAACAAACAGAATCTAAGCAAGTGTATTGCCATGTCTGACTTCCAGATCGATAACTCTGGAGGCTACCAGGAATTATACAAACAAGTCGATAAAATTATTGAGCGGATTGGTAAATAAATGGACGAGCTTCCCAAGAGGAAAATCTACACCTTAGCCGGCTTAAAACCGGAAGTGGTGGCTGTTACCTTTGCTAAATCTTCCCGTTCGCCGAAAAGCTTCTATGAAATCGCCCAAGAATTATCCGAAGAAAAATCGGCTGAATTTCATGAAAAATGGGTGGTAGGCTACGGCCATTCTTCAGTAGCTGAGCATGCTTATCTCAATATTGCCATTGAAAATGTGTCCCGATTAGCTATCGAATCGATTCAGAGTAATCGTCTGGCTTCTTATACGGAAAAGTCCTCAAGATATCAGGTTTTTGATGATAATGCCTTCCATTTACCGAAGAAAATAGAGGAATCAGAATTTAAGGATTATTACCTGGATACCATGCGTTTTTTAATGCGTAATTATTTGGATTTGCAAAAGAGAGCCCATGCCTTCTTAAGAGAGAAGATACATCCTGACAAGGAAGAATCCGATAAGGCTTACGAAGTCAGGATAAAATGTAGGGCTTTAGATTCCATCCGCTTTACCATGCCCGTAGCTGCCCTGGCTAATGTGGGAATGTCGGTCAATGCCCGCAATCTGGAATACGCCATCAAGAAGTGGCTGTCAGATCCCCTGACCGAGGTGCAGGAGATAGGTGCCAAAATAAAGGAGGAAGTAAAGCGCGTAGTTCCCACCTTGGTTAAATACGCCGACCGTAGTGACTATTTGGTAGATACCCATAAAGCCCTATCTAAATTATCCAAGGAGATGATACCGGAGACCTCGCTAGATGAAGATGGAATTACTTTGGTGCAGTATGACCGGGACGTTGATGATAGGTTGGTAACCGCCTTGCTTTATAAAAAGGCTACCCAGTCTTATGCCGAGATTCTGGGAAAAGTCAGGAATATGAGTCCCGAGGAAAAAGAGGGAGTAATTGATCAGGCCCTGAACCGACTGGGAAGATTTGACAATCCGGTCCGCGAACTGGAATACGTTAATTATGTTTTTGATTGTCTCTGGGATCAAGGAGCCTATTATGACTTGAAACGACATCGTCTCTGTACCCTGACTGCCCAGCCTTTGACTATCGAACATCGATCGACCATGCCCCAGATGATAACTGATGCTCATCTGGAAAAACAATTTGCGGAAAGCCTCCAGAGATCAGAGGAAGGCTTCAACAGGCTGAAAAACCAGTTCCCTGAAGAAGCCCAGTATTTTGTCCTCAATGCCCACAAGAGAAGATTCTTGTGGCAGATGAATTTGCGGGAGCTTTACCATGTGGTCAAATTAAGAACCGGTAAGACCGGCAACTTCAGCTATCGCCGGTTTGCCCAGAAAATGTACCAAATAGTTAAGGAGAAAACCCCGTTAGTAACAAAATATTTGCAAGCTGATTTGGATCAATCAGACTATTGATATGAAAAAGAAAGCCAAAAAAGGAGCCTTAGTGATTGTCGATGGACTAGATGGTTCGGGAAAAGGAACCATTGTTTATCATTTTGGTAAATGGGCCAAGAAGATGAAATTGAAGGTTCTTGACCTACGACAGTATGGTCAAAAGCATCATAGCTTGCCCAAGCCCTCGGAACTTAAAGGGTACGATGTAGTTTTATCTGCAGAACCGACTTTTTCCTTAATTGGCCGAGCCATTCGGGATGAATTGGTTAAAGACAACAAAAGAGAATACTCAGCCCACGCTACGGCCCAAGCTTATGCCTTAGACCGCTATCTCCTTTATCAAAGGGTTATTGTCCCGGCCTTAGAACGCGGTTTATTCGTCTTTCAGGAAAGGGGAGTGACCACTTCCATTGCTTATCAACCGTTGCAAGCCGAACCGATATATTTACCCGAAATATTAGGCTACGAAGGCAATAAACTGGCTCTAAAATATCGGCCCGATTTATTGATCATAACCAAATTACCGCCCCATATGGTGATGAAACGGTTGGACAACAGAATGGCCAAAAAAGACGATTCTATCTTTGAAAATCTGCCATTCCTCAAGAAAGCGGCTCGTCATTTCAATTCGCAGTGGTTTAAAAAGATATTCGAAAAAGAAGGATCTAAGGTAGTTTATGTTGATGCCTCTAAAGATATTGAACATGGGGTCAATCAAGCCATTACCTGTTGGAAAGATTTCTTAGATAACAGGTAATTGCTTAATATGTAGGTTATTATCCGGCACTGGCCAGGCGCCGGTTTTTTTATTTGACGAGGTTTTTAGCTTGATATAAGATGTTATAAAGCATTGTACCTTTTACTATCCACAAGGAGGGAGTAAAAATGGCTAACAGTCATGGTTGGGATCGGACGATCAGGGTTTACATAGGCCCAATGTGGGCCGGCAAGACAGAGGAAAAGGCTTTCGGGAAATTGAGGGCGGTTCTGCGGGCGATTGAGCACGGTGCGGAGGTGACGGGGATTTTCATTAAGCCATCCAGAGACACTAGAGATGAAGATCCGACTAGGCCCAAGTCTCACGGCGGTCATGAACTACCGGAGTTTCCAGCTCAGATCATCGATGCCAAGAACCCCAGCGTGATGCTAACTGACGAGGATGTACTAGCGGCCGATGTCATCGTTATTGATGAGGGTCAGTTCTTCGACCCGGACATCGCCAGGGTGATTCTCAACCTGTATCATCGCTATGGCAAGTACATCGTTTTCTGCGCCCTGGACACTGATCATCTGGGGCAGCCGTTCCCGGCATCAGCGGCCGTGGCCATGCTGCCTGAGGCCAGAATCTACAAGATCAAGGCTACTTGCATTGATTGCGGACGCCGAGCCACTAGATCGATGAGACTAATTGATGGTAAGCCAGCTCCGCCTGACGATCACCGGTTTAGGGTCCAGACCGGAGAGGGTGGACCAGCCGAGGATGAACCAGAAGTGGATTATGTGCCGCTGTGTTTGGAAGATTTCGTCAAGAGACAGTGGGACGCCGGTATCGACGTTCTTTGACTCCAAGGGCTCGGATCCTATCGAGCCCTTTATTTTTTCTCCAAAATGTGCTAAAATAGAGATATGAAGATTGAAGTTGAGGTGCGCAGTTTTTTGACCAAAGGCCAGTTTGCTAAGTTAAACAGGTTTTTCCAGAAGGAGGCTAAGAGATTAGGAAGTTGGTCGGAAACCACGGTTTACTATCAATCCAACCAAGGGGACTTGCGTTTGCGACAAACAGATAAAAGTTCTTTTTTAATATTCAAGAAAGGCAACATCCATCAGAGCCAAAGAGAAGAAATTGAATTGCCGTTTAAAAAGCTTGATTTCAAGAAGCTAGAACAGGTTTTAATTCAGATGGGTCATCCGGTTAAAATGCGCTGGTTTCGTAAAAGAATTGCCTATTTATGGAGAGGCACCAAAGTATATCTGGACAACACCGTGGGCAACGGATTAATGATAGAGTTAGAAAGAATTAGTAATAAATCTGCCAAGCAAAAAGTATTTGAGCAACTAAAAAAACAGTTGGACGGATTATTGGCTAAGTTCAATATCAAAGCGACAGCCAAGGCAGAATTAGATAAAAGATTTGATTATTATAAAAAACATTGGCAAAAGCTGACAAAAAAACTGAATACGAAATAATAATTGGATTAGAAATTCATGTACAGTTAAAAACCAAATCCAAGATGTTTTGTCGTTGTGATAATGCCGGGGAAGATAAACCAGCTAATTCCACAGTCTGCCCGGTCTGTATGGGCCACCCGGGAACTTTGCCGGTAGTTAACCAACAGGCCATTGATTGGGGAGTGATGGCAGCCATGGCCCTTAATAATCACTTGCCGGAGTTTACCAAGTTTGACCGAAAAAATTATTTTTATCCTGATTTACCCAAAGGTTATCAGATTTCCCAGTACGACATGCCTATAGGGCAAAAAGGGCATCTGGATATCGTAGTTAATAATAGAAGAAAAAGGGTGGGTATTACCAGAGTTCATCTGGAAGAGGATGCAGCCAAGCTGGTGCACGATGAAGAAAGCGGGGAATTCTCTCTGGTTGATTTCAATCGAGCCGGTACCCCACTTTTAGAAATAGTCACCGAACCGGACATGCGATCCTCTCAAGAGGCCAGAATGTTTATGCAGGAATTACGGACCATGACCCGCTTTTTAGACATTTCTGAAGCCAATATGGAAAGGGGGCAGTTGCGAGTCGATGCCAATATTTCTTTGAGACCGCTTAAAGAGAAGAAATTATTTCCTAAGACCGAGATTAAAAACCTCAATTCTTTCAGGTCCTTAGAAAAAGCTCTTAATTTTGAAGTGCAAAGGCAGAAACAACTTTGGGAAGCTAAAACACCCCCAGAATCGTATTCTACCAGGGGCTGGAATGATGATAAAAATGAGACTTTTGTGATGCGGGAAAAGGAAAAAGAACAGGATTACCGCTATTTCCCTGAGCCAGATTTACCGCCACTTTATTTTGACCCGGAATACCTGGAACGAATTAAAATCGCTATGCCGGAATTACCCCAAGACAAAAGAGAACGATTTGAATCTGAATATCAATTACCCGAGGAGGAAGTAGCAATTTTAACGAGCAATTTTCACATTGCTAAATATACCGAACAGACCGTATCAGAGCTGAAAGCCTGGTTAGTAGCTGAAAAGGGAAAGGATGGCAAAGTACTTTGGGTCAAGCAGAGAAAAGAATTGACTAAGTTGGTAGCTAACTGGATAATCAATAAACTGCCGTTCCTGCTTTTCAAGAACGACCAATCGTTTGCTAAAACCAAAGTGTCCTCGGAAAACTTTGCCGAGTTCATTAAACTTTTATTCCAAAAGAAATTAAATACTAAAACCGCCAATCAAGTATTAGAAATTATGGTTAAAACCGGTGGGGATCCTTCTCAGATTATGGAGGATCAGGATTTGGGTCAGGTTTCTACAAAAGAGATAGAAAGAATTGCTGAAGAAGTTATTAAGAACAACCCGGAAGCTGCCGAAGACTATAAGGCCGGAAAAGCCAAAGCTTTGCAGTTTTTGATGGGACAGGCCTTGAAAGAGTCTAAGGGCAAAGCGGACCCGGCTGCTTTGCACAATGAGTTATTGCATCAGTTAAAATAAAGAACCACTGCGAGCGTAGCGTGGCAGTCTCGTTTAGTAACGGGATTGCCACATCCCGATCAAGTCGGGGTTCGCAATGGTTCTATAAGAATTTTTTAACAAGCGATTCCGCTTGTTTTTTTGTAGTAATCCAATGAATTTGTTTATCTTTTTTGAACCAAGTCTGTTGTCTCTTGGCAAAATGGTGAATGGCGAATTTTAATTGTTGAATCATTTCTTCTTTTCCCAATTCACCTTTTAAGTATTTGGCCATAAAGCGATATTCCAAGCCAAAGTCGTTTAACTTTTTCCATGACAGCCCCTGCTTTCTTAATTTCCTAACTTCGGAAATCATACCTTGTTTAAGGCGACGATCAACTCGTTGGTCAATTCGTTGATAGAGAATGTCTCTGGGGTGGGTAACTCCAATTTTCAAGATATCCCAGTCGGGCTTTTGCTGTTTTTGTTGAGCGGAAAATGGCTGCTTTGTCAGGATACAAACCTCTAAAGCGCGGATGATACGACGCTTATTCTTCTGGTCAATTTTCTTAAAGGTTTTGGGGTCGAGTTTCTGGAGGCGGTTTAATAACTGCCCTAAAGACTGCCGGGCCAGTTTTTGACGCAAGGTATTTGAAGTTTTAGGCAACTGGAACCCTTTTAACAAAGCATCAATATATAATCCAGTGCCGCCGACCACCATAGGGATTTTTCCTGAATCCCAGATTTCTTCAACCAGTTTAGCAGCTTCTTTTTGCCAGAGGGCAACTGAGTAGGATTGAGTCGGTTTTTTAATATCCACCAAGTATTGAGGAATACCCTTTATGATTCTAACCGGCCGACCGTGGCGTTTCGCTTTTTTACCCTCTTTGCCGGTACCCAAATCCATGCCTAAAAAAACCTGCCGGGAATCAGCAGAGATGATGGCACCGTTTACTTTCTTGGCCAGCTCAACCCCCAGACTGGTTTTCCCGGAGGCGTTGGTGCCCAGGACCACAATTACTTTAGGCTTACTTGGCATTAATTCTAATCTTAATATCTTTGTGCTTTTTTCCGGAATAACCTTTGGCGGTTTGGATTCTAACTTTTTGACCGGCCAGAGTCCCGCCCTTCATCTGGCGCCTTTCTTTCAGGCGTTTATCCTCCCGAATTTCCGCTTTAGTTTTTTGCCTCATATTTTCCTTCTAAATACCAGATATTAGCCTTAACTATCTTTATCTTAACAAATTTTCCGATTAAGTTCTTGGTGGATTTAAACTTAACGATTTTAAAGTTCCTGGTACGTCCGTAGTAATAATTCTTCCGATGACCATCAACCAAAACTTCTTCGGTCTGCCCTGCCATTTTTTGGTTGTTAGCTGAAGAGGATTTCTTAAGAATTTCGTTTAAAGCTACTTGGCGTCTTTCCTTTTCCTTTTTGGGCACGTCGTCTTTTAATTTGGCAGCAGCGGTTCCCGGGCGTTCTGAATATTGAGCCAGATAAGCCATGCTGTAGGGTACTTTAGTCATTACTTTTTTGGTTTCAGCAAACTGCTTTTTGGTTTCGCCAGGAAAGCCGACAATTATATCCGTAGAAATTGCTGCGCCGGGGATAACCTTTTTGATCTTAGCTACTAGTTTTAAGTAGGACACTTGGGTGTAGTGCCGGTTCATTCTCTTTAAAACAGCATTGTCACCGGCTTGCAAGGGGAGGTGAATATATTCAGTGACTTTCTTTAGTTGAGGGATCGATTTAATAAGTTGATCCGACATATCTTTAGGGTGGTTGGTTAGAAAACGAATCCAGAAGTGGCCGGGCACGGCGTTTACTTTTTTTAGCAAATCAACAAACTTAACCTTCGGTTTCAAGTCCTGTCCGTAGGAATTAACATTTTGACCGACTAAAGTGATTTCCTTATAGCCTCGTTTGATTAGGTTTTTAATTTCACAAATGATTTCTTTTACCGGTCGACTTGATTCCCGGCCCCTGGTGTAGGGGACTACGCAATAGGTGCAGTAATTATTACAACCGTTAGAGATGGGGACAAAGGCTTGAAAACTGGATTGGTATTTTGGTTTGATCTCCAAATAGTCGGCATGTTTATGGGCTGGTAAGTTTTTAAGTTTTCCTGGTAATTTAGGAAGGTCATTGATGTCCAGTAGTATGTCAAATTTTTCTTTCATTTTCTTTTTATCCTGGGCCGTAACACAACCGGACAGTACGGTAGTAAGATTTTTTCTCATTTGCCACTTATTAATCTTTCCATAAATACGATCAATAGCTGACTGGCGCACCGAACAAGCCAAGACCATTATCAAATCAGCTTCTTTTTCTGATGAAGCTGGTTGCAGGCCTATCTTTTCCAAAACAGTGGCAGCCCGTTCTGCATCTGCCAGGTTCATCTGACAACCGATGACAAACAAGAAATATTTCATAGTGGGTTTATTATACAATAGAAATTGAGTAAAAAAAATATCCCTGTGCAGGCCTGCACAGGGATAGACAGATGCGGCGCCTTCGTGTTTGCTCTTTCGAGCTAGTCATGCCGGTTTTAGGCATCCTCGCTCGGGAATGTCGCCCGTAGAGCAGGTTCTTGCCCTGCATGCTGGGACGGACCCCAGACTTCTACAGGATAATCCCGAGAGTGCCATCCGTGCCTGACTCTAGGTAGGCATCTTTTTTCCGTCGTCGTCATGGCCCACCTGACCGTGACTTGAGCTCCAGCTAGCCCTCCATGCGGTGCCGTGCGGGTTTTTGCGCCGTCTTTAGACTGGTGCACCCCTGTTCTGTCTTGACTAGGCAGTCTCTCTTTGTGCCCACAGGCCCTCATCCGCATCGTAACTTGGCTGATCACGGTGATTATGACTTTATAACAGGTAGGTTTGACTGTCAAGCCAGATATCCACAATCAAAAAAACTCCCCTAGGCCGTGATGGCTTTGGGGAGTGTTCCTGTCTAGAAGAACAGGAATTCGGTGTACAAGCGGAGGGCGTGGGTCTTGCCCTCGATAGAGCCGTGCCACTGTAACTCCAGGCGGCAGGGACCCTTAGTGATTCCAACGTGGGGTCCGATGGTAGTGTCGGTGTAGAGATCACCGACATTCCTCTCGACGTGGAATCCGCAGGTAACATCCGGGGTCAGAAAGTAGTCGGTAGTCAACCAGCCGAGATATTCTGTTTCGTCGCCATAGGTGTACATGTCACCTTGGACGAACAGCTTGAATTTCTCGGTGGGTTGCCAGATGCTCCACAGTGAGGCGATGGTGGCGTCCTGACCTTCCAGTCCCCGATTGGTGATCTGACCGACCAGCGGCATCACCAGCAAGGCTCCGCCATCAGACATCCAGGCGGGACCAGCGTAGTAATACCAATTCTCCAGACCTTCACTGGGTACATTGACCAGCTGACCGATAGCACAGGCATTGAAGTTGCCCTGTACCGGAACCAGTACAATGGCGCAGGTCTGGAACTGAGCAGAGTCCACCGCCAGGGCTGAGAGCGGCAGGAGGGCCGCCAAGGTAACAATGACCACAACCAAAGAACGTAACTTTAGCATACGCTCCTCCATGGTTTTGGGGATGATTCCCCTGTTAAGGTACTTAAAAACCCGTCTTCAATATTGTCCCTGAAGACAGGATAGATTATCACAAGATTATTGATTTGTCAACCCCTGGAGTAAAAAAATCGCCCCTACACCATCTGGCTAGCCAGTAGGGGCGAATGACACTGATACCTGGTGCGTCATCCTAGCGCGTCTCGTGTGGCCGAATAGTCGACCACGGCTGCTGCCGTAAGGCTTATCAGGTTTCTTTTAGGCGACCGCGTCTGGCCCGGTATCAGCGCCCCATCTGGTCATGATCTTGGCCTAGCTGTCAACTAGGGCGTGGGACTTGGCCATCTCATAAAAACGAGAGGGCCTGGAAAGCCATGGGCTTTCGCCTAACTTACTTGCTGACTTGCCAAACGACAACAACAACCAGTTATGAATTTACTCCTTGGGCTTTTGGCTGTCAAGGGGAGTTTTCCCCAATAAAAAATTGGCTCTACCGAAGCAGAGCCAATGACAGCCGACGCTGTAACGCAAAATCCCTTTCGGGTAACGATATGGACCTCGTGGGTCCACACAATCCCAGGCTAGAGGCCAGCGCCCCTGCGGAGTTGTCTATCGGGCCCAGCGTCGTTCCTGGCTGGTGCGTTATTCCCAGAGTGTCGCTCTGGACCAGCCGGTATTAATAAACCCGATTTCCCTCACACAGTACTGGTTTAACGAGGGATGCAGGTCTGACTTTATATTATCTTCTATTGGTTGTCAAATAAAAAATCGCCCCAATGACCTCACAGGATCACGGGGCGAAGGAGACATCAGGCGCTGTAGGAATACACCTCTTTTGAGGTGGCCTTTCGGCTTTGAAAGGCTGGTCTGGATCGCACCCAGACCGCCATATCGGGAGAAGGGGCCAGCCCCTTGATGAAGTCCATTGTGGGTCCAGCGCCCCTCGCCAGTGCGCACATTCATCCGGGGATGTCAGTCCCAGATAGCGAGTCTAAACCCACAACAGATCAGCCCAATACTGGTTTTCCTCCGATATGTAGCCAAGTAGACTTTATACTTATGTAGCAACTATGTCAATATAAAGCTTTTCCCCAATAAAAAAGAGCAGGAATAGATACCTGCTCCAGGAGCTACATCAAGATGTAGAAGAAATGAACAGACTTGCCGGCAATAGACTCCAGCAACCAGGTTGTCAGAATCAGGGTGACGCAGAGCAGAAGAACGATTACAACCGCACGCTCAAGTAATCTGCTCATTGGCACTGAGCTGAAGCGGGAAAACCGCTGTCGTACTCTTACTGCCCAGGCGTTTGTGCCCATAGCGTTTCTCCTTTGGTTAGTGGAGAACATGCATCAAGGAGAAAAAGCCGATTAGGCAAACGACTAGTCCCAACATGGCGACGGCGATTCGCCTGCCCTTGGTTTTCCTTATCCATCGTCGGTAATCATAGGGCATTTTGTGGATGTGATCAGGATGGGAAAAAGGAGGCATCAGACAGACCATGAAGGTACAAAAGCCGAGGCTGAAGACCATGCAAAGACCCAGGACCCCAAACAGTTTGAGCATAATAGCCCCCCGTGTATAGAGCGATTAGTTCGGTCAATAAACTTAACAAAATGAAATAATTTTGTCAAAAATCCTGCACCATGTGGGAGGCAGGATAAAAAAATCCCACACTCAGATTATGGTGTGGGAGAGGTGCTCTTAAGAAAGCTAATCAGCTGCATCAGCAACAGAAAAGCACAAAGAATAGGGGCACCGATCTTGTGGATTACCACTGGATCAGGCCAGTCCTGGGCTTAGCCATATGACCTTCCTTGGTTAAAGAGCTTAGTATCAAAAGACTATTTGATTTTCTTTTTGGCTATCTCTTCGTGAAGTTGCTTGATGAAAGTTTTCTTGGCAATATTCTTAACAACTTTCTTGCCTCTTTCCCGAACTGCCAGTTTGGTCTGTTTAACTTCTTTATCACCGATTACCAGCATGTAAGGCACTTTCTGCTGGATGGCTTTTCTGATTTTATAGCCCACTGTTTCATTGAGATCATCAACATAAACTCTAAATCCTTCTTTTTTTAGTTCTTCACCCAACTTTTGGGATGGTTTGATATGCTTGGAACCGACCGGCATGATTTGTACCTGAACCGGAGCCAGCCAGGCCGGAAAGTTGCCGCCGTAGTGTTCGATCAGACTGCCTAAAAATCTTTCCATTGAACCTAAGACTGTACGGTGGATCATGATTACTTTTTTATTCTGGCCGCCTTTGTCTACATAAGTAACATTAAATCTTTCTGGTAAATTGAAATCTAATTGAATAGTCGGTCCCTGCCATTCCCGCATCAGGGCATCAGTGACTTTAACATCAATCTTAGGACCGTAAAAAACTCCGCCACCTTTATCTACTTCATATTCCAGTTTTAATTTCTTTAATACTTTTTCTAGTATGCCTTCGGCAAAATCCCAGGTTTCTTTTTTGCCCAGGAATTTCTCAGGGCGGGTAGCTAAATAATGTTTGGGCTTCAAGCCAAAAACCTTCATCATGTAATTAGCCAGTTTGACGGTTTCCTCTACTTCTTTGGCAAACTGTTCTTCAGTACAAAAGATGTGAGCATCGTCTTGGGTAAAGCCCCTGACTCTGGTCAGCCCGTGCAAGGTGCCGGACGGTTCATAGCGATAGACAGTGCCCAGTTCGCCCCAGCGCAAGGGCAGTTCCTTATAACTCCATTTCTTGGTTTGGTAGATCATAATGTGGAAGGGGCAGTTCATCGGTTTAATTTCGTAGGGGATATTATCTATCTGCATCGGGGAGAACATGTTTTCCCGGAATTTCTCCCAGTGGCCGGATTTCTTCCAGATATCTAGCTTGGCAATATGAGGAGTATAAAGTAATTGATAGCCTTGTTTGAAATGTTCATCTTTCCAGAAGGTTTCTATCTGGTGGCGAATTAGGGCTCCATTAGGATGCCAAAAGACCAAGCCGGCTCCGGCTTTTTCCTGGATGGAGTATAAATCCAACTGTTTACCCAGGATGCGGTGGTTGCGGCTTTCTGCTTCCTGGATTCTTTTTAAGTATATGTCGAGATCAGCTTTGTTTTGCCAAACCGTACCATAAATTCTCTGCAGCATCGGTCTTTTTTCGTCACCTTTCCAGTAAGCTCCAGCAATCCCCAGCAGCTTAAAGGTTTCCGGTTTTATAAGACCTGTTTTGGTTAAGTGAGGACCGCGGCACAAATCATTGAAGCGGCCGCATTTATAAACTGTTATCTGCTCTTTGGCCTGGATTAACTCATCAATCAATTCCAGTTTGTAAACCTGCTTAGCTTCTTGATTGATCTTGACGGCCTGATCCGGCTTGACTTCAACTTTTTCCAGAGGCAGGTTTCTCTTGATAATCTCTTTCATCTTTGCTTCAACCTTAGGCAAGTCTTGAGGGTTTAAACTTCTGGGCAGTTCAAAATCATAGTAAAAGCCATCTTTGATCACTGGCCCGATGCCAAACTTGGCATTGGGAAACAATTCCAAAACCGCCGCAGCCGTTACATGGGCCGTAGTATGGCGTAATTTATCCAGATTGGCATCAACTTTTGGCATGGTTATTCTTCCAGCAAACGTATTTCAATATGATCTTCTAAGGCCGGGGCCCGAAACACCCAGAAAGGGGAGAAACGGATTTTGACAGTGGCTATCTCGTCGAAATTGGCGAAGTAAGCCTGAATTTCCTGCTTGTCCCGGTTAACTATATTAGAGCGGTCAAAAATAGAAGATGATAGTCGAATTTGGACTGATCCTGAGAAATGAACTTTTAAGGTAGCTGTTTTACCGTCGAAATCCAGGGAATCTACCGAATACTGCATATTGGCAATACCGTAATCGTATAGACCCTTATCGGAAGGAATTTTCTTTTTTAAATTATCCAGAGCCAGGGTCAGTAAAGAATCTTGGTTGAAAGCCAGGGCAGTTACCCTTAGCTTCATAGAAACGGTAAAGTCATTAACTTCTTCACCGGCTTCGGCAGTGACAGTGTCAACTAATTTTTCAGTGTAGGTGCTGGAAGAAGAAATGGCTTCGGTTTGTTTGACCTGAGTTTGCAAACTAGCCATAGCTTGGGAGAGCAGTTCGTTTTCCAGTTGTTGTCTGGCTTCAGTGAGATTGGCTTCGGTTACCGCTTTTGCCTTTTTGATACCTCCGGTCATCGCTTCCTTGGATTCCCCAAAGATGTCGTCTTGTAATCCGGGCCACAGTCCGGGGATAGTAAATTTGGATGCTCCGATATTTCCGGTCGGTCCTATCTGGTCCGCTTTAACGTTGACATCAACAGTTCCTCCGGCTGGTACGTTGACGAATTCAGTGGTGCGGAACAAAACTCCATCTTCAGTTAAAAATCGCGTTGTTTCCTGTAGTGGTTGAGCACTGGAGTGATTATTGATCACGGTAATTACCCCGGTGGCAAAATCTTCTATCTCGGAACTGACTTCAATGTTGTCATAGATTAGATCTCCCTCCACCTCAGCTTGCAGAAAAGAACCCAAAAGAACATTGGGCTTTTCCAATTCCTCCAGATCGTCCGTTTCTTTAAGGGAAGCTACAAAATCAGTACTGATAGTTTCGTCATTGGGAGTGATAGAGATCACCGTTTTGGAAAAAGAGAAATAAACGATCAGAACCACAACAACAATAGTGACTATAATAAAGCCAATTACAATCTTTTGGTATGAGGATTCAGTTTTAGCTTTGGCAATTTTGCGAGCCATAAGGCTAAATGTTACTTTACTAGCATACCAGGATTAGAGTGGTTTGTCTATTAAATCAATGGTGTTGGGGCCGACTAAGTTTTCGATATCTTTTTTAATGTTGTCGTTAAAATCTACAGTGAAATTAGTACGGATTATCCGGCTGCTGCCCGCATTAAATATCTTCAAATTAGCAGGGTATTGCCCGGGGTGATTTTGAAATATATTTTTAAGCCGGTCGAAAATAGTTTTTGGTGTAGAGGAGGGGACAGTTACCTGAACCACTGACTCAAAATCTTTTAATTTATCCAAATCAACAGGTTTAACTGTCTCACAGAGGATTTTTAGTTCACCGTCTTTATCCGAAAGTTTGCCGTTGATCAATACCACTTTATCTTCTTGCCAAATAGTGGGATTATTTTTCAAAATGCTGGGAAAAACCAAAACTTCGATACGACCCGAGGTGTCTTCAATCCTGACAAAGAGCATGGGTTCGGAGGATCGGGTAATTATCTTTTTTATCTGGGTGATAATCCCGCCCACTTTTACTCGTCGGTTGATATAGGTTCCCTCGATACTGTTTAAGGGGGTAGCTGTCTTGTTGAGATATTCAGCGTATTCAGCTAAGGGGTGTTCCGAGATGTAGAGGCCGACAAATTCTTTTTCCCAGAGAAGTCTTTGTTTCTTGGGAGCGGGCTCTGCTTTTTCCAATCTTAGTTTAGGTGCTGCTGTAGTCGGCAAGATTTTAAATATGTTGGTTTGTCCATTTTTGCTTTCCTTGTCAGCGGCCTTGGAAAAAGTGAGCAGTTTATCGATATTGGAAAGCAATAGATTGCGTTCCCCAAACACCTCTAAGGCTCCTGATTTTATCAAACTCTCTAATGATTTCTTATTAAGGTCCTTGGTCTGCACCCGGCTAAGAAAGTCTTCGATATTCTTGAAATGACCTTTGGCTTTTCTTTCATCGATAATGGATTGAACAATATTGAAACCCAGGTTCTTGATGGCCTTAAGGCCAAAGCGTATTCTGGTCTTCTGATCTTGAGCCAGACTGGCTTTGACCACGGTAAAAGTGGAGAAACTTTCATTGATATCCGGAGGCATAACTTCAATACCCATTTGCTGACATTCATCCACTTCCAGGGCGATACGGTCGGTATCATGATAATCAGCTGTCATCAGAGAAGCCATAAATTCAGCCGGGAAATTGGCTTTGAGATAAGCTGTTTCATAAGCAATACGGGCATAACAGGCAGCGTGAGCCCGGTTGAACCCGTAGCCGGCAAAGGGCTCAATAAAATTAAATACTTTTTCAGCTACGGATTTACTGACTCCGTTTTTAATACAGCCTTGGATGAACTTCTGTTTTTGCTCTCGCAGCAATTTGGCGATCTTCTTGCCAACTGCTTTGCGTAAGACATCAGCTTCGCCTAAGGTGAAGCCAGCCAGATCTCGGGCGATCTGCAGCACCTGTTCTTGATAAATGGCCACTCCGTAAGTTTTTTCCAAAATGGGTTTCAGGGTGGGGTGGAGGTAGACAGTCTCTTGCAGTCCGTGTTTGCCGGCGATGTAGTCTTTGATCCATTCCATGGGGCCGGGCCGATATAGGGCTACCATGGCGATTATATCTTCTATCTCAGTCGGCTTTAATTCTCGGAGGTAGCGCCTCATTCCCGAAGACTCTAATTGGAAGACGCCGGTAGTCTGAGCCTTTTTTAGTAAATTAAAAGTCTTGCGGTCATCAAGGGGAATCTCTTCAACATGTATGTCAACATCTCTTGTTTTTTTGACGATGTTGATGGTGTCTTCGATAATGGTCAAATTCTTCAAGCCCAGGAAATCCATTTTCAAAATACCCAGATCTTCGATGGGATGAAGTGAATATTGGGTTACCTTGATTTTTTCCCCTTGGGTGGTGGCGAATTGGACTGGCACGTATTCGTCTAGCGGATCTTTGGTAATGACCACGCCACAAGCGTGAGTGCTGGCATGGCGGGCGCAACCCTCAATCTTCTTGGCGGTATCTAGCAGTTTCTTCCCTTCAGGATCACCTTCGTAAATTTCTTTCAATTCAGGAACTGTTTTGATGGCTGTTTCCAGATTCATAAACATGGGAATCAGCTTGGCTACCCGGTCGCAGTAAGAATAGGCAATGTCCAATACTCGACCTACATCCCTGATGGCGGCACGGGCTGCCATGGTTCCAAAGGTAATTATCTGGGCTACATGATCGTGGCCGTATTTACTCTCAACGTATCTGATAACTTCATCCCTTCTTCTGTCGGCAAAATCCAAATCTATATCAGGTAGGGATATTCTTTCTGGGTTAAGAAAACGTTCAAAGATCAGTTCGTATTTGATGGGATCGATGTTGGTAATATTTAGCAGGTAGGAGACCACGCTGCCGGCGGCTGATCCTCGACCGGGACCGACTACGATCCCGTTTGATTTAGCCCAATTCACAAAATCTTGGACAATCAAGAAATAAGAAGCAAAACCGGTCTTTTTTATAATTGACAGTTCGTAGTCTAATTTCTTTTTCATTTCTCCTTTTAGCTCGATACCGCGGCGCTCCGCGCCCAGAAAACATAATTCCTCGATATATTGATTGTAGTCTTTGCCCTTGGGAGTCTCGAAGTGGGGTAGCAGAGTGCGGCCAAATTCCATCCTATAATCCACCATTTCAGCGATCTTGTTGGTATTGGCAATGGCTTCGGGCACATCTTTAGCTGCCTCTTGCATCTGTTTTTGATCCAGGAGAGAGTAATCAACACCCACCATAGTCAGTCGGTTTTCTTCTTCCACCTTTCTTTTGGTCTGAATACAGACCAAAACGTCTTGAGCATTTGCATCCTCTGGGTTTAGGTAGTGAATATCGTTGGTGGCTACCAGGGGAATCTGGTGTTTCTTAGAGATATCAATAAGATTGGCATTTACCAAATCCTGTTGTGGTAAACCGGGATGGTATTGCAATTCCAGATAGAAATTGTCTTTGCCAAATAGCTCTTGATAACGTAAGGCAGATTCTTCGGCTCGCTCGATCTTTCCCGAGAGAATCAGGCTGGGAATTTCTCCTCGGAGACAAGCAGTCAGGGCGATCAATCCATCGTGGTGTTTGGTCAATAATTCAAAATCAATCCGCGGTTTATAATAAAAACCCTCTAGATGGGCAGCGGTAGTTAGCTTTATTAAATTTTGATACCCGACTTTATTTTTGGCCAGCAGAATTAAATGATAAGGGCTGGTCTGGCCTCGGGGGTTCTTTTCGAATCGTCCTTGAGGGGCCAGATAAAACTCCTGACCGACAATCGGTTTGATCTCTCTGGCTTCGGACTCTTGGAAAAATTCAACACTACCGTACATATTTCCATGATCGGTCAAGGCCAGGGCTTTCATATCCAAAGATTTGGCTTTATCCAGGAGGTCCGGAATCTTGGCCAGGCCGTCTAAGAGGCTATAGTGGCTATGAGTGTGTAGATGAACAAATTCCATGGTAAGAAAAAATTAGGTAAAGATTTCCCCTCAATTTAGTTTGAGAAAATGCTATTTACTCTTTTTGGACTTCTTGTCTTGTCGGGTTTTTAGATATCCCATTATTTGAGTGATTCCTTTGGCCAAAAGAGAAAGGTGAGATGCAGAATTGTCTAGTTTCTGGCGGATCGATTTAAGGATCCCATCAATGGCTTCAACTTTGGCTTTTATACTATCAACCAGGTGATTAGCCTGACGCATTACCCGAATCACGTACCACAATAGCCAGCAGACGAAAAGAGTAACCAGCCCAATCGCTGAAGCAATGACAATGTTTAAGACGTCTTTGGATGTTTCAACCATATAAAGATATATTAATGTTGAGTATTTTCATTATATCACTTATTGTCTCCTTGGCAATCGGGTAATCGATCCCAAGCCAACCCGGCCTTTCCAGCTAAAATCAATATGTGCTAAAATAGGACATGTAAACCTAATATATGCCCAAGCAAGTCAATAAAGCCCAATTGGAAACAGGTTACTGGTTTTTGACCCATCGCAATTTGGTGAAACGAATCGGGTTGATAATCTTTATGTTGGTAGATCTAATAATAGTCTGCTTCTTTTTGTATAATATAATTACCTATTTTGCCATGATTCCTTTTTATAACAGACTGGTGGCCAATTTGGGTAATGAAATAATCGACTATTCGGGCATCCACCAGAGAACGGCTCCCCGACCCCTGCAGATAACTGAAGAAACAATTCTTCTGGCCCCGACCGGTAACTATGATCTGATGGCTAAAATCAGAAATCCCAATGACCGTTGGATTATTGATAGCTTTCAATATCGCTTTACCGTTAGTGGTTCACAAACTGACTGGCAAACCAGCCATTTGGCCGATAGTGAAAATAAGTATCTATTCTACTTCGGCCACGAAAATTACGGATCCGGCAGTCTTTTGAATGAAGAGGTCACAGTAGAAATCGATAATGTAATTTATCGTCGTATTATCCATCCGGACAAAGTTCCCAGAATTGACTTCGTAGTAGAAGATCCCCAACACGACACAGTTTATCTTGCCGATTCTGACGAGAGGGTTTCCCGGGTGACAGCCAACATAAAAAACAACACCGTATATAGCTTCTGGGAGGTGGGAGTGCAAATCATTCTGTATAGCTATGACGACCCGGTGGCTATAAACCTGGTTACCATTGATAATTTTGATACTCTGCTGACAAAAAATCTGGATATTCTCTGGCGGGGCAGGGTAGCCGGTGTCACCAGCGTATTGATCAATCCCTTTGTCAATATAGTTGATAACGATAACTATAAGAAGTATCATATTGAAATCTGAGGAGATCAGATTAAAACACTATGCTATCTAAATTTTTTTATTGGTTAAAGAAGTCAGATTGGATAGTTTATGTAGTAACTATCCTTTTGGTATTTTTCGGGTTGGCCGTCTTATACAGTATTTCTGTAAATCAGGAAGTGCCTGATTTGTCGCGGTTTTATCGACAGCTAAGCTTCGCAGCGGCGGGGGTGCTGTTAATGTTATTATTTAGCTCCATCGACTACCGTTTTTTTAATAGTTATCGTTTAATCCTTTATTTGATCGGTGTGGTGCTGTTGATCGCTGTCTTGATTTTTGGTCAGAATATTAGGGGGACAACCAGGTGGTTTGGTTTTTTGGGCCAGACCTTTCAGCCGGTAGAACTGGTTAAGCTATTTCTGATAGTATTTATGAGCGGATATCTGGCAAAGTACGCTCGTCATTTTTATCACTTTAAACACGTTTTGATTCTGGGGGGCTGGGTTTTCCTGAGTGTTTTACTGGTGGCCCTGGAACCAAAGATCGGATACGCCATAATATTTATCTTGTTGTGGTTAATCATGATGATAGTCATTCGGGTCAGACTATTGTACTTAATCTCAATTTTTCTGATATTAGCAGTAGTGGCTAGCTTATCCTGGTTTTTCATTTTAGAAGATTATCAAAAAGACAGGTTGCTTACCTTTATTGATCCCTCCAGGGATCCTCTGGGCCGAGGTTACAATGTAACCCAGTCGATTATTGCTGTTGGCTCTGGTAAGATGTTGGGCAGAGGACTGGGCTTGGGTTCCCAAAGTCAGCTAAATTTCTTGCCGGAACAAGAGACCGATTTTATTTTTGCCGTTATAGCTGAAGAGATGGGATTTATCGGATCCTTTTTGATAATTATCCTTTTTGTGATTTTACTCTATCGTATTTGGCAGATTACCCGAGTGGTCCGCGATAATTTTGCCCTCTTTTTTGTCTTAACCACTTTGATCTTATTATTTATCCAAATCTTTATTAATATTGGAATGAATATCGGCCTGGTACCGGTTACCGGAATTCCCTTACCCTTTTTGAGTGCTGGCGGCAGTTCTTTGTTGGTCAGCTTGGTAACTATTGGAATCTTGCAAAGTATCGTTGCGCGGAGTAAGGTATAGTAATCCAGTGCCACGGTTGACGTGGGTCGGTATTTTGTGCTATAATAAGGTCGTTATTTAGAAAAAAGTATGATGATAAGACCCTTTTCTAATCAAATGCCGTCTGATTTTCCCATTGAGGGGTTGCGTTTAATCACTACCTGTCCAATTTGTAATACTCAATATAATCCGGTAACGGCCAAGATCGTTGAAGAAAGAGAAACAGCTCATCTGATTCATATACAGTGCAAGAATTGTGGCAGTTCCATTGTAGCAGTAGTGATGGTGGGGGGATTGGGAGTCAGTTCAGTTGGCCTGATATGTGACTTAACCTCCGAAGACGTATTCAAATTTAAAGATTCCCGGATAGTTGATACTGATGACGTGATTGCCATTCATCAGCTGCTAGAGGGGGGAAGGTCATTGATAGATTTATTTTAGAAATTATTATTAATATCATATTTCCGGATATTCCGGTTTTTTAAAAGGAGAAGTATGGATAAAATTGAATTAAAAGCCAGTCAGAGGGAGGAAACAGGTAAAAAAGTAAGTAACTTGCGCTCCTCAGGCAAGATGCCAGCTGTCTTGTACGGACACAAGGTAAAAAACATCAACTTGGTTATAAATTATGTGGATTTTACTGACACCTACCAACGAGCTGGTGAATCCACTCTGGTGGATTTGATAATTGATGACAAGAAACCAGTTAAAGTTTTGATCCAAGAGGTTCAAGCTGACACAGTCTCCGGTCAATTGGTGCACGCTGATTTTCATCAAGTCAGAATGGACGAAAAGATTACTACAGAAATCGGTATCAAATTCGAAGGAGAAGCTTTAGCCGAAAAAGAATTGGACGGAATCTTGGTCAAAAATTTCGACAAGATCAAAGTAGAATGTTTACCTCAATATTTGATCCATGAAGTAACGGTAGATGTTTCTTCACTAAAGACTTTTGAAGATGAAATAAAAATTAAAGATTTATCAGTACCCAAAGAAATTAATGTACTGGATTCTGCTGATGAAATTGTGGCTCATGTATTGCCACCCAAGTCCGAAGAAGAATTGCAAAAAGAGTTAGAAGGTGAAGTAGAGGAGAAAGTTGACGAAGTAGAGGTTGAAGAAAAGGGCAAGGCAGAAGAAGGAGATGGGGAGGGAGCCAAAGATGAACCGGGCGCCAAGAAAGAAGAAGGCAAGGCTGCGGGTAAATCTGAAGGAGATAAGAAAAATGAGTAAGAAATTCTCTGACAAGCTAAAAAATTTCTTGTGGGGCCTGAAAAAGAATAAAAAAGCCCTAATCACCACGGTGATTGTCGTTTTTGTGGTTGGTATCGGTGTACTGGGCTATTTTGTCTTCAGAGGCGATGAAGTACTGATTGGTAATAAAGCGGCAGAAGATACAACGGAAAAAGTGCGTCGTTTCATTGATGGCCAATATGTCACTATTGATAAAGCCAATATATACCCCGTGGGGATTCAAATAGAGAACCTGATTACAGTCCGGCCGCAACACGGTCTGTCACGGGCTAATCTGGTGTACGAAGCCTTGGCTGAGGGAGGGATCACTCGATTCTTAGCCATTTACGCCTCCGGGGATCGCTTGGAAAAAATTGGACCGGTCAGATCATCCAGACCATATTTTCTGGATTGGCTGACAGAATTTAACGCCGTTTACTTGCACTGCGGCGGCAGCCCACAAGCTTTATCCGATATCGCTACTTTTGATGTCTTGAGCCTTAACCAGATCGGCGGAGACCACCAGTATTACTGGCGGGATGAAGAAAGGCCCAGACCTCATAACCTCTACACCAGTCACGAATTGATCGCCAGAGCTTTTAGAGACAAAGAATTTCCGGAAGAAGGAGATTATGATCCCTGGCTATTCAAGGATGAAGTAAAAAAATCAGCCAGACCTACTGAAGAGAAATTCATAAAAGTTGATTTCTTAACTTACAGCTATGAAGTAGAGTATAAATACGACCGTAACCAGAATGTATACAAGCGGTTCCAGGCCGGGGAAGCTCACTCGGATGAATTGACCAAGGAACAGATTGCCCCCAAAAATGTCGCAGTGATGTATGTCGATACAGAATTAGCTGATGAATCGAGATTGACCATGGAGACAATAGGAGAAGGAGAGGCTTTGGTCTTTCAAGACGGTAAAGCGATTGAGGCTACCTGGAAAAAAGCAGCCCGAGAATCACGTACCCGGTTCTACGATAAGAACGATAAGGAAATCCGCTTCAATGCCGGCAGTACCTGGATCGAAGTGATGCCCACAGATCGCACTGTAGAATATAATTAGTATATAAGGAAAATATAGGGAGATGGGGGAGTCAGATAAAAATAAAAACCAAAAGAAGTTTTTTGAAGGATACCTTCCTAAACACCAGCTTTTAATTTTGGTTGGTGTTTTATTGATAGGCGGAATTCTGTCTTGGATTTTTATTGGCTATGCCTCAGCAAATACAATAGAAGCTTTTAGCGAAGAGCTTGACAAATACTCCGAGGAAAAAGAGCAAGAACAGGACGATGAGATTGTAACCATCAGACGTAACCTTATGGGACAGATTCTCTATGATGACGAAGAAGTCCCTTATCCTTTTGCGGTGATGATTGAAAATCTGCCCTCAGTCCGGCCCCAATCCGGCTTGCAGGGTGCTTCCATTGTTTATGAAGCTTTAGTGGAAGGACTGGCTACCCGCTTCATGGCCGTCTTTGATACCGATGGATTGGATGAGATTGGCCCGGTCCGATCGGCTCGCCCCTATTACACCCAATGGGTTTCTGAATACGACGCCCTTTATGCTCACTGCGGCGGCAGTCCGGAAGCCCTAACTAATGTCAGAAATTGGGAACTAAACAGTATCAATCAAATCGGCGGTGATTGGCCCTATTATTGGCGTGATAGCAGTAAATACGCCCCTCATAATTTATATACATCTTCAGAATTGATCACCAAAGCAATGCGGGATAAAGAGTTGGCAGACCGGGAGCCTTCCTATGAGACCTGGATCTTTAAAGATGATGCAGCCTTGGATAACAGACCAACCGAAGAGAAATCAATAAAGATTGCTTTTTCCGGTCTTTCCTGGGAGGTGGAATATAAATATGACCAAGAACAAAATAATTATGTACGGTACAACTCTGGCTTAGAACATAAAGACACTCAGACTAACGAGGCGATCAGAGTAAAAAATGTAGTAGTGCAAGTCATTCCTGAGATTGTAGCTTTCGGAGAATTGGGACGTCTCACTTTAGAAATTGAAGGAGAAGGGGAGGCTAAGATTTGTCGGGATGGAAGTTGCCTGGTGGGTACATGGCGCAAAAGCGGCCGCACCAACCGCACTGTTTTTTACGACGCTGACGGCAGAGAGATAGAATTTAACGTAGGCAACACCTGGATTTCAGTAGCGCCTATGGGGTATGAAACAGTGGAATACAACTAATTATTAATTACCAATTTCAGGCTCGTCACCATGGCGAGCTTTTTGATTTGACAACCTAATCGAGGAGTAATAAGCTAAGGAATTAAGAAAAGGGGTTGATCTTTTACACTGCGGCGTGCCAGGCAAAAGGAGGTAATCAAAATGATTGCCAGGACACCGGAAGAGGTAATGAAACTGATTGCCGAAGTGAACGGTAACAACTGCACTGTGTTTATCCGTAATGCCACTCCGGTCAGAGGAAGGGGAACTTCTACGGTTTGGACCAATCTTTCTGTAGAAGGTATCCAGGAATGCCAGGCCCTTAGTCCTCTCTATCTGGACTTGCAGGCCAGACTGACCGGGACTTTCGGCAAACCGGTCTTCAGGCACGGCGGTCTGCCCAAGCATGAGTTGACTGCTTGGGAGCTCTTTCATCCTAATCAAGTTGATGAGGATGAGAGAATTAGGCAGATGATCAGTCTGCACTGGATCGAGAGAGATGGTTGGTGGAAACGCCACCAGAGCCGAGGTCTCAACTGGATGCTCTGTGCCGCTGCCAATACAGCTGAACTGTTCAGAGATCAGCCTTTACAGCAGGCCCTGACTGCAGTAGGCAGTTTCCTGGTCTCGGGTTTTGAAGATGCCCATCTGACCATTGGAGTTAGCAACGAACCAGCAGTTACTCTGTGGCTGTTGATGTACGCTTTAGTAGAGCCTGAACTTGCAGGACTTGACTACTGTCAGGCCTACGTGGTCATCTCGGATCTGGATAGTCCCTGGATTCAGTCAGTGGCTGACGTATCCGAAGTCATCAAGTTCTGTCCGGATCTTCCGGAGTAACTTGCTCTGTCCTACCTGGATGGAATGAGTTCACAACGAAGGCGCCGTTTCGCGGAAGCGAAACGGCGCCTCTTCATTTCCGTCAAATCAGATACCTGCCCGCCTTAGGCGGGAATTATTTATTAAAACAAAAAACTGCGCCTTTTCTTTTTTTTCAGGGTTGACAAATCGGGAAAGGTATGTTAGTATATTCTGTTTAGCTGAAGTATTGGCTAGATAGTACTTTTAAAATCCGAAGGGATAAAACCAGTTTGAGTAACCGGCCGTTGGTTGGCCAGGAGGTGAAATGGATTAGTGGTGGAGTATTGTTACGTTTCTCCGGAATGAAGGAGGTAGGAATGCTTAACTCGATGAGTCTGGCCGAGCGCTGGGTCGCAGTCTGGCCCATGTACAAAGGCTGGTTCGTGGCGGCTATCATCGCTGTCATCATCGTTCTGTACGTCACGAGACTGGTGCTGCGTAACATGCCTCGTAGCGAGATTGCGAGCAGGAAGTGGATTCACAGCATCCGCTGGACGGTGATCATGATCATCGCCCTGGTGCTGGGGCTCAACCTGTTCAACTCGCTCAGCGTCAATCTGTCGGAGCGAAGGGGGCAGGACCGAACTGGCATCGAGCAGCAGAAAGAAGCTCTGGATCGCCGGATCGGTGACAACTAGAGGATGATCCAATCGGATAATCTTCGCCTGTCAGGAAAGGAGAACTATCCCCATGGATAGGAATCTCAACAAGCTGTTTCTGATCGTCGTCGCGCTGGCCGTGATGTTCATGGCCGGATGCTCGAACTACGTTACCACTCAGCAGGGTTGGGTGGCTATGGAGGTCACCCCTGAGGGTCCGACTGGCCAGATTCTGGAACCCGGTCAGGTCGACATCGGCAAGCTCGGCGCTGGTGGCAAGGGCAGCTACGTAGTCCAGGTCGAGGTGACGGCAGTCCAGATCAAGGATCGCTACCTGCCGGCCGAACTTATGCCCGATCGGGTCAACCACATGATCGATTGTGCCCCACATCCGAAGACCGGTGAAGTGGCGCAGGTAACGGCCGACGTTTACTACCGAGAGATTGTCAAGGTTACGCCGGAATACATCAACCTGATCATCAACTCGATCACCCCGATTCCGTCATCGATGGATCCGCGAGTTCCGGATGACCCCAGAGTGTTCATAATCACCACCGAGATGATTCATGAGCACTTCGCGGCCATGAAGCTGCGAGCGGGTACCAGGGAGGTTTTCCGGGAATACGTCGACTATCGAGACATTCAGAGGAATCGTCCGAAGATCGAGCTCGAGTTGGGGGCGATGGCCAAGAAGGTCTACGCTGAGGCCGACATTCCTATCGAGTTGCTCGATATGTCGCTCTCCAACGTTAAGGCACCCCAGGAGATCTGGGAGGCGGAGATCAGAAGGTTGGCCGCTGACCAGGAAGTTGCTCGGATCAATCAGATCGGGGCAGCTGTCGCGGCCAATCCAGCCTACCTCCAGATGCGTGATCTCGAGATCAAGAAGGAGGTCCAGCTCAAGGAGCTGGAGATCCGGCGCGAGGTCTGGCTCAAAGCGGTTGAGTCAGGCAAGGCTACCATGGTCTGGGATGCAAGCGCGTCTCAGAACTGGGGTCAGCCGGCCTGGCTTGACACCCGGAATCGTTCGAGGGTTCCACAGCAGTAACTCCCTCTCGTCCTCTGGGACGGAGTGAGTTCGAACGACAGGTCCTGCACCAAGCGCGCAAGCGTAGGTGCAGGACCTTTTTTAATATAAAAAAAGCGCCCCTGAGTCCTTGCGGACGGGGACGCGTGATTAATGAGAGTGTTAGGATCCTAGCACAGCCTGAGAGGCTTCGGCAATACGACTCAGGTATTCAGTGCCCTTCTCGGTCCCCCAGGCGTGAACATGGTTGGCACCTTGGGTAACATCCTGGTCAGCAAACAGGCCATCGTACTGACCCTCAGCCTTGGTCCAGTCGATGTTGATCACCCGTTTGCGCCACCCAATCTTGAAGGTGCCAATCGGGGTGTAGACCATAAACCAAGGAGCATAATGAGGATAGCTGGGGTCGTACTCGTTGGGAATGGTCTGCATTCGTCTGACTGGTATCCCGGCGTCGCTGAACATCTTGCGGAAGTATTCTCGTTCCTTGGCCTGAAGCCAGGCTCGTTGACAGGCCAGATGGCGGAACTGCCAGATGTTAAAGAAAGCTTCATCGCCCTCTTCAACCTGGTAGTAATCCGTGATCCCGTCCTTGGCGGACACCCAGCCTCGTTCGTTGAGAACTAGGGTATCGTAGTCGGGATGGGGTGTCAGGTCAATGTGACGGTCATTGCGGATCATGATATCTGACTGCATGCGCATCACTGCATCTGGAGTGCGATTGAAATGTGCGGTGACCTGACCCAGTCTCCAACCAACGAAGTCAGACAAAGGGATGGATTCGGTTCGGTGAGTGACCACGGTATCATGGCAGTTGCTGAGGTTCCAGGCGTTGCCGCAAACCGGACAGAGCAGGCCAGCTGGAGGAACGCTGCTCTCTATAGGAACGCTCCAGTAGGTGTGCTCCGGATCCTTGTCGGCTTGTGCCCGGCATCTCTTAGCTACCCTAGAGTAGTCTTCCCGAGTCATCAAGCTGGGTAGCTGGACGATCACTTCTTCTGGGATGTCGGTCTGCTGGATGCGACCGAAGTTGCCGCAGGTGTCAGTCCAAAAGCGCCCCAGGATGATGAATTCCGGCAGCCTTCTGCGAAAACGGTAGCCAGCCAAGTGTCTGGCCCGGATGAAGCGGTTGAGACCCTTCATGTCTCCAAGGAGCAGGGGGATGAAACCAGGGTTGCCACAGTACAGCACTGTAGTGGCCAATCGGGCCGCTTCCATCGGATTGTGCTCATCGGCGAAAGAAAGGGCTGGTCGTTTGCCGAGACTGGCTCGCCTCAGAAAATCGGCGGTTACGCGCTCCGGGCTGCCAACAGGATACTGTTCCACATCCCTCTTTTTCACGCAGGCCTCCTCTCGATTGAGCTTCTGTTTACACCCTCAAAATGTAAAAGGACGTTATTGGAAGTTAGCAAAGTTTTTATTGTTTGTCAAGCCTTTTTACCTGACCATTGTATTCCCAGAAAACAGCTTGAGGTTTATATGACAGTTCTATAATTTGAGTAAAGAAACGGCGGTATATATTCATGCCGTCAGGACCGCCCTTTAGAGCCATTGGTGGTTCATATTTTAGAGCTTTACTTTCCGAAGATTTCAATAGATTTTTCATATTGTTATCCAAATAGGGTAAATTGGCCACTATGATATTAATCATTTGATTTTTAACCGGTTCTAATAAATCGCCTTGTATAAACTGAATTCTGACACTATGCAGGCGGGCGTTTTGCTTAGCCACTTTCAGGGCAGTGGCTGATTTATCGGTAGCTAACACTTTGGTTTTTGGTAGATTCTTTTTTAAAGCAATAGCAATACAGCCAGAGCCGGTGCCGATGTCGGCAATGGTTAATGATTTGTTCCTTATTTCCTTAATTACTGCTTCAACAAGTGATTCAGTCTCGGGGCGGGGGATCAGTACCGATTTGTTAACAATAAAATCCAGACCGTAAAATTCTTTATGACCGGTTAGGTAAGCGACCGGCTGATGCTGAGCGCGTCGCTTGATAAAAGTTTGAAAGTTATTAAGTTGGTAAGTCTTTAAGTTGGTAAAAGGATGGGCCAAAAGGTGTTCCCGTGGTTTTTTTAAAACATGGGATAACAAAACTTCCGCATCCAAATCAGCAGAAGTAATATTCTTGGCTTTAAGTTTTTTAGTAGCCCCAACTAGAGCCTGGTTGATGGTCATGCTTTCTTTTTTTCTTCCTGTTTAAAAGCGGTAATAATCGGTTCCAGTTCTCCATTCAGTATCTTATCAATACCGTGCCAGGATTTTTTGATACGGTGGTCAGTGATTCTATCTTGGGGATAATTATAGGTTCTGATCTTCTCGGCCCGCATGCCCCAGCCGATTTGCAGACTGCGTTGCTCCGAGCGTTCTTTTCTTTCCTTGGCTTCTTTTTCAGCTAGTAATCTAGAGCGTAGAACTTTCATAGCCTTATCACGGTTTTTGTGCTGGGACTTTTCATCTTGGCAAGTGGCTACAGTATCGGTGGGCAAATGGGTAATGCGGACCGCTGAATCGGTTGTATTCACACTCTGTCCGCCGTGCCCAGAAGCGTGAAAAACGTCCACCCTAATATCTTCCTGTTTGATCTCCAAATCGGTTTCTTCGGCTTCAGGCAGAATTGCCACGGTAGCGGTGGAAGTGTGCACTCGGCCTGATTTTTCCGTTTCCGGGATTCGTTGTACCCGATGTACCCCCATTTCATATTTAAGATGGGAATAGACACTGTTGCCCGTGATTTCAAAGGTAACTTCTTTAAAACCGCCGATGCCGGTGCGGCTGGTATTGAGCAAAACAGTTTTCCAGCCTTTTAATTCGGCGAACTTGGAGAACATTCTAAATAAATCTGCGGCAAATAAAGCGGCTTCATCGCCTCCTACTCCGGCTCTGATTTCTACGATAATATCTTTTTTGTCCATGGGATCAGCCGGATTGAAATATAGATCCAGCCATTGTTCCAGGTCACTTTTTTTCTGAACTAGAATGTTAACTTCGTCTTTAGCCATCTGCTGCAGTTCCTGATCGTCGGACTCCTTTAGAGTATCCTCAGCTTGTTTCAGGTCTTCTTTGATTTTTTTTAATTCTTCATCTTTACTGATGACTTCTTTCAGTTCGTCATATTCTTTGGCTACCTTTTGCAATTTGTTTTGATCACCGGTAACCGAAGGATCCTGGAGTTGCTTTTCCAGTTGTTGATGCTTGGTTCTCAAATCTTCGATTTTTTGTTCCATATCCCATTTTAAAAACTTCACCCCAAAAGGTGAAGTTTCCATTGTAAGTTGTTATTTATCTTTCTTGCTTTCTTTTTTCTTGATTCTGGTTTTTTTGGTGGGACGGTCTTTTTTCAGATCTGCAGATTTTTGACGGATTCTTTCAAAACGATCAACCCTTCTGGCAGTATCAACCAGCTTTTGTTTACCAGTATAAAAAGGGTGGCAATTGGAGCAAATTTCCACTTCCACTTCCGGTACCGTAGAGCCGACAGTGTATTCGGCCCCGCAGGCGCATTTTATCTTGGCCTTAGGGAAATATTTGGGATGGATTTCTTTTTTCATTATTTTTCCTTTTCTGGCGTTTTTTTACCTTAACATACTTTTTATAATTTGCCAAGGGTTTCATCTGGGTGGCCCCTTTACGGAAATAAAGGGTTTTAGAACGACGACTCAGGGCGAAAATGCTGAGCACCACCGTATAGACGATTACCAATTCGGTAGGCACCTGAAACATCTTGGTAAAGGGAGCGGTGGTAGAGGCAATCAAGACGAAGATGGTCCAGATAATCACGTAGATTTCTCCGTAATAATTGTCAGAATAGTGAGACTGCCAGCGTTCAAATTCCTTTGTTCCAACGTAGATACTGAGGATGGCAATATAGATAGCTGCCACGGCCCCCATTGAGGAATCGTAGCGGTTAGCCGAAGCAAAATCAAAGGTAAACAAGATAATGGCCACTACAGTCCAAGTATTTGTTAAAATTCTCCAGATTTTCCCTTCGTATTCCATATAAATATCATATCATAATATATTCCTATTGACATTTACTCCAAACCGTGATAGTATCATTTGAAAAACAGTGTTCCTTATTAAAGAAGGGAGGATAGCGCCATGTGTCGGCTGCTGATTGTCAACATCATGCTGCTGGTTCTACTGGGCTGCCGTTCTCCTTTGGGTGAGGGACTTGATCTTACCCTGGAGGACTACTACGAGTTGTCAGTTGGTTGTTTTGCCGAGATCAAACTGAGACATTATGTTGTCTATCGCAATCCGGGCAAGGAGGTTGTTGGGCAGATTAAGAATCTGCGGAGAGACAGCTTTGGGCTTATGGTAAGCCCAGAAGGAAGAATCGAGACCCATCGTCAGGAGTGGATCAAGGTCTGGATCTATGACGGGGAGAAGATAGTGCCTTTAGTGCTCTACGATCAAGATCTAGATCGCCTAAAGCTTCTGGTGCCAAGAGACAAATAGGGGGCCAAAGATATCAATTCTGCGGCCCCTGTTTTATCCCTTGATTTTTCCCCCAATATCAGTTAAGATAAGAACTATCAAAAATAAGTAATAATCACACATACTTTCTGACAAATCAGAACCTTGTCTAAGTAATTAGATTACTGATTTAAAAGAGGAAAGTAGAGGAAGAAAGGAAAAAATATGAAAGAAATTTCGTTGTTGGAAATGTTGAAATCTGGGGTTCATTTTGGCCACCAAACCGCTAAATGGCACCCCAAAATGAAGCCGTATATTTTTACGGCTCGTAATGGCGTCCACATTATTAATTTGGAGATTACGGCGGCCAAGCTGGAAGAAGCTCTTGAGTTTGTTAAAAAGACAGCACAAAATGGCGGCCTTGTTTTATTCCTGGGCACCAAGAGGCAGGCCAAGGATATCATAGCCAAGTATGCCAAAGAATGTGGCATGCCTTTCATAACAGAAAAATGGCTGGGTGGTACTTTTACCAATTATGTCAACGTCTCTAAGTTAGTGGCCCGGTTGAAAGATTTACGCAACAAATTCGGGTCCGGTGAAATCAAGAAATACTCAAAGAAAGAGAGATCGGTCTACCAACGTGAAATGGATAAGTTGGAAAAATTGGTCGGCGGAATGGAAAACATGAACAAGCTGCCCGAGGCCATGTTTGTCATTGATATCAAAGAAGAGAATACAGCTGTCAGAGAAGCGATCAAAAAAGGTATTCCGGTTGTGGCCATGGTGGATACCAATGTTGATCCGGGAAAAGTAACTTATCCTATTCCCGGTAATGATGATGCCACCAAATCAATAGAATTGTTTAGTGGATTAATTGCCGAGGCTGTCAAAGAGGGTCAATCAGAGAAAATGATTAAGCCAGAACCAAAGAAAGAGGCTGATGACAAGCCAGAAGCTAAACCCAAGACCAAAGAGGATGAAGTAAAGGTGAAAGAAGATGTAAAAAAGAATATTGAAAACATTGAGGAACAAGAAAAAGAAGTTGCTGCCAGCCAGGCCTTAAAATCTTAAAAAAGGAATAAATCAATGAAAGATAAGATAATAAAATTGAGAGAAATAACGGGTGCCTCCATCCTGGATTGTAAATCGGCGCTGGATCAAACAGATGATTTGGATAAAGCCATAGAGATATTGAGAAAGCAGGGACAGAAGTTAGTCGACAAAAAGGCAGGTCGTCAAACATCCGAGGGTGTAGTCGAGGCATATATTCATGCTAATCGTAAGGTGGGAGCCATGGTTGAACTGAGCTGTGAAACCGATTTCGTAGCCAGGAATGAACAGTTTATTGAATTGGCTCATGATCTGGCTATGCAAGTAGTGGCCACTAATCCTTCCTATTTAGCCCCTGAAGATGTTCCTGAAAAAGAAATTGCCAAAGAAAAAGAGATATTTAAAGTGCAAATTAAAAAAGAAAAGAAACCTGACAAGGTAATGAAAAAAATCTTGGAGGGTAAATTGCATAAGTATTATGAAGAGGTTTGTTTGACCAAGCAGAAATTTATCAAGGACGACAAAAAAGTGATTGAAGAATTGGTTAACGAGGCAATTACCAAGTTGGGTGAAAATATCCAAATAAAAAAGTTTATTCGCTTTGCTTTATAGGAAATGTCAAAAGCTTTTGTCAGAATGCACTTTTGGGATCAGCCGCAGTTATATGACGGTGGCCGGTTTGATTTGAAAACGGGTGATCGGGTAATAATAAAAGCTGACTCCGGTTTGGAACTGGGGGAGGTAACCCAGCTAGCCGTTGAGACAGACAAGAAAGACGGTGATGACCAACCAGAGCCTGTCAATTCGGTGGTTCGTAAAGTAACAACTGAAGATTTGGCCAAGCTGGAGCAGCACAACGAACAGAAAGAAGAGGTTCTGGATAAGTGCCGTCACCTGATCAAGAAGCATAATTTGCCGATGAATCTTGTAGATTGCGAATTTTCTTTCGATGGCGGCAGAATAGTATTTACCTTTACGGCTGATTCTCGTGTGGACTTTCGTAATTTGGTAAAAGATCTTTCGCATATCTTTCAAAAATCAATCCGTTTGCAACAGATTGGAATTCGAGACGAAACTAAAAGGCTAGGGGATATTGGAGTCTGCGGTCGTCCTATGTGTTGCCGTAAGTTCTTGGATAATTTGGGTAATGTTTCTTCTGATTTGGCCCGGGCCCAGCAAGTAGCCCACCGGGGCAGTGAAAGAATTTCCGGATCTTGTGGTCGTTTAATGTGTTGCCTGGCCTACGAAGAAGAACTATACAAAACCTGTAGCAAGGATTTGCCGCAGTTGGGCAGTATTATTAAGACTAAACAAGGCAAAGGAGAGGTAGTAGCTTGGAATATTTTGAAACATTCTGTTGACGTCAGGATTGAGGATAATTCCTATATCGAAGTAGAAATTCCAGGTAGTGAACAGTGTCTAAAACTTCAATCTAAAAAACAATGACTCTATTAGACTACATATTGTTAGGCGTCATTATCATGGGGATGGGGATTATTGTGATTATTGTGGTGCGTAAGTTTCCTGCCTTGTCTGCAATAAACACTCAAGCCGTACCCAAACAGCTGCAGAAGGAAGTTAAAAAAGACTTAATGGAAAAAAGGTTGACCAGAAAACTTGATAATATTTTCAAACAAGTTGTTAAATATGCAGTACCAGTAACCCAGAAGATACGGGAGTCATTCCGTCGTTCCTACCGTAAGGTGATCGCCCTAGAAAAAAATTATACTCAGAAAATTCAAGCACCCCAAAAGAGCACTGATCGAGCCAAGGTCAAAACAAAAGTAAGCCAATTACTACAAGAGGCGGACGATTTAGAGAAAGCAGAGAAGGTAAAAGAGGCTGAAAAGAAGTATATTGAAATCATATCACTGGACAGTGACAACCTGGAAGCTTTTGAACGCCTGGGAGAACTGTATATGGAAATGAAAGAGTTTGACTTTGCTCACGAGACTTTTTCACATCTGCTGCGAATTGATCCCAACAATGCCTTGGTGTATCATGACCTTGGCCTCCTGGCCTTGAGACAGGACAATACACGACTGGCCATCAAGAATTTTGCCAAGGCCCTGGAGATTGAACCGAACAATCCAAAAATATTGGACTGCATGTTAGACACCTGTTTGGAAACTAAAGATAAAGTGGTAGCCTTAGAGTGCCTTGATAAATTGAAAGAAGTCAATCCCGACAACCAGAAGATAACTGAATTTGAGGAAAGGGTGAAAGTATTGGAAAAGGATTTAAAAATCAAAAAATAATACGCCCAGATACCTCAGCTCCCGCCAAAGGCGGGTCAGCCCCTGGCTGAGGTAGAGCCCGCCTGCCAGTCGCCTAGTGCCGACGTAGCTCAGTGGTAGAGCAACTCCATGGTAAGGAGTAGGTCGTCGGTTCAAGTCCGACCGTCGGCTCCAGGCGCTTGGCGGGCAGGCAACTCCATGGTAAGGAGTAGGTCAGCGGTTCGAGTCCGCTTCTGGGCTCAGCTCATCTCATGCTTCGGCTTGCGTTCCAGTAATCAAATTTCTTCCGCTTCAACCTCCGCATGAGTGCCCCTCACTCCTCAGACGCTACTGCGTCTAGCGGGCTATGGGATAAATCAGATTCATAAAAAAATGAATAGGGTTATTTAAAATACATATGGGCGGATACCAAAGTGGTCAACTGGGTCTGACTGTAAATCAGATGGCTTTTGCCTTCGTAGGTTCGAATCCTACTCCGCCCACCACAACCACCCCAAGTTTTGCCGAGGTAGCTCAATGGTAGAGCAGCTGTTTTGTAAACAGCAGGTTGGGGGTTCGATTCCCTTCCTCGGCTTTGAGCCACCTCGTAAGTAATTATGGCGATGTTTGCTACCGCCTCTGGCGGGGTGCCGCCTAAGGCGGCATAAACAGCAGGTTGGGGGTTCCCCCGGACTGCGATCCGGGGCTTCCTTGGCTCCAGAGTTACCCAAAAAATATTAAACATATTTCTATGTCACAGGACAATCTGATCAAAATGGAATGCACCGAATGCAAAAGGGTTAATTATTTTTCCAAGAAAAATAAGAAAACTCTGCGCAATCGTTTAGAATTGAAAAAATTCTGTAAATGGTGCCAGAAGCATACTCCCCATAAAGAGACCAAATAATAATATATCAGGAGGATATATGAAGAAGAAAATTCGAGTAGGTATAATTGGTGTGGGTAATTGTGCTTCTTCTTTAATTCAAGGTGTTCAATACTATCGTAAGGCCAAGGCTGCTGATACGGTACCGGGTTTAATGCATGTCACTCTGGGAGGTTATCATATCCGGGATATTGAATTTACTGCTGCTTTTGACATCAACGCCAACAAAGTTGGCAAAGATTTAAGCCAAGCCATTTGGGTAAAGCCCAATAACACCAAGAAATTCTCCCCAGTTCCCAAGCTGGGCGTTAAAGTTCATCGAGGAATGACTCATGATGGTTTAGGCAAGTACGTTATAATCAAAAAAGCACCTGGTCCTACTGATGATATCGTCAAAATTTTAAAGCAAACCAAAACCGATGTTGTCATTAATTATCTGCCAGTCGGCAGTGAACATGCCACTAAGTGGTATGTAGAGCAGGTCTTAGATGCCGGTTGTGGTTTTGTAAACTGTATTCCGGTATTTATCGCCCGAGAGAAATACTGGCAAGGTCGGTTTAAGCAAAGGAAACTGCCGATTATAGGGGATGATATTAAGTCTCAAGTGGGAGCCACAATTCTACACCGTACTTTGACTAATTTATTTTTAGACAGAGGGATGCCAATTGACCGTACTTATCAATTGAATATTGGTGGCAACACGGATTTTCTAAACATGTTAGAAAGAGCCAGGCTATCTTCAAAGAAGATTTCAAAAACCAATGCAGTTAAATCCCAGATAGAAAGAAGGGGATTGTCCATTAAAGATGAGAATATCCACGTCGGACCTTCCGATTACGTGCCTTGGCAGAAAGATAATAAGATTTGTTACTTAAGAATAGAGAGCCGACATTTTGGTGATGTGCCTATGAATGTAGAATGCCGTTTGTCGGTAGAAGATTCACCCAATTCAGCCGGGGTGGTTATTGATGCCATTCGTTGTATAAAATTGGCCCTGGACAGAAAGATATCCGGCACTTTATTCGGTCCTTCTGCCTACTTTATGAAATCACCGGCTATTCAATATACCGATGAAGAAGCCCACCAGTTGACAGAAGAATTTATTAAAGGTAAAAAGAAAAGCCGATAATATTTTGGGGGTGTCCCTGGTCCCCGCTGTCCGCGGGGCCGGGATCCCGGTCGCTGCAGGCGACCTAGGGATAGTTTCCGCCCGGGGCGGACCAGCCTCTGGCTGGCAATGTAGAACGCAGGTCTCCACTACGTCAGTCCCTGTCATCCCCGGATGACGGGGTTCCGCGACTGACGTGGTCCAAAACCGAGAACGACGGGGATTAATTAATAATCCCACATGAATGTATTATGTGTATCTATTAAAAAGCGCTAATGACGGCAAACTGTATATTGGTAGAACGGATCATTTAAAACAAAGACTAAAAGATCATAATAAAGGGAAGGTATTTACAACTAAGAATAAGCTACCTGTTCAGTTAGTTTACTATGAATCCTATAGAAACAGAGAAGATTCCAAAATAAGGGAAAAGAGAATAAAGAAAAGCGGATCGGTTTATATGGCACTTAAGAAACGAATAGCAAAGAGCTTGAATATTAAAAAAACAGAAACCTGATGATGGGGGCGTAGTGTTAGTGGCTAGCACGGGGGTCTCCAAAACCTCAAGGCTGGGTTCAAGTCCTAGCGCCCCTGCCATCAGTTTTCTGTAAATGTTGTGGGTCTCCACCCCGTCACTCGCGAGCGACGGGGTCCAAAACCTGATACGGGGGTTCGATTCCCTCCAACCCTGCCACCCGAAACGGTGGCGTCTCTCGCTGGGATACACCCCATACTTGGGGATTTTTAATTATTTCTGTTATCTGCTACAATAGAATTAGCCGTTAATTAAACAAAATCTTCAGGAATCCCGCCATTATGGCGGAGCAATTCATATATGAGGGGAAAAACAAATACCAAAGTTGTCCTTGTTTACCCGAAGTATCCCGATACCTTCTGGAGTTTTAAGCATGCCTTAAAATTTATCTCCAAAAAGGCCTCTCATCCACCTTTAGGCTTATTAACAGTAGCCGCCATGCTACCTAAGGAGTGGGAGAAAAAGCTGATTGATATGAAAGTTTCCAAGTTAAAGGATAAAGACCTGATGGGGGCTGATCTGGTTTTTATTAGTGCCATGTCTATTCAAAAAGCTTCAGCCAAAGAGGTAATCAGGAAGTGTCAGAAAATGGGTATCAAGGTTGTGGCTGGTGGCCCCCTCTTTACAACCGAGTATCAAGATTTTTCCTATGTGGATCATCTAATACTCAATGAAGCGGAGATTACCCTGCCGCCCTTTTTGGAGGATTTGAAAAACGGCTGTCCTCAACGTATTTATGGCTCCAAGGAATATCCGGACCTGGGATTAACGCCGGTTCCCCTCTGGGAACTTATCAAGATGAGAAAATATTTATCGATGAATCTCCAATATTCCCGCGGCTGCCCTTTTAACTGTGAATTCTGTAATATTACTGCCCTTTTTGGACGCGGAGTACGGACCAAGAGTAAAGATCAAATGATAACTGAATTAAATAGTCTGTATTCAAGAGGCTGGAGAGGCGGAATATTTATGGTTGATGATAATTTCATTGGGAATAAACCCAAGCTAAAAAAGGATGTCTTACCGGCCATGATTGATTGGATGACCAAAAGAAAAAATCCCTTTGTTCTTACCACCGAAGCCTCAATTAATCTGGCTGATGATGAAGAGCTGATGCGTCTGATGGCCCGTGCCAGATTTAACAGGGTGTTTGTTGGTATTGAAACTCCCAACGAGGCCAGCTTAGCAGAATGCGGCAAGATTCAAAACAGGAATCGTGACTTGATCGCCTCAGTCCAAAAAATCCAGCAGTTTGGTTTGCAGGTGACCGGAGGATTCATCGTGGGATTTGACAATGATGATTCGTCAATATTCCAAAGACAAATTGACTTCATCCAGAAAAGTGGAATTGTAACCGCCATGGTCGGATTATTGAATGCCCCTCGGGGTACCAGACTCTATCAGCGTCTTACCAAAGAAGGCAGGATATTGAAAGATATGACGGGTGACAACACCGATTTTTCTACCAACTTTGTTACTAAAATCAAATATGAAAACCTGGTACAGGGATATAAAAAAATTATCAGCGGGATTTACTCTCCCAAGCCTTATTACAAACGGGTTAAGAGATTCTTGAAGGAAAAAAATAAATTACCAGAGAGGTCATCCCATTTTCATTTTCGTTATATCCGTTTACATTATGGTTTCTCCGGTGCCATATTTAAATCCATCTGGTTTCTGGGTATCAAAGATAGGTCCAGGGGAGGCTTCTGGAAACTGTTCTTTTGGTCTTTATTCAGGCACCCCCAGCTCTTCTCTTCAGTAATTGGTTTTGCAATTTATGGGTTTCATTTTCGCAAAGTATTCGGGATTTTATAACATTATCAAATCCTGGCTAAAGTTTTTTAGCAAGGATTTTTTTATTTTGACTAATGCCTAAATAAATGGGAATATGGAGAAACTAAGATGATCTATGATTTAATAGTAATCGGGGGAGGACCGGCCGGGATGATGGCTGCCGGCAGAGCCGGGGCCAAAGGCGCCCGCGTATTATTGTTGGAGAAAAACGCTAAGTTGGGAACTAAACTAGGAGTTACCGGCAAAGGACGATGTAATATTACCAACGCTGAATTTGATACCAGGAAGTTAATTGCCAAATATGGACGCAACGGCCGTTTTCTTTTTTCCGGCTTAAATAAATTTGGCGTTCAAGAGATGCTGGATTTCCTCAAGCAACGAGGAGTTCCCACCAAAATTGAGCGAGGCAATCGGGTTTTTCCCCAGAGCAATCAGTCAGCCGATGTGATTGGAGCTTTAACAAATTATTTAAAAGAAAATAAGGTAACCATCCAGACCAAGGCTACCGTTAAATCGATAGAAAGATGCAATAATAAAATTACCCAAATCGTCCTCAGCGATGGACAAAAGTATTTAGCAGACAAATATGCTATCTGTACCGGAGGCCAAGGGCACCCAGTGACCGGTTCGACTGGTGACGCTTATGCCTGGCTTAAAAAAATGGGGCATAAAATTACAGAACTAGTCCCGGCCATTGTTCCCATTATCTTGCGGGAAAAGTGGATTAAGGAACTGGAAGGATTAAGCCTTAAAAATGTTACTATCAGTCCCTATCAAAAAGGCAAGAAGATCTTATCTTCTTTTGGTGAAGCGTTGTTTACCGATAATGGCTTAAGTGGTCCCATTGCTATTGATATGAGTAAAGCAGTCGGCCAGTCTCTGAAAAAAGGAAAAGTAGAGTTGCACCTTGATTTCAAACCGGCCCTGGATTTCCCCGCCTTGGATAAACGCCTGCAAAGAGACTTTGCCCTGTTAAATAATAAATTATTCAGAAACAGTTTAGCCGCTCTCTTACCTAAAAAGTTGATTCCGGTCATGATCAAACTGTCTCAGATCGATCCGGATAAGAAGGTTAATGCCATTAGCCAAGCCGAAAGAAAGAAATTAGTCCATTTGATCAAAGATTTTACTTTGCAGGTTAAAAACTTGGCTGGCTTCAATCGGGCTATCGTTACCAGCGGGGGAGTGGATCTCAAAGAAGTTGATCCTAAGAATATGCAATCCAAGATTATTGATAATCTTTATCTGGCCGGAGAGATCTTGGACTTAGACGGCCCCACTGGCGGTTATAATCTGCAAATGTGTTGGACTACCGGTTATTGTTTGGGTGATAGTATCTAGTTTGTTTTTCCCCATTTTTCTGCTAAAATAATATTGTTCAATTATTAATCTCTAAAACAATGGAAGACCAAGCTAAACAACCAGAAGAACAAAAGCCAAAAAAGAAATCTCACAAACTGCTGTGGACAGTAATAATCCTAGTTTTTGTATTTATTGTTTTGCCGCTTGCTGCCCTGGGTTACACTGGAATTTTTCAGATTCCCGTTGTATCCGCTATCTTTGGCACCAACAAACCGATTGATCTGGGGGTGCATCCAACTGTAGAAGACCTAAAGCAGGCTGAAGCGGACAACCCGATGACCATTGAAGCCGAGCCCGGAACATTTTATTGGACCCAGGCCAAGGAGTACGCCGGTACCGTGCCGGTTGATGACCGACATTCTTCTGCTGAAATGACTGCTTTCATTCAGAAATACCATGGGGAAGGCAAACACGTCAGGGATATTCAGGTTAAACTCCGGGAAGGGGGAATGGAGATTTCCGCCTTTGTTGTTCCTTTTATCAACGCTCCGGCCTACGTGGATGTGGATGTGGTTAAAACTTCGGCAAAAACAGTGTCCGTAAATTTACTCCAGGCCAAAGTTGGCCGCCTGACGGTCCCTAGTAAGTATTACGAAGAAATTTCAGCCAAAGCCCAAGAAATAATTAATGAAGAATTAGCCAAAGTGCCGGGATTCAGTCTGGAAGTACTTGAATACCATGCTAATGAAGCTTATTTAAAAGGAGTTCTTCCCAAAACAGTAACTGCCACCGGGACAGAGGAATCGCTGGATAGTTATTTACAATAGTACAAAGCAAAAACCTTCCCCAGCAATAAACAGGAAGGTTTTTGTTTCCCCCAATTTTCTGCTAAAATATAATAGTACAATAATTAATAGTAATATGGGAATGAAAAAATATTTTTGGTTTGCCTTAGTAATAGGCTTTTTATTATTGATTTCGGCTGTATCCGTTCAGGCCATAACCGAGGCAGATTGTGGACCGGGTTATACCTGGGACCGAATGAGCGGAGTAGGCTGTAAACAGACCAATTGTAACGATATTGGCGATGCCCATTATTCCTACACCGGACATTGTATCTGCGGTTCTTCCGGCAGTATCAATGAAGATCCAACTGATCCCAACAAGGAGTGTTATAAAGGATCAGACAACGAAGGTTGTTCAGGTTGTCTTTATGCTTGCGTCGGTTTGGATGAAGATTGTCCGGGGGATACAGGAACAACCACCAATACCAATTCCAGCAATAATACCAACACCAGCGTCAGCACCAATCCAAATACCAATCAAGCTACTAATACCAACGCCAACCAAAACACTAACACCAATTCTAATCAGAATGTAAATATTTCCCAGGCTGGCACCAACATTTCCCTGAACACTGGTGGAACTGCTACTGGCCCGACCTGTGAGAGTCACTGTAATAAATATTTAAGAGGCCACAAAAATGCCGTCTTAACTTCTTTTTCTGGAACTTTCCCCGCCTGTAAGTGCCAGATTGATATTAAAGATGACCTTAATCGTCTAACCAATACTATTTCGGTAGATGGTGATAATGACACTACCTATACCTTTGACCAAAACGGTAATTTGACCAAAAAAGTGAAAGTAAATCGTAAAGAAGAGACGGAAAAAATCCGAATCAGGTTAGGTTATAAATACACTCAAGAAGAGATTGATAAAATCCTGGATCCGGACAAGATTGAAGAGTGGTTTTTGAATCAAATCAAAAACATTAAAACCGAAACCAGTAAGTTGCACCCACAATACTGGTGGCAGCACCTGGTAGCCATTTTTGATCACGGTTTTAACGGCAACAGTGCTGATTTTGTGGATACTTACCAGTTCGGTCGCTGCGGCGATTCTATGCAATGGCTGGAACGAGATTTACTCAACAAGCTGGATATAAACAAGGACCCGGCTAAGCCTGGCCAGAAGCATGAAGGGCTATTATCGATTACCGGAGAATCCTACAGTAATCTCTTAAATCATACCTCTATCATGATCCGCCCGCCGGGAATTGGGAATCTGGAATGGGATGACATGGTTAAGGCACTGAAGAAATTATCCGGCGGCTCCAAAAGTAATCCGGGCATTCCCCCCAATCAGCTGAAAAACGTCGACCCCAGATTGCTGGATGCCAAAGTGCTGGATCCGTATAAAAAAGAAGTGACCACCGTCCGGGAATTTATTAAGGGCTGGTCTTACCTAAGAATTAGCTAACCACAATATCATGAAAAAACCTTTAAAAATTATCATCATCCTGCTGATAGTCATAATTGTGGCTATTATTATTTTGGGCTTATGGTTAGCTCACGTCCCCAATGAAATAACCAAGGTTGAGGAAATTGATTCCGAAGCCCACTGGGGCAAAATCGGCGGATCTTTAGGTTATCCTTCGGAAGAAATACCGGCTTTGGGAATTTGTGCCGAGACCACCGATGGCTATGATCAGTATTGTACTTATGAAATGCTCGAAGGTGACGATTACACTTATAATCTCGGTTATGAGATTTCCGTCCCGCCGGGAGATTATCATATTTTCTCTTATCTGATTGATCCGGATAGCACGACCGGGGAAGCTCTGGATGACTATCAAGCTTACTATTCCCAGTTTGTAGTTTGTGGGATGGATATTAGCTGTACCGGCCATAAAGCGGTTAAAGTCACTGTAGACAGGAACGAAACAGTGACCAGAATAGATCCGATTGATTGGTATGATTTCTAGGAGATAGTTGACAATTCTTCCCAGGTAGAATAAATTAAAGACATTAAAACCTTCCCAGAAAAGACAGACGGGGAGGTTTTTGTTAGTTAGATAATTAACCAACCACCTCCTTGTCACCCAAGTTTTACAAGAACTAATAATCGTTTTCCCCTCCTCGACGATAGTGAAGGCTCATCAGTTTATCAATGAACCGCTCCCACGAAACCCACGTCTGTGAAAAACCAATAAACGCTTTACCCCTCCTTAGTAAGGAGGGGAGAATGAGCCAGGTGTTTTTGCAGAGTTGGTTCAGAGGGGAGGTCAACAATTATGACAAGACTATATAATAAAAAACGAACCAAAGGCAGTAGACGGTATTTACGTCGGCAAATGCCTCCGGCTGAGCATATTCTATGGTTGCATTTAAGAAATAAGCAACTAGAAGGTTTTAAATTCCGTCGTCAGTATAGTATTAGCAAATATGTGGTCGATTTCTATTGTCCTAAAGCCAGATTGGCCATTGAAATTGACGGCCCAACTCATCTTTCTGATCAGGCCAGAATATATGATAAAGAACGCCAGCAATTCATTGAGTCATTCGGTATTAGATTCCTTCGGGTAAATAACCTGGATGTTTACAAAAATATGGAAGGAGTGATTGAGAGGATTTGTCGGCTATTATCTGAATAAGAAAATCATCTGCGTTTCTGTTATACTATACCCATGACTAATTTTATCATCATCCGCGGCCCAGCCGGAGTAGGCAAAACAACTATTGCCCAAGCCGTTGCCAAACTGTTAAACGGAGTTCATTTTAATATTGACCAAGTTTTACGAGATACCAATTTAGAAATTAAAGACGGAGATATTCCAGTCGGCAATTTCTTAAAAGTCCAAACCATAATCAAGCCCAAAGTTATTGAATACTTGGAGCAGGGGAAGCCGGTCGTTTTTGATGGCAATTTTTATTACCAAGAACAAATCGATCAGTTAGTTAAAGAATTGTCGGGCAAACCTTTCATTTTCACTTTGAAAGCGTCTTTGGAAACTTGTTGGCAGAGGAACCTGGCCAGGAAAAAGAATGCAATGAATCGGATCAGTATTGAAGCGATGTACCGGATTAACACTACGTTTGAAGCAGGCCAAGTTGTTGATACTGAAGGGAAAAATGAGAAGGAAGTTATCAAAGAGCTAATTTCTGCTATAATGTAATTGCTTATTATTATTCAACAAAAATATGGACCAAACCACAACACAGTTACCCGATCAAACAAAATTTAAAAAACTGCGCCGGTTTAACCTAATCATGTTCTTTCTCCATCTGGGGCAGGGAATCGCCATGTTGCTGCTGGCCAACGATTTCAAGCTGCCGGTTTATACCTCCTTTGTCGAATTGAATAGGGTTACCAAAATGCTGGAACCGGTTTTAAACAAACTATGGGAATTGCCGGTTGGACCACTAGTTTCCGGATTTTTATTGCTCTCAGCTTTAGCTCATTTACTGCTGACCCTGCCCAAAATAAATGACTGGTATAACAGGAACTTAGCCAAGGGTGCCAACTATGCCCGCTGGATCGAATATTTCTTCAGTTCCTCTCTGATGATTTTGATAATCTGCATGTTAGTGGGAATTTATGACTTGGTGGCGTTAATGGCGTTATTCTCCTTAAACGGCATAATGATTCTGTTCGGCTTGATCATGGAAATGCACAACCAAACAACCCAGAAAACCAAATGGCATTCTTTCTGGTTCGGTTGTCTGGCCGGAGCCATTCCCTGGGTGGCTGTTGCTATTCATCTGTTTAATGCCGGCAGCGGTGACGCTAAAGCACCCAGTTTTGTCTACTGGATTTTCTTTTCCATTTTTCTGTTCTTCAATGTCTTTGCGATCAACATGGTTCTGCAGTATAAAAAAGTGGGCAAGTGGAGCGATTATCTGTACGGCGAGCGGGCTTATATCATTCTAAGTTTAGTGGCCAAATCACTTTTGGCCTGGCAGGTGTTTGCTGGAACTTTAAGGCCGGTCTAATTTTTAATGCAACAAGTATGAAAAATTATTCGTTTAAGATAACCGTTGTTATAATGGCAGCAGTAGTTCTTCTGTTGGGAGTAATTTATTATTACTTTGAATTGAATAAAACAGGTCAGGATGAGGAAAAATGTGAGGGTTATACGGTTGTTGAATACGAGAATGAAGTAAATATGGTAGAGGGAGATAAAATTTGCATAAAAGGAACGAATACTACACTGGAGTTGGCTGATATTTATTATCATAGTGAAGAGATTGGCGAGTATGCAGAAAACCCAATAATTCGTATTAATCTTTTGGCAGACGGTGATCAAGGTGCTAAAATTATTGATTTTGAGAATGAAGATAATTATTATGATCAAGCCAGATTAATATTGAGGAGAAATGATGGAAATCAAATTGGCTTAATAATCCAGAAGATATGGCAGAACGAGGATGACTACTGTTGTTGGCAAGGCTATTCAAATAGCTTGTATGATGATCCTAATGAAGTTATTTGCTGGACCGAGGCGGACTATACACTACGTTATTGTATGGATAAATATCAGCGCTGGGCTGACATTAACTGTCCGAATTTGACTTTTGAAAATGAACCAGAAAATCCCACCTGGAAGCCTGACGAAAAAGGTGATTGTGTGGGGTATAAAGATTGGGGAGGAATATATGATTTGCCGCTTGACCAAAGGATTGACTTACGGGAATTTGTTAAATCACTGCCAAATAATATTGAGGTTGTTGCCGAGTATTTCGATAATAAACAGTTATTTATGACACTTGAAGAATATAACAAGAATAGAGAAAGTTTAGTGGCAAAGGGAAGTTGCCAAGACTCAGGATATTGTTCAGAGTTATCCGAGCGAGAATTAACAGAGGTGTCACCCAATATTTTAGCAACAATTATTGAAGGAAATGTATATCGTCAACAAAGAGACTCAATCATATTATATAGCAAAGTTGATAGTGATTTTGTCATATATTTAAAACTATATGATAAGAAATTAGACAATGGTGAGTTTGCCACGATTTATAAGTTTGAGTCATATGGCGGTTGCAGTCTGGGTAGGAATGAAGTATTTCATCAGTTCGAAAATATCTTGACCGGATTAAATATTGCTATTCCTGAAAACTTGGCTGACTCTAAAACCAAAGAATCTGATGAACCACCTCGCTACATGCAGGGAAATGTACTAAAACCAATTCCCCGATAAATATGAGAATCTGGGACGTTCCGGTAACAAAACTCTGCCGCCAGCATCTGCTCGGTGAACATCGGGAGTTGCATGCCTTGTGGTCGATTTTAGTTCACAACAAAAAAGGCTATCGTCATCATCCGGAAACCAAACGCTGGGAAGGAAAATTAGCCGCTTTGTATAAAAGACATCAGCTGTTGGTTAAGGAAATGGAAAATAGGGGATACAATCACCAGTCTCCACTGGATAAAAAGTATGCTAAAGGGAAACCGGATCAATCCATTTTTGTTGATTCGATACCAAAACAAAGAAAAATATTGAAAGCTAGACCGTGTGGTTGTTATCGTAAATGAAGAAGGGCTCTTCCCGAAGGTTGAGCCCCCATAGAGGATGTGCGGTTCCTGCTCAGTAGGTCTCGGCCAGGCCGATGACCATCCGTAGCCGGAGAATCGCTCTCTCGGCCAGTAGGGCGAGCTTGATGATCCCGAGGCAGGGTAGGACTAAGAACAGGTAAATCGGGAGAAATCCCGACCACCTCTCATGGTATCTTGCCAGCGAATCAAAAAGCTCCGTTACCAGCCTGATAGAATCATTAAGTCGGTAGAGCTCTTGCGACCTAGCCATTAGTTACCTCCTTGCCACAGTTCCTAGCCGCCTCAAGTTTTCAGAAAATATTAGCACCAATTAAATTTATTGTCAAGGCCATTAAAAAGTTTCATTATCAGAAATCTGTTAGTTATTATATAATTAATTTGTGAACATCCTTTATCTATTCAGAAAAAAGCCGTTGTTCCCCAAGTCACTGAAAATCTTACTAGTGACCAACGGTTTGATTTTGCTGGCCGGGGCCATGTTGGGGCCGATTTACGCTCTATTTGTAGAAGAAATCGGCGGTGATTTACTGGATGCCAGTTTATCTGGCGGAGTATTTGCCATTGTGGCCGGGTTGACCACTTTAATCTCCGCCCGGTTCAGCGACAAAATCAAAGAAAACGAATTAATAGTAGTCTTCGGTTATGCCTTAATCGGTACGGCCTTTTTGTTATTTACCCAGGTTAAAACAATCGGCTTCCTGCTGTTTGTACAAGTTTTGATCGGTTTCGGGGAAGCCATTTACTCGCCGGCTTTTGATGCGGTTTTTTCTGGGCATTTGGATAAGAAAAAAGCGGGCAAGCAGTGGGGTGCCTGGGAGTCTATCAATTATTTCACCGCCGGCTTCGGAGCAATTATCGGCGGACTGATAGTTGCCAAGCTGGGTTTTGATGCCATGTTTGTTATTATGGCCATTCTTTGTTTCGGCAGCGCTTTGTATATTTTGTTGTTGCCCAGAAAGATATTATAAATTATTTATTATAATCATATGGAACAACCACAACCCAATCAGCCGGAACCAGGACAACCAGGATGGCGCCTAGAGAAGAAGCGCCACGGGGGAAAGGGGCGTAAGTTCGGCTATATTGTTGTTATTGCCATTCATTTCTTCCTGTTCTGGTTTGTCAATAAAATACCGGATTGGAATTGGACTTTTATAACTTACCAGTTTGAGGAAATCCTGCCCTATCTAAATTTCTCCATTTTTGCCAACATTATTGTTAACGCCTTTTTCCTGATTAATGATGTCAGACCGATTTACTACCTAGGTAAAACTGTTGTGGATGCTATTGGAATTTTCGTAATGTATAAACTGTATGTGGTTTTCCCTCTAGATTTTGACAATGCCCTGGATATAATATTCAAAGCCATCTTCATTATCGGAATAGTAGGATCAGCTATCGGCATCATTGTCAGGACGATTAAGTATGCCGTTGGCAAAAAAATGGATTAAAAAATCATTATCATAAAAAAATGCCAAAGAAATCAAAGGGTAAAGCAATTGGGGCAATTTTATTTATCTTAGGTTTTGCTGCAGTCCTTATCGGTGCCTTAACCGAAATTTATTCATTGCTTGTTGGCTTCATTATCATGTTTGGTCTTTGGTTTATTGTCGCTCCGATCGTTACCAGAATAGTTAAAGGTAAAGGCAGAATGGAAGAGTTAAAAAAAACCACCAAATCAGAGCATTGGAAGGATTATTAATAATATGAACGGACAAAGACGAGACGATATAAGGCCGGGTCTACGAGTGGCTGTGGTTAAAAAACAGGACCAAAGAACCGGACAACTAACTGAAGGTATTGTTCAGGATATTTTAACGAACTCTCCGACTCATCCCCATGGTATTAAGGTCAGATTAGAGAGTGGGGAAGTTGGCAGAGTGCAAGAGATTTTATGAAAAAAAGAAACTTAAAATCATTGCCACGTTATTTGAGCATAATTGCCCTGGCCTCTCTGATAACAGCGGTTATCCTGGCTTTTAGCGCACTTAATCTGGCCCTTTGGTTTTTTATGGTTACTGTCGTTCTCTGGGCCGTCGCCAAATTTTTTCATAAGAGAAATCAGGTTTCTGAAGATAATTCGCAGCAGTAATCAGATAAATACTTTTGGTACTCCTCGTTGACTTTTTGTGAAAAATGTGATATAATTTAGAGGTGAAGTTAAAAATTATCTAAAAAAATATGGGAGATGAAAACAAAGAACAATACAAATCTTTACTGACCGACATTATCGCCAAGCAGGCAGTTATTTTGGGGCCGGACATTGCTGTCCTCAAAGCTCGTGGTGTCGCGGGTTTGCAGGTAGGTGATGATGGTAAAGTGGCTAACTACAATGGAGATCCCCAGGAAATCATTAAGCTATTAATTGATAAGTATGTGGAATTGTCCGGGCAAATCGTTAAAGGTGCCTTGACCTCTGTTTTTGCCAAATATCCTACGATTAAAGGTGAAGGCAACTAATATTTAATAATAAACATATGACCACGATGATAAGAACCATAGTATTGGCGGTAGGTTGGCCGGTTTTGGTGATTGGCAGTATTTACCTTATTGTTAAGGGTAAAGCGGTTTATAAGATGGTAAAAGGTTCTCTGGTTGGCAAGGTAACCAGGGTGTTGGTGATCAGCATGTTGGTGGGCATGTACAGCCTGGGAGTTGTTGCCACTTTTTTGATGTATTGTGATGAAGAGATAGGAGTTTGGGTTGTCCTACCCATATTTTTCGCCTGGTTTGTTACCTTTGTCTGGAGCTTAAAGGTTTTGGCCCAGGCCCAAAAGGAAGCCAAGAACTTGGCCGGGGGACAGTCCCAATAAGTTTTTGTTTTTAGGAAATTAAACTAAGCAAAAACGATGGAGGTTAGTACAAATATATATATTGTCGTTGTTGCCGCCGCTTTGTTAGCGGGTGTTTTTTTGTTTTGGCAAAGTCGCAAGGCAACCAGAGACCTGAAACAGCGAGAAAAAGAAATGGAACGCAAAGTGTACGAGTTGGCTATTTTGAAAGAGCTGGGGGATCGCACCGGCTATTCACTTAACGTTCAAAATATTATTGATATCATCACCGGATCTTTGCATCAATTTATGGAATACAGTGCGGTTTCTTATATGTTGCTGCAGCCAGAAAAGATTATCTTTAAAGTCAATTTGGAAAAATCGGTTTCCAGGAATTTTGTAGATGATATTCAGGACAGAATGCTAAAATCGCTATCAGCCCTTTTATCCAAAGAGTTTAAAAAGAATCAGGTGGAGGAAGTGTTGACTGGCGCAATTTTGGTGGAGGAAATGGATCAACCGGTAAAATCGTACTTTAACATTCCCCTGGTTATTGGGGAAAAGGCCGTAGGTATCTTGACTATTGCCGACACCCGGGCTGATTTATACGGAGAAGAAGAAACTACCATTTTATTCAAAATTACTCAGCAAGCTTCACAGGCGGTTACCCGCTTGCAGGAAGTAATCAAAACCGAACAGGGTAAGCTAAATGCCATGGTGGCCAGCATGACCGAGGGGGTAGTGATGACCGATAAGGACTACCGGATCGTAGTGGTCAATCCTGCCGTTAAGGAAGCCCTGGGCATTGCTGACAAAAAGGATATAACCATTTTTGATTTTATTGATAACCTGGAAGGCAAGTTTGACATTCGGGGTAAACTGGAGGAAAGTGTTAAGCTGAATAAGGTATTGATAGCTGATGAGGTATTAATTAATGACCGCTATTGGCAGATCTTAGTTTCTCCGGTCAAAAGCTCTGCCGGCTTAAAGCAGGAAGAGGTAATCGGTGCTGTAGTAATATTTCACGACATTACCCATGACAAAGAGTTGGAAAAGATGAGAGAAGATTTTACCTCGATGATGGTACATGAATTGAGGTCGCCCTTGAACGGCATTAAAATGCTGACTCAGGTAATGCAGCGACAAAAGATAGTTGATAAACCGACACTGAAGAGGAATATTGAGGTGATCGAAAATAGTTCAGGTAGCATGTTGGAACTAGTCAACGACTTATTGGATGTAGCCAAGTTAGAGGCAGGCAAGTTTGAGATAAAACCGGTTCCCTACGACATCAAAGAAGTTATTAATGACAGAGTGAAGTTTTATCAGCCGCTGGCCCAGGAAAAACAGATAACTTTAGGGGCAGCATTGGATGAAGCCCTACCCGATAAGATAGATTTTGATCCGGATCGCATCAATCAAGTACTAAATAATCTGATTTCTAACTCCATCAAGTTTACCGGCCAAGGAGGTACAGTCACTGTCCAAAGCTTTTTACATACTAAAGACAGTTCTCTCCAGGAAGAAGCCAAAAAAGCCAAGGTGGTATGGCAAGCAACTAAAGATAACAACCAGCTAACTGCCATGCCGGATTCATTGGTGCTGGCGGTTACTGACAGCGGAGAGGGTATTGCCCAAGCCAATCAGGAAAAGTTATTTAATAAGTTTACCCAATTCCAGTCCAAAAAAGAGGGCAAAGAAGAAGCCGGGACTGGCCTGGGCTTGGTTATTGCTAAAGGTATCGTGGAGGCACACGGTGGTAAAATCAGTGTTGCTTCTCAAGAGGGAGTGGGTAGTACTTTTTACTGTCTGCTTCCTTTACAACAGAACTAATATCTGATAGCCTTACTTTGCTAATGTTTCATTACCTCTATGCCTGAAAAGAAGAAAATTCTTATTGCTGATGACGAAGAAGGCTTACGTCTGGCGCTAGCCGATACTTTTACTGAAGAAGGATTTGATGCCATTCAAGCACCTGATGGACAAGCGGCACTGGACTTGGCCTTGGCCAATCATCCGGATTTAGTAATTCTGGATTTTGTTATGCCCAAGATGCATGGTAAAGATGTCCTTAAAAACTTGATGTCAGATGACTGGGGGGCTAAGGTTCCCATCTTGTTCTTGACCAATTATTCTGTAGATGAACAGGTAAAAAATACCATCGCCTCCAAGGACCACCTCGAGTATATGGATAAAACTAAATGTGATTTGCCCCATGTTATTAACAAGGTGAAGGAAATGCTGGGAATGAAATAGCCATCTACTGATAGACGATAATCACCCCAATATCAGGGTGGTTTTTTTATTCCCAGCATTATGCTATTATATTGATACTCAAAAATTAATCTCAAAGAGGAATAAACATGGAAAATCAAGAAAAAAAACTCAATTTTTTTGCAAAATGGTCTAAGTTTTTTATTGACCGCTACAAAATTACTATCATTTTTTTGATAGCTTTGATTGGCTTGGGTCTTTTTGCCACAGCCAATAACCAGAGGCAGGATTTTCCGGAAATATCAATTAATTATGTCTTTGTCTCAGCTGTCTACCCTGGAGCCAGTCCGGAAACAGTCAATGCTGACGTCATTAATCCCATTTACAACGCCATCAAGACAGATGACCATGTAGTGGACGTACGGGCCACGGCTATGCCTTCGGCCGGTTTTTTATTTACCGAATTGGATATATTTGATGCTGATGGGATAAATGCCACCATTTCCAGTTTCAAAGAAAAGATTGATGGTTTGGCTTTGCCTAATGACGTCATTACCCAAGTGATGACAGAATCAGCCTCCGGTCCCACAGTAGCTTATGCCTTAAAATCTGACACTTTGCCGTTTGATGATGTAGTAGAAGCCACGCCAGCAGTCAAGGAATACTTAGAACAATCATCTGCGGAAATTAAAGAAGTAAGAATTGCCCCGGATGCCGCTTTTGAAGTTAGGGTAGAATTGGATACTGCTAAAATGGGGCAAGCCAGGTTGGATGCCAACACTGTTAAATCGGTTATCCAGGGGAATCTAACTGTATTGCCCGGCGGTAGCATAGAAGATCCAGTTGATAAATCTGATTTACAGATCAATATTGTAAAACCGGCTGAGTCGGTTGAAGATATTCAGAATATCGTATTACCTGGTGGATTGAAGCTAGCCGATGTAGCCGATGTAGTACGGGTACCTTCTGCTAAAGAGGTTTTTACCATTGCTGGATATCTGAATGAAGAAGGTGAGCCTGAATACAGCGACCAAGTGGTCTATCTGATGGTCTACAAAGCCAGTGATGGAGATGTGCTGCGGATGAAGGATCACTTAGACGAAGCTATTGCCCAGATTTATGATAAAGAGATCATCAGTCAAGAGCTGGAAGTTAATCTGTCTTTCGATCTATCTGTATCCGTTAAACAACAGATCGATTCTTTGCTAAAAGGTGGCTTGTGGGGGTTATTGGCCATTATTATAGTCTTCGCTTTTTTCATCGATTTCCGGGTCGGCTTGGTAGTCGGATTAATTATTCCCTTTGCCTTCTTGATTACTCTCTTCGTCTTGTTCCAAATCGGTTATTCTTTGAACATTTTGACTCTGTTTGCCATGATTCTAACCCTGGGCATCTTAGTCGATAACGCTATTGTGATTGCCGAGGGAGTGGTGCATCGACTGCACAAGTTTGGCGAAAGTAAGTTAAAGGCATCAATTCTTGCGATTCGTGATTTGGGTCCGGCCATTACCGCTGCTACGGCCACTACCGTTGTTGTTTTCATCCCCTTTGCTCAAATGGGAGGGATTATGGGTGAATTCATGAAATACATACCTTATACCATTATTATCATGCTTTTCGTCTCTTACTTTCTGGCTATTACCATTACCCCGCTGCTATCCAAATGGATATTGAAAAAAGAGACTGAAGAAGAAAGAAGGGGCCGCAAGTTAAAGCCCTGGCAAAAAGTGACTATTATCCCTGCCCTGGTTCTTTACGGTCAGAAATCTATTGACTGGATTGTAGATGGCTATGCCAAAATGATGACTCGAGTGCATGCCAGATTATGGAAAAAAATTACTATCTTGGTAATAACGATGGTTTTATTAGGCGGCAGTCTGTCGCTGATGGCCTCTGGGCTTATTCCCAGCTCCCAATTTCCCATTACCGATACGACCTTGATTCAGATTGGCCTGGACACACCACCTGGAACTCCTTATGAAACCAGAAAAGAATTACTGTCAGATTTGGTCAAAGAGGGGGTAGAGGTGCCCTATTTTGAAGGATCATTTCTCTGGGAGGGTTCCATTTCTATTGTGCTGACTGATCCGGCAATGCGCTCCTCGGATCGAGATACAACAGCTAACACTATTGTTGAAGATTTGGATGCCGCAGTTCAATACGTCAGAGACAAAGCCCCGGAAGGAACCTACATCACTGTTGAGGCTCAATCTTATGGTCCGCCAGGTTCGTATTACGACGTTGTCTTGGAGATAAAGAACGACAATGATGAAGTTATTACTGAAGCGGTTGATCAAATTGATACTTTTGTCAAAGGTGTGAGGGATAATGGGGATTATCAAATCAAGAGAATCAATAATGAGTTGGAAGAGAATAAAGTACCGTCTTTGGAAATCAATTTTGACAAGGATAAGCTGGCCCAGCTGGGCATTACCCCGATCACTACCTCTTTAATTGTAAACAGTGTATTTAGTGAATCAGACATTGCCAAGGTGGTCATCAGAGAAGACGGAGTAGAGGACGATGTCGTCTTAGCTTACAATGATGTTTCCACCGATTCAATTGATGATCTAAACGGAATTTTAGTACCCACGGTCACCGGCCAGATTGTACCCTTATCGGAAATTGCCGAAGTGAAACAAGTTAGTAAAGCGGAAACTATTGAATACATCGATGGGAAGCGAACTGTAACCTATCAAGTCGCCCTAGACGTCGCCAGTGAAGAACGTTCCGCAGTAGCCAGTCAATTGCAAACTGAAATCCAGGAATACCTAACGGAAGATAGATTAGAAGGCTTAGGCCTGGACAAAGATGATGTGGCTTATGGTGGCTGGACAGCTGATATTGAGACTGATTTTTCTAATTTGCTGATCATTGCCGGAGTAGCTATTATCTTTGTCTACCTGATCCTGGTGTTCCAATTCAATTCCTATATCCAACCAGCCTTGATTATGACAGCGGTGCCCGTTGCCCTGATTGGAGTCTTCCCAGGCTTATGGTTGGTAGGCAGTTCCATAGACATGATTTCTGGATTGGGAGTGATTGCCTTAGTTGGTATCGTGGTTAATGATGCTATTGTCTTTGTCGATTATTACAATAGACAGCGTAAGAAAAATCCTGATTGGACCATTCCTCAAACCTTGGTTTATACCGGACAAGTCAGATTTAAACCGATTTTCAGCACTTCTATTACTACTATGGCTGGCGTTTTACCGTTAACTATTACTGACGCTTTCTGGAGAGGTTTAGGAACTGCTGTGGTTGCTGGCTTGATTTTCTCCACGATAGGTAATTTGATTATCTTACCCATCTTGCTGTATATTGAAGAAAAGATCAGACTGGCTTTCTGTAAAGGCTTTAGTAAGTTCTGCAGTCGGTTTAAAAAAGCATCAGTCCAAGAAGTAAATAATTAATTATAAACAACATGGCCCAAGAAAGTTCACAAAAGGAAACCCAAAGGGAAATTGCGCTAGGAGATTTGATATCCAAATCTTGGCAACTTTTTTCCAAAAACATTAAGTTGATCCTGACAGCAGTATTGATAGTTTCTATTCCAGTGCGCCTAATTTCCTCGTTTTTCACCTCTCGGAGAATTGTCGAATTTAGCGGAGAAATAACTGATTTTAATTTTGATTTTAATTTTGGTGAATTGCTGGGTCAGACTATGTTAATTGCCATCTTATCTATTGTAGGCACTACCCTAATCACTCTAGTGATTGCCTGGATAGTAAAAACCAAGGCATTGGGGGGACAGTTAGATTGGCAAGCCGCCCTCCAAAAAGGACTGTCTCGATGGTTGCCAGCTATTGGCACCAGCATCTTGATGGCAATATTCCTTGCAGTTCTATGCATGCTACTAATTGTGCCGGGCGTAATCTATCTGGTTTTTTGGGCATTTGCCATTTACGTAGTCATTCTGAACGATAAGTCAGGAATGGAGGCTCTCAGTTACAGTAAAAGTATTGTCAAAGGCAAATGGCTAACAGTATTTCTCTATTGCTTGGTAATTGGGATAATGATGGCAATCGTAGCTGGTATTATTAACGGAATCATAGGTGCAGCCGGTAGCGGCACCGTTGTCATTTTCCTTCAAGGGGTGGTTGGTGATATTACCAATGCCTTCTTCCTGATAGCCTCAGTGTTGTTGTACTTAAATCTAGAAAGCCTGAAGTTAAAACGGATCTCGTAATTCACAAAAAACATTAATTAAGAAACTACTATGACAGAAGAAAAACAAGAGGAATTTAAAGTATCTGGTGATCAGGTAGTGGAAAAAGTTAAAGAGTTGATCAAGCAAGGGAACGCCAGACGCATTATCGTCAAAAACGAAAAAGGTGATTCCATTGTAGAATTTCCCTTAACCGCTGGAGTAGTGGGAGCAGTTTTGTTGCCA
>JBDRGY010000012.1:0-14204 GCA_043817315.1 Patescibacteria group bacterium | reverse complement strand
AAGACTTAGGTTCATCAAAATTCTGCGTAAATCCTTTAAAAAATAAAGATTTTTTGCTTTATAAAAAGAATATAGAAATAATTTATGGACGTGATTATTCCGTTAATTCAAAAGATGAATCAAAGAAAATTAAAAAGAATAATATTCAAATGGATATGTTTTCATAGTTAGTTGGTACCTACGAAATATTTAATATTTATAGCTAATCCCCGAAAGGATAAAAATCTATGGAAAATCAAAAACCCACTAAAAACAAAATAAAATCCGGTATAATATATATAGTAATCATTATTATTTTAATTTTATTTGTCCCAACCTTATTTGGTTATAATATTATTAATTTCACTGCAGAAGAAGAAGAAATCTGCGGCAATGTTGCCGGAATCGAGTTGCATGGTGACTTGGTTACCTATATTTCCCCAGAAAATTATGATGAAGACGGCTATCCGCTGGTTGACCAAACGGCCTCTGAAGATATAACGGCCATTATTGAAGATGCGGAAAGTAATGATGATATTGAAGCAATCATACTTGAAGTAGACTCTGTTGGAGGAGGTCCGGTTGCCGCGGAAGAAGTAGCTAAAGCGCTGAAAGCAGCCAATAAACCAACCGTAGCTTTGATCAGGGAATACGGAGATTCGGCAGCTTATTATGCCGCTACCGGAGCCGATAGAATCTTCGCATCGGAAAATTCAGATGTTGGCAGTATTGGCGTCACCATGTCCTATCTGGATTATTCCCAACAAAATGTCGAAGATGGCATAATCTATCAAGAAATTAGTTCGGGAAAATTTAAAAATACCGGTGATCCGGACAAACCACTTTCCGATGAAGAAAAAGCCTATTTGCAAAGAGATACTATGATATTACACGAAAATTTTGTAAAAGCGGTGTCAGCCAATAGGGGACTGGATATTGAGAAAGTGCGTGAATTGGCTGACGGTTCAAGCATGCCGGGTGAAATGGCCCTGGATAATGGTTTGATTGATCAAATCGGGGGTATGGATGAAATCGCAGATTATTTAGACTCTCAATATGATATGGACACACTCCTTTGTTGGTATTAGACTGGAAAAATTACCCCAATATTAATCTGTTGACAAATTACTCATTTTGCTCTAAGATAACAGTGTAGGTTCTTAACAACTCAAACCCCAGTGTCCGGATAAAGGCACCACGTGATACCTGACCGCAAGGTTAAGGCAACCAGGGAAATCTGCTGGGAGCCGCATGGATCACGCTGACTAACTGCTATTAGGGCGGTTGGGAGATTTCATTACTCTAAGGGACATATTCCCATGTAATCAATGAAATCTCTTAGCCGCTCTTTTTGTTTGCTCCGGTCGAGGCAGGCATTAGGGCGCTTAGATAATTTAACAATAAGGAAAAAACATATGACAAAAGAAAAAACACGGTTGGTCGGCCTTTATGCTTTATTGGTCGCCAGCCAAAAACAAAGGGAACTGGTTTGTTACGAGGGCTTGGAGAGGAAAAAGAGAAAGGGATCATTTTTCACTCCTGACAATTATAAACTTTATCTGGTCAACGAAAGCAAGTTTATTCTGGATAAAGTGGAAATTGAACTGGGCGGATTTGAAGGCTCCGACGATGTCTTGATCGAGCTCAATCCGGCTAACAAAACCTACACCGATTTCCGGCCCGGAAAATTTGTGAAAATTGATAAGCTGGATATGGGCATGCTCGACTTTATGTTATGGCACAAGTTAAAAATCCAGTTTAGTGATGGTATAATTGTTGGCGCTCAATTTACCATTGGCAAGGCCTATGCGCTTAAGAAAGATATTCTCAAATATTCAGCGACTCTGGACAGAAAAGGTTATTGTTTTCCTCTAGAAGAAGAACCAGCAAGGGAGTAAATTCTATGGTTAAATCAGACCTCAAATATATATTTCTTAGGGATGGGACATACGTCAATTTAAGTCCTACTGGTGAATATGGTGAACCTGCTTTGGAATATCGAGATGGTGCCTGGGTGGAATATTCTGGTGATAGTGCTGAACTTTTCTTAGGTAGACCGGCGACTGATGAAGAAATATCTTCTATAACTTCATCTGGTACTGAATCCCAATAATTGGGGCGGAAATAACGATATATAATACAGCCGCCGCGCTTTGCGCGGCGGCCTCTGTTCTTTTAGATTATTTCAGGAAGATAATTATGAATTAATTTGGCTCACAGGTCCATCCACCTATACCTTTCACCAAAGCGTCGCCGTAAGAACAATAACCCGAGGCGGCATCATCGATTACTTCATCAGCGTCAACACATTCCCATCCGAGAATAGTTTTCTTTAGATACTCATCGGAGAAGCACATAAGGGTCACGGCGTCCTCAAGGACTTCTTCAGCATCAACACATTCCCATCCTGAATGGGTTTTTCTAAGATATTCATCATATGTGCAGTAAGAGGGTTCATTTATTCCGCCGGAATCACCTGAAGGACCTTGAGGGCCTTGGGTGCCAGTATCACCTTTATCACCTTTCGGACCCTTGGGGCCGGTATCACCTTTCGGACCCTTGGGGCCTGGTGGGCCTGTAATTACGCTAGTCCCTTCTGCGACTGAGAGTGATCCGGTTATCTTCACATTATCATCAATTACCAAGGGCATGTCATCTCCTGGCCCTTGAGTAGCTCCGCGGTATAACCTTCCATCAATTCGAACATTATCACCAAAGGTGACTGGATTATTAGTACCATCATCTTGAGTTGTGTCGTTAAGAATAGTACCGTTAAACCAAGTTACTCCTCCCATTCCTTGTGAACCGACCTGGATTGAATCTACCCAAATCGTTCCTTCTCCCAGCACCTTTCCAGCTGCGTTAACGGCTACAGCACATACCACTGTAGTAATAGCCACCGATAGGCAGATAATTGCAATTTTTTTCATGTTTTTTCCTTTCTGTTAATTATCGTTATACCCCAAACGTATACCTATTGACCTGGTTTTGTCAAGCTGGCGCGGCGACTTTACTTATTTTCCTCTTTGGGATTATAATTGGGGTGCGAAAGTATGAATAATAAAATTCCAATTAGCCCAGCCGAAGTTATAAAACGGACAAAAAATATCCCAAAAATTTTGGAGTGGTCAAAGAAAAAACGTTTAACGATTTCTGGACCAGAATTTTGGGGCACTCATTATATTTACATTAATAACTCTTTAAAACACGTAATCTTTTGTCTAAAGGCAGATTTAACCACCCATGTTTTTATCGGCGATCCAATTAGAGCACGTGTTTGGGAAAAGTATGACAAGAATCTAAAGAAATTGTTATCTAAAAAGTTGGATAAGGATTCTCTTAAATGGAAGGTATATAAAGATTGTGTGTTGTATAGAGGTAATATATTACCACCCAAAGATATTCCAGCAGAACCTTACTATGGAAAGGTTGTTAAAGTAGACGAATTCGACAACGACATGAACGAAAATTGGGTCGTTTCTGAAATTGCTGAATTATTTAAGGCAAAGAGATAATCACCCCAATAATTGGGACGAAATAATAATATCTAACACAGCCGCCGCGCTCCGCGCGGCGGCCTTTACTTTTCCGCCCTTTTGGGAATATAATGGGGGTGCGGAAGATAGTTTTTAAGTAACTTAATATGATAGTTGGCCTAATAAAAATTGTATTAATATCTGTTACACTTACCTCTTTTCTTTGCTTATTACCTTATATTGCTTATCGAATCGATTGGATAAGTTGGGATACCTTTGAATCTATCAGGACAATTATTTTTATAGCATTATTTATTATTATTATCCTTCAATATATCGCAGAAAGAGGAAAAAATAAGCAGAAAAGGCGATTGAAAACAACAGACAATAAAGGCGACGCCAATCGCCCATCCGATAAATCACCCCAATAATTGAGACGGAAATAATTAATTTAAATAATTATGAATGAACAAAAACCACAGCAGGAAAAACTAAAGAAAAAAAGTAAAAAGTGGCCCTGGGTTCTGGGTGGATTTATCTTGTTAATTATTATAATAGCCTCTGTCGGTGGTGAGGAAAATCAAAATACAGACCAGACACAAACTACAGAAAATAAAAATGTAAATAGCGTAGCGGTAGCAGAAGAAAACGTTAATACTAATTCTACTCCAGAAACAGCACCCACTGAAACGAGCAACGAAAGTGTACCAACTAATACATCAACCGAGATACCTGAACAAACAGACACAAATACCAGCCAGGAAACTACGGAAACTGAGACAGAAACAACATCAGCTAATACTAATCAAAGCCCAACTCCTAGCGAAATCGAAGATGAGCCGGTGCCGACATCAGGCGAAACGGTTAGCCAAAAAAATGCGGTTGCAAAAGCAAAATCATATTTAAGTTTTTCCGCATTTTCTCACGATGGGTTAGTTGATCAGCTGGAGTACGAACAATTTTCACACGCTGATGCCGTTTACGGTGCAGATAATTCTGGTGCTGACTGGAATGAGCAAGCCGTGAAAAAGGCAAAATCCTATTTGGAGAATTCCGCATTTTCTCACGATGGGTTGGTTGATCAGCTGGAGTACGAAAAATTCACACAAGCACAGGCTGTGCATGGGGCAGATAATTCTGGTGCTGACTGGAATGAACAGGCTGCCAAAAAGGCTAAATCTTATATGGATATTTCAGATTATTCACGCGGTAGTTTGATTGATCAACTAAAGTACGAAAAATTCACACAAGCACAAGCAGAATACGGAGCTGACGCGGTTGGTCTATAATAGTCGTGGACAAATTGAATTAGATTTTTTCACAAAAGATAAAAACGAACAACAGCGTCTATACGCCATTCCGTTATTTGACGGGACGGATGCATGAGACATAAATGCAATAAAGAATTTGCCGCCAAAGGAAAAATATTTGATAAATCACCCCAACAATAGAGGTATAAGTAATTAGTTATAAGTTAATAAATTTGCCAGTCAATTAATTATGTCCGATAGTAATTATATCCGCCAAGCCTCTTGGAATTACGGAGGCAAAAGCTGGAAACTAAGCCGCTCCAAAATCGACCTCTTTTTGCAATGCCCGCGTTGTTTTTATCTGGACAACAAACTGGGCGTTAAACGGCCGTCTATGCCCCCGTTTCAGCTCAATAAAGCGGTGGACCACCAGCTCAAACAGGAATTTGACGTCCACCGGGCCAACAACACCCAGCATCCCTTGCAGCAGGAGTACGGGATAGATGCCAAACCGGTGCCCCACGACCAGATTGATATCTGGCGGGAAAATTTTAAAGGGGTGCAGTATCAGGATCCGACCACCGGCTTCTTGATTACCGGCGCTATTGATGACCTCTGGATCAACGGGCAAGGGGAGTACATCGTCGTTGATTACAAAGCCACGGCCAAGTCCGAACCGGTGGCCGAGCTTAATCGGACCAAATGGCACGATGCTTACCGCCATCAGCTGGAAGTTTACCAGTGGTTATTGCGGAAGAATGATTTGCCGGTTTCTAACACCGCTTATTTTGTTTATTGCACCGGCAAATACGACCAGGCTGCTTTTGACAAGAAGATAGAGTTTGATATCAAGCTGATTCCTTATGTCGGTGATGACGGATGGGTAGAGCCGACTTTGCTTAAGATTAAAAAATGTTTGGACGATAAAAAGATTCCAGGTGCCGCGGCCGATTGTGAACATTGTAATTACCGGGAGGCGGCGGCAAAAGTTTTGCCAAATAAAGCAGCCCGAGCTGTTGCCAAAAAACCAGCCCAGCAGCAGGCGTTCTCTATTATTGGTTCTCGAAGACCTGGTAAAAAATAAATCACCTCAATAATAATCCTTTGTCATTCTGAGTCCGCTTGAAGCGGGCGAAGAATCTCGATTTATATAGTAACGGGATTCTTCCCCTTCGTTTCACTCAGGGTCAGAATGACATTATTTATTTAACCACCCCACACCACCTAATCGGTGAAAAAACCAAAAACTTTTGTCCCCTCCTAGTACTAGGAGGGGAACACGCCTTTACGTTTTTACGCGGTTAAGTGGAGAAGGGGAGGTAGAGTATTGGTCGAAATACTTCTCGACTCGTCGTTCCACTCCTCGCTCGAAGAATAATAGTTTTATTGTTCGAGCGTAGCCCGTATGGGGCAAGTCGAGAACTACAACTTTTTTGCTCTGAAAACTGGGCGCCTGTCTGCTCCTCCAAAGGCGGACAAGCAGTAGGCAGGGGTTTTTTATCCTGCACCTTACATGGTGCTGGGTTATTTCCCTCAAATCAGCTATAATTAACTTATAAAATTAATTGAAAAAATATGGGCGACTTGCAACTAATCTTGGGTTGGGGTTCACCGATTGGCTTGGGTATTTTTCTGACCTGTTTGGGCGTTTTTATCTTTTTGGCCTCCAAGTCAAAAGAATACAAGAAGAAATAATAAAGATTAATCTTAATAAAAATGAAAAAAATTATTTTTCTTTGTGCTGTTTTACTGTTAATTACCGGTGCGGCCTGGGCGGCTTCGGATAACAGCCAAACCAACCAGGAGCAAAACCGGGTAATTAATAACAGTTCAGAAACGACCGATTGGGTAGTGGAGCAGGACGTGGCTGTGGATACTAACCAAACGGTTGATTCAGTCCAGGTTGAAAACCAGGTGCAGAATCAGGAACAGGGAGACAATGACGGTCAGAACCAGGAGCAAGTCCAGACCGAAGAACAAAACCAGATTAATAATGAGGAATCAGTCGGAGAAGAGGTTCAGGAACGAGCTCGCGATCGGGATCAGCTTAAGACTATGATCCAGGCCAAGAAAGAGGAGCACCAAGCCGAAGTGGAAGCCATGAAAGAGGCCAAGCAACAGAAAGTGTATCAGAACCAGAATCAGGTCAGGGATGCAGTACACGCCCTGTTGGCCGCTGAGGATTTGGTCGGTGGCATCGGACCTCAAGTTTCGGCTATTGCCCGAGAATTTGATAATTCGGTGGAAGCAACCATCAAGGCTGAGGAAAAGATCCAGAGTAGAAGCGGCTTTACCAAGTTTTTTATGGGCGGGGATGACCAAACGGCAGATGAAATCCTGCAGCAGGTGGAGCAAAACCGCAACCGGGTACAAGAACTGAACCAGCTGAACCAGGAAATGTGTGACTGTGATGCCGAAACCAAGACCATTATTGGGGAACAGGTTTACAACATGGAACAGGAACAAAATCGCTTGTCCGATTTGGCTAATCAGGAGAAAGGGAAGAAAGGCGTATTCGGTTGGCTGTTCGGTTGGCTGGTTAATTAATATTTTCAATCAAAAAATACCGCCCTGAGCTTGTCGCAGTAACGGTATTTTTATTTATTCTGCTGCTCCTCTGGCTTCTTCTTCAGCTAATTTTACGTCTATCTCTTTTCGCAGTTCGCTTGCCAAGCGTAGTCTTTCTGCCGTCTCAGGATCAATTTCGTTGTCCGGTTGCCATTCAGTAAGTCGACCGGCAATAACAAATAGTCTCGTGTCTTTAAGGTTAGCTGGGTCGCTGCCCATAATGGCTGCGGCTCTTTCTCTGATTGCTACTGTTTGTGCATCATTGGGATCTTCTATACCGCCTGCTCTTTCCCTGTCCATTTTTCCGCGACATTCATCTAGTAACTGCGTAGCCTGCCGCTTTTTTTCCTGGCCCTCAGGACTTGTTACTCCTTTTTTCAGCCTGGCACTGGTATCGTCTAAATAACGGGCGATAACTTCATACCCCATTTTATTAAAATAATCAGAGTCCTCTGGAGTCAAGATAGCAGCGGCTCTTTCTCTGATTGATTGTAGATCGGCGTCCTCAGTTGCTTCCTGACCGGTTTCCGTTTCTTCTGGCTTGATTCCCATGTCTTCTGGCTTGATTCCCATTTCCTCCGGACTTGGTGCTCCTTCGGGATTACTCATATATAATTTGATTAATGATTGATAAATCTTATCAGAAATCATTGAAAATGTCAAGTAAAAAGATGGCTTAGGCACCTGCCTGCCGGTAGGCAGGGGTTTTTTTATTTACCCAAATCCCTTATAATTAATTTATAAACATTAATTGAAAAAATATGGGCGACTTGCAACTAATCTTGGGTTGGGGTTCACCGATTGGCACTGGTCTCTTTTTGGTGTGTATCGCTGGTTTTATCTGGATTTTGTCCAAGGCCTCCAAGGAAAAGAAGAAAAAAGACCAATAGGCTGAAAATACCAATTACAGAAAGAAAAATTCAATAGTGTTTTTTTATTGGCTAAATCGGTTATAATAAACCTACTGATAAACGAATATCATTGATGAAACAAAGCCAAGCCGAAGAAATTCTCAAAACAGGCCAAAATGTCTTGCTAACCGGACCGGCCGGTTGCGGGAAAACTTTTTTATTGAATAAATACATCGCTTGGTTAAAGAAAAAGAAGATCAGAGTAGCCGTCACCGCCTCGACCGGCATTGCCTCAACTCATCTCAATGGCCGAACCATCCATTCCTGGTCTAAAATCGGCATTGCGGACAGTATGACTGATTCCGAGCTAAAAAAAACCATTAGCGATGCCCGTCTGCTGCAACGGGTGCGAGCCACCCACAGCCTGATTATTGACGAGATCTCCATGCTGAACGCCAACCGCCTGGATCTGATTAACCGGATTTGTCAGGCTATCCGCCAGGATCTGCGCCCTTTTGGCGGGATGCAGTTAATCTTGTGCGGCGACTTTTTTCAGCTGCCACCGGTATCAAGAGGAGAAGAAGATGGCCGTTTTGTTACTGAATCTGCCATCTGGCCAGACATGGACCTGTCAATTTGTTATATTAATGAGCAATACCGCCAGTCCGATCAACAGTTTTTGCAGGTGTTAAACGATATCAGGAGTAATAATGCCACCAAAAATACCTACGCAATTTTGCAGACCAGATTTAACCAGGCGGTTAAAGCCAACATCCAGCCGACCAAGCTCCATACTCATAATCTCAACGTCGATATTTATAATAATCACCAGTTGCAGGAATTACCGGGGGACCAGACCTCTTTTACCATGGTAGAAGAGGGGATTCCTCAGTTGGCTAAAGAATTGAAACGAAACTGTTTAGCCCATGAGACCTTGAATTTGAAAATTGGAGCAGTAGTTATGTTCATCAAAAATAATATGGCCAAGAAATACGTTAACGGTACCCTGGGCCAGGTAATCGGTTTTGACCCGGCTGACGGCTATCCGGTTGTAGCTACCGTCTCCGGCCAGACCATCACTGCTAATCCGGAAAGCTGGGCCATCGAAGATGATGACAAAATACTGGCCAAGATCAGCCAAGTGCCGTTGCGCCTGGCTTGGGCTATTACTGTGCATAAAAGCCAGGGAATGAGTTTGGATTGCGCCGAAATAGATTTAAGCCGGACTTTTGAATACGGCATGGGCTACGTGGCCCTATCGCGAGTCCGTTCTTTGGACGGCATTAGCTTAAGTGGCATCAACGATCTGGCCTTTGAAGTTAATAAGCAGGCGGTAATCCTGGACGGCCAATTACGGCGCCAGTCGACCCAGAATTTGAAAACGTTAACCAAAGCCAAAAAGACCACCATCAAAAAGAAACAGAGAGATTTCCTGAAGGCCTGTCGGGAGCAAAATATTTTAAGTAATAACTAATAGCCGGATAATTTGTATTTTGACATTAAAGTCTATTTAAATTAGAATTATATTACAAGCTTTCCTAAACATTCGACGGGGAAGCTTTTTGTTATAAATATATCAACGAACCGCCCCCCACGTAACCCAAGTCAGCAGTAACCACCTGACGCTTTGCCCCTCCTTACTAAGGAGGGGAGAATGACTTAGTCTTTTTACCGACTAAGTGGTAGAGGGGAGGTCGAAAAACATGACAAGACTATATAATAAGGAAAAACGAAATGTAATAGACGTTATTTGCGCCGGCAAATGCCTCCGGCTGAGCGAATTTTATGGAAGTATTTAAGAAACAAACAAATAGCTGGTTTCAAATTCCGGCGGCAATATAGTATTGGAAAGTATGTTGTTGATTTTTATTGTCCCAAAGCCAAATTAGCTATTGAAGTAGACGACCCGACTCATTTATCACAACGAGCTAAAGCTTATGATCAGCAGCGGCAAAAAAAGATCGAAGCTTTTGGAATAAAATTTCTGCGAGTGAGTAATTTGGACGTATATTCTAATCTAGAAGGAGTTTATCAAAAAATCATTAATTGCTTATTTGAATCATAAGTAATGGGCTTAGACGGGATTTTTATTCGCAATTTAAGCTGTTTCGTGCTATTCTTCCCTTATAATCAAACAATTGAATGACCAAGCAAACGACCTCTAATTTTTACGGCCTGGGCCTAGCGCCCAAACTATTACAAATATTGGAGCACAATAAATTTACCACCCCAACTCCCATTCAGGCCAAAACTATTCCCCTGGCCATTGAGGGAAAAGATTTGATCGGCATTGCCCAAACCGGCACCGGTAAAACCCTGGCTTTTGGCTTACCGATGATGCAAAACATCGCCCGCTTGAAGACGCACGGGCTTGTTTTGGTTCCTACCCGTGAATTGGCCGCCCAAGTCGATGAAGTTCTGATGCATTTTGGTAAATCGCTGGGATTGCGTACAGCTGTTATTATCGGCGGTGCTTCGGCCGGTTTGCAGAGAAAAGCCATCAATAGAAACCCGCATATCATTATCGCCACCCCGGGACGCTTGATTGACCATCTCTCTACCAGCCAGAACTTACTGCGGGGAATCGGTATTCTAACCCTAGATGAAGCTGATCGCATGCTGGACATGGGCTTTGCCCCTCAGATCGAAAAGATTCTGGCCCGTACTCCCAAAAAGCGCCAGACCCTGCTTTTTTCGGCTACTATGCCCCAATCCATTGTGGCTATCGCCAATAAACATATGCACTTGCCTCTGCGGGTAGAAATCGCCCAATCGGGCACTACTGTCAAAGAAATTGACCAGGAAGTAATTTTTCTGCCGGCTACTGCCAAGCCAGCCATGCTCAAAACTATTCTGGAACGCTACACCGGATCGGTGCTGATTTTTACCAGAACCAAATGGGGAGCCAAAAAACTGGCCAAGAATATTCGTAACATGGGGCAGAGCGCCACTGAAATTCATTCCAACCTTAGTTTGCCACAGCGTCAGAAGGCCATGGAAGGATTTAAAAGGGGCAGCCACCGGATTTTAGTAGCCACTGATATTGCCGCTCGCGGGATTGACGTCAATAACATCGAGGTAGTCATTAATTATGATTTACCGGGCACGCCGGATGATTACGTTCATCGTATCGGCCGAACTGCCCGGGCCGGCAAGAAAGGAAAAGCCATTTCTCTGGCTACTCCCGATCAGCAGCGTGATGTTAAAGATATTGAGAAATTAATTCGCACTCAAATAGTTGTTGGTAAAGAAAGTATCAAACTTCAAGAAACCCGGCCCGCCAGGCCTCGTCCCCGTCGTCAGCGTTCCCGCCATCGCCCCCGCCCGCCTCGCCGCCGGCGCTAGTAGAGGAACAATAACATTATTGTTTTGATAAAATATCCGGGTTTTTGTAAGATAACTTAATTAATCATTGAGCTCAAAATTATGAACAATAAAGTATGGATTGCCGTTGCGGTGGTTTTAATCGGCTGTCTATTTTTGATTCAGGACGCGGTGATGTCAAAAACTACAGATTCAGGTCGCCTAAACAATAACGGGATAAGTGATCAAGATTATGACGGAGTAATGGATTGGGATGACAATTGTCCCAATTATGCTAACCCCTATCAAGGTGATATCGATGGAGACGAGATAGGTGACGCTTGTGATGTCGAAGATTTGTTAAGGGAGTTCACAGTGGAATACGGCCCAGGCCAAGAACACATTTATGATGAGGTTGCCGGCGGCGGAGCCTGCAATGTTGATAACTGTTATGGCCACCAGATAAACACCATTGCCTATTGTCCCGGAGCTAACTACTGTTCTTGGAAAGGTGATTGTTATAAAGGTGATGCTTCAGAAGCGGTTGATATCGATGGGTATGGTGGTGTTTTTCAAGCAGCTTGTGTGGGCTATGCCTGGTGGGACCTAGACGCCGGATCAGTTGACGGCGGCCTGCCGGGAATAGAAATTTGTGAATTAGCCGGCACTTGGGCCGAAGGTGCGCCTGAAGTAGGGGAGTATCAATGGAGCTGGGACGGTTGGGGCTGCTGCGGTGATGATGAGGGCGAAATCTTAGATGGAGATAATTGTGTAAGTTCACAACGCAAAGCTATTAGAAGATAACGGTTTTTAAAAACCACTCCTGAAAAACGGGGTGGTTTTTATTGACAGTAGAATTTCAATATGATAAAGTCGAGAACTGGTTTTTAGATACTAGGAGCTCTTTGAAAAGGAGGAAAGATGAGTAACTTGGTGTTGGTTGGTCGAGTGGAGCCTTTTTTGGACGAAGTCTTCCAATGGATGAGGCATGCTGCCCAATCAGGTCTGTCCCATCTGCCCGGACCGATTCGTCTGGCCTACCGCGGCCGGATTTTCTGCGGTGAAGCCTTAGGTATTCACCCGGAGGTACCGGTCATTCTGGACAAGGAACAGATAGATGCCCTGGATCAGTTCCTGCCTCATGCCCGAAAGCTGGCTAAGGAAGGAAGGCCCTTTGGTACTTCTACAGAGCAGGGTGGCGGCTGGGCCTGGTTGGTGCCCAAAAACGAAACCCCGGTGATGAAGCGTAACGAGTCTGGGGCTGACGCCATTATAATGGCTATTGCCTGGGCTGCCAGCCGTGATATTTTCAGTCACGTGGTCGGTTTGCAGTTTCCCATGTTTCAGCAAATTGGTGGTGACAACACCGACTCACTGTTAGTAATGCGCTATGCGGGTCCTGAACCAGCCGATGAGTTCCAGGCTGATAATCCCAGCGCTGAAGCTTACACAGTTTTGGCAGAACGGATCAGACGGGTGCACCTGGGCTTGATAGAGCCGTTTGTCATCGAGATTCCGTCGATCCACGGACCGGTCACTCTGCGCTTGGCGCCGAGGGCCTGAAGGAGGTGGTGGCATGATCGGGTTGATTATCTTCCTGTTCCTGCTGTACCTGTTCTGCAACGGGCTGGGTAGATGCCGGATTGAGCGGCAGAACCCTCGCATCAAAAACAACGTAGCTGGTTGGATGATCTTGGGGATTTCCTTCGGTCTGCTGACCTCGATTTTCTGTCTGATTCGTGATCCCCTAATTGACGGCATGCAAGGGCTTTTCTGCATCCTGTCCCTTATCGTCCTCATCTGGTGGTTGGTAGTTACCATCAGGGCCAATGGCATGTGGAAGCGGTATCAGGCCGGCAGCAGCGTCAGCGACGACTATCGGTTTGGCCAGGTGGATCGGGATTACGTTAATTACTTCGGGGTGCGTCACGGCTGTGTAGCCTTGATGCTGATCATCCAGTTCCTGATGATCTTCCCCATGCCAATTCGTTAGCTCATTTTCCAAAACCTGTTCTGAATAAGGACAGGTTTTTTCTTTTGGAAAAAAATTGAGCCCCGCCCCAGACGTTGTCTTGTCTGGATTGGGGCTCGGTTCAGCGTACTATTCTTCCGCCGAGTTTGACGAAGTAGTAGACCGTCTGGAGCGGAACGACTGTGCTGACCGCTCGGAGTCGGAAACCGTCCAACTCGGCCTTGCCGATGAGCTGGCCCAACGCCCGATAGTCTGCACCCGTATTGCCTATGAGGCAGCCTTCAACAATCACCACCGTTACGCCGGGCTGTTCCACGATGACGGCGCCGTCAGGAAAGATGCTATCTGGCATTGAATTTGCCTCCTGTTCCTGGGCTTGAGACGCTAGGAGTTGAGATGGAGCTAGATCCGTTCCACCTTTCGGGCGATGGCAGCTTCGACAGGATCGATCTTACCAGCCAGAGGATCCAAGATCTCTCTGATGGCCCGGTCTCTTCTCCAGAAGAACCGAAGCTGTGAGGCATCCCTGATCCGGCTGAGGGCGTCTTTCAGGTCCTCAATGGTGAGGATCCGGCGGGCGTCCGCGAGGAACAATTCAATCTCTTCGATCCGCTTGCCGTAGGCCTCGGTCATGCGATCCATAGCTAGATCGAAATTAGCCTGGTCGTACTCGACGACACTGGGTGTGGGGAAATCCCACCCAAACATGTGGGAGCAATACGAGATACATTGGCCCTGGACCTTGATGAGATTCCCCAGACTTCGGATAAGATCCAGTAGCTTGGGGTTGCTCTCCCGGGCCTTC
>JBDRGY010000011.1:0-2272 GCA_043817315.1 Patescibacteria group bacterium | reverse complement strand
ACTCCGATAAATAAGGACTCATATAAAAATAAAAACGCGTTGTATATAAATACAACGCGTTGTTTGTTAAATAGTAAGTGATTACTCCTCTTTTTATTCTCTTGACTCAAGAGCATTCATTAACTCTCGAAGTTCTTCAGGAGAGAGATTTTCTAAAGTCCTCCTATCTTCTCTCGAGGTTTCCAATCGACGTAAACTACTTTCACTTTCATCAACCTGGGCTTCATAAGCCGCCTGGATATCAGACTTCTGCAACTCTATACCGACTAAATTAAAATCTGTTACCGGCACAACTTCTTCGTCTGTATCCATAAAGGTCAATTCAACCCTGTCGCCTATTTCTGTCACCAATATTTCAGCATTTTTTGTGCTTGTAATCGAGAATAACTTGTCAGGCGCATTATCCAGAAAAAGGAAGAAAACCATCGTCTCATCCTGTAATTCCCAGCCTCTTCTCACCACACGGCCAGCAATCTGTTTTATTTCTTGCTGATATGTCGGGGCCACAATGTTTCCGTTGGAGGATAAAATACGCTGATATTGACGCAGAGCACTTCTCTTGTCGTCACCTATAGCCACATTCAGATTAGAGGCCCTGACAAGTGCCACTTTTTGTAAAATTGGCTTCTCAATACCAACCACCGGCACCAGGAATGAAAACTCACCATAAACCGGATATGGAATTGGTTGAGTCGGCTGCCACTTTTGGGCATCTGCACCAAGTGACTGCGTAACAGCATCAATAATGGCTTGTTCGTTTGAACCACTAATGCGATAATATCGGGTTACACCTGTTTTGGTATCCATTAGCATTACACCCACAAGGGCCTGGTCTTCAGACGAAGATGATGTCATGCCAGTATACCAATAATTACGACCGCTGGCATCTGGCACAAACCACACATCAGAACCATAGGGGTAGGTAGTTGGAACAATTATGCCTTCTTCGGAAAAAATCGTATTCCAATAATTTTTGACATATAATCCCCAACTCTTCATATATGATTCAGCAATCTCTTCAGGGATAACACGGTCTACCCAGTCTGGCGCTTTACCAACCCCATACCATTCAATATCACCGGTTTCTGGGTCAACAATAATAACACCCAGGGTTTTTGCCCCGCCAAAGCCAATTGTTGGCGCTGTAGCACTGATAGTAAAATATGGTTTGTAATTATCATCAAGTTCAAAAGATATTTCTCGTAACTGATAACCTTGATAACCATTAGTATAAACATGCCGTCTAAGATTACTGCCCCAGAATGCTGTGGGCAAATATTTCATTTCCAATGTATCAACCAAAACTGGCTTACGGTTGTTATCTTCAGCGCTTACCAAAACATATCCCACAGTACTCTTAAAACGATTCCATTTCCAAAATCCCCTGAATTCAAGTGGTGCCACCCAGACAATCTCACCTTTAACATTGCACACATTAACTTCGCCAACCTTAAAACGTGAGCCCAGAACTTCTTGTGATTCACCGAGAACTTTATCAGCCAGATATTGGGCTTGCTCTTTGCTGACAACTCGCATATGGGCTTCGTCAACCGGTGCCATGTCTTCTGTCCAATTTCCTTCCTCAACATCACCAATCAATCCGCGATAATCAGCGTAACGAAAAAGTTCACAACCGGAACAGGCAACGCCTATAAAAATAACAAAGAAAACCACCCAAATAATGGCTCCAGCGGTTGGAAAATTTTCCATCCTGGCACCAGCAACAATTAAACCAATAATCCAATAGAGAGCTATAAACCAAAATATGGCCTGATAGGGAGCGACAATGGCTGGTTTGCCTGCCCAGAAGATTAAACCCGTGATAAAGATATAAATAACTGATTGGATCGCCCAGATACCAAGATACGTACCAAAACCATCTTCGGTATCATTGAACTTAAAATTAAGACCGCCGAAAATTCCAATTAATAAAGCTGGTACTACAAATTCCGCATTAAACATTTGATGCCTCCTAATGCTTAGGGTTAATAGACTGATAACAACAAAATCTTTAAATCTTTTTCACCTCCTTTAATTTAAAATGTTAAAATTTTTGCTATTTTAGTTTATTTTTTGAATTTTCTGTCTTATATTACAGAATAGTTAATATTAACATACCTCTAATTATTTGTCAAGAAATAAAGTAGAGACGCGATTTATCGCGTCTCATCCGATTTATCGCGTCTCTACAGAAAAACAAATGAGACAAGGCATGCCTTGTCTCTACGTGGATTGTCATTCGCATTTGTAGAGACGAGGCAGTGCCTCGTCT
>JBDRGY010000010.1:0-35210 GCA_043817315.1 Patescibacteria group bacterium | reverse complement strand
TGGTTCCAGTTACGTTCATGGTGAAATCAGCAGCAACTGCTGTTCCGCCATCATCGGTTATGACATGTTTGATAACTGTTAATTCAGGAGCGATATCATCATTGGTAATGGTACATACTTTGTTTTCACCCGGTAGCAAGGTAATGGTGCCGTCAGCAGCACAATCAGTGCCCCAGACAGAAGCCAAATAACCAAGGTCTTCATCTTCGGTGGCAGTGTATTGGTGATTGGCAGTAACCGCCTCGGCTACTCCACTAGTTACCAGTGTTCCATCGATATAGAGGGGAAAGTCAGCTACAACCTTAGTTCCACCATTGTCATTGATCACTGTTTTGACCAAAGTCAAAGTGGGCTGAATATCATCATTAGTAATGGTACAGGTAATATCTTCACCCTCATCTAGAGTGGCAGTACCACCTAGGGCTGCTGGACATTTAGGATCACCGGTTAGCGAAACGAAGGTGTAGCCGGCTAATTGAGTTTCATCCAGAGCGTATGGAGTATTGGCATCAACATTGTAAGTGGTGCCGGAAGTAGCCGGGTTGCCGCCGATGGTTAACAGGAAATCATCGGGCAAGGCATTACCGCCGTTGTCGTTAGTTACGCTTTTAATAAGGGTGATGGTTGGGGCTTCGTCATCATTGGTAATTTCACAGACTTTGTGTTCGCCCAGTGCAATGGAAACTGTGCCGTCAGAGGCACAATCACCCATCCAAGCAGAGGCTGTGTAACCAGGATCTTCAGTTTCAGAAGCAGTATAGGTGCCAGGGACAACTGGATTAGCTGCTCCACTGGTTACTTGAGTAGCGTCAATGAATAAGGGAAAGTCAGCTACAACCTTGGTTCCACCATTGTCATTGATCACTGTTTTAATCAAAGTTAGAGTAGCTCTTTGGTCATCGTTGGTGATAGTACAAACCTTAGCGATACCAACCTCAATAGTTCCTGAACAATCGGATCCTAAAGTTTTGGTATAGCCAGGTAGTTCTACTTCATCAACGCTGTAAGAGCCGGCGTTTAGAGTTACGGTGGTTCCTGATTCATCACCTGGGAATGAAGGATTGGAAACGTTAGTTCCAGTCACATTCATAGTGAAATCAGCGGCAACAGCAGTTCCGCCGTCATCGTTTATTACATGTTTAATAACTGTTAATTGAGGGGCAATGTCATCGTTGGTGATTTCACAGACTTTGTGTTCACCTAACTGGATGCTTACCACACCGTCAGGACCACAATCGCCGCTCCAAGCTGAAGCAGAATAACTGGGGCTAGTATCTTCAGAAGCGGTATAGGTTCCCGGAGTAACATTGTGGGCTACACCGCTAGTAACTTGGGTGGTATCAACATAGAGATTGAAGTCAGAAACACCCAGAGTTCCGCCGTTATCATTGATCACGTGTTTGATCAGGGTTAGGGTAGCCGGTTTATCATCGTTGGTAATCTCACAGACTTTGTGGTCACCAAGCTGAACAGTAACTGTTCCATCAGCGGCACAATCACCCATCCAGTTAGAAGCTTCATAGCCAGGATCTTCGGTCTCTGAAGCAGTATAGGTACCAGCAGCCACATTGTGCGCTACTCCGCTAGTAACCTGAGTTGTATCAACGAATAAGGGAAAGTCGGCCACTTGCTTGGTTCCGCCATCGTCATTGATCACGTGTTTGATCAAAGTTAGAGTGGCCGGTTTGTCATCGTTAGTAATGTGACAAACTTTATTTTCACCCGCCTGGAGAGTAATGGTGCCATCAGCGGCACAATCGCCACTCCAAACAGAAGCTTGATAGTCAGGATGGGAAGTTTCCGAGGCAGTGTATTGGATGCCTGCCAAAACTGTTTCTGCTACTCCGCTGGTTACTTGCTGGGCGTCAATGAATAGGGGGAAGTCGGATACTCCTAGGGTTCCGCCGTCATCATTGATCACGTGTTTAACCAAGGTCAAAGTGGCAGTATCTCTAGTGTTGGTGAAAGTACAGCTAACTCCGTTGGTAGGAACATCAACGTCTAATTCTTCACCGTTGCCGGAAGTTCCGTCATCACAATACCAACCATCAGAATGATAATTGGTGTGTTGGTCTTCTTTAACATGATGAGATCCAGTATCAACGGTTTCGGTGTAACCCATGTTGTAATTGGTATTGACATAGTCTAAATCCCAAGTCCAGCCAGCTGGATCGTACAGGTCAATAGTACCGTTTCCGTCAACGTCAACTTCTTTGTGAATTGTCAGGTTTCCTCGATCATGAGTGTTGTGGAATTCACAAACAGACTGTTGGCCTGCTGTAACTGCCACATTATTACAAGTAGTAGACACCATATGATAATCCGGTAAGGCGCTTTCTGTTGCAGTATAGGTTCCCGCCAGCAAGTCATCAAAGATAACGAAGTTCTCACCCGGATTTGGGGATTGGCTACCGTGTCCTGCAACGGTGAAATCCCATTGATCAGGAGTAGCGGTTCCACTATCTACATGTTTGATTACTTTAAGTGAACCTTCACAGACCATGGTCACGTGAGTATTAACAATATTACTCCAGATCACTCCGGTTTGGGTGCTCCAAATACTGGCTTGGTTGGGAATGTCAAAGTCACCACAGTCTATTGGTGTTCCGATAACAGCTTGGAATATAATAGTGCCACTTTCTCCGGGGCTAACTACGTGAGCATTGGCTACCGGGTCAGTGCCGTTGAAATTACCCAAGAAAGTAATACCATCACCGCCCAGATCACCGGTTACCAATTCGGTGTGAATACCATTATAAGTTAAGATGGGGTCCAAGTCGTCATAAATCTCGGCGCCAGTGCCAGTACAATTGGCTGTCCCGTTATTGGTGTATTGGAGGGTATACTCTAATGTTTCTCCGACTGAAGCCGTGGTCTTATCAACTTGTTTGGTAATATCCAGATGACAGAATGGGACAATAACATCATTGCCATAAACATTGTCTAGTTGGAAATCACCTTGGGTGGGCCATTGCGCCATTGGATTTACCGTAACGTCAAAGGTTTCTGAAATGGTAGCTGCCGGAGCAATGTCTTGTTGCGGCCAAACAACTTCTTCTGTGCCTGAGTTGTAAGAACCAGAATCAGAAATGTTAAACGGGTCAGTAGTGTATTCAACGATATCACCGACATAGTCAAAAATTACAAAACCAGGAGCGGTCATGTTGCCGCTGTTGCTAACCGATAAGGTATAACGTAAAGTATCGCCGGGTTTAGCCGGATTAGCTACTGTAGTAGCTCCAGGATTAGTTAGGTTTACTACTGATTTGCTTTTGACTAATTCGATAAAGAATCCCTCTGAAGCCATCCAGTCTTTCTGTAAAGGATTGGTGTTGGAAGCTGAGGTGCTGGCAAATAAAGAGTCATAAGAGGTTAGGCCAGAGGCCGCTTTAGGCAAAGCTAAATCAAGCCAATATTGATTAGAATTTTGGGTAGTGGCCATGACATGAGTATAAACATTGCTATTGTTATTGGCCTGAGCTTTCCAAAGAAAATTGGCCGGATTATATGTATAGGAATTAGCATTGTTGGCATAAAGACCGATTACTCCTTTATAATTAGACCCATTGCCGCCATAGGCAGCAGACCCATTAAGGTCCAAGACGTAATCACTGTAACCGTTGCCATCTACATCCATCAAAACATCCCAGTGATAACTATCGTATTGACTACCGCTAGGCGGGAGGGGGGTATCAGCTAGACGTATTCTAAAGTAAAAATAATCAACGTCTTCTCCGTACTGCAGGGTTGGTTCAGCACCGGGATTCAAACAGGGCGGGCCGACTTGAGCGTTAGATGCAAGATCTACATTTTTTGGCGTAACGTTTGTTCCGCCATTTGAATCATCGTTTAAACTACAAACACCATCTTCATAATCAGTTACCGTAATTCCATCTATCTGGTAAGGGCTCCAGGTCACACTAGTAAAATCAGGGTCAGGGGTAACTGCACCGGCTCTCTCGGGAACTAAAAATACCCCGACCATACTCATATTGATAATCAGGGCAACCTGAGAAACAAGGTTGATTGTCTTTAATACTTTTGGCTTAAGCTTTTTCATAATTTACTCCTAAATTATTTATTTATAGATGTTTTTTATTAAAAAAACCAACGACAAGTTACAAATAATCAAATTTCGATCGAGATAACCTTAGATTCGACAAGCTTTTTCTGATTTATAACCTTTTGTTGGTCTTTTTATTTTTCCTCCTATTAGTAATGAGCTTTTGATCTCTCCTCTTTATAATAAGGAACGTTAGATTATCTTACCCTTATCAGTAATATTTGTCAAGTAATTCCGACATTTTACGCCATCTCTGTCAAGTTACAGTCCAAAACTTAAATTAAAAAGCGTTAGCCCCAGAATTGTGGATAACTATTAACCCAATAATTACAAAAACCCCCGCAGTTAGCAGGGGTTTTATTACTCGTCTTTTTTCTCAATCTGTGGCCTTTTCCAGGCCCTAATAGCAATGGGCACAGTGACTAAAATCAGGACTATGACCAACAAACTATAGGTCAAAAGCTCATATCCGGTGATGGGCAGCTCTATCCCCAAGATTTTACCGTTTTCGGGGGGTAATTCTTCATCTTCCTCGCCCAAAATAATGCCATTGGTGTTGTTGGTATTGGTCGGGGTATTGACGTTTTCGTTAAGGTTCTTGTTGGTGTTAAGGTTCTCATTGCTATTGATGTTTTCGTTGATATTCTCGTTCCTGTTAGTGGGTGGAATATCTTCTTCAATAAAGCCCACCTTGATGTCAAAGACCGAAGTCTTCAGTTGATATTCATTGCCTGCTTCTTTAACAAATTCCGTGTCAAAGGTGTAAATAGTAGTCAGGCCCGGCCCCAAATTAGACAAGGTTATTTCACCGGTGTCAATCAGGTCCCCTAATGATTTAGGATCAGCCGGTCCTCCATAAATAATATTACCGTCTTCCCAAACAGTAAACATGATGACCTCATCCAGTTCAAAAACTGAAGTGCCGATAAATTCTATTCCCACATCTCTTGGTGTATCGGTATTGTTGGTTACAGTAATGGTTTCTGAAGTAACGTCGCCCGGTTCTGTATTGATTTCATTAAATAAGGGATCGTTGGAAAAAATAATTTCAATATCTCCGGGCTCGGCCTGAGCCGGACTGGCCATCAATAAAATGATCACTACTGTTAGTAATCCAGTAATCATTTTAATTTTATTTTGGGAAATTATTTTCATATTGGTAAATATTAATCGGGCGGGCAGTTAATAGTAACGGTTGGAAAGCCAGGCGAAGGCAAACAGTTATCGACAAAGTCGCTGGGCTGATCAGTATCAAAGCCAACCGGATCTCTAGACAATGAATAACCTTCGACTACCACTGGCACAGCTGGATCCCAGACATCGGTGTTGTTACCGTAGTTCATTTGGTCGATAATTGTCCCTTGCGGATTTTTGAGGACTTGCTTATCGCCGGCGTTATCCAATATCTGATCAATGGGTGGGCCGTTCTCCCCGATTTCGATAATCTGGATTCCGTCCAAGTTTCCTAAACCGTCAAAGCCCCAGTACAGAGTCCAGGTGTTGGCACTCTTGGAAACTAAGCCATAGCCGTTGGCTGGAACTGACTTATTGGCATGGACAATCAGGCTGGCTTCGTTGTCAGTGATGGTCCAATTCTTCAGGCTAACGTCGTAATCACAGTTATTATATATCTCAATCCATTCATCTGGATTATTGTTTTGGGGTCCCTGACCCTGGGGACCATTCATATCTTCTCCGTCTAAACCATGCTCTGCGTCTACGTCGTAGTACACTTCATTGATCACTAAGCAACCCAAGTTCCAAGAACCAGAACCCATGGTGTTAGCCGCCCCGGTTTCCTGGTCGTTAAAATAGGCGTTAATACTGAAAGTAGAAATAGTAATTACGGCCAGAAAAGTAAAGAAAGATTTAGTAAATTTTATACCCTCAATCCAAAAAGCAATCTTTTTCTTTTTAGGTGACGTGCTGGCTGGGTCGTTTTTCGCTGCAGCCAGGGCTTGCTTTTTTTCTTGCTTTTTTTGGCGCTGAAACTTACCCCATTCTTTCTTAATCTTTTTAAGTTCCTCCCAGATAATAATTGTGGATGGTATAACAATCAGAATAATCAGACCGGGGAGGGTTTTGGCATAACCGACCGGGTAACCGACATAAGGAATAGTAAATCGCACCTTGCCGACAATATTTGATTGGGCAACGGTTTGAAGATCCTTTTCTTCATTGGCATCACCTTTGGTTTCAAAAGACTGGCCAGTTATTGACACAATGCGGTGAGTAGTGGTTTTTTTCGAATTTTGGCTGTCGCGAAAGGTAACAATATCCTCTATCTGATAAGTGTCCGCCGGTCGGACCACCGCCAAGCTACCAACCTTTAAAGAAGGTTCCATCGAGCCGGAAGAAACCGTATATAATTTATAGATACCGGGAATCGGTAATAAAGAAATAACAACAGCCAGAAAACAAGCACCGAAAAAGGCTAACAAAATATTACCTATTACTTTTTTAGGTTTTTTGATTCTCAACAATTTTTTTAACTTGTTTTTCATCTCTCAATATTTATAAAGTCTCAGGGCAAACAAAATTTTGATTATGTCTGGATTGTTCAATATAAAATGTTATGTCAGCGGTTAATTTGTCGGTCTGGGTCACATCACTAACGGTTGACCCGTCGCAGGTTACGGTATGTTGATTGCTATCAACGGTCATTTCTCCGAAACACCACTCTATTCCCAAATAGTTGGTAGTGCCAGCTGGCATGGCTCCGGTAGCAGGAATAAATAATTCATAGGTTACTCCAGCCAAAACATCACTGGCCGGACCATAAAGATTGGAGAAAAGCGGCGCCTCACCTGCTTCCCAGATATTATCCCCGTCATCAGCCCAGGCGAAGAAATAAACTTGTTCCGCTAATTCACCGTTGCCTAAACCATCTGTATCATCTCCGGCAGCTTGTTCCGGTCCGGTCAGGCCCAAATCATCATTGTGCAGATTATCAATAATGGCACAGACGTATGAGTCATTATCCGATACGTGAAGGCTGATGGTTGCTTCACCAAAGTCTCCCGGCTTCAAATCATTGAAGTTAAAAAACTTGTGGCTGGGTCCCAAATCAGTTAATGACCAGGTACCATCACAAGTCTCTCCTTCTAATTCCGAGGTACAGGCACTCTGGGGATCGCAGTTATTAACCCAGATTCCGCCCTGGCAATCCAGCCCGTTATAATGCGATTGGTTGTCCACTTGCAGATCAACTCCACCGGCGGTAAAGGTGTTGGCGGTTGATTCTTCAGTATCAGCAAAAAAAGAATAAGAAGCCGAAACAGCAATCAGGGCTACAATTCCAATAACGCCAAAACTGACTAGGACATTTTTTTGTTTAAGGAATTGCTTCACGGGTTTTTGTTCAATTTTATATTATCAAATTAAAACCTCTAACCTCCCGCCCAATTTCAAGCCTTGAGCGGGAGAGAAAGATTTCAACTAAATCTTTTTATTAATCCAAGATTTGCTGAGGGTTAGTTAGCTTGGCAGTCGATGTAGATCTTGCAGGATTGGCCAGTACCACCATTCTGCACTATCCAACCTTCTTCACCGGCTACGTAAGTGTAACCGAACGGGGTTGTTGGGTAGGTATAAATACCAACAGTAGCACCTGGTTCCCACGCCAACGAGTTTGCTAAGGGAAGAGAACAATCGGTTGTGCCTCCGACTACATTCGGATGCGCTGATGGACAAGACCAGCCGGCCCATCCCGTAGAACTAAAGTTCATCATGGCGGATTCTACTGTAATTATTTCTGGTACATTCAAACTATCGCAAGTAAATTCATCATTGTTTCTTGACTGCACGGCATAGAATGAAACATCAGCAGTGACACCGTCAGTTTGAGAAACATTTGTTACAGGTGCGCCATTGCATAGCCAACCAGTTCCTCTAACTAATGGTCCATCTACTCCTTCTGGTAAGGCATTAGGGGTCATTTCACCAAAACACCATGCCTTGGCAACGTAGTATGTTTGTTCGCCTATTAATCTAGTGTCGTTAGGTGCGCAGTCAACGTAGATTCTGGCAGTTTGCGAAGTACCACCATTCTGTGCTACATAGCCTGTTTCACCCGCACCGAATGTATAGTGTGGGAATACTGGATAAGTACTACCTCCTATTGTGGCTCCTGGTTCTGCAATTCCTTCAGGTCCCATTGGGAAAGCATTTTCAATTACGCCACCACCAACTGCATGTGTATCCGCAGGACAAGACCATCCGGCCCATCCGGTCGCACTATAGTTCTGAACGCTTGAGGTGTAGCGAACTGTTGCACCCCATATATTTGTTTGTGAGTCAGCTAAAGCCCAGTTTGAACCGTCAAAAATTTCACCAGCAACACCCTGCTTGAAAATTTGTTCACCTTCTTCATAAACATTATCACCATCATCAGCCCAGAAAGCGAAATTTAATTCATTTTGTAATTCACCTTCATTGGCTCCAGTAGTAAAATCAACTGCAGCTTCTGGTTCATTTTGACCGTTTTCAGGAGTGCCAGTTATATTGATACCCATACAGCCCCATGCGTCGTTGTTATTTACTACTAAGCTGATGGTATCTTCACCTACATCACCTGGTTTAAGATCTGAGAAATTGAAGAATAAATCTCCTTGTTCAAGATCTTTTGATTGCCATGAAGTTTCTGCGCTGTATACTAAGTCACCGTTGTTATCAGTAACATAGCTTTCATTATCGACCTTTAGATCGATTGCTCCAGCGGTAAAGGTGTTACCGGTGGAAGTTTCTGTGTCGCTGAAGAAAGCTCGGGTGCCTACCATGGCGACCACTGCCACCATGGCAATCATCCCCAGGCTGACCAGAACTCTTTTGTTAGTTAGGAATTGTTTCATAGTTTTTTCCTAATTAATTATTATTTAAGTTGTTGTAAGGAGCTTGCTTCGTGTCTCGAAATCTCCCTCCATAAAGTAAACCCCTTACAAGTTTAGTTTGCTTTTTGCAAAAAGCAACAAAATAAAAATCAGCTATTTGTTAGCTGATTAGTTCGACCTTTCTCAAAGAAATCACCCGCTTCGGCCAAAACCAACTTGAACCCCTTTTCTCCTGCAGATTGTCCGAGTTGCTTCTTTGAGAAAGCCTCATAAAAGAGACTAATAGCCGTTTAATTATTCAGTTTTTTGTTTTTGTTCCCCCTTTCGTATTTTTTTGGATAGTCTTTAATCTTAGTAGGATGGGCGCTTTTTGTCAAAGATATTATACCATATTTATATGGGCTAATTTTAGCCAATTTTACCGCCATATTAGGGGATGTTGATAACTTCCTAATCTAGGTTTCAAGTTTGCCTATAGAAAAAGCCTCGATTAATCGGGGCTTTTTATCATACTCTAATAGCTAGTTACCAGCAGCCATAGCACCAAGAGCAAGTATCACAAAGATTTCCACTTCCCGTATTACCACCAATCCATATTGCAAAATTCATTCCAGTAACTTCCACCTCTTTATTATGAACAAGTAAACCTTCGGCAAAATAATTATTATAACCTTCGACCCCAATATTATATACCTCTATCGGTTCTTTTTCCTGTTTTATCTCCCAAACCATCTCCTTGGCGTCATTTTCCCTCAATATTGTATCTCCCTCTTTTATGTCCTTGGCGGCCATCCATTGATCATTGACATAAAACTTATGATTAGGCGTTACTTTTAACTGACCATTTATTACCAGGTATTCATCCGCCTTATTGGTAAATTTGTTTATTACCTTGGAATTTACTACTTTTCTCTTGTCTATATCATATGATTTTACCTTATCTCCAATTTTAATATTTTTAATGTCCATGCTGCTGCCGTTTGCCATGGAAATTTTCGCCCCTTCACCAAAACAATAATCAACATCCACATCACCATCAAAACAAAGAATGCAAAGTCCTACTCCAGGACCAGCACAACCAACATCTCCACATTCTGGGTTATCATTACCATTAGTGTTGCTATTATCATTTTGAAAAACCATGCTCGGCTGATCTTCTATTTCTACACCGATAATATTTTCTAAGGTGATTAAATCCATAAACGTGTTGTAGTCCGCTAAACTGCTTAGGGAAATTATATGTTTTTTTGCCGTTCTTTGTTGTAAAACCTTTTTTATTAGATCTATTGTCTCTTGGGCCTCAGCATTTTTCTCTTTTTTTGATAAATTATTTTGTGAATAAGTATCGCTAAAATTAAATCCGTAAACCAGTGTCTCGTCCCCCTCATTACACCAGCATTTCGGATTTGTATTATTTTCGCATTCACATGGTTTCTTGATAGGTTCTCCCCTTATGACAACGCCGTCTATGCTAGCTCCTACTGGTTTGTACTTAGCAAAGTCACTAGCCACCTCCCTGAAAGGTGACTCTTTAATCCAAAAGAAGGCAAAGGCTCCACCGCCGATTATGGCTAAACCTACCACTACAGCCACGATTACCTTGGTGTTAGTTTTAGTCTTGGTTTTTTGTTCGGTTTTGGTTTCGGTTGGTTGTTGTTCTTCGTTCATAATATTACGTTAATATATTTTTACATTTTTATTTTACTATAAAATCCAGAACTATTCCAATAACCAAGGCTAAACCCGACATCACGAAAATGAATATATAATTCCACTTCTCTTTGGTTGTCACCAAAGTACGTAAAATGTAGTCTAAAGCCTGGGTATCCTCAGCATTAATCTGGGAAGCCTGCTCGATTTTCTCCCTCAACCGGTTGTCTTTGATTAACTTGGCCCGTTTATCAGAGATTTGATAGCGATGGATAAAGTAGATGATAAAACCAACTGTCCCAATATACCAGGAAATCTTGACCCAGAGATTGTTGTAGAAATTCAAAACAATTATTATCCGGTAAGCCAAAGTGGCGATAATTCCGGACCAAAAGTAGAGATTACGCAGAAAACTGGAGTGTTCTTTGGTTTGGGACATCTATTGAAATTATTGTGAAGCACAGTTATCTTCAGCGTCCAATGTATCAGTTGACGCATCGCAGCATACTTTAACATTGTCTTTGGTGATTAAATACTCTCCAGCATCATCGCCGCAACATCCGGTATAGTATTGCCCCTGATAATCACCGTGTGGTAGTTCTTCTCCAGAAAGAATATATCCATCAGTAAGCCCACAGAAGGACGTCTTTTCACATAGACTGGAACCTTCATCACAATCTCTCCATCTACCTTGGCCATCATTCATGCAGAAATGACCCGCCACTCCGTCACTATCAAGGTCAACCAGCTGACATCCGGTAGTGCCTGCTCCACATTTAGCATAACACTGGTCCCCGAAGACACAATCAGATGATTCATTGCAACAGGCATAATCATCTGCTTGGTCGTATGAAGATTGATAGTCCTTTTGATAATTATAATATTTGCCCTCACTGCAGTCAGCGTAACTGACCGCACTATTTGTGTTGGTATTCAAGTTGGTGTTGGTATTTAGGTTTACGCTGGTATTAAGGTTGGTGTTTATGTTGCTATTAAGATTTTGGTTTAGATTACTATTTACATTTTCTTGTGTTTCACAAGTAATGCCAGTTTCACAGGCAATATGTGGTCCCGCCTCAATTCCACCAGTAGTTCCTCCTAAACAATAGCTGAGGGTGTAATGGTCACAAGGCTCCTGATCACAAGGCTTGGTATGCGCGGAATCGGTAAAAGAAGAATAAGTATAACTATTAGAAGCGGCCGTACAACCGGATTCTGGCGGAGCAGGAGCAATTGGAATATTGCCATATTCTGATAATAATAGTCCAACAGCTGTAGTGCCGTTGGCCCCAACCACTTCATCGTCCGGATAAGACGGCGCGGTTTGTTTATTATAGTATAACTCCAAAGCACTCTGAATCTGTCTGATATCCGACACTCTCTTGGCGTCTCTTTGTTTGACTTGCTGACCACTTAATGTTCCTGAGCTTGTAGGGGTCGCCGTTTTACCCTCTCCGTTGGGATTAAAGCCGTTTTCAATTTCCGTTCTGTCATCAAATCCATCGTCATCGGTATCCGCTTTATTTTTATCAGTACCGTATACTTCTTCCTGTAGATCAGTTAATCCATCTCCATCGGTGTCTGTGGGGTTATTCTTCAATTCGTAATATTCAACGGCTTTATATTTTTGATTAGCAGTATTACTACCGTTTACATAGCTATTGTATGGATAGGTGTTCCGGTTATTATCGGATACCTTGTCTTTGGGTATTTGATAGATAAACTCATAACCCGCCTCCGTCTTCTGGTAAGGGTAGTCCTCCCCGGTAAAATAGTCAGTCGTCCTAAGCTTTTTGATGTAAGACTTCATAGTTTTTGCTCTATTGCTGTTGCCAGCCGACTGATTATCAATCATTTCATCGCTAGTATTTATAATCTCCTGCCAACTATCAGGGTAATCGTCAAAAACTTGGTGATAATAGCTTAGGATGCTGCGTGTGCTTGTAACTCTGCTTATTTGTTTCTTAATCTTTTGCTCGTCTTCGGTTATCCCTTCAATCTGTCTCTGGATCTCATCCCAGGTAATAAAATCATCGGGCTCATCAATTGCTAAATCTTCGTTAACGTTTTTTAATTCCAGGGAAATAGTGGCATTTAGCTGTTTGTTTTCGTACTTGGTAATATCTTCGGGAGGAATAAATATAATATTGTATTCCATTTTGCGGGGTATGCCCGTATTAACATCGAGCCAGAAAGTTGCCAGAGAATTGTCTTCAATATATTTGAAAATATTTTGATAATAAGGATCATCAAAATTTTCATATATTTCCTGATCAAACTCCCAGATAGCCTTATCACCAAACTTGCTCTCTAGCACTTCTGTAGTCTTTTTATACCATTCTTTTAATTTGGTATGGTCAAAACTTAAAGTCAGCTTATGTGTTTTGTAACCAGAAATTGTCTCATTGCCACCGCTCTTTTGTAATTTCAATACCTCGTGATCAGAAGCCAGGGTGATCGCTTCGAAAATCTGTTCTTGAGTTTGTCTGTTTTCTTCGTCATCATCATTCAATATATCGAGGTAGAAATCGTAAGCTTCACTATCACCTAAGGAAATCCATTTCCCAACGTAAGGCGACAAATCAAAGAAAAAATTGAGAGGAAATTTATTTACTCGAAAATAGACATCTTCTCCTAACTTTCTCATATCAGCTTCCAGGGAGTAAGTGGTTCCCATAGAACTATAATGTCCTGACAAACCAAATTCGTTGTCACCCAGCTTAGTGGTCCCCTTTTTGTAAATGCCGCTCAAGTTCAAAAGCAAGTCAACATCAACCGGAAAAATGGATTGCCACATCATTTCAAATGAGTATAACTCGATTAGCGCATTATCCTCCTCTACCCCCGATGAATCAGCAGAGTTGGTGTTGATATTAAGATTGATCGGCTGATGTCCTTCGGTTCTATCTTCCGCTTTAACGGTTAAACCAAACTCGTATCTGGCTTGGTCGATATCACTTAGCTCGGTAAAGACAGCAGCTATTACTTCATCAATTTTTGGTGTTAAAAAAGGAATAGAGATATATCCCCTTTGCCAGGCAAAATAACCTCCACCAAGAATAATAATTAAAACAAGACCAATCCCCAAATAAAGAAAAAGCCCTTTGCGGCTTTTGGGTTGATGGCTTGGTTGTTGGGGAATATACTGCTGAGGTGGAGTGTTAATCTCGGGAGAAGGTCTGGATAGTGGTTGATTAAAATCCATACGAGTTTTAATTAATTTTTGTTTTTATTTTCTGTCTACATTATAGCATATCTGGAGCAAAAAATCAAGGTAAAATATAATGACCACCCGATGTTCTCTCCTCGTGGGTGGTCACTTTTTTGGTGATTGTCCGTTTTCTTTTCCGGCTGTCTGCCAGCTTTCGCCCCTTAACTTGACCAGTTGGAATCTGGCCGCTAACTTGCCAGCTTGTCCGTTTAACTTACGGTCCATCTGACCGATTCGGTTCAACAACAGTTGGCAACGGCCAATCAGTTCAGCCGTTCTCTTCATAAAATCATGAGGCGGAGTAATTCCCGAGATGGGAGAAACGACCCATAGGGCTTGCTCCAGCTCATTCAACGCTGTTGTGAACTCTACAACCAGTTCTCTGGGGGCGAGATCTTCCGTGTTTGGCTGGTGATTCTGCATAAGATCACCTCCCCTCCTACCCCCCAAATTAGTCCTATACCCCGATTCTGTCAAGTGGGTAAAAATGCTATAATGTCTTCATGGAATTTACTACTTCAACTTTCGACAAATATATCAGTCAAGCTATGGCTTCTCTGCCCCAGCGTTTTAATGCCAAGTTAAAAAATTTGGCGCTGGTTATCGATGACCAGTCACAACCCAGGCAGGGGTCCAATATGATCTTGGGCAATATTTTACGTTCCAATTTTTATCCCAACAAGATTACTTTTTTTAAAAAGAATATAGAATCAATCAGTCCCAATGAGAAAGTATTAGCTATGAACCTTTATCACATCTTTCACCACGAGATCGGTCACTACTTCGGGATGTCTGAAGGACAGTTGAGAAGAAAAGAACAACAGATAAATATTTATGCCAAACATGCACCCTATCACTAAACAAATTATTAAAGCCCTGGACCAACAAGACACTAGGATGGCTCCGGATAGAATTAAGTGGGCCCGTAAGATTTTGGTTACTGATAAACATATTCGTAGCCTGAAAATTCCTCTGGTTGGCCAAGTCGTCAAACTAATTTTTAAAGAAAATAAAATCAGCAAAGATCTTGGTTTCCAAGTCGCCGAACAGCTTTTCGCAGGACCGAGCTATGAAGACAGCATTGCTGGTTATAAATTGCTGGAATTATTTAAAAACGAATTTGTTCCTGCTGATTTAATCTTTTTTAAAAGGCTGATTAATAATTACGTTAACGAATGGGCTCACTGTGATTCCTTTTGTATCAATGTGATCGGCCCGTTCCTTTTCAAAAATCAGCAAATAATTCCTCAACTGCTAACTTGGTCGCAAGACAAAAAAATGTGGGTGAGAAGAGCCTCTGCAGTTTGCACCACCAAGCTGATGAATCTGGGTTGGTGGGATCAGAAGATTGTTTATACTGTTGCCAAACGGCTGATTAATGAGCCTGATAACTTCATTCAAAAGGCCGTGGGTTGGCAATTGAAAGTCCGCGGCCAGACCCATCCTGATGAAGTTATCGATTTTTTATTACCCTATAAAAATAAAGTGCCGCGACTGGTTTTAAGATACGCTATGGAAAAAGTAGCAGCAGACAAGAAAAAAAGATTATTGAAATAACCTTTTAGATAATATATAATAGAATACGTCCGGCGGCGGAATTGGTCCGCTGCCCCAACCCAGGAGGCGAAATATGAGACGTCTCCTTATGGTGCTGGTGCTGGCCTAAACGCGCGCCGAGAAGGCAGGCCCGATTAGGGTCAGAGGTGGCCTCGCAAACCACCCACAGCAGAAAGCACCGTAGTGCGTGGGATGGTCGGGCTTAGGGTCGGCCTTCCCACCGACCTTTCCGGAGTGGCGGGAATCGGCCCGTCGCTATCAAGGAGGAACGTCATGGTACGTTCCATCCTGGCACTGGTGTCGGCCTAGCGGCATGACAGAAAGGGGCCTGGCTCCGGCCAGGCGGTGGTAACGCAAACCACCTCCGGTCATCAGTGACAACACGGGGCGATCGAGCAGCAGCTCGAGAGCCCCTATTTTATATCATCTAAAATTTGTCGACTGTTCTGGTTGTCTGGGTTGTATTCTAAAGATTTTTCTAATCTTAATCTGGCATCTTCCTGATTACCTAAATTAAGCTGACTAACCGCAGAAACAATATAAAGTTCGGCTATGGTATTTTTTATCTTCAACCGATTGGGGTTAACCCAAATAGTGGATTGCCAAACCGACAAAGGATAGTAGGCAATCACCTGATCAGCCAAGGTTATCACTTCTTCATATTTTTTCTCATAAAAAGTAATCTTAGCTAAATCAAAATAATAGGCCGGCTCCAGCGGATTACAGGCAATGGCCTCAAAATAATATTCACTAGCCAATTGATTGTCGCCCTCGCCTACGGCTTGCCTGGCCAGAATATTATAAGTAGGGGCATGACAACTGTTCAAACACTGTACTTTTGCCAGGTGGTTAGTAACGATATCCTTCTCTTCGTTCTGACGATATGCCAAATCAGCTAAGAGGAAATAGTAATTGTAATCATACGGTGAATAACGAACGGCCCTGTTTAAGCTGTCCGTGGCTGATTTCACTTCGCCCGAATCTCTTGCGGCCTGATAATCAGTGTATTTTACATTGGCCCAAAGTTGAGTGGTGCCGTAAAAAGCAACAAAAAGAGCTACCAAGGCCAAGACAGTATTTCTGATTAACAATCTCTTGATTGAGTGTTTCTTGATCTTTTGCTCAATGCTCAAGCCATAAAGCCTTTGTAATATGGCCAGTAGAATTACAAACAATATTATATTGCTGGGATACTGCCAGTCAAAATCCATCAAATTATGAATCATAGCTCCCAGCAAACCCGAGCCTGCCGCTAGGGCCAAAAAGCTGATTGGTGAATCAACTTTAAACTGTCTGACTAGTTTGTAAAATAGGTAAAGGACGGTTAGGGCAAACCAAATAAATACGGCCATGCCCAGCACTCCCAATTCAGCCATTGTTTTCAAGACGATATTGTGGGGATCAACCGAGTAATAACGCGCATCTTCCTGGTATTGAGACGACACTAATCGGTAAGTATCATTTCCTGTTCCCAAAACCGGATTAGCCCTGAACATATTATAGGCGGATTGGAAGAAATTAATCCTGGCCTCATAGGCATTTCCCTGGCTATTGGCTACAGAATAGGTCGCTTCCAGGTCAGAAGAAATTGATTGAGCCTGTTCTGATTTAAGTAGGCGTAATCCCAATGAGGCCAAACTAACTGCAATAGCCAGAATAATAAACCGATACCAAAAAACTTTCTTTAAGTTTTTGCCAAGCAAAATAGTAATAATTAAAATTGGAATAGAAATGGCCACCCATGATCCTCGGGAATGGGTCAAAACTAAACTAGTTAGTAGAATGGTACAGTTGATGCCAAGTAGATATACAATTTTTTTGTTTTTGGTAATAAAAAAGAAAATCAGACTAAAAGGAATAACCATTAACAGAAACCCCCCGAAGGGATTATGATAGTAAAATGTGGAAATCAGTCTGAGGTAATGAAAGACGTGTGACTGGGCAAAAAAGAATAGCCCGATCAGGCTTAAGATTGAACCGGTCAAAATAATAACATAAGACACTTGGTAGGCTTTTTCTATGGAATCAATCAAATTTAAAACTACCCAGAATAGCAAGAGATAAAACAGCCAATAAATGAATCCGTTTAAGCTAACAGCCCAGGCCAACGAATATACAGCCGATAAGCCGGCCAACAAAACAAATAAGGCCAAGGGTAAGAACGGATTGGTCCAGCTAAGATAGGAACCCAGGCGGGTTTTCTTCTTTAAACGGATGGTCAGCAAAGCCAGCGGCAATATGCTGAATAATAAGATGAAGCGGGCAATAGCATCTCGCCCCCCGGCAAATAAGCTGGGTAGGATCAAGACCAAACTAACCAGGATAAATATCAGGAATGATCTAATTTCTTTGATAACATTAAAATATTGGAGAATACCCAAACCCAAGGCCAACGACCGGCCGATTAGAAATATTGGCATGGTGATTCCTTCCAACAACCCCTTTTTAAAGGCCCTCAGAATAAGCGGAGAGGACAGAATGAGAAAAGCGGCTAACTCTGTGTATAACAAGTATTTAATAATAGGAATAAATGGTAGAAAGATTAACGAAGCTAAAAAAAGATTTAAGGTAATTATTTGAAATTTTAGAGTTTGGGGAGTATATGAGTCTTTTATTATTTTTTTTGGGTATTTTTTGTAAACATCCATTCGCCAGTAGGCGCGCCAAAATTTTTTCTTCCAGTATACTTTCCAATTTGAAGGGTGCTGGTGATAAACTTTTGCCTGAGGGTTAAAAACGATTTTAAACCCTGCTTTGTCCACCCGAAAAGCTAATTCCGCATCCATGCTCATTTTTAATTCTTCATCAAAGATGCCGGTCTGCTGCAATGCTTGTTTTCTGAAAGCAGCTGAATAGGTATCTACAAAATCAATACTGTCCGCTTTTTTCATCTTGGCATAACGTTCTTCAAATTCAATCTGGGTTAGTCTGGCAACCAAACTTTTTTGGTTGGTTAAGTAAGCGCCCTTAACGGCCATGACAGCACTGTCAGAAAACGGCTTTATCATTTCCTCTACCCAGGTAGCGGTCGGCTCACAATCAGCATCGATAAATAAAATTATCTCTCCTTTCGATTCCCTAATACCAAGATTTCTGGCAGCAGCCGATCCTTTATTTTCCTGGTGCAGATATTCTACCTCGGGGAATTTTCTGATCTGATCTTTGGTATTATCTGTGGAACCATCATCAACTACAATAATTTCCCAGTCGCTCTTTTCCTTCAACTGATCTATCAAGGCCCGCAGACAACGGTCAATGATTTTTCCCGCATTATAGGCGGGAATTATTATGGAGATATTCATTGGTTTATTTCGCTTATGTATTTCTGGTAATACTCTTTTCCGCTGAGCCTTTTAAGAAGGACTTCTTGTCTCAGTATTTTCTTTAACTTTTCTAATTTTTCCTTGGTACAAAATTTCTGGTAAAAAATTAGCAAACTTAGCCGGTGGTTAATATACTTATCGGGGTAGCGTTCCGGGGTCTTGCCCATATCATAATGGATAATCTCTGCCCCTGGAAAATAACCAACCCGGTAGCCCTCCCTCTGGGCTCGATAACAAAAGTCTACGTCTTCAGTATACATGAAGTACCTTTCATCAAAATAGCTGATCTTTTCTGCAATTGCTCTACGGAAAAGAAAGAAAGATCCAACCACCCAATCTGGATATTGTGGTTTTTGATAGAAAGATCGGGAACGATAAAGATATCTATCCAGCCATCTTAGGACGGGCGTTCTATCAATTACTAAATCCAAGATTTTTACAGGAAAACGACCGCAGGAAGGTTGAGGTGTTCCATCATTATTTTTTATCTTGCATCCCAAAATTCCTATCTCTTTATGCTGGTTCAAATAATCGACGGCCTTTTCAATAGCGTTGTTTAAAACGATGGTGTCGGGATTTAATAATAGAACTATCTGGCCTTCCGACATCCTGATGCCCTGATTAACCGCTTTGGCAAAGCCGAAGTTTTCTCTGTTCTCAATAATCTTTACAGCTTTATACTGCCTAACGATATTTAGAGTATCATCTGTTGAGGTGTTATCAATGACAATAATTTCATTGTCCAAATTGTTCAATGAATCATAGATTGACCGCAGACATTTTTTGATAAAATGGCTTGAGTTATAGGTGACAATAATGATTGATAGTTTCTTCATAATTTTTTTAACCAGATACTTCCACCTCTATTTTTTAAACACAGCGGCATATTTTCTTCAAACCATTTCTGGTAAAAATGTTCTAAAAAGGTAGCAAACAGTATTATTTTAAATTTTGAATTGTATTGGAGAAATGCCCGCAAGAGATAGTCCTCATTCCAACCCCTGCCTTCCAGGACCCATTTCTTGGGGTATTCGAATGGAAAAAATACGTCATGAAAATGAATAATAGTTCCCTTGTTCAGTTTTGGCAGTATTTCGAAAAAGATATGGTTAACATCATTGCCGGTCTTGGCTACATGCGAAGAATCAATAAATAGAATGTCGTTGGCTTCTAACTGCTCAAAGGTGTCCAGGTCAACATCTTGAACACAATCATTAATGATAGTGTGCTTTTCTTCATCACCTTTATTTAATATACTCAATAATCTTTCTGGATAAGGGTCAATAAAAGAACAGCTGATTTGATTTTGGAAGAACCTTTCATTGGTATCTAGCATTATGGCTGAAGAAAATCCAGATCCAATCTCGATGATTTTCTTTGGCTTAAAGTGTCTGATTATTCCATAAAGGAAAATTCCGTCTGAATATGAATAGAATTCATTCTTATAGTAATATCTTAAATCATCGCTTGCTTGGTCGTTGAAAGGAATTGCGTCGTAGTATTTTTTTAACTGCTCCAGTAAGACCAGTTGTTCTGTTTCATTTAAATCAACGCCATCAATTTTTTTTTCTTTTATGCCAAATATTTTTTTGCTTCTTTTTATTATTTCTTCTCTTGACGGGATGGGACTGTAATAATGTCCAAGAGGATAAAGCACTGGTTCATTTTTCTGGTTAGATTTTCTAAATAATTTCATATTCTATTCACAAGATAATATTTAATTAGAGAATTTAGCCATTGTGCCCAGCAGTAATTTAATGGCCGCCTCCCTGCCTAGTCATATTATTATCCAACTTCTTCATTAACAAAAAATTGGTTAGTCTCCTGAACAAGTAACTTCCGGCCCTTTTCAAAGTTGAGATAAACCCCTCTTCTTTATTGTAATATTTAATTTTTTTTACCAGTTTAGATAGTTGAGTCGGGTGCAACTTTTTTAATTCTCTAGATTTCTTATAACACTGCTGTGCAGTTTTTTCCTTGTCCAATCCTTTATAACAATCCCCCAATAACCTATATATCGTCCTGCCATATAAATACTCAGATTGGTTTAATAATAGGGCTATTTCTAAATTTCTTTTTGCTTCAAGATAATTTTTTTCGATTATTAATAATTTGGCATAAATAAAATATGTTTCAAAAATGTCTGGCCTTAACTGTATGCTTTTCCTAAAATATTTATCTGATTCTTGCCAGTTTTGGAGTTGTCTATAGCACACGCCTATCCTTTGGCAACAAATTGCATGAAATGGTTCTTCTTGCAGGGCTTGCTTATATGATTTTAGAGCCGAGGTGTATTCTTTTTTCAGTTCAAGTTTCTTTCCTTCTTGGATGAGATCTTCTGGTGTAATTTTTTTAGCCTTGGTCAAGTCTTTAGCGATTATTTTTTTCCAAATCTCGTTATAAATTTTACGATCTTTTTTAATCAGATCATTGCGGCTTGCTTTTTTAACATCAACAAAATATTCACCAGTAATTTTCTTTACGTGAAAAAAATCAGCATAAGCAGAAAACCTTCTCCACATATCCCAGTCTTCCAAGGATAATAAGTTTTCGTCAAACAATCCTACTTTATCAAACAAATTTTTTTTATGGATGAGGAAATTAGAAATATCATTGTATTCAAAAAGACGTTTTTTGTCATATTCTCTGGACCTATATGATTTTCTTGAGATAACTTTAATATCTTCATCTTGATCAATCATATAGTCTGTTTGGGCCATGTCGGTATAAGCTATTTGTCTTTGGGGATTTTCTAGCATTGCACCGACTAAAACATCAAGGTGATCAGGGTAGTGGATATCATCGTCATCGGCGTAAGCTATGTAATGACCTTTTGCCTTGGCGATTGCAATATTTAGAGCATTGGATTTACCTAGATGTTTTGTAGTAATGTATTTAATTCTCGTGTCTTGAAATGTTTCAACAATGTCCCCAACATCTTCTCCCCCATCATTTATTATTATCAATTCAAAATTCTGATAAGCCTGATCCAACATGCTTTTTATGGCTCTGGGTAGGAATTTCCTCCTATTGTAAGTGGCCATTAACACCGATACCAATGGTTTTTCTCGAAGTGTCCGGTTTTTTTCTGAAAACCATTTCTCCAGGAAAATATCTCTATTGAGGCGCATGCGCAAATCACTGGTTGAAGGATCTTGTTTGCCGATGTCTTGAAAGGTTTTATTCCCATAATGATGGACGAAAACGTCGCCAGCAATCATTATTTTATATCCTGCTTCCCGTGCCCTTTTGCAGTAATCATCATCCTCATAGAATCCCAACCCGAATCTTTCATCTAAATAACCTATTTTATCAAAAAGCTGTCGTTTTATGAGAAAGCAGAATCCAGCAATCCGATGAAATTCAAACCAATTTCTACGATTTTTCTTGGTAAACTTCTGGGCATACAAGAACATCTCTTCAATCTTTTTGTACTTTGCCCCGCTGTCAACCTGCAGCTCCCCGGAGTAATTTGTCATGGGACCAACCAGCCCAATGGTTTGATCGCTGCTCAGGCAAGCAACTAATTTTTCTATCCATCCCGGGGTGACCACAATGTCATTATTAAGCAAAAGAATGTGCTCTCCCTTAGAAGCTTTCATTCCCTGGTTACAGGCCTTGGCAAACCCCAAATTTTCTTTATTCTTTATCAGATTGATACCTTCAATGGACTGGAGATACTGTAAAGTTTTCTGATCTGAACCGTTATCAACAATAATTAATTCAAAAAAGGAATGGGGTGTATGTCGAAAAATATTCGTTATACACTCCTTGGTAATTTCTAATAAATTAAAAGTGGGAATAACAATGCTTACTGAGGGCATTTTATCTTTTTATCCTTTTAAGAATTGGTGTTTTCATTCTAACTCTATGCAATAAGGAGGCAATTCTAAATGAGGGGGAATTGATAATTTTATGCATCTCTTTTCGCAATCTTTCTAATTCATTAAGTTGTGTTTGTTCTAAATCTTTTTTACTAAACAAAACAACTAACTCCGTTACTTGAGGCAAGTTTCCATCACTGGCAAAACCAATCCAAAACAAATTTTGATCTGCTGACGAAGCGGAAAGCTTGAAATCTTGAAGTTTTATCTCATGATGATCGTCTTTGTTTATTAGCCTCTCACTAAGGATATAACTTGATGTTACATTGTCCTGATAGAAAAACTCTTTAAACTTGAAATGGCTAGAAAGTAAATTATTAAATTCTTTGGGGGCAAGCTCCTTGACATGAAAAATATTACCGGGAGGAACTACCAGGGCATTGGGAGAAGAGATTATCAGTAGTCCGTCTTTTTTAAGTACTCTTTTTGCTTCTTTTAAAAAACCTTCCTGGTTTTGTATATGTTCTATGGTTTCAAAAGAGACTACCACGTCAAAATAATCATTGGGCGAGGGAATGTCCATGACGTCTCTTTGTATAAATTCAAGTTTATCGTTTTGATATTTTCTCCTGGCATACTCAATGGCTTCCTGTGATATATCCAGGCCTACTACTTGGCTGGCACCTTTTTCCAATAGATGATGAGAGCCATAGCCTGTTCCGCAAGCAATGTCTAGCACTACTTTATTTTTTACAAACTGGCCAGCAAAAAAGTAACGGGTCATATGTTCTAGATATATGACTTGATCCTTATTCTCTTTTGGAATTAGTCTCTCACCCGTAAATTTCATATTTTCAAAAATTTATGCTTGGCAATAAATTATTTAATCTTCTTTACCAATCTATGAAAAAACGAAACAAGTTTCCATGATAAAGAATCATGAATTTTTTTTAGTTCCTGGTTGAATTTATCCAATTCTTTTTTTGATATATGCAGTTGACTCTGCTGATCAATTATTACTTGATCTTTTCTCCCCATTTCCATGTTTAAATTCCTCAGATATGTGTTTATGAATGATGATTGGTAATTATTCGCTTCTAAAATAAACTTTTTCATTTCTTTTTCTGCTTTTTTAAGAATATTTTTATCTACCTGGTCACGACTAAATTCTTTAGCATTACTAATATCAAAAATTCTTAGGCTATCATATATCTTGGGGTCCTTTTCTCCAATTCCCTTATCATTAAAAAAAATGTCGTCAGATACATTCTCAAACCACCCCTTCCGATATAAATACTGATTACCTTTATAAATAAGCGATAACTGCTTTCTAATTTGAGAAAAAATCATTCTGTCTCTGTCTTCATTGTCAAGAAGAGACACCCCCTGAAAGTTATATGTTTTCCAATCAATACCGCAATAATCTAATATTGTCGGAGCTACATCGATTAGGCTTATGCTTTGAGTGTGCCTCTGGGCAGTTTTATTAGGCAATCGAAAAATAAGTGGCACTTTTATCTGGTCTAAAGTTACGGTAAGTGCGTGAATAAAAAATAGGTTATTCTCTCCGAGATACTCTCCATGATCAGAGTGAATAATTATTAAGGTGTCATCGTAAATATCCAGCACTTTTAGTTTATTTATCAACTCACCGATTTGATCATCAATATATTTGATACAGGCATCATATTGAGAAATATAATGGGCTACCTTTTTTTCATAATCTTCCTTGTGTTCAGTATCATGTGTCATGCCATCTGGTAAATGATAATCAAAAATGCCTGGTTTATATCGTTCTGGGGCCACACTGTCCAGTTTGGGAGTTTTTAAAATAGTGTGCAATTCTCTTTTGTCTTTTTTATAATATTGATCATTAACGTACAAATTTTGATATTTCTGGGGTGGCTTATAAGGACCGTGTGCATCCATCAGATGAATCCAGAGAAAAAAATCTTTATGGCTATTTTCCTGTAACCAGTTATGGGCTTCTTTCATGGTCGCTTGGGCCTGCCTTATTGTCTGTCCAGATCCTTCTATCTGGTGATCTAATTCATCATCATAAGTTGAAAAACCATTGCTGAAATCCGATAGTTTTTTTGCTAATGCAATATTGCTGACAAAAGCACCTGTATTGAAACCATTTTGCCGTAGAATTCTTTGTAGCATTGGCTCGGGTGAAGGGTAACCATAAAAGTTTACATTATAAAAACCCACAAAATTAAAAGACGGGTATCTGCTTGTAAATAAGGAGGCGAATGAAGGTAGGGTGTATGAAATTGGTGAAAAGGTATTTTCAAATAACCAACCGCCTTTTGCAACAGCATCGATATTTGTACTTGTGTCTCTGTGATAACCATAACAACCTAGATGATCGGCCCTTACTGCATCTAGTGAAATTAATACAACTCTTTTTCTTTCTTGACGACTTTGCATTTATATATTGAATTGATTATTTATTAGCTAAATTTATTTTTTTACAGCCCATTCTGTTCCCATACTACACATTCCTCCCCCATCATGAGCTTCACTAATAACAGAAAACTTGAACGCGTTATCCTTCTCGTCAAATGGTTCTCCTGCAAAGTTTTTTGGCCAAATTCGTATCAAAGCTTCATAATTACCTTCCAAAAGACATATATCTGAATAATTAAGTTCCAGCGCACCCTTCCCCAATACCGTGCCTAAATCGATACCATGTCTTGCGGTATATTCACCATTAAACATTGTGCCGTCGTCTCTATAAATCTGAACCTGAAAAATTGGTGAATCAATTGGTTTCTTCGCATTGTAATAAATAATAACTCTCATTGTTTCATGAGTTGAAATTATTCTTGGCCCTTCACCCTTTTTATTAATGAATCGAACGTCTAAAATTTCAATATCTCTTTTCTTTTTTGTTGCTCTTTTCTGATCGGCTGCTTTTTCATCTTTTATTGAATCCAATTCTGATACTTTATAACAATGCACTACATCGCTACTATCACCTTCCCTTCTTATCTTGCCCTTGTCTAGTAATACTACCCGATCACAGAATTGATCAACACTCTTTAAATCATGGCTTACATAAACTACCGTCTTTCTTTCATTTTTTAGCCGTTTAAATTCATTAAAGCACTTCCTTTGGAAAAGAATATCACCCACTGCCAGCACTTCATCCACCAATAAGATATCAGCAGGTGCCTGGATGGCCGTGGCAAAAGCCAATCTTACTACCATGCCTGAAGAATAGTTTTTTAACTTCTGGTCTACGAAATTCTCCAACTCGGCGAATTTAATGATTTGTTCAAACTTCTGGTTAATCTCTTTCCTGGTCATCCCCAAAATGGCTCCGTACAAGTAGACATTGTCCCTGGCTGATAAATCGGGCTGAAAGCCAACCCCCAATTCCAAAAAGGGTGAAATCTTTCCCCTGACCGTTACCTGCCCTGTATTGGGCTGAAGGATGCCGGCTATGATTTTCAACAGAGTAGACTTGCCCGATCCATTGGGACCGATTACTCCCAAGAATTCCCCTTTCTTGACTTCAAGATCGATATCAGACAAGGCTTGAAATTGTTCATAGGACCGGCGGCTAAATAATCCAACAAAACTCTCTTTAAGGGTGCTTCTTTTCTGATGGGGAACCTTAAAGAATTTTGTAACTTTCTTTATTTTTATAATCGAGTTGTTGTCCATTTTATAATTCCTCAGCAAAATTCTTTTGTCTCTTCTGGAAAACAAAGTAACCCAGGAAAAAGAATATCAAAACTAGAACTAGCGAAGCCAAAATACCCGTTCCGCTGGGAACAGAGTGATTAATTACGACATCGCGTGAGTATTGAATGATTCTGGCCAGCGGATTTTGGTAAATCCAAAAATGGTATTTAACTGGCACCATCTCCACTGACCAAATAATTGGTGTCAGCCAGAATCCAACTTGTAATAACACCTCCCAAATATGTGACAAATCGCGCCACTTGACGTTTAGGGAGGCGACTAAAAAGCCTAATCCCAAAGCGACAAAGTATAACTCAACGACAAAAAGAATAAATATGAATATTGTCCAGCTAAACCCCAGACCGGAAATCAGATAGAGAATTATGAAGATAATCAAATTTAGTAAAAAAGTAATGAAGGAAGTAGCCGAAGAAGCAATCACTATTGCTTTGCGGGAAAAATTGACCCGTTGGATTATCCCGCCCTTGCTAATTAAGCTAGAAGTAGCAGACGAAGTACATTCAGCGAAGAAGGTCCACATAATAATACCAAGTAAAAGATAGACTCGATAATTTTCAATATTGAACCTCAAAAAAATTGAAAACACTAAATACAAAAAGCCGAACATCAGCAAGGGCTTGATCAATGACCAGAAATAACCCAAAACCGATCCCTGGTATTTCAGTTTGAAATCAGAAATTGCAAACTCTTTTATTAAGTTCCAATATTGGCTTTTCATAAATAAATCTGCCTTTATTTAACCATATTTTGGGCATATCGACAATCCTAATTTTATTAATATTCGATTTGTAGTATTATTAGAGTAGATAAAAATTAACCATAAAACTATGACCAAAAAGGTAATCACCCTAACCTGCCTGCTGGCTTTGGTCACCTTGGCTGGTTGGAGCTGTAAATCAGCTGCTGAAAAGACAGCTGAAAAGACAATTGAATCCAGTACTAATGGTGCAGTCGAAGCGGATATCGATGACGATACTGTCACCTTTACTGACAAAAACAGTAATTCCACCACTACTATTGGCCAAGCTGATCTGCCAGATGATTGGCCCACTGATGCCCCCACCTGTCAGGGAGATATTATTGCCGCCACCACAGTTGGTGGTACCTATTTCTCGACTACTTGGCAGACAGACGAATCAGTTGATGACCTCTATGATTCCTACGAGGGCGAGGTAACCGATCAGGGTTGGACCACCGAAGCCACCGCCACCATCGCCGGAATCAAATCACTGACTGCCACCAAAGGGAATCGCACTTTAAATGTACATGTCAGTCGAAATGAAAGTGAAAACATGACCAACTGCACTGTAGCTGTTACATCAGAATAAATAGAATCATATCTATACTTTGAAATTGGGGGAAATATGAAAAAAATTCTAACTACTTTTTCGGTTGTGGTATCTTCTATTGTTATTTGTAGCGGAATCGTCTATGCCGCTACTCACGATATCACCTCCCAACTAGGTGGATCCAGCGGTGACAGCTTTGATGTCCAGGGCACTATGCTGTTTGATTCCATCAAGGTGGGCCGCCAAGATGAGGGTGGTGTTACCTTTTTTAACGGTACCATTGTTAACAACACAACCACTGGCGGGGCTGACAACCCTGTAACCTTTGGTGATAACGTTAGAATAGACGGTCGAGTCTATCGGGGATCCAGCCCTGGAACCTCTGATACTCAGCCATTTATTGTCAACGACAAAATGCAGGTCACCGGCAATCTCAGCGTGGCCAGTCTGACAGTAACTGACAATCAAACGATAAGTGGCACCTTAACTCTGGGTGACGGAGATCCTGCTGCCGCCAAGAAAATATTAGCAGGAAATATCCAGATAACAGAAGATGGTGATGCCATTGCCACTTATGACACGACTACTGATTGTGGAGACTGTCCTTCTTGTTATGATTATTACGACTACCACTACGCTAAGATTGCTGTCCCAGAAGTTTCTTACAACAATTTGCCGAATATCAGGGTCTTTGGTGCTATTGAACCCAGCGAGGGATACGGCTCAACTGCTTATCTTGATCTAGATGAAGAGCAGTTTGTTCCTCTTTCTTTTTCTCTGACTGAAGGTTACGTTTATGTTCAATTCAAAAACATTACTTACGGTTGTGATGGCCTACCCAACGATCCTACTTACTATACTAATGGAGAATATAAGATTTTAATATTTTATTAATCAAACTTAGAAAGGAGGTGAATATGAAAAAATTACTAACTACTCTATCAGTTATCGTTGCCTCAACTGCCCTCTGCGCCGGAATAGTTCTAGCGGCTAGTTCCTACAATGTTACTTCCACTCTCGGAGGTGTAGCTGGAGATTACTTCGATGTAGACGGAACCATGACTTTTGATTCTGTAAAAGTCGGTGCCCAAGGAGTGGGGGGTGTTACTTTCTTCAACGGAACCATTATCAATGAAACCACCACTGCTGGCGGAGCTGACATCCCAGTTACCTTCGGCGATAATGTACGCATCGATGGTACATTATACCGAGGAGCTACAGCCGGTCCTGGCGATGACTATCCGCTTAAGCTAAACGATGATGTGCGTTTCTTTGGTAATATCGAGCTGGATGACGGTGGCACTATCGACTTTGCCGCCTCGAGTGTTGATCTAACAGGTTCAACCGTTACTGGCTTGGCTTCGACAAGCTTATCTGATATTGATTCACTAGCCATGTTAGCTGAAGCTGAAACCATAACTGCCAACTGGATCAATACCGCCAACCCCTGGTCCGCCGCTGAAGTAGCGGATGTTACCAGAACCATTCAGTTGCCCTTCGCCACTCTTTACTCGGATGCTGATGACACACCTACAGTGCTTACTGCCCTAACCACACCCAATCTGAGTTATGCGGCCAATCAAGGATTATTCATCGAGTACGCAGCCGGAGAAGCTACAGACCTGGGCACACAGTTTGTTGTCCCCTCAGATTATGCCTCTGGCGGTATCTTTAAGGTAATGGTTGACACAGCCGGAGATTTGGTAGTGGATGCCAATCTGGACTTCCAGGTAGCTATCTCTCAAACCGCTGACACTGCAGCCTGGGACACTGACATGGACGATGAAGACCCGGTCGATGTACCAGATAACGCCGGTTCTCCAGACGTGGTTACTCTAACTCCAACTGATCAATCTGATATTTCAGCCAACGATACGATCTTCTTCAACCTATTCCCAGATACCTACGCGGCAGGCGAACCCAACCTGGAGATATTCGGTGTTTGGTTCGAATACGAAGCGGTTCAATAAAAACAGAAATATATAAAAGTCCCTCGTCGTTCGGGGGACTTTTGGTATAGGCTTGACAAACTGCCAATTTCTGTTAAAGTTAATGATCTTTATTTTTAAGCCTTTCTGGCTTATAATGAATAAAGATGGGTTGAATAAAGAATGGATATTTATGAACATCGATCCCAATGAGGCCCGAGACATTTCACGGGCCACTCAAAAGCTAATTCATAGCTATCAAGACTGGCAAAAATTAAGGCAGCCCAAAACGGGGGTGTCCACTATTCACGTTGATGAAGTGGCCAGTACTGTAGCCAGATTTTACGAGAAAATCAGAATGGTGGTTGACTGGAAAGAGGAACATCTGATCAGAAGAATTGCTATCGAAAGAATTTTAAAAAGAAGGTTGCTAGTCAACGACAACCAATACGTGGCTGAACCTTTTGTCAAGGAATTGATACGGGGCGGACATTTTCCTAATGATTCAATCCCCAAGTCGAAAATAAAAACAGTCCAAAAAATAATTGACAAATATACATACATTATCAAAAATAGTCCGCCACCTCCGGCTGACAAGAACCGTTCTCAATTTTTTTCTCAAATGGTGGAATCCGCCGGCTGCGAAGTGGAGTCAACCCTAGACCCAGCCTCCTATCTCAAGGCTGATGCCTTGATTGAATATATGGAGAAAATTATCAAGAAGCGGATCCGTATTGGTAATATGGCTCAGTCTAAAACCAATATTTCTCAAGAAACAATTGATATCCAAATATACATAGCGGTACAACAAGCTTTATTAAAACTCGATTCTCCAATTATTACTTATAATCTTTTTCGCCGCTATTTTAACGATTGGTCATATCTTTCCCAGGAGCGTTTGGGTCAGATAACTAAAAATATTCATAATATTTTAGGCAACATTGAACAGCATTTTAATTATGTTTTAGCAGACAAAATATACAAGACCTGTAAGCAATACAATACGCCCTTCCTGTTGCTTGGGGATATTGTTGAAGATGACCCCGCTGAAATCGATGAAAAAATTGCTTATCCAGTACTCTTGGAAAAACTATACAAAGGAGTTTATAACATCAGATTTAAATCTCTAAAGAAGAGAGTGCGTCGAGCAGCTGTCTACAGTACCCTTTCCATATTTATGACCAATGCCTTATCTCTTTATCTGTTGGAGATTCCTCTGGCCCTCTACGTGATCGGTAATTTTAACAAAATTGCCATGGTAGTAGACATTATGGGACCCACTCTTTTGATGGCCCTCTTGGTAGTCACCATTAGGCTACCAAAGAAAGACAATTTTAGATTGGTCATGGAAGAGGCCTATAAGAACATCTATTTGGAAGAGTCAGAAGACATTTATGAAATCGAACTTTACCCCAAGAAAAGCTTTGCCTTTACGATAGTCAGTGGCCTTCTCTATCTGGTCAGTTTTGTAGCCGTTTTTGGCCTAATAATATGGGTATTCTGGTCAGTTAATTTTCCACCCTTTTCCTACATTATTAACATTGTCTTTACCTCCCTGATCGCTTTTGCTGGCACTATTATCCGGCAAAGGGCCCGGGAGCTTCATGTCACCGAAGAGCGGGGTCGTTTCTTCCATATTATTATTGAACCGATTTCCATTCCCATTATCCGAGTAGGTAAGTGGCTGGCCTCACGCTGGAAGCGAATTAATATTGTAGCCGTCTTCTTCAGCCTGCTAATCGATACTCCGTTTTTACTGTTCGCTGAATTCTTAGAGCAGTGGCGTTATTTCCTCAAGGAAAAAAGAGAGGACATCAGGTAAAATCAGGGCTTGACAATATTTGAAAATATCTTTTTTTAATGAGATAATTAACATTAATGAGGCGTATTGTGGAAAAACTTCAGACCACAGGTCGCCAATTTCATTTACAATCTAAACTATTGATGAAGGGAGGTGATTTGATGTTTGAAGATCAACCTACTACTGATGCTCCGGCTGATGACGCAGCCGCTCCTGCTGACGTAAAACCAGCAGAAGAAGAACCCAAAGAAGAAACTCCAGCTGAAGAAACTCTAGCTGAATAAACAAAAACATTATATAAAAAAGAAAGTGGGCATTACCTACTTTCTTTTTTATATTTAAGTTTTATTCGTGATGATTCTCTTTGTTCTTTTTCTCGTGTTGGCTCAAGCGGAAGGATAGTTTATTGATCGCTTTGGCAATCTGGCCAATTTCATCTTGTGATTCGTAACCAACCACCGTATGTTCTCGATAGTCATTGTTTTCCACAATGTTTCTTGCTCTCTCTGAAATTTCTCTCAAGGGTCTAATCACTACATTACGCAGCACCACAAAGTCTATAATTACCATTATTATAAAAAATGCCAAGAAAGTGATGACCAGTGTCCAAATGACTACCCGGCTCATCCAAGCACTCTCTTCGGCCACCGGGGAGTTGGAAAAGATCCCTACCACCCCGACCTGGGTCTGAGCCTCACCAATCTTGATAGGATAATAAAGCTTCAATTGATAGTCTGATATCCCTCTGTAGATATTTTCCTTCTCTTCATCAAAGACTTTGTAGACAATACCCCCCTTCTTGGCTTCGATATAGTCGGCATCGATATTTAGGGCACTCAGCCCAATTAAATCTGAGTGATTTGAATAGACAGTACGACCCTCCATGTCCCAAACCACTGCACTTTGTATCGTTTCGGTAATAAACTCATCAGCAAAACCTTTTAATACTACCTGATTGGAATTCTCTTCGTAATTGGCAAAAACCTCTTTGGTGAGATGGTCACCAATCTGGGACTCGGTAAAATCAGTCAGAGAATTGATCTCAATTCTGACAAACCTTTCTTGTAGGTTGCCACTCAAATAATATCCGAGGCTTATTAAAAACAGCAGAAAGACAATAAAATTAACAAAAATAATAATTTCGGCCAGCGCTGCTATTCTGACTTCTCTTAGTTGATAGGTTCCCAAAATAATTAGAAAAAATCCGACGATAGCTGTCACTGTCCAAACCAGAACAGATGCATCCATTGTTAGATTTAGAACAATGCTCAATAGGGGTAATGTCAAAAAGTATTGGCCCAGGCAAATACGCTTTAGGGCACGAGTAATATCTTGATTCTGTTGGCCAGTAGCCAGTCTTTTCTGACCGATAAACAACAATATCAAACCTAGTATCATCAGGCCAACTCCTCCAGCCACCAGATAATAAGTTTTTAGCTTGGTAAATTCATGGGTCTCGGCATAAAATACAATAAATAAAGAATATACATGACCCAGTAAATAGCAAAAAAAACCGAACTTGAGCAGGTTATACGGTTTGACTCGACTGGGATAAAAACGATGCCCGCCCCTATATAGCAATATTAATGAGACAAAGCTAATCAATACGGAAACGCCGGCCAGTAAGATATTAAACTGTTGTAATACTGTCATAGATAATTAGTTATTACTCGTACCGCAAAGCATCTAGAGGATTAATTCGGGAGGCGCGTCGGGCCGGGTAAATTCCTGTCAAGAAGCTAACTCCCAAAATCACTACCATTATTATTCCCACGAATATCAACGGAGTGCTGAAAATGTCTACTACTGTTCCTCCCAATCTCAGGGCTAAACGATTGATGATAAAATTTACCAATTCCCCAAAGCCATAACCAAATAATAATCCAGAAACACCACCTATTAATCCGATAAGAAAAGACTCCGTCAGGAATAGTCGATAGATATATTTTCTCTTGGTACCCAGGGCCATCATCAAACCAACTTCCCTGGTTCTTTCCAATAACGATACGGTCAAAGTATTAAAGGCGCCAAGAGAAGCCACCAACATGGCGATCAAACCAAAGCCGGCCATCACTAATTCAAACACCACGAAAATTTGATCAATCTGTCCTACTGTATCAGCCACGGAATCAACCTGATAGCCCATTCCTTCGATCACTGTCCGTACATCTTTCAAGTCGTCTCTTGTCCCCACTTTTACCCTGGCCAAATTGTAATCATCCAAACCGTATTCCGCCACTACTGCTAACGGTACATAACCTAAGGTTAATTCTTCATCCACCACTCCCACTACTTTTACTTGTACTTCTTCAGTAACCAGCTCTCCTGTTTCTAGCCCTTCATCGTCCAGCTCTGGTACCAACAATTTGTAAATGATGTTTTGACCCACAACCTCATTAACATCTGCCACTCCCACTAATTCAACTGCAGTATTAGACATAATAGTTTCAAAAGTAGTCTTGCCCTCAACTTGTTCTGTAAAATCGCTGCCCCAGGATACTTGGACACCCTCTAGCGCAATAAATTTGGGATTAATTCCAAAAATAGCTATATCAGTCGCCGAACTTTGCCGGACCGCCTGGCCCGATAGACTAAGAGAAGGGCTGATCTCAGTCACTTTTTCTATTGCAGCGAAATCATCCAGGACCTTATTGTTAATCTCCAACAAAGCGGAGGCGCCGGTTGACACGTCTAATACGGTTAGGGCTTCGACGTTGGTTACTTGTTCCACGATTAGCGCTTGCAGCCCAAATCCGAGTGAGACCAAAAAAACAATAGCTCCGATACCAATGGCCATGCCGCCGATAGTCAAAATACTTCTCAGCTTTCGGTTCTTCAAACTGGAGCTGGCCAGAAAATAAATGTCGGCAATCTTCATAATTAGAGTCCCGCGCTAGATACTTTTTCTAATATTTGTCCGTCTTTCATATAAATTGTTCTGGTGGCATAACGGACATAATCAATATTATGAGTAACCATGATAATGTTAAGCTTTTGTTCTTCGTTCAGTTTTTTGAATATCTCCATTACTTTCTCAGCTGATTCAGAATCAAGATTACCGGTAGGTTCGTCTGCTACCAGAATTGAGGGGTCATTAATTAAAGAACGGGCTAGTTCTACTTTTTGCTGTTGTCCACCAGATAGTTCAGTCGGGCTGTAGTAAGCGTGATCAGCAATATCAAATTGTTCCAGAAGTTTTAGAGCCTTGGCTTCCCTTTCTTTCTTGGGCACACCTTTGATAGTTAGGGGAAAGGCGGTGTTTTGTAACACACTCAGAGATTTTATCCAGTCCGGTCGTTGGTAGACCACTCCGAGTTTATTGAGTCGATAGTCACAAAGTTCATCCACTTTTTTATCGGTCAGCTCATAGCCGTCAACCCAAACTCTGCCGGTAGTAGGACTCTCTAAACCCAATATTGTATTTAATAGGGTTGATTTGCCGCATCCAGAAGGCCCCAAAATAACGGTAAATTCACGTGGTCTGATTTTAACATTGACCTCTTTGAGGATACGAATCTCATTCTTACCCACTGTAAAATCTTTATTCAGCTTTTCAACTACAATTATATCTTTTTCCCCCGATTTGACTTTGGCCTTTTCTTTGGCCGCTGCCGCAATATCAGCAATAGTCGGACCTTTGGTCGATCCGTTATTCTTGGCAGTGTTATTGGTATCTTTTTTGTTATTATTCGGCTTTGCAGCCTTTTGATTGGAATTTTGTTCTGTTTTTCCGTTCATATTCCCCCAAAAATAGTATTATTAAATTATTATAACATTTTTTACCCCCTAAAACAAATTACCCATACTGCTCATCCAGGAGAAAGTATCCTGGAGGTTGGAAATGACTATTTGCAAGAAAGATTCTCTTCTTCTGGAGGTTAGAACTGAATAACTGTCTGAATTGGTTTGGTTATCAGCCTTGTCAGTGGCCACCACCCGGAAATGGTAGGTTCTGGCTGGTTCTAGGTCTTTGATAATCATGATGTGGTCAATTACCAGTTCTGGATTAACATCAGTT
>JBDRGY010000009.1:0-2067 GCA_043817315.1 Patescibacteria group bacterium | reverse complement strand
CCCCAACCCCACCAGCGGGATAAACACTCGTCGCGTGTAAAGTTAGTATTTGGAGGTCGTTATAAAACTTAGCCGCACTGTCAAACCAAAATAGAAATGTCCGATTGTTTCCAAAATAGAAATGTCCTATTTTCTTAAGTTATTAACGGTTTACTAACTAATGATAAATCGGTGTCTCCATGGATGGTTGTCCGCCGGAATGTATACCCTTCTCTCGACAAACTCCTTGGATGAGACTACCTGTATTGGTCTGCCTGTAAATACATCCTTTATGGCTATCTGGTAAGGCACGGTGATGTTTTTGTAATTAAAGGTTAAATTTTGGTACTTGTCTTCCATAATGGTGACGGTTGCTCCTCTTAAGGTATACCTATACCCGTTACTTGGTTTAAGTTGGTACCTAGTGTTTTTGTACTGCACAAGCAGATCTTTGGAAACAATTCTTTTTGATTGGATGGTGAAAATCTTGTTTAAATCATCACTGGGTAAAAGGGATCGGTGTAGATCAGCTTTATCTTTTGGACAAACAGCAAATTTCTCGTTATGCATAGGAATATACTCCTCTCGGAAATATTTAGTTGCTTCTTTTTGGGTGGATATGCCTTTAAGTCGCAGCTCTTTCACTAATCTATCTTGCAAGGTTCCAAAAAGACGCTCTACTCTCCCCTTGGATTGGGGGGAGTAGGCAAAGATGATAGTTATTCCAAGCTCATCCATTGCTCGAGCAAATTGTGTTTGAGCTTGTTTATCTCTCAAATCTTCCTCAATTGTTGCCTGCCTGTTTATCTTAAAGGTTGAATGCCTATCGACATAAAGTCCCAAGGGTTTACCGTAAGTATTCAAGTAATGACCAGTTGATTCAAAAAGAGCCATTGTTCCTTCATGGTCAACAAACATACCATCCATAATCCTGCTGGTGGCATCGTCAACAAAGGCAACGAGGGCGCATGAATTACCCCTACCTTCAAACCAATCGTGGTATGAGCCGTCAAGCTGGATCAACTCACCAACACAGGCCCTCCTTTCCCGATAGGGATGAGTATTGCCTAGCTTTCTCTTTTTAGGAATCCAAAGATTTGCTTTAACCATGATATTTCTAATTGTTTCATCTGATAAAGATATCCTGTTTAATCTTTGTAATTTCTCACAAGCAAAGGTGGGACCAAAGTCCGAATACTTTTCTTTTATTAAAGAAACAATCCTTGCTTTTTGGGTATCAGGAATAGCTCGATTGCTAGTTTTCCCTCTGGCTTGATGAAGAAGGCCAAGCTTACCCTCCTTCCGATACCTTTTTAGTGTTCTGCCTATCTGACGGACAGTTAAATCAAGTTGAAGGGCAGCTTGTTTTTGTTTGATTATTTTATGCATAAGATTTTCCATAACTGAAATTCTCTCCACCTCTTTATTGCTCATAGTAATATGTCCTTTCATTGGGCGCCTCTTTCTAAAATGGGTTATTAACCCTTTTATTTTAAGGTACCCGAATAGGACATTTCTATTTTGGTTAAATAGGACATTATCACTTTGGTGCTACATAGACCAACGGGTAACTTGACTATAGGATAGTTATCCATTATAATCCGACCGCTCGTATTGAATATACGAGTTTTTGCTTTAAGCGGGCTAAATCAACCCGCGCTATGTATACTTTTAATACTAAAATACTCCAATACGCCCAACAGGCGTATTTGAAGCTGATTTCCATCGGCTACCGGCGGTTGCTCCGACCGTTTAGCCGATTTTTCCGTAAATTATTTGAGGCCAAGCGAATCAAACGGGTTTACGGCGTGGCGATGCTATCGGTCATGCTTTCTTCGGCTATTCCAAGACCACTCGGCCTTTGGAAAAACGGGGGAATTACGAGTGCCCAAGCGCAATATTTCCAGGCTGAAGCTCTGATTACCGAACGGTCAGTACGGCTTCCTTTGAACGAATACGTCGTTACCCAAGAGTATAGCTTTTTCCACCAGGGAATCGATCTGGCTTCCACCGCCGGTAACCCAATTTACCCGGTCATGGATGGTACTGTAATTATGGCCGTAAGGGGCAGAACCGGTTTCGGTAATT
>JBDRGY010000008.1:0-16124 GCA_043817315.1 Patescibacteria group bacterium | reverse complement strand
CTTTCGAGCTGGGAGGAGCCATATTTAACTAATTCTTCACGGGGCACTACGGTGCCGACTGGTTTGAGGGTTTCCCGTAGTAGTGGATATTGAATTCTAGAGCGGCGGCGAGCCTTGCTCGCCGCCGCACCCAACCCTTTTTGACGAGATTTCTGGTGATCAAATGCTTGTCACCAGATTGCTCTTCGAAAGAGAAAATCGCTAGCTACAGCAAACCTTTAGCGTTAGGGAGGCAAGATGCCATTCCCCATGCTGGTCAAAGTCTGTGTAGTACGGGCGGACGGCCGAGAGGGATCAGTCAGCCCCATGCAGGATGATTGGACCGACCTTGGTCCAGTCCAGAGAAGGCAGGATCACGACGGAGAGAAAGTATCTCTTCGACTGCATTTCTACCGCAAGATCGTGCCCTGTTTCATCGCCGTGGTGGAGGAAGAAGGGCGCGAGGTCATCGTGCAGGCCATCGCCGTTCCCCATAGCGGGATCGGGGATTTCTGCACGGTCCAAGTTCGAGCCGATGCCAAGGTTTACCTGCTTGATCTACCTATGACTTGGTATCACGTTGAGCATCCCGATACGGTGTCGATCGATGATGAAGGTTACTGTGAATACCCGCTCTTCAAAGGCGCCCCGTTTGATCCGGGAAAGACTCCCAATCGGGGTTGCTGGGTCGTTTATAACCGACAGCTGCAGCAAGCGGATACGGGCGCTCAAGCTTCTGCTTGAGCGCCCCCACCCAATTTTCGAAAATAGATGTGTTGGCAATTAGTTTGCCAATAGATTGTTCTTCGAAAGCGACTACTAACTAGGGTAAGATGCCCCATTCCTGAAAGGGAGGATAAGATGAGAATGGAGCTGCTAGAGATCGTCCTTGCCTGTTGGTTTTTGATGGGCGTGTATCAGAACAGGCTTCTGTGCTCCGCAATCCCACAAAGGGGATAAGATGAGACAGCTGTCATTTGTGCTAGCAGTAGCTATGCTAGTGGTGCTGACCCTCAGTGTCTACGCCTCAGCCCAGGAGCTGGAGGAACAGACTCTACAGGGTGATGTGACGATCGTTGAGATACAGGACAGGACTTTCTTGCCCACCTTCACTGCCAGATTCAGCCCTCCTCGGCATAGTCCTTGGACAGCATTTAAGGAGGCGCTATTCGGCTCGGACCCTGAGAAGGAATCCTACTACGCTTGTGTAGAGTTCTACGAGAAAGATGGTCGTCTTTATACGGCCAATGTACCTCGTAGGCTCTATCCAGGTTATAAAGGCCGGAGTGGACCACACTTCTTCACAATAGATACATTTACCTCCTTGGTGGTTGTGGTCAAACTACAGAGATCAGAGATCGAAAATTTCCTCAGAGGTAAACATCTCAACGTGCCTTTTGAGGAAGTTGAGTTTCCTGGTCCCTGTCTGTTGTTCCGCCCGGGAAAATTGGTATCACGAGGAGCGTTGAGGGAAGCTCAAGAGAAATGGGAGAACCGGATCCTGGGCATTGGTGCTAGCTCGACTTCCGGGTCTAGTGTCGACCAGAAGAAGGTAAGCGGGTCACTTAGCGCCGATTATGAGCCCAAGGTGTTCTGCAGTGAGGTCAGCACCGCTGTCGGTGATTGGTCCATGAAACGTGCTGCGGAGATATTGGCACAGCACAGAACCAATTAGTCGCAATCAGGTGAGGGCGGGATGCTTGCATCCCGCCTCACCAAATTTTCTTCGTCCCTTGACCCCGAATGAAATTTCTTGCCCCTAAACAATAAACAGTTAATAATGATTACTTTCCTTATTACGCAAGAAACGATTCCGTGTTTCTCCATATTGAAAGTACTTTAAAAAAATTCACAAAAACCCCAAAGAAACGAAAATTTCTTACGGGGTTGACAAATCTATAAAAAGAGTATAATAAAGGTGTGGTCCTTTCGCAGATAAGGCGAAGGGAGCAAAAAGCTGCCAGTACAGGTGTTATCCCAGAGATCGGGCTTTATGGACAGAAAAATCTCTCTCCTCATTGATTTTCTACTCGAAAATCAATACTTCTGTTCACAAGTTCGTTAAAGTCTCTAGGCGCCTGGCTGGCAGCTTTTTGCTTGGGATAAACACTTTATTATTTCTCCATTTTCTGCTAAAATAGAGCTACTTTTATGTTTAAAAAACTGCTAAACAAATTACAATCCACAATTGCCGGTGGAGCGATAATCATCGCTTTCTTTTCTGTTATCAGCAAAGTGCTGGGTTTATACCGCAATCGGCTACTGGCTTCCAATTTTGGAGCTGGTGATGTTTTGGACACTTATTTTGCCGCTTTTAAAATTCCTGATCTGGTGTTCAATATTTTGATATTGGGGGCCTTGTCCGCTTCTTTTATTCCGGTCTTTGTTCAGCATTGGAGTAAGAATCATGAAGAAACCTGGCGCATTGCCAATTCAGTTCTCAATATCCTGTTAATAGCTTTAATCATCATCAGTATCATTCTGTTTGTCTTAGCGCCTCAACTGACGCGATTGATTGCACCCGGTTTTGATGAAGCCAAACAAGCCCTGACTGCTTCTCTGACCCAGGTGATGTTACTCAGCGTCATCTTCTTCACTATTTCCAATGTAGTCGCCGGAATTCTCAATTCCTTCCGCCGTTTTTTCGCCTATTCATTAGCTCCGGTTTTTTATAATGTGGGTATCATTTTCGGCATCTTAGTCTTAGCTCCCAGGATGGGTTCCATGGGATTAGCCTGGGGTGTGGTTATCGGAGCCTTGTTGCATCTGATAGTCCAGCTGCCTACAGTTTTTAAAGTGGGTTTCCGTTATTGGCCGATCATCGACTTGAAACACGAGGGTGTCCGCAAAATATTCAAATTGATGCTGCCCCGCACTTTTGGCTTGGCCGTCAATCAGATCAACCAGTTGATTATCGTCATTATCGCTTCTACCTTGATGGCCGGTTCAGTGGCCGTTTTTAATTTTGCCAATGACCTGCAGAGTTTCCCCATTTCCATTTTTGGAGTTTCTTTGGCTATTGCCGCTTTTCCGGTGTTCAGCCAGGCCTTTACCGAAAATAACCAATCCAAATTCGTCAGTCATTTTTCCAAAACATTCCGCCGGGTACTTTTTTTAATTATTCCCGCTTCAGTGATGGTCTTGTTGTTGCGAGCTCAACTGGTCAGGTTGATATTGGGCACCGGTCAATTTGACTGGACGGATACTGTTTTAACAGCTCGTACTTTCGGCTATTTTTCCATTTCCCTGTTTGCCCAAGCCCTGATTCCGCTCTTGGCCCGTTCCTTTTTTGCCAAGCACGACACCAAAACCCCGGTAATCATCAGTTTGATTTCCATGGTGATCAATATCGGACTGGCCTATACCTTCACCCGTTTTATGGATATCGCCGGCTTGGGTCTGGCTTTTTCCATTGCGGCTATCATCAATATGGTTTTACTGCTCCTAGTGTTGCGTAAGCGAGTAGGTTATTTAGATGACAGAAAGATAATTGGCTCCCTGGCCAAGATTGTATTAATATCCTTGGCAATGGGCGGAGCCATTCAATGGTTGAAGTATTTGATTGCCCCGGTGGTGGATATGCAAACATTTTTTGGCGTTTTGATACAAACCGGCGGAGCCATAATTGGGGGAGGTTTGATTTATTTTCTGCTCAGTATATTTTTCAAATCCGACGAAATAGACATTGTCAGACAATGGCTGCTCAAGTTCAAGAAATATCTTGTTAGAAGTAACTAATTCCACCACTACGATGGAGAAGATTAGAAATTTTTGCATTATCGCCCACATTGACCACCCCAGCACCACAAGGGTGCGGGGCAAGAGGTTGTTAATCAAGGTTATTAGTTTTTATGAACAAGATACGTAACTTCTGCATAATTGCCCATATCGACCACGGTAAGTCGACACTGGCTGACCGCTTTTTAGAATTAACCGGCACTATCCCCAAGAACAAGATGAAAGAACAAGTGCTGGACCGTTTGGATCTAGAAAGAGAGCGGGGGATTACTATCAAACTGCAGCCGGTTCGAATGCAATATCAGGGCTATGAGCTCAATTTGATTGACACTCCTGGTCATGTTGATTTTACTTATGAAGTATCCCGTTCCTTGGCGGCCTGTGAAGGGGCGTTATTGTTAGTAGATGTCACCCAAGGTATTCAGGCCCAAACGCTAGCCAATCTTTATCTGGCATTAGCTCAGGGGCTGAAAATTATCCCCGTAGTTAACAAGATTGATTTGCCTAATGCCGAGGTTAAGAAGACTGTAAAAGAGATGTCTCACCTTTTAGGAGTACCGGCCAATGAAGTGATTCAGGTATCAGCTAAAACCGGAAGCAATGTAAAGTCGGTTCTCCAAGAAGTTATCAAATCAGTGCCGGCTCCTACTGGCCAAGTCGCTAAACCGGCCCGGGCTTTGATTTTTGATTCATTTTTTGATGAATATCGGGGGGTGGTGGCCTACGTTCGAGTCTTTGACGGACAATTCAAAGCAGGTGATAAGATTGATTTACTGGGCACCAATAAAAGCTCAGAGGTTATGGAGTTAGGATTTCTTAGTCCCGACCTGAAAAGCTGTGCCGATTTACAAGCCGGAGAAATCGGCTATATTGTCACCGGCCTCAAGGAAGTGGCCGCTTGTCGAGTAGGAGACACTATTGCTCCATCAGGTAGTTCTCTGGAGGCTTTGCCGGGCTACAAGGAAGTTAAGTCCATGGTTTTCGCTGGCATTTTTTGTAAAGAAGGCCATAATTATGGAAAACTTAGAGAAGCGGTAGAACAACTGCGGTTACAGGATGCCGCCTTTAATTTTGAGCCGTTTCAGGCTGCTGCTTTGGGTTTTGGTTTTCGCTGCGGTTTTTTGGGTTTATTGCACCTGGAAATAATTTCGGAACGACTAAAGAGAGAATTTGATCTGGATTTGATTACTACAGTACCTACTGTGGCTTATCACGTTAGCCTGACTAATGGGAAAAAGCCGACTATAACCTCAGCTCAAGACTGGCCCGACCCCAGCCAAATTAAAGCAGTGGAAGAACCCTGGACTAAAGTTGATATAGTTTCGCCCACCACTTATCTGGGCGGTATCATGCAGTTGGTTCAGGAAAATAAAGGAGTTTATAAAAACACGGAATATTTGGATAAAGAAAGGGCAATTTTGCACTACCAGATACCTTTATCGTTTCTTTTGGTTGATTTTTATGATAAACTAAAAAGTGTTTCTCAAGGTTATGCTTCCTTAAACTACGAGTTTCTGGAATACCGGCCTACCCAGGTAGTTAAGATGGATATAGTGGTAGCCGAGGAGAAAATCGAGGCTCTGTCAATTATCGTTTATCAGAATGAAGCTTATCGTACCGGTCGGGTAATTACCAAAAAGTTAAGCGATAGTTTGCCACGCCAGTTATTTGAAATCAAGATTCAAGCGGCCCTGGGAGGTAAAGTGATTGCCTCGGAAAGAATTTCTCCCATGCGCAAAGACGTTACCGCCAAATTGTACGGCGGCGATGTTACCCGAAAAATGAAATTGCTCAAGAAACAAAAAAAGGGGAAAAAACGGATGCAGCAGCAAGGCAAAATTAACATTCCCCCGGAAGCTTATTTGGCGGTATTAAAGCGCTGATATTAGCGAAATAGGGGTGCTAGTGAAAAAGAAAGCATCCCCAAAACCATTATCGAGGCGATAATAACCCACACTATTCTAATTGATTTACTCTTTTTCATATGTTCGAGAGTTATTTTACCAAAAATTTAAAAGAAGATGAAGAGGTAATTCGTATTGTACGGATTTTTCCTCTAGCTTTTATTCAGCACTGGCTGGTCAGTCTTTTCTTCCTGTTGCTATCTTTTTTCCTGATGTTCATTTTGTTTCGCCAAGGAGGTTGGGGGATTGTGGTCTTCATTATCCTGCTGCTCTTTGGTTTGATTTACGGTTTGCGTTACTGGATTATTTGGTCCTTAAACGGATTCGTAATAACTAACAAGAGAATTATAGACTTTGATCAAAGAGGTTTTTTTGATAAATCAGTTTCCGAATGCACCTGGGATAAGATTCAGGATGTTAGTTACGAACTGAAAGGACCGACTCAGACCATGTTTAATTTCGGTTCGGTAAAAATCCAGACAGCCGGCTCCAATCCCACTATTGAAATTCACGGAGTGCTGCGACCGCATCGTTTGCAGGAATTGATAACAGACACTCAGCGCAAATATCTGGACGGCGACTTCAATGAGGAGGAAGAGATGTCAGCTGCGGATTTGTTATCAGCAGTGCGTAAAATCAGGGCGGAAATCGGTGAAGAGGCATTTAACAAGATAATCAATAGAAAAGAGCCAAAGCCACCAGAGCCATAATAGCCCTTTTAGCTATTTTCTGTTATAATATTTATCACAAATTATTTATGGCTAGATTTCAGCATTCAGGCAAAACCGAGCGGATATTAAGCAATAAAACTGTTATTGTAATAGGCTTAATTATCCTGGTATTTCTGTCTATTGCCTTGGGTAAAGAGCTGTTGCGACGCTATGAAATCAGCCGGGAAATCGAACAGCTAGAAACGGAAATCGCTGATCTGGAACAGCGAAATTTAGACCTTGATGATTTGATTGATTATTTCAACACCAATTCATTTGTAGAGAAAGAAGCCAGGACCAAATTGGGTCTGCAGAAAGCAGGGGAGACTATGGTTATCTTTCCGGAAACCGAAGGTGGTACCGAATCCGCAGAAACGGCTGAAGCCGCAGCTGATGAAGCCATGACTAATCTCCAACGATGGTGGAAATATTTTTTTAAATTCGAATAATTAATAACACTTATGCCAAACAACGAATCAAGCAAAAAAGAAGCTCCAGCTTCACCCGAAGAGAAGAAGAAATCTCCAAACAAGACCAAGAAAAATTCCAACAAAATGGTCATTTGGGGGGTGGTTATCGGAGTAGTGGTAGTGATCGCCGGATTGCTAACCTTTGTCTCCATCAGAATTTATAAATACCAGGCCGATGATAGCTTTACCATAGCTATGGCCAGTTGGCTGCCTTTCCCGGCGGCTATAGTGGATGGTCAGTGGGTCAACTATTATGATGTCAAATCCGATGCTGATACCCTATTGCATTATTTGGAGTACCGGGCTGCGCAATTTCCCGACAATGAACTATACGCTGTACCTGCCTATGATGAGATTTTTAACGATGCCTTAACTCAAGCTATTGAAACTGCTTTCATCAAAAAGCAGATCGAGAAGCGCAACATCAACATCGAGCAGTCAGAGATAGACGAAAACGTGGATTTAGTCAAAGAAGAAGCTGCCCTTTACGGTGAAGATATCAATCAAACCCTCATGGACGTCTACAATTGGACTCTGGCCCAGTTTACCGAAAAAGCTATTGTGCCCCAACTGCGGGAATTAAAATTAGCTGAATCTATCTCTCAGGATGAGACTATTGAGGCTAACCAAGAGGCCAAAACGACTGCCCAGACCGTTTATCAGGAAGTGACGTCAGGAGATAAGACTTTTAACGAAGCAGCTGCCGAATACAGTGATGACGTGGCTACCGCTCAAAACGGGGGAGATCTGGGATATGCCACAGCGGTTGATTACGTAGAAGAATTCAGCCAAGCCTTAGTTGCCCTGGAAGTTGATGAAATTAGCGAAGTGGTTCAAACTATTTTCGGCTGGCATATCATCAAGCTCCTGGAGAAAATAGAGGAAGAAGGTAAGCCTGCAAGCTATCATGCCCAGCATATTTTGATCGCTACTAAAGATTTTGGCGAATGGTTGACTGAAGAAATGGAGAAGATATCAATTAGGAATTATGTTCAGTAAACCAAAAAGCCAGGGGTGGGAATCGAACCCACGACCTCTGCTTTACGAAAGCATTGCTCTAGCCGACTGAGCTACCCTGGCAAACTTGGAGCAGGTAACCGGAATCGAACCGGCGATTCATCCTTGGGAAGGATACGTTTTGCCACTAAACTATACCTGCACATAACCACTGCCAGCCAAAGGCTGGTCCGCCTCTGGCGGAAACTATCCCTAGGTCGCCAACGGCGACCGGGATCCCGGCCCAAAGGGCCTAGGGACATCCGCGACCTGACCTAAAAGTAAAATATTTTCAGCAAAAATGCAACTAACGTCGAGAATTAAACTATTACTACTCTTCATTACCAGTACTGCCTTTTTTATATTTAGCAATGCCGAGACCAAAGCCTGTTCAGTAGATATCCACCTGGATGCGGCTACCATGCAGAAAGGGTATACGGTTTCTATGGATGATGACAGTTTTCGTCTGGGTATTGTGGCTAATATTGTTGATCAAGAAGTTGATGTCAGCGTCAAACAGCTGGTCCGCAACAGCTTGCCCCAGCCGGAAGGCAAAAGACTGATTTCCTCGATTTATCAGTTTGATGTTCAAGGAGCAGTTTCTAACCCAATAATTTTCAGTTACCCGGCTTGGGTATCTATCCAATACGATTCCGAGGCTGTTTTTGAAAAGGAATTAATGGTCTGGGATCGTAATCTGGAACAGTGGGTGGCTATGCCGGCTACCACTGATCGGGACAATAGTTTGATCAAGGCAATTACTCACTTACCCTTTTCCCAGGTAGCGGTTTTTGAAAGGGACATTGTTCCGGTTGATACTACTTTGGTCAATATTGATGAAGCGACCATCAGTAAAGGTTATACCGTGCAAAATGAAGATGATTCCTTAGCGGTTGGGATTTTGCATGATTCTATCGATCAACCGGTCACCGTAGAGTTAAAAGAAATCAGTTTGCCCGCTCCTCTGCCGGAAAATCTAGATCTGATCTCACGGGTGTATCAATTTGATATATTTTCTGCCAATCCGATTGACTTTACCAAACCTATATGGCTGCGTATCGGCTATTTTAAAGACACCAACTTATTGAAACAGATTTATGTCTATGATGAGGGTAAAAAGCAATGGATTCATATTCCTTCCTCAGCTGATTTGAACAACAACCAGGTTAAAGCCGCCATTCATCTCAAATATGCCAAAATAGCGGTACTGGAAGACACACGCTATCTGTCAGAAGGAGTGGCTTCTTGGTACCGCGACAGCCGTTATCCTTTTGGGGCAGCCAATAACGATTATGCTTACGACACCGAACTGCGGGTTACCAACCTGGAAACTGGCGAGAGCGTAATTGTTAAGAAGTATTCTGATGGCCCTTTTGTCTCAGGTAGAGTTATCGATCTTGTTTTACCCGGTTTTTGCCTGATTGCTGACCGTTACGAAGGTTTAGCCCGGGTCAAAGTGGAACCGGTTTGGGGACTTGGGAGTTAGGCCGGATTATGCTAAAATAAACAAAGAATGATAAGGTTTAAAAACGTTTCCAAAATTTATCCCAAAGAAACCATCGCCCTCAAAGATGTTAATGTTCATATCAAGCCGGGCGAATTTGTTTCAATTGTAGGACAATCCGGTACCGGCAAGACTACCATGGCTCGGTTGATTATTGCTGACGAGTCGCCTACCAAAGGCCGGGTAATTATCGGCGGTTGGGATATCACCAATATTTTACCGGCAGAAATTCCCACTTTGCGGCGTCAAATCGGGGTGGTTTACCAAGACTTTAAATTACTGCGTAAAAAAACCATTTTCGAAAACGTAGCTTTTGCTCTGCAGGTTTCCGGAATAACCAATAACCAAATCAAATCGATCGTGCCCCAAGTTTTGAAAATCGTGGGACTGGAGAGAAAATCCGATTGTTTTCCGGATAAAGTATCAGGCGGGGAACAACAGAGAATAGTGATTGCCCGGGCCTTGGTCCATCGACCCAAGATTCTGTTGGCCGATGAGCCGACCGGAAATTTAGACGCCATTAATTCCCAGGATATTATCGAGCTGCTGCTCAAAATCAATAAATACGGAACTACAGTTGTTTTAGTTACCCACGATTACGATATCGTTAACTCGTTAAAGAAAAGAGTAATAACCCTAGACCACGGGATGGTCATTTCAGACCAGTCCTTGGGTCGTTATATTTTATAAATATGTTTTTAGTCAGTATAGGTCGCATCTTCAAATTCGCCATCCAGAGTTTTTTGCGCAACTTCTGGCTCTCGGTGGTTACCTGCATCATTTTTGTATTGACCCTGTTGCTGATAAATATTTCTTTAACCCTAAACATTTTTGCTGACAAGGCCATTGACTCAGTCAAGGAAAGAATTGACGTAACTATCTATTTCTCGGATTCCGCAGCCGAAAGAGAAATTTTGGATGTCAAAGAACGCTTGATGGGCATGGCAACGGTTTCTGAAGTAATATATATTTCAGCCGAGGAAGCTTGGCAGGATTTTAGGGAAAGTCATGCCGATGATCCCTTGATAGCTGAATCGATCGAAGCTGTAGAAAATCCTCTGCCCGCTTCATTGGTAGTTCAGGCAAGACAATTGGGTGATTACCCGGAGATTTTGGCTTCATTGGATGATCCCGCTTATGATGAACTGATCCAGGACAAAGACAAGGATTTTGAAGATACTCAAAAAGTGATTGACCGGCTCAATCATATTGCCGGTCGTTTACAGATAGCCGGATATTTACTGTCCGGAGTATTTATACTGATCGCTTTGATCGTGGTTTACAATACTCTGGGTATTATGATCTACACCCACCGGGAGGAAATCAGCATAATGAGGCTGGTAGGGGCCACTTCTTGGTTTATCCGGGGGCCCTTTATCATGGAAACCTTTATTTACGCCTTTTTGGCTTCGGTGATTGCCATGGGCATCTTTTATCCAGTTTTGTCAGTGACGGCACCGTATGTCAATTCCTTTTTTGAGGGATACAACCTCAATATTATGGATTATATTAACCGCAATTTGTGGATTGTCTTTGGAACCGAATTAATAGTAGCTTTAGTGGTTTCCGCCATTGCCAGTTCAGCGGCCATCGGACGGTATTTGAAGAAATAGATAGATAACAAAAAACGCCCTGAAATTTCCAGGTCGTTTTTATTTTTAACTGGACATATACGAAAATGTCCGAAAGGATATAGGCGGCGGCTGATGGGCGGGCGGGCAGCCGCGCCGACCGGCCCTGTCCCGAGCCTGCCTGCAGTGAGCAAAGTCGAACTGTCGAGGGAAGGCCACGCGCCTGGAGTTTACCCCGCCGTATGGCGGGGACGATTTTCCGCCAGAGGCGGACAAGCCAGTTTTTCCGAATAGCTCCGCTTTCGGGTAAAATCTTAACAGATTTTACCTTTGGCGGCAAATATTATTAATCGACAAATTTACTGGTAAAGTATTCATCTTTTATCTCACCGACCAATTCTTCGATAATATCTTCCAGGGTAACAATTCCAATGTGGTCACGTTTAACGTTTTCAACTATAGCCACGTGTATTCTTTTTCTTTTCATTATTTTAAATACTTTAGTAATTTCATCCTCGTCCCTAACCAATAAAGGCTCTCTGGTAAATGAATTGATTTTGCCGGTGTGCCTGAGGATTAAATCCTTGCTGTTGAGTATACCGGTAATTTTACCATTGGTCATAATCGGCACTCGGGTATAACCACGTTCAGCCACCACCCTTTTTGCTTCTTTGATGTGATAATTCTTGGCCAGGCAAAAAACTTTGGCCATGGGCACCATAATATCCCGGATCTTGACGTCGCCAAAACGGAATACTTTATGAATAATGTCTTTCTCAATTTCCTTGATAACCCCTTCCTCCTCGCCTAAAGTGGCCAGATGCTTGATTGAATCATCGGTCACAATCAAATGTTTCTTATTGACTTGGCCGCCGGTCAGGAGGATTATCCAACGGGAAAAGATAATAAATAAAGCAACCAGCGGTTTTAAGAATTCGGATAGATAATAGATCCGGCGGGCGTTAGTTTGTGCCATTTTTTTGGCGTTGCCCAGAGCCCGGGATTTAGGGGTAATTTCCCCGAAAACAATGACCAAAAAAGTAACCAAACCGATCATTAGGGAAACTCCCAGATTGCTAAAAAGATTATTGGCGATCAAAGTAACAATGGCCGAAAGGGCAATATTGACAATGTTATTTCCGATTAAAATGGTGATCAGGGTGTGTTCTATGTTTTTTTTCAAGCGGATAATAAAAGTAATGTTTTTCTCTTTTTTGGCCTTCATCAGGGCAATTTCGCTCGGCGTTAAATTAATCAAAGCCGTCTCAATCCCAGAAAACCAACCGGATAAAAAAAGAAAGACAATGATAGAGACGATTAAAGTAATAATACTGGTTAATATCATATTCTATAAACTTCCCCTAAAACCACTTTTTCCTCTTAAAATAAATCATCATAATAACAGCGATGGTTAGCATTATTCCCCAGGCGCTGAAATAGCCAAGAGGCCACTCCAACTCCGGCATATTCTTGAAATTCATTCCATATACACCGGCAATAAAAGTCATGGGTATAAAAATAGTAGCAATAATGGTCAATACTTTCATTACTTCATTCATCCGGTTGCTGACCGAAGATAAATAGATATCCAGCATCCCGGAAAGAACATCTCTGGATGACTCAATCGCTTCAATTATCTGGATGGTGTGATCATAAACATCGCGTAAATAGATAATAGTTTCTTTTTTAATCAGATCAATCTCTCCTCGTTCCAATTTATTGATGATTTCCCTAACCGGCCAGATGGTTTTGCGCAAATCAATAGCTGTGCGTTTCATGTTATGAATGGTATCTAGAATCTTCGGAGAAGGATTAGTCAACAGTTCTTCTTCAAGGTTGTCTGTTTTCTCGCCCAGTTTCTCTAAAATAACGAAATAATGGTCAACAATAACATCGATTAAAGCATAAATAAGATAGTCTGAGCCCATTTTTCGGATGCGGCCTTTGTTGTGGAGAATTCGGTCCCTGATTGGATCGAATAGATCACCTTCTTTTTCCTGAAAAGAGATAACGTAATTCCGCCCCAATATCAGGCTGACTTGTTCATTGGCTACTTTAATCTGTCCCGGATCAAAATCCATCATTTTAAGAACGATAAAAATATATTGCTCCATGTCTTCAAGTTTTGGTCTCTGGTCGGTATTGACAATATCTTCTAAGGTTAAGGAGTGTAATTCAAAATGCTGTCCGATCTTCTTTATTAATTCAACGTTATGAATACCGTCAATATTTATCCAGGTTGTTGTCTCTGTCTCCTTGTGAGGAAAAACTTTCTCTATTTGAGCAACCTCTTTTTCTGAAAAATTATCAGTATTATAATCAATTACGGTAATTTTCGGCCGTTCATTTCTTTCCCGGCCGGTATACTCAACGGTGCCGGGCGGTTGACCTACTTTCTTTTTTAGTCTTAGAATTTTCTTTAACTCTAATTTCATGATTTTAGTTATATTTATTACACCATTATCATATCAATTGTTACTTCAGAAAACAAATTTAAACGCGATCCCCAACCGCACAGCTAGCCGGAGGCTTTCAGCCAACCTTCAACTAGGACGTTACCTGCGAGCTGTTGCAACGCAAACGATAGTCCTCACAACGCTCCTTGCGGACCGTTGTTGGCAGTGGAGATCGCAAAGGGTATTATAGTTGATTTGGTCTTATTGTCAACCGGCAAAGTTGGTAGTTTAGCTGCAGCCTACTGGTCTAAATTATATTTATTTATCCGCTAACCGCTCTTTTACCTTTTTGACAACGTCGTCGATCTGCCAGTCACTCTTGACCAGATAATCAAAAGCTCCGTTTTGCAAAGCATCAGCCGTATAGGCGGCATCTGACAAGTTACTCAGAACCAGAATCGGCAGATTTTTTCCCCAATCCAGGGAACGGATATCCTTGATCATGTCGATTCCGTGCTTCTTGGGCATCAGAATATCGGTTAAAATAATAGCCGGTTTTTCCCGCAGGGCGGTGTTAAACCCCTCTACTCCGTTTTGGGCCTGGAGGACTTCGTAGCCTTCTTCTTCAAACCGATCAGCCAAGGTATCGCGCAAGTCCTCTTCATCCTCGACAATTAAAATTTTGGTAGCCATTTTTACTATGATTATTTATTAACTTATTAATATTATATCACCTTTGGGTAATTTCTTAAATAAGGGTTTTGTCGCCCAACCGTTTTCTCATTCCGCGCAACGGGAAGCAAACCGTAAAGGTTGAACCTTTTCCCAATTCAGAGCTAAAGGTTATATCACCACCGACTGTATCGAGTATGAATTTGACCATATACAGACCGAGTCCTGTACCCTGGATGCCCAACTCGCGGACATTGTCAGCCCGGTGAAACTTAGTAAAAATATTTCGCTGCTGATCGGGCGGAATACCGTAGCCGCTATCGGCGACCGTCAGATAAATACCTTTACTATCTTCTTTGGTGGTTAGGCGGACTGAACCCTTTTTCGGAGTATATTTGACGGCATTAGAAACCAGATTTTCGATGATAATTCTGATCAGGTTTTCATCCACTTTGAGCTTGGTTGTTTTTAGTTGATGTCGAACCGTTAATCGCAACTGTTTAGCGGACCGCTCAGGTTCGACATCTTCGATAACTCCCTTAATAACTTTCTTTAGATCAACCAAGGTGGGATTAACGGAGAAAGTACCGAGCTCCAAACGGGAGACATTCAACAAAGCGTTGACCAGCTGGATCATCCGCTGGTTCCCCCGATAAACCCGATCAAGGTACTTCCAATGCTTATCGGTAAATTCCTTTCCCTTGGCTGCCAGCAACATTTCAGCGTTCCATTTAACGGCTGCCAAAGGGGTTTTTAATTGATGTGAAGCTAAAGAAACAAATTCACTTTTAGCCCGATCAACGGCCCGGGCTTTACGGACATCACGAAAGACAATGACACAGCCGGTCGGTTTCTTATTTACATCCATGACCGGGGCCGCACTGAAATCAACCGGGATCTGGTATCCGTTCTTTTTGCTAATTATCGTATCGCTGGAAGAGTGGAAAATTTGACCGCTATGCAGAACAATTTCTACGAAAGAGCGCCGGGAGCGTCGATTAGTTGACTTGGTTAATCGAAAAACCTGGTCATAACGCTGACCGATGGTCTTTTCTGTCTTTATCCCAATAATTTTTTCGGCAACGGGATTAATCATGGAAATAACCTGGTGGCCGTCAACCACGATGACTCCGTCGCCGATATTCTGCAAAGTAGCTTCTAATTTTCTGGTACTTTCGGGCATAGTTAGTTTTGATTATGCTTGAATTATAGGCTTATCCTGCCTTAATGTAAAGTAATAATAAATAAAAACAGGTCTTCTTAGAACCTGATTTTTTCTATATTAACTAGCGGTTGCTACTGGCGAATTTTATATGAAAATGGGCGCTGTTCCGTATGGCTGGGGAGGAGGGATTCGAACCCCCGAATGACGGCGCCAAAGGCCGTTGCCTTACCACTTGGCTACTCCCCAACAATTTATAGATACAGTTCAGAGAAAAAGTGAGGTTAAGTCAAGAAAAACCGCAGGATTAACCGTTTTAATTGACAATAAAATCGCATTTGTGATAAGTTAACTCAATCACAAAAAAAAGGTTCTTTCAACCAAGGAGGGAACAATGGACTATTACCGCTTCGTGCCCAAGACGTTCTGGCAATACGTCGGTGAAAAGCCCAGTGTTTGGGCAGCGCCGTTCATCGGGATACTGTGCATCCTGATCTTTGCTGGGGTACCGGCCAGCCTTATGTTGCTTGATAGTGATACTATCACCCCAATCTGCTGGGCCTACTTCGCCCTTGCTCTACCCATGATCATCCTAGCCCTTTTTTTGATCTTTTCTGATCCACTGGGCTATATAGGAGCAGTAGGCCTAGTCTTAGTACCCAGCGTGACAGTGATTGTTTGCCAGTTCATTGGGGCTAACATAGTGGCGATGTTCATGCCTACCGTAAGCGCGATCGAACTGGTCGGAGGTAAGGACTTCTTGCTCTATCCGGGGATGGCTTTCCGCAACGCCGGTTTCGTGATGATTCCTTTCCTGATTTACAGCTTACTGGCGCTGATGAGAGCCAAGATTCAATGGGAAAGCTTCAAAAGCACACGAGTTCCTTCCACCTCTCGATTGTAATCGAGAGGTTTTTTTTATACAAAAAAATGGGCGCAGGGTCCTGCAGTACAGGAATGCGCCCAAAGGTGCTGGTAATCAGGAAGACTCTTCAGTCTCCTTGACACCGTATCGCTGCTGC
>JBDRGY010000007.1:0-2061 GCA_043817315.1 Patescibacteria group bacterium | reverse complement strand
CTATTGTTCTATCTTCAGCCTATCTCTTCTTAAGGTATTTATCGTAAAAAGGGGACAGGCTACTTTGGCAACCAGATGACAATCGCAGCCCATATGTTTTGAAACATCAAAATCATGGATAGTATCTCCTATTAAAAGCACGTTTTACGGGTTTAAATTTAACTTGGCTACCCACCTTTTCCCTCTTTGGTCCCCATCCTTACGAGCCAGGATAGAGATTCATCAGGGACATCATTTTCCAAATTATTAGCTAATATCTCTATAATTCCTTTTGAGCTTCATTTGGGATTTCATTGGCTTTCTTTAGATTGTCTGCTTTAAATGTTTTAACTTACCAATTTACCAATTAAAATTGGAACGCTTTGCCTGCAATCAGGCCTTTTTACTTCCCAATTAACAGCAATACTATACCGCCTACGAGCGCAATACCACCCACGATCGGTGGCAACGGAAACGTTCTTGTCTTCTCAGCAGTTACCTGAACTGGACCAACATCTATGACTTTCTCTCTGGAGGTGTAGGTTATGCCTTGATAGGCAAAGACCGCGATCCCCACCACAATGAGGATGATGGCTAATATTTTCATTTAACTTCTCCTTTCTTTTATCAATTTGATAGATGTTCTCTTTTTGATTACAAGGGTCTCCAACATTGAACTAATATAACCTTCTTCTTGTACATTAGTTCAAACTTTAAATAAAATTGTGTCAAATATTAACAGGCTGACCACAAAATCAAAATCAATGCTTATCGACTAATCTGTTCGATCAACTGCACTAGTGTTAAAGCAACTTGGTTGTTCACTTTTTTGTTATTCAAAATGGTTTCACAGGTAATGCTTTCTCCGTAAAACTTCTTGTTTGCTCTTACATCGGCATGAATCATTGAACCGGTAAGGGTAAAACCGGCATAGAGACCCTTGCTATAAGAGTAAGCGTAGATGGAATCGTTGAAATCAACAGCAGCTTGTAAGGAATCACCCAATGGCCCCGGGGCAATGCTGATATCAGCTCCGATCTCAAAATCAGTACTCTTAAAGACATTCATGCCTTTATCATTCATAACCACTAATACCAGGGACACTTCCTGAATACCAATCTGCAGACCCACCGAAGCGGTTTTAAGCTCTATAAATGCCGGGCCATACCACTCCCCAGTGAGTCTATCCTTTCGAAGCACTATTCCATCCCCAAACATGGCACCCCAACCTAATCCTATGTTTACTAATCTGGGGTAGATGACTATTCCTTCTGCCCTGCTTAAGAGCTGGCTAAATGCACCAGCCTGATCTTTACGGGAAGCCATTTCCGCCAATACAGCAATACATCTATCTACTTTGATTTCCTCATCAGTTAATTGGGCCTGGACAAAGCTGGTGATAAGCAGAGTAAAAACCATAACCAAAATGAGCATAAGTATACACTTTTTCATTTTTAACACCTCCTTTCATTTTAGATTTTTTACCTTTCGGAAAACTTGGCTTAAATACTTTGCTCTTAATGCTGTAGGGCTCTATGGTATAATGAATAGAGCCCTAAATTATTATTTTTATTATTAATAGTTTGATTTAGAAAGAGAAACATAAATGGGTAAGGTTTCGCCGCCCAACACTTTTACTGTTTGGGCCCAGGTTCGGTAGTTTTGACTTCCGGGTTTCATAACCGTCAATTCATGATATCCTTCTTTTATATCACGGATAACCAAGGTGCCTTTTGGTGGGGTTTTACCGTATTCTATCCCATCAACAAAGACGAGGGCATTAGGCTGTTCACAGGTCAAGGAGATTTCCCCGTAATACTCTACTGGGACAAGATTAGCTTCCACCTGGGTGGTGCGATTACTGGAGACGGTAATGGTTTTACTCCATATTTCATAACCGGGCATAACAAATTCAAGCAGGTGTTGGCCGGTCTGAATATCTTCAATCCGCTTGGGAGATATTCCCTGATACCCATGATCCAGGTAAACTTCGGCTCCTCGAGGAATAGAAATTGCCATGACTCTACCCACTCTCTCAGAAACATAGTGCGGGCGTACCACTTGATATTCCAGGATATTACT
>JBDRGY010000006.1:0-114331 GCA_043817315.1 Patescibacteria group bacterium | reverse complement strand
GTTTCCTGTATCTTCAATGCTTAAACCGGAAACGCCATAGGCTCCGGCATCAGTTGGATAAACATAGGTACCGCCGTCAGTCCACAGGGGACTACCGCTAGCATCATCAGCACAGGCCCAAGCTGAACCGTTCCATTTGAGAATTTCAGTAGCCGTGCAGGTGTCGGTCAAATAAACAGTACCGCCGGATTCTTCAATCGGGGAAGTGAATATATAGGAAGAGCCAGTGGGCCAACTGGAAATACAGTCATTGCCTGGAAGACAGTATTGATCTGAATGAACTTGCAGCCATTTATTGCCCGAGGCTCCAAGATAGTATGAGCTGTTAATTCTTGGTGTCATGTTGTCATCAATATTCAAATCTTGACCAACTCCTCGATCAGCTATCCAGCTGGTAACATTGAGACCTCCAGCTACGTTTAATTTTTCTTGCCAGAATTCTGCAGCCGGTGATCCTATAGATACATCCCCATCCCAATTCATGTGAATTCCACTATAAGCGTTCCCTGCGCCGGGACCTTCTCCATCAAAGGGCATGATATATAGTAGTTGAGTACCACCGCTTCCGCCGATACCGTATTGGCTGGCTCCGGCATCGATCTGAATGGCATCAATACTATCGATCCTCAAGGCCTTTCCCCAACCGGCACCGCCCCAATCCGGAGCATTGCGGATATCTACTTTGGCGTTAGAAGAGGAGGTAGTGCCAATGCCAATATTAGTTTCGGTTTGATATATTTCTGAATTCCCAATAGCATCAGTAGCAGTAAAAACCGGGAGGTACCCAGGATTTCCACCGCCACCGATGCCTTCGCCGACTCCGGGCAGTTCGTCCCAGTCAGAAATACAAGCTTCATCATTAAGACAAAGTTGAGTGGTTATTCCATTCCCACCGATGGTCAGATCACCACGGAAGCGGGAGTTCTTGGCCTGTACTTCCAGATAACCGTAATCACCACTTCCCTGATCACTGCCCGTGATGTAGATACCGGGGTAGCCGGTAGGCCCACTCGGCAAAGAATAGTCCTCCACCGACTCTATGTGAGGAGCACTAATGTCTTCCACCCCCCAGTACATACCAGTATCAGCCAATGGGGAGACCACATCTGCTGATAGAATCAGCTGATACTCACCAGCAGGGCCGATGATTACCCTTCTGGAAAAATATCCTTCACCGCCGACTTCTGCCTGGGCTCCTGGACCGCTTGTTAATAATCCAATCAGTAAACAAAAAATAGGAATGGTTATTCCTATCATCCGTTTATTAATGTTTGCCTTTTTCATAGCAAAAATCTCCTTAAGATAAATATTAAGTTTTATGTATATTTTATGCATATTTATGTCTTTATTATACCTTAAAAATCGACTTCTGTCAATGCTCCCCAACTCTGGCCGCTGCTAAGGTCTACTTTTAAAGGAACTCCAAGCTGATAGATGTTTTCCATCTTTTTTTTAACTAATTTGGCCACTGGTGGCAAGTCTGCTTCGGGCACTTCAAAGACCAGTTCGTCATGAACCTGAATGATCATTTTGCTGTCTTTAGAAACCTTCGACAGTTTTTTATCAATGGCTACCATGGCCATCTTGATCAGGTCTGCGGCTGTGCCCTGGATCGGCATATTAACCGCCATTCTTTCAGCAGCGTTTCTGATATTAGAGATACTGGCATTAATCTCTGGTAAATATCTTCTCCGGCCAAACACCGTCTCTACATAACCGGACTGTCTGGCAAATTTGGTAATCTGGTCAACATATTTTCTAATGCCTTTGTGTAAAACATAAAAGGTGTCAATAAAGCTTTTGGCCCGCTCCCGGGAGATTCCTTCCTGCATCGACAAACCAAAAGGAGACAGTCCGTAAAGAATTCCGAAGTTAACTGTCTTGGCCTCCCTTCTTTGGTCCTTGGTCACCTCTTTGATAGAGACGTCATTAAATTCAGCAGCGGTCCGGGCATGAATGTCCTCGTTACGTAAAAAAGAAACGGCCATGGCTTCGTCATCGGTCACCCAGGCCGCCACTCTCAATTCAATTTGCGAATAGTCAACCGATAAAATTTTATATCCGGGTTCGGCCACAAAAGCTTTGCGGATTTCCCGGCCGGTTACAGTACGAATAGGAATATTTTGCAGATTAGGGTTTGACGAAGAGAGCCGACCCGTTGCAGTAACTGTTTGATTGAAACTGGTATGTACTCGGCCCGTATTGGGATCGATCAGCTGGGGCAGGGCATCCAGATAGGTTGATTTCAATTTAGAAAGCTCCCGGAATTCTAATATGTGATCGACGATGGGATTGTCCGCCCTGATTTTGGCTAGTTCCGAGGCAGCCGTGGAAAGACCGGTTTTGGTTCTCCTGATTTCTTGAGAAGGAATGGCCAATTTCTCAAAAAGAATTGATTTCAATTCTTTGGTAGAGCGTACGTTAAACTTGGTACCGGCAATTTTGTAAATTTTGGTTTCCAAGCTGGCGATTTTTTGGGTGAAACTCTTTGACATTTTCTTCAAAAAAGCGGTATCTACCTTGACACCGAGTCGCTCCATTTTTTCTAGCACTGACACTAGGGGCATTTCGATTTCAGTAAAAGTCTTATTGAGCAATTTGCTTTTCCGGGACTTGCCCGACAAGACTCCTAAAAGCCCAATATCTTCCATCTTGTTAAGCCGCTCCGCAAACAGTTGCTTCAGCCGAAAAGTGACTTCAGCGTCCTCGCAGGAATACCAGGAAACCTGGGCTATATCTACCTGATCAAGAGTTATTTGGTCTTTGCCTTTTTTGCCGATTAGCTCAGTAATAGGCATCATTTCATAGCCCAATTCGGCAAAAGCCACGTCCGCTAAATTATGCCTGGATTGAGTGCCGAAATTGAGTAAATAGGAAGCAACCATGGTGTCAAAGGATAGCGGTTTTAGGTCGATGTCAGCCTTAATCAAAACCGAGCGATCGAATTTCATGTTGTGCCCCCATTTTCCAATTTGATTGTCTTCCAGAACCGGTTTTATTCTTTTAAGAACCGTGGAACTTTTTAATTTGTAATTGACTGGAACGTAATATGCCACTCCCTCTTGGTAAGAAAAACTAAGGCCGATCAAGTCTTCCAAAAAGGGATTGAGCCCGGTGGTTTCCGTATCTACTACAAAGCCCTTCTGTTGGCCTAAATCTTCGACTAGTTTTTTTAATTGGGCTTCTGTTTCTATTAATTGGTAGTCGACCTTCCTTTTTTTACGATCTGGAGTTGGCTCTCTCAAAAACAATGATTCTTGTTCACTGCCGGGCAGCTTATTAAGCAAACTTTTAAATTCCAGTTGCTGAAACAGCTCGACCACTTTATGGCGATCATAATTTTGGATGGCTGCTTCTTCCAGGTTAAATTTTAGGGGAATGTTTTTCTTGATAGTTACTAACTTTTTACTGAGCTGCGCTTCCTTTTTATGGTTAATTAATTTTTCTTTCACTTTATCCTTGATCTCTTTAGCTTTGGCAGTGTCTTTTTTTATTTCATCATATAAATTGTCCAGGCTGCCGAACTGCTGAATCAGTTTGGAGGAGGTAATTTCTCCGATGCCCGGTACTCCCGGAATGTTGTCAGAGGGATCACCTCGCAAGGCCTTGTAGTCAATCATCTGATCCGATCTGAGTCCAAAGCGTTGCTTGATCATGGCTTGGTCATAGATTATGGTATCAGTTACTGACTTACGCAAAGTATAAATGTAAGTGTCATCATCAACCAATTGTAAAGTATCCAGGTCGCCGGTTACAATTATCTTTTCTTTGTCTTTTACCTGGTGGCAGATGGAGCCGATCATGTCATCGGCTTCAAATCCCTCCTGCTCGTAAATAGGAATATTAAAAGCTTTGACCAATTCCTTAATCCGGGGGATCTGGTCATATAATTCTTGATCCGCTTTGACTCTGGTCGCTTTGTATTCTTTGTATTCTTTATGACGAAAAGTTGGAGCCGCCAAATCAAAGGTGGCCACGATGTAGGCCGGCTCCAATTCCTTCAGCACTTTCAGTAGCAGAGAGCCAAAGCCATAAACCGCGTTAACCAATTCCCCCGATTTGGTAGTCAAGGGGGGCAGGGCATGATAGGCTCGGTGAACCAGGGCGTTGCCGTCAATAATAACGAATTTTGGTTTAGCCATACCTTTATTTTACGCTATTTTAGCTTAAAAATAAAGCCTTTTTTGTCTATAAAAAGAAGCGCCTTTCCTCCATAATAAGGCGCTTTTTACCAACAATTACCGCTGCCACCCCAAGTTTGGGCTACCCAATAGACACCGGCCACCCCAAGATAGGTCCTGATAAAGCTAGCCACCAATATCCACCAGAAACCGTGCTTGATCTTAAGCAATCTAGTGGCGGCTACTGAAGCCTGCAGAAAGATAGGCAAGGGAATGCAGCCGATGGCAAAGGCTGCCAAGGTGGGTGCGATATTATTCTCGATGCGTTGATGAATCAGCTCTCGGCGGATATTGATTTCTTCTCGGTACAGCCAGAAACCCAACAAGCCCAAAGTAACCAGGGCCAGCTGGATCACTCTAACTCCATCTACTTGATGGACAACTAAGCCGAGGACTGCGGTCTGCCACCAAAATCCCCAGGGGTGGTGGCGATTAGCCGGTGCGGACAAGGCCTGATCAACTCGTGAGCCGGGTCTGATCGGTTTACGCAACAAGCAGATGATGCCACTAACTTCTTCCGGGAAAAACCAGAAAACCAGATAGCCGACAGTCGACCCCGCCAAGGCATAGACCAGGGTGGGCCAAGCTCCGTAGCCATTTTTGCATAGTTCAATGACCGCCAGTTGCTCTTGGAAGGCGATCGACAAGACAATCAACAGATGTTTAACCATCCCATCAACCTCCTTCCTTGGAGTGACTCAAAAGAACAAGTGATTAAAACACCTTATCACTTATCCCGGCCACCGTCAATTTTCTTTTTCCAGAAATAATAACCACCTGCTCCCCCCATGATCACCACTAGAGTTATTATCATCGGTAACTTGTTACTTTGCTGCTCTGGTTGGGACAAATCAATCTGGTTGGTATCCAGATTTTCCTGCTCAGCACCTAATATTGCTCCTTGAATCTCAATATCACTCTCATAGCGAGGCAGTAATCGAATCTCATCTTTATTGGGCTCAACAATTCCGATTACAGAAACGTTTTGTCCTTCACTGAAGACTGATTTTTTAAGTCCGGTTGATCTCTTGAGATAAACCTTAATCGTTTCTCCATCATCATCAGCAATATAGATATCACTTTGTTCCACGCTGAGAACTTGCCCCTCTATTCTGACTAAGTTGTTTAAATGATTGACAATGTCGGCAATAGCAACAAGTTCCACTTCTACCTCTTGTTGCCCCAAGACTGTTACCTCCTCTTTGGTCACCTTAATTCTGGGGTGGCCTTGGCTAATGGAAATCTTACCGGCTACTTCTATCTGATCATTAACATCAACGGCTGGACAGTCTCCGGAGCAATAAATCTGGGCGCCTCCGGTCTCATCGTTGATATAGAATATGGACTTACCCAAGACTCCTGGCTCAACAGTAACTACTCCTGAAGCAACCACTAAATCACCTGATTCCAAATCAGAAACTTGCTTAAGACTAACTATCATAGGCTCTTTTGCCCCCGCAGAATCAGCGGTTTCTTCAACCCGTTCCTCTTCTAAGCTAAACAGATTTTGCTTACCTTCAGTAGGAGTATCGGTCCATCGCCAGTTGTTTTTATCCTCTCTGGCAAAAGACAGGCCCGCTTTGGCTGATTGGTATTCCACACCATTAATAACCCTGGCGGCCGGATCCACTAAAAAGACCTGATCACCTGAATTGTTAAGCCCGATCTTGCTTTCCGGCCGGTTAACCACTAAAAATTCCTGGGCTTCAATTACCGAATGGGCCGGCCAGATGTAGTCTGTCCTTTTGTCGGTTAATTTCCAGCCTTCCAGATCTACGGGTTCTTGGCCGAGGTTAATCAGTTCAATCCATTCGTTGACCTTGTCATTCTCTTCGGGATTGGGCAGCAGTTCATTGATCACTACTTTATCCGAATAATCATAATCAGTTACAGTAACCATAATTTCAGCCTGGCCAGTGGCTCCCCAAATATCTTCGACTATCAATGTAATTTGATACTCTCCTTCGTTTTGGTAGCTGTATTCGATTTCTGAACCACTTTTGGCTTGGTCATCACCCAAGGTCCAGGTGAAAATTAGCTCATCGCCATCTGGATCTTCAGAGCCTGTAGCTGATAACTGAAATGGTTGGCGAACTTTCAACTCTTTTGCGGCAACTTCTATCTTGGCTTCGGGAGATTCGTTTTGAATCTGGAAGCTGTTGAGCTCACCTGGGGTTACTGAGGAAGTCCACTTCCATTGACCTTCGATCTTAGCATAAGACTGTCCTTCAAAACTTTTACCGTACTCGACCTCATCAACTATGTTTTGATCTGGATGATATAAAACTACTTTATCACCAGAATTATTCAGGGCAATTCCCGACTGGGAGCGCCAGACCGGAAAAAATCCGCTAGCCGGAATAACTGTTGATTCCAGATCACCTTTCTTAAGTGTCGACGTACGAGAGCTAGCATCTCCCAATATCCAATTGGCCAGATCAACATCTTGATCGCTGAGATTTTGTAACTCAATAAATTCAGCCTCAGTGTCTGACCCTTCAGGATTAGGCATCACTTCAGAAATGATAATTTGGTCGGAATATTCAACGTCTTCCAACTGGGGTGGCTCTTCATCAATCGGTTCTTCTTCTGGTTCCGGTTCTTCCTCCTCCTCTTCTTCCGCCCATTCCGGATTTTGTTGGCCCATTGTTTGTATGGTTTTTTGCCAATCGTCCTGATCAATCTCTGAATCCTGATTATTATAATTGCGGGCCACCACTTCGTCATCAGCTGATCCGGCATTGCCATCAGGGGCATTGTCTTCTAGATTGCCGTCATCCCAATCTCCCAAAGTAACCCTGTCTATTAGATTGCCCAGGCTGTCATACAGCTCAACTCTCAAATCATTATTCATGGAACCAACGGGGTTGCCTAAGATGTAATACTGATTTGGTTGGAATTGGGTAATGTCTCCTTCTACGGTTTCGTTTTTAACTAACGAGACGTCAATCTGATCAACGTCAACCTGACTGTCCTCATATTTTATGGTCCAACCCGTCAGGTCGATATTTTGAATGCTAACATTGACGATTTCTAGGTACTCATCAGAAGAGGTAACGGAACCATCCCCGGCAGTTCCATTAAAATCGTTAGTGGACCAGTCGCTCTGGGGATCAGTACAGATTTCAGAAATCAAAACCGTTGGGCTTTCTGCCTTGCTGGGCAGACCAATAAAAAACTCTCCCATCAAGGAGAGCACTAAAAGGCTCACTGCTAATTTTTTCATTGTAAAAAGGGCTTATTGCTTAAGCCCCGTCAGCCTTATAATATCTTATTACAGAAAGGTGTCAACCCTGCACCAGACGGTGCAGGGTCAATAAAAAAGAGCGTAGACATCGATGATCAATGTTTACGCTCCGAACAGTCTAAGTAGCCACCCAAGCAGCCGGGGCATCCCTTCGTAAAGGGTAAGAACCAGGGCCATGGCCTTGATGGAGTTGATGGCCAAAATGGTGAAATAACCCCTGATCCGTGGCGCACCCTTCACCCTGAGAACAACTACAGCAAACTGAACTGTGAAGGGAATAGGACAAATGGCCGCCGCGTAACAAATCCATTCTCCATACTTCTTGACCACTGCTTTGTGCAGTAGCCAGTCTCTGGCCCTCAGGATCCATCTGATCAGGCGATCGTCCCAATCTACAGTTCCTAGGGTGATGACATCAAATAGATGCTGGCCCAAGAGGCGGACAAAGAACTGCTTGATCGCTCCACCTATTCTATTCTTGGTCCCCCGAGACCAATTCATTTCCTCGGGTGACCAGTAGAGCAGGGAAACGGCGATTCCTGAGGTAATACTACAAGTGATGGCAGTGGCTAACCAAGGCCACCCAGAGGCTTTCATCCAAAGGATTCCTGTATGGATCTGCACACCCGACAAGAGTACCTGACCTGCTTTCTGCAGGATCTCCCATAAGCTCTCCCAGAACATGTTCATTCCCCTGTTGAGGCTTGGGTTGCAAAAAAGAACAGCCAAGCTTATAATAGATTGTTTCTTTTGTCAATGGATAAAAAAACAGGGCCGGATGGCGGCCCTGTCTAAATTCTGTAAAATCTTACATCAAACCAACCAGGCCGTCTGGGGTGGCACAGTGATCACCGGCATCGATGTTTTCTACCATACTAGTCTCCAGGGTGTAGCATAAATCATAGTACTGAAAGGGGGCCACACCAATGGGGGTATAACTGTAATCTCGGCCACCAGGAATGGGATTGGTAGGAACCGAACCTAGCTGTCCGCTGCTAACTAAATCTTCTAGGCTGCCTGGGTAGCGCTCGTTTACAATCATGTAGCTTTCCAAACCAGTTCTGATTGTCGTAATGTCATTGACTCGTTGCGCATCTCGGGCCTTGGCCACTGGGTCAGTTGACCCAACAACTGCGTTTGTGTTTTCTTCAATGGTGGCATTGGTGTCAGTTTCACCGTTGGTAACTGTATTGGTGTTCTCGTTATTGGTTTCTTCCTTATTGCTTAATACCTGAAAGGTAATGCCAATACCTAATAAAACAACGGCTGCGATAACAATGATAATAGTTTTCTTACTGTTGGTTGGCTGAGGATTTTCCTGCATAGTATTATAAATTAAGAATAAAGTCCTTATTGGTCAAATTTATTTCTGTGGTCTGATCAGTTGCTAGGGTTGTTGCCTTGGCACAATGTTCCCCAGAGCTGATACCCTCTATACCCATTTCCAGTGAATAACATAATTCATAATCTTGATACGGGACATCGCCGCTACCTGAGTAGGAATATTCTTGACCACCCGGCTCTGGATTGTCAGGAATTGAATCCAGATATTCAGCCGTGACCAGGACAGCTATTTGCTCGGGGTATCCACCCTCTGCTTCAAAATATTCTTTCAGGGCAACGCTCAAAGTCCTGACGTCGTGTAGACGCTCTGAGTCCCGCTGGGTGGCACTGGGGTCGTCAGATTGGGCCGGTGGCGTAGTGTCTTCGGGTAAAATAAGAATTTTATTGACGTTCTGGTTTTGATTAGTTGTTGTCTCTTCTTCTCGGCTCATCCACCAATAAATAAATCCTGCGGCAGCAACCGCCACTATTAAGGCTATTATTACCAGACTCTTATTGTCTTTTTTGTTTAGTTCCTCCATATACTCCTATTATATATGGATAAATAAAAAAAGGCCACTGCTGCAAGTTTCGCAGAAGTGGCCCAGAAAGATCTACATGTGTTCCAGCTCCTTGGGAAAGAGTGAGCTGACTGATTTTTCATGGTTGATGTTGTAGATTGCTCTGGCCAGAATGTCGGCCACTGATACCTCTACGACTTTCTGAGAAACTGGGCGTTCCCCAAAGCGGAAGTCGAATCGATCAATAGGAACTGTATTGGCAACTACCACCCGATCGATCGGAGAATCATCGATCCGATCGGCTGCCCACTTCTTCTTATCCTCATCGTCATTATAGGAAAAAAGGCCATGCGTAGCCGCCATGATGATTTCCACCGCTCCTCTTTCGGCCACGGCAATAGCGTTTTCCACGAAGGTGCCCGCAGTGCAAATCATGTCATCAATTAAATAGACTACGCAGCCGTCTACGTTTCCCACAACGTCTATTACTTCAGCAATGCCGTCTTCGGGACGCTCCTTCTCTCCAAAAGCTCTTCTGGCTCCGATCATCCTGGCCAATGCTTTGGACAGGCTACGGCTGCCTGCGTCTCCACAGAGAACAACTCGTGGCGCTCCCGAACTGGTTTCTTCAAGCATAGTCGGAACCAGAACCGGCAAGGCATAGATATGGTCGACCGGAATCTCAAAGAATCCCTGGATCTGAGGAGCATGCAGGTCCATGGTCAAAACACGATGCGCTCCAGCTTCCTCAATCTCTCTGGCAGCCCGCTTGGCTGAGATGGGAACCCCTCTTTGCGCCTTTTTGTCCTGACGGGCATAGCCAAAGTAGGGAACCACTGCCGTGATTCGTCTGGCCGAGGCTCTCTTTAAAGCATCAATGGACAATAGCAGTCCCCTGAGATTGTCCGCTGGCGCATAGGTGGACTGAACTACAAAAACATCATGGCCTCGGACGTTGGGAACATTGACCTTGACCTCACCATCGTGGTGGTAGCCGGTTATCGGATCAAGCATCGGCAGCTTTAAAAGGCCACAGATTTCCCGAGCCAGACCTACGCTGGCACTTCCTGACAGCACCATCAATTCTCCATTTTTCACGATGTGCCTCCTCTTGTGCCTGGATCCAAGAGTGTTACCCTTGTTTTAATGAACCAAAATGGTATATCATCATAACACTTTGACATCAGTCGTCAAATTCTGCCAATATATATGGCAGGATAAACACAGGCCGGGGTGGCCCGCCAAAGGCGGATAAATTCCACTGGTAGACTTATCTGAACTTGCTGAATAACTCACTAATCTTTAAAATTAATACACTATGCCGAGGTGGCGAAATTTGGTATACGCGCATGGTTTAGGACCATGTTCCCGCAAGGGAGTGGAGGTTCGATTCCTCTCCTCGGCATTGATTACTAGACAAAAAGGTTAGCATGGTTTACCTGCCCGCCATTGGCTGCGCCTTCAGGCACTGGCAGGCGGGCCTGCCCGCCATCTGCCTTTGGCAGAAGGCAAAGGCAAGGCGGGGGACCATGTGCCCAAAAGGCGTGGAGGTTCAAGTCCTCTCCCCGGCACCAACCAAAGCAGCTACAGCGGCTGCTTTTTGGCTTGACAAATTTATGAATCTGAAGTAACATGGGGAGCTGTTCTTTTTAGTGTTGGCCGAGTCCGAAAGCGGAACGCCGGACTCTAACTTTGGCGGAATGCCAAGGAGGTCGTTATGAAGAATCTGTCGCCAAGGCAGATCGCAGAGTTGGCAGAGCAGTTTCCTCCCCTCGCCGACATCAGGCTAGACTGGCGCTGGCGCAAACCTGGGGTCAAGAGATTCCATTACCCCCGGATGAAGATTCAGGTCAAACGAGCTGACCCAGAGTCAATGCACTGGCAGGCTAAGAACAGTCCCCTTTTTGGAGGCTGGGTTGGCGGAGAAGGAGACCTACGAGGCCGGCGAACCGAGTATCTTCTGGCTGTTGATCATGATGATCGTGTGGCCGCCATGCTACATTGGCAGCCTGGCGAATACGAGAAGAGAGCGAAAGACATCTTCTCCATAATCAATGTCGATGCCGTCAGCTACCTGATCTGGGTTACAGCCATCGAGTGGCACACTCCGGCTGATGCGAAGATGGAAGAACTTGATTGGTACTTTGGAGAAAAGCAACACGTCCTGCTGGAAGTCATTGTCCTCCAAAAACCAAAGGTTGACAGTTTCGCCGACATCACTGATATTGCAGATGCTCAGAAGAAAGAGCGTGACGAGGCCTTTCAGTATCCTCCCCGCCGTATGTCAACTCTTCACGGCATTCACCTGGCACTACGCAAGGGCTGTCGGCTACATGCTTTTCGTTCGGGCGGTGGCCTTCGAGTCATCCGCATCGAGAAAGGTCGAGGCAGGAAGCTAGTTGGCTACGGGGAGTATCCCAATGTTGAAGAGGCGATTGATATCGCCGAAGAGGATGTCCTGGCTGGCAAGCGGCCCTATAAGGAAGTGTACGGCAAGATTCATCCTCACTACCTGACCGGCTCAAGCCAAGCCACCAGCAATCTTGATCACTGGCTATTAAGGGGCAGTACCTTTGACAGCTGGTGGGAAGATGAACGGTTTGTTTTCCAGCTAAGTGGCTATGCCCAGACCGAAGTTCCTAAAGAGATACAAGGGCAAGTTCAGGAAACTAGTCAACCTGTGCAGTGGCAGAACCGCGGCTTCACCTACGAAACTGGCTTGTCCGACTTTGGCCAGTTGGGTGGACCCAGTGTATCTACTAGTGTGGTCGACGTACCCGAGGAGGCAAAAGGAGCTGCTCCCTGGATGTACCAGATTACTAAAACGGGTTCTGGGGCCACCATTTGGGAAGCAATGCTTCAAGCCTTTAATGCTCCCGAAGTAGAGATTCTTAAGTCATAGTTCCTTTGGCGCGTGAAACCCCCATTTCACGCGCTTTTTTTATTAAATAAACTTGGCTTCAGGCTAAATCCTTGACGTATTGGGCTAATTGATATATACTGTAGTTGTTAATTAAGACTAGTTATCCACACCAAATACGGTGTTAAAACTACAAAAACCCATGCGTAAAGAAGTTCGAAACAAGGCCGGCGGATAAACCGTACTGTTGTCGTATGTCGTGACGCAGAATCCGCCGCAAGGCGGTTTTTTGTAACCTCTGATAACTAACAACTGAACTTTGACAACTGAATATATGGTAACCGGATTAACCACTTAGTACTCTGAGTGGTTATGATTAAACGAATCAAGAGCATATGGAGGATGCCTCGACAAAAGAAGGCGATGAAGGACGTAGCAGCCTGCGATAAGCTTCGGAGAGGTGGCAAGCAACCTTTGACCCGGAGATGTCCCAATGGGGAAACCCAATTTCGTAAAGCGAAATTATCTATATCTGAATACATAGGATATGGAAGCAGACCTGGGGAACTGAAACATCTTAGTACCCAGAGGAAAAGAAAAAAACCTGATTGTTTATAGCTAGTTGCTTCTGGCAATTAGCTATTTACAGTCAACCATTCCCCAAGTAGTGGCGAGCGAACGGGGAACAGCCTAAACTTTCTAAAACTCTTTCACATTCTGTTTGCCTTAAGTAAACAGAGTGTGATTGACGGTCACAAGCCTTATGTTTTTTTAAGGGTTACGAGATTCCATCATTTCTTATTCTTGTGAAGTAAGAAGTAGAGACATAAAGTGAACTTCCCTAGGAGAAAGATCTGGAACGATCTGCCGAAGAAGGTGATAGCCCTGTACTCGAAAGGGGTTTACACTCTATAGATGGTTATTCTCAAGTACCATGGGACTCGTGAAATCCTATGGGAAATAAGGACGACTATTGTCCTAAGGCTAAATACTTCTTTTGATCGATAGTGAACTAGTACCGTGAGGGAAAGGTGAAAAGTAGGCCGGTGAGGCCGATGAAATAGTATCTGAAACCATATGCTTACAAGGAGTCGGAGCCCTTTACGGGTGACGGCGTTCCTATTGAAGAATGAACCAACGAGTTAGATGAGTACAGTTGATTAAGTCCGAAAAGGACCAAGTCACAGTGAAAGCGAGCGTTAACTGCGCGACCCTAGTTAGTTAGCCTTTTAATTATTTTTTAAATGATTAAGGGCTAACTTACTAACTATTGTACTCACTAGACCCGTAACCGATTGATCTATCCATGGCCAGGGTGAACCCACTGTAAAAAGCGGGGGAGGCCCGAACCCAAATGCCGTGCAACGCATTGGGATGAGCTGTGGATAGTGGTGAAATGCTAATCGAACTCGGCAATAGCTGGTTCTCCTCGAAATAGTTTTAGGACTAGCCTCTCGTTAGATTCTCGGGGGTAGAGCACTGAATGGGATAAGATGGCTTTGCCTACTTATCCCAACCAAACTCCGAATACCGAGAATTTTATGCGAGGGAGTCAGACTATGGGGGCTAAGCTCCATCAGTCTAAAGGGAAACAGCCCAGATCGCCGCTTAAGGTCCCTAAATCTAGATTAAGTGTAAAAGGTGGTGAAATAACTACGACAACTAGGAGGTTGGCTTAGAAGCAGCCATCCTTTAAAGAAAGCGTAATAGCTCACTAGTCAAGTCGTCTTGCGCCGAAAATGTACCGGGGCTAAATCTAGTACCGAAAGCGCGAATCCTTACCTTCGGGTAAGGGTGGTAGAGGAGCGTTCCAAGAGCACTGAAGTCAGGTCGTAAGGCCTGGTGGAGTTCTTGGAAGTGAGAATGTTGGTATAAGTAGCAAAAATTCAGGTGAAAACCCTGAACACCGAAAACCTAAGGTTTCCATGGGCAACGTAAATCGACCCAGGGTTAGTCGAGCCTAAGTCGAGGCCGAAAGGCGTAGACGATGGACAGCAGGTTAATATTCCTGCACTCCTGATAAAGATCGCTGGAGATGACGCATTTTTTAAAATCTAAGCGTGCTATGGCTATGTGCGTCCCTGTTCGCAAGAATGGGGGGAAGTGAGATTACCTCAATCGAACTTAGATAGACGAAGTGCCAAGAAAAGTTTCCAGTTTACATTTATCAGGATTCGTACCGCAAACCGACACAGGTAGGTAGGAAGAGAATTCCAAGGTGTACGAGAGAACCCTCGTTAAGGAACTCGGCAAAACAGCGGCCGTAACTTCGGGATAAGGCCTGCCCTTCGACTCGCTTGTCACTATGTTCCAAGCTCGCTCAGGACAAGCCCACAATCATTGTGTGGGCAACGTCCCGAGCGAATGACGAACGTAGTGAGGAGTGAGTCGAGGGGCCGCAGCGAATGATCTCAAGCGACTGTTTACCAAAAACACAGGTCCCTGCTAAGTCGCAAGACAATGTATAGGGGCTGATGCCTGGCCAGTGTCAGAACGTTAAGGGGATGAGTGCAAGCTTTGAACCTAAGCGCTGATGAACGCCGGCGGTAACTATAACCGTCCTAAGGTAGCGAAATTCCTTGTCGGGTAATTTCCGACCTGCACGAATGGCATAACGGCTTGAGAACTCTCTCAACGAGGGACTCGGCGAAATTGCGATACCGGTAAAGATGCCGGTTACCCACGACTGGACGAAAAGACCCCGTGAAGCTTTACTACAACTTGGCATTGAAATATGATTTGATTTGCTCAGCATAAGTGGGAGACTTTGACTTCTACCCTTTGGGGTAGAAGGAGTCACCAGTGAGATACCACTCTTATTATGTTATATTTCTAACTCTTTTCTGTGAAACCAGAGAGAGAACAGTGTCTGGTGGGTAGTTTGACTGGGGCGGTCGCCTCCCAAAAAGTAACGGAGGCGTTTACAAAGGTTGGCTAGATCCCGTTGGAAATGGGATTGTATAGTGTAAAGGCACAAGCCAGCTTTACTGCAAGACTTACAAGTCGCGCAGTTACGAAAGTAGAACTTAGTGATCCGACCGTTTATGTGGCTTTTGATTAATGACTAATTTATTAGTCATCAATCATTAGCTACGCGTTATAGGACGGCGGAAGCTCATCGGATAAAAGTTACTCCGGGGATAACAGGCTAATAGGTTCTAAGAGTCCATATCGACGAACCTGTTTGGCACCTCGATGTCGGCTCATCGCGTCCTGGGGGTGAAGAAGCTCCCAAGGGTTTGGCTGTTCGCCAATTAAAGCGGTACGCGAGCTGGGTTCAGAACGTCGTGAGACAGTTCGGTCTCCTATCCGTCGTGGGCGTAAAGATTTGAAGAAGATTCTTCTCTAGTACGAGAGGACCGAGAAGGACAAACCTCTGGTGCACGAGTTGTCAGACCCCTGGCATTGCTCGGTAGCTATGTTTGGCCCGGATAAACGCTGAAAGCATCTAAGCGTGAAGCCGGCTTCAAGATTAGATCTTATAGATCCCTTCGAGAACAGAAGGTTGATAGGCTTCAGGTGTAAGTCCGGCAACGGATTGAGCCGAGAAGTACTAATAGATCATATCGTTTAATCATAACCGCTTAGGGTATTAACCATATAATACTCAGAACTATCAAATTCTTTTTGGTGCTTCCAGCGAGAGGGCTACACCTGATCCCATCCCGAACTCAGCAGTTAAGCCTCTCAGCGCCGATGATACTACCGCCTTAGGCGGCCGGGAAAGTAGGACAGTGCCAGATTAAAATATCAAAAAACCGTCTGAAAAATCTAGACGGTTTTTTGTTATAGGTGGAAAAGCTGTATTGACAAGAAGGTCCAAATAGGGTAAATTGTATGATACAGTATGAAATTGGCTAAATAAAGACAAAAAGATGACTAATAAGGGCCGTTTTAGGCTTACAATTACCTTGCGAAAAGACCTTTTGCCCCTGCTTGATCAAACGATCGACGGGGCAAAAATTCGTAATCGCTCTCATGCCATAGAATACCTACTGGGACAAGCCCTAGGACCTAAAATCAAAAAAGCGGTTATTTTAGCTGGTGGCAAAGGGATTAAGATGCGTCCTTTGACATACGAAATGCCCAAAGCCATGATTCCGGTTAAGGGCAAACCTATACTGGAATATATTGTCGATTCCCTAAGGGATTCCGGCATTAAAGATATTATTGTCTTGATCGGCCCTCTGGGCGAAAAGATCAAGGAATATTTCGGAGACGGCTCTCGTTTTGGAGTTAAAATCAAATACGTTAAAGAAAAGGAAACGGCCGGGACCGGCGGAGCCCTAAGGCAGCTGGAAAAAACCACCGGACTTGATTCGTTTATTTTAGTCTACGGTGACGTTCTGGTTGAGCTCAACTACCATGACCTTATCGAATTTCACACCTCGCATAATGGCTTTGCCACAGTAGCTCTTACTTCAGTAGCTGAACCCTACGAATACGGAGCGGTCAAATTACATGGAGAGAACGTGGTGGACTTCATCGAGAAACCGGAAAAGGGGAGTAAGGCTTCTCATTTAATTAGTTCCGGAGTTTATATTATTGAGCCAGAAGTATATGATTATCTTTCTAAGAAGTCTCCGCTTAGCTTAGAAAAAGATGTTCTGCCCAAATTGATAGATAAGAAAAAAGTCTTGGGCTACCCCTTTGAGGGAAAGTGGTTTGACGTTTCCACTCCGGAAATCTACGAGCAAGTACTCAAGGAGTGGAATAGATAATAAAACAAAATAAAAACCATGGACAACTGTCTCAATCAATTAAGGGAGAGTATCAATGGAGGAACCAGTTTAGTTCTCTAAAAAAGTTAGAGGGTTAAACTGGTTCTTTACTTAGTACCTTGTCAATCAGAATCCGTTCAGGCTAGCTACCTCAAACCTGCGAGGCAAAGGAGGGCTTAGATGTGCGATGCCATGGGAAAGAAGATGAGCGATCGTCTCGGCCAGGTGCCCGGTCTTAGGGGGGCACAGGTAACCAGGCAATTTCCGGCTCATAACCGCTTTGTTGTTGCCCTGGAAGGTGGTGAACCGTTTATTGCCAAGGCTGCTCCGGTTGGTGAACTCCTTCATGTCAGAATGGACATGTTGGAATGGACCGTCGGCTGCATCCACCAGTATCACGGCAAACTGATACACCTGGGCATACCGGTGCCTCCTGATCTTTTTCTGCTCACCTGCAGCAACGGCACCCTCGATGAGGTGCTGGTGGTAGAGCTGATGGAGCCGCTGGGCACCAACGCCGAGGAAGTGATGGCCGACGGCTGCGACCAGCCAACCTGTCAGAAACTGGTTGAGGCCATGCAAGCTGCAGTGGAGCCCTTACTGGAAGGTCCTTCTGACCACATGATGGGTCCTGAAGGCGATCCAGTGGGCCTAGATATGATTCCCCGTAACTTCACTTGGTTGGAAGCTAACGGGGGACAGCAGGGGGATGGCAAGCTGTCCTACATTGATTTGTCTCCTCCCAAGATCTATCGGGACGGTGCTTATGTCCTGGAGATCCCTCAGCCAACCAATCGGGATGTCATCAGCATCGGCATTCATCGCCACTTCGAGAAAAAGGGGGTGATGTTCGTCTTCCTGGTTCAGCTCTGCAAGGTCCGCCCCGATCTGCTGCCCTTCTTCTACGATCTAACTGAGAAGTTCCTCAGGAGGATCGGTAAGGAAGATGTCTGGCAGTATCTGGCCGAGCGGACGGCTTCCCTTTTCCGGTCTGGGGAGATGACCGCCGAAGAGCTAGTCTGCGTCATCGAGGAGATGGGTTTCATGGAGGTCTACGAGCTCAGGCTGATCGCCTGTGCCTTGGCCCACCAGGGAATCCTGAGTAGCGATGAGCTGGAGGAAGTTTTCCGACTCACTCACTTCCAGGATCAGCCTATCCCCGACGAAGATCTGATTGCTGTCAAGCATCTAATGGTTCGGAAACTATCTGACTAAGACGACGATCTTAGAACCGGACCGGTACTCAAAAAGGGGGCATCGAGCTACGCTCGACTGTCCCCTTCTTTTTTTTCTCCAAAATTTATTGGTTTATTTTGGCAATTAATTTATAGTATTCTGGGTCCGGTGTCTGGTATTTCCCAAGAATTGGTTCAAAATAATCTAACAGTTTCTGCTTGGGTCGGAAATTCTTAAAGTCAAAATAGCTATCGTCTAGTACTTTTAAATTATTTTTCCCAACTACTTTGGCGAGGTCTATGTCATCAACTTCTATGGCTTTTCCTTTTTTGACTACGCAGCTCATCCGACCGAATTTCTTTTGGTTAACCAAGTTAACTGCTCTCTGGCCTAATTTTACTGCGACATCCCGGTCTATCTTAATCGGCTCTCCGGCCTGAATGTAGTTACCGGGTATCAATACTTTAGTATCAATTCCTGTCTGGCTGCTGATAATGTCTCGCAAAGCCACCCCGGTTAAACTTTTACGTCTGATGCCAAATGAATCCTTTTGGTCTTGCCAGACTCCTCTGACACTTTTGCCGAAATCAGCTTCTTCGCTAATTACCACCACGGCAAAATTACCGTTCTTGGCGTATCTTTTCACCAGCTTGTCCAAGAAATTCTTGATATCTACTTTTCTCTCTGGAGGAACGATAATTACATCAGAGCCTCCGTAGTAGGCCGAGGCAGTGATCCAGCCAGACTTTCTGCCCAGGACTTCAATAATAAAAATCCGGCTCAGTGAATAAGCCGCATCCTCTCTGACCTCTTTAGTATACTGAGCTGTATAATGGGCAGCCGAGGGAAAACCAGGAGACCAGTAAGTACCCGACAGATCATTGTCAATCGTTTTGGGTATGCCCACAATATTAATTTTTTCATTCTTATATAGTTTCCGGGCTGCTCCTAGGGTATCATCTCCCCCGATAGCAATCAGGTGATCAATCTTTTGTTCTTTTAGCTTGCCCTTCAATTGCTCCAAGCCGCCTTCTACTTTATAGAGGTTAGTTCTGGATGATCTTAGAAAGGTACCGCCCCGTTTTTTGATTGACTCCACGTTCAATTTGGTAAGATCGATTATCCGCCCGTTTTTTGATAAGCTAGCCCAACCGTACATCCCTCCCAGGATACGATAACCAAACTTTCTGGCTTCTTTAATCACTCCATACAAAGTAGGATTAAGGGCTGGAGCTAGGCCTCCTCCGGTGAATACTAATATTGTTTCTTTTTTCATATGTATCACCAATTTTAGCTTCTCGGGGTGCTTTTGTCAATTTGCCGAAAATATTCTGACAACTAATAGTTAAGTAATCGCTCCAAATTGCTAAGTAATGCCTCTTCTTCGGAAAGGGGTGTAGATAAACTTTTGACACAATCTACATTATGCCCTAGAATATCAGAATATGATTAATACTCTAAAAAGCCTGGGGCTCTCTCAAAAAGAAATTGATGTCTATTTGTATCTGCTTAAGTCTGGGCCCAATCCCGTTAGAAAAGTTGCTACCGGCACCGGCATAAACCGGGGGACTACTTATGACATCTTAAAATCTCTGATCGGTCAAGGCTTGGCCAGCTATTATAACAAAGATCGGCACAAATACTTCGTGGCCGAGGACCCGATCAAACTGCGAGACGTGGTCAAAAAGAAAATTTCCAGCCTCAATAAAATTGATCGGGAGTTTTCTAAAATTATCCCTGAACTAAAATCACTATACGACAAAGAGGAAAAACCGGTGGTTCGCTACTACGAGGGTCAAGCCGGCACCAAAACAATCTTAAGCGACGTTCTGGCAACAATGACCAAGGCACGAGTTAAAGAATATTTCGTCTTTTCTTCCTCTGATATTTCCAAATACCTTTACGTTAATTACAAGAATTTTGCCGAAGAAAGAATCAATAAAAAAATAAAAGTAAAGGTAATCGCCATCGGTCCCGGGGGCAAATTGTATGGCCTAGACCAGAGGAAATGGCTGTCCAAGCAAAAGTCTTGGCCCACCTATGTAATAATCTACAAAGACAAAGTGGCCATGATTTCTCTGGACTCAGGCAAGAAACTGCATGGAGTAATTATTGAAGACCGAGGAACGGCCGATACTCAGGCCAGAATCTTTGACTACATCTGGAGAACGCTTAGCTAAAACTGCCGGAAGAAATTATTGATCATTAATTTGGTCAATAACTTTATCCGGCAGTTTATAAAACGACAATACAGTTGCAGTTTGCTCTTTCGGAGGTGGCTATGAATCACCCTGTTGATGTGCTGGTTGGTTTCTCGGGTAATCCAGAAACCATCATCGATCACCGTGACACTAAGAAAGGAGGAAAACCCAGGCGGCTATCCAGGATCGGCGGCACCTCAGTCAATCTAGGCATCGGGCTCAGTCTACTTGGCGTGCCTACCAAAATCCTGATTACTACTGGGTCAGATCGGGGAGCAGCCAGGGTCATTAAGGGATTGGCCAACTCGGGGGTGCCTCATCACACCTTTGCTGTCAGAAAACGTACTTCCCGGGCAACCGTAACTCTGAACGACGAGGCTCGAACTATTATCGGCCACAAGGGACCTTATCACAGTTACCCTGTAGATCGGGTCAGGAGAGAGGTCTTCCAGACTAAACCCAGGGTCAGGGCGGTAACAGGGGCTCAAGCCGAAGAAGCAGCTTTGATTCGAGCTATGTTCACCCGCCGCCACAACGGTATGACTGTGCTTAACCCCAGACCCTGCCTGATCGAGTCTCCTGGTTTCAGGAAGATTCTGGGCCTGACCAACTTCTTGGCCCTCAACGAAGAAGAGATGCGCCTCCTGGGCCAGACTCTGCTTCAAAGTAATGGAGGGGGGCCGCTACCGGATCTAGTGCGGCAAATACACGGTTTCGGCCCAGATTACGTCCTGGTTACCCTGGGTGAGCAGGGAATGTGTCTTTCGGTCAGCGATGGCCAGTATCTGGAGCGAGGTATCATCGATTCCGGACCGGCAGTTGACCAGACCGGAGCGGGCGATTCCTGTCTGGCCGGTGTACTGGCTTGCCACCTGCAAGGAGGCGATCTCAGAAATTGCCTACTCTGGGGTGCGGTTACTTCTAGCCTGACCGTCAGCCAGCTGGGCGGCTCAGCTGTTCCTGATCTGGATGAGGTAACAAGAGCCATTCATCGCCAACCGAGAACTTAACTAGCTCTTTGGGGAAGATATTTCTTCCCCTTTTTAATTGCTCAAAATAGAGCAAAAATGATAAACTATTACTAATAATAGAGTTAATAGACTAACTTCATCTTTATTCAAAATACTCCCGGTTGTAGTTGAATAATCAAAAATATTTACGGAGAGGTGCCAGAGTGGTTGAATGGGCTGCTCTCGAAAAGCAGTAAGGCTGCAAGGTCTTCGTGGGTTCAAATCCCACCCTCTCCGCCAAAATAAATAATTATGTTATCTCTATGAAAAAAACCATCTTAATCTGCTTAGCTATTCTGGTCCTCTTCCCAGCTATAGCAAAGGCGGACGTAGCCCCATTCGAGATAGTCAATGGCAAAATAAAATATCTCCCTAAGCCCACTCCTCCGAATTTATACGACGATGATAATTCTCGGAGGCTGGAGACTGAAGAGCCCACTCTGTTACAATGGGCTAAAGAAAACTGGCATTTTGTGGTTCCTGGATTCGCCATTGTCATCATTACCATCATTGCATTGGTCTTACGGGGAAAAAACAAAGTCAGTGAGTGAAGCTGTTCTTAGTTTAATCCTAACCATTCTTGTTGAATACTTAATTATTCTGCTAATAGCCAGAAAAAATCCCCTAAAGCTTTTTCTGTATGTTCTTCTGATCAATGCCTTCACCCAGCCTCTAGCCAATTATTTCTTTCAAAATATTTTTCACAATCTCTGGATAATTGAGCTAACAGTCTTTTTAACAGAAAGTGTGTTAATAATGTGGCTTTTAGAAACCAGCTATAAAAAGGCGTTAACAATCTCATTTTCCGCTAATTTAGTAACCGCTCTGTTAAGTTTATTTATCGTTTGATTTTCCCGACTAATTATGTTATAATATAAAAGATTTTTATGGCCCAACCAATTAGAAAAGCAGTTATCCCCGCCGCTGGCTTTGGCACCCGGTTTTTGCCAGCCACTAAGGCTCAACCCAAAGAAATGTTACCAGTGGTTGATAAGCCGGTTATTCAATATGTGGTAGAAGAGGCGGTAGCTTCTGGAATCACTGATATTATTATTGTGACCGGCCCGGGGAAAAGAGCAGTTGAGGATCACTTTGACTATCCTTACGAACTGGAAAAGCACCTTTTAATGAGCAAGAAGAAAGCCCTTTTGGAAGAAATGCGGCATATCGCTACCATGGCTAACTTTATCTACGTGCGTCAAAAGGGAGCTTATGGCAATGCCACTCCGGTCTTGTGCGCCAAAGGCATAGTTGGTGACGAGCCTTTTGCCGTGCTCTGGGGCGATGAATTCATTTATGCCAAGCCGCCAAGGCTAAAGCAAATGATCCGGGTCTATAAGAAATACGAAGGCGCTGTTATTTCTGGAATTAAAATTCCCAAGAAAAAAGATTTATCTCGTTATGGACTGGCCAAATTGCAGCCGGTTGACGACAGAGTATCACGCATCATTAAGATAGTAGAAAAACCAAAACCAGAAAAAGCCCCTTCTAATATTGCTACTCACGGCGCCTACATTTTCCCGCCTAAGATTTTTTCTATTATTGAAAAATTGAAGCCGGGCAAGGGAGGAGAAGTCTGGTTAGTAGATGCCATTAATAAACTGGCTCAGGAGCAAGCAGTTTATGCCGCCACCATTAAAGGAGGCACTTACTACGATACCGGTAACAAATTTGGTCTGCTTAGGGCCAATATTGAGTTTGGACTGAAACATCCGGAAACCAAAAAGGATTTAAGAAAATATTTAAGAAAACTGCGATGAAGAAGAAGTTAATAATCCCTTTAGCCATAGTGGTTGTTCTCTTGGGTGTCTTGCTAATGTGGACTGGCTGCAAGCGTCCGGAGACAATTCCGGCTGATAAGCTGGCCCCCAAGACTTTAACCTTTTGGGGCGTTTGGGATGACTCCGAAGATTTTGATGCTGTGATCAAAGATTACGAAGCGGAATACGGTAACATTGATATCGAATATCGAAAACTAAAGGCAGAAGAATACGAAGATCTTCTATTCAGGGCCTGGTCCGCCGGAGAAGGGCCGGATATTTTTATGGTGCACAATAGCTGGATGCGAGAATATCAAACCTTTCTGGCTCCCATGCCAGAAACAACCAGAATGGCCCGATTTTCTCTTACCAAAAACCTGTTTGGCAAAGAAGAGCGTCAGATTTCTATGGAAACCATCACCTTCCCTCGGGTCAGTGATGTTAAAAACATGTTTGTTGACGTGGTCAGTCAAGACGTAGTCATCGAAGACCAAATATACGGCCTACCCCTGTCTGTTGATACTTTAGCTCTTTATTACAATCGTGATTTGCTAAGTAGTGAAAATATTTTTCTGCCGCCTACTATCTGGGAAGAGTTTTCCAAAGAGATGGTGCCCCAGCTAACCAAGCAGGATGAACAAGGCAATATTGTGCAGTCAGGAGCAGCTTTGGGCACCAATAACAACATCGACCGGGCAGTGGATGTTCTGGCCCTGCTGATGCTACAAAACGGCACCTTGATGATTAACGAAGCCAGAAAAGATGTGGCTTTTGCCAACGAGGTTAACGATTATAACGCCGGCTTGGGAGCTCTAGAATTTTATACTGATTTCGCTTCACCGGCCAAAATAGCTTACTCCTGGAATCAATCTATGCCAGATGCTCTGGAAACTTTTGTCCAAGGGCAACTGGCTTTTATGTTTGGCTATTCTTATCATATCAGCAGCATTGAGCAACGAGGTACCAGGCTAAACTATGGCATCGCACCCATGCTCCATATCAATCCTGACGGTACTGACAAAAATCCGACCGGAGTGGGGCGCAAAACTATTAACATGGCCAATTATTGGGTACTGGGGGTTCACACCGAATCCGATTATCCAGAAGAGTCTTGGAGTTTTATCAATTTTATTGCCAGCCAAGAAGAAGAGGCTGAAAAGTACTTAGAAAAAACCAGCAAGCCCGGAGCCTTGGTTCAAGTTCTCAACACTCAAAAAAATGATCCTGTCTTGGAAGTCTTTGCCAATCAGGCCCTTTCAGCCCAAAGCTGGTACACCGGTTATGATGCTGTGGCTACCGAAGGATACTTCAAAGATATGATTGATAGTGTAATTTTAGGAAGGAGCACCTCTCTGGAGGCAATCACCTTAGCGGCTGAGCAAGTGGAAAAAACATTGAGTCCAAAATAGAATGAAAAAATTGTTTCCCCTAATCTTATTAGCCGGCCTGATACTGCTATGGGCCGGCCCCACTCAAGCCGCTTGGCCGGATCTTACCCGTATTCAGCTGATCCCTCCGGAATGCGCTCAGGGTACCGGCAAGACTTGTGATCTTGATAGCTTCTTGCAGATGTTCGTCAACTTCGCTCAATTGCTGTTGGGAACAGTGGCTATTTTTACCTTGCTAATTTTTGTCTGGAACAGTTTCGGGTTAGCCACCTCCGGTGGTAGTCCTAATAAAGTCGAAATGGCCAAAAAGGGTATGGTCGGAGCAGTTTTGGGCATGATAATTGTTTTGGGATCCTGGGCTCTGGTTAATACCGCTGTTTGCATTTTGGTGGGGGGCAATGCCAGCGCCGAGTGTGCTATTTTCGGGATCAACTGGTCTGGTTATGGTCGGGCTGACTGCCGCGACCAAGAACCATACGACACCGGTGACTGTACTGCCAGTGGGGTTTTTCGGCTCAACTGTAGTGACGGACCCGGTGGTAGTTTCGGAAGTTACGTAGTTGATATTCAGGCTAAGTTATTCAATTTTAAATGCCCTGTCGGTACAGTTGACGGTTGTTTTAGTCCTGACACCGAAGCGGCAGCCAAAAACTTTCAGGCAGCTAACGGCTTGGCTGTTGATGGAATCGTAGGGCCATCTACCCTGGCGGTTCTTAATAGTGAATCCGCCAGAGAGTGCGACGAATCTGTAGTGGCCGGCGGTGAAAACGTCTGCTGCATTCCTTTTGACCCCGGTCTGTCCTGTGTAGAAAGTTCCGCCTGCGTTGGAGTGGTTAAAGAAGGGAACTGTAATAATTACGCAACTGAGTGCATGCCTGGCTGCTGTTATTATCCCGCTGCCCCCCTTCCCCCTTTCGATTGTGAGCACACCCGAGCTGTTGGTTGTACTGAAGAGGGCAAGGACTGGGATGATGTCACTTGTTATGACCTGGGCTGCACCAGCTTCTCGTTTTAACTCTATTAATTTTTAAATTTAATTATCATGAACAAAAAAATATCTATCCCCATCGTAACTATCATTTTCTTCGCCCTGCTGGGCTCGATGGCCCAAGCCTCACTGCCTAATCCCCTGGGCAATGTAACCAATTTGGGCCAACTGTACACCAGAATAGTCAGAGCTTTTATTGGTATCATTGCTTTTTTGGCAATGGTTTATTTCATTTACGGCGGTTTTGTGATGCTGACTTCCGGGGGTAATCCGGAAAAAGTCAAAACTGCAAAAAATGCTATGCTTTATGCGGTCTTGGGCATGGTTATTACTTATGCCAGTTGGCAGATCATCAGATATGTCCTAGAAATAATAGGTGCTCCCTAGAAATTAGTATTTATTAACGGATATTTATGAAAATGAGAATTAATAAAAAAATTGTCAAAAAGGGTCTGTTGATTTTATTGGTTACTTGTTACTTCCTGCCCAGTTTGGTAGCTGCCTACTCCGGACCAGAGTGGGGAGCTTCGGTGGGTTTGAGTACCAGCGGCCTGAGAAGCACTGCCACCAATGTCGTTAAGTGGGCATTAAGCGCGGTGGCCTTTGTCGCCGTCGTAATGATTATCTATGGCGGCTGGCTTTGGATGATAGGGGCCAGGGGAGGTGAAAAGGGCGAGATAATGAAAGCCAAGAAAGTGATTTCTGGCGCAATTATCGGTTTGGTAATCGTCTTGTTGGCTTGGGCTATCGTCATCTTCGTCATTGGAGTAACCGAGAACGCTTCCGAAGTAACCGGTGTCTAAATAATTTGACAAAACACAGTTTTTTCTATATAATATAGAAGTAAATTATAATTTAGACTTTAAGAAAGGGGGTGAAAACATGAAAAAAGCAAAAAAGGTAATGGTAATCGCCGGCTTTTGGACTGTTGTTTCCTTAGTTCTAGCACCGGTAGCAGCTAACGCAGCTATTTCTTACTTTGATCCTAGCGACACCTTAGGCTACGCCTCTTCCGACTTACAAGAAACAGTTGTCAGAATTGTCCAGTGGGCCCTGGGATTACTAGCCCTAGTAGCTGTTATCATGATTATTGTTGGTGGCTTCCAGTGGATGACTGCAGGTGGTAACGAAGAAAAGGTAGAAAAAGCCAAGAAGCTAATTTCAGCAGCTGTAATTGGTCTAATTATCGTCTTGTTGGCTTGGGCTATCGTCATCTTCGTCATCGGGGTTACTCAAAATGCCTCCGAAGGAGCCTAAAGAAAGAAAGTTTAACTTTTCTTATATCACAAACTCCGCTTTTAGCGGAGTTTGTTTTTTGTTAGAATAACTGATATGAAAACCGGCAATAGCCGAATGAAAAAAATTCTCTGGGGAATAATAATTGCTTACATTATTATCTTCTCCTTCTTCTCTATCTGGAAATACCACAACTTTTACTATAATGCCCTAGATCTGGCTATCTTCAACCAGGTTTTTCATAATTCTTCCGCTGGCCGGCTTTTTGAATTTACCATTCATCCTCATTCTTACCTGGGAGATCACCTGGCTTTGATTTTAATTTTGCTCCTTCCCCTTTACTGGCTTTTCAAAACTCCCTATACTCTTCTAATCGTCCAGACTATCTGCCTGGCTCTAGCGGCTTGGCCCCTTTACTTAATTGCCAGAAAATGGCTTCGGCCTAGGTTGGCCCTGTTGGTCAGTTGCCTCTTTCTGCTCAGCCCCTTTACCCACAATATCAATTTGTTTGAATTTCATTTAATAAGCCTGGCCTTGCCCCTGCTTTTTTTCCTCTTTTATTTATACCTGGAAAAAAGATTTATTCCCTTCTTAATCATACTGCCTGTCTTGGTTCTGATTCGAGAAGATTTAGCCCTGATCGTCTTAGCTTTCTTTTTGTTAGCCCTAGTCGAGAAAAGAAGGATCAAGTGGTGGCTGCCGCCGCTATTACTGGGCTCGGCCTGGTTGGTAATCAGTTATCAACTAACAACCCACTTTTCTGGTTACGCCACCTATAAGTTCCTTACCTATTTTTCCTGGTTGGGCCAGACGCCTTCTGAAATGTTCATCAACTTTTTTGCCCAACCGCTTAACACTTTGCTTCACATTTTCTCCTGGGAAAATTTTATCCTTTTAGTTGGATTGTTTGTTCCCTTTATCTTTATCCCTTTACTGAAACCTAAATATCTTATCCTTTCACTGCCTCACTTTATTCTTTTCATCCTGGCTGGCTTTGGCAAAGTAGTAATTCTTAAGTCACATTATCTGGTCTTTCTCACCTTTGGCCTGTGGCTTTGTCTAATAGTGGGGCTAAAGCATCTGCAGAGTACCAATAATTCTTTTTGGAAGCTGTTTCGGCAAACTAAGCCCCTGTTACCAGTTATATTAATCGCTATTACTGTCTATTCGGCAGTCACTTTCGGTCCCTTTTGGGGTATGATCAAAAGAACCATAACCAATCCCGATCAAAGCCAGATCGCCTTGCAGCGTCAACTGGCTGATTCCATCCCGGCTGAGGCCTCACTGCTGGCCAGCTATAACACCATCACCAACCTTTCGGCCAGAACCAATCTTTATCTCAATCGCTACCTCTTCCTAGACATCAAACAGTACAGTGATCAATCCTATCCTTTGCCAGAGAATATTGATTACGCCTATCTGGACTCCCGTGACTTTCTAATCTATCAATTACAATACTCTCACCATGATAACTACCAAGGCGGTGCCGGGCGAATCAGGCAATACCTGGCGGATCAAGAATTGGAGACCAAAGAATGTCTAGATAGCCTTCTAGTCTTGGCTAAAGGAGCTCACTCTGCCAAACAGCCGTATCAGGTTCTTGATATTAGTCAGGTAGTAGAAAAGAAACGGCCGGTGGTAATGGGTCAAAAAATCGAACTACTCAGTCACGAAATGGGATCAATAAATGATGGCATTTTGCCCCTTTCCTTTTTTTGGCAAGCCAAAGAAAAGCTGGATACCGATTACCAACTATACCTGGAATACTTAGATGATCAGGGCCAGGTCTTAGCCGCCAAGCTCTATGCTATGGCCTACGGCTTGCTGCCCACTTCTGATTGGCCCGATGACACAGCGGTCAAAACTAACTATTGGCTGTTGTTGTCCCCAGATATTATCAATCAAATAAAAAATATCAGAGTTAGTCTGGTGACCTTCTCTGCTAATTTTAGTCCCTCGGATATTTTGTCAGGTGAAATAAGAGACCTGGAAATAACCGGCCTTGAGCCTAAAGTCACTCTGCCTTTATTATAGGGCCTGGTAAATCTTAGCTTGATTATCTTCGTAGACTAGCTTGAAATGACCATCCGCTTGGATATTGTTGTCCATAGCCGTATGGTCTTTTTCTAAGAAAACGTAATCAGCCAAGAATTGATATTTAATAGTTTGATGAAGTTTTTCTTGTTGCTCTCCGACTGTTATGTTGACCCATTTCCAATATAGATTCTGATCGTATTGGTACATGAAAGTGGCGTCCAGGCCAACAATGTAATAGTTATGATGATTGTGGTAAAAAAGAACCGGAAATTCATCCCAATCGCTATGAAATACGATAGAACCGGCCCGGGAATTCTCCTTCAACCAGTTGGAGGCAGCTTGGAACTTGGTTGAGGGAATGCCACTGCTAAGGCTGGTTTTATTGGAACGGATATCCCGTATGGCCACATAGGGTACCGCGATTAAGATATAGATAATTATGGCGACAACAATTATTTTTTTCTTCCGGTACATATCTACAATAGACCTTACTATTTCATTGATATCCTTCATTAATAAGGAACGACTGATGGTTACTGCCCCGAATAAAACAGCAAAGGGAACGTAGTATTCCACGTAGCGCCGGGATTTTAAGGTCAACAGTAAAAAGAAAATCGCCAGGATAAATAGGGTTAAGGTAACTCTTTTTTGCTTTTTAATTTTGATAAAGAATAAAACTAACGCCAATACCAACAGTATGGTGACAAAAATAGTGTTGGGAGCTAACTCTGAAAAATCATAGGGATACCATTCTCCTCCCACCCCGATCACATTGCCATAATTGATGATTCCCACTTGCACTAATTGATGCCAATAGAATTTAAGATTCTGGGGAAAGTAAGGGTTAACAATCACACCGACCACTACTCCCGACAAGGACCACAAAAAAAGCTTGACGTCTTTGTCTTTCCAAAGACGACGCAGATAATTCCTGGGACGATGAGTCAGCAGATAACTAATGAGGCAATAAAGGCCGGTGATAACCAAAATTAATATGAAGCCCCCATAGGCCCAGACGTAAAGCCAAGACAATACAAATAGTGATTTGTGGCGATAACTAAAAATGAAATAGAGACCGATCATCAAAAAGATCAAAGAAAATACTGGTGCCTTGACCAGGCTTATCCGAAAAATAAACGGGTTAACTAACAATAATAAAAAAGTAAACAGAGGCGCATACCTGACATGCAACTTACGCAATAGCCAATAAAAAAGAGTGATCAGGGTAGCCCCCAAAAGAATTGAATATATTTTACCTCCCACCACCGGGTGCATTGATTGAACAAAAGGAATCATCAATACGTGATACAGCCAGTGTTGGTCAGTGTAGTTGTCTCTTAAAAATGTATGGTATAGCCAGGGGAATTCTTCGACTACTCCCTGTTCTTGGAGAATCTGACTAGCCTTAATATGGTAAAAAGAATCAGGATCAGACAGGGTGGTGCTATATTGCAGGTAAAATAAGTAAACAAAAGTTAACAAAAATATGATCAGATACCAAATCTTGGGGTTTTTCCTGAGGAATAGCCACGGGGTAAAATGTTTCATGTTATCTTTATTATAACAAAAATTCCGCCTCAGCGGCGGCGACTCGTTTTCCGCTTTATTAAATTATAAGGTCGGTTTTTTAACCTTCTGTTTGTCCTTTTTGTTTTTGGCCCAAAAGGCCGCCAGCCAAAATGCAGCCAAGGCATATATTATCCCGGCAATTACGTCGATGATATAATGTTCGCCGAAATAAACGATAAAAAACCAGACACCAGCCGGAATTAAAAAGAAGGGCCAGGCTTTATGTTTATAAAAACGAAAGAGCATCAAAAAGGCAAATAGAGGCCAGGCTGAATGCAAAGAGGGCATGGCTGCAATGGGATTGGCTCCAAATATTTTATAGACAGTAGTGAACTTAAGCCCGTAAGGAAAACTCTTGGCGGTATCCAATAATATTCGATGTACCTCCGGCAAGTATCCTTCCCGGGCGGCCAGCCAAGGCGGCATGGCCGGGTAGATAATATAAGTTAAAAATCCAGCGAAGCAAAGAATCAAGAATCCTCTTACAAACATTTTAAAGGCGGCTCTTTTTTTCAGCCACAAGAAATAGGCCACCAAAAAAGAGAAAAAGAAATGGGTACAGTAAAGAAACAGGCCCAGATAGTCAAACCAACGGATCTGGCCTGCTACATGCAGAAGTTCCTGCAAGCGTAGAGTGGGAATTGTTCCGAAGATGGTTCGTTCTAAATCAATTAGCTCTTGAATATGAACGTACTGATTTAAATTATCTGCCACCCCCCTCAAAGCTTCATAGCCCAGAATCAGCAAGACAAAGGGAAGCCAATCTTTTAGATACTGCCGGGCTTTTTTGGTCAGTAAAGCTAAGCCAAACAGTAAAATAAAAATATTGTCCGGTGATAAGGACCGAAAGCCTGTAAAAGTTATTATTACCAAGGCGGCAAAGTAAAGTATCAATAGATACTTGGGATCGACATATTTCTTTACAAATTCTTTAATTTTCATGTAATTAAAAAGCCCGGTAACGGGGGCAACTAAGAATTACTATTTTTTACTTTTAGACAACTCTTTTTTAAAGAGATCCACATACGGAATTGGGGAGGGGTTCACCCGGTTCAATATAGCTAGATAAAAACTAATATAACTACCTAATGTTAAAATTTCAAACACCTGACTAAGGCGATCTCGGCCCTTGGCTTTGTATTTGGAATGGCGAAAACCGTTTTTGGTTAACACTTTTTGGGTTACCCGGTAGCGCGTCAAAATTCTGGAGTCATATTCCGGAGATTCAATAAAGAAAAATCGAAAAAGCTGTTTTAGGGACTTGGGGTTGGCTAATCCTTCCAGCAGGTGATGATTGAGTTCTGGGATAGCGAAATAGGTAGCCATGTTTTTTCCGTTTTCATTAATCTGGTTGGAGATAGCGTGGGCATTGCCTGTTAAAAATTGGGAGCCAACGATAATTGGAATTTTTTTATAAAAACTATTAGCCAATTGTTTGGCCAGATTATCTTTTTGTTTTACATTAACTCCCCACTTCTTGTTTAATCTTTTCATAGAAGTACAGGCTTCCTTTATTTCCCCATCAGTGATTTTGAGAAAACCCGCCTTTTTCAATAAAGCAATCTGGCCGGTTAAGGAATAGGGGGCGCCCAAGCGAGGCTGCTTACAATAATTATATTTGTGATTGATGATATAGCCCGGATATTGCTTGTTCCGCTTTAGAAACGAAGCCAGTCTTGATCCGGTGGTAATGCCCATTATCTTGGCCTTGCGCCAAGCAGCCGCCTTTAAAGTGCTTAGGGGTTCTTCGGTAGACCCGGAATATGAAGAAACCAAGTAAAGGGTGTGACGGTTCAAATACCAAGGCAGGCTATAGGAGTTCATTACTTCCAGTGGCACTCTCAGTTCTTCTTTAAATAAATCCTTAATAATATGACCGGGTAGGCCAGATCCTCCCATCCCGTTAATCACTATCCTCTCGGCTTTTTTGTAGTTCTTGGGGATGTTGATTTTTTTTACTTCCTGCCAGGCCTGTTGACATTGTAGGGAGAAATCTTCAATAGTTTCCAGCATGCGCCTTTTGTCATATTTTTTGATTGTCTTGATGTCGTCTAGGATGGGCATTTATTTTTCTTAATTTTCTATTTCAGTATACGGCAGTTAAGTAATAAAAACAAGTTGATTTTTAAGGCAATTTCTGTTATATTTACTCCTGATAACAACAAATAATTTCCTTATGTCAGGTCATAACAAGTGGTCAAAAATTAAGAGACAAAAAGGGGCAGCTGATCAAAAACGAGGCAACCTTTTTACCAAATTGGGCAAGGCGATTACCATTGCCGCTAAAGAAGGCGGGGGCAATCTTGAATCCAATTTTACTTTACGTTTGGCAGTTGACAGGGCCAAGTCGGCCAACATGCCCAATGACAACATAGATCGGGCCATTAAACGGGGGACCGGCGAGCTGGCCGGTGAAGAATTGAAGCAAATGATTTTCGAAGGCTACGGGCCGGGAGGAGTTGCTTTAATCATCGATTCTCTAAGCAGCAACCGCAATCGGGCCAGTTCTTCTATCCGCAGCATCCTGACAAAATACGGAGGAAAATTAGGAGCCAGCGGTTCCGTCAATTGGATGTTTGTCAGAAAAGGAGTAATCGGTCTCTCCTCGGTTAATAACAAAGAAGAAGTTGAGCTGACGGCTATTGATGCCGGAGCAGAGGATATTGTTGAAGAGGACGAGGGCTTAGCAGTTTTTACTAAACCTGAGGACCTGGAACGGATCAGAAATAAATTAGAACAGAATGATATTGCTGTCGATTACTTTGAAATTGAAATGGTTCCTGATGCCAGGGTCGACTTATCAGAAAAGGACAAAAACGCTTTTTCCAGATTGCAAGAAGCTTTAGACGCCAGCGACGAAGTAAGTGCTTTCTACTCTAATGCCAAAGACTAGCCCTCAGGAAAAAATATTAGGCATTGATCCCGGTCTGGCCACCACCGGCTATGGACTAATCAATATATCTGGCAACAAAATACTTTTAGGAAAAGCTGGTATCATTAAAACGGCCGTCGGCCTACCGATAGAGAAAAGATTGGAAATAATATTTCGTGAACTTAACAAATTAATAAAGAAACATAAGCCAAGGGTGGTAGCCGTGGAACAGCTGTTTTTCAGTCGTAATGTTAAAACTGCTATGAGTGTGGGTATGGCCCGGGGTGTAATTTTACTGGCTTGTTCCACTAATAATGTTGCGTTGAAGGAATATACTCCACTCCAAGTCAAACAAGCCATAACCGGCTACGGCCAGGCGACTAAAAAACAAATACAGCTGATGGTTAAAAGCAGATTGAAACTAAAACAACTTCCCCGCCCCGATGATCTGGCCGATGCCCTGGCCATTGCCATCTGTTGTTTCCAAACTAAAAAATGGAAGTAATTATGACTAAACCCACCCAGCCAATTCAAGCCTTAATCAACCGCTCTAAAGAGGTTATTGCTGACTGTGCCTTGGAAAATGGAGCCATTGTGGCTGCCAATACCGATAAAGAATACACTCCGAGAGAAGCCGGCAATTACCGGGCTGTTTGGCCCAGAGATGCCGCCTTTGTTTGTATCGCTGCCAAATACCTTAATCTTGAAATTCAAGAACCTTATTTTAAGTGGCTTTATGCTCGGCCGGAAGATTTCAAGAAAGAAAAGCGGTTGTTCGCCAACTACAGCACTAACGGCCGCATTGGCAGTATGGGACATGCTTTTCAGCCAGACCAAATGGGATCTACTTTGTGGGCTATCCACTATTACTACCAAGATGATCTAAAAAATGCTCATTCTCTACAGGATTTGATCGAGCTTTTGGCTAACGGCTTGGCTGAGGCTTGGAATAAAACTTACTTTACCCCCAATACTGTCGACATCTGGGAAGAAAGCACCCGAAAGACCTCCACTCAAGTTGAGAATAATTTTACCTACTCATTGGCAGCTTGTGCCAGGGGACTATTGTGTGCCAACGAGATTTTTCCCAATAACTTCTGGAAAGAAACAGCTATGCAGATGCTGAAAGAAATCGACGAAGCTTATCACCCCAAAGAAGGCTACATTTTTAGAAACCAAGGAAAAATTTCTGATCCCAACATTGATGCTTCTCTACTGGGTCTGGCTTGGCCTTTCAAAATTTATGAAGTTGATGATGAAAGAATAGTAAAAACAGTGGCTATGATCGAAGAAAAACTAGTAAAAAACGGCGGGGTACATCGCTTCCAGCATGACTATTACGACGGAGAAGGCACTGCCTGGGAAGGAGGGGGTAGCTGGCCGCTGCTTAATTTCTGGATGAGTATTTATTGGTCGCTGCGTCAAGATAAAAAGAAAGCTTTGCAATACTACAATTGGGTCATTGAGCGTTTGGATAAATATCATGGCTATATTCCCGAGCAAATATTTGATGATTTTAGGCAAGGTATTTATCCTCTCTCATGGGCCCACAGTTTTTTTATTATTGCCTCTAAACACTTAGGATATTTATAATGAGACATTCTCTAAAAATCGCTTTTGTTGCTTCTGAAGTTGACCCCTTCTCTAAGGCAGGAGGCTTGGGCGATGTGGCTAGGTCGTTACCCAAGGCCATTAAGCGGTTGGGGCATCAGATTATTGTAATCACCCCTTTATACCGTAGTATCGACACTAAAAAGCACAAGTTGAATCTGATCATCAGTGATATCACTCTTAATATCGACGAAACAACCACCCGGCATTTTGCTGTCTGGCAAGGCTGGCTGATGGAGGGCCTGCCCATCTATTTTATAGACAGCAAACGTTACTTCTCCGGACAAAAAAGGATATACGGTTCCCGTTTTGATAACCGACGCTTTTTCTTTTTTAATCTGGCCACCTTGGAGCTGCTGCGACAGATAAAATTTAAACCGGATCTCATCCAGTGTAACGATTGGCAAACCGGGCTGATTCCCCATTTCATAAATAAACGTTTTCCCCAAGAGACTTTTTTTGATAATACAGCTACCGTCTTCACTATTCACAATCTGGCTTTCCAGTTTGCCCATAACTGGTGGTCTATCCCCAATAAACTGAAAGATAAAGGGCACACTCGTTTACCTCGTTTCGCCGAAAAAGAAAAGGTTGAAAGAATAAATTTCGCCAAAAGGGCAATTATCAACGCCGATATTATCAATACCGTCTCTGAGCAATATGCTCAAGAGATTATGACTAGGCACTTCGGCCAAGATCTGCACCGGCATCTTCAGGGACGTTCCGACAAGCTGTTTGGGATTGTTAACGGGATTGACTATGATGTTTATAACCCCGCCAAGGACCCCGGACTCAGGGTAAACTACGATGCCAATCACCTCGATGGTAAAAAAGAAAATAAAGCTTATTTACAAAAGGTTTTTAAACTGCCGGTGATGCGCGATATCCCGGTAATCGGCATGGCTACTCGTATCTCCGAGCAGAAAGGCTTTGATCTAATAATGGACATCGTGGAGCCTTTGATGCGTCTCGACTTCCAGTTAATTCTGGTGGGGGGCGGTGAAAAAAAGTACGAGCGTTTTATTAAAAAGGTACGCCAGGAGTATCCTGCCAAGATCGCCGCTCATTTAGAATTCAGCACTAAGATAGCCACTCAAATATACGCTGGTTCTGATTTATTCCTAATGCCTTCGCGCTTTGAGCCCTGCGGCTTGGGCCAGCTAATTTCCTCCCGCTATGGCTCCATTCCCATTGTTCGTGCCACTGGAGGTTTGGCCGATACTATCAAAAATTATAATCCCCAGACAGAGAGCGGCAATGGGTTTGTCTTTAAGAGCTACGATTCCAGAGATATGCTGGTAGCTATCACCCGAGCTTTGGAAAACTACCGTCATCAAGAAAAATGGCTACGACTGGTAAGCAATGCCATGCAGCAAAGTTTTGGGTGGGAAATTCCGGCCAATAAGTATATTAAATTGTTTCAACGAGCAGTTAAAATTAAGCAGAAAGAAAAATAAGCATGACTCAAAGAATCTGGTCAATCTTTTTTCATATCTATCAACCGCCTGATTGGTCCAAGGAAATCATAGACCGAGTAGTCAAGGAAAGTTACCGGCCTATTTTTCGGATTCTTAAAAACCGGCCCTGGCTAAAAATTACCCTAAATATTAACGGCTCTTTAACTGAGCAATTGGTTAGTCACCGCTACACTGATGTGATTAAATCAATAACCGAGTTAGCCCAAAAAGGGCAGATAGAATTCACCGACAGCGCCCAGTACCACGTTATGTTGGCCCTACTGCCCAATGACGAGATTAAGAGACAGATTGAGCTGAACCATAAAACCAATTATAAATATTTTGGGGCTATCTATCGACCTAGAGGATTTTTCATTCCGGAAATGTGCTATCACCGTAAATTAGCGATATTGCTGGAAAAACTGGGGTACCGTTGGATCATTCTTGACGAGATCGCCCATCACGGTAAATTGGGTGAGATATCTTTCGACCAGCGTTACAAGATTAAGGGAACCCATTTGCGAGTTATCTTTCGTAACCGGATAATCAGCGATCTTTTTCACACCAAGGAAATTAAGAACCGAACCGATTTCTTTAAATGCCTCAGGAAAGACGGCAATGCTACTCGTCATCTTATTACCGCTTTTGACGGAGAAAATCTGGGACATCACAACCCCGGTATGGATAAAGTCTTTGCCGAGATTGTTGACTCCGGCAAATTCAAGACCTTAACGGTTTCAGAAATTCTAGAGCACTACCACAAAGAAGCTATAGTAGATCCCCTGGCTTCTTCCTGGGCTTCCTGGGAAGACAATTTCGGAGATAATATTCCTTACCCCCTGTGGCAAAATCCCGATAACCGCATACACCTACTACAGTGGAAATTAACATATTTGGTCCTCAAGACTGTGAAACAATCTGGGAAAGACCCCGGTTATCCCAAGGCCCGCCTACTTCTGGATAAGCGCCTGATGAGCGATCAGTATTGGTGGGCCTCAGCCAGCCCTTGGTGGGAGCCCAAAATCGTTTTGAAAGGAGCTAATAATCTGGCACGGGTGCTCGATGTTCTTAAATACGTTCCCGCTCAGAAAAAGGAAGAGGCCGAAAAACTAGTAGCGGAAATGAAAAAGATTATTAAATTTGTTACCGAATCCGGATTAATCAATCAAATCCGTAAAAACTATTTACATCGAGAAAAAGTATCTCGTCTTTTTAGCGGAAACGTAGTAAAATAACTTCTATGCATTGGGCTAATTTCCTCCATATTTACCAACCACCCTCCCAATTACCCGATATTTTTGAAAGGGTCGTCTTCGAAAGTTACCGACCGATTATCAGGGGACTTTTTAAGTACAAGCAGGCTCGGATTACCCTGAACATCAACGGAGTGTTGACCGCTAAGCTGGCTCAAAACAATAAGTATAAAGATGTAGTCAGAGATTTGAAGAAATTAGCCAACCTCAGAAGAATAGAGTTCGTGGCTAGCGCCCAAAACCACGCCTTTCTTCCCTTGTTACCGGAATCGGAGATTAAGCGGCAGATTCTACTGAATAATAAAACAAATAGTCATTTTTTGGGCCGCGCTTATCGACCAGAAGGTTTTTTCTCTCCAGAAATGGCCTATAGCAATAAAGTGGCCAAGGTAGCCAAGGAGCTGGGCTATAAATGGATGCTGGCTGATGAATTAGCCTTTAATGGAAAAGAGGGAGCAGCAGATTTTTCCCAGATCTATACCATAAAAGGCTTGGATAACTTTTCCCTAATATTTAAAGAGCGACGAACCTCTAATTTAATTGTGGAGGCTATTGTCCGTTCCGGACGGTCACTGGAAAAAGAAATGAAGCAGCAATTAAAGCAGGATCGCTACCTGCTGACTGCTATGGATGGAGAGACTTTTGGACATCACCGCCCCGGCCTGGAAGAGTTGCTTTATGACATATTCGCTCGACCCGAATTCAAAAAAGTATTTATTTCAGACATTATCAAAAAATTCCCTAGCGCTGGATCAATTAGACCCATTGACTCTACCTGGTCTACTTTTGAAAAAGATCTAAGGAAAAACCTTCCCTATAAGCTGTGGTGGGACCCTCAGAATACGCTACATAAAGTACAGTGGGGCTTCACCAACTTTGTCATTAAGGAAGTATATAAATTAAAGGGCAGGCAAGAATATCAAAAAACCAGAACTAGGCTGGATAATGCCCTGGCCAGCTGTTACTACTGGTGGGCTTCAAAATATTGGTGGTCCCTGGAGATTGTAGAACAGGGGGCTTTTGAGATGAGAAATGTAATATTTGACATACCCGGTCTATCTAAAAAAACCAAAGAGCGAGCTGATAAGTTTTACCGGGAGATCCTTAATGTCGCTTTTGACTGGCAAAGAAACGGCGTCATCCGTCGCTTTCATAAGGCTCAAGAAGATTGGCAGGGGCAGCCGTTTAAAAAAAGAACTCATGCCGAATGGTTCAATCAAATGGTTCTGGAATTCGAAGCCGAAATGAAAAAAGCTGCCAGTAATCAAGAATACGAGCAGGCTATCAAGTGGCGTGACGCAGTTATCAAGTTGAAGTCAGGCGCTGATGTTTTTGATGTTTTGCATGTGGTTAATGAGTTGTGGACAGTACGAAAGATTCCTTCAGTCAAACCCTTTCTTAAGCAAAAAAAGTTTTCTAAGTTCGCTAAAAAATACTTTATACCTTTAGCCAAAAATGCCAAAAAGAAAAAAAGATAGTGTCTTTACTTACCGCTATGGCTTACTGCCCCGGGCCAGGCAAAAAATAAAAGCAACCATGAAAAAGTTGGACATCGTGCCGGTTGACCCCAAGGTGACTATTGATCATTTCGTCAAAAACGAAAAGCGCTTTTTCATGCCGGCAGTCCATGACAAAAAGGGGGATACTTATTTTTTTAAAGCCAGGTTACAGGATACTCACGAAGTCTATCGGGCTGCTCTCAACGAGATTAATTTCCATAAAAAAATCAGGCCCATTACCCATCAGGTTCGCTCTCACTTTATAATTCCAGAATACAAAAAATCTGGGATAGAAAAAGATTATGGTTTTATCTGGTTTTTAAGAGAATACCAAGAGGGTAAATTTGCCGGAATAATGGATCTGGATATTGGGTACACCGATGAATTCCTCAAAAAAATATCTCCTGATCGTTTGGCCAAAGCGGTTATTGCCTTCCAAGTGCTAACCAAAAAGGTAACCAAAGTTATTAAAGTACCCAAGCATGGCTTCAATTGGTATAATACCGATTTTCAGTATTATATCCAGAAACCTCATTTACAGAGATTTCTCAAGGAAGAAGTTCCCTTCATCGATCATTTCTATAAAAGTCAAAAGCAGTTTATTGAAAAAAATTCCAATACCTTGTCCCACGGTGATTTCTATCCCAACAATGTAATGGTCAACCCTCAAGGGAAGCTGGTTTTATTCGATTGGGAACTGCTCAATCTGAATAATGTAGCTTTTGACCCCTGTTTTATTTATATGTTGTCCTGGCGTCGTTCTGGCTGGCGAGATAAATTTCTCAGAACCATCTATCGTCAACAGAAAAATCAAGATCGTTTCCAAAAACTTTTTAGAATCTGTGTCTTTTCTCTATCACTTAGATTTGTTCGTCACGCCAGACTAGCCAAAACTAATGACTATGCTATGCAGATGAAAAAAAGCGGCTATCCCCCAAACAAAATCAAATCGATTCGGACCAAAGCCCTAAAGGCTCTGCCGGCTCATCTGAAAGATCTACAAACAGCCATAAAAAAGCCTAATAAATTTTTCTAATTTTAAGATGTCAAAAATAGATTTACACTTTCACTCTTACTGTTCTGATGGGCAATTAGCTCCCCGGGTGGTTATTAACAAAGCAAACCAAGCTGGTTGCCGAGTAGTCGCTCTAACTGACCACAATGGCGTAGCTGGGATTACCGAAGCCCAAAAAGCTGCCAGGCGATTAGAAATGACCTGTTTAAGTGGAATTGAAATCTATTCAATTTACAAAAAAAGACGCTTGCATATTTTGGGCTATAATTTCGACCCCAGCAGTAAAGCTCTGGCTAAATTACTGGAAACTGTTCAGAAGAAACACCAGCAAAGAGTAGCCAAAATTCTGACTAATGCCGAAAAAATGGGTTTTTTTATCGACTATCAGAAATTAAATAAAACCAAGTCAGTCTATGTCGGTTGGGCAGAGATAATCGGTAATTTACAACAACATCCCAAAAATCGCCAAAAACTTACTAGGGAAATCAGGCCCAGGGCCGATTTATTTGAAGTTCTCAATAAATATTTCTCACCAGGCAAAAAAGGTTATGTGGAGCCAATCGATTGGCCAGCCAGTAAAGTGATTATTACCCTAAAAAAGGCGGGGGCTGTAGTAGTTCTGGCTCATCCCGGCCAACAATTGTCTTGGGCCGAAGATGGATTAATTGCTCAACTTAAAAAACTGGGCATCCAGGGGGTCGAGGCCTTTACCCCATACCACAACTGGCATCAAGTCTTACATTACCAAAGACTGGCTAGTGATTTAAAACTTATAATTACTGGCGGCACCGACTATCATGGCGACGTAAAAGACGGCCGCCTGGTAGCTAGGCGACAATGGGATTATTTCCAAATTCCTGATAAGATATACCAACAAGGATTGGCAAAATTAATAAGAAAGGTGAGAAAATAAATATGGCGAAACCAAAATACAAAATCTTATTCGCTTCTTCAGAGCTAACCCCTATTGCCAAAGTAGGAGGTCTTGGTGATGTGGCCGGGGCTTTGCCTATTGCTCTGAAAAACCTGGGACAGGACATTCGAGTAACCATTCCCAAGTACGGATCAATAGATTCTAAGAAATATCCGGCCAAAAAGATTATAGACAATATCGAGGTTACTCTAGGTGAAGAAAAAAAGATTATTAATCTCTGGGAAGCAAAAATACCCAACATCAAAGCGCCTATTTATCTGATTGAAAATAAGGAATTTTTAGGAGAGAACGGCATCTACTTTGAGAAATCAGCTTTCGTTGGCAGCTTTGCTGAAATCAAGCGCTTTTTGTTCTTTTCGGCAGCCACGCTAGCCATTTTTGAAAAATTAAACTGGTGGCCTGATATCTTGCACTGCCAGGACTGGCACACTGGGATTATTCCCAAATTGTTGGAAGAGAAGCAATTGGTCGATGACCGTTATCAAAAGATCAATTCTGTTTTTACCATTCACAATTTAGCCAACCAAGGTAAATGGGACGCTGAAGAAATAAAATCATTTTTGGGCCTACCCGACCTTAAGCCAGTGATCAAAAAGGAGATTAATCTCATCCAGCAAGGAATTCTCAATGCCGATTTGTTAAACACAGTTAGCCCTACTTACGCCCAGGAAATTTTAACACCAGAGTTTGGCGAACAATTAGAAAAGGATTTGCGGAAACAAAAAGACCATCTTTTCGGTATTCTCAACGGTATTGATATGGACCGGTTTAATCCCGCCACTGACCCGGAAATTAAAGCCAACTATTCCGCTAAAAATGTTGAAGATAAAATGCTCAATAAACTGGACCTGCAAAAGGAGGTTGGTTTCAAACAAAACACTGAGTCGCCCCTTTTTGGCCTGGTGTCCCGCCTGACCGATCAGAAAGGGATTGAGCTAATCGGAGAGATAATCGAACCGATAGTCAAGCTGGGCGGTCAATTTGTTGTCTTGGGTCAAGGAGCCCCTGATTTAGAAAGAATCCTGGTGGCTGCCCAAAAAAAGTTCAAAAAAGACGTCTTTGTCACTATTGGTTTTGATGCCGGACTGGCTCAAAAGATTTATGCCGGCTCTGATATATTCCTGATGCCGTCAAGGTTCGAACCTTGCGGTTTGGGTCAGTTAATTGCCATGCGCTATGGTACTTTGCCTATTGTACGAGCCACCGGAGGGCTTAAGGATACGGTTGCTGATGCGGTAGAAGATCCGAAGTTAGGCAAGGGGTTTGTTTTTGAGGAGTATAATAGTCAGGGACTACTTCAAAAAGCCAAAGAAGCAGTCAGTCTCTTTAAAGAACGGGAGAAATGGGCTAAGATAATGATTAGGGGAATGGAAACTGATTTTTCCTGGCGAAAGTCCTCGGAAGAATATCTTAAACTCTATCAGAAAGTCAAAAATGGTTAAAAATCACCAATCAGAAATCCGCAAAGATTATTTCTTGGATCGTTACGTTGTTATTACACCCAAAAGAGCCAAGCGGCCCAGAGACATCAAAGAGGAGACCAAGATTGAGTTTTTACATTCTTGCCCATTTTGCCCGGGCAATCTAGAGAAAGATTTAGAAGTAACCACCTACGGACCTAAAGACAAATGGTTTGTCAAAGCCATCAAAAATAAATTTCCTGCCCTGACCCCGGACAACCCCAAGGCGTATGGCTACCAAGAGGTAATAGTGGAAACTCCCGACCACAGTAAAGAAATCGGTGATTTACCCGTCACTCACGTCACTAAAATTATCGATGCTTATGCTGATCGTACCAAAAAGCTATCTCAGGACAAGAAAATTGAATACGTCTTGGTTTTTAAAAACTACGGTGGCAAAGCCGGTGCTTCTATCTACCACGCTCACTCCCAGATCTTTGCCTCTGAGCTATTGCCCCCTGATGTCTTAGATGAATTAACCAAAGCCCATCAATATCAAACTCAAAATGGCATCTGTCCCTTTTGTGAAATCATCAAGAAAGAACAGGGCGGCCCCCGCCAGGTTTACTCCGATAAATATGTCATCGCCTTTTGTCCTTACGCCTCCGCCTACCACTATGAAGTCTGGATATTCCCCAGACGGCATCCGGACAACGTTACTGAATTGACTAAAGAGGAGCGGCTTTCTTTTGCCAAGGCTTTGAAGAAAATTATCGGCAAACTAAATAAGAACGGCATTTCCTATAATTACTTTCTACATCAGGTGATTAAAGATCCTGACCAGCATTTCTATCTAAAAATTCAACCCCGCGAAAGTATCTGGGCTGGAGTGGAATTGGGTTCAGGGGTAGTGATTAATTCCGTCCCCCCGGAGGTAGCAGCTAAATTCTATAACAAAAAATAGATCAATAGAACAAGCAGAAACTTCTTATAACTGCTTGTTTTTGTTATAATTAGGTTATGAAAAAAGGCACTATTATAGGAATTGATGTGGGGGGTACCTCGGTTAAGGCCGGGTTGGTTTCTGATAACCAGGTTGTCGCTTTTTCCAAGAAAGCGATACGAGCCCAGGGGAAATATTTAATTGAGGACATAGTCGATGTTACAAAAAAGTTAAAAACACCGCTTGTTAAAAAAATTGGTGTTGCTTTGCCTGGAAACATTGATCCTCACAAGGGAGTTCTTCACTATTGTCATAATCTTCCGCGGGCTCGTCGTCATCTTGCAGTAGCCAAAATCTTACAACAACGCCTTGGCCTGCCCACCTTCATCGAGCATGATCCCAACTGTTTTGTTCTGGCCGAAACAATTATAGGACAAGGTAAAGTATATCCTATTGTGGCCGGTATAACTTTAGGCACCGGCATTGGCTTTGCTCTGACTATTAATAAGAAAATTTATCCTGGCAGTCAAAATCTTGTAGAGGCTGGACATATCATAGTGCAAAAGGACGGGGAAAAATGTAAGTGTGGAGGATTTGGTCATTTTGAATCTTACGTCTCTGGTAACGCCATGATCTATCTTTACAAGAAGAGAACTGGGCAGAAAAAAGATACTTATGAAATCGTAGCGGCAGCCAAAAAAGGGGAGAGAGCCGCTTCGTTACTACTTAAAACGATGTCTGATTACTTGGCCATTGGTCTGGCTAATATTATCTACGCCTATGACCCCCATATTATTGTCATCGGCGGAGGACTTAGCACTGTGGCTCCGATTATTAACCCGGCTAGACAAAAAGTGAAAAAACTATTATTATATCCTGAACAGTTAAAAACCAAAATTGTGAAATCTAAAACTCCATATCATTCCAATATTTTAGGAGCAGCTCTAATAACTAATCGTAAAAAGTATGCGTCGTAGTCACGGCATCAGCAGTGGCCTGGACAGCAAAATGTTTAGCGAACTGGCCGAAAGAGATGAAGAGGTAGTAGAGGATCAGCTTTTTCATGACAAGATTGAAGCCAAATGGGATACTTCCCGACCCCGACCTGAGCAGTTTGCCGGCACCATCTCCACCGATACAATTGACAAGGATACCAAGTGGGTAGAAAGAACCAAAAGGGGTTTTGCTGAAAATATTGATGCAATTACTGAGAGGCAAACCAAGCTGGGACGTAAGCTAGAGTATTGCATGATGGAAGGCTGTTATTATCACAACTGGGTAGGCCCTGACTGTAGCGTCATGCCCGGCTCTGAATTAGACGATTTCCGTCATGGCACCGATATGGTGCTAGTCTTTAATCAGGCAGAGGGCAAGCCCCTTTTACTGGCCGTAGATGTCGTCTGCACCTCGGAAACCGATCAGGTTAACCAAAAGATTATTCGCGATATTACCAACATCGAAGCTGGCACCCTCAATAATGTACGTTATTTCAAACCGGAAGATAATCCTGAAATGTGCGGCCCAATCAAGATGCCTCATGTCGTTTTGGGGGTAAAGACCGAGAAGGGGAGGCAGTTGTACCAAAAATTCGTGGACACTCTTAATGGCAACTCCCCCAAATACGAGCTGGCCGAGAGCCCGGTAGCTAAAGATTTACAAGAGGAATTGCAATTCCAATTAGGTTACTACATCGAACTTAGCACCCGCAAGTTGTGGCAGTTTAAGCTTGGCAAAAAGGGAGGCAAGTTGCCAAAAGAAGACCGGTCTATGTTGGAAACTCTAAAGGACTTATCGGAAGGCGTGAAAAAAATCAATAATCTTTCCGACGAAATTAACACCGATAATTTTCGGGAGTTACTTAACTTTCTTGAAGTTAACGAGGTTGACTTGCGCCGCCTGGAGCCAACTTTAGCGGATAATGCCTACCAACATTTCAATCTTTACAAGTATCTGGAAAGTATAAAAAAAGACTCCCACACGGACGCAGGAGTCACGACTGATGGCGAGGAAGATCCGGTTAGAGATGCTCTCTCAATTCCCAACAAAGAAATGTTGGAGTCTGGATCTTCGGCTCGCACTTGGCACTAGTTGGACTGTTTCTTTTTCTTCTTGGCTCTTCTTTCGAGCTCTCTCATCCTCCTGGGAGGATGACGCTCTAGAGTGGACTGTTCGTCCCTGTCATCTTCCTTTTTCTTCTGGCCACCATGGCGGCCCTGGTTTTCCGGCGGCACTCTCATGACCGATCCCCTTTTCTGTTGCAGCCCCGGTTGCCAAAAACGCTGTTTCACCCTATGATTACAGGCACAAAGCGTCATGGTAATCTATCATAAATTGAGATTATTGTCAAGCCTATTTTATGCCAATTCCGCAATTAACCTGGAAAGATAAGCAAAAAAAAGATAAAAGGCCCAGGAAGCCAATTTTTAAAAAGGGCAATTGGAAAAAGAATCTGTTGCCTATTTTGGGCATTACTTTTATTGCCGGGGTAATTATTATTATCGCTGTCTTTGCCTGGTTTTCCAAAGATCTGCCCGACCCGGATAAACTAATAGAGAGGCAAGTGGCTCAAAGCACCAAGATCTATGACCGCACCGGTGAACAGGTGCTCTATGAAATATCAGGAGAGGAAAGAAGAACTATTATTCCTTTGGAAGAAATTCCTGACTATATGGAGTGGGCTACTGTCGCCGCCGAGGACCATAATTTTTACCAGCATACCGGTTTTAATTTAAAAAGAATTATCACCGCTGTTGTCAAAGACGTTATTCAAAGAAGAAAGGCAGAGGGTGCCTCTACTATCACCCAACAGTTTGTCAAAAATGCCATTCTAACCATCGAAAAAACCTGGACCCGTAAAATCAAAGAGGCTATCCTTACTTATCAAATAGAAAGAAAGTTTTCCAAAGACCAAATTCTGCAAATGTATCTCAATGAAATCCCGTACGGCTCCAACTTTTACGGAATTGAATCAGCCGCCAACGGTTATTTCGGTAAATCAGCCAAAGAGCTTACTTTAGCTGAATCAGCCATTTTAGCGGCCCTACCCCAGGCCCCTACTTATTACTCTCCTTATGGCAGTCATCAAGATGATTTGATTTGGAGACAGCAATGGGTGCTTGACCAAATGGTTGAACTGGATTTTATCACCGCCGAGGAGGCAGAAGGGGCTAAAAATCAAGAGTTGACTTACTCATACCGCTCCGGATCCATCCAGGCTCCTCATTTTGTAATGTACGTAAAGGAAATCCTGACCGAGAAATACGGGGAAAAAATAATTGAACAAGGCGGGCTTAAGGTCTTTACTACTCTTGACATGCAACTACAGGAAATGGCCGAGCAGGCCGTGGAAAATGGTGCTGCCAAATACGAACAGTACGGGGCAGGCAACGCCGCCCTGGTTGCTGTTGACCCCAAGAATGGGGAAATTCTAACCATGGTTGGCTCCCGCGATTATTTTGATCTGGAGAACGACGGCAACGTCAATGTCACCATCAGAGACAGACAGCCTGGTTCTTCTTTTAAACCAATTGCCTATGCCTCCGCTTTCCAAAAAGGTTTTACTCCCGAAACAATGCTTTTTGATCTGGTAACTGATTTTGGCACCGGTGGCACCCCTTATACTCCCAAAAACTATGATTTGGCTGAGCGCGGCCCGGTTTCTATGCGCCAAGCCCTAGCTGGCTCCTTGAATATCCCGGCTGTTAAAACTTTATATCTAGCCGGCGTTGACAATGTCTTGGATCTGGCGCACGAAATGGGCTATACCACTCTTAATGATCGGGAGCGCTACGGTCTTTCTCTGGTTCTGGGCGGCGGCGAGGTTAAATTACTAGATCATGTTGCTGCCTTTTCAGTTTTTGCCAGAGAGGGTAAGCGTCATCCAGTTGCCGCTATCTTAAGAATCGAGGACTCAAGCGGTGAAATTTTAGAAGAGAAACAAGATGTAGAAACCGAAGTTCTTGACGAAGAGGCTTGCCGACAGATAAATAGTGTTTTGTCTGATAACAGTGCCAGGGCCTATGTTTTTGGCGGCCAAAATTACCTCAACCTTGGCTCCCGTCAAGTGGCTGCTAAAACCGGTACCACGCAAGACTATCGGGACGCCTGGACCATTGGTTATACTCCTTCTTTGGCAACTGGTGTTTGGGTGGGCAACAATGACAATACAGAAATGAACCTTGGTGCTGCTGGCTCTGTAGTAGCCGCTCCTATTTGGCACGAATTTATGGATAAGGCTACCGCCAATCACCCTCTGGAAACGTTTAAGGCCCCCGCCTCCAACAAGGCGGACAAACCCATATTAAGAGGGGAGATCGACACCTTGGCTAAAGTTAAGGTTGACAAGTTCACCAATCGTGTTATCCCCGAAAACTGCCTCAGTGATTATCCTGAAAAATACGTAGTGGAAAAAGAGTTAAAAACTACCCATAACATTCTGTATTTTGTTGACAAAAACAACCCGCAAGGAGATCCTCCGGAAAATCCTTCTTTGGATCCTCAATATTCCTTTTGGGAAAGCCCTGTCCAAAGATGGGCTAGCGCCAAAGGGGACTATCTGATTTCAGACGTCACTTATGAAGACTGCAACCTACGCAATCAACCTAGTCTTGAGCCAACCATAACTATTGAATCTCCCGCTGATGGGGCTAAGGTTACCTCCCAGACTATAGAAATCACCACCTCTGCTATTTCTCCTGTCGCTGTCAAGGCAGTCAAGTTTTATATTGACAACCAGCTAATCGGTAGTGCTGCCAGCGCTCCTTATACTCTTTCTTATACAATTACCAGCCTGGAGAATGGAAAACACACCCTCAAAGCAGTGGTTTATAATAAAAATGATTTTTTTTCTGAAGACGAAATTGATTTTACCCTAACCCTTACCGACCGCTCAGCTATTTATTACTTTTCTTCCCCATCGGGAAAGACCACTGTAGACACTGGCGACTTTCCCTACACCATCTCTGTGTTTGCCTTTGATCCAGCGGGTATCAAAAAAGTAGAACTGTTCTGGCTTAGCCCCACCGATAATATCACTCGTTCAATCGCCTCGTCAGAAAACCCTGAGTCTGCAAATGTTAATTTTACCTGGGAAGAAGCACCAGCAGTCAATACCTATCAAATTCATTTTAGAATAACCAATACCAAAAACCAGGTTACTAAAAGTAATAACCTGGCCCTGACTGTAGAATAATTACTTAAACCAAAAACCTTAGGTTTTTTACTAAGGTTTTTTTGAATTTATAGTTAAGATTTTTGATAATTTGTCCTTGGTGAATCTTTATTTCAGTGGCCAAAACAGAGCTAGTAACTGAGATGTGGAGAGTTTGGTTTTTAAGATAAAGCGGTTTTACTAGCCGCCTGGTTTTTTTACCCAGTTGCCCTTCTATTAGTCTTTGAAATTCTTCAAGCACCTGACTGGCTTCTACTTGCTCCTCAACACCCAATCGCCTTAAAGACTTTTTTAACAGCGTTTGATTTATTTTAACTATCATCAACCTACTGTTTTATCGGCATTATAATATACAGATAATCAGACTGTCCTGGGGGCACCAATAGGCCAGGATTAACGCTGTCAATCAATCTTATTTCGGTCTCTTCTCCGTCTAAGTTAGCCAGGCCATCCAACAAATAACGGTAGTTAAATACAATCTGGTTATTATCTCCCTGAATCTTGGCTTCTACTTCCGATTCGTTCTCTCCGATTTGGGTGTTCGAAGTGTGGATCTTAATCTTATCCTTCTCGAAATTTAGATTGATATCGTTGATACCGCTTTTACAAAAAAGGGAAGCGGTTTTAATGGCCTTGACGAACTCTGGCAAGTTAACCACTGCTGTTGTTCGCTGTTCTGCAGGAATTATCTGTTGATAATCTGGATATTGGCCATCAATAACCCTGGAAACCAGTTCAACATCGCCCAGACTGAATTGTATCTGGTTTTCATTTAAATTAATTTCTAAAATATCCTCTTCGCTTTCCAAAACACGCATCAGCTCTTGATAGGTTCTGACTGGCACAATCACTCCTTGCTCCTTTTTTGATCCGTCGCTCAGCTGCACCTTTTTCTCGGCTAACCGATAACTATCTGTGGCTACCAATGTCATTTCCTTGTCCTTAAACTGCGTAAAAACACCTGAGATCTCTGGCCGAGACTCATCGTAGGCTACAGCAAAAATTACCGACGCAATACTTGCCTTAAAGTCCTTGGCCTTTATTTGGCACTTGTCTTTTTTGTCTACTTGGGGGATCACCGGAAATTCATCTGCCTGCATCCCTTTTATTTTAGTGTGTGACTTTTGGCAGGATACTTTCAAATCATTTTCTTCTGACTCAAAGTCAACTTTTTCATTGGGTAGCAAGCTTACGTAATCTGCAAAAAGACGAGCCGGCACGGTAAGTTTACCAGGCTCTTCGATTTTGCCCCGCACGGTACTAGAAACGCCAACTTCAAGATTGGTGGTAGAAAGTTTAATACCCGTTTTGTCGACTTCAATTAAAACATTAGCCAGAATCGGCAAGTTGGCATTTTTACTGGCTACGTGATTAACCACGTTCAGGCCATGATTTAGATTTTCTTGGGTGCAAGAGAATTTCATATAATTATTCCTTATTTGAATTTAATTATTTAGTAGTAGTAATAAGGGCTGTGGATTTGTGGATTAAATTAATTGAAAGCGTAATCCTGTTGAAACAATTGACCATTTCAAGATTTAATAAAAATTTTTTTGTGAAGAACTTGTTAAGAACTTTCGGGACAGACTGTTGATTAGTTTTAAAAAAACAACAGGTCTTAATAAGTAGATTATTTATCCTCATTTTTTTAACAGAACAATACAGATGTTATTAACATCAGCTGTAGAGTCTTTGGCGAATCAAATTTATGTCTTGCCTGGTCTTTTCATCCTTCTCAATTTCTTTGATTATTTTTGAATGGGCATGCATAGCGGTGGTGTGATCACGCCCGCCTAACTCTTGACCTATATTGGGGTAGGAACACTTCAAATCATCTCGCATCAGATACATAGCAATTTGTCTAGGTACTACTAATTCTTTTTTGCGGCTTTGGCCTCCCAAATCTTCAGGAGAAATGTCAAAATAACTAGCCACAGTGCTGATCAGCTGTTTGGCCGTAACCGCCTTATTAGGAGAAGCAGAAACTAACGAAGAAAGTACATTTTTAGCAGCCTCTAGGTCGGGTTCAGAGTTATTTAGTTGGGAGTAGGCTACGATCTTATTAAGCGCTCCCTCTAATTCCCGAACATTACTATGAATCGAGGTGCCGATATAGTTAAGAATTTCACGGTTTATTTTTACGCCCTTTTCTCTGCATTTAGTGTCCAGAATAGCAATGCGAGTCTCTAAATCTGGAGAGGCAATGTCTGCAATCATACCCCATTCAAACCGAGAAATTAATCGTTGTTCCAGGGCTGGGATGGCCTTAGGGGGACGATCTGAACTTAATACAATTTGCTTGTTGGCTTGATGCAGGGCGTTAAAGGTGTGAAAAAATTCCTCCTGTGTACCCTCTTTACCAGCCAAAAACTGGATATCGTCAATCAAAAGAACATCAGCTGTACGATAAGTATCTTTGAAGCTGCTTATTTTACCATTAGAAACCGATTGGATAAATTCATTGGTAAATTTTTCACTAGGAACATATAGTATTTTTTTACTTTTATCCTTAGCCAAAACATAATTGGCAATAGCCTGCATAAGATGGGTTTTACCCAGCCCTACACCGCCATAAAGAAATAAAGGATTGTAAACAAGACCGGGTTTTTCAGCTACCGCATGACAGGCAGCTTTGGCTAATTCGTTAGCCTTGCCCACGACATAACTTTCGAAAGTGTATTTAGGATTTATACCGAATTTATTAAAAGAATCTCTTTTTTCATCTTCAATTCTTTGGGCCACTTCTTTTATTTTGGCCACTTCTTTTTTGGGCTCTTTCTTGTCCCCGGTCTTAATATTTTCGACTTTATAAATAACCTCCTTAACGTTACCAGTAACGTTTTGGAGGGCTTTTAGAATAGCTTTATGGTATTTTTGCTCCAACCATGCCTTGGTAAAAGCGTTGGGCGCAGCAATAATTACTTTATCGTTTTCGTATGAAGAAATAAAAGTATTTTTAAACCAAGTGGTGAAATTGGCCTTAGAAATCGACAACTCTAATTCGCCTAAAGTGGCTTGCCACAACTGATCTTTGTCCATAGCAGCGGGAAAAAAGTGTAAAAAAATAAAGTCGCCCTCTGACTATAACACAAAAGAAACCCAATAAAAACACCCCTAAAGTTAATAATATGTTAACAAAGTGTGGATTAAGGGAGGATAAGAACGCCTGTTTTTTTAGAGGTATTTATGGGGATCAAATTTTTGACGTAAATGCTATAAATTGTTAAACTAAATGAGAAATTTGTTAAGAAAGAAGAAAATGCCTAAAAGAACTTATCAACCCAAGAAAAAGAGAAGAAAAAAAAGATTTGGCTTTCGGGCCCGTGCCGCAACCCGGACCGGCCGAAAGGTGATAAAAAGAAGACGCTTAAAAAAACGAAAACGCCTAGCGGCTTAGTATGTTAGCAAAAGCAAATCGACTAGCTAAAAAGAAGGATTTTCAACGGGTTTATAAAGACGGAAAAAAAGCAGCCAGCCCGATTTTTATTTTAAGGTACCTGCCGAACAAATATCAGCAGTCGCGTTTCGGGATCGTAATTTCCAATAAAGTCAGCAAATCGGCACCAGTACGCAACAAATTAAAACGGCAGATAACAGAAATAATTCGTCCCCTCTTGTCCCAGATTCCAGCGCAACATGATTATGTAATAGTAAGTCTGCCCAGGGCGACCAAAGAAGATTTTTCGAGAATCGCACAGGAAATCGGCAGACTATTTAAAAAAATGAAAGTGTGATAAGATGTTTATTAACGACTATATAAAAAATTTCTTAATAAAAATAATCCGGTTTTATCAAAAGACGTTGTCTTTTGACCACGGCTATCCGCGCCACTATTTTCCGGACGGTTATTGCCGCTACTCACCTACTTGCTCGGAATACGCTATCCAGGCAATTGCCAAATACGGTATAATCAAAGGAGCAACCAAGGCGGCATGGCGGGTGCTACGCTGCAACCCCTTTTCCAAGGGAGGCTATGATCCGGTAAAGTAAAAAAATGATAGAATTATTTAACACAATTTTATACGAACCACTCCTAAATCTATTGATGCTTTTTTATAAATCAATACCAGGACACGACTTAGGTGTGGCCATAATATTTGTGACTATTATTATCAAATTTGTCCTGTTCTTCCCGTCACTTTCTTCCATAAAATCGCAAAAGGCAATGCAGGACATCCAACCTAAGATCGACGAAATAAAAAAGAAGTACAAAGACAACAAAGAACAACAAAGCCGTGAATTAATGCAGGTGTATAAGCAGAATAAAGTAAATCCCTTTTCTTCCTGCCTCCCTCTTCTTATACAACTTCCGATTCTTTTAGCTTTATTCCGTGTATTTATGGGGGGGCTAAATACAGATCCGGAAACGGGTATCCTGGTTGGCGATCAGTTGGCTCATTTGTACGGCCCGTTGCGAGACTACTTTACTACCACAGCAATTTCCACTAAATTTCTGGGACTGGTAGAGTTGGCCAACCCCTTTTGGGGGTTTGCTATCCTGGCCGCTGGCTTCCAATTCTGGCAGTCGAAAATGATCATGGTTAGAAAGAAAGTGCCCAAAATACCAGGCGCCAAAGATGAAGGAATGGCCGCCAGCATGGGAAAACAAATGCTGTATTTCGGGCCAATTTTAACCCTGTTTATTGGGTTTACCTTCCCGGCGGGGTTAACCTTATATTGGATGTTTTCAACTTTATTTATGGTAGGGCAACAATATTACTTCTTACGCCGTAAAAAAAAGGCAGGTCAAGATGAACCTAAAAAAGAACCAGCTACTTAATTTGCCCGTCTTTACCAAGTCCGGAAAGAAACTGGGTCGGATAGTTGATTTCGAATTCAATGCAGAAATGCAGGAGATTGTGAGATACTACGTAAAAGGAGAGAATATAATTAAAGAATTAATAGAAAAAGAATTAATAATCGATTCTGGTCAGGTTGTATCTATTGACGACAAGAAGATGGTAGTTGACGACCTGGTAATAAAACAAAAAGAGGCAGTTGCCGAGAAAGCTGCTGCCCTGTCCGTATAGATATTTAGAAATTACTAATGGCCACTCACCTCATAATGGGGTGCTTTTTTATAGCAATAAACGCCAGCCAGCCTGGATGACACCGGGATTATTTAGTAAAGCGGGGTATTGTTCTTTGTTATTATCGATTAAACGTTGATACAATTTACCATCACCGTAATAGCTTTGGGCAATATTCCAGAGACTATCCCTTGCTTGTACAGTGTAGACAAGAGAATCGGTAGCGGTAACAGAAGTGGTCGAAGGCTTGTTGAAAGAAATAGTACGAGAGGGTAAAGAAGATCTACCGACAGCATCAGTTGCTACCAGGTAGATCGAATGATTGCCAGATGCAAGATCGCTATTAGTAGACAGCGTATAGGAGAAATAGGCAGTTCCCGAGGGATGATCAGTAACCTCAAAACTACCATAAAGGCTGTCATCCAAATAGACCAGAATAGTTGATCCGTTATGAGCCAAGCCGGTAAGGGTGATATTGGGAGGAGCCGCAGCATCAATATTGGGGTCAAAAACAGCCGGAGAGATAAAAGGAGGAAAGATACAAAAAGAAATAGTATCAGAAGTGTCAGAAGCGATACCATTATTGTCTACAGAGATTGTATAAAGTTGGTGACAGCCGATGCCAAGATCTTCGGGCGGCTGATAGGCAAAAGAGCCAGTGCCTGAAGAGTGGGTAGTGGCCGTGGTGTAGCCGTTGAGGTTGCCGTCTAGATAAATATTGACTCGGTATCCGGATTTTGCCAGACCCTTTATTAATGGTCTCTGTTCAACGATCTCTATTTCATCAACCGGATAAACAATTGTTGCAGCTGGATTATAAACAATGAAAGAGCCCACCTTCTTTTCTATAGTGATACTATTTTTAGAAACGGTAATAAATACTTTATGTTCACCCAAAGAAACATTTACAAAAGTGGCTGACCAATATCCGTTAGCGTCAGCAGTTACCGTGGTGATTACAGGATCAGAGAAAAGCTCTACGACTACAGTGGCGAAGGGGGTGGTCTTCCCCTCAAGAGTAACGTCGCGTTGTCTAATTAGTGGCCTAGATTCGTTCTTTGAAACAGAATCGCAAGGCAACTCTGAATCGTTAACAGTAATTTCTTCTAGTTCCGGAGCAGTTTCTTCAAATTCTTCAGGGGTCACCACTGTCTCTCCGGTAGAGAAGGTGGCGTAAGAATCGTAGGCATAAATTCCGTCAGCATCCCAACTAATAACTTCGTAGTAATATTGAGTGTTGGGCTCTAGGTCGGTCAAAGAAATAGAATGATCAGTAACATATTCAGTGTCTTGAACAGTTTCTCCGAAATCAGTAGTGGTACCATAGCGTACTTTGGAGGCAGCAGCCCGGTCAGTTGTCCAGGTGACAACGACTGTAGTGTCGGTAGCGTCGACTACTAGAACATCCGAGATGAGTAAGGCTGGCAGCTCGGCCGTAGTAAAGGGATAAATACTGGAAGTGCTTTCCTGGCCCTGTTGGTCAGTCGAATGGCACTTGAAAAAGTAGCTGGTATTTTCATCCAGGCCGGTTAAAATAACCGAATGACTAGTAACATATTCATCCGTAGCGGTAGTTAAATAACCAAGGGCATTGCTACTCCCCCACTCCAGTTGGCTGGTGGCGGCCTCATCAGTGGTCCAGGTAATAGTGGCCGCGTTAGTAATGGCAGCAACAGCGATCAGAGAAATTTCAGGACCAAGAGTGTCCTTGATAATATAAAAGACAGCCTCCTCAGTGGTTACGTTACCCGCTTTGTCGGTAACCTTTATATCGATTACGTTAACGCCTTCCTTTAACGAGTTGAAAAAAGTCCGAGGAACGGTCCAGTTATTTGAATAAGTTTTGGCGTTAATATTTTGAGCGACAGTGGTCCAGATAGCTTGAACTATTCCCTTGGTGGTTCTGCCCCTGATGGCGAAGTTACTAAGGGTAGAAGTGCTATTGCCACCTGTTTTAGAGAAATCAACGTTAATAACAGGTGGTTGGCTAGTAGTGGTTGTAGCGTCGAGTGTTGGTTCGTAGCTGGTAATGGTTGGAACAACATTATCAAAATAGTATGGCCCATATGTTTCAGTACTATTGGCCACGTCGTCATCGTTGTAAGATTTCAGGTGTAGATACCAAGAGCCCGCACTGGTGGCGGCCAGGCCAAGGCTGCCACTGTTCCATTGGGTTTCACTGCCAGTCCAGGAGTGAGTAGCGGATTTTTTCCAGGAATAACGATAATAACCAACCGCTCCTTCTCCGAAGCCTAAATCATTAGTAAAGGTAAAGTTCCCTGTTTTGTACCAAGTTTGAGTATTGCGATCTGAAGAAACATCAGGGGCCGGAGACAGAGTTCTGACGCTGCTAGTGGCTGTTTCAGCAGTCACATCACTATCACCGTTCCTCGCCTTTACTTTAAAGGTGTATGCAGTGTTGGGCGACAGACCTGTTTTTTGCCAGGAATTGGTTTGGGTCCAGTTGGAATTAGTGTTGGTAACAGTTTCACTAAAGTATAGTCCAGAACTGCCACTGGCTAAATAGGACAAAGTACCGGAGGCTGACAGGGTGACAGCGGTACTGGTGGTAGTGCCGATCGCCACCCCGGTCGGGGTTTCGATGGCGGTATAAGCAGATAGCTGATTACTATCGTTATCCCCGGAAGCGGCGTAGACATTACTGTGGCGGGTGTATTGGGTGTTGGGAGATAGGCTAGTTTCTTGCCAGGAGCTGGCATTAGCACCTAAATCAGCCGAAAGATTAGTGTCACCGGCATTCTGGACGTAGTAACCGGTTTCATTGGCAGAAGCATCAGCCCAGGACCAGGTGATAGATGAAGTAGTGTTAGCGCTATGAGTAAAGTTGGTAGGAGCTAGAGGTAAGATATTAATAGTCTTGGCGCTTGAGTAGTGATATTCCTCGGGGATTACTGAACCATTTTGTAGACGAAATCTTACTTCATAAACTTTTCCTTCAGATCCGGTGTTAGCGGTAACAGTTCTGGACCACTCAGCATCATAGTTTTGGCAATAGCAGCCCATACCCATAGTATCCCCTGAAGAGCCGTAATCAGCAGAGTAATTACTGCCACTGGTTTTAAGCGCAGAAGAAGTGGTAATAGTACCCCAACCACCGCCACTAAGCCTGAAACGACCCCAAACCGGCTGGTCATAACCGCAAACAGCACAAAGGTCATCAATATCAGCGTTACAAAAATGACCAGAGAGGGTAAAGGTGTCACCTTGCTCAATGGTTTGAGCGGAGCTGGGCTCATTAGTATATATCGTAACCACTTCACAGCCAGGATTGACTGGAGGCTCCCCTCCTCCCTTAGCTCCGATAACGTCGGGATGCAGGGCCACAAAGGTTAGAATAACTTTGGCGGCAACTACTACGATGACGGCTACAACAGTTCCTATAGAGGCGCGATGAAATCTGAGATAGCGAGTATAGGAATCGAAGAAGTATCCTTTACCGTTGTGCCGTCCCAGTTTCTGAAAACCTTTAGTTGGGGTGTAGACCATAGAGAAAGGAATGGTCAATAAGACAATAAAAAAATTGACCACAAAGGTAGCAATACCCAAAAAGAAACTGGCCACACTACAAATAGGCCAGGTTAGATGTTTAGCGCTTTCTTTTTTACACTTGTTGTTGGCAGCAAAATCAATTAATTTTGCCCGAGTGTTTTTCATGAATCGTAACATTGATATTGCCTATATACACATTTAAAAAAGGAAATCCGGAGTCACCCCTAGATTTCCATTTTCTTATCTTAATTATACGCCAATTTTAGTATTTTGTCAAGGGGCTTGGAAAAAGCCTTCATTTTAAGGCTACGTCGCTCCTGATCCAAATAATCAAATTGCAGATAGATGGTACGGGATTGGGGTAGCCAATCTTTGATTTTTTCCGCCCATTCAATGGCTGATATGGAATTTTGGTCGTTTATAATCTCCATCAAAGACTGTTTATCGATTTGCGCTTTCCGAAGACGATAGAGATCAAGGTGATACAAGTTACGATACCCCTTTCTGTTAACAGGAAAAACTTTAGTGATAACAAAGCTGGGGCTTAAAATCGGCTGTTTTATCCCAAGGCCCTTACCCAGTCCTTGGGTGAAGCAGGTTTTGCCTCCACCTAAATCACCTGACAAGGCCAAGATAGTCCCTTTGGGGATCCTTTTAGCCAATCTTAGCCCAAAATCCTGGGTTTGGAGAGCGCTTTTTGTGATTTTTTGCCTAATCTTAGCCATTTTTTAAGAGATTTTACTTTATCCCGGAAATATATCTTGACAGCCATTTAATATTTAGGTATGCTGATAAATCAAAATTAAATCATTACCTAGGCAGACGTTGCCTGCCTATTTATAATATGGGGCTTTCCATTTTTGAACAAATCAAGGAGGCTGTTAAAAAAAGCAATACGGTTTTAATTGCTACGGCTAGGAAGTTTAACACAGATTCCATCGCTTCTTCACTGGCCCTTGCTTTATTTTTAGAAAAAATAAACAAAAGAGTCAAAATTGTATGTGCCGGATTTGATTTACTGCCAGCTCACTCTTTTCTGCCCAAGAGTGAAGAGATAATGGCTGATTTATCCAGTCTCAGAAAATTTATTATCTCTTTAGACGTTTCCAAAACTAAAGTGGAGGAGCTCAGTTATGATATTAAGGATCATAAATTGAATGTTTACGTTACTCCCAAGAACGGATTTTTCGAAGAAAGAGATATTTCAACTTCTTCTGGTGGCTTTGCTTATGACATGATTTTTACCTTAAGCACACCCGATATAGATTCTCTGGGTAAAATATACGAAGATAACAGAGAATTCTTTTATCATAAGCCGATTGTAAACATTGATCACGACCCGGAGAATGAATATTTTGGACAGATTAACCTGGTTGATCTTACTGCCACCTCGACCTCCGAAATTGTTTTTGAACTATTAAAAGATTACCGAGAAGAATTGATCGACGAACATATTGCCACCAACCTAATGACTGGCATTATATCCAAGACCAAAAGTTTTCAAAGTCCCCAGGTGACTCCTCGAACCTTGTCAATCGCATCCCATCTAATTGCCTCCGGAGCCAGACGAGAAGAAATTGTCAAAAATCTTTATCGAACCAAATCAATTTCAACTTTGAAGCTGTGGGGTAGGGCACTGGCCAGATTAAGAACCGACGTCAACAACAGGGTTGTCTGGACAGCTTTAAACAAAGAAGATTTTGAGCGATCAGGTGCTAAAGAAAACGACCTTAGGGGAGTAATTGATGAATTGATTATCAATACACCTGAAGCTAAGATAGTCCTGATCCTTTTTGAAAAAGGAGACGGGGATGTCCATGGAATTGTTTCTACAGAAGAAAAGATTGATGCCCTACAAATCTTGAAAGAATTTAATCCAAAGGGTAGCAAGGACTTTACAGAGTTTGTGCTTAAGAACCACACTTTAGCCGAGGCAGAAAAAGTAACATTGGAGAATTTAAGAAAAAATATGTAAACGAGAGAATATAAAGACTGCCAGGAACACCCGGGCAGCTTTTTGATATTTAACCAATTTTATCCTATAATTAGGTAGCCAAGAAAACTATGGACCAAAAACAAGATCAAACAATTGACGATCTGCTAAATTCGCAAAAAGCCAAAATTGCCCCTGCCTCCAAGGAGACTCAGGATGCTTTTGACGATAAAATGACGGAAATGGACCTGAGGCAGAAAGAAATGGCCACAGAGCAGGAAGCCATGACCAGAGGACTGCCTTATATGAACCTTAAGGGGTTTCCTATTGCGGCGGACTATCTCAAGCTGGTGCCACGGGAAAAATCTAAAAAGTATAAAATTATCAGCTTTTTTAAAGATCCCAAGGCCGTCAGACTGGCAGTTGTTGACCCAGAGAGCCCGGGTGTTAACGAAATTATAGAGGACTTAAAGAAACAGTTTTTCAATTTGACTATTGATATTTTCCTTACTTCGGAGCACAGTTTTTACCAAGCTTACCAGTTGTATGAACACGTTCATATCCCTAAGCAGATCAAAAGGGGAGTAGAGATACCCAAGGAGGAGATTGAAAAATATCGTAAGGGTATCAAATCTTTTCGGGAAATGAATGAGAAACTAAAAGGAACCAATGTCACACAGATATTCACCATAGTATTAGCCGGCGCTATCCAGGCTGAATCGTCAGACGTTCATATCGAGACCGAAGAGAATGAGTTAGTAGTGCGCTATAGAATTGACGGTGTTCTGCAGAACGTAGCTACTTTACGTAAACAAGACTGGCCCAAGATTATTTCCCGGGTAAAATTGATGGCCGGACTAAAACTCAATATCACTGCAGTACCGCAGGACGGGAGGATAACCATCTATTTGACCGATGGGAAAATTGATGTACGTGTTTCTACTCTGCCTACTGCTTTTGGTGAAAGCATAGTAATGCGCCTGCTAATGTCTTCGACAGTAGGTATTGGTTTTGAAGAGCTTGGCATTAGAGGAAGGGCCTATGAACAGGTAAAAACGGAAGTAGAAAAACCCAATGGCATGATTATTACAACTGGTCCCACTGGCTCTGGTAAAACCACTACTCTCTACGCTGTCATTAATAAGCTAAATACCCCCGAAACAAAGATCATTACCCTGGAAGACCCTATCGAATATCAAGTCGAAGGGGTCAACCAAAGTCAAGTTGATCACAGTAAGGACTATGATTTCGCCAAGGGACTGCGTTCTATATTACGACAAGACCCGGACATTATCATGGTAGGTGAAATTCGGGATAAAGAAACAGCAGAAGTAGCCATCCAATCAGCTCTGACCGGACACTTGGTTTTATCAACTATTCATACCAACGATGCAGCCGGAGCTGTGCCTCGGTTTATGGCCATGGGGGTTAAGCCGTTTTTGTTGGCCCCAGCCCTCAACGCTATAATGGCGCAACGACTGGTCAGAAAGATTTGCGATCACTGTAAAGAAAAAGTTGATTTGGACGGAGCTACAACGGAGAGAATTAAAAATATTCTGGGGGCCATTCCGACTAATTCCGGGGAGAAGATTGATTTGAATCAGGAGTTAACTTTCTACAAAGGCAAAGGTTGTGAGGCTTGCCACAGCTTGGGTTACAAGGGCCGAATCGGAATTTTCGAGATTTTCGCCATGGACAAAGAAATAGAAAAAGTGATAATATCGGAAGAAGTTTCTGAATATCGCATGAAGGAATTAGCCGTCCAAAACGGCATGGTTTCCATGGTCCAGGACGGCTTGTTAAAGGCTAAGGACGGAATCACAACGGTAGAGGAAGTGTTCAGAGTAGCTCAATAAAATATTTTAGATTTAAAAAAACCGTAGGGCTAACCTTCCGGCTTTTTTATATTTAAGCAATTTTTACGTTGGCCAAAAATTCAATAAGCCCTTTCTGATCTTTGATCTTGGCAGGTATTATCTTTTTAATCCCGACAACTTCCTTGGGCGGAATTTTTTGGTCCTTTTTATAATTACGAAATTCAGTCACCAAACCTTGTAACTGCTGAAAGCGATCAATAGATTCGCTTTTTATTAGAGCCTTTTTAGTTACGGGCCAATCTTCTATCATCAGAAGGTTCTGATGAGGAAGTTGGGACCAGACTTCTTCGGTGATGAAAGGCATGAAGGGGTGTAGCAGCTTGAGGACGTTTATTAATAAGTGATAGAGGAGGTCAGGATTGGGCCGAAATTTAGTTGCTTCTAGATACCAGTCAGCCAACTCATGCCAGATAAACTCATATAGCAAAGTCCCGGCCTCTGAGAAACGGAGGTTCTCCAAATTGGTGGTGGTTTCTTCGATTACTTGATTGAGGCGGCTGATAATCCACTGGTCAGCCAAAGCAGAGGCGTCGTAGGAACAACATTTATATTCCTGCATTAGAATGTAGCGGGATACGTTCCAGAGTTTATTGGAAAAATTGCGGTAGCCGGCCACTTTTTCCTCATAGAGACGAAAGTCCTGGCCGGCAGAATTTCCGATCACCAAAGACATCCTCAAAGCATCGGTACCATATTTTTCAGTTAAGACCAGGGGATCTAGTCCGGTGCCTTTAGACTTACTCATTTTTCTACCTTGGCGGTCCAGGATTAGTCCATGAAGGTATACTTGGTTAAAAGGTTTTTCCTGGTGCAAATAGAGACTTAGCATAATCATTCTGGCCACCCAGAAAAAGAGAATATCCCAACCGGTCTCCATTAGATCGGTGGGGTGGAATCGCTTAAGGTCAGAGGTTTTGGCTGGCCAGCCCAAAGTGGAAAAAGTCCATAGGCCGGAGCTGAACCAGGTATCTAGAGTGTCTTCATCTTGCTTAAACTTTTTGTCCGTACACTTTGTACAGGATTTTGGTTTGGTTACCGAGGCAATAGCTTCATCGCAGGATTGGCAATACCAGATAGGTATTTGATGCCCCCACCACAGCTGACGGGAAATGCACCAGTCTTTGATATTATTCATCCAGTGGAAGTACACTTTTTCAAAGCGTTTAGGGGTGATTTTTATTTTACCCTTCTTAACTTCCTCAATAGCTGACTGGGCCAAAGGTTTTATCTTTACAAACCATTGTTTAGAGATTAGCGGCTCGATTACCGAATTGCATCTTTCACAACGAGCAATAGAGTGGTCATAATCTTCTTCCTTATCCAGCAGTTTTATATTTTGCAAATCGATAATTATTTTCTGCCGTGCTTCTTTAGCTTTCAGCCCGGCGTAGCGGCCGCCGTTTTTGGTGATAAAGGTTCTCTCGTCTATTACCTGGATGGCTTCTAGCCGGTGCTTTTGACCGATCTCCCAGTCCAAAGGATCATGAGCCGGAGTTACTTTAACTGCTCCGGTGCCAAACTCCATATCCACTCGGGAATCAGCTATAACAGGGATGGCCCGGTCCATTAAGGGTAGCAAGACCCTTTGCCCGACTAGTTTCTTGTAGCGTTTATCTTTAGGATTGACGGCCACGGCGGTATCGCCCAGCATAGTTTCAGGACGGGTCGTAGCTACAATCAGAAATTGATTACTTGGCTGGCCATTTTGTAAAAGTGGATATTTAAGGTGCCATAATTTTGTTTTATGTTCCCGGTGAGTCACTTCCAGGTCAGAAATTGCAGAAGCACATCGGGGACACCAATTAATAATACGATTGCCGCGATAAATCAACCCGTCGTTAAACAGTTTGATAAAAGCAGTTTGTGTGGCTTTGGTTAATTTGGGGTCTAAAGTGAAATGCTCTCGCGACCAATCACAGGAAGCGCCCATCTTGCGAATCTGTTTGGTAATGATATCGCCATACTCATTTTTCCATTGCCAGACCCTTTCTAAGAATTTCTGGCGACCTAATTTATGGCGGTCTAAGCCGGACTTGGCGATCAATCTTTCAACCATTATTTGGGTAGAAATTCCTGCGTGGTCAGTCCCCGGAAGCCATAGAGCGGCGTACCCCTGCATTCTTTTAAAGCGAGCCAAGACGTCTTCTATGGTTAGGGTAATGGCGTGCCCCAGGTGGAGGTCGCCGGTTACATTGGGCGGAGGCATAGCAATGGAATAGGGCTTTCTTTTCTTGGCATCCGGCAGTTTATCCGGATTAAAATATCCAGATTTTTCCCATTGTTGGTAAATTTTGTCTTCAACGTCGAAGGGATTATATTGTTTGCTTAACTCTTTTTTCATATTAAAAAAGTCCTTAGTACGTTTAAGGACCCTCTCAGGCGGTACCACCTTAATTCCCTGTACTCCCGGGAGACAGGACGCTTATTTTACGCGATGACGGACGTACCCGGAGGACTTATCGAGGCAGTCGGCCTTTTAGGACCCTCAGCTTTCAGAGCGACACAGACTCTGATCATAGCGCTATTAGCTTGATTTAATGATAGTTCTATTTTAGGGCCTAGACAGCATTGAGTCAAGTTAACTCAACTGCCAATTGGGGTCAGCAGTTAATTGCTGCCAGGGAGTGGTCAGCCCCTTCTTGGCCTTAAAATAACCAGCTATGGCAATCATTAAAGCGTTGTCGGTACACAGAGGAAAATCCGGCACCATAAATGATGTTTTGGGAGACTGTTTTTTTAGTTGGTTTTTTAGAGTGGTGCGCAATTTCTGGTTAGCAGCAACTCCACCGGCCAGCATGACCGTCTTTACCTTATGCTCATTAGTAGCTCGTACCGTTTTGGCCACCAAAACGTCAACGGCTGCCTGCTGAAAGCTGGCACAAATGTCGGGCTTCAGGAACCCTTTATTAGGAACCGATCGAGTGAAATAAAGTACAGAAGTTTTTAGACCAGAGAAACTAAAATTATAGTTTAACTGGTTAATTAGAGGACGAGGAAAGTTGATCTTTTTAGAATCACCGGATCGTGCTAACTTTTCAATCGCCGGACCGCCCGGATAACCAACATTTAGAATCTTGGCCACTTTATCAAAGCATTCGCCGATAGCATCGTCCAAGGTTTGACCGATAATTTTATAGTGACCCTGATTATTGATCAAAATTAATTGGGTATGGCCGCCAGAAACTACCAAACTTAAAGCCGGCAATTTAATCCTGCCGGACAGCCAGTTGGCATAAACATGAGCTTCAATGTGGTTTATGGACAGTAAGGGAATTTTAAGGACCAGCGATAGTGTTTTAGCTGTTTCCACTCCCACTAGTAAGGAGGTGACTAAGCCAGGACCAGAAGTCACGGCAATATAATCAACGTCAGACCATTTATTTCGTCCCAAAGCCTGGTCAATAATCGGTAAAATGTTTTTCAGGTGTTCCCGTGCTGCCACTTCCGGAACAATTCCGCCAAATTTTCTATGGATATCAACTTGCGAAGAAATGACGCTAGTGATAACTTTAATTTTTTCACCTTCAGCCTGAATCAAAGCAGCGGCTGTTTCGTCACATGATGTTTCTATGCCTAGAATTTTCATAAACTAATCTTAGCACGGTTTAGACATTGACTTAAGGGGAATTATAAGTTATCATATTTTTACATCTTTTCTGCCGCCATCGTCTAGTGGTTAGGACATCAGGTTTTCATCCTGAAAACAGGGGTTCGATTCCCCTTGGCGGTACCAAGGAAGTTTAGGCAAAAAAATCTAGGTTCAAAAAAATTCGGCCTATCGGGCCGAATTTTGTATATGATATTATAGCTTCTTTAAGCTTTACTCTTTTTTGGTATGACTTTGTAATGAGACACTAAGTTTTTTCAATAATTCCTAATTTCTAGTAACTGAGGGAGCACTCCTCCTTGCAACAAAGAAATACGTGAACATATTTATCTATAACTTACAAATCTTTTTATAACCATCTCGCATATTTAGATTATTAATCTCAGAAATCGGAACCCATTGGTATTTAATATATTCATCATTTTTTTTAATATTTTCTTCATCTGAAGTGCAGGTATATATAATTATAATAAAATGATAATAGGTACCATTAATCTTTGAAGAAAAACTCCAAGTATTGATAATATTTTTGATATCAACTTTTGACCAGCCCAATTCCTCATCCAATTCTCTCCTAAGAGCTTCTTCTGGTTCTTCGCCGTGTTTTATTCTACCACCAGGAAGTTCCCAAACCCCCTTAGGATCCTTAACCAAGAGGACATTTCCACCTCTTCTGAATAGACCTTTTACTGATAGCTGTTGTATTTTTTTTGTCATATTATATATGGTTCATCTTTATAGTATTACTATTGACACAATAACAAATTTCTTGCTACTATGTAAAGTCAAAATCATTTGACATTGCACCTTGACAAGATAAGGAGAAATAGACATGAGGATCCAGTACAGTGATCCGCGAATTCAGTACGGTGTCGCCCGAAATCTGCTCAACAGAGAACTTGCTTGGGATAGATACGGCGTGGGTGTTGGCAGGTATGGAATCGATTTTATCGACCTTGAAGGTGATGAGCTAGTATTAGACATCGGCTCGGGAACAGGGAAAGACGTTGCCATCATCAGCCAACGGCTGAACAGGGGCGGGAAAGTTTTTGCCGTAGACATCTCACAAGACCTATTGAAAATTACCCGCCAGAGAGTTTGTAACACAATCGCAACGCCAGTATGTGTTATCGCATCGATTGAAGATTTGCCCTTCGGGGATGGTCAATTTGATGTGGTGGTTGCTAAGCATGTGCTCAATCACGTCGGCGACCTTGATAGAGGATTGAACGAAACAGCTCGAGTAGTCAGACAGGAAGGAAAAGTCATCATCACTACGGGTGTAAAGACCCTTGAGGACGATCTTCTTAGGATCTCTCATCAGGAGGCAATAGCACAAGTTGGTATTGAAACTAACGTGCGCTTTTCTCGCTCACCTTTCCACTGCAACAATGCCAGAGAGTATCTGAATGGACTTTTCGGAGAAGTAGAATATCATTTCTATGGATTTCAATTGGTGTTTCCGGACGCAGACGGCTTTATGTCGTACTATACTACCCTGCCATGCTTTCAAGAATCGACCAATGATGCAGATCTTAAGCTTGCCTTAGCTGCAGAGATCAGGAGATTGATGATTGACCAAGAAAAGCCGATCATATTGGACAGGTCACGCGGAACATTCGTCTGTACCAAGGCTTAGAAAGGAAAAAAAGATGTCTTGGAAAATCGGTATTGTCGGTGCAGGCGCAATGCTCAAATACCAAGCTAACGGATTTCGTTCAGCTGGTGCGGAGATAACCTGCGTTGTCGATACAAACCAAGCAGCTGCCCAGAAAGCAGCTGCGACTTACGGTATTCTGGCAACTTTCAACACTCTTGAAGAAATGCTGGATAGGGCGTCCGGACAAATTGACGCCATCAGTATTCTCACTCCGCCGGTGTCTCACAAAATGTTGGCTATCCAGGCGCTACAAGCTGGAAAGCACGTATTCTGTGAAAAGCCGCCGGCCATGAACTCTGCGGAAGTTCAGGAGATGATGAAAATTGCCGAAGCTTCTGGTAAACATCTGCTGTTTGACTTCAACAATCGTGCACGACCAGAATCACAGGAGATCACTTGTCGCATTAGGAGTGGTTTTTTTGGACGGATTAACTCCGCCCAGGCTGTTTGGGTTCGTAGATCTGGTATTCCGGGTTTCGAAAACTGGTTTACCAATCAAAAAGTAGCTGGCGGTGGAGCTCTGATAGACTTACTTCACATGATAGACTTGGCGCTCTATTTCATGGGTTATCCCAGGCCGAAACATGTGTTGGGTCAAATCTTCAACTGCTTTATGGATGACCCCACGCGCCGGGGTTCCTACGGAGTTCCGAACGGAGACGGTATTACGGATGTTGAATCTAGTGCTCACGCAATCGTAACTTTCGAAAGCGGACAGGTGCTTAGCCTCCATACTTCTTGGGCCGAGATGGTTCGAGAAGAACAGTGCTTTGTTACCTTCCAGGGACAGAAAGCCGGAGGGAGGGTTGGCAGGTTGTTTCAGGATCACACTAGCGAGGTCATTACTGGTACCTGTGAGGTTTACTCTCAGGAAAATGGTCAACCAAACGATCAGAGCATCACCGTGCCTTTCGACAGTACGATGGGGCGTGTAGCTGCTGCAGTCAACTTCGTACAGACACTACAGGGCAAGGCTGAGCCGTTGACTACACCCTTTGAGGCTTGTCGGCTAATGAGCATCATCGATGCGATTTATCTGTCAGCTACCAGCGGTCTGCCGATTAGAATTGGCTAAAAGGCCGGAAAGGAAAAGAGTGATGTTCCGACGTATCATTATCCTCGTGATGGATAGCGTCGGCATCGGCGCTCAGCTAGACGCGGCAGACTATAAGAGCGTTGGCGCACATACCTTCCATCATGCAGCTCAAGCACATCCAAGATTTCGAGTCCCCAATCTCGAGAAATTGGGTATTGGCAATATCGTTGGCATCAGCAATATACCAACGGCTGATAAACCTTTAGCCCATTACGGACGTATGGCCGAGGTCACCTCAGGTAACGACACTTTCTTTGGTGTCTGGGAAATGGCAGGTGTTATTTATAAAGAACGATTCACGTCGTTCTATCCGGGAATGTCAGTTGGTTTGGTGCGTGAAATGCAACAGGTCCTGGGTACGGAAACCCTCTGCAACGCCTATGTATCGGGTTTCAGGGTATTTGATGAATACGCTGATGAACACTATGCCACTGGTCAGCCAATCGTCTATACCTGTGATGACGGCGTAGTTCTGATAGCAGCTCACGAGAACGTGATGCCTCCGGCGAGATTGCACGAAATCGCCTGGAAGATGTCCAGGTTTTTCGTCGGGAAGAACGTAGCAAGAATTATTGCTCGTACTTTCATCGGTGAGAAAGGAAGCTTCATTCGTACCAAGAACCGGACGGATATTGTTGTTCCTCTCGATAGAAGTCAGGAACATCTGTTTCAAAGGATGCAAGAGGTTGGTGTACCGTTTATAGCCACAGAACACCTCACCTCCATAATCGGGAAGGAGTTCGTAACGGTTATAATTCCCGGTATCATGGATTCTGCCGGTATCATGGATTCTGTTTGTAAATACCTGGGAAAGAACCATAGCGGTGTCTCAATGTTCGTAGTCCCGGATTTTGACATGTCCGGACACGGTAATAAGCCTAACCAGTACGCTCGTGATATCATGTACTTTGATGATAGGTTGGGAGAATTGTTACAACTTATCGGTCAAGATGATTTACTGTTTATCGTGGCCGATCACGGTTGTGACCCAGTTTTTGTTGTAAGAGGTCATACTCGGGAATACGTACCTCTTTTGGTGCTCAATGGAAGTCACCAAATTGGCTCCAATCTGGGAACTAGAGCTAGTTTTGCCGATCTGGGTCAGACAATCTGTGAGCTGATTGGAGCTAATCCCATTCCTCTTGGTGAAAGCTTCGCTCTGACGATTAAGGAGTAAACAATGTGCGAAAGACTTTCTCTGGCGATAAACGGCGGATCAGCTGTTTATCCAGAAGGCCTCAAACGGGGCCGGGTCTTCGGTGAAGAAGAACGGCAGGCAGTATGGGAGGTAATGGGAAAAGGCGTAGTTTCAAGAGCGGGTATGGGCGAGATGGTCCAGCAGTTTGAGCAGGCGTTCTCTGCTTACCATCAAGTCCCTTTTGCTATCTCCACTACATCCGGTACTACTGCCCTACATACTGCTGTTGACGTTTTGCAGCTAGGACCTGGAGACGAGGTGATTGTGCCAGATTTAACCTTTGTCTCCACAGCATCAGTAGTTTTACAAACCGGGGCGCGAGTTGTTTTCTGCGACGTCGACCCCACAACTTTCAACCTATCGGTCGAGGACCTTAGCTCCAAGATAACTGCCAGAACCAAGGCAGTAATTGTGGTCCACCTCTATGGTGCCCCAGTTGAGATGAGCCAGATCATTCTTCTAGTCAGAGAACATGATTTATGGCTGGTCGAAGATTGTGCCCAAGCTCATGGCGCTACTATTGGCGAACAGATAGTCGGCACTTTTGGTGATATAGCCTGTTACAGCTTTTACCAGACCAAGAACATGAGCTGTGGTGAAGGCGGGATGATTATCACCAGAAATGAAGAGTTGGCTCAGCGGTGCAGATCGTTGACCCGACACGGATTAATCAGTGATGATCTGACTGTTTACGACTACGACAAGATTGGCTACAATTACGTGATGACTGAACTGCAAGCGGCAATTGGGCTTGTCCAATTACGCAAGCTCGCGGAACTCAATCGCCGTCGTGGTGAAATTGCCAGGCGATATAGGGATAAGTTGAGCGACCTGCCGCTTCAATTTCAAACTGACGCAAATGGACATGTTAATCACTGCCTGACAGCAACTCTTCCTGTAGTCTGGATGAAACACCGCAATTGGTTTTTGGATGCCGTCAGAGCTGAAGGTGCCATGATTAACTGTCTTTACCCCTTGGCGCTTTCTCAAACTGCACTATTTGCCGGCTTTAACAGGCCCGTAAACTCACAGCAAGTGGCAGCATCTCTATTCAATCTGTACACTAATCCTGATGTGACCAGTCACTTCGTTGACATCTGTTGCGCTGCTGTCCGTAAGGTATGTAGTACCATGATAAGGGGTGAGCCATGAAACATTTATCGTACCTAGACGCCTCTGACATGGTTTACCTCTTGTCGCTTAAGCAAGAGCGGCAGATAACGATCAGCTTAGTCCTCCCGGTTAGGAATGAGGAAGCAACAGTTGGTCGTGTCATTGAATGTGCCATGTCGTGTCAACCACTGATTGATGAGATCCTAGTGTTTGACAGCGGATCCACCGACAACACTTTGGGTGTGTGCTCTCAGTTTGACATCAGAATAATCCGAGACGAGGATGCCGCCCGAATCATATCTATTCCTCTATCAAGGGGAAAGGGATGGAATCTTTGGAGTAGTGTATACTTCACAACTGGCGATGTCATCGCCTGGATTGACACCGACATAGAAAACATCCATCCACGTTTCATTCTAGGAATTGTCGCTCCCTTTTTAATGGACCCCGAAGTAGTCTTTACCAAGGGGTACTATAAGCGGCCCAAAGGTGATGCTCGGGTGACAGAGCTTTTAGTTCGTCCTTTCCTCAACATGCTCTTTCCTGAATCCACTGATTTCATACAGCCTTTAGCTGGGGAGTACGCTGGGACTCGTAAATTCCTCGAGAATGCTTCCTTCTATTCTGGCTATAGTGTGGAGGTTGCCATACTGCTTCAAGCAGTGCTCGAGTACGGTCCAGAGCGGATTACTCAAGTGTTTCTTGATCAGCGGGTTCATCCACTGCAAGACGTTCCCTCGCTCGGTAAGATGGCAGGCAACATTCTGTACACGCTTCTGCATCTTGCTGAGCACTACCAGAGATTGACACTCATGGTAGATGTGCAGCAGGAAGTAAAGGTGTTCAATGCCACTATCGGCAGCGATCAAGGTATCACTTCGGGAACAATCCATGTTGCAGACACTCTTTTGCCTCGTGTGGTTGATCTTCCCAATTACCGAACAAGGTAAGCTGCTAAAATAAAAGAGTCTAGAATGGATGAATATATATATTCTGAAATCTGGACTCTTCTTTTTATCGTTTTGATTAAAACTTACAGTTATGAATATAGTTTACCCCTATTTCTTTTTGCAGGGATGGAGCGGCCTTTCCCCCTCACCCTCCCATTCTGCCCCGCTTCAAGGAATCAGGAGTTATTGAAAAAATAGGTTTGTACCTCGAGAGCTATACTAAAAATATCTAAATTCATAAAATTCGGCCAATTGAGCCGTTTTTTGTATAATTAGAATATGGACTATTTAATTGTTAGCATAAACCTGCTTTTTGCCCTACTGATGTTGACCTTTGTGTTGTATTTGGGTTTTGTTTTCTGGAGCTTCCGTAAAGTTGTTCCCTATGTTCCCACTCCCTTTAAAATCATTGACAAAATGATAGAGTTAGCCCAGATGAAAAAGGGAGACAAGATAATTGATTTAGGATCAGGAAGTGGCAGGATTGTTCTCAGGGCAGCCAAGCAGCTTCAAGGAGAAGTTTGGGGTGTTGAGAATTCCAAAATACTGTTACTAGTATCTAATATCAGGAAAGCATTCAATCGTAAAAAAGCCAAAGTAAAATTCGTCCGAGGAGACATCTTTAAGTCTGCCCTAGAGCCTTATGATATTATTTTTTGCTTTTTAACCACTAAGGGGATGAAACAACTAGAAAAATCCTTTACCCAGCTACGACCCGGCTCAAAAATTATCTCCTATATGTTTTCCTTAAAAAACAAAGAAAATTTCCGGGAACAAGTTGTTAAGTTAGGCAAAAAATATAAAATATTCATTTATCAAAAAATCTAAATACCACAACCTGTTTCTTGTCAAAAACCGTAATATGTATTATAGTAATAAAAGAATTTTAGACAGTTAGTACATCCTATGGCTGAGACCAAAAAAGCAGCAGTAAGAACTAAAGCAACAACCAAAAAAGCGGAGGACTCTTTTTATTTGGAACAGAAAAAACCTGAGGAGCCAACCGGGATCGTAGATGATTTATACAACGAAGACTGGTTAGAGGAAAGTTACGATGGCCAGCTTTCTATTGACGTTTATCAGACTGAAAAAGAGATTATGATCAAGTCAACCATTGCCGGGGTCAGACCTGAGGACATTGATATTTCCATAAATAAAGACATGGTAACCATCAAGGGGCGTCGGCGCGAAGATGAAGCCATCCCTGATGAAAATTATTTATACCGAGAGTGCTATTGGGGAGGATTTTCCCGGTCAATTATTTTGCCGACGGAAATCAAGGCGGATAAAGTAAGAGCAACTCTCAAAAATGGAATTTTAACAGTTACCTTACCCAAGGCCAATCATCCCAAGGCGCAGGCCATAAAAGTAAAAGAAATTGAAGAATAAGGGCATGACGGAGAGACCGTATCATTTAAAAGGAGTAATTGATCGTTTTGAGGAGAAAAATGCGGTAATACGCACCGATGATCAACAAGAGGTTTTTTGGCCGATCAAAAATTTGCCGGAGCACGTTAAGGAAGGAAGCACTCTACGATTAGTTGCTACAACCAATATGACTGATCAAGAGGAAAGGGAAGAAATCGCCAAAGCGCTCTTAAATCGGATTCTATTAAATGCCCAAAGCTAAAAAAAAGCCCACCAAAGGCAAATCGGCTCCAAAGAGCAAGGAAAAGAATAGGCGAAGATGGTTGGGAAAAATTATTGCCATCTTTTTTGTTTTAATGATAATCACCACAGCTTGGTTTTTTTATCAACTAAATTATTCTAACAAGATACTGCCCAAAGTGGTTATAGGAAACCTGTCAGTAAGCGGCCTAACCTATGATCAAGTAGCCGATTTAGTGGCTGAGAGGATAAACGAGGTGGCGGAAGCAGGCATCACCTATATTTATGAGGACGAAGTGGTTGAAGTGGAATCCCAAGCAGTAGCTACAGCCGACCCTGACCTAACCTATGAAATATTTGCCTTTGATGTTGAGCAAACTGTAAATGATATTTATCAGTATGGTCATTCTGTAAATTTTTTAGTCAACTGGAAAGATTTATTGATCAGTCTATTCAAAACCCACAAAGTAGAACCGGTAGTCTTTCTCGAAGAAAGCAAATTGATTGATATACTGCAGGTTAATTTTGCCTCATATGAAGATCCGGCCGTAGATGCCAAGCTGACTTTTGTGGGAGATGAACCTGGGGTTGCCCCGGAACAGTCGGGCCAAGCTTTTGATTATTCCAGTTTGGTTAGTCAAGCTGAGACTAGTCTGAAAACCTTGTCCTTGGAGTCAATAAATTTGCAATTAGAGGAAGATCAGCCTGTGGTTAAGTCAGCGCAGTGTGATAACGCCCTAAAAGTAGCCAGGGAGGTGACAGACCAGGCCCCTATTTCTATCAAGTATCTTGATTACCATTGGCTAGTTGATAAAGAAGAATTGAAACAGTGGCTGGCCTTTAAGCAAGATGCCCGAAAGCCAGTGCCGACAGTTGGTTTTAATGAGACGGCGGTTACTTTCTTGACCGAGCTGGCTAAAGAAGTAGACGTCGAAGTTAAAGAGGGTAAATTCCAAATGGAAGGAGAGCGGGTGATTGAATTTCAACCTTCCCAAATCGGACAGCAGATCGCTATTGATCAGACAATCACCTTAATGGAAAAAGACATAGTGGCGGCTGGCGGCCAGGTAACTACCCTAGTCGTTGAGGAGGTGTTGCCCAAGGTAGCTACCGAGCAAATCAACACTTATGGAATTAAAGAATTGATCGGTCGTGGCCAATCAGACTTCAGCGGCAGTCCTAAAAACCGCAGGCACAATATTGCCGTGGGAGCTGATACTTTGAATGGGATATTAATCAAGCCCGATGAAGAGTTTTCCCTGGTTGGAACCCTAGGGGAGATTGAAGCCTCAACCGGTTACTTGCCAGAGTTGGTGATTAAGGGCAATAAAACCATTCCGGAATACGGCGGCGGCCTGTGCCAAATTGGAACCACCGCTTTTCGAGTAGCTTTGGATGCTGGTCTGCCGATTACAGCCAGAAGTCCCCACTCCTATCGGGTTTCCTATTATGAACCGGCTGGTACTGATGCCACTATTTATAACCCGGCCCCTGACTTGAAATTTATTAACGATACTGGTCATTACATTTTATTTATAACCAGTATTGATGGCAACCTGCTGACATTTGAATTCTATGGTACCAGTGACGGTCGTCAAGTTGCCATGACCAAGCCGCGAATTTTCAATTTTGTAAAACCACCGGATACTAATGTGGTGGAAACAGAGGACCTGGCTCCAGGCGAAAGGAAATGCACCGAAAGAGCGCACACCGGGGCCGATACTGAATTTACCAGGACTATTACCAGTGCTGAAGGAGAAGAAACTAATGAAGTCTGGGAATCTCATTATAAACCGTGGCAAGAGGTGTGTTTGTTAGGAGTGGAGCCGGGAACTTTGAAGCAACCAGAAGAAGAGGTAGAGCCCACTAACACCAACGCCAATATCAATTCTAATACCAACCTAAACGTAAATGGAACATAAAAAAACTGCTCAAGAATCTGCAGTCAAGAGAATCCTTAAAAGGTATTATTGAGTGGAGGAAGGGCCCAATAAGCCTTCAAAGGATCCCCATGCTTGTCGTGACTGCAGATTCCAAAGCAGTTTCTTCAATTTCAGAAGAACAAAAAATATTATCATAGAATCTAACACCTGTCAAGGGCCTTTGGTTAAATTTAGCTAAAATTAGCCATTTTTATTGATTTTTTAGCCCAAACCTGATAGAATATAAAGACTAAAACATTAACTCACATGCCAGATGATGACAATTAAGCAAATCTATGACCTAGCCGTTAAAAAGGGCATTGACGCAGATATGCGACCTAATCAAGGGGTGTTTCGTAAACTGAAACAGGAAAAGGAGCGCTATCAAAACCTGCCCAAAGACCAAAAAGCGGAGTTCGATCTGGAAAAGTTAACCAACCCTTATTCGGACACCCGTTATTTTACAGACGACCCTGACAAAAAGATTAAGCGAGTTTATGCGGGAATTGATATTGATGTCTCTGAGATGCTGCTGGTAGACAAACTGTCCGCCAAAAATCCAATTGATTTAGTAATCTCGCACCATCCTCTGGGCAAAGCCCTGGCAGGCATGTATGAAGTGATGGAGATGCAAACCGAAATGCTGGCCATGTACGGAGTGCCGGTTCACTTGGCCGAAGATCTGATGAGCAAGAGGATTGCCGCGGTATCCAGGTCATTAGCACCGATTAATCACAACAAAGTTATTGATGCCGCTGACAAACTTGGCTTTCCACTCTTCTGCGTACATACTCCTGCAGATAATTTAGTGCAACGACACCTCAAAAAGTTGATAGATCGTAACCAGAAAAAATTGGAGTTTGTTAAAGACCTGCTAAAATTATTAAAATCAATTCCCGAATACCAGGAAGCCATGAAACAGAAGGCCGGCCCCACCTTGTTTACCGGAGGACTGGAGCGCTATTGCGGTAAGATCGCTTTGACAGAAGTAACCGGCGGTACCTCCGGGGCTATCGAGCTATATGAAAAATTATCCCAGGCCGGTATCGGTACTATCGTTAGTATGCACATGAAAGAAGAGAATAAAGAGGAGGCGGAGAAACAACACTTAAACATTATTGTAGCAGGGCACATGGCCTCGGACTCCATCGGGATGAATTTATTGTTGGATGAACTAGAAAAAAGAGGGGTAGAGGTGATTGTCGGATCTGGAATAATAAGAGTAAAAAGATTTAATAAAGCCAAAAAGAAAAAATAATGTCTGAAGAAAGGATAATTACCTCCGAGGAGAAAGAAGAGGACAAGACCCTTGACCTGACTTTACGACCCAAGCAATTGGCGGAATATGTGGGCCAGGAAAAAATCAAGGAGAATCTGCAAATCTTCATGGCTGCTGCCCAGAAAAGAAAAGAGCCCATCGAGCACGTTTTGCTGCACGGCTGTCCTGGCTTGGGCAAGACAACCTTGGCTCATGTGATTGCCCATGAAATGCAATCAAGCATTAGGATCACCTCTGGTCCGGCTATCGAACGAGCCGGTGATTTAGCCGCAATTATTACCAATCTGGTAGACGGCGACATTTTGTTTATCGATGAAATCCATCGCTTACACCGAACAGTAGAAGAAGTATTATACCCGGCCATGGAGGAGTACGTGATCGATATGGTGGTGGGAAAAGGCCCATCGGCCCAAACCATCAGACTGGATTTGCCCCGTTTTACTTTAATCGGAGCGACTACGCGGGTCAGTTCAGTCTCCTCTCCGCTTAGGGACAGATTCGGGGCAGTTTTTCACTTGGATTATTACAGCGACGACGATATTGAGAAGATAATAAAACGAGCTGCAAAAATCTTAAAAGTAAAAGTGGCCAAGGATGCTTTGGTGGAAATAGCTAAAAGGGCCAGGAAGACACCCAGAGTGGCCAATCGACTATTAAAAAGGGTTAGAGACTACGCCCAGGTAAAGGCAGATGGTCAGGTTACTCTGGATTTAGCCCAAGCTGCCTTAAATATGTTGGATATTGATGCCAAGGGTCTAGACGCGGTAGACCGCAAGATATTAGAAACCATGGTTGATCGCTATCAGGGAGGACCTGTTGGAGTCAATTCCATTGCCGCTTCAGTGGGCCAAGAGATTGCCACTATCGAAGACGTTTATGAGCCGTTTTTATTGCAAATTGGTTTTTTAGCCAGAACCCCACGAGGTCGAGTAGTTACCGATAAAGCCTATCAACATTTAGGTTTACAAAAGAGCCAGAAGCAATTAGTATAAACTCAAATGCCAGTTATCGAAGTAAAACATTTGACCAAACAATTTCCCCAACCGGAAGGGGGATTTTTGAAAGCAGTTGATGACGTCTCCTTTGAGGTCAAAGAAGGAGAAGTTTTTGGTTTATTGGGGCCCAATGGTGCCGGCAAGACCACAACTCTAGAAATTATTGAAGGAATCCAAAAGGCCACCAAAGGCGAGATATCAGTCTTGGGGATAAATCCCCAAAAAGAAGTGAATAAGATCAAAGAAAGAATAGGAGTACAATTACAAGCTTCTGCCTATTTTGATTATTTGACCTTGGAAGAAATTTTAAAACTTTTCGGCACCTTCTATAAAAAACAAATGGACCCGATGAAATTGTTAGAAATTGTCGACCTGACGGAAAAGAAAAAATCTCTGGTTCGTCATTTGTCCGGAGGTCAAAAACAACGTTTTTCCATTTGCGCCTCTTTGGTTAATGATCCCAAGATAGCCTTTCTTGACGAACCAACCACTGGTTTAGACCCTCAAGCCCGACGTAACATCTGGGAGTTTATCCAAAAGATAAACAAAGAGGGCAAAACAGTAATTATTACCACTCATTACATGGAGGAAGCTCAAGAATTGTGTGATCGAGTGGGGATTATGGACGCTGGCAGAATCAGAGCCCTAGATACTCCGATAAATTTGATTAATCAACTAGACGCTTCAGGCCGGATAGACTTTCAGGTAGACCAGAAAGTTGATTTGGCAGAGTTACATAAGATAGAGGGAGTAGTCAAAGTAGAGCAGATGGGTCACAACAAATACCACATGAGAGTCGGCAAAGTAACAGAAACTTTTCCCAAACTGATCAATTGGGCCAAAAACAAAAGGATAAATATATTAGATGAAGAGGTCACTCACGCTGATTTGGAAGACGTCTTCTTAGAATTAACCGGGAAGAAGTTAAAAGAATAGTATGGTTCAACTACTTTGGGCATTAATTAAAATGACTTTCCGCAATAAGCAAGCTTTGTTTTGGACCCTGGCTTTTCCCACTATGTTCATCGTCATTTTTGGCCTGTTTGACTTTGAAGGCATGGCCAGCTCCAGCATTGCTTTTATCGATAAAGCCAACAATGAAATATCGCAGCAATTTAAATCAGGCATTGAAGAGATTGAGTTTTTAACCATCGAACCGGTGGTAGACGAAGAGGATGCCAAGAATATGCTGCGGCAGGGGGAGCTGGATTTTATTCTGATTATCCCGGCAGAATTTACCGTTCCTGCCCCGACTGTTTTAGACCCGACCCAACCCGGGCTGGAAACGACCGTTAGCAAACCTGTAGAAATCCAAATTTATTACGACGAAAGCAATATCACAACTAATCAGCTGGTGCTGAGCGTATTTAATCAATTTATTGACGGGTTGAATAAAGAAATTACCCAGGCACCTGAATACTTCGCCATTCAACCAGAAGCCTTTGAATCCAAGAACATCAATTATATAGACGTCATCATGCCCGGTATTCTGGGTATGGCTATTATGATGGCGGCAATTATTGGCATTGCCTCGGAGATTACCAAATACCGCGAACAAAGATTACTAAAAAGATTAACAGCCACCCCTCTTAAAGTCAGAAACTTCTTGATTGCCGAGGTGCTTTCCTATTTAATTATCGCCGCTATCCAAATAACCCTGATAATCTTAGTGGCCCGACTGCTTTATAATGTACAGGTGTTCGGCAGCTACTTTTATATTTATCTTTTAAGCTTTCTGGGCACTATCATTTTTCTCAATCTGGGTTTTTCAGTAGCTGGATGGGCCAAATCAGTTAACGCAGCCGAATCAATGTCCAATATTATTGCCATGCCCATGATGTTTCTATCCGGAGTTTTCTTCGCCCCAGAGATGTTGCCATCCTGGGCCTACGCAGTTACCAAATACTTGCCCCTTTCTCCCCTAATTGAAGCTTTACGCAAAATAGCCAATGACGGAGTGGGATTGGCAGAAGTTACCAGTCAATTATGGATAATTTTAGCTTGGGTAGTAGTTACTTTCTTTATCGCCTGGAAAAGCTTTCGCTTTGATAAAAACATTTAGAGTCTTTATTCTATGATTTTACAATCCAACGATTTTGAGCCTGACCAGGTCATCCCCACCAAGCACACTTGTGACGGCGAGGATTGGTCTCCCCATCTCAAATGGAGTGAGTACCCAGAAGTTACAAAAAGTTTCGCCCTATCCTGCATGGACCCTGATGCCCCTACCGGCAATTGGGTCCACTGGGTAATGATTAACATTCCTGTTTCGGAAAGCGAACTAGAGGAAGGAGCAGAAAAGCCCACCGGAGCTATCGAAATCGCTAATGATTTTGGTAAGGAGAGTTACGGGGGTCCTTGCCCTCCAGCAGGTACCCACCATTACGTCTTTGTGGTTTATGCTTTAGACACCGACCAATTAATTGATGTCACTAAGGATAATTTTGCCGCTAAAGTACAGGAACATACTATTGCCAAGGCAGAATTGATAGGCACCTATTCCCGAGAATAAAATTTAAGGTAAAAAAATAGAGGAGCTGAAGTAATGAAGGCTCCTCTTTGGATCGCCCATCTCCCCCATACGGCGATCTATTTTTTTGGACGCTGAGCCGGATGGCAAGAGAGAACCGCGGCGACAGAGTCGCGGATGTCTACTTACACACTCAGCGTCCGTGCTGAGAAAAATTCCCTGCCTCTCGTCAACCCCCGGTTTCCAAGAGGCAGGTTTTTGTCACCACCCAGCCCAACAGGACTGCTAGGCAGCGACCGTCGCGCACCCGCCGCCGTTCCAATCAGCACCTTAGCGCTGACAGCCGGTGGAGACAGATGCCGACCCCCGCAACGCAGACTTGATCTACCCAGAGGATAGGACGTCACGCGCGGAAACATTGAAAAGAGCTAATGGCTCTTGTTGTCTTTTTGCTAGCCCCTCAGTGTAAGGATGAGAGGCTAGCCCCCTCGTGCCACTCGAGATCCGAGCCAGGACCTGAATGCAAGCCTATAATAACACCACCTTTTATCTTGTCAAGCCAGGGGGTATTGTGAGAAAAATCTAGATTTATGCTATTATAAAATCAAGATAAGTAACCTAAGAACATATGACACACGCCGAAAATTTATTTGCCCAAAGAAAGGTAAGGGTATTAGGAAAAATTGACCAAGAGGCCGAGGTCAAAAATACCAAATCCTGGGTTACAGTTCATGATTCTTCCAAAGCTTTTTTGATTACTTACGAGAGCAAGGGGTTGGTAGTGGCCATTAACGGGGGAGGCGGCTTAAAATTGGATCATCCGGCCGCTCTGGACGGTATAGCTCTGGCCAAAGCAGTAGTAGACTGGGGAGGCTGTGTTATCAATGCTGGTCGTGATACCGGAATCATGAAAGCGGTAGCCGAAGAAGTTAAAGACAAATGTCTGGGAATATTGTATACAGAGCAGAAACCGCACGCTAACAAAGTCGGTCCCAAGGCAATTGTAAACATGCCCGCCCCCAGAGTAGAGCTGATGGCAATTTCACCTCCAGTAGTTGTCATTTTTCAGGGAGAACTCGGTACTTTTCAGATTCTGATTCGTTCAGTGGTGCACATGATTAACAAAAAAATTACCAAGGAAGAATCTGCCCCTCAACAAGTATTTGTCAGCAGCTACTGGATTCCTATCTTGGACACTTTGATAAACATTGGTGTTTTTAAGCGGGAGTATTTATCAGAAATCAACTTTTTTTCTACGGCCGATGAAATTATAGCCAAGATTCCCGGGCTGTAGTAACTAAATGAAGCTTTCCTCATTCGACTATAACCTGCCCAAACAATATATTGCTCAAAAACCGGTTTATCCCCGGGACCATTCTCGCTTAATGGTGGTTGATCGCCAAACAAAAACAGTTTGGCACCGCCATTTTTTTGATTTACCAAAATTATTGGTTAAAGGCGACGTATTGGTTTTAAACAATACTAAAGTATTCCCAGCCCGGCTCCAGGGCAGGAAAAAGGAAAGCGGTGGTAAAATTGAGGTATTTCTATTAAAAAAATTAACAGGCCGGACCTGGGAGGTTTTAATCGGAGGTAAGATCAGAAAAGCTGGAATGGTATTACAATTTAAGGAGGGTCTAGAAGGAAAAGTTATTAAACAACTGACAGGAGGAATTTGGCACATCAAGCTTAACAAATCTGCCAAGGACTTTTGGCCAATCATAGATAAGATTGGGGAAGCACCAACGCCACCCTACATCAAAATAAAAGACAAAAAGCAGAAAGCAAAAAGAGATTATCAAACAGTTTATGCTGATAAAGTCGGTTCGGTAGCGGCCCCCACTGCCGGGTTGCATTTTACCAAGAGTTTATTGAATAAATTGAAACGCCAAGGAGTGCAAATAGAATACGTAACTCTACATGTTGGCTTCGGCACTTTCCAGCCGGTTAAGGTAAAAGATATAAAGAAGCATCGTATGCACCCAGAGTGGGTAGAGGTTTCTAAGGAAACGATTAATAGAATTAAAATTGCCAGGAAAAAAGGCAACAGGGTCATAGCAGTGGGGACTACTTCGGTCCGAACCCTGGAGACGGCATTAAAAAAACCCAATAAAAGCTTTAGGGGCTGGGTCAACTTATTTATCTATCCCGGATATAAGTTTAAGAATTTAGACGCCCTGATTACCAACTTTCATCTGCCCAGATCAACCTTGTTGATGCTGGTCTCGGCCCTGGCCGGCCGTCGCTTTATTCTGGACTGCTACCAAATTGCCACTAAGAAACAATACCGCTTTTACTCATTTGGCGATGCTATGTTGATAAAATGATTCAAAAAAGAGTGCCCTTAAGCTGCACCCTTTTTTATTTTGAATTAGTAAAAGTCTGCTATTTCGATACCAGTATAGTAGTATTTTAATATTTCGTCGTAAGTTGATCCATCTTCGGCCATGGCCCTGGCTCCATATGCTGACATACCGACTCCGTGGCCCAGCATTACCATACCCTCACAAGCCGGGTCAGGCACTGTAATCAACCAGGGCTTGGGATCGCCAGACCAAACCTCTTCCCAGGAACGGGTGCGTCCGTCTGTGCGGGAGAAATATGGGGTGACCACTACTTCATCATCATAGGTTACTACCATGCCTTCAGTTTCTTCAATCAACTCTACGATGACATGGGCTCTCTCCTCAAACCCATATCCTCGGTAGACCTGGTCATAAGTGGCATCAACAGTGAAGTTCTCATCAGCGTGCTTGGTGCCGGTGTTGATATGATACTGAGCGTAGGTCCGCTCAGCTATGACCAGAGCTTTGAGGTAGTCTTCCGGATTTTCGTTTCCGGCCTCGGCCACCCCGCGCAGGTAAAGTTCGAGTGGCAGCTCGTTAATTATCCAAGTTTTCTCCGTTGGGGCAGCGTGATTAATCTCCAGAATTCCTCTAAATCGGTTATCGTTGACCTCACTATTCCAGGCAGTAGCATTTTTAAAACTGACAATTTCAAAAATAGTCTCAGCTTTGACCGGAATAAATCTTACAGGATAGTAACTGGTTTTAGTGGTGCCGGGTAATTCGAGATGGTATTTATTATCTTCAAAAGTAACCGTTACCTGGGCACCACCAACCAGGGTGGCAAAAATTGTGCCGTGAGTATTGACCACTTTAAAGTTCTTATTGGCAGTTAATTGAAAAGAATCATCACTATCGAATAAACCGACTCGAATATCTTCTTGTTCCGGGTTGGCATTAGCCGGAGTAGTCGGGTTCTTAATCGTAACGGGTAAAGACAGGTACCCTCCTTCAATCCAAATAAGGTTTTCTGCTACTAGGTTAAATTCTTCGAAATAAAAACCGGGTTGATCCGGCACTTGCATAGCAAAGCGGAAGCGACCGACTTCTCCAGGCCTTACTTCATCGGTTAGCATTTTACAGGGCCGGTAATCAGCTGGCCAAAAATCATGCCGAAAAGAACTTTGACGACCCGGGGGGCCGGTCAGGTTTAAGGCAATAAAGTTATCGCCATCATTGTACCAGGTGGCGGTACCGGTATTACGAAATTTTACTTCGAAAGTAAAGGCGTCATCCGGCGCAATCTCGATTTCTTCAAAGGATCGGTAAATTAGCTCAGCTTGCCAGGCCGGAGGATGAGGCAAGACAGTAATGGGCAAAACAAAATTGCCACCCGGGATCCAGATCAAATTTTCTGCTACCAAGTGGAACTGTTCCAAGTACTGGCCTGGTCTGTCTGGTGCCACAATAGCGAATTGAAAACGACCTACCTGTCCCGGCTTAACCTCGTCAGTTAACATAGAGCAGGGCCTATAGGATTCAGACCAAAAGTCATGCTGGAAAATACTGTGCCGGCCGGCTGGCTGGTCAACATTCATAGCGATAAAGTGTTCATCGTCATTGCGCCAGGTGGTATTACCAACATTTTGAAAATCCACCCAGAAGGTCAGGCTGCGCCCTGGTAGTATCTTTATATCAGGAGCGATTTGGCCGACGTTTTTGGCCTGCCAAACAGTAGAGGCGCTTCGGGAGGCAAAAGCCATGCCCAACACCTGTGGTTGGGCAGTTGTTGCCGGGTTATTAGGCAACGGAAGAATGGAACCATAACCTACATAACCGGTTTGCAGGGTAGAGGTTATGGATTCGGCAGGCTCTTTGGCGATTACTTCATCGTCGGTAAATATCGATTCCACCAAGCGTAAGATACCAGATACGGCTACGACAAAAGCTACCAAAAGAAGTATCTGAATTAACTGTTTAAAAGTGACAAAGTTCTGTTTTTTGCTTTTTATTTTCATAGATAAAAAAATTGCGCCTGCAAAAGGACGCAATATTATCCCCGGTATGTTTTACCATTACTATATTAGCATATTTTTCCTAAAAAGTCAATACAATTTCCATTTTCAAAATAGCCGAAAATCTGATAAAATCAAGACACTCATTTAAAGCTTAGCTTTATCTTTTTTTATGTCTTTGACTCGCAAAATTGCCCACAACACCCTTTACCAAATTATTGGCAAGGGTTTAGCGACAATTTTAGGCATTGTGACGGTGGGTTTAATGACCCGATATTTGGGCCAGACCGGGTACGGGCACTATATCACCATCATTGCCTACCTGCAGTTTTTTGGCATTTTGGTTGACATGGGATTGTATATAATCCTATTGAAGAAAATATCGGAATCAGGAGCCGAGGAAAACAAAATAGTTTCTAACATTTTTACCCTTAGACTAATTTCCGCAATTGTCTTTTTGGGTTTGGCGCCAATAATTATTTTGTTCCTTCCCTATCCGTCAATAGTCAAGTGGGGAGTGTTGATTACCACTTTGTCAATTTTATTTATTACCCTCAACCAAGTTCTGATTGGAGTATTTCAGAAAAAGCTGAAGATGAATATAGTAGCCTTAACTGAAGTTCTGGGTAAAGTGATCTTGCTTGTTTTCACCTTTCTAGCTATTCACTACAAACTGGATCTGCTCTACATTTTGGGGGCAGTTGTCCTGGGCAGCTTTGCTAATTTTTTTACTACCTATTTATTCTCCAGGCGCTTTATCAGAATCCGTTTGTCTTTCGATTGGCCCTACTGGAAACAGATTATCAAAGAAAGCTGGCCCATTGCTATATCGATTGGCTTAAACCTTATTTACTTTAAAGCCGATACCGTCATGCTATCTCTGTTTAAGCCGGCGGCTGAGGTGGGAATTTATGGTGCCCCCTATAAGGTCCTGGAAGTGCTTATCACTTTGCCGGCCATTTTCGCCGGCTTGGTCACCCCATTATTTACCAGATCGTTCGCTGAAAAAAATATGGAGCGGTTTAAAAATGGATTATCTAAATCGTTTAATTTCATGGCCATGATTGCCTTTCCCATGGTAGTTCTCACTGCATTTATTGCTAAAGATGTAATGTTACTGATCGCTGGTGATGAATTTGTAGCCTCTGGTCCGGTTCTAAGAATTTTAATTATCGCCACTGCCTCAATTTTTGTTGGCAATCTATTCGGCAATGCCGTGGTGGCTATCGGTCAGCAGAAAAGAATGATAAAAATATACGCCGCAGTCGCCGTTATAGCCGTCCTCGGGTATTTATATTTCATCCCGCGCTTTTCTTATTTCGGGGCGGCCTGGATGACCGTAGTTACAGAAGTATTGATATGTTTGGGCAGTATCTGGCTAGTTCTAAAAAGCACCAAGATCAAGTTGGAGCTTTTAACCCTGGGTAAAATTGTCCTAGCCACCGGACTAACCAGCTTGATTCTTTGGCTGCTGCCAGCCCTGAACTTCCTTTTAGTCTTAATTATAGGCGGCGTGGCCTATGTAGCACTTCTTTATTTGTTTCGAGGTTTTTCTAAAGAGACAGTGCTGGAAATAATTGGACAAAGAAACGATGACTAACGTTTTGATATTAAAATTCCCCTACGACTCAGCCTACGGCGGCGGAGAGAAGCACACCATTTCTTTGGTCAGAGGTTTGATTAGTCAAGATTTTAATTTTTATTTGGCTTCTAGTTGCCCAGTCCTGTTACGAGAGTTCAAAAAAAGAGGCTGGCATAATCAAAAAACCTGGGCTGGTTTCGAACCGGTCAGCAAATGGAGTGCCATTGTTTTTCCCTTGCTGGCTCCTTTGACCTTCCCCAAATTAGCTTGTACGGTTTTCTATTATCGCTTTTTTAAGCAGGTAAGGATTATTTACTGTTTATCCCTTACGGAAAAGTTGTTGATTGCCTTCTGGGCCAAATTACTGGGTGTCCGCGTATTTTGGACGGAACATACCACTATTGACCGTTGGTTAACCAAAAACCCTTGGCGCTGGCTCTATGTTTGGCACTCCCGCTTGGTGACCGTAGTACCGATTTCCCAGGCGATCAAAAACCAGTTGTTAGAGATCGGAGTAAAAGAAAAAAATATTAAGGTAATATACCCCGGGATTGATTTAGGCAAAATAGATATTGTGCGCCGCAATTTTGAAAGGAGGTTTAAAAAAAGTTTTATTATAGGAACCATTTGTCGCCTGGAGCCGGAAAAAGGGATAGAATACCTGATGCAGGCAACTAAACGGGCCTTACCGCTCATTCCCAATATTTCCCTGATAATCGTAGGTGATGGCGGGGCTCGAAAAAATTTAGAATGGCTAGCCAAAAAGCTAGAAATTGATCAGGTCACCCAATTTGTGGGTTTTCAACATAACATTGAAAAATGGTATCCTCTGTTTGACCTTTTTGCCCTGCCCTCTGCCATTAGAGAATCGTTTGGCATTTCTTTAGTGGAAGCACTGGCCTTTGAAGTACCGGTAGTCGCTTCCCAGATGGGAGGAGTTACGGAAATTATAGAGGAGAAGGAGACTGGATATCTGGTGCCCCCCAAAAACTCAGACGCCTTGTCCGAAAAAATTATCTATATTTATAAAAACTACCAAGAGGCCAGGCAGGCTGCCAAAAGGGGACGCCTCAAAGTGGAAAAAATGTTTAGCCTGGATTTGATGGTGGAAGAATATTACAAATTGCTATTTCGCAAAAAACAATGAGCTTTCTCCATAAAATACCTCAGCAAGAAAAAAAGATGTATCTACTGGCCAGTTTGCTAATTATTGCCTTAGCTCTTCTTGAACTGATTATGCCCTCTGGCCTAGTTCTGGCTGCAGTCATTGTTTTATTCCTGGCGTTGCTGATTTTTAGGAACCCCTTTTTAGGGTTTCTAGCTATTGTATTCTTTTTGCCGTTCGAAAGGCTAGGAGCTTATGAAGCCAGTTTGGGGACGATACGTCTGAGCCAAGTATTCTTAGGCATCACACTTTTGGCCTGGCTGTTTAAAATGATGGCACGCCGCCGCCTAACATTTAGAAGTTTCCCCATAACCCTGCCGCTAGTTCTATTTTTAGTAGTTAACCTAGTGGGTTTGATTTATGCCGACAACCTTGATCGATCTATCTTCGTCTTATTGATAACAGCTTTTACCATGTTGATTGCGGTGCTGGTGGCCAATTTGATTGATGACAAGGAGAAGCTAAAAAAAGTCATGGTGGTGTTATTGGTCAGTGCTACTTTGGTAAGCATCTTCGGACTTTATCAATTTATGGGAGACATGGTTGGCCTGGCTCCTGAAGTGACCGGTTTGCGCCCCCACTACACCAAGGACGTGTTGGGTTTTACCAGGATTCAGTCAACCGCCCTCGAGCCTTTGTATTTCGCTAATTATTTATTGATCCCTTTGTCTATTATCTACGCTCTTTTTCTCAGCCGGTTTTATCAAAGCAAAAAATGGTTTTTGGTAATATTGATTTTTATTCTGGGCATAAATCTTTTTCTGACAATTTCCCGCGGTGGTTATCTGGGCTTGATCGCCTCGATCTTGCTGATTACCTTTCTGTACTTCCGCAGTTTTTTCACTTGGAAAAAAATCGTAATTTTGATCATCACTATTACTCTTCTATACGTTGTCGGTGTGCAATTTCTCCAGATCGGTGGAGGGGCCCTCAACTGGGAGACCTTTATCAGTCATGTGCGGGGAGTTTTCGCCGGGCCGTCCTATTTAGAAAGAATAGATACCTTTGAAAAAGCGTTCCTGGCCTTTAATGATCACCCGCTGTTTGGCATTGGGCCGGGCGGTTTTGGTCCGCAGGTAGCTACTTATACTCACATAATACCGGGGGGTGGTTGGAAGATTGTTAATAATGAATTTATCGAACTGTTAACCGAAACCGGAATACTAGGATTTATCTTTATGATGGCTGCCTTTATTATATTATTTATTAGGTCAATCAAGGCCATTAAAATAACAGACAATAATTACCTAAAGGCGATGATGATCGGCCTCTTGGGTGCTTTCCTTGGCGTGATGGTGCAGTATCAAACTTTTTCTATTTTATATATAATGCACATCTGGTTTTTATTTGGGCTAATGATTGCCTGCCAAAATCTAATTTTGGGAACCCATGAAAAAACTAACTGATTTCATCAAAAAAAATAGAACCGAATTCTGGCTGCTGGTTATAATTCTGGCGGTGGGAGCCTTCTTGCGACTGTATGACCTGAATGATTCCATGCATTTTGCCAATGATGAAGGAAGAGACGCTTTCGTCGTCAAAAGCATAGTAGAGGGGGAAGAATTACCCCTATTAGGCCCGGCAGCTCCCAATAACCGACCAGATTTTCATTTGGGACCGGCTTTTTATTATCTACTGGCTCCTTTTTTCTGGCTCAGCGGATCGGATCCGGTGGGAGGAGCCTACCTGGTAGCCTTACTTTCTATCGCCAGCCTTTTTCTAATTTATTATCTGGGCAAAAAACTGTTTGATCGCTGGGTAGGATTACTAGCAGCTTTCCTAATGGCTACCAATTTCCTGATGATTAGGTATTCCCGATGGACCTGGAACCCTCATCCCGTGCCTTTCTTTATTCTCTTGTTGCTGTTGGCCCTATGGAAGTTGCATAGGGGTAAGCAAAATTATCTGATTCTCTTAGCTATCTCACTGGGATTTATCATCCAACTTCACGGAACAGCTTTATTTGTCCTACCAGTTTTTCTAGTTGTCTACTGGATTATTTTCCGGCCCAAAATTAAATGGCAAAAATGGTTGCTGGCCACAGTCTGTTTTCTAATCGTTATTTCTCCCCTGATAATTTATGACCTACAGAATAATTTGGCTAACACTAAAGGCTTCTTTCGAATACTGGGCCAGTCAGACAGCCAGGGAGCTCTGCCCTTATGGCAGAAAATTGATAAAAGCTATTTAAGCTTCCACGGTTTCTGGGATGAATTGACCATGAATAACCGCTTGCAGTTTTTGTCTGCTCTTTTAATAATCGGTATTCTGGCTTGGCTGCTAACAAAAAATTATCAGAAAATTTCAGCCAAAGAAAAAAGCTATCACTATTCGGTCTTGGCTCTCTGGTTTTTTATCCCGCTGCTAATATTTATTTTTTATAAAGAACAGATTCCCCCTCATTATTACTCGCTGATTTACCCGCTTTGTTTCTTGTTGATAGCCGCCTTTTTAATTTGGCTGCTCCAGCAAAAACACCTAAAGATAATTACCGGGTTAATCCTGCTGACTGTGATTACCACCAATCTGTTTTTCGTGACTCATCATTTTATCGACCTGGAATATAGCGGAAGTCGAGCTAATTCCCACTCGGTCATAATTGAAGAACAAAGAAAGGTGACCGATTATATCGCCGACGACATTGGGAATCACCAATTCAACTTTTATTCTGAACCCAGCCAGTATTACGACCAGGCTTATCTGTATTTATTGTCCCTAAAAGGAATAGAGCCCAGTTTCTATAACGAAGCGATCGGTTACGTTGTTCTAAACCCCAAAGGTCTAGCCTTAACCGAAAACTGGGACGGTGCTAACATAATAGAGTCAAATGACTTTGGCAACGTTCGAGTATTAAAAATCAAGAATGACTAGCCAAATAATTTTATTAATAGCTTTTTCTCTGTGCTATGCTTTTATTGCTTATCGCAGGACCGATTGGGCTGTGGCGATTACTATTTTGTTACTGCCCACTTACTTAATTCGATACAGCAATGACTTCTTTCCCTTTACTTTGCTGGAAGCAATGCTGCTGCTGTTGTTCCTGATCTGGTTATTTAAGGCTGTAAAAAATAAAGAAAAGATAATCTGGCCCAATTGGCTACTTGCGGTCATTTTCTTGTTGTCGGCGATTGTGGCTACTTTTTTGTCACCGGACTTAAGGTCAGCTTCAGGGTTGCTTAAGGCCTATTTCATTGAACCTGCCTTATTCTTTTTTGTCTTAGTCAACGTTATTAAGGAGAAGAAACAGTTAAAGATGATAGCCTGGGCTCTGGGCCTTTTGGTAGTTTGGTTATCAATTTACGGGGTAGTCCAAATGTTTAGCGGAGTTGGCATTCCTGATCCCTGGCAGGCAGAAGAAGGCCGTAGAATCGTTTCGGTCTACGATTATCCTAATGCCCTGGGATTAATAATCGCTCCTATCATCGCCCTATTTATTGCTTTGGCAGCCCGAGTTAAATTCTTTACCCCGCGCAATTTCTGGTGGGGTTTTATGATTGTTATTTTGGGCATTTTTTCCCTCATGGCTTCGGTTTCCCAGGGCGCTTGGCTGGGTTTGGGTTTGGCAATGGTTTTTTTAAGCTTTTTCTTATTCAACTGGAAGAAGGTTTTAGCCACCTGGCTAGTGCTGGTAATATTAATTTTGGCCATTCCTCAAACTAGAGATTATGTAATGCCGCTGATTACTTTCTCAGATGTTTCCGGCGATGTGCGTAAAGTAATGTGGCAAGGCACTTATAATCTATTGAAGGCCAGGCCAATGGTGGGTGCAGGCTTGGCCGGCTTTCCTCATTATTATGAACAGTATCGGCTGATTAAACACACCGAGTTTTTACTATATCCTCACAACGTAGTTTTGAACTTCTGGGTAGAATTGGGACTCTTTGGCCTGATTGTCTTTGTCGGTCTGATAATTCAGTTCTTCCGTCAGGCACGCAGGTTGTTGAAGACCAAGAACGTGGAGCTCAACTGGGCCATTGCTCTGATGACGGCTATGGTTTGTTTATTGGGCCACGGTCTGGTCGACGTTCCCTATTTCAAAAATGATTTAGCCATCTTATTCTGGCTGCTATTGGGCATGATGGCAGTTGTTTATCAGTGGAATCAGAAATCTTTGACTAAATAACTACTTAGTATATAATCAAGAGAAGTTCATTATAGGAGGCAAAAACTAAGGAGGTCCAAATGCAGTATGATGGGCAGACCATCACCCGGATTGAGTTCTGGAAAGTGTTGCCCTATGAGCATCAGCAGACCCCCAAGATGGTAATAACCGATGCAGCTATTTTGGCCAAAGTGACCAAGGCAGTGCAGTCCAGAACAGCCTTTGATCCCGTAGTCGACGTACCTATCGCCCCCCGATTTTTTGTCAGGGGGTATTCAGGATCAGAACAGATACTGGCCCTGGAAGTTTATTTGGGCTATCTGATGTGGACCGGTGGACTCGATTACTTCACCACTGAACCGGATCTTTACCAGCTGTTGCAGGACAACTGCACCGAGCAGCCGCAGCCGGTCGAAACGGTCGGTCAGGCCAGATGGATTCCGGTGGCTGAGACCGTTGATGAACTGGGACTGTGATAAGGAGTAATACAGATGGCTGATATCGATGAAGTGATGGATCGAGGAATGCAAACAGCTAAAGAGGGGACCAAGAGCGATCACACCCGAATTAGAGCTCTGGCGCACTCTCAGCGCCAAGCAGCTCTGCTGGGCAAGCCGATACCGCCTACCCTTGAAGAGACACCGTTTCCCGAAGACGACATGCCTCTTTCTTTGTCCCACATTGACCAGGGACTAAGGACATCAAGGAGCTGATTAGTCAGCCCTTACCGTACAGAATCTTTCTGTGCGGTTTTTTTAAACCACAGGCCTTTACAAAACCGTCAAAATGCGCTATAATGTAGATGTAAAATAAAAATAAAAATGAAAAAAGTCCTTAGTCAATTCAAGCCATTTTTGGTTATATTTGCCGCTATTTTATTAGCGGTTTTATTTTGTCCTCAAAAAACCGAAGCAGCAGCTAGCCCGTTAACTATAATTACCAGAGAGCAATGGGAAGCTGATGCTGATTATCTTTTGGATTCGGACAAGGATACTATCTGGCCCTTGCAGTATCAAAGACCACAAAAATTTGTGATCCATCATACAGCCGGCTCCAACGGTGGTGACAACCCGGAAGCTACAGTCAGAGCTATTTATTACTACCACGCTCAAATATTAGGCTGGGGTGATATTGGTTATAACTATTTGATCGATTCCCAGGGAAATATTTATGAAGGAAGAAAGGGAGGAGACGGAGTGGTCGGAGCTCACGCCTTTAGAGATTCTGGTTGTAACGTAGTGCGCTTCGGCGGATCCAAAGAAGGAATTGATTTTAATGAGGGCACTATCGGTATTTCGCTTCTAGGGAATTACGAAGAGAGCCAGCCTAGCCAGAAAGCGATTAACGCCTTGGTAAAATTAATCGCTCACAAAGGAGCTAGCCTGGGGATTAATCCTAATGCCAAACTAACTTGGCGGGATATCGCCAATATGCCTAACGTAGTTGGCCACCAAGACGTGGACTGCACCCTTTGCCCTGGTAGCAATGTAGAAATCAAGCTGAGCAGCATTAGATCTTCGGCCCTGTCCCTGTATCAAAGCCTTAAAGATACCGGAGCATCCTTTATACCGGTAGCCAAGGCCGAATTAACCGAGCAGAGTGCTAAGGAAATTACCCTAGAGCCAGGAGAAACTGCTACTATCTGGGCTAAGTATAAAAACACCGGCAACTTCACCTGGCGGCGTTATTTCGAAGACACAGTGTATCTGGCCTCAGCTGATTATGGCAGTAACAGCCTGTTACAATTGACCAGCGCTGATGGTAATCATATAGATTTACTGACTGCCAATGTAGCTCCCCAAGAAATTGGCAAGATTTCTTTTACTATCGAGGCACCAGCTGACCAACTAGAGATTACTGATGAATTCTATCTAATGTACGATGGTAAAGAAATCCCAGATACCCGATTTAATATCAAGGTAAATGTGATTGGCTTTGACTATGCCGGTAATTTAATTGACAACGATGTTCTGTCGGCAACTTTTACCGGGGCTCGCCTTAAAACTACTTTTAGTTTCCAGAACCGAGGCGTGGTTACTTGGACTAAAAACAATACTCATTTAAACATCTATGACTTGGGCTTGGCCCCTTCAGTTTATCAAGACGGTTCCTGGGCGTCGCCCTACGGCCAGATAGTGTTAAATGAAGAAGCGGTAAAAAGCGGCCAAACCGGCACCTTTACCTTTTACCTAAAATCTCCCAATTCTCCTGGAAATTATAAACAGATATTCAAGCTGTTTTGTGAGGACCAAGAGGCGATTAACGGCGAATTTGATTTAGTGACCAGAGTGGATTCTCATTTTAAAGCAGAGCTAGTAGAACACAATATCCCTCAAGCCATTCAATCCGCCTGGAGACCCAAAGCCGTGGTTAAGTTTAAAAACACCGGACTGGCTATTTGGGATCAAAATATGAGATTAAACATCTACGATCTTAATTATAAGCCCAGCTTGTTTTATGACAGCAGCTGGAACAGTACAATTGGCCAGATACGATTAAAAGAGAAAGTGGTCAGACACGGCGAGATCGGCACTTTTGAATTTTATTACTTCAATAGACAGCCCGGCTTTTATCATCAACTCTTCGAGCTGGATTGGCTAAGAAATGACATGGAAGTCACTGGGGGTAATTTCGGCTTAGTCACCAGAGTAGATTAAAATATGAAAAGATTGTTTTTCAACGACTTTAGTCTAGATTAGCTAGCATAATTTCACCCAAGAAACTAAAAACTCGAGAACACTTCTCGAGATTTTTTATAGATTAAATCTGGTGGACCCTACCGGGATCGAACCGGTCACCTCCGCCATGCAAAGGCGGCGCTCTACCAGATGAGCTAAGGGCCCTCGATTATTGACCGGTGGGAGTGAATAATGCCCGTAATAGGGGACCGAACCAACCACCCATAAAGATAAAACCCAAAAAGATTAGTCCAACTCCAAGAAATTTAGTAAACATCCTGGAGCCACCCCAAGTGCTCATATGGGTTTCTGCCCACTCAACTCGACCGAACATACGCATGATGTTTTCCGTACCCAAGACCAAGATGACTCCGATCATGATACTAATAATACCGTACAGGTAGTTCATTGTTTCTGATGAAAATAATTATTTGTCGTGGTGGGCGATGAGGGAATCGAACCCCCGACCTCTTCGGTGTAAACGAAGCGCTCTAAACCAACTGAGCTAATCGCCCATGCGGACGGAGGGGTAGAAACCCTCATGCCCAGGGCGGGATTTGAACCCGCACGCTCATGTCGAGCCAAGCTCCTCAAGCTTGTGTGTATACCAGTTCCACCACCTGGGCTTATTAGGAGCTACATCAACTTTTGCCAAGTTAGTAGGCAGATATCAAAATATTCCGCCCCGCCCCGCCAACTATTTGATTACCTTCTCCTTTAATTTCTTCTTGTAAGTCCTCAAATAATATAATTTACTTTTGCGTGTGTTGGCCTGCTTAATTACCTCTATCTTGGGAATAGTGGGAGAATAAAGAGGAAAAATCTTTTCTACTCCGATTCCTTCAGAGATTTTTCTAACCATGATGGTGGCGTTTTTTTGATTACCGCCCTTCTTCTTCAGAATCATCCCTTCAAAGATCTGGGTTCTTTCTTTATCACCCTCTTTGATTTTTTGGTGAACTCGAACGGTTTGTCCTGTTTTTAGATTTTGAATTTCTTCTTTTTCCATGTAATGCGTTTTTAGTCTGATTAGGTTAGTTATATTTTAGCAAATAGTGGGAATTATTCCAATTTCGCCAAATAGCTTTTCAAATCAGGAGGTAAATCAATTTTAAACTGTTGCCACTGACCATTTAGGTCGTTAAAACCCAGGGAGTAGGCGTGTAAGAAAATCCTGTCTAAACTGGTCTTCCCCCCTTTTGATTTATAGAGCTTATCGCCGACCAGAGAGTGGCCAATGCCTTTTAGGTGAACTCGGATTTGATGAGTGCGCCCGGTTTTCAGAATGATGTCCAGCAGGGCGAACTTCTTGAATTTCTTGGTCACCTGATACTGAGTTAGACAAGGTTTGCCGGTCTGGTCATGCTTGATTTTAAATTTGCCGGGTTCAGTTTTAGAGCGGCCCACTGATAGAGTAATTTCGCCTTGATCTGGATCCGGTTTCCCGAACACTAACCCATAATATTCTTTTTTTACCAAACGATCTTGAAATTGTTTTTTCAGATGATAGAAGCTCTTGCTATTCTTAGCTACCACCATTAGTCCGGATACGTCTTGGTCTAGACGGTGAACGATCCCGGGACGCATTTCATTTTCTCCGACACCTTTGATAATAGGATATTTCTCGATAAGCCAATCAACAAGGGTGCTGGTTTTCTGGTGAGCGTTAGGGTGGACGATTAAACCGGAGGGCTTAACAATTACCAAATAATCATCGCAGTTTTTTATGATTTTAATAGAGTCACCCATATGATTAAAAAAATCCTCAACGAGGTTTTTGGTGGTGGGAGCGAGGGGATTTGAACCTCTGACCTCTTGCGTGTCGAGCAAGCGCTCTAACCAACTGAGCTACGCTCCCTTGTGATAGTGGTGGGCATAGATGGACTTGAACCATCGACCCCCACGTTATAAGCGTGGTGCTCTAACCGACTGAGCTATATGCCCTGGCATTAGACGCCACTTTTTTGGCCAAAAACTAGGGGCGCGGCCAAAAGGTGTGCGTATTACTTTAAAATATTGGGAGATTTATGTCAATAAAGAATAGTGCTACTTGCCCCCGGATGAAGAAAACAACCTGGCTATTTTACTGATTACTTTACCTTCGTTTAGCCGTAAAAACAACTGAGTCCATGAGGAGAATTGGAAAGTGGAAAAAGCGGCCCCAACAATAAACAATACAGCGAAGAAAAGAATAGCTGCCGGGACGATGATTAAATATGAGCCAATTGTTCCGGCTGCTGCCCCAAAGATGAAACTGAGCAACAGAAATGGAAGGGCCAGCAGGCTGACCAGAACCAGAAAACCAAGACCTACAATTACGTTAATGGCCAGAAGGATTATTGCCATTTCGATGCTGATGAGCCAATTTCTGACAAACAGAACCCAACCCTTTTTGATGGATGACCAGACTGACATTTCCTTGATAACCACATAGGCTGTAGCGTATTTGGTGATGAAGGCAATAATAATTCCTAGAGGGACAAAGATGATAAAGGAGATCAGCATATAGGCAATTACGTAGCCAGTTTCAGCATTTTGAAAATAAAGATAGAGCAGGGGGCCACAGATTGCCAAGAAGAGGCCGTAAATAACTGCCCGGGAAATTATGTTGACCGAAAGAACCGGCCAGAAGAATTTTTTACCGACCCGCATCCCGTCATCAAATTTGGATTCCTGACCCTTATTGATTTTATACACCTTGTTTATAAGTGCAGATTGGGAAATAACGATCAGCCAAAGGATTAGGATAAATAACAGAACCACCAAAATTGCATAGGCGATGGCCACTGGCGTGTTGGTTGAAAAATACTGGGTGGCCTGGCTGATAATCTCTTCAAAACGACCAGCCACATACAGATCTTTGAGAGCTGACATGGTTTCGGGCTGATTGGAGAGTCGCTGGAAGTTTTCATAAATAATCTCAATTTCCCCTCCATTCCCCAACAAGGCGGCAAACAAGCCGAAGAACCAGAGAAATTTGTACTTTCGAGTAATCTCCCAGGCCTTCTTAATTATGGGTCGATAGACTGTCATATTTCCTCCAAGTTAATTATCTAATAAAATTAGGCTTTAGCGGATGACTTTTTAAAGAGGGCTACAAATTCTTCCTGCTCTAAGGTTTCTTGCTTGACCAAGGTATCTGCAATTTTCTTGAGCATCGGCTTGGCCTTGGTAATTACGGAGCGTGCTTTGCTATAGGCGTTATCGATGAACATACTAATCTCACTGTCAATTTGTTGAGCTACTTTATCTGAGTAGTCTCTTTCCTCGTGAATTTCCCGCCCTAGAAATATCAACTCCTCTCTTTCGCCAAAGGTCCTCGGGCCCAGCTTGTCACTCATCCCAAAGTCAGTCACTAGCTTGCGGGCTAGTTTGGTAGCCTGCCTCAGATCATAAGTGGCGCCAGTGGTGATTTCATTAAAGATTTCCTTTTCAGCGGCGTGCCCGGCCAGCAACACAGACAACTCTTCCAAAAACTCTGTTTTGGTACTAAGCCTTTTATCTTCTTTGGGTAGTTTTAAGGTATAGCCAGCCGCTTGACCGCGGGAGATTACGGAAACTTTTCTAACAGGGTCAATATGGGGAAGTATGTGGGCGACCAAAGCGTGCCCTGCTTCGTGGTAGGCGGTAATTAGCTTCTCTTTTTTGGATAACAGTCTAGATTTTCTTTCAGGGCCCAACAGCACTTTTTCGATGCTCTCCAAGCAATCTTCCATACCTATATATTTTTTATTGCGACGAGCCGCTAAAATAGCTGATTCGTTTAATAAATTGGCCAAATCAGCACCAGTAAAGCCTGGAGTTCTTTCCGCTAATATTCTTATATTTACATCTTTATCTAACGGTTTTTCTTTAGCGTGAACTTTTAGTATGCCCTCGCGGTCGTTAATGTCAGGTGGATCCAGAACTACCCGACGGTCGAAACGACCCGGCCGCAACAAAGCCTGATCAAGAATATCAGGTCGATTAGTAGCGGCGATAACGATTACGCGAGTATCGGTATCAAAACCGTCTAGCTCAACTAAGATTTGGTTGAGAGTTTGCTCCCTCTCATCATGAGAACCGCCCAGACCGGCTCCTCTTTGCCGACCGACGGCGTCAATTTCATCGACGAATACTATACAGGGAGTATTCTTTTTAGCTTTTTTAAAAAGATCGCGTACTCTGGAAGCGCCAACCCCTACGAACATTTCTACAAACTCTGAACCGGAGATATGATAAAAAGGCACACTGGCCTCGCCAGCCACCGCTCTGGCCAGCAGAGTTTTGCCGGTGCCGGGAGCACCAACTAACATGACGCCTTTGGGAATTTTTGCGCCCAAGGAAATAAACTTACGTGGGTGCTTAAGAAAATCAACTACCTCTTTTAATTCTTCCTTGGCTTCTTTGACGCCGGCTACATCTTTGAAGGTGACTTTATTTTTATCTTTGGCCGAGGTTTCGCGGGCCTTGGATTGTCCGAAAGACATAGCTCTTTGATTGGTGCCTTGGACCTGGCGGAACATAATATAGATAAAGACACCGATCAACAGGAAAGGAAGCAAAAAGGGCAAAATAGTACCCAACCAAAAAGCCAGACCAGTGTTTTCTTCAACTGTGACATTAACGCCCCTAATCTTTTCAGGAGCCACTTCGTAGTTTTTGAGCAGGGTAGAAAAAGAATCAGTTGACTCTTTTCTGGTAACTTGTTCCTCCCCGCTTTTTAGGGTGACATTTATCTCTTCGCCCCTGAGGATGATTTCTTGCACCTCGTCGTTTTCTATCTGCTCGATTAACTTGGCGATGCTAATACTGGTTGGCTTGTCCAAAGAAGCTGAGTAGGTGCTCAAAATGCCGGCCACCACTAAAAATATGAGAAAGAAGATGATGAAATTTTTAAATAGGTTTTTCATTAGGGAAATGACAAAAACTAGCTATATTATACATAAAATGGACTAAAGCGGCAAGGATTCTGTCATTGAGCAGATATCACGAGAACCAGCTATTCAGTTTTCGCCTTGGTATCTTTGGCAGTGTCATCAACTTTTTTGGCAGCGTCCTCAGCTTTGGTCGACGGCGCCTTTGTATCTGCTTTGGGGGTCTCTGTTTGTTCCTTGGGAGTCTCTGAGTCAGCCTTGGGGGTAGTCTTTTTTTGTAGAGCCTTTAGAGAAAGTCCCAAGCGATGATTATCTGGTTCGATCGACAATATTTTGAACGAGTAGGTTTCGCCGATTTTAACCACCTCAGAAGGATCATTTATTTTAAATTGGGCCAGCTCAGAGATATGAGCTAGGCCATGAATATCTTTATCTAATTCGACAAAAGCACCGAAAGGATTTATTTTTAACACCTTACCCTTAACAGCCTGTCCAATCTCAAACTTACTTATGGCTTTTTTCCAGGGGTCTTCCTTCAACTTTTTGATGGATAGAGAGACTCGACCCCCTTCGATACTGATAATTTCTGCCTTTACTTGATCACCCACCTTGACGATGTCCTTGGGATTGTCGATACGCTGCCAGGCTAATTCTGAGATATGAATGAGCCCTTCCAGGCCGTCAGCGAATTCGATAAAAGCGCCAAAGTCGACAACTCCGGAAATTCTACCCTCAACTACTGTTCCAATTTTATATTTATCCAAGACCTTTTTCTGTTCTTCCTCATAAGCGGCCTTTTCCGAAACGATTAATTTATTTTCTGATTCATCAACGTCAATAATGCGGACTCTAAATTTCTGTCCGATAAATTTTGACAGTATTTCCAGTATCTTATTCTTATCGCCACCCTCTACTCTGGGATAGTGTTCAGTGGTTAGTTGAGAAACTGGCAAAAACCCCTCAATTCTTTTGGCGTTTACCAGCAACCCACCTTTATTGGCATCAGTAACCTTGACGTCGATTATATTCTTTTCTTTAAGGGTTTGTTCTAGGCCGTCCCAAGCCTTTTGATGGCCCGCAGAACGAAAGGACAGTTCCATTTCCCTGTTTTCATTTTCCAGCTCCAGCAAAGTAGCCTGGACCTTATCGCCGTTTTTCAGATCGGAATAATCACCTGATTCATCGATTAGTTCATTTCCCCTGATCACTCCGGCTCCCAGGCCTTCAATATCAACGTGAACCTCTGATTTGGAGACAGCAATAATTTTCCCCTCAATTAAATCCCCAACTTTGGGGATATCATAGGTCTTATGCTCGGTCAGCAGTTTTTCCATCAGGGTATCTGCCTTAATATCAGTGTCCGAGTTCTTCGTTTTAGTTGTCATATTAATTATTAAGTATTTAGCCCAAAGTCTATGCTTTGAGTCCTGTCGGCATTTGGCCGATAGGCTGATTAGATAGTATAAGCAGTATAAGTAATAATCGAATTTTTGGCAAGACCCATTGACTTTTGGTCAATTTTTTGCTAAAATTAGGCAAGAATAACTAAATTGTATGCCCAAAACACCCTCATACACTCCACCCACCCAAGTATCCGGATATCGCATCGGCAAGATGATGACCGGCATGTTTGGTTTTAAAGGTTCGGCGCGCCAATTGAAGTCCCACAGTGCCTATGGGGCAGTTCTTAAAAAGGCCGGTCCCAGAGCAACCAGAATGATCAATAAGGCGATGATGGAGAAAGGAGCCGCATCATCAACTGAAGTTAAAAGAGCCATCAGAAACGTTCAGGGTGCTATTAAGGATGCTGCTAAAGACCCCGAGTTCCGTCGCCAGCACGGGAGACTAAAATACAACTATGGCCACGTACATCGACGTTCTTCCAGCGAGGTATTTAAGAAAGAAAGTGAGACTATTCACAATATGATGACGGCGGGACGCAGGACTGATCGGGCCAGGGCTGCTGAAAAGGAAATTGAAGAGGCCAAAGCACAGCGCTATGCCGGCGTGGCCAAGCATCGCCGACCAGACAAAACAGACACCAGAGATAGCAGAGAGCCGCTAGCACCTACCAGGACGATTAAGGCCAGAGGAGAAGAGGGTCGTCAGCAGGCCATGAAAAAGATAGATGAATTAAAAGCGCAACGTAAAGGAGAAGAGGGAAGAGAAAAGGGTTTGAGGGCCTCAGCCTTGGACAAGAGTAAAATATCCGCCCTGGAAGACCAAGAAGTCAGGATTTCCTCTCAAAAAAGAGAAACCCAGACGAGTATAAGTAGAGAAGTAGAACGAGGCAGCAATGTGCCTATGGAACAGGAGGAACAGACTAGAAAAATCGAAGACACCCCGGAACAACCTCAAGACATGGCAATAGATTGATAATCGCCGAAAAAATGGCTAATTTTAGCTGTTTTTTTGACCACTAAAATACTTTACTGAACCACCAAAACATGCTAAACTGAAAGCATAAAAAGGTGAAAAAATATATGAATATCAGTTGGTTAGGACATGCCAGTTTTAAAATGGAAGGCAGAGAAGCCACAGTGGTTACTGACCCTTTTGACAAGAAAAGGGTGGGTTTTCGTTTGCCTAAAGTAACGGCCGACATCGTGACTATTAGTCATGACCATCTGGACCATAATAGTGTCAAAGACGTGTCCGGCAATCCTTTTGTGATAACCAAACCCGGTGAATATGAGATAAAAAATGTATTTATCCGTGGTATTGTTACTCACCATGACCAAAAAGAAGGCCAGGAAAGAGGCACCAACATCATCTTCTCGATTAACATGGATGGTCTAAAAATTGCCCATTTAGGAGACTTGGGCCACAAGTTGTCAGATGAACAGTTGGACCATTTGGGCGAGATAGATATATTAATGATACCAGTGGGCGGGGTCTACACCATTGATGCCAAGGCGGCCGTAGAGGTAATAAGTCAAATTGAACCGCGCATTGTCCTGCCCATGCACTATAAAGTTCCCGGCCTGAAAGTAGAGGTGGAGGGAATTAAGAAATTCTGTAGTGAGATGGGGCTAAAGGAGAATAACTATCAGGATAAATTGAAGATTACCAAGAAAGATCTGCCCCAAGACGAAACCCAGGTCATTTTATTAAGGTCATAACATGAGCAAGTCTGTTCCCGAGGTAAAAAAGAAATCTTTTAAAATACCGATTAGGGTTGTTGCCAAAAGTGAGACAACAGATTTTATAGCTAGCCCACAGCTCACAGAAGAAACCGAACCCAAAAAATTGGACAGGAAATCGAAAAAGACTCAGGCTAATAAGAAGGGGCCAGTTTTCAGAAAAAGTCCGAAGGCTGAGAGAAAAATGCCTTCTTCCAAGAAAGTAGGACAGCAAAGAACATTATATATTTGGGTTATCGTTGTCACGATAATCATCATCGCCGGTTGGGTCTTTTACTTTAAGGGCTTTATCGGCTCTGCCACCTTTGCCAACTCGCCGCTTAAAGGCGTTGAAGAAAAATTAACTAACGTTTTCTCGGGATTCACTAGAGTTTTTTCCAACGTGCAACAGTCTAATAAAATTGAATCTTCTTCCGATCAAGATATTGAGGAGTTCGAACAAAGAGTATTTCCCCAATTTATAGAAAGCGAATAATTTATGGCTACAATGCAAAAAAAAGCAAAGCCGCCCCAAAAACCCGCGGCCTCAGAAGATAGAACCAATCAAATCGGTAAAATAGAGACTAGACCGATTGTTGATGAGATGCAAACCTCTTATTTGGATTATGCCATGTCAGTAATTGTGGCTAGAGCCTTGCCCGATGTACGAGACGGCCTCAAACCAGTACACCGGCGCATCCTTTATGCTATGTGGCAAATGGGCTTGCGCTCTTCCAGCAAGTTTCGTAAGTCAGCGGCCGTAGTTGGTGAAGTCTTGGGTAAATATCACCCCCATGGTGATATGGCCGTTTATGATTCGATGGTTAGAATGGCTCAAGATTTTTCTCTGCGCTATCCTCAAATAAAAGGCCAGGGTAATTTTGGCTCTCTAGACGGTGACCGCCAGGCAGCCATGCGTTACACTGAGGCCAAGCTGCAACGGATAGCCGAAGAGATGCTTTATGATATTGATAAGGAGACGGTTAATTTTGTCCCCAATTATGACGGCACTCAAAAAGAACCCCTGGTTTTGCCGGCCAAGCTGCCCCAGCTGCTTTTAAATGGGACTGTCGGTATCGCCGTAGGCATGGCCACTGCCATTCCGCCCCATAACCTAGGAGAAATAGTCGACGGAATCAATCTATTAATAGACAATCCTAACGCCAACTTAGAGGATCTGATGCAGTTGATTAAAGGACCAGATTTTCCGACCGGAGGACAGATATATGACCTGGCTGAAATAAAACAAGCATACGCCACAGGCAAGGGACGTATCGTAACACGGGGCAGGGCTGAAGTAGTAGAAAGCAAGAATGGACAATATCAAATAATTGTTAGTGAAATACCGTACCAGGTTAATAAAGCTACCTTGATTTCCAAGATGGCTGAGTTAGTCCAGGAAAAGAAGCTGGTTGGTATCAAAGACATCCGCGACGAATCATCCAAAGGCGAAGTGCGCGTTGTGATTGATCTGAAAAAAGATGCCTATTCCAACAAGATATTGAATCGTTTATATTCCCTGACCCAACTGCAAGACACTTTCCATGTTAATATGCTGGCTCTGGTTGACGGAATGCAGCCCAGGGTGTTAAATCTGAAAACTACCCTTGAAGAATTCATCAAACACAGACAAGAGGTGGTGCGTCGTCGCACCGAGTTTGACCTAAAGCGTGCCGAAGAAAGAGCTCACGTGCTAAAAGGCTTGAAGAAAGCCTTGGACCAGCTGGATCCGGTAATAAAAACAATAAAACGATCAAAGGACAGAGACGATGCCAAGAAGAATTTGATGGCCAAGTTCAAATTTACCCAAATACAGGCAATCGCTATATTAGAAATGAAGTTGCAGCAGTTGGCCAACCTGGAACGCAAGAAAATCGAGGATGAGCTAAAAGAAAAACTGCAATTAATTAAGGACTTAAAACTAATTTTATCGTCACCTAAGCGGATATTGAAATTAATTAAGGACGACCTTAATCAAATAAAAGAGAAATATGGTGACGAAAGAAGAACAGTAGTTAACAAGCAAGCTATCGGTAAATTCTCCCAGGAAGATTTAATCCCCAAGGAGCCGACAATTGTCCTGGTGACCAAAGACGGCTATGTCAAAAGAGCGGCCCCGGAGACTTTCCGCACCCAAAAGAGAGGCGGCAAAGGGGTCATTGGTCTAACCACCAAAGAAACAGATACCGTGGAACACTTTTTTTCTTCCAATACCCATGCCGATTTACTTTTTTTCACTACGGCCGGCCGAGTTTTTCAACTAAAAGCTTATGATATTCCGGTAGCTTCCCGCACAGCCAAGGGTCAAGCTATTGTTAACTTCCTGCAATTAAGCCCCCAGGAAAATATTTCGGCCGTCCATGATTTAACCGATCTAATGAAAGGAAAGCGTAAATTTTTGGTGATGGTAACTCAAAAAGGGGTAATAAAAAAAGTTGACATTGACAGCTTTAATAAAGTAAGAAGGTCCGGCTTGATTGCTATTAAACTAAGAAAGGAAGACCAGCTGCAATGGGTCAAAGCCTCTACCGGCAAAGACGAAATTATTTTGTGCACCCAAAACGGTCAATCCATAAGATTTGCCGAAAAACAGATAAGAGCCATGGGACGTAATGCGGCCGGGGTCAGAGGAATCAGACTAAAGAAAATCGATCAGGTCGTTGGTATGGACATAATTGAAAGAGACAGTAATTATCCCAATCTGCAATTCTTGGTGGTAATGGGTAACGGTTTCGGCAAAAGAACAGGGATTAAGAACTATCGTTTGCAAAGCCGGGCCGGTTCCGGGATTAAAACCGCCAAAGTAACCAGCAAAACGGGACAAATTATTTGGGGCGGTGTTGTTAATCTCAAGATTGAAGAAAAAGATTTAATAATCATCTCCAAAAAAGGCCAAGTGATTCGTTTGCCCCTGAAGTCAGTTTCCCTGTCGGGCCGTGCTACCCAGGGGGTTAGACTGATGCGTTTCTCCGACAAAGAAGATGGAGTGGCCTCTGTTACCTTGATATAGATTGAGCTAAAATTAAAAGACCCTTTGTCGTAGTGACTCGGGGTCTTTTTGGTTCGTGGAGAAGTCGAACACTATCTGTCCAGCTCCTCCAACAGGATGCGGCCGAAGACTCGGATAGAGGTGTCCAGAATCTCGGGGCTGAACCGCCCAAAGGGATCCAGGCCCGCCTCTACCATCAAGGATTCCGGCTGAAGAGAGAGAACGTGACGCAAGATGCGGCGGAAGCGCTCGTCCCGTTCCGAGACCAGGGCGTGGGAGGTAATGTTGCCGCCCGAGACTTCACGCACGCTGCTGCCCAGCTGGAAGTGGCCGAGATTCTCGAATCGCTCCAGGAAAAAAGGTAGCCACCTCTCATTGGGCCCTTCTCCCAAAAGCTCACCGTCCAGACCGAAGCGGTCAGGTTCCAGATAAGGCAGCTCTCCCCGACGGAAGAAGAAGCCAAATCTCTCATAGCAGAGCCGGTCGTCGTCAGTCACTCGGCGAGCCGAAAAAGCTCTCTGCCAGAGCCGCTCATCTACGTAGTTCTCCAGGCCCATGATGCCGTTGATGCTGAAGCCCCCGTGTTCGTCGTCGATCACCGGCACCGCTCCAGTTTCCTGACACAAGTAGTTGGTGTCAGTTGGCAGCATGCCGATTCGCGGACAACAGAAGGTATCTGGCTGCCACTGACCTCCAATCAGGTAAAACTGGGTAAGTCCGGTAATCTCGAAACCGAGAGGAATGCCAGCTTCGGTCATCCTGCGTCCGATTTCGATCACCCGGTCCATGGCCTGGAGGTATTGAGTGGAATCAATCGGACTGGTGTAACGCTGATCCGGATGGTCCCATTGCCAGTCGGTACCGACAGTGTCGCCGCCGTGGCCCACAGCTAACTCCAGGTCAAGATCGGACAGCACCCTGATCCAGGTATCAAGTGCCTCTTCAGTCATGCCCAGTAGTTTGGGTAGGCCGACCATGATCTTCCAGTCTTCCGGGATTAGCTCCTGGACAGCATGCCGGACACCGAATATATGAGGTCCAGAACCATCAGGAGGAAATACCAAACGATTCATCTTCAACTCGATCCCGAATTTAATATCGGGGCGGCTTGTCAGTTCCCGCCAGGCGGGATCCTCGGCCAGGAGCTGGATTCGGGCCCTAATCTGAGTAGGATCAGCCAAGGCCGGCACCATCAGTATCATTTCCTTCTCCTTCCCAGCTAAAAAGCTGGTGTACTAAGGGTGAATAGTGCATCCAATTGTAAAGTTCGCTCCATAAAGGTGACCCGGCAGCTTATCACAAATTTTGGCCCTTGTCAAGGAGGAATAATTATTTTATAATTGAATTAATATGGGTTTACCTAAAAAGAAATCAACACGTCATCGCAAGAAGTCTCGGGCTTCTCATTTTGGTTTAACATCGGCACAGCTGACCGAATGCTCTCATTGCAAGAGGTCAATTGCGCCACATCGTGCTTGCCAGTTCTGCGGACATTATAAAGGCAAAGAAGTGTTTAAGGTGTTGACCAAGGAAGAGAAAAAGAAAGCCAGAGAGGCCAAGGCTAAGGCCAAAAGAGAGGGGAAAACCCCTAAGAAAAAGTAATTTTTTCACCCTATGTCCAATCGACATTTAGCCCGCACCATTGCTATGCAGAGTCTATATCAATGGGATTTTAATAAGGGAAAAAAAGTGCAGATAGATAATATTATCAAGCATAATTTGCAGGAATTTGCTCCTGATTTTGATGATGAGGGCTTTTCTAAGAATTTAGTACAGGGAGTTCAGAAAAACTCCGATCAAATCGACAAGTTAATCATCCAATACGCTCCTGAATGGCCCTTGGACCAGATAACTATAGTAGACAGGAATGTATTGAGGATAGGTGTCTATGAATTAAGGTATGACGACGACATTCCTCCCAAAGTGGCTATTAACGAAGCAATTGAACTGGCCAAAACATTTGGTGGTGAATCATCCGGCAAGTTTGTCAACGGAGTTTTGGGAGCTATTTATAAGGATATGCAGAAAGACGAGAAATAAATGCGCAATTGGCAAGAATTTGAAAAAAGAATAAAGACCGATTTTTCCAATCAAGATTTACTGAAAAAGGCTTTTGTTCATCGTTCCTATTTAAATGAACATCCTACTTTCAAGATAGGACACAACGAACGCCTGGAATTTTTAGGTGATGCCGTTTTGGAATTAGTAGTAACCGAGAGGTTATTTAAGGATTATCCTCGTTCCGGTGAAGGTGAATTGACCAATTGGCGAGCTAGCCTGGTTAATTCACAAATAATTGGTGAAGTGGCCAACGATTTGGGGATGGAGAACTACCTGTTCTTAAGCAGAGGAGAGTCCAAAGACAAGAACAGCAAAGCCCGCCAAATGATACTGGCCAATGCCTTCGAAGCTTTAATCGGGGCTATCTATTTAGACAAAGGGATTGAGGCTTGCCGCCAATTTATCAATCAGAATTTACTAATCAAATTTGATGAGATACTGGCTAACCAGGCCTTTCTGGATCCCAAAAGTAAATTCCAAGAACTGAGTCAAGAAAAAATGGGAGTTACCCCGGCCTATAAGGTTATTTCGGAAAAAGGGCCCGATCACCAAAAAGCGTTTAAACTGGGTGTTTATTTACAAGGCAAACTGGCCGGATCAGGCAGTGGCACCTCCAAACAACAAGCGGAGATAGAGGCTGCCAAGGATGCCTTAGATAAATTTAAATTTGAATAAAACAATATGGGAATTTTCGAAATAATAGTTATATCCCTCTCTCTGCTCATTATGGTAGTTGGGCTTTTGGGTATAGTCATACCCAATCTGCCCGGGGTAGTCCTGATTTGGACGGGCGTATTTTTCTACGGTAGTCTAAGCAAATTTGAAGTCTTTGATAAGAACTACATGCTTTTTGTAACCTCGCTGGCTCTTTTTGCCATCTTGATAGAGGCTGCCGAAACTATCTGGGGTAAAAGAAAAGCCAGCCCGGGGCTTAGGGGAATTATCGGAGCGGTTATAGGTGGCATTATCGGAGGAGTATCTGGTTCCACAGTATTGATGGTTATAGGATCGGTGGTTGGCGCCGCCTTCGGCGTCATCTTATCGGGACGGGATCCGGTTTTTGCTGTCGAAACCAAAGATTATAGAATAATTCTTTTCGCTGGCAGCACCATCATTCAGATTGCTCTCGGCGCTGTCATTATCGAATCATTTTTAGTCAGAGTATTTACTTGAAAAATGTATCTAGGACAGAGCCCCACTTGATAACGGGGTTTTAATATCAATTATGTATCTACAGAAATTATCCATCCAGGGGTTTAAATCTTTTGCCCACAAATCCAAATTGGAATTCAACCGAGGAGTTGCTTGCATCGTCGGTCCCAATGGTTCCGGAAAATCTAATATTGCCGACGCGGTAAGATGGGTTTTAGGTGAACAAAGCCTCAAGTTACTTCGAGGCAAGAAAGCCCAAGATGTAATTTTCGCCGGCTCCAAGACAAAGACCAGGCTGGGATTTGCCCAGGTGGATCTTTTTTTGAATAACGAAGACCGATCGGCGCCCATTGATTATTCTGAAGTAATGATCTCGCGCCGTCTTTATCGGGACGGAGAATCAGAGTATCTGATCAATAAAAATCGGGTAAGGCTGCAAGATATCTTAATGTTGTTGGCCAAGGCCAATTTTGGCCAACGCTCTTATTCGGTAATTGGCCAAGGAGCAGTCGATAAAATATTGTCAGCTACTCCCTATGAAAGAAAAGACTTTTTCGATGAGGCCACCGGCGTTAAACACTATCAGATCAAAAAGGACGAGGCGATTAGAAAACTGGAACACACTAAGGAGAATCTGCACCAAGCCGATTTGTTGATGCAGGAAATTGAACCCCGATTGCGCTCCCTGACTCGCCAAGTGAGGCGCCTGGAAAGAAGAGAGGTAATCGAGGACGAGCTGAAAAACCTGCAAAGGGAATATTACGGACACCTATGGCAGGAGATTCTCAACGAACACAAGAAACTTGAGGAGAAGAGTCAGACAGAAGAAGGATCAAAGAAAAAGACGGAAAAAGAAGCGGAGGCGATACAGGCGGAAATTGAAAAAATGGCCAAAGCTCAATCTCGAAACGAAATTTTTCAAGAACTGCAAAAGCACTATAACGACTTTTTGGAAAAGAAAAACTTTTTACTGCAACAACAAGCTTCCTATAAGGGCAAGCTGGAAATTGAGAGGCAAAAAGTAGGTGGTTATGATTTGGTCTGGCTGGAGCGTCGCTGCGAGGAGCTGTCGAACGATAAGAAAAAGATAAACGATGAATTAAAGGAATTAGCCATTGCCATTGACGATAAAGACAAACAATTACAGGACAAGCAAAGGGGTCAGGACAAGGTGATTAACGAATTTAAGAGACTGGAAGATGACTTGATACAGGCCAAAGAAAAGCTGAGTAATAAAACCCTTCCCATTCCTGAAATAAGGGAGGAGATTGAATCTTTATATGAGCTACAGGAAAAAATTGTCCACGAACTAGGCCAAATAGAAGAACTGAAAGATTTGGAGAAAGTGAAAAATAATGCCGACCAGCTGAAAACCCGACTGGAGGACCTGAAAGGTCGCCTGAAGAAAACTAGCTTTCAAGCCGACCCCGAAGACGTATTGCGCATCCAGGACAATCTAACCCTGTTCATAAAAAAGAAAGACAATCTTGTTAACGAAATCTACTATTTGAGAATTTCTCTGCAGCTAAAACAAGAAAAGGAAAAGATGTTGCAGAAAAATTTGACTAAGATAAACGATGACCAGGGTAAGATTGAGCAGGAATTGAACCAGATTAAGGCTAAGCCGACTGATCAAAAGGAAGCCCTGGAAATGGCCGAAAAACACAGCCAGGATATTTCCGGTCAGGTGGCCGAACTCGACGGCAAGCTCAAAGAGCTGCAAGATAAAATATCCAACTTTAATAAGGAGGAACAGCAGAAGAAGGACGAGCTGTTTCTTTGGCAAAGAAAATTTCAAGAGAAACAAGCCGAACTGAACATTGCCACCCGCCACTTGAATGAAATAAAAGTAAACCTGGCCCGGGCTGAAACCAAGAAAGAGGACCTGGAAATAGAGATGAAAGATGAGTTATCAGACAGCCTGATAGAGGAGATAACCAAATTGACTCAGGAGGAACATCTTTCTGAAGACTGGTCCCGAGCGGAGATAGCAGACAAGATTCACAAACTGAAAAATCAGATAGAATTGATAGGGGGAATAGAACCGGAAACGGTTAAAGAATATGAAGACACTAAGTCTCGCCATGATCACTTAAAGACCCAGTCAGGCGATTTGAACAAAGCCATTGGATCATTGGAAAAAATAATCGAAGAACTCGAAGAAACAATTAAAAAGCAATTCGATAACGCCTTTAAGTTAATTAATGATCAATTTGGCAAATACTTCAAAGTGCTTTTTAAAGGAGGTCAGGCCAAGTTATCATTACAGAGGGCAGTGGTACGAGAGGAAGGCGAGGAGGATGAGGAAACAGAGGAAATGGAGGATGAGGAGTCCAGTCCGGCTAAAGGACCGACTAAGAAGACTAAAGTGATAGCTGGAGTAGAAATCTTTGCCACCCCACCTAGCAAAAAATTAAAAAATATTAATATGCTGTCTGGAGGAGAACGGGCCCTAACCTCCATTGCCCTGCTTTGTGCCATTATTTCCAACAATCCCTCACCATTTGTGGTCTTGGACGAAGTCGATGCCGCGCTTGATGAGGCCAATTCGGAACGTTATGCCGCAATTATCGATGAACTATCTAAGAAAACCCAATTTATCCTAGTAACTCATAATCGAGCCACCATGCACGTTGGTAAGATACTCTATGGTGTAACCATGGGTGAAGATGGCATCTCCCGGCTTTTAAGTGTCAAGATGGACGAGGCAGAGAAGGTAATTGGTAACGAGAAATAAACCATTGACAGACCAAGAAAAGTCAGCTAATATGGTGAAACATAAGTAAATTAGTTAATTAAGAAAATAGAAACATGTTAACAATCAGGTTAAGAAGAATCGGAAAAAAACATCATCCTACTTTCCGTTTTATTGTTTCTGAGAAGCAAAAAGATACCAAAGGTGATTTTCTGGAAGATTTGGGTTTTTATGACCCCCATCCCTCCCCGTCAGTTGTCGAACCGAAAGAAGACAGAATAAAACATTGGCTAGCCCAAGGAGCCAAGCCTTCCGATACAGTCCATAATCTGCTGGTAACCAAAGGAATTATCCAGGGCGAGAGAAAGAAAGTCTGGACTGCCAAAAAGAAAAAAGCCACAGAAGGTGAAGGGGAACAAGCTCCTGAATCATCTAAATCGGAAGAGGCTAAGCCAGAAGTGAAGAAAGAAGTTAAGCCCGAGATTAAGGAAGAAACTAAAGAAGAAAAACCGGCTGAAAAACCAAAAGAAGCTAAATCTGAAGAGAAACAGACTGAGGCAGAAAAAGAACCGGTTAAAGAAGAGAAAAAAGAAGAAGCCAAGCCGGAAGAGGCCAAAATTGACAAAGACGAGAAATAAATATATTATTGTATTTAGAAAGAAGCAGCTGAACTTTCAAAATTGAAAAAAAGGTCGTATGAAAGAAATCAGCTGTTTACTTCTAAATCTAGATTTAACAGTAAACTAAGAAACGATGGCAAAATCATTCGGAGATCAAGAGTTTGTTGAGTACATTGTCAAGGCGATGGTTGACAACCCAGATGACGTCAAGTCAGAGAGAACGGTTGATGAAATGGGAGTGTTGATCACTCTGCACGTCAACTCCAATGACTTGGGTCAGGTGATTGGTCGTTCAGGCCAAACCGCCAAGTCAATCCGCACCCTGCTAAGAGTTGTGGGCGCCAAAAACCAGGCAAGAGTCAACCTGAAAATCCACGAACCGGAAGGTCGTGAAAGACCAGATGGACGTGAACGTAGTAGAGCTCCTAGAGAAGCAGCCAGCGCACCAGCTGACGATACTGGCGTTGATGACCTAAAACTATAAACAAAACGACAAAAGCCGTATAATTTGATAGAATAAATTTACGGTTTTTGTTTTCGACAAACTATGAAATTCGATATAATCACAATTTTTCCCAAAATTTTCGACTCTTATTTCAAAGAGAGCATAGTTAAACGTGCCCAGGAAAAAAAGAAAGTTAAGATCGTGGTTCACGATTTGAGAAAATACACGAAAGATAAACACAAAAAAGTTGACGATCGGCCTTACGGCGGAGGTCCGGGCATGATCTTGAAGGTCGAACCGATATATAAAGCACTCCAGAAAATTAAACGCCATAAAAAATCACGCATAATATTGTTGACTCCCAAGGGTCGGCATTTTACCCAAAAAACGGCCCAAAAAATGGCTAAGTACCAGCAAATAGTACTAATAACCGGCCATTATGAGGGGTTTGACGAGAGAGTTAGGAAATTGGTTGACGAGGAGATATCAATAGGTCAATATGTGCTAACTGGCGGGGAAATCCCCGCCATGGTACTGGTTGATGCCATTACCAGGCTGATACCAGGCGTATTGGGGCATGAGCATTCAGTCCAGGACGAAACCTACTCTAAGGATTTAGATTATATCGAATATCCTCAATATACCCGCCCCGCTCGCTTTAAAAAGTGGCTGGTACCCAAAATATTATTATCCGGTAATCATCAGCAGATTGCCGATTGGAGAAAAGGGAAGGCTGGGAAAAGATGAGCGCCAATTTGTCCACTAACATTTTTAAAAATTCAGCCTTTGTTAAATTATGGTCAGCCCAGGTGCTAGCTCACCCAGCCGGCCATATTTTAACATTTATTTTGCTAATAAAAGTATACAACCTTTCCCAGTCCAGTTTTGCAGTCAGTCTCCTGTTAGGCCTTTCGGTTTTACCGCCAATCTTATTCAGTGCTATTGGTGGAGTGATGGCCGATAGCTATAGCCGCAAACGATTGCTGATTGTAACCAATATACTGAGAGGATTCTTGGTGCTGGGATTTATTTGGTGCAGTGATTCTCTGGTGGCGATTTTTTTGATAATTTTTTTGAACACCACCATTACTCAGTTTTACTTGCCGGCCGAAAGTGCGGCCATTCCCAAGGTTGTAAAGCGCCATCAAATCTTTCTGGCCAATTCCTTTTTTATGTTTGTGTTGTACGTCAGTTTTTTGATTGGTTATTCTTTGGCTGGCCCGGCTCTTCATTACCTGGGGGAGACCAACACCTACATTCTATTAATTGCGATGTATTGGTTAGCTAGTCTGCTAGATTTTTTTCTACCGCCGTTAAAAGCGGAAAAGATTAAGCATCAATGGACTTGGCAGTTTAAAAAAAGTTTCCGCTTTATTAAAGATAGCCTGCAAGAAAGTACTCGTTTTATTAAGGGTAACAAGATTATTATATTTATCGGGTTGCAACTTCTTTTTGTCTTTGCCATTCAAAGATCGATTGTGGCCCTGCTGCCCCAACTGGCTGAGAAAGTATTGTTCTTTGACGTAAAGCAAATTAGTTATTATCTGATTATGCCGATAGCTGCCGGGGCCTTGGTGGGAGGCGTCTTGTCCAATAAACTGAAGTCGGTATTTTCTAAAAGGAATTTAATCATAATCGGCATCTTGCTGGATAGTATATTTTTAATATTTTTCCCTTTCACCCATTTTGTCAGAGACGGTACCGTGATTGATCCGATCCTGGCTCAAAATCTGATGATTAGCTTGATCTTCTTTTTGGTCTTTATATCAGGGCTAGCTAATGTTTTGATTATCATTAGTGCCCAAACCTACATCCACGAACAGTCAGAGGATGTACTGCGTGGTCGGATGTTCGGCAATTTCTACACCTTGATGAACGTTTTAATATTTCCCACCGTAATTTTGGTCGGTTGGTCTGCCAGTAATTTCTCTCTGGATTCGGTTATCTTGGTGATGGGTTTGACCACTTTACTGGTGGCCGTAAGCGTTTGGCGCATTGGCCGGAGGTATTTTGACCATATTTAAGTCTATTTAGCAAAGAACTTGACAATAGGCCGGAATGGGTATAATATTAAGGTGTTGCAGGAAAAAAGCGAAAAATTGGCTAAGTTAACAAGTAAAATAAGGAGAAAACGCTTATTTGATACTCGTCCATTTAAATAACTGGAGAAAAAACAGAGATTTCTAAGGAAATTTGGAACTCCCTGTTTTTTCTTCAACCATTTTTTGAAGAAAAGGACCTTTAACAACTAAATGGTAACAGAACGGTTACGTCAAATAGCAAAATCTATTGGTTTGATAGTTTTCCTTCAAAAACTATCGACAAACTTTTACTAAGAGTTTGATCCTGGCTCAGGATGAACGCTGGCGGCGTGGATTAGGCATGCAAGTCGAACGCCCGCCTAACTTTTTGCATATTAACGTATTAACTGCTAAACAGTTAGTAGGCAAAAAGTTGGGCGGGAGTGGCAAACGGGTGCGTAACACATTGGTAACCTACCCCTGTCTCGGGCATAACCCGGAGAAATCTGGGCTAATTCCCGATGGTTTGTTTCTGCTTCGGCAGAAACTATAAAGATTTTTCGGACAGGGAGGGGCCTATGGTCTATCAGCTTGTTGGTGAGGTAATGGCTCACCAAGGCAATGACGGATAGCGGGTGTGAGAGCACGGCCCGCCTCACTGGGACTGAGACACTGCCCAGACTCCTACGGGAGGCTGCAGTCGAGAATCTTTCACAATGGGCGAAAGCCTGATGGAGCGACGCCGCGTGAGCGAAGAAGCCCTTCGGGGTGTAAAGCTCTTTTCTAGAGGAAAAACTTTGATGGTACTCTGGGAATAAGGCGCTGCCAACTTCGTGCCAGCAGCAGCGGTAATACGAAGGCGCCAAGCGTTATCCGGAATCACTGGGCGTAAAGAGTTCAACGGCCGCTTTTTAAGTTTTCGGTTAAATATATGGGCTCAACCCAAATACCGCCGAAAAAACTGATAAGCTAGAGGGTGGGAAAGGTAGATGGAATTACCGGTGTAGTAGTAAAATGCGTTAATATCGGTAAGAACACTCATTGCGAAGGCAATCTACTAGAACACTCCTGACGCTTCACGAACGAAAGCGTGGGTAGCGAATGGGATTAGATACCCCAGTAGTCCACGCTGTAAACGATGGATACTAGGTATTGGAAGTATCGACCCTTTCAGTACCGTTTCTAAGCTAACGCGTTAAGTATCCCGCCTGGGGAGTACGGCCGCAAGGCTAAAACTCAAAGGAATTGACGGGAACCCGCACAAGCGGTGGAGCATGTGGTTCAATTCGACGATAAGCGAGAAACCTTACCAGGGCTTGACATCCTCGGAATCTCTCCGAAAGGAGAGAGTGCCTTTTGGAACCGAGTGACAGGTGCTGCATGGCTGTCGTCAGCTCGTGTCGTGAGATGTACGGTTAAGTCCGGAAACGAGCGCAACCCCTGTTGCATGTTAAATTGTTCATGCGAGACTGCCCTCTTTAAGAGGGAGGAAGGAAGGGATGACGTCAAGTCAGCATGGTCCTCTGATGCCCTGGGCGACACACGTGCTACAATGGCCGGTACAATGGGACGCCAAACCGCAAGGTGGAGCTAATCTCATCAAAACCGGTCCCAGTTCGGATTGGGGGCTGCAACTCGCCCTCATGAAGTCGGAATCGCTAGTAACCGCGTATCAGAATGGCGCGGTGAATACGTTCTCGGGTTTTGTACACACCGCCCGTCACGTCAAGAGAGTCGGGAATACCCTAAATTCCGCGTTCGCGGGACAAAGGTAGGCTCGATGATAGGGACGAAGTCGTAACAAGGCATCCGTAGCGGAAGCTGTGGATGGATCACCTCCTTTCTAGGGAGAATAATTGATAGAGTGCCCGAATTCGGCACTTTATCCAATCTCTTTACCTAGAGATAGGTCGGCCCCCCGCC
>JBDRGY010000005.1:0-27417 GCA_043817315.1 Patescibacteria group bacterium | reverse complement strand
TTCCTTCCACCTCTCGATTGTAATCGAGAGGTTTTTTTTATACAAAAAAATGGGCGCAGGGTCCTGCAGTACAGGAATGCGCCCAAAGGTGCTGGTAATCAGGAAGACTCTTCAGTCTCCTTGACACCGTATCGCTGCTGCTCCTCTTCGGTGGCGTCACGGCATACAATGTCGTCTGTTGTGCTAGATTCCCTGGTGAAAGTGTAGCGATCACCGAGGAGGAAGGAATCGTAGACGGACTGGGAGACATAGACCATCTTCTGAACCCGCTGGCCCCCGCTGCCGGTGCCCTCGACGATCAGGACGTAGTCCTCATCATCATGGTACAGCATCGGTTTGGTCAGATAAGTGGTCGTAGTGATGGTGATCTCTCCGATTTTCTGGGTATGATACTGGGGTATCCGGAGTATCTGAACCCAGGTTCGTTCCGGTTCGATCTCCTTATGAACCACGTCTCCGTATTCCAGCCTTTCGCTGCAGCCTGTAAGACAAAGGGCTAGCAGCATCGTTACTATCACTAGCCCGAAGACTAGCCCCTTCCTCATATTCTTTCCTCCTATTGACTGACAGCCGGTTGGCGTTTGTCAACTACATAGTAGACAATGGCAGCGATCAGCACTGCGGCATCTCCTACTATGAAGATGAAGGGACCAGTCAGGCAGCCAAGCTGACAGATCGTCAAGCTGAGCAGGACGATCAGGGCCTTGGTGCCTTGCCTGCGCCAGTTTATGGAACGAGGCATTTGTTTCCCTCCACGTAGTGATCCCCAACCCAGAGAACTGATCATACTATCACAGTTTGCTTGATATGTCAATGGATAAGCCCTGAATCACGTCTGGTTCAGGATAAAAAAGAGACCTCAGCTTCGAGGTCTCGGGGGAAAGGGCTAGTAGGGCGTAACCACACCGCCACAATGTTCGGCGATGATGCGCGCCTGCTGGACCGGATCGTGAATACCACGATCTTCGATCTCTTTCATGGCAGCGGCCCAAGTAGAGCAATCGACAAGTTCAGCCCACTCCTCTGGTGTCTTACCCAGAATCTGACGAAGAACTTCAGCCCTGCGCTCCTTTGTTTTTCGGTCTGCTGCTACCAGACGGTCGATGTGTTCCGAGGAAAGTCGTCGGTATTTCTCAGGCGGATCCTGGAGATGAGCCCGGATGATCTTGGCCCTAATAGAGGGATCAGTAATGCCCCGATTCTCAATTACTCTGGCCGCTTCTGCCATTCTTAAGGCCCTGACGTTATCTGCCAGCTCTTGGGCAGAGCAACCATCGAAAACTACATCTCTGAGCAAATTTTTATCAGCCATCATTCCTCCCAGTTAGGGTGGATCGTAGCTGTGGTGGCCGGCGATCTCTGAGAAGCCGGACCCGCTGGTCCCAGATGGAATCTCTGGCTTGCTGCTGCCGCCGTTCTTCCTGGTCTCTGGCGAATGCTGCTTCTCGGAGCAGGTAGGCTGGTGATCGTCCTGGCTCGCCCATATTCAGCCTCCTTATCCCCAAAAGAGCCGCATTTTATGGCTCTATCTTAATTTATTTTTGGGTAATCTGTCAATTACCGGTCCGCCCCCTTTGCCACCAGGATTGAGTAAAAACCTGGAAATGAATTTCCCCTCTTTACCAAGGAGGGGAGAATGACCAGGGTGTTTTTACTCGATTAGTAGAAGAGGGGAGGTCGGTTAATGAGAGGTTTTACCCTTGTTTGGCCAGTTTTTTGGCTAAAGCCAGAACCGGGAAAACCAGAAGAATTAATATGCCTATAAGGATGAAGAAAGACAATTGATTACCCGGCCAACTGCCCTGGGCGATGGCCAGGCTAAAAATGGGGTCGATAAAGTAATAAGTGGGAAAAATTTTTCCGATCCACTCAGGAATATTGGGAAACAAATAAACCAAAACCGGCGCGTAAACAATAATGCCGATTGATTTGATGGCGGTCATTAGAGAAATATTGTCTTTGGATTTAATGCCCAGCAGCAAACCAATTTCCACAGCCATGATTAATCCCCCGGCCAGGAAAACTAAAATCAACCAGAAGTTAGGTCCAACGGCATTGTTAAAAAATATGGCGGCCAAACCGGTAATCAAGCCGATAATAAATCCCAAAACAGCTTTGGCAATCAACACTTCGGTTAGATTGGCCGGAGTAACGGTAATAGCAGTTAGAGTATTTTTTTCTTTTTCGTTAAGCAGTGATAAGGCGGTTAAAAATGTGCCGGCCATCATCACTGTCATAATCATCACCATCGGAAATAACCGGTCAGAAATGGGATAAGCTTCACCTTCACCCAAAGTTATTTGTTCTAGGCTGTCGGGAGCCGATTGTCCAGCTATCTCCCGCAAGTATTGGGTTAAAGAAGCGATGACCACTAAACGGTTTTTGGCCAGAGATTGGCCGGATAAATAAACGGTTAGCTTGGGGGTTTGCCCTGATATAAGCTGTTGGTCGAAGTCGCTTGATAAAACTAATCCAGCGTCCAGATTGTGGGCTTCCACTTTGTCAAGAATTTCCTGTTCGCTATTAATTCTCTGGAAAATCAGGGAGTCGCTGGATTCAAACTTGGCAGTAATCTCCGAAGAACCTAAATCATAGACCCCGACCACCGGTTGTTGGGCAAACAAACCACCAAACACCAAATTTATCAGGAAAGTAAAAGCCAGGGGAGCCAGGATGGCAATCAAGAAGAAAGGGTTTTTGGGGCCCAAGACCAGGTCTTTTTTTAGGATGGAAAATATGTGGCTAATTCTCATATGGTTAAATTTTACTCACTCTTCTTTTTAAACCAAAATAGCCGGCTACCATCAATAAAGCAGAAAAACCAAACAAAACCAGCAGATCCAGCCAAAGCGAATCAAGGCCGGCAGCATAGTTGGAGGCCTGATCTAGAGCATCAACTAAAAAATAGGAAGGAAGAATTTTGACCCAGGTACCGGCCTCACCTGGCATCAAGATAGCAATAGTCGGGATAACCAAAATAACGAAAAACAACATGGACCAGCCGAAGCTGGAAGTCAGATCCCGGGCCAAGCTGCCGATGAGAAAAGCTAAGCCGGAAATCATTATTGAGCCTAAAAAGACGGTCAGGATAATTATAAAGACGGAACCCGATAAAGCGCCCAGCAAAGCAGTCATAATAGTTGTTTCAATAAAGGCCAGAGTGAAACCAGTAATTACTTTGGAAAGGAGAATATCTTTGAGCGAAGCAGGGGAGACCAAAATTGCTCTTAATACGCCATTGTCAATTTCTTCCAAAATCAGGGAGGAAATGGCAATTAGTTCAATCAATAAAATCATGGCGATAAACATGGTCCGAGAACGCTCGCGTTGGGGAATTTGGTTGCCGACCATATCTTGCCCGATCACTTCAGTTTGTAAATCAACGGGCAGGGGTGTGCCGGTGATCTGGTAAGCCAATTCTTGAATCAAGGAATGCAGCCCTTCTTCCAGCTCCGGGGGAATAGTTTGGGAAAAATAAATGGTAATTTCCGGCATATCGCCTTGTTGGACTTTTTCCAAAAAATTATCGCCCAAAACAATGCCCAGTTGATAATCACCGTTTTCTACTTGGTTTTTGACTTCATCCGCCGAATTAGAATTGACCAAGGAAATGCCCTGTTCTTCAGCGTTTTGAGTAATGGGAAGATTAGCCGAGTAAAAAGCCACCTCGATAGTTTCGTCCACGGTTTGGGGCATAAACAGGTAAATGACGAAGAAACTGACCAGAGTGAGAATGGTAATAAAAGAGGAGAATTTATTACGGAAAATCTCCTTAAGATCTTTGATAACTAAAGATTTAATGATAGACCAATTCATAATTACTAAATTCTAAATACTAATTTCGAAATTCGAAACAAATCCGAAATTCCAATACTTAAATACCAAACTTTCGCTTAACTTCCGTTTGTAATTTGTTTTTTTAATCATTGTAATTTGTTTAGTATTTCGAATTTCTGATTTAGTGCTTAATCAAGCTTGGCTCCGGTTAGTTTGATGAATATTTCTTCCAGTGAAGCTTCTGAAGTGTGGATAGTGGCCACCTTATTTTGACTAAGCAGATTCTTGACCTGTTCCGGAGTTTCCTCTTTGTCCATCTCGAAATATTTTTCTTCAGTTTGATCACCATTGAAAATTTTGGCCTTGATACCGCGCTGACCGTGTTTGAGTTTAAGATTTTCCGGGGTGTCCAGTGCTACAATCTTGCCCTCATTAATAAAAGCCACTTTATCTGAAAGTTTATCCGCTTCCAGCATATCATGAGTGGTCAGGAAAACGGTAGCACCTCTTTTCCTTTCGTCGAGAATCACTTGTCTGATAACCTCTGAAGAAGCCGGGTCCAAGCCGTCAGTTGGCTCGTCCAGAAACAAAACTTCCGGTTGGTTTAAAATACTGCGGGCTATCATCAGCCGTTGTTTCATCCCCTTGGAGTAATTTTCTACTTTTTCTTTTTCCCGGCCAGCCAGGCCCACTTTAGCCAGCAGGGGGTCGGGGTCAAATTTCTTAATCCCAAACAGTTCTGCGAAAAAAATCAGATTTTGCCGAGCGGTCATCCGGGGATACAAATTTTTCTCTTCAAAAGATACACCCATCTTGGCTTGGATTTTATCCGGATCTTTGGCGATGTCTTCTCCCAGAATCAGGGCTTGACCCTCCTGAGCGATTAATTGACCGGTTAGAACCCTGACCGTGGTGGTTTTACCGGCCCCATTAGGACCTAAAAAACCGATGATCTCACCCTTTGCTACCTCAAAACTGATGTGATCAACGGCCAAATTGTCGCCGTAGGCGTAAGTAATACTTTTCGCAATAATGTTGTTATCATTCATATATATAAAATAAATTCTAAATTCAAAACAAAGCCGAAATTACAATATTAAATTCCAAACAGCATAATCCTTGTTTGTGATGTGTAATTTCAATCATTGTGATTTGTTTTGTATTTCGTGCTTAGGATTTCTAATTTGTTGCATAAAAAACTCTTTTTACGGTCTTGATAAAAAAACCCACTATTTATCATTGTTATTCTCCTTCGTCTCAATATTAGCATAAATAAGGCCAAATCGTCTTGTTGACAAATAATATCACTGTGTTAATTTAATTCAATTGGCTGATAACGGATTGCACCTTTCCTAAGGAGGAAGAAGTGGCTAAAGCGAGGCCTAGAGTACTGCTAATCCCGGTTCAAACGGCTTGGTTGCCGATCAAGCAAGAGCTGGGTGACCTGGCCAGGTTGCTTTCAGACGGAGGAGAAGTAACGGTAATCAGCCGTGGCACCGAGGACGGCTTGCGCCGCCTGATTGAAGAAGTCAAAGAAGGCAGCTTGGGCGTTATGGCTGTAGTTTTTGAAGCCATGTGCGGTGACCACTCGGTGCGCCAGAGCCTGGTAGAAATCGCCAGAACAGAACTTCCCTTGGGCGTACCCCTGGTTCGGGCGGACAAAGGCAGGTGTCAAACTCAGTTTACCGTTGTGCGGCGGCAAACCGGTCAGCTGGGCCCCCATGCCACGACCTGTGATGCCATGGTGGATCAAGCCTTTCTCAAGCTGGTAGAAACAGCCAGCGCGGCGTCCTTAATATAAGGGCGCCATTTTTTATTCGTTACTGGTCACCAAACCATTGCGAGGAGTCCCGTGCGTAGCGAGGGATGACGAAGCAATCCCGTTGCCCTACAGTAACGGGATTGCCACACCCTTCGACGACTCTGGGCTCGCGAGGGTTAGTGTTTAATTGACAGCCCTGGGTTTTTTATGATAAGTTAACCGACTTGAAACAGGGAAGTTCATTTAGAGAAGGAGGGTAGTATGAGCAAACAGTACCTGCTTGGCAAGCCGCAAGATCAGGACGCCCAGGTGGCCTTCCTTCTGAAAAGAGGGTTTAAGGTCCACCAACCCGGAGTCAACGCTTACCTGGAGACATCTGAGTATTTCCGGACTGCTGTCGCTCTTATCTGGGAAGAGCGTGTCCCGGGCTGGGTCGACTACGGAGCGACTTTGATGGATCTGGGAATTGCCACTCCCGAAGAAATCTCGGCGGCCTGCGAGACAGAATCCCGGCAGATTGTCGAACTCTTTGCCAAGCAAATGGCCGAGAGGCAACTGGGCCATTATGGAGTGGCCTGGCTCGATGCTGCCGGCGAGTTCAGACACGCCACCTTCACTCTGGACGGACTGGTCCATTGGCTGGAAGAGCGGGGCATCAAGATCGATATCAAGCTGGTCAGAGAGGCCAAGCTGGGCGATACCCTGTCCTTTGTTACTCGCCACAACCTGGTGATCTGGCGCATGAGCTGGGCAGGACACTAAGAGGAGGTCGTTTTGGCCAAGGTAATGGTGGCTGTTGATGCGGTGCAGCGCTTCTCGGATGGACTGTATGCTCAGATCATCGAAGTGAGCACCGACTCCTCGGATCCGGGAGCACAACTGGTCCGGATTGCCCACAACGGAATTGTCTTCCAGGGAGAGCGGCGTACTAACGATCACGTAGTCTACACGGTGCTGCCGGAAAAGCTGATCCGCAACGTGGATCTGTTCTGGCCCTATGTCTGGTCGTTGATCAGTCACGGCTTGCCCTTTGCTACTGAAGCTGGTGGCGGAGGATCCATTGAGTGGGTCTGGACCAGGGTCAAGAATGCCATTCCGGTCCTGGAAATGGAGATCCGTTCTGCTGATACTCTACTGGCTCGTCTGCTGGATGCAGCAGAGCGACAGGATTTCAAGCATGTCCGGGGTTGGCTGGTCGATCACCAGATGACAGACCATCCCGTTGGGCTGGTTGTCGAAGTAGTTGATCCGGATGAGGAAGCTGATCTGGCCTACTTCCTGGATGTTTCGGAATCAAACTCTCACTTCTACGCCGGAGTCAATGCAGTGGCTGCCGGAGCCAGAGACAGCTTCGTGGTTCGTTTCTACACCGGAACTTCCGGAACCTACTTACGGTTCCGACTGCAGCAGGATTGATCTTTGGCCCGTTTCCTTAGAGAAACGGGCTTTTTATTTGCCTCGGTTGTTTATTTATGATAAATTAATAAACTCGGATAGAACAAGGAGAAGGCTCTTTCCCAACCAGGAGGGAGAGATGGGCAAGCAGATGTCACCGGAATACGAGAGGCGATCCGGCCGATTTCTGGTTAGCAGAACCCTTGAACTGGGGAAAGCTGCGCCTCTGCTAGACATGATTACGCTTCATCACGTTTTGGCAGAGATGTTTTTCGTGGCTAACGCTTATAAGCACGGTTACGAGAAATTCCCGGTTTCGCGAGCCAAGAGGATATTCCGCTCCTGGCTCAATCATTTCCGCCATGGTCCCTGGTTTCCACTGTGTCAGTCGGTAGGGTTGTACGTTTCCAGTCCGATTACTGAAGACGATAGTCAGTGGATCAAGCGGATCGACACCTGGGTGAAGCGCACCAGGAAGTTAGCCCTGGAAACAGGAGACGCTGAAGGCTATCTGGCAGTCAAACTGGTAGAGATCTTCTATGATGATCTGATGGCCCAGACCATGGCTCGTCAGTACACTCCCTGGATTAAGGCCTTACTGAACTACCTGGAGTCAATCAGTGAGGGCAGGCTCAATAAGGCTTCTTATCGCTTTTTCCGTTTCTACACTATCGCTCCAGAGAGATTCGGGCAGTTAGAACTGCCACTAGATAACATCGAGGTGCCTGCTGAGCAGCCCCGAGGCCGTGATCTTCTAACCAGTATCAGTACTCCTTAGAACGCTTCTTAGACCGACAAAACAACGTCGGTCTTTTTTTATGCCTTGACAAAAGGCAATAGTTGTGATAAGATTGAGCGTTTAGATTAACAGGAAGCTCTTTAACGTTGCAGAGAGGAGGTAATATGGATCCGTCCGTGTCCCTCAGTAACTTCGTAGGTGGTATGGCCCTGGCAGCGGCAACGATCATTTGCTTGGGCCTTGGCCAGTTGATCGTGGAGAAGACCAAGGGAGAGTATTACCACGGTTATCTGTTGACTACAGCCATGGCGCTGGCCCTTGCATCCTGGATCCTGATCATTTCGCTGAATCCCCACAACAATCTGGGAGTTCACATCCTGGGTTTGGCTGCCAGCACTCTGGGTATCACCCTTATGGTGGCCAGGATGATCAGAATGGTCAGGGTGGCTGTTGCCCGCTTTAACTGGCAGGATAGCTGTCTATCGGATAATGCCGGTAGCCAATACCACCAGCAGATATTCCAGCAGGCCTGCGAGCGGGTAGTTGATTCTCACTGGATGTCAGTGTCAGCTGTCTTCAGCCTGGCAGTGGCTGTTATCTGCTGGCTGTAGCGGCTTCCTTTCTGCAGAGCAGACCGACAAAGCAACGTCGGTCTTTTTTTATATTTTAATTCAACTTTTTTGGCACCCCCACCAGAGGCGGGCAGAAAAAAAGTAGCAAGAAAGTGCTGGGGTTTGCGATGCGCATATTGTTTTTATCTTCTTGTCTGTTGCTAAGTTGGCTTAGCAAACCCCAGACCCCAGTGCTATAAACAAAGTAATTCCTAAGATTTATTTCAAGCCGCCCCAAACCTCGCAGAGCAAGGCGATGCGGGCAGACCCCTGTATTGCCCTGTGTCGTGGAGTATATATTACTTGAAATTTATTAGTAAAAGGATTAAATTGTAGATATGAGAAGAGCTTATAAGCCAACCGCTTTAAAAGTAATGATCAGCCTGTTTTTCTGGGCACTGACTACTATAATATTTTATATGAATATTATTAGCACCGAGATTACCCAGTCGGAAAAATACGTAATTTTTGGTTGGACCTTTGGTATGGGTTCAGTAGCCTTTTTGATTTATTATCTGATTCACAGTTATATTAAGGCATTAAAAAATAACAATTAAATATGGAATTGAGTTTCATTTTATGGATTATCGTGGCCGTATTAATCCTGCTGTTTTTGGTGGTTTTTATCCTGCGCTACATCAAAAAAGAGCAAGAGGCCATCAAGCAACAGCCACAATCGCCGCCATCCCAAGATGATAAAAGCACGCGCCGCCAAACAATAGTGGCTCTGGCTCTGAGCATAATAGCAGTAGTCGGTTTTGTCATTTATGCCCTGCTGCGGGAGGGAGAAGGGGAAGCGGGAGATACTTCCAGTTTCTTCCCCTTTTTCTGGATAGTGATTATGATTCCCATTCTGACCCAGAAGCGAAAACAGGCAACCAACCCTCAACAAAAGAAACTTTTATTAATGGGAGTGCTAGTGATGATCGCCTTGGTCGGCCTGACAATATTCCTGATTGAGTATTTAAGATTAAATTAAATAAAGTAATAAAAAACATATGGAACATCCCAAACCACAACCATCAAGAGCGCAGCGAGTTTCTACTTGGCGTTTTTGGGCCATTGGACTAGTGGCTGTGGCCATCATTACTTATTTAGCCTTGGGAACTGATATTTTTTCCGGGTCAGAAGAAATCAACACTAATATCAATAGCAACACCAAATCAGCCAAGGGTCTGGCTACCCGTCAGGATTATATAGGTATTATGACTGATTTTGGTTATCAGTTTTCAGAAGGAGCAGAGATTAACGGTAATCCCAACTGGATTGGTATTAATGAACAAAGCTTTGTCCAGCTCAAGGGGGAGGACAAGGGATTATATGAAGCTTACTTCTATTGTATTTTTTCCGAGGACCCGATAGATAACGCTCACTGGCAAGCCGCTATGCAGACTTTTACCGGGATTTCAGATGAAGAGGCGGCTGATTGGGCTATGGAGTTTTGGGATCTGTTATTTGAGGAGGATGATTTTGTCCAAAGCTTGAACAAGGATTTCGGCGGAAATTCCTATACAGTCAGCGGTACTGAAGAAGGAGGAACTAGGGGATTCAGTGTTGCTTTGATGAATGAGTTGTTTCAATACTAAATTGCAATGAACCAAGAACAGGAATCAATCCCAGAGGATGCCGGAATGTGCCCTCACGGTAATTTTCCGGAGTCTTGTGAATCCTGCCGCCAGGAAGAAGAGCAGCGCCAAGAACGGATTAGTCAATTGGAGCAATCGTTGGAACAGGCAGAAACTGATAAAGAACGACAGTGGATTACCGCTCAGATAGAGATGGAAAAAATTAACGATGGCTTGGGCTTGGAAGTTGATGAGGGCATTAAAGAAAGCGTAACTGCCTTAATGGCTCACGAATTTCCCTTAAGCGGTTCTTGCGAGGGGCATGCTGATAGGGGATTACCTTATCCCTGGATTGATGTCAGTCTGGAATTACCTCAGGATAGATTGGAGCTAAGAGGTAGGGAGCGGGTTCAATATGTAAAAAAAATGCGGGCAGAGCATCAGCCATATCAAGAACGTTTACTACAATTACTGGATGAGTTTTACCGGGAGCATCCTTCAGAAAATCGTTTTGTAATGGAACCAAGAGGAGTTTTTGGATCTTTTCGGATTCAACCGGAGAATGCAGAGGTTATGGTTGCTCAAGAGGATGTTGGAGAAAAAGAAGCCGATCTGGAAAGCTCAAGGGGGGATATGCAAGCCTTAGCCGAGTTTTTGAAATCTAAGTTTTTTCAGGAATAATAACTCTATAAAAAATAACCCCCGTTCGATATAAAATCGTCGGGGGTTTTTGCTTAATCCATCCAGATGGCCACTCGGCTGATGATCAGATCATCGGAATGGAGAGGAGCCTGTTCCGGGTAGAGGTAGTAGGCCACGCTCCAGGTTCCATCATCATGGCGCAGGAAGACCTGCAGGAACTCACCTTCACGATGGATGGTGGTATCGGGATCGACCTGGACTTTGGAGATGACATGCCCTGTGCCGCTGTTGGCAAAGGTACAGTGGACGTCGAGCGTTGGCCGGTCTACAGGTTCAACTTCAAGCTGTTCCAAAAGCCAGGGCAGCAAATCCTCGCCTTCGTAGTTGGTCTTGATGGCACACTCTTCGGTGGCGCCTTTGTGATCGGGCATTGACCGCTCCTTTCCTATAATGAGCCTCTTCCTTGTTTGGTTTATTACCTTAGCCGAGATAGTTGGATTTGTCAATATTTGGTGATATAATCTAAATATGTATTGTCCCAATTGCGAAAATAGGATAGAAGAAGACGAGGAGTTTTGTTCCGAGTGCGGGGCTGAAGTTAGAGTTAAAGAAGAAAATAAACATTCTCCGGGTCGTCAAAGACAGATTAGAATCAAAAAGATCAAAGTACTCTCCGTTTTTGTGGGTATTTTGGTTATGGTAGTTGTGGTGGTAGTTGTCTATATTCTGGCCCAGGAATCTGATGATCCCACTCCGATTATCACCAACACTGAAACTAACACCAATACCAACCAGTCTCGAGATACAGCAGAAATTGCAGCGGCGGTAGTCAGTATTTTTTGTCCTTTGGCTGATGATGAGGAAAATGGTTATAGCGGATCCGGGACTATCATCACCGAGGACGGATTTATTATTACCAATTCCCATGTGATTCCCCAGGACGGAGATTATTTGGATGTGCCTGATTGGGGCTGTTTGGTGACCCTGCCTGATCCGGCGACTGGATTGCCCGATGAGATATATTACGGTGACCCCATTGTCATCCCCGGCATCAGTGATGAATATGATTTGGCATATATCGAGATTTATGACGTTTATGTCGATGAAGATGGCTATGCTTACGGCCAGTATCCCAATGTCTTTCCCACCCAAGATGACAGTGTCTGTAGTGATGAGCTTCTCAAGCTGGGTGAAGAAATTCGCATCTTCGGTTATCCCACCGGAGGTAATTACAACTTGACCGTGACTGACGGAGTAGTCAGCAGTTTTACTGAAGACGGTTATATCTTAACTTCAGCCAAGATAGACGAAGGTAATTCCGGTGGTTTAGCTGTAGACAAAGATGGTTGTTCCATAGGCATCCCTTCGGCAGTCAGCCTTGGTACCTATGAGAATTTGGGAGTAATAATCTCTGCGGAAATATTAGAGCAATTTGCCGACGAACTGAATGCTTATTTGAGTGATATCTAGAGTTTAATAAATAGATTAGAAACCTTGCTCAAGCAGGGTTCTTCTTTTTCTTTAATACTAAAACGGCTATACTTATAATATGAAAGACTAGGCGACCAAATACATTGGTAAGCGGGTGAATAGAGCTGACTGATCAGGAGATAGGGGAGCGGGTTAACTTTCAAGAGAAGTATTATAAATAGTAAATTATTAGATAAATGGATTTAGAACAATTACCGAAAATTCTATCCCAGGAGCCACCGTTTCGGCTGAAGCAAGCCCAATCGGCTATTTATCAGAATCTGCTTGAAAACTGGACAGAGGCTACCGTTTTTTCCTTACCTCTACGGGAGAAATTAACAGCTGCTTGCCCGCTTAAGATAGACGCCCAGATTCTAACAGCCAATGATCAGCAGACGGTTAAAGCGGTACTTAAGCTGGCTGACGGTAAGCAGATTGAAACCGTTCTAATGAAACATCAGACCAGACGGACAGTTTGCCTATCTTGCCAGGTCGGTTGTCCTTTGGCTTGCACCTTTTGTGCTACCGGCCAAGCCGGTTTTACCAGAAATCTGACAGTCAGTGAAATGGTGGCCCAAGTTTTATTGATGGCCCGGCTATTGAAAAAGCAAGGAGAGAAAGTGACTAACTTGGTTTTTATGGGAATGGGTGAACCGTTTCTAAATTATGATAATGTGCTAGCCGCCATTAGAATTTTAAATGATCATGACGGCTTCAATCTGGGGGCCCGGCACATCTCCATTTCCACCGCCGGTATCACCGAGGGTATCCGTAAATTAGCCAAGGAAAAACTGCAGGTAAATTTAGCCGTTTCGCTGCACGCGCCCAATGATCAATTGAGAAAAAAAATTATGCCGGTAGCCTGGCAATATCCTTTGGCTCGGATTTTCCAAGCGGTTGACGATTACATTGAACAAACCAATCGCCAAGTCATGTTTGAATACCTGATGATCAAAGACGTTAATGATTCGGCGGCCGAGGCCCGGCAATTGGTTGGATTAATGAATAAACCTCTTTATTTGGTTAACCTGATCACTTACAACCCCACCGGTGATTTTGATCCTTCAACGCAAGCAACCATTAATAAGTTTCAGGATATTTTAATGCAGGCCGGTATTAAAGTAACCAGACGTTATCGATTCGGCCGAGGAATCAAAGCAGGTTGCGGTCAATTAGCTGTCCCGCCCGCCTCGCCTGAGCGAGTAACAAAATAAATATGTACTATACTTATGTATTACTAGGCAAACGAAACGGTAAGTTCTATATTGGTTTTACTAATAGCCTGAAAAAACGATTGGAAGAACACAAGAAGGGTAAGGTAAAATCAACTAAAGATAGAGGTAAATTTGTGCTAGTTTATTATGAAGCATGTGCGGATAAGAAAGATGCTATTAAAAGAGAGAAGTATTTCAAAACAGGTTTTGGCAGAAGATTCTTAAATAACAGGTTAGAGGGTTTTCTATCCGGTTCGACTGCCCGTGCCTTGCATAAATAACAGGCTCGCGATGGCGGGCAGGGGAGTGAAGGTGACCGAGCGTTACCGTTTCGGTCGGGACATCAAAGCCGCTTGTGGTCAATTAGCCGGGGGAAAATAAATAGATATATGTAAAGCTGTCCCTCAATAGGCTCGGGGCGGTTTTCTTTTTGGTCTTGACATTTTCTTTTTTTTGTGATAGGATAATTTGTTTGTAGATCATAGTATCTGCAAAAAGAGAGTTCGCTAGCTAATCGGTAGTGACTTAAACCGAAAGGAGCACCTAGTGAAGGTGCAAAGATGGTTCCTAAGGCATCTGCCGAACCTGCTCTTCAGGCTGTACAGCCTGTCGCAGGTACAGGCGATGATGATCAAAGATGCCCATCCCGATCACAGAGGCGTGATCTGGCAGGCATTTTGCAGCAAGGTAACCAACCTGGGACAGTACATGGTGCTGGTCAACGATGACCGCCACCAATACCACAGGGACTTCCGGTTCTGGGCTGGCTGCACTGTTCTGAACATCATCTGCGAGGGCAACCAGCGGTTTCTACCTGAAGTCGACAGGCACGATCCCAACATCGGCCAGATTGTCTATCTGTCCGCCCTGAAGAGGAAACTGCCGGACCTCGGTCCGATGGTGGATATGGCTGTCTACGCCTGGCTCAATTCGCATGAACGGCGGATATGGTGCCGGATGTTCAATCTGGTTGACTGCCCTGACGGTTTTCAGCCGGCCTGCTAGCTCGATCGAACCTTCCACTTCGCCGGGGAGCGTACACCGTACGCTCCTTCTTCTTTTTGATTAATCTTAGGCGCCGCGCGCCTTCGGCGCGCGGCGGCCTTTTGTATTGACAATTCAAAATAAAAGACTAAGATAGAAGCGCTCATTGACATGGCGATACAAAACCGCCTTGACTCGTGTCGGGCGAGGCAGGTCTAAAAACCCTGGAAAGGGGGTAGGTAATGAAGTGGCTAAACTTGGCATTAATATCCATCTGTCTGCTAATGATGGCAGCTGAACCTGTCTTGGGTCTGATCGACCTGGAAGCCCGCTGGGGGAATGACAGAAAGTGCATTGTCCTCGACGGCAACGTCCTGCTGACTCTGGAAGAGGAATACGGCCAAGATGCCAAGGTGGTCTTCGATTCCTACTGGTACTCAATGGACATGTGCTTTCGTGGTTATGTAAGAGTAGTCTCTGACTACCTGGAGTGGCGGGATAGTCATGGTGATCCTACCGGCGAGGGTGCCATCACCTCCCAAGCAGAAATGATCGATGTGATGGACTCTGTTTCCGGATCTTACTGCAAGAGGCAGGGATCGGTTTCGGGGTTAAGAGTCTCCGGTAGCGACCAATACAAGCAGCAGCTAGCGGCGGAGTGTAAGAAGTACTGCAACACCGGCATATACGATGCCTTCGACATTTACTGTTATTACTCGGCCGGATCAATACTGGAAGAAAAAAAGCTCTTTGACTGGCCGGATACAGCGGATACAGAATACCACCTGGGTATTTACTCCGAAGTTACCGCTTACTACCAGAACGGTGGAGACCGGGAACTACTAGTCAAAGATGTCCTCTTCCTTCTTATGATGGAGACCGAGGGTCAGCCCAAATCGTTGATCAACGGCTTCCTGGAGAGAATGAAAGCTGATTCCATCGGATGGGGGAGAGGCTGGTTGGGGTTTACTGGTCCGCCAGAACCTTAGACTGGCGCAGTATCGCTTATTCTTTAACACCCCCGTCCGCCTTTGGCGCGACGGGGTTCTTCTTTTTAATTTATTTAAACCCCCCAATCATCTGCAAATCATCAGCCAAACGGCGCAGTTCCGGGGAAAGCCCGCCCGCTACGCCTGAGCTTCGCCCGTCTGCCATGACAGGCATGTCAAGCTGGCTCATGCGAAGCGATGGCGGGCGGGGGGATTGGCCGGCCATTTTTTGCTAATAGCGCCGATTGTTTTTAAGGCGTGGCTGATGGTTTTATTCTTGCTGGCCTTAAAATTTAAAAAAACCGAATCGCCCTCCTTTTTATAATCAGCCACTAGCTCGGACAAATTACTGGCCAGGTCAGCCGATTTCAGCATCAGAGAATCATGAGAAAATGTGGCAATATGCTGGCGGGCTTCTTTTTTTCTGTCTTCCCAAGGTTTGCTTTTATCCTGTTCGGTAACATCCAGAACTAGTTGGGCCACTTTCTTGCCGAAACGTTCTTTTAACAGGTCATAGGTTACTTTCTTGGCCGGGATGCTGTCTTCTATGGTGTCGTGCAGGATTCCGGCACAAATCACATCTTCGTCGGCGGAAATCCGCGATAAAATGAGCCCAACCGTTAAAGGGTGGGTGATATAGGAAATATCCTTACCTTTGCGTTTTTGTTTTTGGTAAACATTGTGAGTTTTGGTAGCGAATTTAATCGCTTTTTGCATTTTAGCTAAAATCATTTGGTTTTTCCTTAAGGTTAAATTATCTAAACGCCGATAAGGCCGGCCTCGACCGGAGCCAACAAAAAGAGCGGCTAAGAGATTTCATTGATTACCTGGGGATTTGTCCCTTAGAGTAATGAAATCTCCCAACCGCCCTAATAGCAGTTAGTCAGCGTGATTCATGCGGCTTCCAGCAGATTTCCCTGGTTGCCTTGACCTAGCGGTCAGATATCACCTGGTGCCTTTGTCCGGGCACTCGGATTGGAGTTGTCAACTGTGCTTACCTAGTAAGGTTAGCCTAAAATTCGTTTTCTGGCAAGTTTTGTTAACTTGTAAAATTGGGGGAAAAAAGGTAAATTAATATCTCGGGGTTTGATTATTTGTCCAAGAAAGACAGTAACTCTAAACGTTGATAACGTAGCCCGCCCGCCTCGCCTGAGCGAGCCAAAACTAATATGTATTACACTTATGTATTGCTAAGCAAGCGAGACGGGAAATTCTATATTGGTTATACCAACAGCCTTAAACGACGCTTGGAACAACACGAAGAAGGCAAGGTAGAATCAACTAAGAAAAGGGGCAAGTTTGTCCTTGTTTACTACGAAGCCTGTGGCAACAAACATGATGCAATTAAGAGAGAAAAGTATTTCAAAACAGGCTTTGGTAGAAGATTTTTAAATAATAGATTAGAAGGATACATCTCTAGCTCGCGCTGGCGGGCAGGGGGGTAAATTAACTATATAAAGACGGGAAATTAATTAAGAAATATTTATGAAAAGAAACATTGAATTAAAACCAAAGAAACCAAAACTTGCTTACATAGGCATGGATATAAAAACGCTTGCCGAGGCAGTGCCAACTCAAGTTATTGAGGTTGTGTATCCAAAAAAATTCGAAACTCCAAAAGAAAAAAAACAAGAATCTAAACTGTTTGAAGAGGGCCAACTTGGAACAGGACTAATTACGAAATTAAAAGATTTACCAAAAAATCGTTTAATTTGGACCAATGATAATCTTGTAGCATTAAAAACATTACTTGATGAAAAAGATCCTGTGAGCGGGGAATACAAGTATCGAAATAAAATCGATCTCATCTACATAGACCCTCCTTTTATGGTGCAGGATAATTTTGTGGCACAAAACTCTATTGATATTGAAGTAGACAAGGAAGAAGACGTGGTTTCAGTCAAAGAGCCGACAATAATTGAAACAATTGCCTACAAAGACATTTGGCAAAACGGCTTGGACAGTTTTCTGCAAATGATGCGTGAGAGGTTAGAATTAATGAAAAAACTTCTCACTCCCACAGGCTCAATTTATGTGCATTTGGATTGGCATACAGTCCATTATGTAAAAGTTCTAATGGACGAAATTTTTGATTACGTGAATTTTTCCAACACAATAACATGGAGAAAAACTAACAGTCCAAAAGCACAAACTGGTGGTTTTGGTAATCAACAAGATCTTTTACTATTTTACAAATATTCAAAAAAAATAAACTCAGTTTTTAAAGAGTTTAACGAAAAAACTCTTAAGCCTTACAGCCATGACGATAATGACGGAAAAGGTTTATATCGCCTAATAGAAATTGAAGCTCAGGGTACGCAAAGAAATGCTGGTAGAAAAACTTATAAATTTCACGGAGTAATCGCACCATATCTTTATAAGAAAGAAACTTTAGAAGAATTGTGGGAGGATAATAGAATTTATACATCATCAACAGGCAGATATTCAAAAAAACAGTACCTAAACGAAATGGAGGGGGTTTTAATTTCTGACATTTGGACTGATAGGGAAGTCGCTCCGTTGCAGGGCGGAAGCACAGAAAATACGCCATACCCGACTCAAAAACCAATTGGACTCTTAAAAAGGATAGTCACTGCTTCTTGCCCAAGAGGCGGAATTGTGTTAGATGTTTTCATGGGATCTGGCACAACTTGTGAAGCCGCGGAGCAATTGGCGGAGCAATTAAATTGTACTTGGATTGGGATTGATAATTCAAAATTCGCAATTCATACGGCGCGAAAAAGATTAATTGAATTAAATAGTAAATTAAAAGAAAAAAATGTAGGAGGTTTTTATAACGTTCGGCCGTTTACGGTAGAAAATATGGGTTATTACCAGCGCGGGGTGAAATGGAAAGCGATAGAGGTGGGTAGACAAGTAGATGCATACCGACAAGCTATCATTGAACTCTTCGGCGGAGAATATGCACCATATTCAAAATTACTTCACGGTAAAAAGCGCGGAACATGGATTCATGTTGGTCCGCTGTCTCAGCCCTTAATTAAAGAGCAGGTTTTGGCTATTACAGAGGAAGTAAAAGAAACAGAATTTTCAAAGTGTTATGTTTTATCGGCTGATTATACGGCACATTTGAATAAAACTATTGAAGAGGCCAAAGAAAAGTCTGGTGTTCAGATTATCACTCGTATTATTCCGGCCAGTGCGATTGAGGAAGTGAAAAAACGACTTGTACTTATTAAGCAAGGTGTTAAGAACCCAGAGAAAATGAATGACATGCCCAATATCGCCTTTTTTGCACCTCTTACCGTAAAAATACATAAAGTCGTCGACAACAAAGAAATAATGATTGAACTAGCAGGGGTTGAAGTTGATGTAGAAAGCTTTTTGGATAGTCAAAAACCGGAGCGACGAGATGAGCTTAAAAAATGGCTGGAAAAAGAAAAGAGTTGGCAGAGCTTCGTGGATTTTTGGGCGATTGATTGGGATTATGAAAGTTTGAAGGATAAATTAAAAGAACCAATTTTTGAAAACGAATGGCAATCATTTAGAAAGCGTAAAGGTAAAAAGGTTATTGAGAATTTAGTATTCAAGGCATTCCATACTTACGATAAAACCGGTGAGTACGTGGTTGCAGTAAAAGTGACTGATGTATTTGGCAATGATGGAATCGTGACTACAAAAATTGTGATAAAGAAATAATATGGCAGATCAAGAAAAAAAATTACCACCACAAAAAGTTGTCATTCATAAATTGCGCGAGATGGTTGACGCATGGCGAGGTTTTGCACTACAAAATGCCAAAGTGCCATATCCAAAAGAACCACCTAAGTATAAACCGATATTACCATTCGAGAAGAAAATTTCCGAAACAACTGACTTACTTTTACGCCATTGGTTTAGAGCTTTGCCTCACGAACTCAAAGATCATAATGGCAAGTTATATCGTTTCAAATACTGGCCACATCAGAGACGGACTATTGAGACATTTATTTATCTTTACGAAGTGTGTGGTATAAGGAAACGTGAGGATATTTCAAAGATCATTGATTTTGAGATTGTACCGCAACGTGATCCTTGGACAAAGCTTGGTGCACAATTAGCAACCGGCTCGGGAAAAACGAAAATCATGGGTCTAGCGATTGCCTGGTGCTATTTGAATGCGGTTATCGAAGGTGAAAAATATTTAGATATTAGTAAGCATTGCCTAGTAATTGCGCCAAACCTTTTCGTACTTGATCGACTTCTAGAAGATTTCTCCCCGAGCGATAATCGTCCGGATATTTTTCATAGTGATCCGATTATTCCCAAAGAACTCGAACGGTACTGGAATCTAAAAGCATATTCTCCAGATACTGTGCCAAGCGAAATTAATCAAGGAGAAGGCGCTCTTATTGTTACAAATATACATAAATTATATAAGGAATCCGAAGATACGAAGATTTATGAAGGTGATGAAAATAAATATGCATCAGAGCTTGCACTTTTTACTTCGGCTATGCCAAAAAAGTTAGAAAACCAAAAGCGTACACTTGCGGACAGCTTAAAAAACTCAAACAACATACTCGTTATTAACGACGAGGCACACCATGTTCACGATGAGGACAAGCACAAAGAATATGAGAAAAAAGCAATAAATAAAAAAGAGATTGGTGCAGCTGACAAAAAAGCAGCAGAAGAATTGGGATGGATCCGTTCTATCCGCAATCTCGATAGCTTATGTAAGGTGAGTTTGCAGATAGACCTATCCGCAACATTATTTGAAGAAAAAGGGTCTCATAAAACGCTCATAAATAATAAAGAAGAGATCCGATTCCGCTGGACGGACTTATTCAAACACACAGTTGATTTATACTCACTCGGCGAGGCAAAAAAGGATGGTATCATTAAAAATCCTAAACTTGAAAAGGTAAAAGTCTTTGAGGGCGATGAGACGCGTGGAATTATTAATAACGAAAAGCTTTGTTCGTGGGAGAAATACGAGAACCTTCTTCGTACAGGGATTAAGCGCTGGCAAGAAAATCAGAAAAAATTTGTTCAAGAGGGTGACAAACGTAAGCAGATTCTGTTTATCATATGTAATGATCGGAAAGAAGCGGCGCAGATTTATAACTATCTCGTATATCAAGAAATTGATGATGAGGGTAAGGATTTGTCTCAAAGTGGCTTGCCAGTTAAGGGATTTTACGATGAAGAAACAAAGGATACGCTTTTTATAAAAGACGGGAAGACAACAGTAGTACAGATTCATATCGGTCAGAAGGAATTAAACAATGATAAGGATTGGGAAAAAATTCGAAAACAAGTTCACCTAATAGACAGAGATTATATAGAAGACCCACAATTAAAAGGTGAGCAGATAGAAAATCCCTATAATGTGATCGTGGCAGTGTTGATGCTGAAAGAGGGTTGGGATGTACGAAATGTTAAGACGATAGTACCGCTTCGGCCATGTGATTCACGAACGCTTGCCGAACAAACATTGGGCCGCGGGTTGCGCAAAATGCATCAACCGGTAATGGATGATGAGGGTGCAATAAACCCCAAACCAGAAAACCTATATATAATCCAGCACCCGTCATTCAAGGCGATCATTGAAGAAATTGAGGACATAGTTGATGAAGTAGACACAGGCGAAAAAGAACCGCCCCTATATACTGTAGTAAATCCTTTACCGGACACAGATGAACGAAAGAATCGCAATGTGCGCATGCTGAAATTTCTTGGATTAGTCGAAAATATTAAAAGTTGGTACGATAATTTTCAAGAGAAAGATTTACCTGAACTTCCGACGAAGTTTAAGTGGGTGGAAACAGCCGACAAAATAAAAATTAAGACTGAGTTTGAGAAACAACTTGAGGCAGGACTGGAGTTTGAGTTTGAGCAGTCGGCAAGCTATTTTGGCCTGGATCAGTTGTTAATCTCTGGATACGTAAAGTCAATACTCAAAGAGATACGTCTCTCATATTCTGATAAGTTACGGGTACTTGATATTGTAAAGAGGTTTTTGGAAAGAAAAGTATTTGATTTTCCGACAGGTGCAACTCTACGGCTTGATTCCATAGATGAAAAAACAGATAAAATAGTTAAGAAAAACATCTTCAATGATGATGTAATGCTGACAGTTAAACAAGAATTGATTAAATTTATTAATACCCTAAGATCCAAAGAAAATCCAGTGACAGACAAATTTGAAATCACAGAAAGTAGGAGCGTTGAGCCATATCAGGCCATCTTTGAACATGCCTTGGAGCATCCTGTAAAGTCTGGATTCGACAAACAATGCATGGATAATAATGATGAGCTTCGTGTTGCACAACTTTTAGATGGTTGTGAAGACATCACTGGTTGGATCTATAACCATCAACGGGGTATAGGTTATAATTTTGAGTACTTATGGCAAGGATTCTATATTAACTATTTCCCAGATTTTATTGCTCGTACAGTTGAGAATGATCGAGTTGTAAATTATATAATTGAAGTGAAAGGAAGAATGGATGACCGTGATAAAGCAAAGAAGGAACGTGCGGAAAAATATGTATCAATGCTGACTGAAGCCGATCCAAATAAAGAGGAATGGCGTTATTTATTTATACGAGAGAATAATGAAAAAGGCGCAAGAGAAATGGATATTTCATGGATGGAAAATAGAAGTGTGCTAAAACTATCGGATATTTATAAATATAAAAATCAAATATAGATGGTGCGTCCAGGGCGGATTGTGTGGTAATGAAAATATACACCTAATTGTATAAAAAAAATATGAAAATTCTAACTATAATTGGCCTCAGTCTAAATTTTATTGGTGCCATTGTTTTAGCATTTGGATTAGTAAAGACAAAAGAACAAATTAGAATGGAATCAGGTACATATTATGAAGAAAATCCTCATTTAAAATCCTCAATGTATCGCGATAGAAAATCAGCAATCATTGGAATAGGAGTCATGGCGATCGGTTTCTTAATATCTTTAGCAAGCGAATTAATAAAATAATTCAAAATTAATTTAAAAAAATATGATCGGCAAACTAACAAAAGTACCATTAAGAGAACTTTGGAAAAAAGAAGATAAAGATTTTTCTAAGTGGCTTGAAGAGAATATCGATTATCTTAATGAAATTATAGACATTGACATTACAGTTGAATCTAGAGAAGAAAAAGTTGGCCCATTTCGAGTTGATTTATATGGAAAAGACAATTTTGGTAACAAAGTAATTATTGAAAATCAATTAGGAAAAACAGATCATGATCATTTAGGTAAGGTAATTACCTATCTAACCAACCTGGGAGCTGGCATTGCCATCTGGATAACAAGTAAACCAATTGATGAGCATATAAAGGCCCTAGAATGGCTTAACGAAACAACTCCGAATAATATTTCATTTTACTTAATCAAAATTGAAGCAGTTAGAATCGGGGACCAAACAATTGCCGCTCCACTTTTTACTATCGTAAGCAGCCCTAGTAATGAGGCAAAGGCAATTGGAGCGTCAAAAAAAGAATCTGCCCAAAATGACGAGTTATTTAAAGAGTTCTGGACGAAACTTTTAGAAAAATCTAAAGAAAAAACTGATTTATACGCGAATATATCACCGAATAAATATCAATGGATTGCTACCGGGGCTGGTAAAGCAGGAATTGGATATAACCTAGTTATTACTAATAGATATGGGAGTTGCGAAATATATCTTGATAGGGGAAAAGAATTTGAGGAGCCAAATATTAATAAAATTCGTTTTGACAAATTAATTAAACACAAAGATGAAATTGAAAATAAATATGGGGGCAAACTAAACTGGGAACGCCTTGACAACAGAAGAGCCTCTAGAATATCAGTTAAATTTGAAGGAATCGGATTACAAAATAAAGACAAATGGGACGAGCTGCAAGATAAAATGATAGATACAATGATAAAAATTGAGAGTGTATTCAGGGAGTATATCCCAAATTTAGATTAATAACCAACCCCAATAATTAGGACGGAAATAATGATATAAAAAAAGATGGGCGCAGCCGAGGCTGCGCCCTTTGAAGAAGCGATACACTACTTAACCACGACCGTTTTGGTCGTGATCTCAACTCCGCTAGAGACGAAGCGGAGAAAGTAGACGCCTGATGAGACCGACTGCGGGAACGAGACTCGATATTGTCCGGTATCGTGGTAAATCGGCGAGACGATCTCTGCAACCAGCCGTCCACTCACATCGAACAGGCTGATTTCGGCTTCACCGGCCTTGCTGACCTGATACAGTACCTCTGACACTCCCTGGCTTGGGTTGGGCATGGTGAGAAGTAGGCGTGACGAGATCTCGGATGCACTACCGTCGGGTATCCCGCTAGCCGGCCCGATGTATCTGTACATTTCGAGGGTATAATTCTCGTTCAGGATTACGAGATCATCGATTCCGTTATGATCGAAATCGACGAAACCGAGCACATCAACATGAGGCGGTGAGGTGAACTCGATGAGTGGCGACCAGTCATCCCCGGAGAAGATAGTTCTTACAGCTCCAGGTTCGATCGTAACGTAGACCTCATCGATAGAGTCACCGTTAAGGTCACCAAACTTGGTCATGCCGTGGAACTCAGTCACAGAGATCGCGCTACCCGAAGTTGCCTGGAAGATTAGTTCGAGATCGTCGAACTGGGCATAGACCGACATCGGGAGCAGGATGCAAAGAACAGCTATGATTAGCGTTCTCACGGTTTTCCTCCTTTCGTGAGATATTGTGAATGTGAACGAACTTCCTCTCTCCAGCCCGACTTTATAACTTTGATAGTGATTTGTCAACCCTGTCAGTCGCGACTGACGGGGTCAATACCAAAGAAAACAGGGCACAGAGCTCACGAAGATGTGAGGTGTGCCCTTACACACGCAGGGAAGCGGACCGTCTAGTTGACGGTAGGCTTCACGTTGAGGACAAGGGTTGATCTTGAGGAAGGTATGGTAGGCTGCGAAGGCAAACTGCGGACCATGGCGGAGTGGGAGATTCGCATGTTGCGGATTTCCCAAGTCACTCGGTCACGGACCCAGCGTTTGTTAACATCCCTCTCCTCAGGTGTGAGAGAGAGGTCAGCGTCGATCTCCGCGCACAAGGTCTCGCAGTCCTGCCAAAGGCCTGATTCAAATTCCTCCCAGATCTTCTGCATTCTTGCTTCACCCCGTTTATTGGTCATGGTTTACCTCCCGCGTCAAGGACCAAGAATGTCTAGAATAACAGGATATCCTATCATAAATATCGAAAAAGTCAAGCCCGTCCGCTAAAGGCGGTGTTTTTTATTTTTCCCTTAAATCCGCTATAATATCCTCATGACTACTTATAAGCAGAAACAAGCCAGCCAGGAGTGCTATAAATTGATAAAGGTGGGCCACTTGGGCGTACCGCCGGATTATGTTGAATTTCAGCTTTGGTTAATTGATAAAAGAGATAGGGAATGTCATACTTTAGCTGAAGCGGCGGGAAAGGCAAGGATACCACGTAAAGGAGAGTGGAAAAAGAGAGAAGATTACCGGGAAGATAAAGATGAATTGGTGGGTGATAAGCTGAATTTTTGGGGTGTAATTAAGTTTAAATATCGCCGTTTTTTACGAGAGATTAGATATTAACTATACACCCAGAATTTTACCACCAAATCCCATAACCCACCCCAATAATCGGGGCGGAAATAATTAATTTGTAAATGCCTATATGAAACTAGGTCATAAAAAACCCAGACCGCGTGGGGTATTTACACAAAGATTTGCCGAACTTAATCGAAATAAACCGACTGGGGCCGAAAATAAATTTAATGAAATTCTGGAAAAGATAGACAATGGCGTATTAAAGGATAAGTTTATTTTTCAATGGGCATTTAAAGGCAAGTGGATTTTAGATTTTTATTTTTATGAAAATAGATTTGGTATAGAAATTGATGGTAGTTATCATAATATATATCGGCAGAAAGAAGTTGATAATAAAAAAACAAAGGCATGTCAAGATTTTAATATCACGATAATAAGATTTACTAATAAAGAAGTTTTTGGAAATAGGGAAAAATTGATCAAAAAGTTCTGGGATGGTTACAATAAAGCCAGTAAAAATTATGAGCAATATTTACAATCATCAAAGAGGAAATCACAAACAGCACAAAAAGATAGTTTACCCGTAGATGATAAATATTCAAGATTTTATCAACACAACTTTAATGAAAATCATATTAAAACAGATAGACCACTACCCACAACAAATAACGTAAAATTATCCATAAACCATCCTTTTGTGATTAATATGCGAAAAGCGGAGCAGATTGAAAAGAGCGTCGGAAAAATTACGGCTGAAGTTATTGAATTACGTACTTGGGCAAAAGGAAAATATCCAAAGTTATTTGAGGAATATCTTTCTGCTAAAGCAAAGCGACAGAAGGAAAAAGAAGAAGAACCGCGGAGGCAAATAGAAGAAAATAGAACTACAGGTAAGATTCGGAGATACAGTATTTTAAAACAAAGATTTACAAAACCAGGATTTGGCAAAGGCCCAAAAGATCTATAATATTAAAAATATGTAATAAAATTACTTAAATAATCGGGGCAGAAAAATATACAAATTAAACTAGTAGGAAAATCATTAATAAGACTCTAGAAAAATTAAGAAATAAAGATATGGAAAAATCATTTGATTTTAGGCCTATAAAGCTTCCACCTGAAGAAGAAAATTTAATATTTGAAATTTATGAAATAATAAAAGATTATCGTGCTGATGATGTAGTTAAGGATAAAGGAACTTCAGTTGAGCAGATTCGGAATTGGATAATACAGTTTAATGAAAATGATAGAGATTTTATACTGTCAGAGATGAAAAATATTTTAGAGAAGCGTTACTATTCCAAAGGGAGAACAAAAATATATTTAAAGTCCATTATTCAAAAAATCGCAAGAGATTATGATTATATCAGTATGGAAAAATTCTTGAAAGAAACATATTTTCTTTATCTGCATAAACAAAAAGAAAATATGAGTCAAAATATTCTTAATAAATTAGTAGGTGATATTTTAATAGAGGAATACAATATTTCAATTGATGATTGTGGCTCGAGAATAAAAAAGAATTTTATATTTCTCGATGATGTTCTTGCTACAGGAAATACACTATATTATGAAATAAAACCATGGTTAGAGGAGAATAATAAATTTTATCTTAATAAATTATTAAATCGAGATATTACATTATCTTTTGTATATATATTCATTCATCAATATAATCGAAAGAAAAAGGAAAATCAATTAAAAAAGTTGAATATAAAAATTAAAAATAGCAAAGTTATTTTGAGTGATAAGTATTATAATTGGTATTATGCAGAAGAAATAGTAGATGATATAGTAAAACCTATAGAAAAAAATATATCAGATTTAGTATTAAATTATCAAAAAAGAATTGAAGAATTAGTTGATGAATATACTTATAGTAAGGTTCCGGAATGGTCAAATAACAAGGTATTTGAACGGTCAAAACCAGAATTTTATAGGTTCTACAAAAAAGATTCTTGTGAAAAGCTATTTACATCAGTTGAAAATAGAATTAGATTTGAAAAAATAATATTAGAAAAAGGGATAAAAATAATAAATAGCTGGAAAAATATTGATGAAAAAAATTGTAGAGCATTAGGTTATCCGGTCCCTTCACACAAAAATTTTGGATTTGGGGCACTTTGTTTTTCTTGGAATAATATACCAAATAATTGTCCTGTAGTATTTTGGAATGATGACTACCCATTGTTTAAAAGAAGAAATTAATATGATAAATAATTTTGAAAATTATAGTTACCGCAATTCATGTGTATTCCGTAAGACAAAAGAAGAATTTGGGGGTCTGTCAAATATGGCGGCTGGTTTTATTTTAGAAGTAAATAATATAGTTATCCTAACATCTGAGGCATTATATCAAGCATGCCGTTTTCCACATTTACCGGATGTCCAAAAGAATATCATTGAGCAAAAAAGTCCGATGGCAGCAAAGATGGTAAGTAAACCCTATAGAAATAATTCACGATCAGATTGGGATAAAATTCGCATCGATGTAATGCGTTGGTGTTTAAGGGTGAAATTAGCTCAGAACTTTATTAAATTCGGGGAACTTCTAGAATCAACTGATAGTAAACCAATAGTTGAAGAAAGCCGTTTTGATAAATTTTGGGGGGCAAAAAAAGTTGAAGATGACACGCTTGAGGGGAAGAATATACTTGGAAAATTACTTATGGAGGTACGGGAAGAGTATTATTCCATAAAAGATCTCGGATCTCAAAAATTTAGCGTAAAACCTCTAAAAATTAAAGATT
>JBDRGY010000004.1:0-136977 GCA_043817315.1 Patescibacteria group bacterium | reverse complement strand
AGTAGGTGGAAACCCCTAGATCGAGGAGATCTAGTCCCTTGTGGGTTTCCGGTGGTGGGGTAAGCCTAAGGGCAGGCTAGATGGGAACTTTCTAGGGAGCAACTAGGCAGTCGCACCCTGTAGAGCAAGATAGAGCTCGCGAGCCACCACACGCTGCGGGGCCTGGAGCGAGTCGATCGGGTGCTTGCTGAGCGGGCACATGCTTCCGTCGCCCCGCCAGTGGACGTTGAGTAGGCGACCTTCGCCCCAGTCAACCACGTCCACGTTCTGTCCGCACTGGGGACAGGGATGCTGCTCACCGGTGAGAATGTCGGCGTGTGCCATGATAATCCTCCTCCTCGTCCTAGACACTGACGGAAGTAACTGAGGATGGCTTCTGATGTCGTCTCTCAGTTGCTGGCGGAAGTATTCGAGGATAGCCTAGTCGTCTTGTTCGACCAACTCCGGGAAAATCCTGATGTCCACGTCGACGGGTTTCATATCACACGGTCGACCGATGTGGATAATCTCCCGGCGTGACACCAAATCCACGAAGGGAAACGGCTGAAAGCAGTCGCACAGGGCTTGCCAGAAGCGTTGCAGCATCTTGTTTCCTCTCTCGGCTTCAGCCGCGTTTAGGCAAACTTGGTCCTCTCAAAGACAGCCATCTGTGTCTTGAATCGGCTGTCCAGCTTGGTCTCCAGTCGACGTATCCACCGGAGACAGAAGGCCGTGACAAACATCGGTAGGGCCCGGAACCACATCCTGATTCTCGGCTTGAGAATCAACCAGATGATGTGACGGGCAGCCCAGGTGATATAGACCACCAGGTAGCTGTTCTTGAAGTGCTGAGTCAGCTTGAGACTCTGCCAAACGCCCTCCATCCTGGCATACCTGATCATGAAGACCAGGACCACGGCCATCTCCAGGGCGGTTCCGACGACCCTGTAAACCATCGGAATTTGCAGACCCAGAAAGCAGAGGGCCAGAATGAAGCCGGTCGCCACGGGCAGTGACTGCCACTGCGAACTTCGGGGGCGAAGACCTGTTATCGCCAGCCCAACAACACCAGCCGTGACCGCAGCCAACAGAGATACGATTAACGCAGACATCTTTTCCTCCTCCCGGCATCAGCCGAGCTTAAGTTTCCATCTTCCCTTTCTTCTACCAATTCGGGGGGTTAGAATCTCATTAGTGTCCGCCTGGGGCGGAATAACGAGCCCGGTGATCATTAGAGTACAGATCCAGGGTAAGCCGGATCACGACTCACGATCACGTTTAGGTCCCTCCTAACCTAATTTTTATTGGAGAGGAATACCTCTCTAACCTCCCAAATTGGTAGAAGAAGGTTATATTATCGATGAACAGTATAGTACTTATCACCTTCTTTCACCGCCTCTCGCCCGCCTTTGATGAGTGTAACGAATCATAGTGGCGGGCTCCTAAGCGGTAGAAGAAGGATTGTTTTTCACCCCGTAAGAAATTTCTCATTTCTTAACGAGGTCTAGTTGTTTTTTCAATGTTGCTATCTATTATGAGAAACGTTCTATTGTTTCTGTCTTTTTATCACTTTACTTCTTTGATCAAACTTTATACGGTCAAGTGCCGGGAAATTTCTAGCGGGGTTTCAAAGAAAGAGCTAGAGACGAAGATTCATAGATTACTATTTACCTCGCCTCCACTTCTTTCTTTATCTTCTTCCAAAAATCTGGGGGCTAGAATCTTGCGTTGCCCCAGCAAGCTGGGGGCTTCAAGCCCGGTGGCTTATAAAGGATAAAGATCCAGGGTAAGCCGGATCTTATTCAAAGCCACTTTTTAGGTCCCTCCTTAACCTAAGTTGTTGGAGAGGAAAACCTCTCTAACCCCCCAAGTTCCTGGAAGAAGAATTGACTAAGTACCTGCCATAACCCGTCTTTCTTGTCTTGCCACTTCCTGCCCGCCGGAAGCATTGTCTGGAGGCGGGACCCCCCAAGTTCCTGGAAGAAGTGCACCCGCCCAACTTTTGACTCTCAAAACTTATTTGATTGATTAGGTTTAAGTGTCAAAAGTTAGGTGGGCGCGCAACAAAAAACGGGTCATCCTTCTAATTGGAAAGAATTACCCGTTTTTTCTATTTAATAAAAACTAGGTTGTCTCAATATTCCTATACCCATAATAATCCCTCCTATGGGCAACTCTCTCCTCTCCCCGATTGCTCGGGGTCTCTCTCGAAAGTTGTAATTTGCTATCCCTCCTCAATAGCAGAACACTATATGCTATATCAGGGGGCTTTGGATGTCAAGGCCACATATCCACACCCTTTTTTCTCTACGATTAGCCAAAACAAAAATACCCCTTTCAAAAACTCCAAAAAGGGGGTGCTTATTCCCTGAATTGTTAATAACTCTTAAAAAGGCCTTATTTCTTGAAAACTAAGCCAAAAAACTGGTCTACAGTCAGATCATGCTCAAATTTTGCCTTATTTTGGCCAATTTCCAGCCGATTATCGGGATAGGCCCAAATTGCCCGAAAATGGGTGGGGAAAGATACCTCTGAAATCACATAGGAACCGAAACTACCCGGTTGTTTTTGAACCAGTAAACTGTAACGGTCGGTGTTCTGGTTTATTTTAAAAGGTAGTTTGTACTTTATGGTAATAGTGGCACTTTCGCCCGGAGCTACGCCGATCCAATTGCCGAATACTGTTTTGCCGAATTGCTCGGAGATTCTGGTCTTGGAATCGTCATCAATATAGCTGTTTTGTTCCAAGCGGCGCAAATCTGCGTCTTGATGATAAGAAGCATCAGGCATTTGGAAACGCCAGGGGTCAATCTTTTCGTATCCGTCTATCTCTAAAAGCTGACTGCCTTGAGGCACATAAAAGCGGATGTAATTGACATTGCGCACGCCACTGAAAGGATCGCCTTCTACCCCATGGTGAATCCTTTTAACGGTCACTGTGTTAATGACACTGCCGTCTGGTTGGATGACTGATTGATGCTCGATGATTTCATCGATCACTCCATCAGTTTTTCCGCCGGCCACATTTGTATTATTGACCATCAGATAATCAGACGGTGCTGCCTTGATTTGTCCGGCCCAACCCAGGTCTACTACTTTTTCCTGAAGTGCTGCATCTTGAAAATTTATGAGGATAAATTTTTGGTTTAAAGACTGATGTAAAACTTTAAGGATGTCAAAAGCGTTTTCCGATAAGGACTTACCGGCAAAAACTTTTTCCAGAAGTACCGGCAACAAATCGGCGATAAATTGTTTGGGGGTGTTGGCTTCTTTGTCATACTCTACCTCTACAATATTTTGAGTGATCGGTACAAAGTTCTCCGCATCAACTGTTACCTCATATTGGGTCATAGTAATCGGTCCGGTAATTTTTAGCAGCTCTTCGATCACCGTCGGGGTCAGAGCCAGTACTCCGTCCACTGAAGGACCCCCGCTGTTCTCGTAAAACCAAGTTATCTTTTTAGCTGATTCCGGCCAATCAGGAAACCAATTGGAATCCTGCATGAACCAATGAGGATTGACCAGGTGTAAAGGTCCCGGAGCTATCACCTTTTCTTTCAAGAAAGTATTTATCTCGTACGGTCCCCCGCCCGGTACTTCCACAGCGGCAATTTTACCTTTATCAATATCGATCAGGGCAAAGCTACCGATAAATCCACCGCTGGCTCTCATCTCATGATTGTTTTGAAAAACCACCAGATAACGCATCGGCCCTGACTTGCCCAACATCTCCAGAAGGACATCCAGGACATTCATAGTTTGGTCAAAACTGTCATCCAGTTTGGGGAGAGTGTCTTTAACCTGTTTGATTTGGTCTCGGTATTCAGCAGGAATATCTTCCAGTTCAACCTCCTGCATGTATTGATTAGCCAGTTTTAGTTTCAGCAAAGCCGGCCTTAGATATTCGTAACCATAAATCAAAGCTTCCACCAGGTTAACTTCATTGACTTGGTTCTCTACAAAAACAGTTAAATCTTTTTGCATCAAGGGAGCAATGGCAGTGGCAATATCGCTGCCCGCTTCTGATATTGCTTTTCCTGCTTTTAGCAAAGCAGCCCCTGACTTCACCTTACCACCAGATACAGGAATCAGCTGGCCGATTGATAAAGCTACTGAATTTATTTGATAAAGCTCTTCTTGGGCTTGTTTAAAGCTGTCTGTGGCTTTAATAAATTCGTATTTGGCCTGATCAATATTGAGATTTTGGGCTTTGACCTGGGCTTCTTGAAGATGATCATAGGCTTCAAAAGAAACGCCCATCACTTTGCCTTTGACATCATTGACTTTGCCGAAAAACAAGAAAAAATATAGAGGTGAAACCAGAATGAGGCAGACTAGAATAAAAGCGGTTATAGACCTGGGCCAGCCCAGGGGCAGGCGGATTGAAACCAAATTAGCTGAAGAGGTTCTTATTGGTTTCATCCTGGCTTCGGCCATCACTGGTTTTGGCAGTGGGACGGAACGAGCCGGTCGGCTAATGGTCTGACTAGTGGCTTGAGTTTCTGGCTCGGTTTTCCGCCATTTACTAAAAAATGAGGTCTTCTCTTCCTCGGCAATCTCTTTTTGGATAGCCACCTCTTTCAGATTGACGATATTTTCTTTGGGAACATAAGCAGTCACAAAATCAATCTTTTGCTCATTTCTCTTGAGACCGTTTTTACCGTTTATTCTTTTTCTTACTTTAGCCATAGCTAACTGTTATTAGTCCTTGTATTATAGAACACTTTGGTAGATTTTTAAAGTCTCTTCGGCCAGCTTAGACCAGCTGAATCCTTGGATGCGTCCCAGGCCAGATTGGACTAACCTGTCTCTCAGATTGCTGTCATCTAAGACTTTATTAACTGAACTAATAATTTGTTCAATCGATAGCGGGTCAAAATAATGGGCCGCCTGGCCTAATACTTCCGGCAGGCAAGAGCTGTTGGAAGAAACAACCGGTACTCCGTATGACATCGCCTCCAGTGGCGGTAGGCCAAAACCTTCTTCAATTGAAGGAAAAATATAGGCGGATGATTCTTGGTAAATGGCTGCCAGGTCTGCATCGATGACAAAGCCGGTAAAAATTACTTTGGTCAATAAATCAAGATCGTCCACCACACCTTTGATTCTTTTATAAAAATAATCTTCTTTGCCCACCAGCACTAATTTGAGATCGAACCGCTCTTTACTTATCTGGGCAAAGGCTTTGAGTAATCTTTCGATATTCTTGTGAGGGTAGACATTACCCACGTAGAGCAGGTAGGGTCGGCTGATTTTATATTTGGCTAAAACCGGATCAGGGTTGTCGCTCTTTTTCTTGCTGTCACAGGCTTCATATGTGACTACTATTTTGTCAGAGTCAATCTTAAAATGTTTAATGATCTGCTGCTTGGAATACTGGGATACAGTAATTATTCTTTGAGCTCGTTTAACGGCCAGCCTAATTACTGTTTTATAGCCTCTTTGCTTCAACCAATATTTGATAGGTCCCAAAGTAGTTGCTTTCTTGGTGGGAAAATTGGTAATGATCAAATCATGAATAGTTACTATCATTTTTCCGAAATATAGAACAGGCACGTTAAAATGCGGGAAGTGCATCAGGTCTAATTTTTGCTGGCGGATGACCCAGGGCAAGAAAAGCTGCTCCCTAAGGGAATACCAGCGATAATCGGCTTTTACCCTATGGAAATTGGATGATTGGGGCTGATAATCGTCCCAATTTTCATTTCTTAAAAATACGAAGTATTGGTTCTGGTGGTCTCTTTTTTCCAGATTCAAAATCAGCTTTTGGGTGTAACGGCCCAATCCTTTACCCTGCGGCCCGTAAAAGCGGGCATCAATACCAATTCTCATGATTTGGTGTTTAACTGATTAAATAAATCAATGGTTTTTTGGGCACTAGCCTTCCAAGTATAAGAGGTGGCGGCTTCTTGGCCCTTACTTATCATCTGATGGCGAACCGACTTATCAAAAAGAGCCAGAGACATGGCTGCTGCAATCTCATTGATGTTATAAGGATCAACCAGCAGAGCAGCATCGCTGACAACTTCCGGAAGTGATGAATTGAAGCTGGTAATAACCGGGGTACCCTGAATCATACTTTCCAGAGGGGGGAAGCCAAAGCCTTCATAAAAGGACGGGTAGACAAAAAGATCGCTCAGTCGATACAGAATATCTTTGGCGTCGGCCGCTACGTATCCCAGAAATTTTATATCATTTTGAAAAGGAGATCTCTTGGCTAAAGAAAATATCTTGTGATATGACCAACTGGGCTTGCCGGCAATAATTAGCTGTCCCTTATATCCCCTGTCTCTGATTTGGTTATAGGCCAGGATCAGGCTTTCAATATTCTTTCGTGGCTCTATATTAGACAGACTCAAAATAAAATTATCGCCTAAACCGTACTTGGCTTTAATCGCTGCAACCGCTGACTGACTGGGTTCTGGCTGGGGAGAATTTACTCCCGAATAAATAACTTCGATCTTGTTGGCTGGTACCTGAAACAATTTTACCAAATCCTGCTTGGTATTGGTGGAGACAGCGATTAGGCGATCGGCTGAACGAAATATCCTTCCGGGAGCCACTGCTCGATGCCACAACCTTCTTTTGAATGAAAAAAAGCCGGGAAAATATTTGTATGAAAGATCATGAGCGGTTACTACTGTTTTTACCTTTTTGGAAAAAGAGGCGAAGTTGATGTTGGGCATGAACAGAAGATCGAGATCACCAATCATCCGATCTATTTTGGGGCGGCGCAGCAAAGTCTGCCCCATATTGAATGCCTTGTTGGGTATATTAAAAAAAACAAACTGGCAATTGGGATAAGGAAATCGTTCCCGAAGTTTGCCAGTGTTTTTTTTATAGGAATTGTAAAATAAAAAATATTGATTATGTGAATCTAACTCCAAAATATTCTTGAGTAAACTCTCAGCGTACTCAGACACGCCAGAAGGCTCATCCTCCAGAGAGCGAATATCAACACCGATTTTCATATTATTTATTCAGTTGCTTTGAAATAGCGAAAGATATAAACCAAGACAATGCTCAAAACCAGGGCACCGATCAGGCTAATCATTCCTATCAACAAATAGGTTAACTTTTCGGCTACGATTACCGGCTTGGAACCGACTACTTCAAAAAGTGATTGCTGGTCTGAGGTTTGATTCAGTTCTGAAGCTTTGGTCTGGACAGTATTGACTACCGCCTCCGATATTTTAGTAGCTGCCTCTTCGGTTTTTTCTTTGAAGGAAACGACGATATTCTGAGAGGCATATTGTCTGGCCCGAAAACGGTTGGCAAAGGAACTCAACGATTTAATCTGGGGATCAATATCCGCTTTTTCATAAATCTCCAAAAGGACTGAAGGAGTCATAAACCAACTCATTAGAGTCTGGGAAAACAATTCCGCAGCCGAAATCGAATAATAGCCGTCAAACTCGTAGTATTCAGTAGTAGTGCGACTTACCCGGTTAACCGAAAAAGAAATAGATGAACGATAAACCGGCGGTTTATAATAAAGAATGACCAGGGAAGCTGCCACCACTAATACGGTAAAAATGATGATAAACACCTTACCCCTGCTTATAATACGCAAATGATCTCGCAATTCCATTATATTTACCTTTAATATTAAGTTATCTTCATTTTAATCAAGATTTGAATTCTTGCCAACTGTGGTTAATATATTCCTTGATCTTTCGCTTAAACTCACCAACCTCAAACTTTTGGGCGTGTTGTCTAATTTCTTCCGGATTGTAGTCTTGCGGCTTGAATCGGAGGACTGCATCGGCCAGAGCTTCCCATGATTGTTCGTCAAAGAATACTCCTGTCTTACCTTCAATGATTGATTCAGTAGCTCCCCCGGACTGGAAAGCAATCACCGGACGGCCCGAGGCCATGGCTTCTACTGCGGCAATGCCAAAATCTTCTTCTTGAGGATTGATAAAGGCTTTGCACTTGGAATAATAGTCTCTGATTCGATCATCGGATATGGCTCCTAAAAATTCTATGTTGGGACCGGCCATCTTACGCAATTTCTTTTCTTCCTCGCCAGTTCCGATAATCTTCAGAGGGATTTTTAAATTGTTAAAAGCGGTAATTGCCAAATCAACTTTTTTATACGGTCGTAATCGGGAAACCAAAAGATAATAGTCCCCTACTTCATCGGAAATCTGGAACCTTGAGGTATCAACCGGCGGGTTGATAACATCACTGCTCCTTTTATAATATTTTTTTATTCTGTCTTTAACAAACTGTGAATTGGCAATGTACTTGTCGACACGCTCGGCAGCCAGGCGATCCCACATTCTTAATTTCTTTAAGTAGAAAGGTAATATCTTCTTGACCAGGATTGGTTGGTTTAACTCTTCAGTATACTGATGGGTATCACTCCATAAGTAGCGAGTTGGAGTATGACAATAACAGATGTGCAGGGCGTTTGATTTGGTTACTACTCCTTTGATCAATGCCGAGCAGTCGGACAAAACCAGATCATATTCTGACAAATCGAAATTTTCAACCGCCACCGGCATCCAGGGCAGATACCACTTAAAGCGTGACTGGCCAAAAGGCAGTCTTTGGATAAATGAAGTCTTGATATCCAGATCAGAAAAAAAACCTTCCGTTTTTTTGGCATCATAAACCAGAGTAAAAACCGGGGCTGAAGGAAAAAGCTCATGGAAAGCCATCAACACTTTTTCCGCTCCCCCTATCTGATTGAGGTGATCATGAAGTAAAGCGACTTTCATTAGGGAGCCTTCCTGGGTATTACTAATATAAAAGGAGTTCTAAATATGATTTGCAGATCTAGTCTGACCGACCAATTTTCAATATAATAGGTGTCCAATTTTACCTCTTGCTCGAAACCTAAATCAGAACGGCCTGATACTTGGGCCAATCCGGTCAAGCCCGGTTTAATAGCCAGTAGCTTCTTATGATGCTTATCGTATCTTGCCACCTCTTCTGGCTCATGGGGACGTGGCCCCACCATACTCATCTGACCCTTGATCACATTGATCAGTTGCGGAAATTCATCCAAACTGGATTTGCGAAGAAAGCGCCCCACCCTGGTTATTCGAGGATCATGTTTCATTTTAAATAAAGGCCCGTCTCTTCTTTCGTTAAATCTCAATAAATCTTTTTTTAAAGAGTGGGCATCTTTGATCATGGAGCGAAATTTATAAAGGGTAAACACTTTACCTCCCTTCCCGACCCGCTGTAGCTGTACCAGTATAGGACCCTTGGAATCAATCTTGATGATTATTCCAATTAAAAGAAAAATTGGTGACAGGATCAATCCGATAATCACCGAAAAGAAGATATCGAACATTCTCTTGCTGACCTTACCCCAACCCTCCAAAGAAGTCTTCTTAATTTCAATTATGGGAATGCCGGCGATGGTTTGCACTTCCAGATTAGTGGCTTGGGCTTCGAAAAGATCAGCGGCGTATTTAAAGACCAGATGGTATTCATCACAAAAGTCGATCAAATCCAAAGTTGTTTCTTTGACCATATTAGCATCAGCTAGAATAACCTCATCGATTTTATCGTCCTCGGCCATTTCCCTCATTCTATTCTTAACCTTATCGTCAAACTGGGGATAGCGCTCCACAATTTTTAGTCCCAGATTGGGCTTGCGGTAAATCTGTTTGATAAAATCCTCAGCTACAGTATCTTGCCCGATCACAACAAGTCGATGAATTCCGATCCCCCGTCGATAAAATCCGGACTGGATCGCCCTGATGATCAAGTGAGCCAAGCTGACAAAGAAGATGCTAAAAAACCAGGTAGACAAAATTATAAAACGAGAGGAAAAAAACTCACGTCGAAAAAATATAAAAATGATAACCGCCATGATGGCTGTCGAGCAAGCAAAAAATATCTTGGAAATCTCTTGGAAGTTCTTTCTTTGGCCTCTCATGTTGTAAAGGCCTGACAGAGCGAAGATAGCTATCCAACCAACAGCTACTATTAACACAATATTAAAAAACTCCCGAAAGGGAATTTCGTAGATTACCGGTATGATGTCGGTAAAAGCAGATCCGAACCGCAAACCGTAAGCAGCTAAAGCCGCCAGTACGATCATCAGGTAATCAACTGGCACCAATAAGGCGCTGAAAAATAATTCTGATTTTTTCATAAAATCTCAAATTAGCCCAAGCAGGCCTATAAGCCGAATTCTGTACCCCGAAGGGGTGACGATCATCTATCTAGCCCCGGTCCAGCAAGCTGGACTTAAGGGTCAAGCGACCTACCCGCCCCGTAGACCCTTTTGGGTCAAGGGGCCTATTCGGTCTTGCACCAGACAGGGTTTATCAGCTCTGATCTGTTACCAGGTCAGATTGTGGGCTCTTACCCCACTCTTTTCACCATCACCTGTTTCCCTCTCGGCAGAGCCGAACGGGATCATCGGCAGTGTAGTCTCTGTGACACTTTCCCTGGGCTTTGAAAAAACTAGAAGGCTATAGGACTTCTAACTTTATCTACTCCCGGTCTGATTTCCAGACTGTCTACTTCCCCGCATCTTACGATACAGGGGGTGTTCGGACTTTCCTCCCCGCCCAATTCCTGCATCCTAGCGTTAAAAGGTTAAGATTCAAGAATTGGGCGGGGCGATCATCCAGCCTACTTGGGCACAATGTATCATACCAGAAAACCCGATTTTGTCAATAAAAATAGGGGCAGCATATTGATGCTGCCCCGAACCCCGGAAAACCCCTAGAGCGGAGTGATCGAGGTAAGTCTGGCACCCGGACCCATGATCTCCAGGTCTCTGGTGTCATCGAAGGCCTGAGAACCCTGCATGAAGCTGCCAACGAAGGTGTCCTCGACGATGAAGTTGGGAGTCTCCATATAGGCCGTATCGCGTCCCATCACACCGACGTTTCCAAAAACGTCAACGTGACAATCGAACTGATCAGCCTGGTGGAAAACCGGTCCGGAATCATAAGGATTCATCGGACCACTCGGACCTCCCGGAACCAGCGGGCCACCAAAGCCCGCAGCCGTCGGAGCCATTCTATCCTCCCTTAGAGTACTACCGCTAGTCAGTGACTTGGCTCAAGTTACAAGCCAGCTGTTTGGCTCTGCTTGAGGTAAACAGCTCTATAAATCGATCAATAACAGGTCATTCCAGCGGAAACCGTCATCCCGAACGGCTGGGCATAATGCGGCACCCGCCAATCGGGAAAAGGACCCGGGCCATACGGCCTGGGATAAGGTTCGTATGGCTTGGGATAGGGCCAGGGCTCGTAGGGATTGGGCTCGCGCCTCTCATGATAGTAGTAGCAGCCGACACAACCGAACATGGCTCCCCTGCTGCACATCTGACAAGGATCAGGCTCGCCGTGCCAGGGGTGAGACATGCCCCATTCATGACTGACTTCTACGGAGTAGCTCTCCATTTCCGTCTCCTTTCGGATTGTGATTTAGCGGTAACTTGGCCCAAAAAGAAGCCAGCTGTTCAGTTCTGGTTGAGATGAACAGCTCCATCCACAGGTTACAGAGTTTAATAATCCCGAAAGATTCCCATATGATCGGGTGGCGGTTTGGGCCGCTTAACGATGCGACCAGGGTCTGTACCTTCGTGGGGACAACTGTACTGGTCGGGGCAAACATTACCATCAGCCCTGGAAAATCTGATGCATTGTTTACAGTTCTCCGGGGGAGTAAAGGTAAAATCCATTTCCAACTCCTTTCCAGTGGCTATCCCAACATGGGTAGGGCCCATGTCCCCAATCTACGTCACTAGGCGAACACTATTCATCGCCACCAAGAATCTCGGAGATGATCTTGATCGGCAAGGTCACTGTCTCCCAGAGCGCTTCCACGATTTCTTCCAATCCTGGGTCTGCCATTTTAATACCTCCCCGCATCTTTAAGCCTCTTTAGGCAATGGCGACAGATCTCCACACAGGGAGCCATGCCCAATAGCCTGGAATCGCACCTTTGGCAGTACTGCGGCAAACAACCATTCAGCATTTTCACCTCCTTTTTCAAAGAGCTACATATTGAAAACCGGTGTTTTTAATAGACTCGGACGATCTTATAATCAACTGTTTCCCCGTTGAACAGGTTGACTTTAACCTTTTCCCGGCGTCCGTGGCCCAGCAGGGCACGGCCTATTGGCGATTCTCCGGAAATCTTACCGTTAGTGGGATCAGCTTTCTGGCTATCAACAATGTGGAAACGGTAATGGCGCCCCACTGTCTCCACCAACACCCTGGAACCTAAATTGACTTTTGGTTTGATCATAATAGAAAAATTATTACCAGTTTCATTCTCCCTTTACCTCATAAGGACAAATAGAGACGGAAGTGGAAAAAAGAAAAGACAAATCAAAAAACGGACCTAAAGGCCCGTTTCTATGGGAAAAGTTTAATTAAATTAGAACTTTTTATCGATTAAAGCAATAGTCAGATCATCGGGGTCAATCTTCATATAGAAATTCTTGCGCAAGCCGCCGCGAATAACCAGGGGCAGAGTTTTATTCATTTTTTTCTTAATAACGTTGATTAATGGCGACACGATTTTGGACTGCATCTCGTTACGATCAATGTATGATGATGGGGGAAATTGAGAAGCCGGTACTTGTTTAGAAATATTTTTTAACAATATATCCAATACTTCTACTGTTACTTTGGATGAATGGATTTCTTTGGAGGTCAGGAGCTCCCCTTTGACATAGACTTTATTGGCAGATTTATCCACCAACAAATCAATTTCTTCTTTTAGGTTATCAAATTCTTCAAGGGTTATTACCTCTGTCTTGGGGGTATGATTGTTTTCCCAGATTCTGATAAAAACTGATCCTTCGGAAACAAAGTCAGAATAAATCTTATGAGACAGGTCTTGATCGACGGTTCCGCCTTCACCGCCTATTCCATCGCGCCAAGAAGCATAATCCAACCAAATATCCTCACCGCAGTCTTTCTTTAAATTGACCATCAATTTGCTGATAGAATCGTAAAAGGTGCCATAGGGAGCCGCAAATAGTACGTCACCGCCGCGACCAGCACCCGTCAGTTTAGCGGCAATAGTTTCACCGAGATATTCCTGGCCGAAATTTCTCAGGGAATTGCATAAATTATCTAGAAACGGCTTGGAGGCTTCAAATAAATGCAGCATTTCATGATACTGGTTTAAAGAATCAAATAAGCTCTTTAAGACACGGTCAGTGGAACCCTGCTTGAAAAGTTCCATAAAAGAAATCAGGGTTTTGGAAGAAATTATTGACAGCGATTCCACCCATCTTTTCCAATAGCCGTAACCCCCCTGTTTAACTACCATGTCATAAAGAATCGGCTTTACTTTGGAAAGATCCGCATTTTCTTCCAATAAATTCTTCATGTTAGAAGAAATGTCCTCCAGACGACCCTTAAGATCACTCATGGATCGGATGATGGCTGAAGTGTTATTTCTGACACCGCTGTAAATCAGGCCAAATTCAATGGGCCAGGAATCCAGCTTTTTTAGATCAAATATGTCATTCATGCGATAACCCCAGTACTGCATATCGTCTAATAGGTCATAATTTCCCTTTAGATTAGAGGGCATTCTAGTCCAGGGATGCTCATCATAATCACCCGATCTGGGTTCAGTAAAATAGACTACCGGATAAGTAGAATCCAATAGTGAAGAAAAAGGGCCGTGTCCTGAAGAGGCATCAGCGTGGAAAACTGATTCTATCTTCCAGGCCAGACGGAAAATCGCGTCAAATTTATTCTTTTTATCGGAAGCCAGTTGGCGGGAATTGATGTTTTTCCATTGAGCAATTTCTTCTTCCCGGGCCAAGCCAAATTTTATAAATATTGCCAAAGCAATGGAGGAGGCAATAGCCCCTGATGAGTGAAGGCCGCATTCAGTTGGTATCTCTACCAAACAATGGATTTTAAAACCTGTATAATTATCCTGTCCAATTTTACTGGCGATCTCCTGTTTTAGTAATTTGGATATTTTACTTTCTATGGTTCTGCCAATATCCTTTTTTTCAAAAATACCCTTGGAAGGAACTAAAAAAAGCCAATCACCGAAAACTATTTTGTTATCGGATGTTGGCTCCAGTCCTACCCGGGCCCTAAGCGGTAGTTTTTGGACGATACTAAGCCCTCCATAAGTTACAGCGTGATCACCTACCCAGTAAAAATTTCCAGACGTAGAACAGACAACTTCTGACTTAGAAAAAAACTCTCTGTAAACATCCGGCAGTTTCTCCTGGAGGCTCTCACTATTCATTACCATTCTTTCGATCATAGGTTTAACCTAATTTTACAAAAATATTGAAATTTGTCAATTAGTGACGGAAGGTGGGGTCTTCCGTCTTTTGCGGTTTAGGAACGACATGGGGGTGTCGCAACCGATCCGAGGTGAGAACGAGACTCCGCTATCTTGGCCAGCGCTTGCTCGATGGCTTGTTTGACCTGCTTGAAGTCTCTCCCTAGGGCAAAGAAACCGATGTGTTCTGGTCCGCAGAGGCAGACAATATCGTGCTGCTTCAGCACTCTGATTATCTCGCGGACAAACTCCAGCGTGCCATAGGGAAATTCTTGCTGGGTCATCGCTGCCCCGATAGTCACAGCCCAAGCTACCATCTCTTGACTGTGCAGATGGACGATTACGTTTGCCTCTGGTCTGGCTTTGTAGATGGCCAGATGAGCACCGGTCTCAGAAGACGGTTCGTTGGGTGCTGGGCTGCGGCAAGTCGGTTTCCAGGCCGGCTCATCCCAGCCTATCACCTCTACCAGATCTTCAGGATCCAGATGCTTGATACTACAGCCTGACCGGGTAATCACACAGCCCTTTTCAGTGCGAAAGCTGAGATTACCGGCATTGGCAATATCCCCTGGCGGAATGGGCAATATTCCGATCAAGAAACGGCCCAAAACTGCTAGCTCGGCCAGTTGACTGTAATAGCCGTTGCTGATTTCTCCCGGCACGTAGGTCCACTCGGAGAAACTGGTTCCCCTAAACTTCTCACTCATGGAAGACCCCTTTGTAAAAGAACTGCTGCTAAAACTAACTATGGCTATCATTTTTCCCTAATATGCTGCTCACAAATAGGGACTAATTTACGACAAACTTAAAATTAGCGATATTTTCGCTAATTTTAGCCAAATTTAATGGGGACAATTTTCCGAAAAAGTTTAGAGTCCGGGTATCTTTTTTACTCGCTGGCGGCTATTAAGTACAATATTCACCAGTTTATCCGCTTCCTGGTTTTGTTCCCGTGGAATGAAAATAAACTTAATTTCATCAAAATCCAGGTGCAAATTCCAGGCTTGAATGAAAAGTGGAACAATTCCCGCCTCTTTTATCTTATAATTACCATTTAGTTGCTCTATTATAAACTGACTGTCCGCAAATAACTCTACTATCTTATACTTTAGGCTTTTAGCTTTCTTTAATCCCAAGATGATGGCCTGATATTCTGCCTGACCATTGGTAGTCTCCCCGATAAAGTCGGAAAATTCATTTATAGTTTTATCTTGCAGATCTTTAAATACCACTCCAACAGCTGCAGGTCCTGGGTTGCCTCTGGATCCACCGTCAGTGAAAATTTTGATTTTGCTGTTTTTCATAATTACTTAATTTAGTTTATAAAAAGCTAGCCTCGGTATAAAATTCGATTGGAGCTTTATTGTCGGTAAGGATAAGCCCACTCCCCTGCTGCTCTACCAACTCATTATAGCGCCAGGCATCCTCCATGTACATCTTTATGTCAGGGTTGCCGATGCCATCACTATTAAAATCTAGGGTTTGGTTGCCGGCCACGATCATGTAGTTGGCCGAAAACTTTATGGGCACTATATAGACCTTCTCAAAAACCGTTCTGATAGTTTGACTGATTGATTGCAGGATTTTGTCAGAGTAATCTACAGAATTGACATTTATGGCTAGTAGTCCCGAAGGATTAAGGTGGGAAGCGGTATTCTGGAAAAATTCTGCTGTGGTAAGATGCCAGGGAATATATAGACTCTGAGCGTAAGCATCAACAATTATTATATCATATTTCTTTTCAGTTTGACGGAGGAAAAACCGACCGTCGCTGATAATAGTGTTAATCTGGTCAGTAGGATATTCAAAATAGGTTTGGGCGGTACTGATTACCTCCTGGTCAATCTCTACGGCATCAATGTTGAAATCAAATTCTTCTGCCAGCAGTTTCAGATACATATTAGGAATAGCTCCTCCGCCCACTCCGATCATCAGTACTTCCTTTTGTTTTTGTTCAACCAGATAAGGTAATATCGAATAATAGTCGTAATAAGAAGACACCAACGGTTGGCCCGGGATATAAATCGTTTGTATTCCAAATCCTTCATTGAATTTCAGATTTATTCTTTGGCCATCTCTGACTACCTGGATAAGATTGTAGGCGGATTCTTCTTCATAGATTAAGTATTCTTCGCGGGAAAGTGCCACTTGTGAGCTGAGAAAATATATCAATACAGGAATCAGTAGTAGGGTAAAAAACCAAGGTTTTTTAATCAAGCCGAAACCGCTAATTATGATCAACAAAAAAGAACAAATCAGTAAAGTCTCCCGACTGCCCACAAAAGGAATTATCCAATAGGCCGCTAGAAAAGTGCCCAAAATACTGCCGACGGTAGAGGAAGCATAAACCGACCCAGCTACTTGTCCTGATTTATTAACATCGTCAATTAATAAGCGAATAACAAAAGGAGAAACCATGCCCAGGATAAAAATGGGAATAGCAAACAGAATGAACATGGCCAGAAAGGAACCTAATATCAGGAAAATTTGGAAACTAAAAGCCTGTTGCGGTAAGATGTTTTCCGAAAGAGGTTTGGTCAAATAAGGAACGAAGGCAATCAATATCCCAGCCAGCAGTACTCCGTACATTAATAGGGCCAAACTGGGTTGCCGGTCGACCAGTTTACCACCGATATAGTAACCCAGTGACAGAGCAATCATAACAACTCCGATAATATTGCCCCACACAAAAATCGAACTTCCAAAATAGGGCGCCAAAATCCGCGAAGCAGCTAACTCAATCGCCATAATGACTGCCCCAGTCAAAAAAACAAATAGATACATTAGACTGGGTCTGATTTTTTTAGCCATTCGGTTTTATGTCTATTAATTTGAGTTGAAGCTCTCGATTGCCGTTCCATTCATTTACATCAACCGTATAAACAACGTCAACGGTATCACCCAGTTTCAATTTGTCAGCCCAGTCCCCCATCCCAAAACCGATAGTCTTGTGGAACTTTTTGCTACCCTGAGACAGGGCCAATCTCAAATGTCGCTTGTCGGCCCCCACTTTTTCCATCTGGTCTAGCTTAACTTGTTTGGTTAGAAATATCGGTTGACGATTACCTTCACCAAAGGGGGAAAAATTATCTAATTCCTCGAAAAGGTCCCAGTCAATATCGGATAAACGGATGGCCGATTCAATTTCTATCTGGGGACGCAGATCCTGTCCCTGCAGCTTCTGATTGATAATTTCAGTAGCCATTTTTTTAAACCCCTCCAGGTTAGCTTCTCCTTCCAGGGTAAAACCACAAGCCTGAGCATGCCCGCCAAACTTTTGAAGATACTGCCTGCAATCTGCCAATACTTCCATGATATCCAACTGCTCAATGGAACGCCCCGATCCAATAAATAGATTGTCCTGCTGACAGATTACAAAAGCGGGACGAAAATACTGGTCAGAGACTCTACCGGCGATTAAGCCGATAATACCCGGTTGCCACCTCTGATCCTGGCCGTGAACAAATATGACCAGATCTTCCACCTTGTCCCCTATCTGATTAAAGGCTTCTTTCTTTAAACTATCTGTTATCTGCTGTCTTTGAAAATTGGTATTGTTCAGCTGATTGGCCAGATCTTCGGTGGCTTGTTTTTCTTCGGAGATCAGAAGCTGATAAGCAGTATTGGCATGTTCGAGCCGACCGGCAGCATTTAGACGGGGGGCAATCTGGAAACTGATGGAACGGGCATTTATCTCGCCTAGTTCAATTCTGGCTACACTATAGAGGCGACGCAATCCTAGCCGCCTGGTCTTGTTCAAGACTATTAAGCCGTATTTAACTAAAGTCCGATTCTCCCCCAAAAGAGGAACTGAATCAGCTACTGTGCCCAGGGCCACCAAATCCAGCAGCCATTTTTCAAATCCTCCTTCGATTTTTTGATGACGCCGTAGAGCTTGAACCAATTTGAAGGCCACTCCTACTCCACTCAGTTCTGCAAAGGGATATTTATCCGATTTTACTTTAGGGTTGATAATGGCAAAAGATTTCGGCAGCTCGGACGGTACTGTATGATGATCGGTAATAATCACGTCAATCCCTTTCTGCTGAGCCAGATTTACTTCATTGACATTGCTGATCCCGCAATCAGCTGTAATTATTAAATCTGTTTTTGATTTGACTAAGTTATTTACGGTTTCTTCTGACAATCCATATCCTTCGGTGTTACGGTGAGGAATATAAATGTATAAGTTCTCCTGCTTGATGCCCAGTTTTCGCAAGACCTCGACCAATACTGCCGAAGCAGAAACCCCATCAGCATCATAGTCTCCGTGGACAACTATTTTCTTTTCCGAGCTGACGGCTTTGACAATACGATCTACAGCCTTTTGCATATCTTGAAACAAAAAGGGATCATGAACATCTTGGCTGTAGTCGGGATTTAAGAATTCGTCAATGGCTTCTTGATTTGATAAGCCACGGTTATAAAGCAATTGTAAAACAACCGGATTAATTTCCGGGAAATTATTTTGAGACTCTTTGGAAATTTTTGGTTTTATCTTCCAAATTTTACTCATACCTTTAAATTTTATCATCTTTCCTGCGGTTAATCAAAAAACGGGTTGGGCCCCGTCTCCATTAACTAAATTAGCTTATTTTTTCTTTACCTGTTTTGCCTCTTTACGTTCTACCGTTATTGCCTGCTCGGGACAGCTTCTTTGGCAAGTCATGCAAATAGTACATTTTTCAATATCGACATCAATAGCGGGTAAGCCGTAATAGCCAACTTTATCATCGGAGAAACGTAAACATTTAGCGGGGCACTTTTCTATGCAAATACCGCAGCTCTTACATAATCCTAAAAATCTTATGTGTTTGACTTTGTCGTTTTCCTCTGAAGTTGGCTTAAAGTTTTTCATTTTTTATTCTTGGTAACTAAATCATATCCCAGTTCTACGGCCTGCAAATTTAGCTGTTCCAACTTGGGTTTCTGTTTGAATTTATGACCTAAGGTGGTTTTTACCGCCGACTGAATCTGCTTTAAGGTGATTACTTGCAGCTGGGCAGCTATACTGCCCAATATTATTGTATTAAACACTCTAGGTGACAGCTGTTCTTTGGCGATAGTAGTGGCATCAATGCCGATAACCGTTTTAGCTGCTTTCTTGATCGGTTTGGAGTTTTTAATAAAGGTACTGTTGTAGATAACTGTCGTTTTCTTGTCTACGTAGCGCAGCGTCCTCTTAACCGATCGTTCCGATAGGATAACAACGATATCTCCTTTATCAAATTTGGGATAGACAATCGGCTCTTCTTTGCTTAAGAGGACAAAGGCGACAGAAACTCCACCTCTTTGTTCTACACCAAAATTAGGAATGTAAGAAACTTCCATTTTCTTGCGGTAGGCGGCTTCCAGTAATATCTTGGCTATAGTCTGACCGCCTTGGCCGCCCTCACCGGCTATTACGATTTTATATTTATCTTGGTTCATAAACCTTTGGGAATTTTAAACTCTTGGACCGGAAAAGTGGCTTTCATCTTTTTGAGAAACTGAAATGTCTCTTTGGCATCGGTTTTCCAGTTGGTGGGACAAACCGAAAGCGCTTCCACAAAAGAAAAGCCTTTTCCCTTCATCTGATTTTTAATCGCTTTTTTGATGAAAGATTTCAGCTGAATAGGGTTATCGATAGTGCCCCTGGCCACATAAGCTTCGCTGTTGGTCAAACCAGCCACCATCTCCGGACCTTTGAGAAAATTCTGGTCAGCGCCAAAGGGGGTTGTAGTGGTTACCTGATCAGGCATGGAGGTGGGTGCTTCCTGTCCGCCGGTCATTCCATACAGGGAATTATTGACCACGATGACAGTTACCGGTTCATTGCGCATGGCTTCGTTGACCAGATGCTGTGCCCCGATAGCATAAGCACCACCATCTCCCATGTAAATAATGCCAATACTCTCCGGTTTCACTTTCTTGAACCCTGAGATAACCGGACCGGTCCGGCCATGATGCGTTTGGGTAGAATCAATGTCAAAAAAGTCCCAGGCTAGCAGTGAACAGCCGATATCCAGACCGACTACTGTTTTGTCCTGCAGACCTAATTCATCAATAATCTCCCCGATCGCCTGTAAGACGATGGGGTGGCCGCAGCCCGGACAAAAATTGTGAGGCTTGGAAGCGGCTTTGACTGATTTAGGAAACTTGGGTTCTATCATTTTATTGAAATAATCCTTTACAGTATAAATTATTACCTAATTGTTGATGGCGGTGGGCATTATCCAGTTCCATTTCTTTTTCTAGGACAAAGCAGAGAAGATAGGGACTATCGGGAATAGGATTACCGGAGGTATCTAGCCAACCCTGGGTAGGATTAAGGTAGAAGTAGTGGTAAGGAAATCCTCTTTCATTCAACAGATCAGATGGCAATTTTTCCAGATAGATATTCATGTCTGGTAACCAATCGTCTTGACCATTAGACCCGCAGATATCGGCGCAATTCCAGTCTGGCGGACAGGTCCCGCTAAAATTACACCCCACACTACTGGGATATCCCTCTTCCCCGGCGTAGTAGACTTCAAAAGATTTCATCAGATTATCGATATCGTGCAGACGGGTAGCATCCCTGGCCTGAATTCTGGCTGAGTTTAAAGAAACAAAAGCGACTGTTGATATTATACCAATAATGGTGATTACTACCAATAGCTCAACCAAGACGTAACCTTTAGGTTTGCTTTTCATCTAAAATAAATATCAAAGGGTTTTGATTATCACCGTGGCACATAGTAGTAATATACCGAATTGCTTCCTGAAACTTGCCAGAAATTTCCTCGAAATTCTGAGTGGTTTTCTCCCTCCAGAAAATATAATATGAGATAATGGAAGTCTTCACCTGTTAAAAAGTTCCAACCAGGGTTAGTCCCATACATATAAAACATTCCACCTGTTTCTTCAAGCGGATCATGGGGAAGGCGATTAATAAATTCATCTAAGCCAGGAAGCCAATTGTCGCCTGAGGTACTGGCACAAGTACTGTTATAGCAATCATCACCAATATCCTCATGCGGATATTTTTCATTTTCATGATAGTAGGCCTCCATGGATTTGACCAGGACATCAATATCAGCTAACCGGACGGCATTTCTGGCCTGGGCTCGCGCCCTATTCAGACTAACAAAAGCCAGCGTGGCCAAAAGCCCGATAATGGCTATTACTACTAATAATTCGACTAAAGTGAATCCTTTTTGTTTTTTCCTCATTAAATATCGTTAATCAATTTTTTTTACTCCAGGGGCACATGATAATAGTAAAACGAATTACCTGCTGTAACTTGCAATAAGTTCCCCCGGAATTGCCGATGATCCTCACCTTCCAGATAATAGAACAAGATGTAATGGAAATCCCCACCAACTATGAAATTATATATGGGATTAGTAGTGTACATATAGAGAAATCCCAGAAACCGTTCTTCTAGAGGGTCGTGGGGTAGGCTATTGATATAGTCGGCCAATCCAGGTATCCAGACATTTGCATCAGTGCTATTGCATATGAAGGTCACAGGGCAAGCAGCTGTCATGCTGCTAGGATAGTATTCATAGTCCTGATAATAGGCTTCAAGGGCTTTGACCATAGCATCAACAGCAGCTAACCTGACGGAATTTCTGGCTTGGGCCCTAGAGGAGGACAAGTTAACAAAAACGAGGGTAGCCAAGATACCGATAATACCGATAACTACTAGTAATTCAACGAGGGTAAACCCTTTTTGTTTTTTTATCATATTAAATATCAAAGTAACATTTTTTTACCATTCACCGGTGCAGTAAAGGTCATGATTGTCCCAAATCTGATAAACATTGGGGGTGGGCCTCATGTTGGTTTCTAGCTTGAAACACAAGATAAAAGGGCTGGGTTCCAATTCCTCTTTACCACCGTCTAATCTTTTGAAATAAGGATACGGGGTTTCCTGATACCAACAAAGATCATCTGGCAAATCTACACAATAAATGGGCAGGTGCTCGTAAAAACTCTGGTAGCGGTAACGATAGGCCTGGGGATTTTGGGCCTGCAAGGGGTCATGGGGCTGTTTGGGCATATACTGATCCAAATCAGCCAACCAGGTAGAATTTTCTACTGAAGACTCACATATATGCATATTGGAACCGTCGCAATTAGCGCTGCTGGGGTACTTGAAATATTCGGCGTCGTACAGGCTCAAAGCTTTCTTAATGGCATCGATATCTGTCAGCCGCATGGCATCTCGTGCTTTAGCCCTGGCAACATTGAGACGAAAAAAAACCAACGAGGCCAAAATCCCGATTATGCCCACAATAATCAGCAGTTCCATCAGGGTAAATCCTTTTTTGTTTTTTTGTTCCATTATTTCTTACCACCGAAACCGTAATTTAATTATTAGGGCTCGAATTGCCCGGTGCAATATTTATATGAGTTGGTACCAACCATTCGATAATAATTATCTGGTTCAACATCGGTTTCCAGTACCAGGCATAAAAGATAGGGGGAAAATGGCAAATGAATACCATCAGTATCTACGAGATCAGCAGAATCTTCAAAACAATCTCTGGCACTGGCATATACTTCACAATAATGGTTCGCTTCAGGATAAAAACTCCTATATTCATAATGAAGGGATTCGCCTCCTGACTGTTGACCATATAAAGGATCCAGGGGAAGTTGGGGCATATGTTTTTGCATATCAGGAATCCAGTCATCTGAAAGGGATACACAAATATCGGTACATGTTGCATCACAAAAGCAATCAGCGCTGCTGGGATATCTTTCATTTTCTGAATAATAGAGCTCCAGGGCCTTAGTGATACCACTAAGGTCTTGCATTCGGACTGTATCCCGAGCCTGAGACCGGGCCCGGTTCAAACTTACGAAGGCCAGAGTTGCCAGCAAACCGATAATAGCAATTACTACCAACAGCTCCACTAGAGTGAATCCTCTTCTGCTCATTTTTTCTTGATCAAAGCCACAATCTCTTCGGCAGTGATCCCCAGAGCAGGACGTGCGTAATGTTGTATAGGTACTTTCAGTCCGTATAGAGCTTCTTTTACAATTTTGATAAACTGGCCAACTGAGGATTCCGGTATCACAATCTTTTTAACTGACTTGGCCAATTGCAGGGCCGCCTTGGCCGGGAAAGGCTGCAGAGTAATCGGTCGGAATAAACCAACTTTAATCCCCTGCTGTCTCAAGGTGTCGATGGCTGACTGAGCGGCCGCTCCCACAATACTGTGAGCAATTATTAATATCTCAGCATCTTTAGTTTTGTATTCTTGGTACTGCTCGATTTGGGGGCGGTATTTCTGAAAATCTTTTCTGATCTTTTCATTAATCTGAAAAATATCTTCTTCCAGATTGACACAATTAGCCATGTTAACATAGGTACCCTTTTTCTTCTTGGGGTTGAGCAGGATCGGTTCCGGTGGCACTAATTTCATTCTTTTCTTTTTGGGATCGTAAAATTCCACTAAGCCTCTCATTTTGCCCAGATAACCGTCAGTGAGTACAAAAGTGGGAAAACGGTATTGCCAAGCTGTATTAAAGGCTTGAATGGTCAAATCGTAGAGCTCCTGTAAATTGGAAGGAGAATAAACTACCCGAAAGCCCTCACCATTCCCTCCGAAGCAGGTCAGCAGCACTTCCTGTTGACTGTAGATCACTGTACCGGTTGAGGGACCGCCTCGCTGTACGATGACAGCAACAGTCGGAATCCTCATGGCTTCAGCCATGGAAAAGGCATCTTGCATCAAGACTGTGCCTGGTCCGGCTGTGGCCGTAAAGGCTTTGGCCCCGGCCAATACCGCCCCGATCAAGGTGAAACCGGCTGAAGGTTCGTCTTCGGTTTGTAAAAACTTGGTTTTAAATTTAGGCTGGTACTTGGGCCACAAAGCAATAATTTCCGTGGCCGGTGTAATAGGATAACCGAAAAAAGCAGTGGCCCCCGCTGCTAAAGCGGCCCTGACTACTGCTTCATTGCCTATAGCTAGTACTCTTTTTCCGGAATTTTTAGTCTTTTTCATTGTCTTTATTATAATATAGTTTTATTTAGCTGACAATTTAAGAAATTGCTGGGCTGATTTCAATAAATCTCTCAAATTTTTATGTTTTAACAGCTTGATGGCTCCGGAGTACGGTATCCAACGGTAACTGATATGCTCGTCAGACAAATGCACCTTATCTTCGGTCCGAATTAAGTAAAAGATAACTTCTTTTTGGTGGAGCACTCCTTTTAGCTGAAACCGGTAATGGCTCTTTTGCTTAAATCCAGGAAGGTACTGGAATTTTTTGATGCCGGTTTCCTCAAATAATTCCCGGCACAGGGCCTGTTTTTCGGTTTCTCCCTTTTCCTGTTCCCCCTTGGGAAATTCCCAGAATTCATTTTGGTTTTGAAATAACAGCAAGAACTGATTTTGTTTATTAACCACGATGGCTCCGGCACTTTTATCTTTTTGGGTGCGCATGCTTCTTTACCTCCCGGGCTATCATCAATTGCTCATCAGTATGGATGGGCAAAACTTTAACGCCCCTTAACATCTTCAGATCTTTCATTATCAAGCGACGCACATCGGGATTTCTTTCTCCGGTTCCCGCGGTAAAAATTATTGCGTCTACCTTGCCCAGTATTCCTGCGTAGGCAGAAATATATTTTTGGATCCGGTAAATGTAGACAGCTAAAGCCAGCTTGGCTTTCTGTCTGGAAATCTTATTATATTTATAGCTACTCCTAAAACCGGGGACACGATGACCGGCGGCAACAAGTACTTCACGCAAGTCGCTGCTCTTGCCGAAAATTCCGATTAAGCCTGATTGAAAATTGAGCAGATGAGAAATCTGTTTGGTTGATAATTTCATCTTGTCCATCAGGTAGGGAATGGTGGCCGGATCTAGATCTCCTGGTCTGGTTCCCATTACTAATCCTTCCAAGGGGGAAAATCCCAATGAAGTGTCAACTGCCTTTCCGGAGCGGATTGCTGTAATAGAACACCCTCCACCCAGATGGCAAGTAATCAGGTTTAATTTCTTCAAAGACTTTTTTAATTGGACAGCTGCTTGTTGAGCCACGTAGTGGTGGGAAGTTCCATGAAAACCGTTGCGGCGGATGTGCCACTTCTTGGCAAGGGCATAAGGTAAAGCATAGGTATAGGCGTAATCCGGCAGGTTTTTATAAAAGGAAGTATCAAAAATGGCGAAGTTCTTAGCTTTTTTTAGTAACTGGAAACAGGCAGCCAGACCCATCATATTGGCTGGATTGTGCAGAGGAGCAAGTTCGTTATTCTTTTTTAGCTCTTTAAAAATATTCTTGGAAACTTGCATGGTCTGCTTATAACGATGCCCTCCGATAGCCACTCGGTGTCCTACTAATTTAATTTCAGCAAAGGAAAAATCTACATTCTTAAAAATAAAAGATAGGGCCTGCTGGTGATTTTTGATTTGGCCGTTAAATTTAACTACTTTGGTTCGGCTGCCGATCTTGTAGCTTAGGAAAGAACCCGGTAAACCAATTCCTTCCAAATTGCCGGCTAGCAATTTTTGTAGTCGAGAGTTGTATACCGAAAATTTCAAGGTGGTGCTGCCAGAATTGATCACCAGTATATTATTGTTCATATATTCCTCATTAATTGCCTGATTCTCTCCCCCTCTTCTTTGACCAAATCACTGTCATATTCCCCGGAATGGGCGTGGTGTCCTGCGTAACTTGGTTTTTTCATATCAAGATGCAGTTTTATCCCGGTCATTTCTTTGTTTAGATAGGCATGCCAACGGGGATAATAGTTGGCGCCCAAGCGCCGGACGAAACTGAGCTGTTTTGCTTTGGGGTCCGGTAGGGGGTAATATCCAAATTTCCTCATTACCACTATCGGGTTTTGCTTTAACTTGTCTGGAAATCTAAGCAACATTAATCAAGATCTCCCCTTCTCCCTTATTACCCAGATCTGCCGCGTTAGCCTCATCAGTATCCAGGTGCATCTCCAGCTGGTACCGATCGGAAACTCGAACCACTACCTGATTAAAAATTAATTCCCTATCACCTTCTACCTTGACGGAAACAATCTGGTCATTAGCGATATTGTTTTTCTTGGCCTCTTTCTCTGAAAGGTGAATATGTCTTTTGGCCACAATTACCCCTTCTTTTAAATCAAGTGAGGACTTCGGACCAACCATATTAATTGAGCCAGAACCTGATAGATTTCCTGACAGACGAACTGGCGCCACTATTCCCAACCGTCTGGCGTCAGTTTTGCTGATCTCTACCTGACTCTGCTCCCTGACTGGCCCCAAAATTCTTACTCCATCCAGATCCCCTTTCGGTCCTTTTAGAGTTACTGTTTCCTTGGAGGCGAATTCCCCTTTTTGTTTGAGGTCTTTGGCTTTAGTCAATTGATAACCTTTTCCGAAAAGTTGTTCTAAATCTTTCTGACAAAGGTGTATATGACGAGCCGATATGGCTATGGGAGTCTTCATATTATTTTTTCTTAAAATGTTTTTTAATTTGTTGCTTGTTCATCAATCCTTCTTGGGCTCCTACTTTCTGTACTAAATAGGAAGTGTTGACAATGCCCAGCTTGATCGCTTTATCAATATCATCGTGGAATAGAATCAGCCCGGCTAAAAAGCTGGAACCGAAACAATCACCAGCTCCAGTGGTATCTTTGACCGGAGTGTCCAAAATTTCTGAAAAATATATCTTTTCTCCGTCATAAGCGTAAGCACCCTTTTTACCGTCAGTTAGTACCACTATCTTGGGTCCCCAGCTGTGCAACCGCTTTATCAGAAAATTGACGTTATTGATTTTCCTGGTGTCTTTCTTGATTTTTGAAGGCAATTTGGGGTCTGAGAGTATCAGTTCGATAGTCTCATCTTTATTAAGAATAAAAACATCAGTTTCCTTAATTAAAGCAATTAACCCCTTTTTACCTGCTTTTAATTGAGTCTCACCGGGATTCCAGCCAATTTTAATTATTTTCTTCTTTTTGGCTTCAATTATTTCCTTCATCAATTTGGGCCAATGTAAACCCGATAAAGAGGTGATATAAAACCAATCGGTACTGAATTTTTTTATGTCTTTAGGCTCAATACTGATGTTGTCATTGGCTCCCCGATACAAAAAGGCCACGTGGTCTTTGGCTTGGCCAGAAATTACCAGAAGAGAAAATCCGGTCATGGCCTTTTTATCCCTTTTGACTAAACTGGTGTTGATCTTATGCTCTTGGAGATTTTTAATAACTTGACCACCCAGATTGTCACTGCCCACGTTGACAAAGCTGGCCACCTTGAGACCCAAACGGGTTAAGCCCACGGCGGCATTAGTTCCTCCACCCCCCAAGGTATAATGACACTGCCGGCTGATTATTTTAGCCCCGTACTCGAAAGCCAGCAATTTTTGTTTGGTCAAAAGATGAGGTGTATCAATCAATTCACCGTCATCAGTTCGGAAAGTGATATCCCTGGTAGCCCCACCGATAGTTACCACTTGAAATTTTCTCTTGGTCATATATCTAATATTAATTATTTAATATAGTTCAATAAATCTCTCCCTGTCATCTCCGGATGCTTCTCTTTACCCATAATACTCAAGATAGTGGGAGCCACGTCTGACAAAACTCCGATAGGGACAACCTTGCTTAGATCATCGGATTTTACGTTCGGAGAAGTTTTCCTCCAGCCTTCTCCTACAATGATACAGGGAACTGGATTGGTGGTGTGCTCTTTGTGAATTTCGCCTGTTTGCAAGTTGACCAATTCTTCCGCATTACCGTGATCGGCTGTAACGATAGCGGACCCTCCAGTTTTTAAAACAGCCTTGATCACTTCTCCCAGATAAACGTCAATTTTACCGACAGCCTCGATCACCGCCTCTAGATTACCGGTATGGCCGACCATATCGGCGTTAGCAAAATTAACCACCAGAAAATCTTGCTTACCGGAATTAATTTCCTGGATCAAGCGGTCTTTGACTTCGTTGGCACTCATTCCTGGCTTTTGATCGTATGAAGCCACAGATGGAGAAGGAACCAGAGCTCGGGTCTCTCCCTTGAAAGGATCTTCCTTACCGCAATTGAAGAAGAAAGTAACGTGGGCATATTTTTCTGTCTCGGCAATATGAAACTGAGTCATTTTATTAGCAGCTAGCACTTTGCCAAGCGGGTTTTCAATTGTTTCTTTGGGAAAGGCTACGGTCACCGGTAAATCTTTCTCATATTTGGTCATAGTAACCAGGTGCAGATTTTTTAAGGATCTGGGGCGTTGAAATTTTTCAAATCCTGGCAAAATCAGTGCTTTGGTAAGTTGCCGGGCCCTATCCGCCCTGAAATTAAAGTAAATTAAGGCGTCGTTATCATCAATCTTGGCCACTGTCTGGCCGTTTTCCATAATCATAGTTGGGATAAATTCTTCATCATATATTTTTTGATTATATGATTGCTCAACTGCGGTAACCGGATTATCCGCTTTATTATCGGCCTGCCCCTCGGCTAGGGCCAGGTAGGCCTTCTGGGTACGCTCCCAACGATTATCCCGATCCATAGCGTAAAAACGCCCTGATATTGTGGCAATTTTGCCCACCCCGACTTCATTGAGATGATTCTGTAATTTCTGAATAAAGGTCAAACCGCTGTTGTGGGGAGTGTCTCGCCCGTCTAAAAAGACATGGATAAAAACCTGATTAATTTCCTTTTGTTTGGCTAATTCCACCAGGGCATACAGGTGTTCATTAAAACTATGAATTCCACCGTTGCTGACCAAACCTAAAAGATGCAATTTAGAATTATTTTTTTTGACATGCTCTATGGCACTATTGAGCCCCTGATTTTCTTGGAAGCTGCCGTCAGAAATGGCACGTGTAATTCTGGGTAATTCCTGAAAAATCACTTTGCCTCCGCCCAGGTTCATGTGGCCCACTTCGGAATTTCCCATTTCTCCCCAGGACAAACCTACGGCTTCTCCCGAGGCTTGCAAAGTCAAAGTGGGAAAAGTCTGTACCAAATTGGTAAAGTTGGGGGTATTAGACAAACTGATGCCATTGCCCCTGGAAGGAGAGGCCACTCCCCAACCGTCTAGGATAATTAAGAGAAAAGGTTTTTTATTCATTTATCTTGCTTTCTTTCTGATCAAACTCTTACTCTTCATCTGTTTGGGGATATCTCTCTCCATCAAGTCTAAAATTGTCGGGGCAATATTGGCCAAGATACCCTTTTTGCCTAAAGAGAACCCCTTACTGTCCTGGCTTACCACTATAAAAGGTACTGGGTTGGTAGTGTGTTCCGTATGGACTTCCTGCGTTTTTAGATTTATCATGTTTTCCAAGTTGCCATGATCAGCAGTAATAATTGCCTTCCCATTTTTTGCCTGTACCTCCCTTACCAAAAGTCCCGTATGCTTATCAACTGCCTCAGCGGCTTGGATGCCGGCCTTAAGATTACCCGTATGTCCCACCATATCGGGATTGGGGAAATTGCAGGTGATAAAATCGAATTCATCATTTTTGATATGTTTGAGGACTGCCTTGGTCAATTTTTCAATATTCATCTCTGGAACCTCAGCATATGATTCAACAGAAGGTGAGGGTATCATAATCCTGGATTCACCACCTACCGGATCAGCATACCCTCCGTTAAAAAAGTAAGTAACATGCGCGAACTTCTCGCTTTCCGAAGTATAGAGTTGTTTTAAATCAGCTAATTGCATGGGCAGAGTTTCTTCCAGGTCTTCAGAAGGAAAGGCAGTCAAGACATTGTCCAGATCAGGACCAAAATCAGTCATAGCAATAAACCGTAAATCCCGTAAGGCTTTTTTGCGGATGAATGAACCTGGGTTCATCTTGTTGAATTTCTTTTGAACGAAAGCTTTGGTAATCTGCCTGGCTCTATCAGACCGAAAATTGAAGAATATTATGGAGTCACCGTTTTGTATGGTTTGAGGTGGTTTGTGGTCCTGCATCAAGATTGTGGGCTGGATGTATTCATCTGTCTCTTTACGGTTATAGGCATGCAAAATAGCTTCTTCGGCTGAGCCAGCCTTGATCCCCTTGCCTAAAACCATAGCGTTATACGCTTTTTCGGTACGCTTCCAGGCTTTATTACGGTCCATGGCATAAAAACGGCCCATTATAGTAGCGATCATCTCATTACTATAAAGCTTTTTTTCCAGATCCTTTACAATCTTGATAGCAGCGAATTGGGGTGAATCACGGCCATCAGTAAATAAATGTAGCACTACTTTGGGTAAATGGTGCTGGCGGGCCAACTTGATAATAGCCATTAAATGTTCTGGGTCGGCATGGGGACTCTGGTCATAGGTCAATAGTCCCATGATATGGAGACTGGTTTTGTTCCTTTTGACATGATTAACCGCCTCTATAAAAGCCGGGTTTCTGAAAAAAGTACCGTCGTCAACGCTTTCGGTAATGATCATCTCTTCCTGATCCACTACCCTTCCGCTCCCGATATTCATATGCCCGGCTTCAGAATTACCCACCTGGTTTTTGGGTAGACCAGCACAAGGACCTGAGGCACACAGGGTAGTATGGGGGTATTTCTTACTTAGCCGGTCGATGACAGGAGTTTTAGCCAGATTAATAGCATTACCCTTGCTGGCCGGAGCAATCCCCCAGCCGTCTAAGATCAGAAGTAAAAAAGGTCTATTAGCCTTCATTTTGAGTTAGTTCCTCCTCGATTTCCAATAGTCGATTATATTTACTTATTCTTTCCCCTCTGCACATTGAACCGGTTTTGATAAAATCAGCTTTGACCGCAATGGCCAGATCGGCAATAAAGTTGTCACAGGTCTCTCCAGACCGGTTTGAGACAATTACTTTAAACTTGTTGGCTTGAGCCAACTGGACACAATCGATTGTCTCCGTCAGGGTGCCCACTTGATTGGGCTTGATAATGATGGCGTTGGCTAATGACTTGGCTACTCCTATTTTCAATCTTTCTTGATCAGTAACAAAGAGATCATCTCCTACCACCAAAATATTATTGCCCAGCTTACTATTGAGCAGGGCCCAGCCATCCAAGTCTTCTTCAGCTAAACCGTCTTCCACAGAAATAATCGGATACTTGTTGGCCCATTCCGAATAGAGGGCGGCCAGCTGCTCTGAAGTCAGTGAAGAATTTTCTAATTCCAGAAAATATTTTTTCTGCTCTTGGTTATAAAAATTATCGGCCGCGGCATCGATGCCAAGAGTAATCTGTTCTCCGGCTGTCATGTTGGCTTGAGAAACCGCTTCCAGGATTAACTGAAAAGGCATTTCATTGCTTTCAAAATGGGGAGCGTATCCTCCTTCGTCTCCCACTCCGGTTGACAACCCTTTGGCTCTTAGAATCTCTTTGAGCTGATGAAAAACCTCAGCCCCGTAGCGGATGATTTCCGAATATTTATCAGCCTTGGGTATTATCATATATTCCTGGATATTAGTCCGGCTGTCAGCGTGTTTGCCCCCGTTAATAATATTAATCATGGGCAGGGGTAACTGATAGTCTTTGAAACCAAGGCCATAGACTTCCCGGATGTGCTGGTGCAGCGGTTTCTGATTTTGCAGAGCACCGGCCCGGGCACAGGCCAGAGAAACGGCCAAGATGGTGTTGGCCCCCATATCCGATTTGGTCTTGGTGCCGTCACTTTCGATCATTTTATTATCAATCTCCCGCATCAGATTGATGTCCACGCCCTTTAATAAGCGCTGAATGCGGGTATTTATTATAGAAATGGCCTTTTTCACCCCCTTACCCTGATAACGTCTTGTGTCACCGTCTCGAAGTTCAGTCGATTCACTTTTTCCCTTGGAAGCACCGGCCGGTACCGAGGCACCGCCCCAAACGCCGTTTTCCAAATAGACTTTGGCTTTGATAGTGGGATAGCCCCGGCTATCTAAAATTTCCAAAGAGTGGATTTTAGCAATTTTGCTCATTATTTTATGGTTAATGGTTTTAAAGCTGGCAAGGTTCCGTCTTTAATAAACTGCAACATGGCGCCGCCGCCGGTGGAAATAAAATCTATCTGCTTTTCCAATTTATTGTCCCTGATAAAATCAACTGTCTCCCCTCCTCCAACGTAGCTTTTGGCCCGGGCCTTGGCTACTGCCTGGGCAATCTTGGTAGTTCCATAGGAGAACTGGGATTTCTCGTACATCCCCATCGGTCCATTCCATACTATGGTCTTGGCTGTGGCAATAATTCTTTCGTAAAGATCGATGGTGTCCGGTCCGATATCCAAGATTTTTTCTTGGGGCTTGACCGACCCCACCGGACGGGGAAGACTTTGGGAGCTTAAGGCGGTTGAAGCAACCAGAACGTCTACCGGGATTTTTAGCTTTAAACTGGTAATGGGCAGCTTCTTAGCGATAGTTACATATTCTTCTTCAATCAAAGATGTTCCCACTTGAATGCCTTGGGCGATCAAAATAGTATTGGCCAGGGCGCCACCCAATAAAACATAATCCGCCTTCTCTAATAATTTATTAATTACTTTTATCTTGTTGGATATTTTAGCTCCCCCGATAATGGCCACAAAGGGCCGTTTGGGATTTTGTACCACTTTAGAAAGATTCTCAACTTCTTGGATTAATAGTGGTCCGGCATAAGACGGCAAGAATTTGGTAATGGCAGTCGTTGAAGCGTGTGGTTCATAGCTCTGGGCAAAAGCGTCATTAATAAAAACCTGCCCCAATTTGGCCAGCTTCTTGGCAAAGGCAGAATTATTTTTCTTTTCTTCCGGATGAAACCTGGTATTTTCTAAAAGAACAATCTCTTTCGGTTGCATCTTAGCCACAAATTCTTCCACTTTAGGACCGACACAATCATCTAATTTATCAATTTTCCTGCCCAACATCACACTCAATCGCTTGGCCTGGGGATCCATTTTCAATTTCTCTTCTTCGCCCTTGGGTCTACCGTTGTAAGAAACCAGAACTATCTTGCATTCTTTCTTTACTAAGTAATTAATGGTGGGCAACGAGGCTTTTAGTCTGTTATCATCTTCCACCATAAAACTATTCCCTGCCATTTTTACCGGTGTTTCATAAGCTACCCGCAGGATAACTGTTTTCCCGCCGAGCTGCGCTGATATATATGATTTCAGCTTCATAAATTCCTTTTTATTATAACACTTTTTGGGCGAATTAAAAAGGCCCCATATCCTGCGAAATAGGGCCAAAAAGGCTATCTGATGTATCGACCGAAAAACTGCAGCACTTTTTCCTGGTAATCTCGCTTAAACGAAAAATAGGAACGGCCGTGTTCAAAACAATCAGTCATCCAAAGTTCTTTGGGCCCGCCTAAATTCTGATAAACCATTTGGGAATTGTAAGCATGAACCACCGGATCATTCTTGGCATGAATCATCAAGACCGGAATTTTGATCTTTTTAGCTTTTCTCTTCAGGGACATTTCATCAAGGCTGAAGTGTAGAAATTTATTAGAATAAAAACGGGCCAGTTTTATCAGGGGCCACTTTATAAAATAGTAGTTGCGAAAAACTTTGATTATTCCTTCAAAGTCTAGAGGGGTACTATCAGCTACTATGGCTTTGATTTCCTGATTCTTTATGGAGCTCAATAGTGCAGTCCTGGCTCCCATAGAAAGCCCCATCACTCCGATTTGGTTATGATCAATACCGGACCGGGTTCTCAGGTAGCAAATAGCCGCCTCAACATCCTTCCTTTCGTGGTAACCAAAGGTGGTTACTTTCCCCTGGCTTTTACCGTGAGTCCGAAAATCAAAGTAAAATAAATTATATTTATCCCTTAAAAAAAGCCCCCATTCCAAAGTATGTGTCTTATTACCACGATAACCGTGACAAATAATAATCACTTTATCTGTAGGATTTGCTGCCGGAATAAACCAACCCCGCAACTCAAAAGCGTCTTCAGCCTGGAAAGTGACATCCTCATACTTAACCCCATAGTCCTCCGGAATGGCTTGTTTGGGCTGACGCCGTGGATGAAGGAAGTGGTAGATAGCTATATAAATGACCCCCGATACCAAGATAAAAAATCCGACTAGTATAAAGGCCATATAATTCTATTGTAATTAGTCACCCTCGATCTCTTTGAGAATGTAATGATTACCGGCAACTTTGTGGACAATAACAGAAGCCCCCTCAGCCTCTGTTCCGACGCTGAGGTTCTTTAGATTAAAACTGATGTTCTCCTCGGTAATTTCTTCGTCGTGATCGATAACAGTGCCAAGCTCAACAATAATCTTGGTAATCTTCTTTAATTTTTTGTCGCGAGCTACTTCTAATGCTGTTTTTAGTAACTCTTGAGCTGCCATTAAATCGTGCATATTGTTTTCTTCCTACCATCGCGAGCCCCATAGGGGCGTGGCGATCCCGGTGTAGTAACGGGATTGCTTCTCCCGCTGGCGCGGGATCGCAATGGTATGATTATTAATGAGTAGCACAAGTCATGCAGGGGTCATAAGCCCGAATCAACTTGCGGATTTCCTGGACTCTAGTCTTCTCGTCCAACTGCATCACATTGGGAATCCAGGTTTTTAGATCCTGTTCCAGGTTGGGAACTTGCTGGGCAGTCGGGGTAATAATATTACAATCGGTGATGAAACCGTTCTTGTCCGTTTCGTAATAATGATACAAAGTACCGCGCGGTGCTTCAACCGCTCCCACTCCCCTGCCGGCTTTGACCTTAACCGGTACGTTTAGCTTCTGACTGCGTTGTTTAAAATACTGGTTTAGTAACTTTTTAGATTCCTCGAGACAGTGTACTAACTCAATGGCCTGGCACATGATGTTGTGAAAATTGTTATATGAAGGGAATTTGAGGCCGCTACTGCGCAACACTTTTGTAGCTACTGGGTTCAGTTGACTTTGGTTGTTATTTATTCGGGCAATGGCACCTACAAAATAGGAATCGCCACGATACTTGGCGTGCTTGATTAATTCATAAGGTCGCTTCACTTCTTCAATACTGTGCATGAATTTACTGGCCGGAATTTTGGTTCCGTGCAATGACATCACATCGCCGTCGTAGATGGCGTATTCCGAAGAATTGTGTAAAGACATGTAGTCCTGTTTGCGGAACAGTTCTGGATATTCTAATCCGGCAAACACTTTAGCCAAAGCTAAGGCATCTTCCATTACTGAATCATAACGGCTTAATATCTCGTGTAGGGCCTTGCGGTCGGGCAGGCGCTTAATGCCGCCGATTTCTGTGGTAATTGGATGAACGGTCCGACCGCCGATTACTTTGACCAGATCCACTCCGAAATTACGAACCCGGATAGCCATCTGGGCTTCTTTAGGAAATTTTTCTAACATCTTTAATTCTGTTTTTATCTTGAAGAAATCAGGCAAGGTCAGGAAGAATAGATGAATGCCGTGAGAATGGATAAACTGGGCCAATTCTAAGATTTTTCGCAGTAAAATAACCTGTTCTGTGGGCTCGATATCGAAACAAGCCTCAATCGCCTTAGTCGAGGTTAAATTGTGCACTACCGGGCAAATACCGCAGATTCTGGGGGTAATTATGGTCGGTTCGATGTATTTGCGGCCAATCAGAATACCCTCAATCAGGCGGGCGCCTTCCAGGGTCCGAAACCGCGCTGTTTTAACATCACCACGTTCAATGTCAGCGATAAAATCAGCGTGTCCTTCTATTTTACAGATGTGGTCAATTTTTATTTTCATTGGTTTTTTTAGTCAGTGAATTGGAAAGAGTCAATAACTAACTGTTCTGTTTCTGTTGGAACATCAGTATCACCTGTTTGAATTTCATAAATATAGCCATCCTTTTCAATATAACTAATATAGCTAGTTCCATCACCAGAACCAATTCCTTGATAACCAGTTATACCATCAATCAGTACGGATTCTCGGTTAATAAAACCCCAGGTATCAGCCTTCTGATCAATCCAATTTTCAAAATTCAATTGATCATCAGAATTATGGGGAAGTTCGACAGCAGTTCCATATACTTTAACCATTACGTCAAAAACTCTAACAATTCTTCCGTCATCTAGGTCTTGTTTTCTTTCTTGAGTTAATAAATACAGATTGCTCTGATTGATGTATTCCATGTTCGTTAGCCAATCGTTTGGGTATTTGATTGAATAGCCATAATCCTCGCTAGCATACGTCTGCCAATCAGCTGTGACATCATCTTCTTCTACTAAAGCACACTCCTTCTCGGCACAAACGCAGTAATAATTTGATGAGCTGGGAACATCCACTAGGGTAGGATCACATTTAAACTCGGGTGGTGCATCTTTATGATAACAATCATATTGTTCACAATCATATTTTACTTCACAGTCAAAGTTGTGCTTACAAGTTTTGGTTCCGGCTGGCAAACTGGTATTGGTATTCTGATTTACCGTTGTATTGGTGTCGACGGTATTTACTTCAACCTCAGTACTCTGGTAATAGACGTAGTAACTAACCGCTACACCGATACCCAGAACCAAGACCACAATCACCCCGATAACTGCGTTGAATCCTTTGGTGGTCATACTCATATATATTTTTGGTTAATTATTCCAAAAATCGAAAACTATTCGTCATATCAGTATCGTAGAAGGCAGAGACAGCACTGTCAGCTGGGAAAGAAATATCCTGTCCTAAATCCCAAGTCATTACTTTATTGCCGGCCGGATAGTAGAAAATATTTACCGCGTAATTAATAAAACAACGCGATTCTTCTGGGTCTAAACCATCAGTTTCAATCCGAACCTCATAAACTCCATCTTGATGCTCCCAGGCAGTTTGATCGCCTAGACTACAACCACCTTCGCCGAAAGTATCATTGATAAAATCTTCCAAGACAACTTCATCTTCCACTGTGGCTACTTTAATGTTCCAGGTGCGAATTTCTGACGATAAACGGGAAACCGAATTTTCCACCCGGTTGCATTCAGAATAATTAGTTATACCACCAACCTCGGTTGCTCCGCCTAGTTCATATAAATATTCTTGATTGATATATACTGAGTCATCTGTGGCAAAAGTACTGACCGGTACCATACCACTCCCTGGCCGGTAAGAATCATCTCGCCAGTCACAGGAAGCGTAATAGAAATAAGCTTCAACCGGAATATTGATAGAAAACCCCAGATCATTATTGGTGTATAGATTCCAGGTAGAATCTATTGGTGTTGTTGTCGAGCCAGTGGCTTCCACATCTTGATTGGTATTAGCATTGACTGACTGATTAGTGTTGGCGTTTTGATTGGTATTGGTTGTCTCCTCTTCTTCTGAAACCGTACATTCTTTTTCAGCACAAACGCATGACAGATTGTCAGTTACTATGGGGTTTAACGTCTTGTCACAATCATAAAGAACTTCTGCTGCAGCTACGTTATAACAATCAGCTTCTGTACAGCCTAGTCTTAATTCACAGTCCGTGTCGTAATCACAAGTTTTGGTAAAAGCTGGCAAGCTGGCGTTAACATTCTGATTTATATTTTGATTTTGGTTGGCTACTGTATTGGTGTTGGTATTAGCATTCTCGTTAGTTTCATCTGCCCGGAAAAAATAAAAGTACACCCCGAATCCCAAAGCCAGCACCACTACCACAATGACAATGATAATTATTGATTTGTTGTTTTTGCTGGCTGGTTGTTGTTCATTCATAATATTTTTTATAAATTCTTAATCGTTTGGACCCAGAAGATAGTATTTATAAGAATACCATTTTTCACCATCAGTAACGTCTTCAAATATTATTTCCTTATCACCGTTTATATCGTAAGAATATATGGAATATTTATTATCGACCATGTAGTCTAGCAACACGCTATCTGAGTCTATACGGAAAATTCTCTCCCCCTTTACCTTCTCTCCCGTACTAGTAGACAAACTTCTTCTTACCATTTTATTATTAATAATTTCTATCAAAAAAGCTTCTTTAGTCGAATTATCCTTTTCGGCAAGTACTACGAACCGGTCATTGGTCAACCAGGCCAGATTAGTTGTTCCTGTTTGTGAATAATCAGCTATGGTCATTTGATCAACCAGATCACCCGTGAGTACGTTGTAAAGATAAATATCTACAGAATGACCCTCTGTTTCTGAATCATATTGTTGCTTAGACGAAGCTAAATATTTTTCATTAAAAGAAAAAGCTGTATTCCATTCTGTTCCTTCAATTTTGGTCGTACTTATATCTGAAATTTTGCTGTATTGAATAGCAGAGTCATATTCTCTTTGCCATCTAGAAAAAATATAATTACCCATAGGTGAAAAACTGGTGCTTGTTGAATAAGAATCAGGCAATACAGTAACCTCATCGGTTATCAAATTCTGCACTTTAACTTCATTGTGATCAAAATAAGAAAAGTAGTTTCCATCCTTAGATAATTCTCCTAGAGCCACTGCATTCTCAAAATCACAAGGACCATCTACACAGACAACTCCATTAGCAATAATTTTATCTTCCAATCCTTTGGTATCTGACAAAATAATATCGTACGACTCTTCTTCACTGTTGTATTGGTAGTATGCAACTTTGCCCGCTTCAGGATTGGGAATAATATTGAAAGAAAACATAGTTTGAGTTGGATAGACTCTTGACTCTATAATTTCACCAGTAGTTAAATCAAAGGTGCCTAAACTTGAACCTGTTTCAACATCCCCGAGAGTCCTGATCCAAAAGGAACTAACGGCTGGGAATCGATAATCAAACTGAAAAGAGGATAATATGCCGGCTAGCACATCGGCTGTAATCTGGCTGTTATTTTTATTCTCCAGGCCGATTTCAATAGTCTTATCGATCGGCAACGGTTCAGTAAAAACTATTTTGGTCTTGGTGCCAGGATTAGTATCCCATTCTTCTAAGTCGGTAGGGGTGTAAATTGTTTTGGTTGCTGCTATTCCCCCCACTTCCATTTCTGATTCTTGGGAACTCCAATTGCCTTTTAGGGATGGGGTCCAATTTGATCCCTCGACAATAATAAATTCTCCATATTTTTCACCTTGATCCATAAAATATTGCTCAAAATACACATCAGAATTTGTATTAAGAACATTTGAATTAATCTCTACTGCCGAAGCAACGGCTGCTCTTTCATCCGTCCAGTCTGCCGGATACATCAATGAATAATCATAATTTACATCATTATAGACCGCCCAATCATTGGCCGGATATTGACTGGAAGCACTTACCGCTTGATTGGTATTTTGATTCAACGCTTGGTTGGTGTTCAGATTTACAGATTGATTGTTAAGATTATCATTAGTATTTATAGTTTCGTTGACAATGGCTACGGAATTAACAATTTCTTCAGCAGTTTCCGTTTTTCGACTTAACAAATAAATTGCCCCTCCGACCAAAACAACAATAACCACAGTGACAATAATTATTACCTTGCTGTTTTTTTTGAGTTTACTAGTCATATTTTTATGAAATAATTAACGAGGATCTGACACCCGGCCCAGGAACAGAATGTTGCCAGTGTCAGTCTGCTGAATCAGGAAGAGGAAAGGATGATCAGCCCGGAAAACTGGAGTAGGTGGCTCAACAGAGGTTGCTATACCTATCGTAGTCCCGGTTGCTGCCGCTGCTTCCGTTCCCTTCTCATTGACCTCTACAAAGGCCTTATGAACAACGTCTGTTATCATCAATGGCTCTTCTTCACTCATCTGGGAAAAATCGGCAAAGACCCGATTGAAAGCGGTGGGCATACCCATTTCTTTCAATGTATTAGTTAGAGAAATACTTTTTTCAAATTTAAACTTGGGTATATAAATATTTACTTTTTGCTTGAATAAGTCATCTTTCCAAGCGATTAACTGTTCATCGCTTAAGGTTTCCTGCAGTCCGGACAGGTCATCATTTTGAGGAAGAAGGAAAATCATAGACAGCTCTTCGCCTTTGTAAGGTAATTCTAGTAGCTCCAATTGGTCATTTTCAGCGTAGTTAAAACTGGTACCGGTTTTCTTCATCATGGGAATCTGAATCGTATTTTCTGGAGTCAATCTAAAATCGTCATCTTCGGTATCTTCTTCCTGGAATTCCTTAAGCCATTCCCCGTAAAAATAGATAGCATTAGTCAAAACCAGTCTGGTGGCTGGACCCACTGCGCCGCGAGCAATCAGATCGGTGATTTTACCGTTAGTCTGATCTTCCACCCAGTCGTTAATAGTGACACGGGAATTTTCGGTGTCGTCAATAAAATCAAGATTGGTAACCCGGCCACCATAGTATTTTCCAACCAGATCAAAATATTTATCTAGAAAAGTGAAATCTAATTGAGCCCAGAGGGCGTTGGCTGTGCTTAGAGTGTATTCCTTGTCTTCTTTGTTTATTTCATTATAGATACTAGCATAGCCGGCTTGTCGGGTGGTATCATCGGTCGGGAAATTAAAGACTTTTTGCATTTCAGTGGCAGTCTGGCCTTCAGCCCCTTCATAAGTCATAGCTAAACAGGTAGAGATACTGTAGGGGGAGAAAAAAAGATTGCCCTCTTCCTCCTGAAGTTTTGCATAAAGATCAAAAGTAAAATCGTTGATGCCTGCAACTACTTCTTCCACCATGGCCGGAGTGGCTTGGGAATCGTCAATCTTAGTAACTACAGCAGTGTTAGTGTTGTTGTTAGTGTTGCTGTTGCTGTTTTCATTGGTTCGGCTTTGGTCAATGAGATAAATACCGACGCCGATAGCAATCAAAGCAACCACAATTATGATCGTAGCGACCAGACTTTTCCCTTTTGGTTGGTTGGTCATAAAATAAGAAATTAATTACTTCTTTTTAACCTTGCGCTCCCTAAATAGAAAAACTAATAAATTTAATATAAGGGAAATAAATCCAAAAAATACCAAAAAAAATGATAAGAAGAAAAAAATAGGAATAAACAGTATTTGACTGATCAGAAAAAAAATAACACCCAATCCCAAATATATCGGGGTGTTTATCGGTTTAAATAAATTATAACAATTTTTCCAGTCATATTTCATTTTTTTTCTCCTTTCTTTTATTAATTTCTTCCTCCCACTCTTTTCTAATCCCAAACTTCTCTAATATATGATTTATCTCTTTTTGAGTAGCTACTTTTTTCAGTTGCTTAACAAAATTTAGTAAGCCTGGATTATCTTTGATCACACCGCGGCAGCCTTCGCAGCGATATTTGGCTTCGGGGCAAGTAGCACCGCAGCCACCAATGATAGCCGGACCCAAACACGCTTCACCTTGCTGTAATAGACACTCAATTTCTCTTTCCTGGCATTCATAACAAACCGAACGCGGGGTTGGGGCCTTGGGCATCCGGCCTTCTCTTAATTCTAAGAAGGCTTCCATAAATTCTTCGGCGTTAACCGGGCAACCCAGGATTTCATAATCTACTTTAACAAAGTCTTTAATCGGTTTGATATCCGGGTTATCAATGCCCTTTCTGTCTTTATAAACGTGCTTAATGGCTTTTTCTTTATCAACGTAGTTTTTTATAGACTGAACACAACCATGAGTGGCACAATCACCCAAAGCAATTAATATTTTAGAACGTTTTCTGACTTCTTTGAGAACTTGGATGTTGCCTTTGGTAATGGGAGTGCCTTCCACGATAGCAATGTCATACGGTCCTTTACCGAAAGTTTCGCGGGTAATTTGCGACTCCCCTATCTCGGCGTAGTCTTTGACTAAACTGAAAAACCTCTCGTGCAAATCGAAGATAGCAAAGAGACATCCTTCGCAACAGGATAGAGAGACTAGGGCAACAACTGGTTTCTTCTTAGGCATCTTGGGCAAACTTAATATCTTTATCAATATTGGTAACCAATTTCTTTTTGGCATTGAAACTTTTTTTGGCCTTGAGGGCTCTTTCTTCGGACAAAATAGCGCCAATAAGATCTTTTTGGAAAATGGAACGGTCGGAGAAATCAATCACTTTCTTGTTGTTTTGGCCCAGTATTTTCTGGAAATAGCCGATTTCTTTCTGGCCAAAACGGACTTGTTCCGCCAGATCGCCTTCCGCTTTTTCGATGACCACCCCGTAATGCTGCCAAACTGTCTGGCCTTTTTTGATAGTCAGCTCCCGGGGAATCAGGACATTTTTCAGCTCGACTGATTTTTCTTCACCCAGCTGAACAATCATGGTTACTAAATTTTTTTTAATTGATTTTACTTTGCCGGCAGTCAGGATGTGGGCCAGAGCCACTTGGGGATTGTCCGACTCATGCACTTTGTTCCTAAAAACCGAATCAATATGATCCAAACCGAAACAGAGAATCATGTCTTTTTCCGTTACCAGCAACTTGTTGTGTTGCTCGCAGTATTGGGCAATGGTCACCGGTGCGGCTGTTACAATATGCTTGGCTAAATCACACAACTTAACAGTGGCTTGGGTGGTTAGCTTCCCCAAATCAATGTCGGAAATGCAGTCGGGATTCAAAAACAAACGGGTTAAAATAACCATTGCCGCAGGATCCAGTTCAATCTTTTCAAAATTCGGATAAGCGGATAGACGCGCTCGGGCTAAATTTTTAATTAGTTGTTGGGTAACTTCCATCCGTTTGTCTTAATTTGTTGAACAATAAAAAAGGCTGTACCTAAACCGATCAGACCCAGGCCCAGCCACTGCATGTTTATCAATATTTGGTGGCTGAAGATAGCCTGTAAGACTGCTGTAATGGGCGCACCCAAGGCTAAAATGGCAGTAGCTGTAGAAGCTTTGACCCATTTCAAACCGTGATAAAAAGTACCCACGTAGCCGATTAAAAACACCGAGGTAAACATCACCCAACCCCATTGAGCCGTACTTAAGCTGCCAATTAAAGTTAGTTGGCCAGTGACTGCCAAAAAGGCCAGAATAAACAAACTGCCGAAGAACATGCGGCCAAAGCTGACCATTCTGGGTGATAACTTGGTAAGTACTTTTTTAGAATAAGTGATCTCCGCGGCCCAAAATAAAGTGGCCAACAAAATTAAACCATCGCCCCAGTTTAAACTGATATTTTGCATCTTGAGCAGCAAGACGTTACCGACCAAGATGGACAGGATGGCTATCCACAGATTCTTGTTTAATTTCTCTTTTAGAAACCAAATGGCCAGCAACCCCACCCATAGAAACATTGTTTTGTGAATAAATGAGGCTGAAGCAGCTGTGGTCATGGATAGGCCTTGAAAAAATAGCAGAAAGGGAATGGAACCGCCGATCAAGCCGATCAGTACAAGCTTTAACCAATCTTGCTTCTTCAATTTACGGAATTCCACTAATTGACCGACCCCTGTGGTCAAGGCGATAAAAAATATGCCCACTATTAGATTTTTCAAACCGGCAAAAATATACGGTGAATTCATCTTGATGGCAAACTTGTTGAAGTAAATAGAAAAGCCGGAGATGATCGCCGTGGTTAAGACTAAGATAAGACCTTTATTTTTCATAATACTCCAATGTTTTTAATGCTTCTGATTTTGATAATTTTTTAACGATAAACCCGGCCTGGGTAAATACCCAATCCCCTACTTTTACTTTAACCAAATCGGCCTGAACCGTTTTCTCCTGGCCCTGGTGATCAACAACCGCTAGTTTCTCATTTATTTTTTTTACTTGTGAGGGTATGACTAAACACATTTTAAATAGCTCCTCCTATGTTCTTAATTTTGTCGTAGCGAAACACCGGTCCGTCTTTACAGACATAATAGGGACCAATAGCACAGTGCTGGCAAATACCGACTCCGCAATCCATGCGGCGTTCCAGAGAAAGAAAAATGTTTTTTTCGGGGAGGCGAGCCTTTTTCAATTTGGCTAAAACGAACTTAAACATGATAGGCGGTCCGCAAACTAAGGCATAGGTATCTTCATTAACTTCGCATTGGTCGAACAAAACTGTGATTACTCCGGTACAGCCGGCCCAGGCTTTTTCTTGGCAATCAATGGTGATTCTTAAGTCAGAGTGCTGTTTCCAATACTTATACCTGTCCTTAAAAATAAATTCCTTGGTGTTACGCGCCCCATAAAAAACTGTCAGTTTCTTTTTCCAGTCGGGCTGTCCGCATAATTCTTCGACAATTGAGCGCATGGGGATCAAACCGATGCCACCGCCAATCACCAAGACATTTTTCTTTTTCAATTGGGAAATAGTAGGCCAACCGTAACCGTATGGTCCGCGTATCCCCACTAAATCGCCTTTTTTTAGCTGGTGAATCCTTTCAGTAACTCTACCTACCTTACGAACGCAAACTTGGATCAGTTTCTTTTTAATAATTTCCTGGGTAGAACAAACATCAAACGGTGATTCGCCATAACCCGGCAAGCTGAATTCCATAAACTGACCGTGGTCAAAGCGGAATGAATTGCGTTCGGCCGCCGATATTAACTGTAAAGTGTACATGTTAAGACCAGGTGCTTCTGGTTTGATATCCACTATTTTGGCTTCTTTAGTTTGGTAATTATTTTTCATATCGTTTCAGACTGTCTAACACTTTTTTTATATCAATGCCCACTGGGCAGACTTTAATACAACGACCACAACCGATACAACCTGGCACGGTAAATTGATAGTCTTCAGGAATACGTACAAATTTATGTTGGTACCAAAAATAGATTCTCTCATTGACTGACTTCAGGAATTTTTGATCATCTGCTATCCTGGAAAAATTATTGTAAAAACAGGAATCCCATTCCCGGCAGCGTAATCCAGTGTTGGGTTGAGTACAAGGCTTATCAAGGATTTGGAAACAAAAGCAAGTAGGACAGACCGTGGTGCACTTGCCGCAGGCAATACATTTTTTACCCAACTCTTCCCAGACATTGGCCGCAGCCGAATTTTTCACTTTTTTATAATCAGCTATCGCCTTGGCGGCTACTCCCTGTTCCGGAATCGGTCCCTGGAAATTTACGTGCTGGTAATCCTTTACTTTGTATTTATCCAGGATATTCTGTCCTTGCTCTGAACCGGTGAAGAATTTAATTTTATCTTTATGCTTTCCGAAAAGGATATCAAACTTTAGATGTTCCAAGACATCCTCCTCCAGTTTTTCACCAAAGATATTGGCTGTTCCTTTTTCTACCGGTAAGACTGTTTGCCCGGTAATAACTGTTTCCTGCTGCCTTTTTTGATAATAGGGGTCTTTTTCAAATACCTGGTCGTATAGCATCACTGCCTTTAAATCAGTCAGGTTAATCCCCAGCAGGATCTGATTTTTAACTACCGGCAGCACTTCTTTCAACTTATGTCCCTGGAACTCAAAAAGCACCTCAGCTTGAGGTACTAAATACTTTTTGGGCGGATAAAAAGGAAATTCGTCGGTTAAGGCAAATTCTTTTGCTGTATTCAACTTGGAAAAAAATAAATCGCCCCTTTCTTTTTTGGGGCCGATTAACAAAAAATCCTTCCTAAGTTTATTTAAAAATTCGTAGAATTTCCCCCGTGTCATGCACTAATTATCGCACTATCTGGCCAAAGAGTCAACTCTCTTTACTAACTGCACAGGCTCAATTTCTGCTTTAACCAAATACAGATCTGCTCCCAGATTCATCGCCTGCTTTTTGTGAAGATCTTGGGCCAAATTGGTAAGTACAATAACTGTAGTGTCCTGCCCTTCGGGGTGCTGTCTGATCTTCCGAAGCAAAGTAAGTCCCACTGGTTCACCTGCATAATCGGCTTCAATCGCACCTTGCTGTGGTAATAACAAATCCAACAAGACAAACGACGGAAAAACCTTCTCAAACAGTGCCAAGCCTTCTTCATAATTTCTAGCCACAAAAGCTTTGAAGGGCCTCATCTCAAACACCCTGACATACATGTCAGCAATAATCTGTTCATCTTCCACGATTAAAATTGATCTCTTTTTAGAACTTTTTATTTTTGGGTCCATCGATTGGTAAAATAAATTGAAAAGTTGATCCTTTATCCTGGCCCTCTGATTCGGCCCAGATATTTCCGTCATGAGCTTCTACTACACGCTTGGCAATAAACAAGCCCAGGCCCGATCCGTCAGGATTGACTCTGGCCATCCCCTCCCCGCGGGCAAACTTACCAAACAGCTTATGGGCCTCATCGGTATCAATACCCATGCCGGTATCTTTGACCCTGACTATCACTTTATCATCATAATAACGATCAATGGTCACTGTGATGTTACCTTTGGGGGTATACTTGATTGCGTTATCGACTAAGTTCAAGATTATATCAGCTACCTTAGATTCATCAGCCATTACGGGTGGTATTTGTTTAACCGGTTTTTTGAAAATCAGCTTCAATCCTTTTTCTTTGGCAATGTTGATAACTTCTTTAATCTCGGTGTCAATCAAGTTTACCATATCGATTTTGGCCAGGTCTAGGGTAAAACGACCAGCCTCAATCCTGGAAACATTCAAGAAAAGGTTGATCAAACGGATCATTCGCTTTGAGGCTTTTAATAAATCAGCCAGAATTCCACTGATCTTGGGATCAATCTTGCCAAAATCGCCAGAAGTTAACATGGACAGATAGCCCATAATCCCGGTCATGGGAGTTCTTAACTGATGGGAAGCAATGGAAATAAACTCGGACTTGGCTTTATCCAGCTGCAATAAGTGTTTATTGACTTTCTCTAATTCGTTATTGGCTTTCTGTATCTGTTCAAACAAACGCAAGTTACTGGCTACGATACCTGTTTGGTCAGCAATCGCTTTCATCATTTCGATTTCTTGTTGGGAAATTTCACCCTCTTCCTTGGCTAAAACGAAATCAATGATTCCAATCACCTCATTCTCTGAGAAAATGGGCACAGCCACGATACTTTTAACTTTTAACATCTTATTGACTGCATAACAAACCGGTTTGGGAAGGGGTGGTGAGATAAACTGCTCAAAACCACTGCCGATTTTGATGCGGCCGGTTTTGGCAGCCATGGCATCTATTGTTTTATCAGTCGAAAACTTGGAATAATACTCTCTAAAAGGCTTTGGTATAATCTTTAAGACCTGTTTGGTCAAGGAAGACTGGGTCAGAGCTTGGGGGTAGATCCGATCATTTTCTTTATCGATCATCAGCAGCAGTCCGCCAATAAAACCAACTTCTTTGGCAATGGCATCAACGATGTTTTGGGTTACTTTATCAAAATCCAAGGTATGGGAAACCATGTTGGAGATTTTCTGCAAAGCGGTCAAGAACCGGTTTCTCTCCTGCAAAGCGATATTGGCCTGGCGCAAATCCCCGGTTGCTTTCTTCACTTCTTCTCTCATCCGCAAGCCGAAGCTCTTGACCTCGTCGTACAATTTGGCTTTTTCAATAGCGGATCCGACTTGCGGTGATAAGACATCGAGCAATTTAATGTCTTCACTGGAATAAGTATCACCGGACAGCTTACGGCCCAAGATCAAAATGGCGTTCATCTTGTCCTGGGCGGTAATGGGTACGCAAGCGTCAATTTGATATTTTTCCATCTCTTCTCTGACTTTCTCCAGAACTGCTCTTTTCCTCTCGTCAGCCATGTCCGATATTTCCCGATCCAATTCTTCCAGAATAATCAAGGATTTATCTTTCTTGATATAGGAAATCAAGGGCCCGTTTTTCTTCAAAATAATATATTCATCCAGATACACTTTTTCCTTAGCTTCGAAATGACCACTCTTGTTTTCCAAAATAATCAATGACCTGCTGATTTTCAGCAATTCATTAAGGTTCTTGTTAGTCGAACGGACTAATTTGTAGATATCGATTTCCCGCGAAGAAATTTCCGACAATTTCTTTAGAACTACACCGTAATCCACTGCACTCTTAAAGAAAATTCTATCAGTCACTTTGCCCAGAAATCTTTTTAGTGGTTCTAATCCTAGGACAATGATGAGAGAGACAGCCAGAGAGGTCAGAATAGCATTTCCGCCCAGGACTCCTTGAAAGTAAGCGCCGAAAACAAAGATAGTGCCGGAGAAAGCAAAGGTGACAGCTAGGACTAGGAAGAAGTAGATAATGGAACGGGAAATGATGACGCGGATGTCTAGGAAGCGGTGGCGCGTGATGGCGTAAAAAATTGTGACAAGAAACGGTAGAGTAAAGAGAGGGGCGAAAGTTACAAAAGATATGTCCTTTAAAAATACAACGAAGCCAAAATTGAATGTGAGTATTAATAAGAACATAAAAAATAGGCCAAGAAAAATATACCGTAACTGAATTTTCTCTAAGCTCGAAGCTCTAATATATTTTTTGATTAGTTTAATTAACCCAGCGATAACAGATCCCACTGCGACGGGAAGAAAAAGAGCCATGCCTGGACCGGGATTTGGAGTTGCAGTGCCATCTTGGATAGCGACAGATACAAATAAGAATGGTGAAAGAGCAACTATCATCGTAACGGTGGCGAAAAAGATTAGGCCGAAGAAATATTTTTTCTTCAATACCATCCTTGATTCGGGAAAAGTATGCACTAAGAAGAAAAATGACACTGCTTGTGGTACGGCAAAGAACATGGTCAAACGTACCCAAAAAATTGACTGCTCAACGTTTAGTACATTTAGATAAGACGTTGCGATATAATTTGCAGTCGACCAGGCAATGGTAATACAGATAAATAGAAAGAAGAGTTTATTGGTAGCCGACCGGGAATTATTAATTAATACACGTAACCCCAATAAGATATTTACAACGCCTATGATAATGAGAATATATAAATCCATTAGTTCAAATTTAATGCTTTTTTAAACTTTTCCGTTTGATTCTCTCTTTTGCGCAGGAAACTGTCCGATTTATACTCTGGATTTATAATATCATCCAAAGAAATAACATATTTACCATGCTTTATTGGCTCGCCCAAAATTATTTTCCTCGCCGTATACGCTAAGGTGCATCCTGCAAGAAAAGCGGCGCTCCCAAGTTGCGGCCAGGTGAATAACGTGTTTCCAATTTCTAACAAGGAACTTTGCATTCTAGGCATAACATTTTCGGGATGGACCCAGCGAGAGATTATTCTTGCCGCGTCGACTTTTGATGTATTTGGGGTGATTTTTAATAATTCTTCTTCCGGGACATCACCGTGCAAAAGGGGCTGGTTAGGCTCCAGATCAAACCTCTCAATATCTAATATATTATTATCTCCGTTGTCTGCCGCCATAATAACAGGAATCCCATACTTGCGGGCTAAAAGTCTGATCTGTATTTTTAGAAAGAGATTATCCATTTCTTCTATTAAAACATCTACTGGTTTTGGTTGTAATAGAAAATCTCTAATGTTCTTTATGTTTAGCCCATTTCTATATAATTTTAAATTAGCGTATGGATTGACTTCATAAATTTCTTGTGCTACTATATCTGTTTTCTTTTGGCCAACTTTGGTAAAAGTGGTTCTGATTCTATTAATATTCGAGGCAGCAAGACGATCGTGATCCGCCAAACGCATATTCTTGGGCCCTCCTGTGTATAACAGAGTGGCAACCGAGCTATTGCCTACGCTCAAACCGGCTATAGCAATCGACGCGTTGTAGAATTTATCTTGCTCATTTTTGGTTATCAAATTTCTGTTACGAGAAGTTCGGATTTCTGTGTGTAGTTCCTCGTGCAAAAAATGTACGAGATGTTTATTCCAAGGATAATATACCCAAAAACCAAAGAATTTTTTATCTCTCTCTTTATAAAATGAGTTTTTAAAATCTAATAATTGGGATCTGGTTATTTTGCTTAATAAAATTTTTGGATGACGGACTTGAAAAAGTTCTGTCATTTGGCCCTCAATTTCGTCAACTACAAAATTTGCAGTTTTAAGCAACTTATCTAACTTTCTGAGACCCCCTTTGCTTTTCGGGTTAAGTATCAGTGGTTTATATGTACTAATTCTTTTTGACATATCGTGGCTTTATTTTCGGTAAAAAATATTTTTGGTCACCATAGGAAAATATTTCAACCGATGGGTAAATACGTTTGCCGATAGTTTGGGCGAGATATTTATACTCATCATTAATAGCCAATAGGTTATAGTGTATGACATTCACTATTTTTTCTTTTAACTGGTTACTTATACTCACGCCGTGGGCTAATTCAATGGCTATATAAAAAGTCTGATTGTGATTTTTGTCAAACAGAATATCAGTGAAATATTTACCCGTAACTTGGTGAATTATATCTTTTTGCTCGAGACAATTCTTAATATGTTCCGGATATATATTTGCCCCATAAAATATTTTTGTATTGTCCGCTCTGCCAAACAAATAAACAAAAGGTAATTTTGTAATAGTGTTCATACATCCATACCTGGTCATCTCTTTTTCAATATCAACGCCGGCGCTTTTAAGTATATTACTCATTTTAATAAAAGGAATTTTTCCACCAGTGTCTCCGATAGAATATCTGATTAGTGGGATTCCTCCGTACGTAGTAAGAATTAAACTCCCGTCAACTTCTTCAAAATATTTAAATGGGGGGTAATACTGAAGTAGTGAAGGGAGTCTGTTATCTTTAAATAAAGTCCTACGTAAACTTTCATTTTCCGAAGCGAGTTTTCTGATGTATATTGATAAAGGCGTTTCATGACCCAAGATTGCCGCATCAGCACTGCCATATGTATTGACAAAACTTCTATAGTAATTTTTTGCGCTAATCCTTTCGTAAATATATTTTCTGAATTCTTCACTAAACCCTTCTCCGCCAGAAATAAATTTTAAATGGTATTTCCTCCATTCAATATTCTCTTTAACTCCTTTATCAATTACGTCTTTAAGGACAGGGGGGTAGGCCGCAATGACAGTTTGGTCAAAATGACCTCCAAGATTTCTAATAATACGTAAAATGGAATCTTTATCAGAGCCAGGGGTTGCAATAGTTAAAGGATATCCTTTTTTAACTAAATTCATTACACTATTCAGTGTAAAGACGCCCGCTACATACATTCCCATAGCATAGCCAATTATAAATAGGGTCTTTTTTTTATCAGCTTCAAATATGTTTTTAAGAATGATTTCGTACTCCAACTCGGTTTCATATTCCAAACCCAAGCCCCTTGGCCAAAAAAATGGTTCGCCTGTTGAACCAGAGCTTACCGAAACTAAATGCAAATCTTGAAAAAGCCCGTCCCAGCTGAGATCTTTAAGGTTGTATTTCTTGAGATAATTTTTTTTGGTGATTATAGGTAAAGACTTAAAGTCTCTTATTGATTTAATATTTTTTGGGTTGACACCATTTTCTCTTAAAAACTTGGCATAAGAGGGAATTTGTTTTGAGGCTTTACGAAATAGCTTCAATGCCATTTTTTGTCCTTGATCTTCAATTCTTTCGGGTGATTCTTTTGCAAACAGATTAAAAAAACTATCCGAAGATAGGCTATAATAATTTATAAAATCCTTATATGAGTTTCTATAAATCAAATTTAATATATTCCTATCACTAGTCATAGATGTAAAACTTAACATATCCCGCAAAGGTAAAATAGTCTTTATGGTATAGCGTTAAGGTCATGTTGTTGTTCAATTAATTGTGCCAATATATCACCTGCGTATAAAGATATAAGCTTATTCTTAAGCCCTAGTGATTGCAAGGCCTTTCGCCATCTTGTTATATTTATTGTTGACAAATCAATGTGTTTATCAGAAACGACTTGGTCTCGCATAGCTGAAGTTGACACGCGTAACCCTGATCGTTTTATTTCTTTTTGTAACGGAATATTTTTTGAAAGATCCGTTTTGATGTGTTTTTGAATTTTTTGAGCTGACAGTCGCCAAAAGTTAGTTTTATTAGTATGGTAACAATTTAGTAGAATAAAAAGCTCAAACAGTAATTTCCGTGTCCGCCACGGTCCGAGATTGCCATGCGCCACGCTTAACGCTCCATGCTTGGTTTGATCTTGCGTCCAAGTCTCAAGTGCGCGATTGCGCACCATGACTGATAGAGTTGATTTAGTTACAGCTGATCGCCTAAATGCTTCTAAAACATCATGACGATTATATTCTTTTTGCAACGCGTCTACAATTATTTTAGCTAGTTCTTTAACATCAATGAGACCCATCTGACTTTGCTGGGTTAATAAACGAAATTCTTCAAGCGCATAGCCCTGACTTTCACCACCGTCTATCTCCCCATGATCATTATTAAAACCAGAGAGCTGAAAAATAGAGGTGGCGGGAATTATTTCCTGAACATTGGCGATTCCATGACTGTTACGCATAGCAAGCAGAATGTTTGTCTGGGCACCGGCCATTGCCACCTTTTTTAATAAAGGTAGAGATGGTTTTTCTTCGCCATGAGTAAAAGGGATGTCTAAACCCATCCCACCGATGCCGGTTGTCCCTATCTTGATATACTTTAAAATACGTATCTTCTTTTTTTCTTCTCTCCAAAAATCATCACGTAAAAGGTGGTATAAAATTTGATAGTAACGTAACAGTAAAAGAGAACCAATCCCTACACCCTCTACAATGTTTGATGATATTTCGTTGTAGGCACAGTGCGTGGCGGTATTCACGCTATCAATAATATAATCGGGGCGAAAATCAAGAACGATTTTATATAAAGGTTCTTTTCTGATCTCATTCTTTTGGATTCCTTGTTTGAGTAGACGAACTAAATTGCCAATATTTTTTGGAGTTTCTCTTTTTTTAAAAGAATATCGTCCAAATTGTGATGGCATTAATAAATCATCACTATATTTATTGATTTTGATTTTTTTATCTTTCTCGATTTTTTCTAAATTTTTCCAGTTTGACTCACCTTTCAGTCCCACTACCCCAAGATGATAAACTTTTTGCTCTAGTAAAGTCTCAATGATATTTCGTCCAACCAATCCACTACCGCCAAGCACTAGTATTCTTTTGTAATGAAGCATATTAGTCATGTTTTTGTTTCATTTTACTAATATCTAATACTCATAATTAATATCATTAAAAAAACACCTCAAACAGAAGCGTAATTAATTATTAAATCTAAATCAATTGTTACAAAAACAAAAGGCATTTGTTTGTGTTTTTATCCTGCATCAAGTAGTGCAAGATCCCCCTTTTGTTTATATTTTTAAGACACTTTTATTATAGCACAAAAATAGATAATAATCAATTCACTTTCTTGAACACAACATAACTAGTGAAGAATAGCCAAACAATAGAAAAACCCGAACCAACCCAGGGATAATTGATCAAATAGTTTTCAGAGAAAAACGGCATAACCAAATCACTGGTTACGGCCACAACTGAGGAAATAACTATCCCCCACAATAAATATTTTAATTGCCAACGATGAATACCGTCAGATGTTTTGAACTTGGTAAATAAATAATACAATCCCCAAAGGCAAAAAATAACGACGAAGAGAACATACAGGTGATATAACGGACCCAAGGTAACGTTAGAGATTTGATTCTCTTTCTTGATTAATCTCTCGACTAATATATTGGTTGAAAAAAGAACTATTGTAAAGTAAATGGCTGGCAGATATAAACAGCTAATTAGACATTTTGAAATTTGTTTTTTAGAATATGGAAAAACCATAGCAAAATATACAAAGGAACTAGCAAGTAAGGCTCCGCCCACATAAGTCATTTTCCACCAAACAATGTCACTACCTCCTCTGAAAATTGCTAGTCCATTGGATATAACCCAAATGACAACACCGAGAATAAACAGAAAATAGGAAATGGTGATATGGTTCTTGGGATGTCGGAAGAAAAGATAAAGACCTAGAATCAATTCAATTCCGGCAATGACCAATAAAATTGTTCCTTGAATTTGCATAAATTATTTTATCCTAATCCGCTCCACCGCTTGTTTATATAGCAAGGCATTTTCTAATGCAATTGATGCCTGCGTCCTTAAAGTATTAATAAAAATAATATCATCAGAAGTGAATGCTTCTTTTGATTTTTTATAGCCACATAAAACCAAACCCGATGGTTTTTCTAAACCAAGTGGAATAATTAATGCAACTTTATACTTATCTAAAATCTTACCAATTTTTTCCAACTCCTTTTTTTCAACTTCTGATTTTTCTTCGGCCTGAATCACTAATTCCTCTCTTACAAGAACATCTTTCTGGGCCATCATTATTTTTATCATTGGACTATTTATTCTCAAATCTATCGTTTTTTTATTTCCATCTAAATCCTGGTAGGTCCCTTTTCTTCCGTCCAAGATTTGAAACTGGATATTGGAGACCGGCACAATTTTCATAATCTCTTGCTTTGTAATGTCAAACAGCTTAACAATACTGACTTTCTTGGGTAATTCTTCCTTGATCCTGACTAAACTTTGCTGTAGTGTTTTTCTCTCGGGAAAAAATATATTATCAACAATTTTTCTAAGCCACTTTCGCAGAGGTTCAAAGCCAATAGCAATAATCAAAACCGCCATAAAATTGATGACCATAGCATTTATAGTAGTGGTTGATTCAATCACATATTGTAAAAAGAAAATCAAAGCCACATATACTATCAAGGAAACAATTAAAGTTACCGTGTAAATAATACCTTTTCTGATGATCAGTCTAATCCCCATCAAACGGTGTTTGATAATAGCGAAAGTTGTAAGAATGATAAAGGGTAGGGAAAAAATTGGACCGAGACTTATGAAACTTGGATTATCAAAAAATACAACAAATGCGAAATTAAATATCAGCACAAGCAAGAACATCAGTAAAAACCCAACTAATAGATATCTTAATTGAGCTTTCCTTAAACCGATGCTTTTCCTAAATTTTATTACTAACAGAATAAAACCGTAAATTATTGAGCCTATAGCCACTATAATAAAAACTGATATTCCCAGACCCGGCACCGGAGTTCTCTGACCATCTACCAATTTTAATGACTTAAATAATAAAGGAGTAAAACATATAATGATTGTTAATATTCCTAGAAATATCAAGGAGAATAACTTTTTGTTGCTTAATTGAATTTTCGATGACGGAAAGGTATTAATGAATAATAAGAATAAGATACTTAGAATTACGGCCAGCGCCATCACCACCCTTATCCAAAATAGCATTAAACTTGGGCTCACAACGCTTAATGAGAAATAATTAGCAACAGTCCAAAGGGTAACCGTAAAACAAAAGATTGAAAAAAATAAATTCGTTTTACTCTTTGGATTCCTCCATAAAACAAAGATGGCCAATAAAAATAAAGCCAGGGCAACTAACACCGATAAAAATAATAAAATTGTTCCTTGAATTTGCATCACGGCTTTTTAAAAATTATGTAACTGGTGAAAAAGATAAAAATAAACAAGGCAGCTAAAGTCAGCCAAATGAAATTTTGATTTCCATACAAAGGCAGTATTAAACTTGACACTATCCCAATGACTGATGTCGGGATAATCCCCCAAAGTATGTTTTTGAGTTGCCAGCGGTGAATCCCATCTGACTTATTTAACTTATTAACTAGATTGACAATTGCCCAAACCCAATATCCTAAGAATATTAATATATATAGATATAAACCTGATCCGAATATCGTGTTTGCATGCCAACCAATCCCATCTAAACCCTTCACCACAAAATTAGTAGTTAAAGTAATAAATACTAAAACGACTGGTATCAATAAAAGAAATGCATCTCGTTTCTTAACTTGTTTTGATTCATAAGGAAAAACCCAAGAAAAATATATTATAGTGATCGGTAAAAATAGAGCTACACTAAAAATGTACTTTGCCCATATCGAAGCCATCTTAACATCATTAACTTCTGATGTCACAATATTGCCAGCAACCCAGAGAACTAATATTAAAACTAAAAAACCGAAAGCCTTGTTAATCCTAGCTTTCGGATTCCTGATAAAAACATATAGGCCGACTATTGCCATCAAAATACCTATAACCAGTGATATTATACTTTTAATATCCATGACTTTGGCGCTGTTATTTTCTCCCGTCTCCCCCCAACTTACCACTATAATTAGTAAAAATCAAGAGATTAAAAAACCCGCCAAGGGTTTAAGCTTTGGCGGGCTGAAGGGATGAACTGGCAATACGCCGTTGCTGGAAACGTTCGACCAACAGATGAACCGGTATGCTGACCAAGCTGAAGGCGAAGTAGGGCCCGACTATCATGGCTGCGTACAAGCCGGTAATGCCGACATTACCGAAGATGCGATACGGGGCCTCGTGGAACTGGAAGTTCAAGGCCTGCAAAATCGGCAAGTTGAGCAGCCCCGGGGCCAGCAAACGCAGTATGTACCATGAGATGAACGGACTGACCACGGCAACCAGCATACCAATTGTTACGGCCAGGCCGCCCGTAGCTCCAACTGCGATGTGGTCCCCTTGCATCATGCCAATCAAACCACAGATGAAGAGTAGACCCAGAATGACTGCGAAAATGGGGAGGAGGATTCCCAGGAAGTTCTCCTGTCCACCTGTCTGGACGAATTCCCGGTGCACGAAGAAACCGATAAAACCGCACATCAGGAAAACCGACCAGACGGCGAAGAGCGGCGGCAGCCAGATAGTGGGCCGATCCTTGATGAAGTACCAGACATCTCTTCGATCACGGAACACTTTCACCTCCTTGTTAAAGAACCATATTGACTAGTTGCTTAACTTATCATATACCATGTTTTGTTGTCAATAAAAAAAGCCGCGGCTTCCGTTGGGCTTTTTTCAATTAGACCCGAGCTGGATTGGCTAGATTATCAAAAGTGATAGTCAAAACATTTTTTATGGCCGGGTTAATCTGGCAGCGATCTAATTCATCTCTGTCAAAATACTTATATTGCCGGTAGACACTACTTAGCCTGATGTGCTGGCGGCTATCAACTCTCTTGGTCAAAAAATTAATCTGGGTGGTTTTGATCCTGGTATCTCCTCTCTCCATCTGGTAATCAAAGACGGAGACAGGCCGATCCACGTAGGCACTTATTCCCACTTCCTTACGAATCTTCCTGACCAGGCAATTGAAACAGTCCTCGTTTGCTTGTTTTTCCCCAGAGGGCAGTTCCCAGCTACCAGGATAGCTGCTTTGGCTTCCAACTCGATGGACTAATAGTATTTTCCCTTGCTCGATCAAGATTCCGGCCACAACGATTCTTTGGATAGTCTCCATAGTTTTGTTCAAGTTTAATGACACCTTAAATATATAGCAACCCCCCTTTAAGAAAACAAAGGACAATAAAAAGACGGGGCCAAAGCCCCGTCCTCTAAAAAATATTTCTACTTATTCGGGCACTCGGATCCAGCCGATAACCTCTAATCTGTCATCAAAACCTGCTGTTTTGACAATTTCTTGTACTGTTTGGGTAACCGGGTCATATATATTGATAACCTCTTCATGGTCATCGGTAATACTGTCTTCATCAATAGCTAGCAGGTTATTGTTAGACCAGGCCACGGGGGTACCTTCAGTAGCTAAAACGGCATTTTCGCCAGACAAATCAGTAATCCAGGTGTTAAAATCATTATCCGCATAGGCAATCAAGTCTTGGCTTGGTGCCAGCAAAAATTCACCATAATAGGTAGGTGTAGCCAGGTTTAACGTCGAATAAGTGCCATCAGATAGTTTTACTTTATAATAAGTAATATCCACATCAATCTCTTCATCTCCCATGGGCGATAGATTGCGATCAAAGCCAAAAGCTAAATCTCTTTTAGGATAGACTGTGGGCACACAGATATTTAACTCGTCAAACACCGGTATCGCTTTAGTAGCTCCGGTGATAGGATTCACTTCGTAAAGCCCATCCAGACAGCCTTCTGTATACAGAACTACGTCAGCATATACTGTGGAATCATCAGGGCTCCAGGCTACGGGGCGGAGATGTCCTGGGACTCCAAATCCACCTTCCATGTGAGCGTCATATTCTCGACCGGTTCCACTCTGGACATCATAGATTACCAACTTGGAATCATTGTCAATTAAATCAGGAGCTGGGTAGGATACTCGGTACTGATCATTAGAAAGCGCAAAATCATAATCAAGCGGCAAGTCAGTATCCATTACCGTTCCATCATAGTTGATTATTTTACGCGTCTCATCGTCTTGATAACGGAAGGCAAAGATCTGATCATCCCCATAAATTAAAAACATTGTTGAGCCTAGGTGTGGCGGATTAGTGAAGGAATGAATTAATTCACTACTACCATTTGTATCAGCCAGGTAAATATCATAGCTATCCGTCACATCATCGATCGTTTCTTTAATATATACTAATTTATCGTGGTATTCTGCCAGTGTTTGTTGATTTGTATTAGTATTTGTTTCCGATTGGGAGTTCTGGAAAAGATACCACCCACCCACGCCTATTCCCACTACCACGACAGTAGCCGAGATGTAGACCATTGGTTTTCTCATATTTTTTTTCTAATTATCAACCACTCCAATACTATCATTAAAACGGTTGGAGGGGAAACTATCCCCTCCAACGTTAAGGCCCTACCAGCTGTAAAAGTATACCCTACAACAGTACCACTCGGAATCACAGAGAGTTGGAATCACTGGATATCCCTGTGAGTCGAAGTGGTCGATGTTCTCGTAGGCAGCAAGGTGGAGATGAGGACCTGTAATATTTCCCGATTTTCCTACCTTGCCAAGGTACTGTCCGCGCCTCACTCGCTGACCTTTACGAACAGCTACATACGAGAGATGGGAGTAACGTATGGCAACATGGCGATTGACATCGTAGATCACAACTGTGTTGCCGTATCCACCGTTGCAACTACTTTTCTTATTTTCACACCGCTTATAGACCTGCACGACTTTACCTGTAAAACCAGCATAGATTCTTACTCCATTACAACCGCTCCTGCTTAGGTCTCGGGCTTTCAGATCGGCTCCCGAATGGGTATGATTTCTGTGACCTCCGCAGAAGCTTCCCGATACTCCTCCGTAGCTATCGCCCTGCCAACCAACCCAGTCATTGGGATTATCCCAACGACCGAATGGCCAGGCAATTCCAATTGCTGCACTAGGACGATACATCGGACCCTGCTCAACTTCTTCAGCTGTCCGATACAACGCCTTGATCGTACCCCAGGTTTTCTCTTCCACCGTAGTGGCCGAAGCCAGTGAACACATCGTGATACTAATCACGACGCACAACAGCAACAGCATCGTCCTTTTCATTTTCCACCTTCCTGAAAGACATTATGGGTCAACAAAATGACCAGAGATTCCTGCCATCTTCACCTCCTCGTTTTTAATAGTAGAAACAGATGGGCCTATTGTAATGAGCAAACCCCGTCTTGGGCTTGCCCCGTCTTCCAATATATTACTTCTAAAGAGACTTTATTATTGCTCTTGTACCGGCTGAACAATCTTCTGGAGTTCGAAAATTCACTTGATAAATTGGAATATTATAGAATGTCCTGGCTATACCAATCACACTATTATTTTCATATTGAATATCCACATAAAAGATAAATGGTTTAACAAATTTAGGTAAAAGAAAATGTATCTGAGATCGACAATCTGATGCAATATTCTGGTTTCTTAATTGAATAAATTGATAACAAATCGGCACAATTATGCCGATGATTAACAACATTGCGACTGACAGTAACGTTAGATACTTTCTGTTTTTCATAATTTAATTTAAGAGGTTATATGGGGGGACATATCATCCCCCCTTGATCAATACTGCCAACAACATCCGTAATTCGGCAACAAAAGATAGGCCATTGTGCCGGAAGTGGCATCAGCCACTATACACCAAGTTGAATAGCACCAACCGAAGATCCGGTGTCCGATTTGACCCTTGATTCTGCAAAGGGCGCTTCCCGAGGACTGTCTGCGCAACGACATATATGTCCAATACCACCGATAGGTAGTTAACAGTTCTGCCCTTGAGCAGCCAACCGTGAAGTTGTCAATATTATCGCAGAAAGAGGTATCTTTATAGCCGTAGGGCATATTGGTTGCCCAATATCCCGTGTAATCTGCGAAGTTGCGATCGTAGACTTGGGTTTCATGTTCGTAGGTCCTCAAGCTGGTAAAATCACTGGTATTATTGAAGATGAACTTTTGATACGTGTAGGCTTGGATGATTAACGATTGCCCACCGTACGGAGCCCATCTTTCATGCCAATAGGATCTTACCTCTTCGTCGGACTCTTCCGGTTCTCCTGTATTCATCTGGCTGATGCTTACTTCCCGATCTGTGGGCAATACAATTACTTCTTCCTCTACTTTTGCCCCCAAAGACTCGATCGTAACCCTATCTACTGGACCCTGGACAGAGATAATACTTACTTCTATCTCGCCCTTATCGGACTGACTCTTCATATCATGACAAATTCCCTGATACGGCGCCAGAGCGTCATCTTGCTGACAGTTCTCCGACAAGAAGTTCAAGAATTTGTCATGTTCTTGAACGAATTCGTCCTTGATCTCGGAAATTGATCTACCGCCGACTGTATAACCGACAGTAATGTCACCGATTACCAATCTAATTTCTTCTACTGTCAGGTTGTGGTTCTCACTCATCAGTATCAGATCATCAAGACTAATCGACGCAACGAACTCCAATGTCACTATTTCGGACTGTTCGTCCATTGAGACACCAGTCGGATTATTATCAGAACAACCCGAACAGATGATTAGACAAACCAGTGTCAGCATCAAACCTAAGTACGCCGTCCGCTTCATTTTTCCACACCTTCCTTTCAGAATTACCTCGTTTTACACTCTCGGTTAGCTAACCAAAAACCGGATTACTACTCATAAGCAAAGCCCCTTTCAATAATCGCTATCTTGTTGTTTCAATGAGCAAACCCCGTCATGGATTTGCCCCGTCATTTTTATGGTAAAATGTTCTGGTTTTCGTTATGGAAGTTCGTATCGTTTTCGGTTTGGTTTTTGGTGTCGATAAGAAAAACTTTGCCAACTTTCGCTTAATCTAAACAATTGACGACTACATTTATCATAGATATCAATTAATTGTTGGCACAATTTGGTATCGACATGTTCATTATATAAATCTTCACAATGAGAAAGTGATACTATAGTCTCATTACTTTCGCCAAACGCATCCAGTAAATATTTTTGAAAACCATGTACCTGCTCTTTCTTGGCATAATCTTCGGCGATTAATCTGGGTATGGTCTTGGCTGACCTGCGTAATTGATCAGTTAAATCGTACTGTTCCTCTTTTGGTAAATTAGGAACAATTTCTTTATGGATTAACAAAGAGGCTTTGTATGAATCTTGATAAACGTTTAAATCTTTGAAATTTTTTATTGCTCCTATCATAATATGTCTAAAAAATTAGCGAAAGCCATACCAACAACGACAACGTAACTTACTTCGAAAACGAAATCAAAGTCCTAAACGTTTCCAATCCTTCATCTGCCTACCTCTACTTAAATTCCCATCCGATGATAAACAGAGGACGGGGATGTTTACCATAAGAAGGGGCGACCAAAGAAAAGATAGGCAGTTGGAGAACTAGAGAACTCTTTTTATGTTAAAAAGGTACTTACCGCTGGGTAATCTTGCTTCGAACTGATCACCCTGTTCATGCCCAATTAGAGCTGCCCCTACTGGCGAAAATTCAGAAATCTTGCCGTTCTCAGGATCAACGTTCTGCTGTTCTACAATGATAATTACTTTGTTTAACCCGTTAATTTCTGCTCTGATTTTTGAGCCAATTTGAATCGTTTTTTCCATACTATCTAAACCCGAAGGGCCTCTTGTGGGGATCCTGGCCAAAGAAGCCCTTCAGGTAACTAACTTTTTAGGCTTGCTCAATATCTACTTCTTCGATATCAATTTCTTCCTTGGCTAGATCTTCTGACGGTTTTTTATTTAAATGTCCCAACATAATCAAGTTATCAGCAACAATTTCTGTTCTTTCTCTTTTATTCTTATTCTTATCTTCCCATGATCTTGTTTGTAGACGACCGTCCACATAGACTTTTCCTCCCTTTTTAAGATACTTGCCGATTATTTCTGCTAATTTACCCCAGGCTACAATATTATGATACTCTGTTGATTCTCTTTTTTTCTTTGTTTTATAATCGGTCCAAAAGCGATTGGTAGCCACCGAAAAATTGGCGATAGGCGTACCCGAGGGCAAAGTTTTGATTTGGGGATCCCGCGTCAGATTCCCGATTACTTCAGCCTTGTTAAGATTCATTTCTATGATTTATTAATTATTCTTCCCCGCATATAGACAATTCTATTCACTTATCCTCAGATCAAGGCGACGGCGCTATTCTTCTGACATACTGTCGAGGCACTGATATCATTTTCTTTTTGCTTTTTATGGTTCGATATGCGACGGCGCTACTTCTCTGCGACGGCTGATTACTAACTTAAGTTTATCGTCAATCCCCCCTTGCGTCAAGTTGATAACAAAAAATATTCTACCGGTTTGGGCAGAATATTTTTTAAGTTCTAGCTAAATAACCAGCTAAAATAACTGGTAGTGTTGTAGGGGTTCCCGGTAAAATCGAAAGAGTTGGCGTGGTTTAATTCAATTATATTTTTATGTTCCAGGTCCTGCATCAGAGAAAGAATTATAAAAAGACCGGGAGCGCAGTCGTAGAAGCCATCAGCGTGATTATAAACATCATCCAGATCGAAGTTGGTTACAATTTCTTTACTGATTTTATCATTCTTGTCAGCTTGATTCTTGGTCAGGTAGTGCGAAAAATCCAAGGAGCCCAGAATGAATGTCTGTTCGTCAATTACTTTCTTCAATAAGGCTATCCCCTTATCGGCTTCCGACCTGATGTAGCTGTATTTGACCAACAACGGAATTACCTTAGCTTCCGGGAAATAGTACTTTATATAGGGAATCATAAAGCTGATGCTGTGATCTGCAATCAGGGCTTCATCGTCCACTTGATATAAACCTTGAAGCTCTTCCATTTTGTCTCGGTCCAGCTCCAAGTCCCCAAATGGCGTATGCCAATCGCGACTGGCTGACAAAACCGGGGGCCCTTGCTGGCTATGATTGGGGCCGATCAGGATAATCGTCCGGGGAGCATTGCTCTTGGAAATACATTGAAAAAACTCTCCGACCAGAGAACTGGCTATATCGTGATGAGTGACAATCCCTCCTTGAAACTCTTGAAAGCACTGAGTCGGTAAGGTTAATTTCTCTGTACTGGCTGCAAAATCAACTGCCGAATAAATGCTGGGGTTAATCTGGTTATTATTGATAACTACGGTCTCGTTTGTTACTGCCCACTGCCAAATATAAACAATTCCAAACAGAACAACTAAAATACTGCAAGCGATTATTATGTTACTTTTAGGCATTATTAGAGAGGTTGTTGCAGGGTGATTGTGTCCGTGTCCGTGATATTGAGGCTGTCTTTGGCGTTATAAGATTGCATCAATACCGAATCAGCTTTATAGGTCCCCAGAGTGCGGATACGGGCATAGTAATAAATATCATCTTGAGTAGAATCTCTATAAGTTCTGAAACTAATCACTTGCCCGTTTATCTTGTAGGCATAACTGGCATCGTAGGCGCCCTGACCTAAGCGGGAATAAGGCCTGGTCAAGATCGACAGGCCAGCCGGCAGATAATCGGTCACTTGATAGTAATCATCAATGGCATTAGCACCAATTGTTGGCTTGATAGTTACCTTGACGATATCGCCGTCAGCAAAGGTACTCATGGTATCGCCACCGACCAACGAGTAGCTTCGAGTCACTGTCAGGTTGGTATCAGGAGTTATGGAAGAGGGCGAAACAGCCACCGCATAATGACTAACCAATCCTACTGATCCAGAGATATTGGAAAATTCGAGGTCGGACAATTGATCAGCTGTCAGCTGCAAGGAAAATTTCTGTCCCTTTTCCAGGGTAACTGTGTCGCTGGTGCTACCATATTGATAATCAAAGCTAACCGGATCGGCGGATAGCTCGGGAATGGCTTCTTGGAGGTAGGTCAATTTTTCTACGTTGATCAGAATATCAGTGGGATGGTGATCACGCACGTAGCCAAACAGCATTTCTTCTTCGCTGGCATTGAGACGATTGGCTAAGATGGCCATCAGAATAGAATACTGCAGGTAATCATCTTCGTCTTCGCCCAACATGATGCGAATATACGGTTCCATTTCCTCGCCATATTCATCGAAAATTTCATAATAAATCTCCCGGGCCAGCTCCCCTGCCCCCAATCTTTCCAACCCGATAGCCAGATAGATTCTTTGTGAGTCTGCCAAATCATTATTGGTAAGCAGGTCAATAATCAGGTTGAGTACCGGTTCATCCAGATTGGCCAGGCCGAACAGGGCCAGGCTGACTTCTTCTAAAGTAGCGTTGGCATCGTCCAGATAAGCATAGAAGAAATTAGCCAAAGCTACTTGGTCAAATTCAGCCGCTGCCAGATGGGCCATATGACCGGATAAGGCTAAGTCATGGTCAGCATAAGGCAGGATACCAATGGCTCCGTCTGGAGTTTGGTACTGATTACCATCAAAACCCGGTATTTCGTAGTTCTCCTCAAAATACTGGTTCAATAATTCCATTCCCATTTTTTGGGCATATCTCTGGTCTACCCGATGACCCCAGTACCAAGACATTCTAAGCAGATCCCGGTAGAAATAACCACGGTTTTGGTCAGTAAAGACTAGTGTAGTCCGACCCGTCTCCGCACCAGTAATCTCCAAACCCTCATCCAGCAAATAATAACTATCTTCCTGTTTCTGCCAATGGGAATCAACAACCGTTATTGTCTTTTTAATAGCATCTTCATTATCGCCCGATTCACCGGAAACAATGATCTCATGCGTGCCCGCTGTCAGGCTGGGCAACGAGTAGAAAGATGAAGTGAAGGCTTGTCCTAATACCGTCTCATCTATACCCAAAGTATCACATTCCACCTGATAACTGACACTATCTGATGACGATAAAGCTGTGCCGAATGACCTGATCTTCAATATCGGCTGATCCCCGGTCAGATACTGATCTGTCAGGGTTGTTTCCACGAAAAAGGGCAAGGAGACCGGAATTAATTTATTGGTATGACCAGCTTCCAGATCCTGGGTAATAGCTTGAGTGGTTACCCGCCAGGAAGTGATATTATCCGGCAAATCGAATTCTACGGTGGCTTCTCCGTTGCGGTCAGTCTCCAGTTCTTGAAACAGGGCTGTATCCTGAAAATTTTCTCGTATGTTGCCCCCTTTATCGTTGTGCACATAGATATCGGAAGCGATAAAGGTATGATACTTCTCGGTGTGAAGGTTGTAGACATAAATACTACCTGTCTTTTTTTCTATCGATTTAACCACAAATTCTTGGCTGTCTTTATTCAGTAGTCTGTCGCCAATGCTAATCATCGAGGCTGGCAGCCACTGACCGTTGACCCAAATAACATGATTGGGAGTAATTTCCAGTTGGTCATTGATCAAAAGATACTCGTTAACCAGATGTTCAAAGGTATTACTCACCCGAGACGGGACCAAACGATCACTCCAGGTTGCTACTTTGGTCAGCACCGTATCTCCTACCTTAATATCTTCGATGTTTTTGTATTGACCGCCCTCCATCAAAACTGGAGTTCCTTTGACAAAGCAACCTCCCCCTTCCGCTCCCACTGCGTCTAGGGCCTGCTTTTCGTGAGAAACGTAAGAACTAAGAATTCCGGTTTTGACCGATTGATAAACTCCAGTCAGAGTATCTACCGACTGTTCTCGTAATTTGAACAGGGCTTCATCAACCAGATTAATATTTAGCTTGGCCCGGACTGGATCATCATTTTGATCGGTTACTGTCACTGTTATATCCACCTCGTCACCAGGAAGATATCTTTCTTTATCGGTAGTAACCTCAAAATTGAGATTTTTCTCTGATGAATCATATTCTATGGAAGCGTATTTTTCTTGGGCCGTGACATAATGAGCTCCGTCAAACATTACCCCGAAAACATAAGCATTAGGCATCAACTGCTCGTCGTAGGTAAAGGAATATTCCGGACTGTCATGCACCCAATAATCCTTAATACCCAGGCTGGATTTATAAAACAGATAGTTATTGGGTTCAGTACCACTGGGCAAGGTTTGGTCACCCTGGGAAAGAACCACGTCAACTTGATCACCCAACTGATAATTGACCTGATCACCAACAATCCTTATGTTAATCTGTGATTCTGAGCTATAAGAACTAAAGTACCAACCGGTGCTTAACCAAGCTCTTCTTTCTACCTCTCGGCCTGCAGCATCAGTATAATTAACTGTAATCTCGTAATATTTCTTATCAGCCACATCAAAATTGTAATCATAACTGCCACCAGCATCAGTGGTGCCGTAGAAACTGCCGACATCATTCTGTCGTTCTTCGTAGCGATAAGTTTTCCTGGTTACTTTATTAATAAAATCATAATAGGAACCGGTTTCCACTTTTTCCCAGTATTTCTCTACGATTGTACCGCTGACATTGATATCGGGAACCACTGCCCCTAAAACTGGAGTGGACCAGATAGAATAATCAGGATCGTTCATCGCTTCCAGGTCTAGATAATTAAGCTGCACGTTGACATTCCCCTGTTCATCAGCATGGGATGTCTCCACATCCATGTAAACATTAGAGGGATAAACGGCATAATAGAGACTGGAGCTAATGTCTCCTTCTTCTGCCATTTTACTGGAAGCATTTAGCCATTGGCTGTCATATCTTGCCCAATAACTGGAATCGTATTGGGCGGTAAAATCAACTGCGGCCTGTCCTAATTCGTTGGTAGTAATTTCTCCCTCACCACCGACATTATGGGAGATATCCACGCTGGGAACTGGAGTTCCCTCAAAAAACTCTGAAGCTATAGTGGCAGTCCCAGTCTCTCCATCCAGATAAACCTGTTTATCAGTGGTCAGATCAATGGAGTAAGCCGGTTTAGTGTAGGTCTTTACATATATACTAGTAGAAGAAATCGTTCGATCCCCGATTTCAGCTCTGAGAGTATAGTAACCTGGGGTAACGTCATTGATGGCCAGTTCTCCCAGGTAGGTGCCATATTCGTTAACCTCTACTTCTGTTTCGGCCAGACTAACCGCATTATAGTTATAATCTCGGTAACTGTAGCCGGCTAAACTGACAGTGACTGTTTCCGTTTGTTCTATTCCGGTTCTGGCTTTGGCTAAACCCCAGAATTTGATGGTATCGGTCGGTAAATAAAGCGGCTTGTCTTCATATAGGTAGGCCCAATGATCGGAATCAGTTCCCCAACTCCAGATGCCGGAATAATAGCGTCTAGTGGTAGAAAAGGCCGGAAGGATTGTCTTATAGCCGTCCGGCGAAGTAGCCACGTAATAATAAGAAGCATCCATGGTCTGGTCGACAAGTTGATCCGGCGTATCAAAGGCAGCCACGCCGTAACTATTAGTAGTGAAAGTCTCGGTTTCCCCGGAGAGGTTCAAGGTAACATCAACAAAAGGTTCTTGATTTACCAAATCGTTAACCCAAACCAGAGTTTGGGTTTTGCTGACCGACAAATAGGAAGCCTGATCACTAATCTGAATCCAGGCCTGTACCTTCTTATTGTTAACTTCCGTCTCAATCAGGTAATAACCGTTACGCAGCGATTCTGGCAAGACAACAAATTTTCGGTATTCGCCCTCTTGGGGGGCAGCGGTAAAACGCAACGCCTCGGTCAAACCATCAGTAGCAACGTTGAAGCCTTGTCTGGAGTAGTTGACCCAGGTGGGTAGCTCGGCATACTGATCTACCGAATCAGCAAAATCATCAAAAGTATCATATTGGTAGACAATATAATCTCTCTCTACGCCATCGGGATAGGAATAGACTTCCAGGGACGGAATATCAGAAGCGCTAAAATCATGTAAATAGGCATTGAAATATAAATAGGTAACTTGTTGTGGAGTTTGTTCGTTGTCTTCGGTTTCGAATTGGAAGACGTAATCTTCAGCCAACCGGTCGCTGGTTCCCGAAAAAGGCAGATCAGCTTTCACAGTTACCGTGTATAGAGTTTCTGGCTGTAAGGCCTCGGGAGCAAAAACAGCCGTCCTTTTGTGCTTCTCAAAAGTGCCATTTGTCTTGGGACTTATTTCAAAATAATCCTCAAAATTACTAAAATTTCCGTTGGAGAAAGTAACTTCAACACCGGAATTGGTAGGCACATAGGTGCCTTCGTCTCTTGGCAACGTGCTTAAAACTTTGATAGGGTTTTTGGTCTGATAAGCCCAGTTGTACTCTCTAAGAGTTGGGGCCTCCTCACCATTTACTGCCTCCGTTGTAATGGAAAATTGATAAACTTCATTGTCAGTTAAATCTGTTTCTGGAGTAATCTCAAATTCTTTGCTGCTAACCTCTTTGACAGCAAACTCTACTTTTGGCTCCACGGCTAAACTTTCTTTAACTTTTGACTTATCAATTTCTGCCTCACTGGTAAGAGTAAAAGAAGTGTCTTTGGCTATGCCCAGGCTGTCCTTGTCAACAGGAACCAAATCGAAATTTTCTTCGGCGTGTACCACATCAACCACAATAGGCGGTTTTTCCTCTTCCTCATCAACCGGTTTCTCGTAATAATAAAAATAATAAACTGCCCCTCCTGCTACGATAACCACAACCACAATGGGCAGCACAATTTTGAGCCAGATTTTTTTGTTCATAGTTTTGTCGCTTAATTGTTATTGAAGTTATAATTCTTCCAAATCGCCTTGCTTGAGGTATTCTTTTACTTTCTGATATTCGCTCATCACCTTCTCTTTGCCCAATTTTGTGGTCGACCAGTTTTCTCTGCTAAATCCGTATACCTCGTAGGTAACTGGTATAAACTTAACAGTTTTAGGAAAATGCTTTTTTAAAGTCATCAAGGCTCTTCGGGAATGATAATGCTTAACAATCACTAATATTTTTTTAAGGTTACTATAGCTAGTCTTTTTTTCAATTATTTTTCTAGAGAGTAAAACGTTTTCCAGCGAATTACTCGATTGATTTTCAACCATGATATCTTCTTTGGGGACCCCCTTGTCAATCAAAAAACTGGCCATAGCCTCCGCCTCATTCTGACCAGTCACCTTATTGATGCCTCCACTAACAATCACCTTCTGGACCAAACCTTGACTATATAGTTCCAGAAATTTATTCAGGGCCTCTTTATGGCGAGTACCAAAAATAAATACCAAGTCTGCCTTGCAGGGTTTAGATTCTAAGAAGATGTACTGTGTGATCTTTTTAATATTGTCTTCCATATATACATTATAGCAAAAAAAATGGGCTATTCAAGCGATTAACTTGAACAGCCCTAATCATCTTTCCATCTGTATTGTTCAGGAAATGTACGATATACCTTGTGGGTTAGGATAGTGTGAATTTTACCAGCCAGTTCTCTTGAGGACAGAATCTGACTGGAAAGAACGGGCTGATTTTCGTCCGAGGCCATCAAGGTAAAATCCTCAAGGTATCGTAAGCGGCGTCGGGTATCTGTCATTAGTCCAACGATATCCTGGAGAGTAAAGCCACTCTCCATCCAAGTGATAAAGGCCGTAAGCAGCCTAGATTCCAAGTTGAAGGTTAATCGATTCAGGATGTCAAACCCCTGCCGCTCCTTAAACGACGGGGCTTTTTTAATCCCCCAAAGCTCTCCCTGGTAAGCCTTCTTGAATGTGTCGAGCCACTCCACGGCAACGGTTTTAAGTGCCATATAAATGGCTGCCACATCAGGACTTACCAAGTACTCATGGTATCCCTCAATTGGGTTCCTCCATACGAGTCGGCCTTCTGACTCCAACATGCCCTGTAGAGGAATTCCATCAAACACTCTTAAGGCCTTTGCTAAAGTAGGAGTGTGTCCATACTCATGCAAAAAAGCCAGGTCTTGCTTGAGCGTTTCGATGGTGGTATAGGGATTAAAAATCATGAATCCAGGGACTAGATCGATGTCGGATTCACGTAGAATCTGAATTGTTCGGCGAACAGTCTCCGGTGTCTCGCCCTTGCGGAACAGTCTCAAAGCGTCCGCAGAAATCGTTTCGATTCCGATGAGAAGCCTTTCAAATCCCGCTTTTTTCATCAGCCGGACGATTTCTTCGTCGATATCATTAGAGCGGCAAAAAGCCATCAAGTGAAGACCTCCAAGGCCCCGCCTAATGATATCTTGGCATATCTCGACTACATGTTGTCTCCCTTCACTTCCAGGCCCGAAAAGATTGGGGTCATTGAACTTGAAAACTCTCACACCATGATCTCGATGTATTGCCTCAAGTTCATCGACTACATCCCCTGGTTTTCTTCCTCTCCAATTCGGACCTAACGAGCATCGTTCGAAGCTGCAGTTGCAACAGAAAGTGCAAACTCCGTAACAGCCCCTACTGGCCAACACTGTTGCATAGTTGGTCTTCTCTAAACAAACAGGTAGCAGTTCACGGGTAGGGCGTGTTAGAGAATCGAGATCCGGCTTGTGGCCAGGAGGGTTCACTATTACAACCCCGTCATGTCGATATGCAATTCCTGTTGTCTCCTGCCAGGTTTTTCCCTCAAGTAACTGGCTAACCAGGTTAGTAAAGGTTAGCTCACCCTCTCCTAACACTATTGAGTCAACTTGGGGAATGCTCTGCAGAATATACCTGGCACTTAGCGTAGCAGTAAAACCACCACAGCTGATGTGGGATCGAGGTTTTACATCATCTAAACCTTCGACCAACATCTTTACTGAAGGCAAAGCTCTCTGCATCACTGAAAAACCGATTACTCTGGCCCTTTTCTCCAGAATCCGCCTAAGCGTCTCGCCCACTGTTAAGGCAAGTAGATCCGCATCGAGTATCTCGACACTGTAGCCATTCTGGCGCAATTCTCCAGCCAGATACATCAATCCCATCGGCTCTTTGGGATTGTAGTCAGGGATCCTCCCCGATTGATACATCGGGGGCAGGACTAACAAAACATCGACTTCAGACACCTTCTACCCCCTTTCAATCCTACCAACAATTAAACGCTGACTCTCTCTATCGCCGCTCCGATGTTAGTAAGTCGCTCTTCAATCTTCGCATACCCACGATCGATGTGGTAAACACGGTCAATGCTGGTCTCTCCCCCTGCAGCCATACCCGCCAATACTAGACAAGCGCCAGCTTGAAGATCGCTGGCCATCACTGGGGCACCAGTCAGGTTGTTTACTCCCTCAATCACAGCTTCATCAAAACGAGTCGTTATTCTGGCCCCGAGACGATTCAGTTCATCCACATGCATGAACCGTTTCTCAAAGACCGTTTCCTTCACGACACTTACACCTTCGGCTAGCGTTAGGAGTGCCATCGTTTGGGGCTGAAGATCGGTGGGAAAGCCCGGAAATGGCCAGGTAACGATATTGGCTGGGGTCAGACGTCCTGTCCTCTTCACCAATGCTCTGTTACCCCCCAATTCTCTAATCTCGACTCCGATCTGTCTCAACTTATCTACTACCATGCCGAGATTATCTGTAATCGCATTGCCGATTACAATCTCCCCACCAGTAATTGCCGCTGCGATCATGAAGAAACCTGTCTCGATTCTTGACGGTAGCGCCGAGTATTCCACCCCATGGAGTTGATCTACTCCTTCTATCCTGATAATTGGAGTCCCTGCTCCACTAACCTTGGCCCCCATCGCGTTCAACAAACAACCCAAATCTCTAACCTCGGGCTCACAGGCTGCATTTATCAGAGTGGTGTCGCCGTCAGCAAGACAAGCTGCCATCATGATGTTTTCGGTACCAGTATGCGTAGGAAAATCAAAACAGTAAACTGTGCCGGAAAGCTTTTTTGCCTCAGCAACAACCATGCCGCTGCGCTGTTCAACTGTCGCACCAAACTTCCTGAGTGCCTCAAGGTGCATATCGACCTTACGAGCTCCGATGGAGCAGCCACCTGGCAAGGAAACGCTAGCCGATCCTGTTCGAGCAACCAACGGTCCCATGACCAAAAAGGATGCTCTCATCTGCTTTACCCAATGGTATGGAGCCTGACTACTGCAGATCTGTTGACAATCAATCATCAAGGTGCTGGTGGGCAAGTCATGCTCTACACTTGCTCCAATCCCCTCCAACACGCGCGACATAACGTGGATGTCTCGCAAGTCAGGAACATTGTGCAAAACAGTCTGGCCTTTTGACCCAAGTATGGCGGCCGCCATCATAGGAAGAATCCCATTCTTTACTCCGAGAACCTCTACTTCTCCTTCTAGTCTGCACTGCCCCTGAATGATAAGCCTATCCATGGTTCTCCTCCTTCTTTGTCAAAGAACCTCTTCTTATTTAGTCCTGTATCTTAATAATTTTATGGAAAAAAGTCAACAAAAAAAGCCCCTCAGGGCCTGGTTCCTAGCGATTTTGCTACCCCTTAATAATTTTCACAATTACTTCTCTGGTTTTGGCTTTATTATCGAAATCTATCAAGACAATCTGCTGCCAGCTACCAGTTAATACCTGGCCTTTGGCAATGGCAAAACTTTGGGAAGGACCAAGCAAAGTGGCCCGTAAATGAGAAAAGCCATTCCCATCTCCCCAGGTTTTGTTGTGCTGGTAATCCTGGGCATCAGGAATGACTTTTTCAAAAAGATTCTTAATATCGACCACCGTATTCGGCTCAAATTCTGTAGTGCTGATAGAGGCTGTTGAGCCCGGCACGCAGACTGCAACTAACCCTTCTTGAACCGAAGACTGGCTAACTAAATCCTGGATGTCGCCGGTGACATCAATCACTTCACAGCCATCACCTGATGTTTGATACTTTAATTTTTTTAACATAGTTTCTGGCCTCGGTTTTAGTCTTTAGCTTGCCAGCCAACTGGGCCTCTTTAACTTTAGCCAGTATCTTTCCAACCATCGGTCCTTCCTCTATTTTACACCATTTCATCACTTCTTTACCAGAAATCAATTTAGGAATTTTGGGGAATTTCTTATGGGCCGCCCCCATAGCTGCTTTTATTTTTTTATACTCCTTAAACCAACGAATGGCCGGAGTAGCTTCGGTATCAGCCTTGGCCAATTCCAATAAATCAGGAAAAAAAGGATCCAGTAACCATTTCCTTCTGGTTGATAATTTCATGTCGTCATAACTCTGTAACAGATGATGATACTTGACCAACCATAAGATTTTCTCTGATTCTTTCCGGGAGAAATGAAGTCTCTTTAGAATCTTCTTGGAAATTTCCACTGACTTCTGAACATGTCTGGTAAAACGGATACGATCAGCCCGCCTAAACGTTGCCGGCTTACCCAAATCGTGTAATAGGGCCGCCCAGGCCAGTTCCCGGGAAACTTCTTCCGGTAATTGAGCCACACACTTAATAGTATGCTTAAAAACGTCTGCCCTACCGTGAAATTGATAAGGTTGAGCTACTCCTATCATTTTAATTACTTCCGGCAATATTTGTGCTAAGATTCCGGACTTTTGTAAATCCAAAATGGCCTTGGCTCGATTGGGAGATGCTAAAATCTTGTCTAGCTCCTGTTTAATCCTTTCCCCGGAAACAGTTCTGATTAGCTTGGCATGTTTCTTAACTGCTAGCCAAGCCTTAGGATGATATTTAAACCCTAGAACGTTTTTGAATCTGATGGCACGTAGGAGTCGTAAGTGATCTTCTTTGATCCTTTTGTTGGGATCACCAATAAAACGTACTATCTTCTTCTTTAAATCCTTTTGTCCCCCGACAAAATCAATCACTTTCTTTTTGGTCGGATCATAAAACATGCCGTTGATGGTAAAATCTCTACGCTGGGCATCATTGGCTGGCTTAGCGTAATAAACAGCATCGGGCCGACGCCCATCTGAATAACCGGCATCGGAACGGAAAGTGGCTATTTCAAAACTGTGACCTTTGACAATAGCAATAATGACACCAAACTCTTTACCCACGGAAATGGTCTTGGGCATTAACTTTTCTATTTGACTGGGTTTGGCTGAAGTAGCAATGTCAAAATCATCCGGCTGCTTCTTCATCAATTTATCACGCACAAAACCACCGGCCAGATAAGCCACAAAGCCGGCGGCTTGTAGTTTTTTGATAATGGATAAGGCGATTTGCTGCATAAAGTAGTTTAATTATAACCCGAATAAACCAATAAAAAAAGCGCTAGATACTCGTCAGACCTGGCACTTTATTAACTATCAGTGAAAATATCTTTGAGGGGCCTTCTTTGGCATCTACTTCCGGGAACTGCTGAATAGCCAACCGGCAGGATGGCCACCGGCAACATCTCGTTGGGAGCTTTTAAAATCAGCCTGACTCTTTCTTCGTCAAAGGCCCCGACCCAACAAGCTCCCAATCCCAGATCCCGAGCAGCTAATTGAGCATAACTACAGGCAATGGTGGCATCTTGGGTGGCGTATAATTCCGCCCCCCTGGAGCCGTACCGCGAGGAGGAACGAGAGGGGTCCGCCATAAAGACAAAAACCACTCCCGCTTGAGCAATAAAATTCTGGCCGAAAGCGGCCAGGGCCAACTGATCTTTATTGGCTTGTTGCTTAACCACAAAGATATGGTATGCCTGAACATTGCCAGCAGAGGGAGCAGTCTTAACCGCTTCCAATATCTTTTTGATATTATCTTTTTGTACTTCCCGTTTTTTGTATTGACGAATTGAATGCCGTTTTTTTATCAGCTCAAAGAAATTCATCGTTTATAGAATTTGACTAAAGAAATTTTCCAGCAGTGAAGCTACTCCCTCAGGGCTTTCCTGGTGGACCAGATGTCCGGTAAATTCTAAGAAATAACCTGTTGCATTCGGCATTATTCCCCTTAAGGAGGCCATGGTGTCACTGGATATCATTTCGTCATCCCTGCCCCAGATTAATAGTGTCGGCTGTGTAACCTTGGCAAACTCATCTTTAAGATCCGGAGCAATACCTTGTTTGATATTTTTCAAGTAGCTCCAATCCGCCCCTTTGGTTTGAGTGGGTTCCAGATACTGGTTTACTAACTCTATTGAGGCCAAATCATCATCATAAAAAGCTGCATCCAGATTCTTTTTTACTGTATTATTGTTAAACAAGAACCAGCGGACAAAAAGCTTATCCAGCGGAGGAGGAATCCATTTTAGTGTCGAATAGGCTCCATGATCATCCCCGTATCCAGCGGTCGAGATTAAAGCCAGTTTCTCTACTTTTTCTGGATAATCAACAGCCAGTTGAGTAGCCACTGCTCCTCCCATGGAGTGACCGACTAAATACACTTTATCCGTGTTCTTAAAATCCATAAAGTCCAAGACTGTCTGAACCTTTTCTTCCAGATTCATTTCGTTTGTTTTTTCTTTGCTGGAAAAACCAAAACCCGGAAAATCTAAAGCATAGACCCGGTACTGGCTGCTCATTTCTTCCATTATCTTCTCGAAGCTGGCTGAAGAATCGCCAAAGCCATGAAGAAAGATTACTTTTTTACCCAGTCCAGCCTCACGGTAAAAAATTTCTCCGGTCGACAAATTGACAAATTGACCATCCTGGGCTGCTTCTAAATCCTGGCCCTTGGCATATTTGGAATCGGAATATAAACCGAAATAAGTCACGGTTAGAATTCCGTAAACGACGACTAAGAAAATTGCCAGGAAGATAAGATAACGAATTGCTTTCATATTGATATAATTAAATATTATTCCAAAGTGATTCGACTTGCGTTTGAATACTATTAAAACCATCCGGACAATTAGTCTCACATAAGACAGAGTGATCATCCTCGTCCCAGCTAATACTCAAAATAGAGAAAGTGGAGTCTTCCACGATTTCCTGGGACCGATAGGCACTATTCATGGAAAAGAACTGGCTACTTGATATTAGATTCTGCAGATTTATAAGTTTTTCTTGATTGATAGTTTTTTCTTGCTGACTATCTTCTTGCAAACCAAATACAATTTTTTGATAGGTAATCTGGCCTTCATTATCAATTTGGATTGATGTATTGGAAAAAGGAGCTCTGATCTCCAGGAGTAGTTGAAAGTTTTCTTCAATGCTGGCATTAGCCACATTAGAGTTTGCTACTGCCTGGTTAGTTTTCTCTTCTTCGTCTGACACTGTAACCTGAAAAATTCGCAGAGCAATAAAACAAACGATAATTACACCAAAAAGGTACAAAAAAGCGGTATTTTTCTTTTGGTCCTCCATAATAGCTTAATTAATTATAACAAATTTCCTTAAAAAGGGTAATGATTACTTGACGTAGATAATAATAGGGTATAATATCTTATTTATCCGCTTACTCGGATTTTGTTCATTATCAAGGAGCTTTGACGCTCCCTATTCCTCCATAAGCGCTACATAAGTCAGCTGTTCGAAAAGGAATCAGCTAGTCTGACCTGGCAGTGAACCTAGGACACCGTCCGCCACCCCCTGCGGCATGCAGACGTCCCTGCATTCGTGTCTTCCGGGCGTAAGAAGGCATGAGATCGGTTTCTGAATTCCTGTCGCCTGGCCAGGCGCCCGCTCCTAGACAGTGGGCCATTGAAGGTAACCCTTCAGCTGACTGACAAGCGCCCTTGAGGATGTGGGGGCGTTTTTTTATCCCACGATTTGGTAAGTAGCTAATTTCGGTTTAGCTTCCAGAAGCTCCATTGCCGCTAAATATTTTTGAGCAAAGTCTATATCGTCTCGGAAAGTTCTTTTGAGATTCTCGGCGTTGGCCGGCGTATCGATTATGGTCCAGGTGGACAATATATTAGACTACTCTTGATGGCGACAAATATAACTTTTTTCAACCCCCTTGAGCTCTTGGCCAGCCTTTACCAATTACTGCAGGAAATCTTTAAACTGATTAACCTTGTCTGGCTGAACAATAAAATTAGTGGTTATTAATATTTTAGACATAGTTATTTGTTCAAGGCCTCAACAAAATGCCGGGCAAATTCCTCCGCCGCATAGGCGCCTGAAGCTGTCACGATTTTCCCGTCTACTGTAACGTCAGATGACATCAGCTCTGCCCCCTTGGCCCTCATGTTCTCCTCTTCAGAGGGAAACACAGAAGCTTTGCGGCCGCTGAGTATTCCGGCATTGGCCAGAATAGAGGGGGCAATGTTGATAGCCCCTATCGCTTGACCGATATCGCTGGCGATCCGCACTAATATATGTGCTTCGTCGTCATTTAAATAGATGGCCGCCCCTGATCCGCCGATAAACAGAATGCCCTGATACTCTTCCATTTTCACCTCCCTGATGCCAATTGTTACCTGATAGGTGTCTTCTTTATTACTTTTAGCTTCTCCCTTGTAGCGAGCAGCTACGTCTACCTGATGTCCGGCTTTTTCGATAGTTTGCTTACAAATTTTAAATTCCTTTGCATCAAAACTTTCCGGCGCGATAATCATTAAAATTTTCGCCATAAAATTGTATTTCCAAATTAATTTCAAATATTACCAGCTGCCTCCGCCTCCGCCTCCAAAACCACCGCCAGAAAAACCACCACCACCGGAAAAACCCGAGAATCCTCCCCCACTACCACTACTGCGACTTGGAGGCCTTGAAGTAATAGTACTACCGACTGACCGATTCATAGAGCTCAATGAGTTTATGAGGTACAGAGAATTAAATCCCCGGATGGTATCTCCCTGGTACCAATCAGGCGGCGTTTTATACATATCCTTAAATTCTTCAGCCCATTCTTTCTCCACCCCCAGAACCATGGCATAGGGCAACAGTTTCTCAAAAACCTCCGGGCTTTTGGCTGGAGCATTGTGAAATTTTATCCGGTCTTTTTCAGCCACTGACATATACATCTTCAATCCCAATATTTTGGCGTGGGTATTAGTTCCAAACTTGGTTTTCCTGGGCATAGCTTTGGCAAAGAAGGTTACCAGGACTCCACTAGCCATCACTGCTATGCCGGCATAAACAGAGATACCGACAAACATCAGGATAAATCCGACTATGATGAATACTATTCCCCAACCAACATAGGATCCTCGTACTTTATCCGGATTGATCGGAAAAAAACCTTGATCTACCACCGATTGATAAAGGGTTTTTTTGATGGCAGGCAATTCTTTATAAAATTTGTATTTGAGGCTGGATAATTTTCTGGAATTAGTATTCTTAAAGATAGCTTTGAAGACATCTCTTTCGTACGGTTCAAAAGTATCGTCAATATTTTTTATTTTAATAAATTCATAGTCAGAGTCTTTCTTGCCAATTTTCTTTATTTTAATATAGCCTCTGACTGCAAAATCAATAATTGAGGAGCTGATATCTCTAAGATCAGCCTTTTCGTCATAGACTACCCCCAAAAGTCCTGGGGGCATATCATTAGGAGGTGCGTAATAAGGAATTATGGTTTCACTCAATTTTGTTTCTGGGTCCCGGCCCCTAGTCCACCAAACATAGATCAGGATAATCAGGACGAGTAAGGGCAGAAAAATATACCAGTTATCCTGAAAGAACCACAATAGATTCTGAGCCAGAGTAGGCTGCTGTATAATCCCCTTGGGCAAACCCAGAACGATCGACAAGCCCTCGCCCGCCACCAAAGCCTCTTTGGTGTAATAAACGTAATGTTGCTCATCGATCATCTCGTAATCACAGTAACCTTCAGTGGCACCGTAATAACCGGTATAGCAGGCAAACTGCAAATCTTCCATCAAAACGGACTGAGGCATAGTGATAGTTGCCGTTGTCTGCTCGATATCTACCGGCCAGCCAGTACCAGTTACATTCCAGTAAAATTCGTCGTGATCGGCAAAATAGTTTATAGCTCTGGCTAGTTTGTATTCAATTTGGTATGCCCTCTTGCCGGTAACCGTAACATCGGCATCACCAATCTTTAGGTAAAGGTTACCGCCGGAGCGACTGGTACTATAATTGTAAGGATTGCCGGCAGAATCGGTAATCGACAATAGAGTTATTCTGACGTTATAATTGGCTCCTTTCCTCTGATACTTATAGGGCATCTCCCTGATGATACCGTGTTTATTATAAGCATCCTCCCCGAAATCATATAGGATAGTTTCAGTAATGGTGAAGGTGCTGTCTTCATTTAGAACAACTCTGATATCAAAGCTTTTGATTTCTTCAATTTCCTGAGCCGAAACCGGTGTAACAAAAAATCCTCCAAAAATTATGATTACCGAGAGAATTAATAATTTGTTCATAGTAATACTATACAACTTTTTACCTAAATTATAAAGAGGCTTAGTCTTTATTTCTCAAAAACCGCTGATACTTGTCGTCTTTCTTGATCATCTCTTCAATATCTTGTCGTAAAAAGTCCGCTTTGGACTTATCGGTGTTGTGAGTCTTCCAATGAAGAAAGCGCTCAATAGAAGGAGTGATGCGCAGTGTGAACTTGATAGAAGGAATCTCTTTTATTTTACCGGCTTTGATCAGCTGTAGAAATTTGATAAGCTGTTCCTCTATATTCTTTTGACTATAAGTGGTAATCTGCAAAAATTTGGGAGTGGATTTGCTTTTCAGATATTTAAGAGTGGATTTTATTTGATGTGACTTTTCAGATAAATATAAGGTTGGCTTTTTCTGGCTTAAGGCATAGGCTAAGAAATAACCGATTTCCTGATCTGGGGTTGAGCCCTCGATAATAAAAGCTTCCATCTTGTCTAATATCATGCCGCCTGATTGATAAATCTGACTCAACTCTTCAGAGAGATCTGTTGGCTCCTGGTTGGAATAGACTTCCAGGTCAGCTTTTTTCAGCAAACTCAAAATGGTGCCGTAAGTCTGACACATTTTAGTTTTACTGGTTGCTGGTCCGAAAAAGTATACCTTCATACTATTTGACTATCTCTCCTGATAAATTTCTAGCCATTAGACTTTTAATTTTGGACAGGCTCTTGGTCTGAGCCAACACCCACATCAATTTCACCAAAACAGCTGACAGGCTCATATTTTCAATCATGATGATATTGGCGCCTTTTAAAAATTTTTGTTCTTGGCCGGATTGGTAGATAATTACCGGAATACTGTCCTTGGCTAGTTTTCGCAGAGCGGGCAAGAAACTGTCGGGCAGCACTGTCTGATGATGCATTCTTATTATCAATCCGTGAATTTTTTGTTTTTTCAGATTCTGGATCAAGGAGACATCCACCCCCGGATGCCAGTCCAAAATAGAGACTTTATTGTCAAAGCCGTTACTAAACTTCATTTTGGCTTTACTCTTTTTAGTTTTGCCAAACAAACTAATGCCAAAATCAACCCTTCCCAAAAAATGACCGGAGAAAGAATCAAAGAAATTCAACCCTGGCGGAGTAGCCTGTACCGCTTGTACTCCAGAAATCAGGCGCGAGCCGAAAAGGATGGCCACCTGGTTGATATCGGACAAAGCAACTTGGATGGCGTTTAGTAAATTGGCTTTGATTCCTAAACCCTTATACTCTTCTAGCGGATCCGCTTGCTGACTTTTAGTCTGGGGGGTAAACGGGGAACCGGTTAAAATAATCGGTTTGTTTAAATTCTGGAAAGCAAAGGTCAGGGCGCAAGCTGTATAGTTCATAGTCTGTGGTCCCTGCAAGACTACGAATCCGTCGCTGGAATTGATTCTCTTCTTGATCTCATCGATTAATTTGATCCATTGATCAACTGTTACATTCTCCGACTTTCCGCCAAAAATAAAAACCGACTCAATGTCAGCCATAATATTCAATTCTTCAAAATGCATTAGCCAGGGTTTAATATCGTCAGTCTTTTTAACTTCAAAACCCTTACCACTCGAGTGGGATAATTTTGTACCTCCGGCAAACAGCAAGCAAATTTTTTTACGATATCTTTTCATATTAGCGCCGTCGCTGATTTATTGATAGACGGCTGAATCATAACTTTATATACTGCTCCTGTCAATCTCGTTATTAAACATTCGATGTGCTACAATGGTGATATGATAGAATCACGATTCAACTTTTCCCGCCACCACCCTGTTTCCCTGAGTTACTTAAAACTGTGGCAGCCCATAGCCAATGGCTTGGCCAAATCAAAAGTGCATCCTAATCTGGTTACGGTTCTGGGATTTGTAATGTTCTTGATCGCCGCCTATTTTATTTATCTCGGGAATTTCTTGATCGGCGGTATCATTACTTTTCTGGCTGTCAATTTTGACGTGATCGACGGAATGGTAGCCAGAAAACAAAATAGAGTCTCCAGCTTTGGCGCTTTCTTTGATTCCTTTCTAGATCGATATTCTGAATTTGTAATCTTTTTGGCCATTTATCTTCACTACCTCGATTCCCTCAAAGACTGGCAGGTAATATTTATCTGGTTGGCCTTAATCGGTTCCTTTTTAGTATCCTACGTCCGGGCCAGGGCTGAGGGGATCGGCATCGAGTGTAACATAGGCTTTTTTCAAAGAGCTCCCCGTTTTATCCTGTTAATAATTGGTTTGTTTCTAGCTCATTTCTGGGGCCTAGACGCTATTGTCATCCTGATGATTATTATGGCCATTTTTACCCACTTTACTTTTATTCAACGAATTATCCATTTATACCGGGAAACAAAAAGGGCGACCTAAGCAAAAGCCGCCCATTGACAAAAGAGCTTTGACTACGGCTAAGGCCTTGACAAATTCTTTAATATCCCTTAAGTTTAAATGTTCATTCCAGGGCGCCAAATCTACGAGGTAGGAGGCCCGAAAAGGGGGTAACCAAATGGTCACCAGGGCAGAACTAAATGGTAAGTAGCTGGAGCTAAAGTCTCCGGCCCCGGGACAGAAAGAGGCTCCGATCAAGAAAGATGATTCGCCTCGCAACTACCGATTCCCGGGCGGCACCCAGTTTCGCTACCTGGGAGAGGACCGGGAGTTCACCGATGAGTTTGGCCAGGTGCACCGAGGCATGGTCTGCTTGATCGGGCCCGACCGGGAACCAGGAGTCATCGACATCACTGATGTCATGCTGGGACTGGTTGATGAGAGCCGCTAGCCCACGGCCCAAGATGGCAAGAGCATCTGCCATCTTTTTTTATCTACTTGCTCTGCATCGTCTGATGCAGGGCTTGACAAAAAAATCAATAAGTAATATTGTAATAAACTGTTTCGGGTCTTAAGAACGGGAGAGCGACAACCAGGGGGGAACATCATGGCCAATAGCAAGCTGATGGCAGGAACCAGAGTTATAGTCAACCAGAGGGCCGATGTCAGAGTCGGCACCTTGCCCAAGGTTTTGCTCCAAGGTACTGAGGCCAGACTGGCTCACGAGGCCAAACTACCCTCACAAGATCAGGGGCTGCTGATCGAAGTGGTAGTCGAAGGTGACCATGTCTTGGTGCCAGCCACTCATCTGGACCCAGTCGAGGGCTAGAGGGCCCATGTTCATTGGACGGCAAACTATCCGCCGTCCTTTTTAATTTACCCTGCACCGTCTGGTGCAGGGTTTGACTAAATAAAAGAGAAACTGTAAGATAAGGCAAATGTACCTTAGCAATCGGGCATCAAGAACCCCCACCTTTCCTTGGGAGGATAGGATCATGTTGAAAATCAGTCAATTGAAAGGCTTACAGGTAGAAGTAGGTGAAGTGGAAGTGTTGGGTCATCATGGTAAGACGGTCAAAATCCCTCATGGTGCTTCCGGCCGGGTTACCGGAGAAGAGGGCATTGCCATCTTCCACGATCCTCGAGGACACTGGCGTTTCGAATGCGGTATTGAGGTGGAGCTGGAGAGCGGCAAGGCTTCCTACAACGGTCCCGTCGTGGTACCGATCAGACACATCATGACCGAAGATCTGCCCGATTGGCTTATCCGGACGACTTGATAGTCGTCCGTTTTTTTATATATAAGAACCCAAGCCTATTGACCCGGGTTCTGTTTGATTTATACTAGCTTAGATATCAAGCCATTTACCATAAGCTGGTTCCACTTTCTCAGGCACTGTGCCTTTAAAAACGGAATAGCCGTCATGATACTCAAGGGTTTCGATGCTTACTGCCTCCACCTCCGTTAACCTCCCATTGACTGTGTCTTGGAAAAACTCTTCGGCCTGATCTATGTACTTTTGCGGTACAGAGAACCATCCCACTTTAGCTTTCTGAATGTCTAGGCTGACACTTTTGGCTGACTCCTTATCTATATCTACTTTAAAATATACTGGTAAGTTAACCGGCTCTTTTATCTGAGAAGAAATTTCCATTCCGCCTTCAACCATTTTAACTTGGACATTTTCAATGACTTCATCCGGAAATCCCATTAGTCCAAGGTAGGAAGTAACCTCTTCTGATGTCAGTTCTACATCTAAGTCCATCTTCCCGGAAAAAGTTCTATTCCCCGTCAAGGTATATTCCGACATCTCAGCCGTAAATTGCCAGGGCACTTTTTGCTGGGCACTGTCTTTAGCTTCCTCAGTGGCTTCAATCCCCAAATCCTTCTGACTGTTTAATCCAACGATTGAAGAAATAACCGGGACCTTAAAGAAGAACAGGGAAACAATCGCCAAGATCAATAAAATGAAGACAATGAGCACAATGATAAAACAGTTGCGTAACAGGTGGCCCTTCTTTTTGGGCTTGTCTCCTCTAGCAGGTTCTGGTTGTTTTGACTCTTCCTTTAGTTTTTCTTCTTTTTTAGACTTGTCTTGATCGTCTACTCGCATAAAATATTGTGATTAATCTTTGAACTTCTTGACTCCCACCCAGATCAGGATAATCAGGGCCAGACCTAGAATGATAAATCTCAGATATTCCTGCATCCCTGACCAGTGCCGCATGGTACCGACAATCAAGGCCAGCAGACCACCGAAAGAAAGCCCCAAAGAAACCGACTGGGCCTTGATGGCAAACAAGCCGACTACTATCAGAATTACTCCAGCTATTATTTCAACGACAAAGAAGTTACGGCCATAAACATCGGAAGCTGCTTGATACTCCTGCCGGCACTGGTAATCCATTTCACACCAATTACTTATTCTGCTTTTCTCTTCCGGGACACCCACTTCTGCGCTTATTATCCATTTACCTCCAGCTGCTTCACAGGATTCCTGGTCAGAATATGTCTTAGAGGTAATCTCCTCGGTGCAGTAGTCCTCATATTGGGGTGTATGCCAAAAAGTAGTTATGCCATAGCCGATAAACAGATTCAAGACAATAACAATGCTGATGACCAGAACTGCTTTTTTCAAGCCAAAATGTTTTTTGGCCGGTTCTTGGTTGCCAAATTGACTTGGTTGTTGATAATCGTTTTTTTCTTGTTCCATTGCTATTTTGATTAATAATCCTACACAATTATTATACTCTTTTTCTTGACAAATAGAAAATATAGAATAGTATTATTAATACATTTCGGTAATCAGGTAGTTGGGCCGGCAAAAACCGCCGACAGGAGGATAGGGATGGGCCTGATCGATGCCAAAAGACACAAAGTCAGAGAACCGTTTGACACTGACTTTGGAGAAGTAACCCCAGACGATCACTACCTGATCTTAACGGGTCATGAAGAACAGGTTGTCTGGCAAGGCAGGCCAGCTGCCGGAGTTGAAGCAGAGGTCAGGAGAAACTTCCTGGACGATAAGGTGTTGGGTAGGGCAGTTTTTCCGCAGGTTCTGCTGACCGAGTGGCATTGGCCGTTCAAGGGAATCTAGGAGGAGTTTTCCAGAGCGCATCGCGTCTCCGACGCGATGCGCTCATTTCTTGACAAAAACCTAATTAGAACTAAAATGTAATCACTTACGGCAGCATGAGCTGGCTAAGGTCGAAGTGATGGTCCAGGCCCATACCAGGAGAGACCTATGTCAGTTCCAGAGAAGGGAGAAGTTGTCTTTTGTACTGTCCGTGCTCCGGTCACCACCAAGCTGGGTCAATTGACTCCGGAGGGTAATAGGCTCAGGTTGACTGGCGAAGTCAAGCCAAATGGGGAAAGACCGCAGAACTGGCTAGAGGTAGAGGTTTTCGACACCCAGTCAGACGAACCTCACGGCAAGACTTTCGTCCCGGAACGACTGCTGACTGAATGGCAGCCACCTGCCGAAGGCAACGACAGCTGAAGAGATGTACCTTATTCATAAGACGTATCCAGATTCCAGGATACGTCTTTTTTATTTAAAAAGACGCTTCTTAAGGAAGCGCCCTGGTATAGACTATTGTGCTGATGAGCAAAGGGCCATGATGGTTGCGGCTAAGCGGTCGCCGCTGGTACTGTTGCCCCGTACCGCGAAATCGCCTTCCGCAGCGTCAAAAGAACAGACTTGCATACAGACCGGCCCCTTTTCTATTTTCAACAAAGTAGTACCTTCCGGTATATGCTCCATAGCTTCTTCCAGCACTTCCTGGCGAATGCTGGATTCGTTATCAGTCGCCTCCACCACTACTGCCCCAAAAGGTCGGGACTGGCGCTGAGCACTTCGAATCTGCCGGATCAAACCTCGGCAAGTAGTACAAGTATGGAGCTCCACCACTTCACTGTGCACTAACCAATATGTGGGAGTCCCACCGCTTCCCAAGTCCCGGTTGAATTTTCTCTTGGCTAAGATGACAAGAACTCGAGGTAAGCCTTGTCTCGATTCAGACACTTGGTCCCTCCTTCGCTTTTGGCCTAAAGTGTTATCCGACATAAAGAGCTGCTTCCATATTATTACTAAACTATATTTTGTCAAATTTTTTTGACTAGATTCGTATTATCAGATAGAATTAATTCGCTTCATACTCCTTCTCCAAGTGGAGGCTGAGAGATCGGTAAATAGGCACGATCTACAAACACTTGCTCTCAACCGCTCTCAACCTCCGCAATATTGAAGCAACAGCTCATTGCACCCCAGACCGTAAGTCGGCGCCCCAGGATGGCTTTGACGGCTCCGGCTGGAGATGTCCCCAACTCTTTCGGTCATAATGTCAAACTTAAGGTTTTTGTGGAGAAGCTCCAACCAAGGAGGATAAAGTGCACCATGCCGAACTGATAAATCCCGAGAATTGGATGAGAGAAGAAGACGGTGAAGATCAGCCTGTACCCGTTAGCCAGGAACATGACCTGGCTGCTGTCATCAGAAGTATCGAGCTTGAAGAAGAGGCAGACGATCTTTAGGGCAAGTTAAAAACTTGCCCGTTTTTTTTCCACAATATATCAATTGACATATTAATTGCTTTTATCTAATATAATTATTGGCAGCAGGGCAGACGATGATGACTGCTGTCGCGGTACCCCCCGCCTCTTGGTAGGCGGGTTCATGTCGACGCGAAGCCGCAAATGCCCGAAAGGGGGAGGTGCCAAATTAGGGCGTCCTTAAAGAGGTTGATAGCCTCAGGTCGTTGCAGCCAACGATTAGGTTCCAGGCTCAACACCTGGACGTTCCGATCTGCACTCTACATGGCTATGCGTCAGGGGACAGGCAATCAACACGCTTGTCCCCTATTTTCTTTCCGTTAAAAAATCACCCTAAATAGGGGGTGTTTTTTGGTAATAATTAATTTTTAGTGGTTTTAAAGCGCTATCCCCTTTTTGGTTTTGATGTCATCACGCCAAATAAAATAAAGTGTTAAAAACAGGGCTGCTCCCATGGCTATCATCCCGATCCACCAGACATAACTAGCTATGGCCATATCCAAATGCCGCTGGCCCATCATCCCCAAAAGATAATTCCAGTCATGGATAGAGGCCTCTCCACCAATAAGGTCTAACTTCAGAGCCCGGGCATCACCAATATAGATACTGACATTAGTAAGATTTTGGCCTGCCCACCACAAAGCGAAAGTGCTGGCAAACCACTGGCGCTTGACTAAAAAAACAACACCACATAGTAGCGGTATTAAGACTTGAGTCAGTGATCCCCCTAATATTCTGACGAAATCACCGAAGAAAACAAATAAGGTATGGCCTGCTTCGTGCCATATCAGATTAACGTTATCTAGTAAACCGATGTAACCCCCTCTGGCGATGACGATTGTGCCCCAAATTAACAAGATAACGAAAATTATTTTTAGGGCAATTTTCATATCTAGTGTTCCTGGCTGCGCAGTACTTTGAGCAGACTACTCTGGATTCTGGTTAGTTCAGAAAGATCAGCTGTCAGCCTTTTTGTATCTTTCTCTTTTCCCATTTTATCAGCTAGATCAAACTCTCTTATTTTTTTGTTTATGGTAATTCTGATTGCATTCCACATTTCATCCGAATCCCCATTTTGTAATTCGGTCATCGCCTGCAGCCAGGCTCTTTCTCCTTCATGATCATGCTCTTGTTGTGCAATATCGATCCAAGTACGGCAATGGTCCAGTAACTCTTTTTTCAACCCAGCCAGCATTTCCGGCTTCAATTCTTTTTCTAATCTCCATAACAAGTTCTCCAGGGTAGTTAGCCCCCTTAGACTCTTTAAAACTTGTTTTTTTCTTTTAACATTATCGTTTTGATGAAAACCATCGCTGGGAACAGTATCGGCCTCTTCATTCAACTTTGTTAGACTATTGACGTCTTTCTGGATCATCTCCTCAATTTCCAAGAGTAAACCATCGACCTCTCCTTTTTGTAGCCGCCTTACATATTCAGTCCATTTCTCTCTGTCCCCTGGCATTGATAATCTTTCTACATATCCCTGACAAAAGCCTATAAGCATCTCTTGGGCTTTTTGAGGCGATTCTTTTTCGATCATGTCGATCACTTCTTGATAATCGATTTCCAAGTCCTCTTGCTTCCCCCCTTCTTCAACTTCCTTAAGCATGGCCTCATCTTGATGATAATCATGAGCTTTTTGTTTGATTGTTCTCCCACCCTCTTCTTCGTCGAAAATCAAATCTTCCATATCTTTGGGAATTGGTTTTTCTCTTTCCGGCATAAACTAGTGTGCTTATATTTATTTAACTTTTTGCTCCCGCATAAATCTAAGCAATCGTTTGTGTTCAGATGCATCAGCAAGTCTGCTGGCAGCTTTGATTAGCTCCACCCTAAACTCAGCAATTTCTTCATCAGGTGTATCATGGCTAGCATCCGCAATTTTTTTGGCCCAAGAACTAAGCGTCTCGGTATGGGTTTCTATTGATCGCTCTATCTCAATTAGCAGATTCTCTGTTTCCCCACGTTCAATTTCTTTTTTAATCTTTTCCCACTTTTCCAATTCCTTTGTATGATCTATTATTTGTTGCTTGATATCTTCAATTTCTCCAGCTTGTTGGTCTCCCTCTGATTCACATTGCCTTATAGATGTATGATTTAAACCTATTATTTTACTCCAAATTTCAATATAAAGATTGCAATAACCGATAGAATGCTCAATGATTTCCTGTTTGTTTAGCCCTGGCCTTTCCCCGCCCGTTGGCTTTAGCAATTCTGCATCAGCTGCAATAGCTGCTAATATTTCTGTCTGTTCCTCGGGTGATTTGCCTTCTAATATTGTTTCAAATCCTTCAGGGATTTCAGGATTTTTGTCTCCTGGTTGGGCTCCCTCTGGATTTTCCCTGCTTGTCATAATATCCAAATTATTAATCGTTTTCCTATTGTAGCTTAACTCCCGTTAAAAATCAAGAAAAAAATCCCCAAAGGGATCTCTGATATTTTCCGTTTCTTTATTGCCAACTAGAACCTTGGCGCACTAATAACTCGTTGGCTTTCTCAGGCTCTGCCATTAATTCTTTAACTACCCGTTCCATTCTGGATACTTGTGATCCCTTTATTAAAACAATGTCGCCTTGCTTGATTCTTTCTTGAATAAAGCGGCCGGCTCGATCCGCCGAACCAAAGCTGAATACTTTGTCTTGCGACATGCCGGACTTAATAGCTTGTTCCGCCATCATCTTGGCGGCTTCCCCCACTGTTACCAAATAGTCACAAACCTTGGCTGCCTTCTTGCCCACTTGATAATGACCCTCTTCCATAAACTCACCAAGCTCGGCCATATCACCCAGGGCGGCAAATTTATTTTTTCCTTCGGCTGGGATACGAGACAATACTTCTAAAGCAGCTTCGCAAGCCACCGGTGAGGAATTGTAGGAATCGTCGATTAAAACGGTGTGTTTGATTCCGTCAATGATTTTCATGCGGCCTTTGGGAGATTGAAAACGTTTTAAGGCTTCAGCCGTATCTACCAAATTTACGTTAAAACTGATTCCACAAGCAGCGGCCGCCAAAGCTGAGTAGATCTGGTGTCTACCCAGAACATCGGGCAAGAAAACGGGGACCGTATTGCCTTGATAATGAAGTTTGAAACTGACTCCCTTTACTCTTTTCTCAACCTCCTCAGGCAATTCGGAAAAAATCAGGTGGTCGGAAGCCCGAACCACTGCCTCTTCAGAGAATCCATATGATAGCACCTTGGCCCTAGTCTGATCCTTGACGGATATGGCATAATTGTCATCCGCATTCAAGATGGCAAATCCGTCCTCGGGTAATTTAGAAACAATCATTTTTTTCTCGTCCAAGACCTTTTCAATTTTTTTGAAAAACTTCAGGTGGACAGGGCCAATCGCGGTAATCACCCCAACTTTAGGCGGTGCCATTTTAACTAAGTATTTAATGTCTCCGGGGTGATCGGCGGCCATTTCTAAAATTAAAATTTGAGGGTAGCTGTTATCTCGAGACAGTAATAAAGACCAAGCTTTAAAAATCACTCCCAGCCATTTATAGAAATTCTTTCCGCCAGTTTCTTTACCGATTATGGAAAGGGGTACTCCAATTTCGTTATTGTAATTTTTCAGATTCTTTCTAACCGAATAAGTAGTTGCCAAAACCTGGTAAATTGCTTCCACAGTTGAAGTTTTACCATAGCTACCAGTTACTCCAATAATATCTGGCTGGTATTTGACCAAAATCCTCTTGGCCAATTTATTAAGATAACTTTGTAACCACTTTTTCATTATTGATAATTTATCGATCGATAGTACGCTCCGGGGGGATCTGATAGTAGTTTACCAGAAATTGAGCAATCTCACCAAACAAGGGGGCCGCTGAGCTGGCTGCCCAAGGAACGTCTTTGGGATTATCAAGTTTGGTTAAAACCACAAATTGGGGATCGGAAATCGGTCCGAATCCTACAAAGGTATCCTTGTGCAAACCTGATTCGTAACCGGCTCCGCTGCTTCTGGCAACTTGAGCGGTCCCCGTTTTTCCGGCCATAAAATAGCCCGGCACCAAAGCCCTCTGAGCATGTCCGTTTTCCAAGACAGAAACCAGCATGGCCGACAGGGTATTAGCCGCTTCGGCCGATATCACCTGACGCATTTCCTCGGGAGTAGACTTGACGGTGGTACCGTTGTTCTTAACTATTTCGTCAATTATAAATGGCCTCATCATTAGGCCATCATTGGCAATGGCTGAATAAGCCATTATTAATTGGATCGGGGTAACGGTAATTCCCTGTCCGTAGGAAGCGGTGGCCGTGTAGATATCTCTGAGCTTGGCAATGGTGCTTAAGTCTCCGACACTTTCACTTTCCAGCGGTAAGCCGATCCTCTCACCAAAACCGAAGTCCCTGACGTAGTTATAAAATCTTTCATTGCCTACATGTTCTGCTACAAAAACAGCGCCGGTATTAAGAGATTCTTCCAGTACATTGGTCATGGTTTGGGTACCATAGGCCTTGCCGTCGGAATTCTTGATAGTGTATTTACCATATTTTAATTCACCGGTATCCACGTAAGTAGTGCCCGGGCTGACTAATCCCAGATCCAAGCCAGCAGCCATAGTGATCGATTTGAAGACAGAGCCCGGCTCCCACATATCGTAAAGAGCGGTATTTTTAAAAGCTTCAATGTCCTCGGTGGCGCTATAATCATTAGGGTCGTAATCCGGGTAATTACACATAGCCAAGATGGCTCCGGTTTTGGGGTCTAGCACTATAACACTACCCTTATCAGCTCCGTGTTTCATAGTTGCTTCTTTTAATTTGGAACAAGTGTTGTATTGAATCGTTCGATCAATCGTTAAGACAAAGTCATCACCGTCTTGAGCTTCTTCTAAGAACTTCTGACCGATGGTAATAAAACGCCCGCCAGCATCTTTCTCGGCTATGATGCTGCCCGTCTTGCCGCAAAGCTGTTCATCTAAATAACCCTCCAGGCCATATTGGCCCACTCTTTGGTCATTGAGGTATCCCCAGAAACCGGTAATATGTGAGTAAATATTTTTTTCCGGATAATAGCGATTGGTCTCCGGCATCCAATCAATTCCTTCTATCTCCAATTTCTCCAGCTCAGCAACTTTTTGATCGCTAACCAGGTGCCGTAGCGGTTCATAAAGATCACCTTCCTTGGATAACCTCTCCATCATGGTAGGAACCTCTTCCTCGGTAATTTCCAAAACAGGGGTTATCTTGTCCAGGACCTCCTTGGGATTTTTTATCTTTCTGGGGATGCTAAAGACTAAATTCAGTTCTTGGTTTTGGGCAATGGGAAACAACTCATCAGAATTCCTCTCCCGCACATATATCTCCCCTCTTTCGGCCATCAACTTTTCCGAAATTTCGTGCTGGCCGGAAGCCAAGGCTTCGTAATAGTGATTTCGTAAAATTTGTAAATCAAAAAGCCTGAAGATGGCAAAGCCGGCAAAAATAAAAATAGCTATGGCAAGCAAGTAGACGCGGTCTGGTCCAATTTTCTTTTTTTGCTTTTTAGACACCATAGGATTTCAAAATATAAAGTTAAGAGAAACGAACTCTTAACTTTTTATTTTTATGTTATTTGGCGGCCACTTCTGCGCTAGCTGTATTAAGATACAGTACCGGGCCACCGGAAATTAGATTTAATTCTTGGCTTAATTCTTCGATTCGCTGCATAGATTTCATCTCAGCCGCCTCTACCTCCAGCTTTTCATTCTGAACATTCAATTCATCAACTTTATCCTGCAGGTTTCTTAGTTCAAAACCTCGTGTGGAAACTTGGTTTGTTTCAACCAGATAAAAAATGCCCAAGGCCAGTACAGTAGATACTATCATCAATCGTAGCATATTGGCGTTAACAGAAAACTTTTTTTGTTTCCCGTTCATTTGAGGACGAATGTGTTTTTTGTTGAATCTGGAGAAAAGTATGAATTTGGACATTTTTTTTATATTTTTTGAGCGACCCGTAATTTAGCGCTACGAGATCGCGGATTATTATAAATTTCTTTTTGACTGGGAGAAATTGGTTTTTTGGTAACGATCTTGAGCTTCTTTTGATGATCACACCTACAGACCGGGAATTGGGGCGGGCAGAGACATTCTTTAGCCTGATTACGGAAATAATTCTTGACTATACTGTCTTCTTTGGAGTGAAAAGAAATGACAGCCAGCTTCCCCCCTTTCGCTATCAAAGAAACTGCTTGGGGTAATACTTCGGATAAATTAGAAAGTTCTTTATTGACGGCAATGCGCAATGCCTGAAAAGTCTTGGTGGCCGGGTGAATTTTTTTTGGCTTTGGTTTATGACGATATACTTGGAGTACGGCGGAAGTTAGATGATGAGTTTTCAAAAATTTTTGTTTTTGCCTTGTTGTTAAAATTTGTTTTGTGATTTCAGAGGCATATTTCTCATCGCCGTACTCCCAGAGTATATCGCGCAAATTTTTAGCTGATAATTTGTTTAAAAGATCGGCTGCAGTTTCTCCCTCACCAGAAAATCTCATGTCTAGGGGGCCGTCTTTTAGAAAAGAAAATCCTCTAGATCCATCCTCGATTGCAAGGCTAGATAAGCCCAGGTCGAGTAAAATACCGCTAATCGGATGTATATCGGGATATTCATTGACTACTTTTTCTAAGTTAACAAAATTGTCTGATACTAAATGATATCTCTTGGTAGGAAAGCGTTTCAAATTTTGCTTGGCTTCTGATAGAGCCAATCGGTCCCAATCGACTCCTAACATTTTTCCTTCAGGACCGGTTTCCTCCAAGATGGCCACCGTGTGGCCGGCTCCCCCTAAAGTTAAATCAATAAAGTTTTGATTTGGCTGGGGGTCTAAATATTGAAGAACCTCTTTTGATAGAACCGGGATATGTTTTGTCCTTGGCATACTAAACGCCAATTTCGCCCAAAGCTTCTGCAATATCGGTGGAATCCCTTTCAGTGTTAGCTTTATATTTGTCCCAAACAGTCTTGTCCCAGATTTCCAATCGATTGTATAAACCGGTTACAACTACTCTCTTTTTTATAGTGGCATAGTCTCTTAAGTAATCCGGTAGGATCACCCTTCCTTGTCCGTCAACTCGTACATCCATAGCGCCAGCTAACATTAATCGGGCAAAGGCACGGGTGTTGGCCTTGGAAATGGGCAGAGCTGCCAATTTATCCGCCAATTTTTTCCACTCTACTTTAGTGTAAAGAAACAAGCAGTTGTCCAATCCTCTGGTAACTACAGCTCCCTGCTTCAAGGCAGCTCGAAACTTAACTGGTACAGCCAAACGGCCTTTCTGATCAATATTATGATGATATTCTCCTATGAACACGGGTATTGAGTTTTAATAAATTATAGTGGTTATCCACAGATTTCTGACTTATCCCCACATTTATCCACTTTTCACCACAGTACTTACATTTTACACCACTTTAATGCACAAGTCAACACTTTTTATGTTTACAATATTTATTGGACTATTTGTCAAATAAAAAACAGGGAAAATTATTACCCTGCGATTGCTTACTTATTAACTATTATTTATTCTTCTTAGGCTTGGTAATATTGGGCGGTCTGCCGTAATGGGGTTCGATTATTCTGAATGATCTAAGCTTCTTAATCCTTTTTATCCCCTGCTTTATCATCCCCTGGCCCAAGCGGACACCCACCACCGGTATCTTCAATGAATAGCTTAAGGTGTTGGCTGTGATAACACCAATTCTCAAAGAAGTAAAACCGCCTGGCCCTTTGACCACAATAATCCCTTTTAATTTTTTTAAAGTGAGCTTGTTCTTTTTTATAACTCTGTTAATCAGGGGCACCAGCTTCTCCGACTCCTGCCACTGGCATGGCTCGATTATCTTATCAAATAAAAAATCGGACTCTATCAGGCCGACAGTAATTCTATTTTGTTCTGCGGTATTAATAAACAAGTACATAATCAGACAGTTGATTGTAGATGATAATAGGGAGGATGTTTTTGGTAACGACGAATGGCTAACTTAACAACAGTCTCAATAAAAGTTGGGTAATCCATTCCGATCAATTCGGCGGCTCCCGGTACACAGTCCTCTTCACCAATTGAAGGGTTGGGGTTTAATTCCAAAACATAGGGATTGCCTTCCTTGTCTACCCTAATCTCTACCCTACCGTAATCATGGCAGTCCAGAATGTTGTAGGTGTCTGTAGCAATTTTCTTAATAGTATCCTCCAACCTTTTCCCAATCTTGGCTGGACGTTCTGCTTCGATATTATAGTATGGAGAATCTTCTTCTTCCCACTTGGCTTCAAAGGGAAAGATGTGCCATAGATTTCCCGGCAGTTTGCTAAAATCCCATTTGGTCATCGGCAGCACCGTCAACTCTTTATCATTACCAATAATGGAAACATCTATTTCATCTCCATCAATAAACTCTTCGATCAAGGCTGGTCGTTTTATCCTTCGGATAACATACTCTGTTTGTTTCTTTAGCTGCTCCCAGTTGGTAACTACAGAATCATTGGTGATGCCAATACTGTTGTCGGTATTGGCTGGCTTAACTATTAGAGGAAATTTTAGGTCGCCCCTGATTCTATCATCTACATTATAGATATAATCGTAGTTAGGTGTAGGGACGCCGTGATAGTTTAATAATTTTTTTACTCTAATCTTATCAATGCACAAAGCCAGAGTTTGCGGATTGGAGCCGGTGTAAGGAACTTCAAAGATATCCAACAAAGAAGCTGCATGAGGTTCCAGTAGGGAACTTTCATTTACCCTTTCACAAACATTAAACATCATATCAACTTCGGCTTTTTGTAATTTTCTGATCGGTAAAGGATTATGATTCATATCAAAAAAGGTCACTTTGTGACCGTTCTTTTCTAAAGCTTTTTGAATGCCTTTGCCTATTTTGGTTAAATCCTGTTCCACCAAATTTTTCTTGCCTTTGGGCTCAAAAACGTTGCATAAAACACCGATATGCAGTGATTTTATCTCGGATTCGGCAACTTTGACGATTTTATCAATCTTTTGGGCTTTTTTGCGCTTTCTAAGCCTTTCTACCATACGGTTACCGTTGCCGTTTTGATATGTTTCTTGGTTGTTTTGACCGTTATTTTGGTTATTGTTGGCCATTAAAATAATTTAAAAACTATTTTTGTAGTTTTTTGTTTACAAAATTATTCTCTTCGAAAAAATATTAATCCCCTCCTCTATTTTTTTTAGCACTCTTTTAAAAAAGTTATAAAGAAAAAATATAAAAAATTTATTGTGGATAACTATTACGCCTATATTATAGAATAAAAAAAATCTTTTATCAAGACTTTTTTATGAAACTTTTCTATTTTTTAATTAACTTTTTTAAATTAATATCTAATCCCTTGATGTGTCTAAACTTTTTTAATTGCTGGAGTGTTATCCATTTATAATTAGTGTGTTCCCAATCCAGTTTTATTTGTTCAGTTTTAGACTCAAAAAGAAAAGGATAGATATACCAAGTTTTGTCTTCCGGTTGATCGTACCACTCTACCGGTTTAACTTCTTTGATAAGCTTCAAATCTTTCCGGGCAATGCCCAGCTCCTCCCCTATCTCATAAATCGCTCTGGTTTTGGGATCTTCTTTTATTTTCAATTCTCCGTCTCTGGCCAGATCGCTCATCAGATAACCACCAACACAATCCCACATGCCTTGATGAGTGCCAACTCTGTCACTCCTTTTAAGCATCAGCAGCTTACCCTGGTGTTGAACAAATGCATTGATCACGGGAGAGCGGTAGTGCAGATACTTGGAAAACCAGTAGACAATATCTTTGACTAATTCCTGACGGACCTTCTTCTGCCGGAAATTGTGATCCGCTTTCATTATTTTTAGAAACTTGACTTCGGTCAGCAGGGCTTTGTACAAATCCCTGGAGTGACTGACCGGCATATTGGAATCTTTGGTGGACTGGTAAATAATTACCGGACAGGTCACCGCCTTGGCTGCTTGCAAAGGATCATGGTTTTTTAGATCGTCGAAGAAAGGTTTATAAGTATAATACTCTATTCCGTCATGGACACTGACAAAGCTGTAATACCCTTTCTCTTTCAACTTTCTATAATCCTTAGCCTTGAGAGATTTTCCGTGAACTTCTTTTAGATAGGTCACCGGGTTATATAATCCGATGCAATGGATTCTGTGATCGTAAATTCTTTCTTCCAGAATAATTGTCCCGGCCATACTGTGTCCGACCACCCCAATACGTTTAATCCCCTGCCTGGCAATAAAATCAACAGCTGATTTATAATCCTTGATGTATTGAGTGTAGGTTTCCTTTTTAAATTGGCCTTGCGACTCCCCGTTACCGCTGAGATCAAAACGCAGGCTCATCATTCCCGCTTTAGTCAAACCAGAAGCGATTTCCTTAAGATGATTGCGATCTTTGGTATCATGATGCCCGTGGCACAAAACCACCCCAGCCGGTTTCTGGCCTGGGAATTTTTTAGGGATATGCAAAATCCCGGCCAATTTTTGTCCTTTGTTATTTTTAAACCAGACTTTTTTAGTCATCTTTAAGGAAACTTAGGTTTTTTACCGTACCATTTTAAGAATTTAGCATACTCTTTTTTCATTCGAAGATATATTCTCCTATCCGTCTTTTGGGCCAATGGTAAATATAGTGCTTGTGCTTCCTTTATGCGTCGGGGGAATTTATCCGTCTGCCAACTTTTTTTGGGATTGTAACGCCACCAAGATACGTTAAAAAGCAAATCACAGCATTTAATAGCTCTTATTTCCTTGCTGGCTTTCATTGTTTTACGGAACTTGGCAATTTTATTTCTGAATCGAATTAATTGAGTTGTCTCGCTTTTTGGTTTTATTCTGGTATTGCCCCTAACCAGCCGATAAACTCGATTACCGAATTTCTTCTTAACCTCTTTTAATGTAGCTGGTGTGTCTTCTACCACGTCGTGCAGTAAAGCACTCATAACCATTTCGTGCTCCCAATACCCAAATTCCATCAAGAAATTAGCAGCACCCATAGGATGAATGATAAAAGGAAAGCCGGGATAACATATTTGTCCTTTATGATACTTCTTGGCGTATAAATAAGCTTGCCAAATCTTTTCCTTTTCCTTATCGGGAAATTTGGCAATATTCTTTCTAAATTTTTTGTAAACAGTAAGGTATTTCATTGTAAGTTCTCGCTTTTTGACCAAGAGATGCCATGCCAATCTTTCTTGGTATACCAGTTTTTGTTGATAGAGCCCAGTAACCAAACCTCTGCCAATGCTGCAAAGGCCATGATTGTCAAAATTATCTTTAGCTCAGTGCCACCAACACCTACAGCGAATAGCAGCATGATATAACTAAAGGTCCGACCCAGACCGACACCAAACCATTCTCTAATCACGATGTATTCAACTCGATGAGCATTGTGGTCTTCGACGCTGTGAATCAGGTTATCACTCACAACCTGTTTCGGTATTGTTATATACAATATGACCAATCCTTTAACAATGGCAAAAACTAGATAAGTGACCAATCCCGGCACTCCTACTAATGATAGAATTGATATAAAGAAAATCACTCCGGCAATAGATATGGCTTTTCGGTAATGTCGATAATGTAAAAATTTGCCGACCAAAACAGACATGATAATCGATACAACAGAAACAAGGGAAAGCCATCCTCCTAATTGAAATTCGCTGTTTAGAATATCAAATATTAATATTGGGATTAGTTTCTGCATAGCCCCGCCCCGGCTTATCCCTGTAAAAATATAAGCAGTCGTCGCTTTAACTATGTCTTTATTCTTCCGCAGCACCTTAATCGTTTCCCGTAGATGAAGTGGTGCCCCCATCTTTTTGTGCTTTATTTTTACGTTACCGATGAAAAAGGATAATAAATAGAGAAACCCGGTGAAGATAAATACAGCTCCGTAGTTTAGATCAAACAAGTTGAGAGCTATTAAAGAACCGCCCAGAGCCGGCATCACTACGCCAACTATCCTCTTAATTGCCTTTTCCATGCCAATGTAATTACCCCTGTTGGCTGGCCTGGTCAGATCAAATCTTAAAACGTGATAGCTGATCCAATACATGCCGTTAAAAAGGCCGTATCCTATGGCAATTGGCATAAGGTAGTCAATCGATCTTTCTCCCAAGAAGGCAACAATAACCACAATTGACATCACCCCCAGTAAACCGATGCGGCGAGGTACATGGATGTGTCCCCTCTTGACGGGATTGGCAAACAGGGTAAAGGAGATAGTATGGACAATAACAAAAGGTAAAAAAAACAGAGCAACCAGTGTCAGGTCCTCTGTCAGTTTCCAAATGTAAATACCCATAAAGATATCTACGAATGTTTTGCCGGCTGCTTGTAGCCCGTGGGAGGCCAGCAAACGTTGGAGGGTTGGGGTGGCAATTTTATTCATCTGATCTACCTTATTCCGTATTTATCTTATCCACCAAGACAACTTTATTGTTCTCCAGAATGTTGAATAAAAATCGGTCCGTTAAATCACTGCGGTATTTGTATTCTTTGGAAGTCATCACGGTATAGTTGATCTGACGACCAAAGTCAGTCTGAAACTTTATCATCAGGTTAGCTAACTTTTTTCGGTTAATTGTACCCACGATTAACATGTCAGTCTGGGTTTCTTCTTTCATGCCGGTAAACATACCGGTTAAAACCATCAGCCGAACATTTCCGATATTCTTAATGGTACGGGCCAAGCTTCTCTCCAAGCCAACTTCCGCTTTTAAGATCAAAGTTCTTAATTCCTGATAAAGGATGTGTTCTTTATCGACTTGGTAATAAACTTTTCTCTTCTCTGTTCTCTTGATAATAATTCCTATTTTCTCTAAATTGGTCAGTTCGCGCCTAACAGAATTTATACGCTCATTAATTTTGCGAGTTAATTCCCGGACAAAAAAGGCTCTTTCCTGATTGGACAGAAATAATCGAAGCAATTTAACTCTGGTCCGTGAACCAAATAAGTGTTCAAGCATTTTCCCGCATTTATTAGTTGTTATATTTATAGTATAATATTGTTGCCCCACAAATTCAAGCCATTTGCCTTAGAAGCATATTCGTATCATAATATAGGTATAAATATGAGTAAAACCACTATCGTTGTAGACAAGTTTCTTATATACGACCCGGACAAATCACAGTCAACCGGCAATGTTTATATTTCCCATCCCACCCCGGTGGAAGAAGACACTTTTGGAAAACTACTGATTATTACCGACATCCACTCCCAGGACAGGATAAATCAGGATATCATCAACACCATTCAAGAAGAAGTCAAAAAACATTATTATCAATCGTCTGATCTTAACATTGAGACTGCTTTTGAAAACGCCCTGCAGAAAACCAATGAAAAACTGCACCAACTTATCCAGGACGGTTTGACCAACTGGGTGGATAAACTGAATATTATTATCGCCGTTATCAAAGATAACGAACTTCACCTTACTCAGCTGGGAACCATGAAAGCCTTATTAATTCACGGACCCAAGATTGTCGATATCCTGGAGGCTTCTCAAACTCCTGCCGAAATAGAAATTAATCCTCTAAAAATATTTGCCAATATCGTCTCGGGACAGCTGGCCGAAGGTGATTATTTGCTTTGTGCCACCAGCAGCCTTTTTGATTTTGTCTCCCAAGAAAAACTTAAAAGAACAATTTCCGGTTCCCGGCCTCAGGACGCTGCCGCCTACATTGAAAACTTGCTGATTGATACCAACCAGAGAACTACTTTTGCCGCCCTAATCGTTCATGCCCTGACCGAAGCAGAGGCCAAGAAAACCTATATGCCCCTCCATCTGGAACATTCACAGTACTCGGCTCCTCAAGTTTCAATGGACGAATTACAAACCAGAGAGCGACAAACTTCCGAATTACTTACCCCCTCTTTGTGGCCGGCTGTTAAGAAAAACTTGCTGGCCAGCACGGATAAGGCCAGGGCATTTTTTAATGAGAAAGTCCTGCGCCAGACCAAAGAAGAGAAATCTTATCCCGAGAAAGTACGCCCCAGCCAGGAACCCAAATACAAAGAAGAAAAGGAGGGCAACCTGCTGCTAAGAATTGCCATGGTTTTTTGGAATATTATCAAAGGCATCTTCCTACTGATCACCAAAGGACTTTTGGGGATCTATAACTTTTTCAAAAACTGGAAAACATCCCGTCAGCAACTAAAAAGTTTTCCCGATAAAGTGGCGGTTAATCTGGCCACCTGGATTGAACAATTCCGGGGCCTACCCACTCAGAGAAAGGCCTTGCTGATCATTGCTTTTGTCCTCATATTCGGTTTCGCCCAAAGCATAGTTACGCTAGGAGAGGGACAGGAGAAAGAAAAAGTAACCACAGAATACAATCAGATAATTACCGACATTGATCAAAAGTTGGCCGAGATTGATGCCACCCTTATCTACGGAGACGACCAAAAAGCCCTGGCTATCCTCAATGTTGCCCGGGATCTGGTCGGCCAATTACCGGATAAAAAACAATTCCAAGATCAGATTGCTCAGTTTAATAAGTCAATTCGAGAAAAGTCAGATAAAATAAATCATATCAATAATATTACTGAACCTACCGAAGTGTTTGATTTCGCCACGGCCGAAGAAGGAGCTGCAGTTAGAGGAATTACTTTAATCAATGGCAAAATATATTCATTTAATCCCAATAATAATTCTATCTACGGTTATGATCTGGAGACTAAAGAATCCGATATTGTGACTAATACCACGGAAGAAATCGGCAACCTCCAGATGAAGGCTATTCCTTCGGATAATAACTATATTGTGTTCTACACCAATTCTGATAAGATTGCCAGATTTGCCTTGGCTGATGGTAGTCTGGTCGAGAGAGAAATTAGCTTTGCCAACCAAGATAAGCAAGTCGGATACTTAGAAAGTTTCGCGGGACGGCTTTATATTCTTGACACCAAGAATAATCAAATCTTCCGCCACAATGCCACTGCTACCGGGTATGCTTCTGGTCAATCCTGGATAACTGAAGAATTGGATCTGACCGATGCAACTTCAATAACTATCGATGGTAATATTTATGTCTTAAAGGCTGACGGCCAGATCTGGAAATTGACCCAGGGGGCTAAAGATGAATTTACCCTTGGTCAGTTTGAGCCCTCCCTATCCAACTCCACTCGCATCTACACTCGGTCGGAACTGGACAACATCTACGTTCTAGATCCAGAAAATAATCGCTTAGTGATACTGGATAAAAAAGGTCTGTTGATAAATCAATACCGATCGGATCAATTTGATGGACTCAAAGACTTTGTGGTTACCGATGATGAAGCAACAATCTACCTACTTAATAAAACTAAGCTATTCCAAATCAGCCTATAATAATTACTGAAATAAAAAAGACCGACAGAGCATATCCTCTTCGGTCCTTTTTTGTTATTGCAATCTACTTTAGAGTAACCTGACCGCCTGCTTCTTCGACTTTCTTCTTGATATCTTCGGCTTCTTCCTTGGTTGCCCCTTCTTTGATCACTTTGGGGGCAGCGTCAACTAAGTCCTTGGCGTCTTTCAAACCTTTTTGAGTTACTTCCCTGACCACTTTAATTACGGAAATCTTATTACCGCCGGCTTCGGTTAGCTCAACGTCAAAGGAAGATTTCTCCTCTGCTTCTGCCTGTCCGGCTACGGCACCAGGGGCCACGGCCATTACCGGAGCAGCAGCCGAGACACCAAATTTGTCTTCCAGGATGGTAACCAATTCTGCCAAATCAACCACGGAAAGACCTTCAATCTTGGTTACAATGTCTTGAAACTTGGCGGGAACTTCAACTTCCTTTTTTTCTTCTTTCTCTTCTTTAACTTCCTCCTGTTTTGATTCATCTGTCATATTTACTCCTTTATCTTACTTATAATTAACTTTTTGATTCTGCTATGGCTTTGAGGGCATAAACCAGAGACCTCATATTTCCCTGTAGTACATTGAGCAAGCCGGAAATTGGAGCCTTGATAGAGCCGACCATTTTGGCTAATAGCTCCTCCTTGGTTGGTAATTGAGCCAAGGCCGTAATCCTCTCTTGGTCAACCATTTTGCCATCAACCAAACCAGCCAGTAACTTTAACGACTCGTGTTGCACTGCAAACTGATAAAGCAATTTAGCAGGCAAAACTTCTTGTTGGCCAAATCCTATGGCCAGTTGACCCTCTAACTTCTTAAGATCCACATCCTGATAGCCAGCTTCTTCAGCGGCAATATTGGCTAAGGACTTTTTGGATACTACGTAATCTATTTGATTGTCGCGAAGATTCTTCCTTAACTCTTCTACTTCTTTGACTGCCAGACCTTTATAGTCAACAAAAACAATAGTCTTGGCTTCCTTAAATTTAGCTTCGAGATTCTTAATATCTTCTTTTTTTCTTTGCTTGGTTTTGGCCATAATATTATTAAAAAATCTGTGGATAACCACAGACCCTGTTAGGTATATTGCCTAGATAGGGTTTATTCCCTTTTTAGGGGATACCTATTGTCTGCGGCTATTTAGATGTAAATCAATTATATAGTGTCAGAAATACTTGTCAACCCTGTCGCTCGCGAGCGACGGGGTCAAGGCAATCGGCCGATATTAACCGACAAATCATACTTATTACAGCGGGGTATCATTCCGCTATGGGCCTCTTTGTAATCTGAGAAAATCCGGGCTGCTCCTTCTAGCGGACTAGGGTTCATGGCAATTTGATAAAAGCTGGCCCTGCCCAAACACATATTGCCGGTTTTTTTGACATCCATCAACATTTTGTTCAGATTAGTACCAAAGCCGATGTAGACAATCTGTCTAGCTTTATCAGCCAAGATAAAAGTACCAGCCACGCCTGGCACTTTGGAAACGGTCCTATCATTAAAAGGCAGAAAGTCATCACCGATTTTTTCAATTCCTGCCATAGTATGGTTATTTAAATTACCTTCAATTATTTTTTATTATCTACCAAGAGAGAGATCGTATTTATTGCACCTAGGGATAAAGCCACCATGTTCTTCTTTGTACTCGATAAAAAGATTAGTCACTCCTTCTTTGGGGTTGGGATTTATGGAAATTTGGAAGTAATTGGCCTTGGTCAGGCAGGAATTGTAACCTTCGAGAGTATCCATCAGTGCTTTATTCAGATTTTTAGCCATGCCGATGTAGATAATCTCTCTGGCTTTATCGGCTAGGACAAAAGTGCCGGCCACAGTTGGAACTTTGGATACGGCCTTTTCTTCGAGCCTAATGTAGCTCTCGCCTGTTTTTTCTACTTCCACCATATGAATTAGTATTATTTCACTCGACGAGTGGGATCCATACGATTGCAACGGGGAATATGGTTCTCGTGAGCCTCTTTATAGCGCTGAAAAGCTTTTAATAAACCTTGATCAACTCCGGGATTAATTTCAATGCGGTAAAATTTTGCATTATCCAGGCAAGGGTCATACGAATCAATCAATTCAAACAGTTTTTTATTGATATCCGGAGAGGAATCAATATAGATGACCTCTCGTTCCAAATTGGCCAACTCAATAATACCGGCTACATGCGGTACCTTGGAAATATTTTTCTTATCGAAAGCAATAAAACTTTCTTCCCCAATTTTTTCGATTTCCGCCATACTATTTTATTACTGTTCCTAAATACTTATTATTTGATAGATGATTATTCAGATTTTTCAGCTTGCGACCGTTTAATATTACTACTTTGATTCCCTGGTGACAAGCCAATTTAGTGGCCACGGGGTCAAAGGGAGAAGACATTCGTGGTTTTACCACTTCACCAAACATTTTCTTGTATTCTGGCCAGGATATCTGCTTGATCGGTTTGGCATCTTTATGTTTATCCGGGTCTTTATCATAGACATAATCGACATCCGTCAGATTGATCACTTCCTTGGCTTTAAAATTGATAGCCAAGAGCACCGCATCTTTATCCGTGGAACAGCCCGGCAGCCATCCAGCTCCAATTATTATCGGCTTATTGGTTTTTATCCTGGTGGTAGGATTTACTACCACTTTAGGGAAAGCCCACTGGGAAAAGATTGACCTTAGAAGTTCCGCATTAAGATGTGTTGCCTTGATGCCGATCCAATGTAAATCTTCATCGCTGATTCTGGCTAATTGCTGGGCTGCTTTATTATATTTGGAGTTAACCCGTCCCCCACCGGCTACGATAATCACTCGATATTTCTTCTTGACCAAGGACAAGATAAACTTACGGAACTTTTTGAGGTAGTTGATGTCGATATTATCACTAGGGATAATCAAGGAACCGCCTAAAGATAATACTATTGTTTTCATTTTAATCACTCAAGTACTTAATCTTATTACTATTGTGTTCTTCTAAAGTTTTGCTGAAAACCGTGGTGCCGTCAGGCTTATTCAGATAATACCAGTATTGATTACCCTCAGGGTAAATAGCTGCCTGGATTGAAGAAAGCGATGGATTACAAATGGGACCTGGTGGTAAGCCTCGATATAAATAAGTGTTATAAGGAGATTCGGTTTGAGTGTCTGTATAAGTAGGCTGCAACATACTTTTTCCGGTTACGTAATTGACTGTGGCATCAGATTGCATGGGAATCCCTGCAGCAATGCGGCGGTAGAATAAATCAGCCGCCATCTTTCTGTCTGTATCGGTACGCAATTCTTTTTCCAAAACAGAAGCCAGGGTTACAATTTCAAAAATGGTCTTTCCCTGCTTGGCAATTTCCTGCTGCATTTCTTGGGTCAGCTTGGAGTCAAAGTTGTCCAACATCTTCTCTACAATGTCTGCGGCCTCAGAGTCTTTAAATACCCGGTAGGTGTCAGGAAAAAGATATCCTTCCAAATCAGCCAGCAAGCTGCGGTCGCTGAGAAAATCATAATTTTTATCAGGAATAAGTGTTCTGGAGTCCTGAACCGATACCGCTTCCACAAAATCATTGGCAGAGACAATTCCCTTCTCCGCCAAATACTCAGCTATTTCAGTAACTCTCCAGCCTTCAATTATTTGGATGACGCTTTCATTGGAATTGGAACCGTCAACTAAAATGCGAATGACCTCTTTAGTGCTCATGTCTTTGCCGATCTGGAACTCCCCGGCTTTTAAATCTGACTCGGAACGGGTAAACCATAAATAAACCTCAAAAGCAAACTGACTTTTGATTAATCCCGCCTCATGCAGATTGAAGCTGATCTCATTGACGCCCTGGCCTGGCTCGATGGAAAAAAATACGGAATCAGTAGCATCACTGTTTTTAGAATTGATTTGGTAGGTCAATTGCAAAAGGTAAAAAATTCCGACAATGACCAGAACTATAATAATAATTGTGACTTTTTTTATCTTAGGCATATTTGGAAAAAACTTCACTAAATAATTGGGGCCTGACCAAACACCAGTCATGACCTTGATTATTGATAATTTCCAGATGGCAGGTGGGAATTTTCTGGCAAAAACGCTGGGCATACTCAACCGGAAAGAAGTAATCCCGATCCCCCCAAAGTAAATAAGTAGGTACTTTAATATATTGTAGCACATTTTCCAGATCCAGGCCCTGAGTCAAACGAGCTGATATCTTCAGATCAGAGAAATGTTTGGCCGAATTAAGAAAAAAATAAGCAAGCTGGCGCCATCCGTGAGGGTATTTGAGATTGAATAAGGCTTTGCGGATCCATAGATTTCTCCATTGACTGCCTGATCTTTCAATGTGTAAACCGGAGGAATTAACTAAAAATAGTTTGTTTATGCTGGAGTTATGTCCGACAATATATATACTGACTGCTCCTCCTAAGGAATGCCCCACTACAATCGGATTTTGAGGGTTCATTTTTTTTAGGAAACGGTTGACTACCTCGGCGTAATCATGAAATTTATAATCCTGAGGAACTGGATCGGACCGACCATGGCCCAGCATAACCGGAGCGATCACCTGGAAACGGTCGGCTAATCTTTTAATGGTTTGGCTATAGGCGACTGGCCGGGCACCCCAACCGTGTAAAAAAAACAGGGGCTGTCCTTGGCCCAGCTGGTAGTATTCAATTCGGTGACCGTCTACGGTTTGAAATTGACTTTTCATAGATACTTGCGATAACCCTTCTTTTTTATCTTCTTGACTATCTCCCTAACATCTTGGGCTTTGTCTTTGGGACAGATTAGGATGGCATCTTTGGTGTTAACTATAATCATGTCTTCGATTCCGGCAGTGGTGATTAATTTGTCCGAAAGATTATAGATAAGGGAGCCTTTAGTATCAATGCCCAGATGCCGGCCCCTAATGACGTTGTCCTCTGCTGTATCCGATAACACTTCTTTAACCGAACGCCAATGACCGATATCGGTCCAGTCGAATAACGAGGGAATGCAGAATATCTTCTTGGTTTTTTCCAAGATAGCAAATTCAATGGCCACCTTCTTTATAGTAGAGTATTCCTTCTTTAGCACCTGGGGCCATCTGGGTGTATCAACATATTTCTGCAAAATCATTAACTTGCGATAAATTTGAGGTTGGTATTTTTGGAATAAAGACAATAAATGGTCTGTCTTCCAGATAAAGTTTCCGGAGTTCCATAAATAATCCCATCTCTTTAGATATCTCTGGGCTGTCTTTAAGTCGGGCTTTTCCGTAAAACTCTTAACACTAAAAACGGGTTCCTTATTAACCTTAGTAATTTCTTTACCGATATTTATGTAGCCATAGCCGGTTTCCGGATAAGTGGGATTAATTCCCAAAACTCCCGTGTAGTCAGGATACTTATTGATAATCTTGGCAGCCATCTTCATTGTTTTGGTAAAGGCCGCTGTGTCCTTGATGAAGTGGTCAGAGCTCAAAGTAACCATAGCTGAATCAGGATCTCTTTTGTTTAAAACGGCGGCTATCAGACCTATCGCCGGTGCAGTGTCTCTTAATGAGGGCTCAACTGAATAATTATCCTTGGTAAACCCCGGTAATTCCTTTTTTACATCTTTGAGATGTGATTGGCCTAAGGTTAAATAAATATCTTTCTTATTAAAAGACTGGAGCACCCGTTTATAGGTAATCTGCAATAAGGTCTTATTGCCCAATAAGTTTTGGGATTGTTTTGGCTTGTTGGCTCTGGAGGCGGGCCACAACCTGGTGCCCCCACCCCCCGCCATGATAATTGCTTTCATAGTTTAGGAATGAGTAATGGGTGATGAGTAACGAGAGTATAGATGTTACCTTTTGCTCGTTACCCGTTTCTTGTTACTGGTCGCTGATTAATGGTACAAATCGAAATCCTGGATATTTCTTTTCTTCAAATTCTTCGTCTGCTTTCTTGATTAATAAATTCATGGCCTGCTCCCCCTCCCCCACCGGAATGACTAAACGGCCGCCCACTACCAACTGTTTTTTCAAAGGATTGGGAATTTCCAGAGCAGCTGCCGCTACGATTATCTTATCAAAGGGAGCCTGCCCTGCCAAACCCTTGGTGCCGTCTCCTGTTCTGAATTCAACATTGCGGAATTTGTATTTTTGGAGGTTTTCTTCTCCCCTTTTTTTCAATTCGGGAACTCTCTCTAAGGCAATCACTCTTCCTTTATCCCCTACCAAATAAGCCAGCAGTCCTGTCTGCCAACCGCTACCGGAACCGATGTCCAAAACCTTATCACCAGGCTGGGGCTGCAACAATTCCAACATAAAGGCAACTGTCAGGGGTTGAGAAATAGTCTGGCCGTGACCGATAGGCAAAGGGGCGTTTACTTCCTCTTCTGGCACTAAGCCTGCCGGCAAAAAATCACGCCTTCTTACAGTGTGAAAAGCCTCTATTATCTCCGGGGTCTTTAAGACCCCCTGGTCTATTAACTCCTTAATTAGCCTTTCCATCTTGATTTTATTGTCATTTTGTGATATACTTATTGTAGAGAATAAAGAACTTCTCGTCAAAAACAAAAAGAAAAACTAAAATGAAACGACAGGGTGACAACCGAATCATTTTTTTATCACTTAAAGTAGGCTTTTTAGCGGTCCTGCTTTTTTTGATACCTACTAGTTCCGAAGGAATTGCTGATTACTCCCCTGGCCTGGTTGACCTGACCAATCAAGCCAGAATTAACTTTGGTTTGCCGTCATTGGCAATGAACGATAAGCTGCAGCAGGCGGCTCAATTGAAATTAGCTGATATGTTTGACCATAACTATTTTGATCATATTTCTCCCTGGGGTAAGAGTCCCTGGCATTTCCTGGAAAAAGTTGGTTACCCTTATGCTAAAGCCGGGGAAAACCTGGCCATGGATTACGTTGATCTGACTGAAGCTCACGATGCTTGGATGCAAAGTCCTTCTCACCGTAAACTGATTCTGTCCCCGGAATATCAAGAAATCGGCATTGCTTATCAAAAAGGAAAAATTGATGGAAGGGATTCCATCCTGGTTGTCGCTCTATTTGCTGACCCTCAAAATATCTAACACTAACCATTGCGAACTCCGCCGGAGCGAAGTGAAGTAATCCCGATACTGTAAGAGAACGGGATTGCCGCGCTCCGAGCATAGCTCGGGACTCGCAATGGTAAACGATAATAATCCGGTTCACCCCGGATTTTTTGTTTGACAACAAATTGCTGACTGTGGTAATTTTATCAACTATCCTTTGTTCATTAGAAACCTGAAACCTGCCGCCAAAGGAGGAAAAAAGTGGATCAGGTCACTGTCAGGAAATGGCAGTTGTGTTGGCGTTGGCCGTTGTTCAGTCTGGTCACCATCTCTGCCTTCTGGATGATCTGGCATCTGATTGCCGGATCGATTCCCAGTCAAGGTTGGCAATTCTATAGCTGGACTTTCCAGCCAGTCAGCCGGCTTTGGGATCTTGTCTATGTTCCCTTAGTCGCCCTCACCATGACCGCCAGCTTCCTTAACATCAAGTTCGATCCCGAAATCAAGAATCACCGGTCAGAATTTGTCATGGGTTCCACCATGGTGCCTGTGGCCTGTTTCATGATTGGAGCCTTCATGGCCTTCATTCTCTATCTTTTCAACTACAGAGATGCGGTCACTACCTGTATGCTCATCTGTTTCGCCTACTACGGATTTGCCACAATCATCGTTAGCGGTCCCAACGGACTTTTGTTCCGCGGAGCCATCATCAGTTTATACATATGGCTAGGAGCCGGGCCTACTGCCGGACTGTTAGTTTGTCTGGGTAGCTGGGCTGTTTGGATCTTGTTACAGGCTCTGGTTCACAACCTTCGCTGGTCCTTTTGGCCCCACTTCGGCCGGTTCATCACCGGCAAACGCTGGCAGCAAGCCACTTAGTTCTTTCCGGGAGCAGGTAGAATACCTGCTCTTTTATTATCCCTTGACAAACTGAGCAAGCGGTGCTAAGTTGTCCTGAAAACATAATGCTGCTTGGAGATTGACATATTTTCCTAAAATGCTGTAATAAACTTGACAAACAGCCTCAATTTGCTACCTTGACTACATACTCAAATAAAGGTCAATTTTAAATATAAATCCCTAATTTAAACCATTAATTAAGGAAATATGAGTCAAACAACCAAGAAAGTATGGAAACAAAAACTAATTAAAACCACTAATCTGATTGTTAATATCACTCTCGTCGTCTATATGAGTTCGGCGAGTGTTTTATTTCTGGCTCCGGAAAGAGCTGTGGCTGTAAGCGTAGAAGCTACCATCACAGCTTACAAAGTTGTCTGCGATGATGAATCCAAACTACCGGACTGGGGTGATGGCGGTAGTGCAATTACCTCTTCAACTGCACAGATTTGGGCCGATACCCACGAGGGTTGTGAACTAGTTGATGACTGGGAATTTGAATGGGGATTTGATGGACAGGTTTCCGATGCTGGCGATACACTTATTGGTACTGCTGGCGGAAACTGGACTACTTTTGGCTCATCAACAACAATTAATGTTGGTGCTGGCGCAACTGTCTGGTTCCGTGAAGTTTTACAAGCCGGCTATGTGCCATTCCATGGCGGAAACACAGGTGATGCAAATGGCGAAGCCATTAGTGCAGAATTCTACTGCGACGAAGATGTATTAAACTACGATAATTACGATTATATAAATGCAGTCTCTGGCGGTGAATACTACTGCGTTGGCTTTAATGTCGCTGTTCCGACGTACTCAATCCATGGCTACAAGTTCAACGACTTGAACATTAACGGTAAAGACAACGATGATCCGAAGCTACCTGGTTGGACAATCAAACTCTATAAAGAAAGTGATCTGGAGAATCCGATTGATACCATGGTAACTAGTTCAGATCCACAACATCTAGGTTGGTACTGGTTCGAGAACCTGGAAAGAGGAACCTATCACATCTGTGAAGTAGGACAACCGGGCTGGAACCAAACCAGTCCTGAAGCTGATGCCTGCCATTGGGTTACCCTACCTTACGATAATGAAGGCACTTGCACAGAAGAACTAGAAGAAAACTTTGTGGGAGACGTGCCTATTATGTGCAACTTCGGCAACATCCATCCGGGACGTATTGCCGGTTATAAATACGATAGTTCAGATACTCCCCTACCGGGCTGGGAAATCTGTCTGGATGTGCTAGAAAGTGTTCAACCACCAGAAGGAGATTTTGTAGCGAATGTGGTTGGCTTGCTACCGGAAGATAACTGTGAAACTACTAATGAAAATGGTTATTACGAATTTACTGGTCTAAAATTTGGTGATTACATGGTAACTGAAACCATGCAAGAGGGCTGGGCCGCTCTGTCTCCAGTAGATGGACACATGGTAAATATCCAATCCAATACCGGCTTTGAAGAAGAGCCGACAATGTATAATTTCATCAATTACCAAACAGCTGAGCCGATTGTGGAACCGGTTCTCGCTCTGGACAAAACCGACAGCGCTGATCCGGTTATGGAAGCGGAAACCTTCCGTTATACCCTCGATTGGGAATTGACTGAAGGGTATGCTATTCATCTGACCCTAACAGATCCGCTACCGGCTGAGGTTACTTACATAGACTCAGACGGCGGCACCTATGACGCAGCCACCCATACTGTCACTTGGGACTTGGGTTTCCGTGAAGCAGTAGCCTCAGGTTCCGTTTGGATAGATGTTGAGGTTAATAGTGGAATAGATGATGCCACTGTCTTGATCAACGAAGCCACTCTGAGCACGGAGTATGATGTTGTGGAAAATGGAGTTGAAGCGGACTTTACTATGGCAGCCACCAGACAAATGTACGTTGTTGCTACGGCTGAGGAAGAGACAACTATTCTGGCCTTGCCTTCCCTGGGAATCCTAAAGACTACTGGCACCACTCTGACCAATCCTGGAAAGACAGTTGATTATACTGTTACCGTTAGCAATTCCGGTAAAGGCCAAGCGGAGAACGTCACCGTCACCGATACTCTGCCAGCTGGTCTCTACTTCTACGAAAATGGAGCCAACACCGGTGAAAGAGTGAAGATGTTCGATATTGGCACTCTAGCTGCTGGTGATGACCATTCAATCAACTACACAGTCTATGTAGACAGCAATCTCGGTGAAGGAGAATACGATAATGTGGCTATCACTAAAGCCGATAACCACGACGATGTTTCTGATGACGCCAAAATAGACGTTAGAGTGCCTACTGTCTTAGGTGAAGAAGCCGGATCCGAACTGGCAATAGAAAAGACCGTAGATAAAGAACTGGTCAATCCGGGTGGTACTGCCAACTACACGGTCACAGTGACCAGTGTTGGTGAAGCACCAGCCCTCAACGTCAAATTGGTTGATATCTTGCCTGAAGGATTCACTTTCACCGAATCTGGTAGCTATACCCATTCTTGGGAATTGGGTGATCTAGTACCAGGTGAAGTCAAAGATGTTACCTATGAAGTAAAAGTAGATGCCTCCATGCAGAACGGCAAATACATCAACCTGGCCGTTGCTTCAGCTGACGATGTCAATGATGTCAATGATAAAGTCTCCCTGGAAGTCAGAGCGGGACAAGTTTTAGGTGCTGAAGACGATCTTACTGAAACCGGAGCTACTATGATGGATTGGCTGCTGGCTGCTTTTGCCCTGATGTTGATTGCCGGTGGTATCACCATATACAGCTTCGCCCACAAACGCGCTTAAAAACTACTATATAAGGAAAAAGGGGTAGAAAATTGACTAAATCCCTGACTGGGCAACAACGCAAAGCGCTCAAGATACTTGCCATAGCCTTAATTGTCATCGGGATAGTGGTCATCAGCTATCCCTTTTTTCCTTTGATAAAATATAGCGTCAGTGAACCCGAACCGTACTACCCGTTTCCCACTCAATTAGTTAATGAAGAAGAATCAAGCACTTTGCCGGATATTGAACGGAGAGAAAGCAGTATTCCCCTCAACGAAGCAGGTATTCCTCTGGAAAACTATCTGGTGATTCCTAAAATCGGGGTCTATATCAAAATCATTGAAGGTACCAATGAGGGCCTTTGTCTCAATCAAGGAGCTTGGCATTTGCCCGATACCAGCGATCCGGTAGATGGCAGTAATATGGTGATTTCAGCTCATCGCTTTCGCTACCGCCCCCCATCCAGCCAAACCTTTTATCTCCTGGACAAAATAACCAATGGCGATAATTTCATTGTTTACTGGCAAGAGCAAGAATACGATTATGTAGTAACAGAAACTAAAATCGTCGAACCCAATGAAATCAGTATCAAAGAAGCAACAGAAACTCCCCGAGTTACTCTATTTACCTGCACTCCCCTGTTCTCCACTGACAAACGATTAGTGGTAATCGGTGAACTAATCTAATAATACTTTCCTATAATAAAAACGGGGCTGACTGTCCCGTTTTTTTGTATCAAAACCAGCAAGCCTTGACCCCGTAACAAATTTTCCGTAACTGATAAGATTTGGGTCTATTTGTACATAAATGTATAAACAAACCAGAAATAATATAGCGTTTCAATATATAATAAAATGCTAGTTTAAAAAAGGGGCCCAAAAAAGGGTTCAGAAATCATAAATTTGTTTCGGGGTTGACATTTTATGATTTTTAGTCTATAATAACCTGTTAAAAATTAGGGAATTAATCTATAATAAAAACAATGGGATACGAGCCGAAAAACCTGGTGCGATGTAAAGAGGGAAATAATAATTTCAATCATTATTTTATTCCCAATGTCTGCAATAATCATAAACCACACGCTTTACGTCCGGGTGCTCTAAGATTTTATAGTGCTCTGTTAATTGTTGTTAAGTTGGTTACTACTTCATTCTTTTTCTTTTCCTACCCAGATGAAGCATCATTTGCCTCCATAACCACCGCCAACATTATTAATATGACCAATTCAGCCAGGGTTGGAGAGGGCTTGGCCACCTTAACTCAAAACTCAGTTCTTAATCAGGCAGCCATGGCTAAGGCCCAGGATATGGTAGCTACTAACTATTTTGCCCATACTTCACCTTCGGGAACTACACCTTGGTATTGGTTTAAAAACGCAGGATATGTCTACACTTACGCTGGGGAAAATCTGGCGATGGACTTTATCGAAGCTGAAGATGTGGTCAACGCCTGGATGGCTTCTCCCACTCATCGTAAAAATATTGTTAATTCCAGTTATAAAGAAATCGGAGTGGCTGTTCTGGCCGGAGAAATCGAAGGGCGTAAAACTATTGTCTGTGTCCAGTTCTTCGGAGCTTCTTATGTGCCCGAACCAGAACCGGCCATACCGGTGACTACTCCTTCCCAAGAAGAAGAGCCTGAACCGGTGACCGAACCAACCCCCGAACCAACCCCCGAACCAACCCCAACCCCAGAACCAGTAGCTCCACCAGCACCTCCGGCTGAATCTCTGGCAGAATCCTATGCTACTGAATTAGTAGCTCAAAGCTACCAAAGAGTCAGTCTGCAAGCCGGAAAAGCTCTAACTTATTGGGCTGATTTCAAAAATACCGGAACTGTTGCTTGGAGCAATACCGGCCAATACTTTGTAGCTATAAATGTTACTAACCCGCCAGGACGGGTCAGTCCTTTCAAACATAATTATTGGGATGAACAGTTTTATCGTGCTACCCGTCTAGATAATCAATCAGTGGGCGTATCTGAAACTGGTCGCTTTACCTTTGCCCTTCAAGCACCGGATGAGCCGGGGGAATACGTAGAGGATTTTCAACTGGTCGCTGAGAACGTCACCTTTATTCCCGGCGGGGATCTTTCTATTCCCATAACCGTTACTGCCATACCGGTAATCGAATCAGCTACAGATGCCGAACCGGAACCTGCTCCGGCCGAACCCCAGCAAGAAGTAACCGCTCCTGTTACCGAGGAAACTCCCCCAGCAACGATAACCAATACCAACCTAAACGCCAATACCAATCAGTCTATCTCCAACGTTAACGAAGATCAGACCACTTCTGCCCATATAGTGGCGGAGATTAAACCCGATAAAAAAGAAAACTTGGTGGAAAAAGTTATTAATTTCACCAAGCGTTTCTACGAAATATTCTTAGCCTTTATTATAATCGCTTTACTGTTGAATATCCTGATCAAAGTCAGAGTTCAGCACGCTCCCACGATTTTACAAACCCTGCTGGTAGCTGGACTGACTATTGCTTTACTGCTGATGCGTTTCCATTTCCTGGAAAGAGTTCCCGAGATAGTCAAAATTATCTAAATATATAAAAATACCCGAAAACCACCAAGGCCAGAAAGATGCGGTAGATGGCAAATGGTTTCAGGGTATTTTTTTGTAGATATCTCAGGAAATACTTGATACAGACATAACCAGCTATAGCTGAAGCCAGAAAACCTGCTACCAGAACCCCGGTTGTTGCCGCATCAAGGGAATAGCTGGTCATCTCTAGTGATTTCTTCAGCCCGGCTCCCAAAACAACCGGAATTGATAATAAAAAGGAAAAACGGGCCGCCATTTGCCTGGTTAAACCGCTACCCATGCCAGCTAAAATGGTAATACCGGAGCGCGAAACCCCGGGAATCAGGGCAATAGCCTGGGCCAAGCCAATCATCAATGTATTCTTGACATTGAGGGCGCTAAAATCCTTATTCTTGGGAGCAATCTTTTCTAGAACATAAAATAAAATGGCCACCAAAATCAACATAATAGCTACCCAATAAGTTTGACGGAAAAAATTCTCAAAAATATTATCCAGAAAATATCCCAGAACTACAGCCGGGATGGTTCCGATAACAATAAACCAGGCTAAACGCTGATCCAGGTTATCTCTTAACTGCCACTTTGCAAAACTTTGAAAAAAGGCTATTATGTATTTACCAATATCTTTCCGGAAATAGATCAGCAGAGAAATCAGAGTTCCCAAATGCAGCACCACATCAAAAAGCAAGTCGTTTAACACTTCAAATTCAACCAGTTGATGAAATAATACAAGATGACCGGACGAAGAAATTGGCAGGAATTCTGTAACGCCCTGAATGATACCGGCAATAATTGAGCATATTATATCCATATGAATTTTTTTCAAGAATACGCTATTCTAATCGTGCCTATCCTGGCCGGATTGATAACGCAGGCCATAAAGCTTGCTACTGATCAAATCAAGGGAAATTTTAATTGGCACGAGCTTCTTGCTTCTTACGGTGGCATGCCCTCGGCTCACACCGCCTTTGTGGTTTCTCTGACCGCTATACTCGGCTTAACTGAGGGAATCAATACTGCCATCTTTGCCGTTTCTTTTATCCTGATGGCTATTGTTATCAGAGACGCAATGGGTTTCAGGCTGATTCTAGGCCAACAAAGTAAAGTTCTAAATCATTTAGTCGATAAACTGCCGGAGCCAGAAAGGAAACAGCTGCCCCGTCTCAGGGAAAGATTGGGCCATACTTTCTTGCAAGTAACCACTGGCGGGGCTTTAGGGATAATAACTAGCTTTCTGTACCACTGGTTGGTCATGCCTGGCACTTAGGGCAAAAAACGGTAGTGCGCCCTCTCAATTTCATAGACTTAAGCGGTGTCTGACATTTCAGGCATTTTTCTTTTTTGCGACCGTATACTTTTAGCTGGGTCTCATAATTACCTTTTTGGCCATCACTGTCAACATAGGTATCAGCTGAAGTCCCCCTGGATTCAATAGCCTGGGGCAGTATTTCTTTAATACCTAGATACAGTTTTTTTATCTCTTCATCTTTGAGGAATCCGACTATCCTGGTTGGTTTTACCTTGGCGTAATAGCAGACTTCATCAGCATAGATATTTCCGATCCCGGCTATAAAGGACTGCTCCATTAATAAAGGCTTGATCTTGGCAATTTTCTTCCGCTCCAGCAATGTCTTGAACATGGCCAGGTTAAATAAGGGGCTCAACGGCTCCGGCCCCAGTTTCATCTTGTTAAATAGTTCCGGCAATTCTTTGGTGGGCACCAGTTTAATATAGCCAAACATTCTAATGTCATTAAAAAAAAGCTGCTGGCCGCCCTGGAGATGCCAAATAGCATGAGTAAACTTATTAGGTAGCTCCTTTAAGTAATGGTCGATGGGATGTCCTCCACCCGAGTATTTACCAGATCGATCACGCATAATTAACTGACCGGTCATTTTTAGATGAATCAAGATACTTTGTCCTATATTTAAATCAAGGATTATTATCTTGGCCCGGCGCCTGACATTAATAAAATTAGATCCCGCTATTTTCTTCGCAAAGGAAGCCACCGACAGATTCAGCTGTCGGGGCCGATCGCTGGTGAAATTGGTAATCTTTTTACCTTTTAGCTTGGTTTTTAAGTCTCTAACAATGGTTTCGACTTCTGGTAATTCTGGCATTTAAAGTTCAATAATACTAAGACAAAAGCGGGATTAAGTTTCTTGATACTGCAAACGTAACGTTTGAATCATATTTAAACTGGCCGGGCAAAAAGATTGAGGAATTTGGTCCAGGGCTCCGATCGCATTGCCAGGACTTTCTACTGTGGCCGCCATCATACAGCCGGTGTCTTCAAGGTGCGGTAACCCCAATTGGTGGCCAAATTCGTGTAACAGGGTAGTTTTTAAATAGATGGGCAGGGCAGCTGAGTTTTTTTCGGTCACTTCTTTGATTCTATTATAAAAAAGCAATACGGTTGTGTTTTCATAAGTGGCGCCGATGGTCGTGCTGGCATCCCGGTTGTAATCCAGGCATAAAACATGCAAAAAAGCGGTATCACCCCCTGTCTTATGATTCTGCAATCGAGCTTTGAGGCGGGAAACTGCTCTATCAAGGGGGTTGCTTTCCAAGAAAATAATTTCGTCTTCATCGATGGAATCATTCAATATAATTTCGACTCCTTCTGGTTTTTGGATCAAGTCATTGATCTGGTCAGCCAACGCTTGATTATCCGCAAAATACAAAGCACATTGCTGGATTGATTCAATTTCGATCACTAGTTTCTTAAATTTTCTGTTGGATAAATAATCAGATTTGGCATCCCCATCCCAATTGAGAGCATACAAAGAACGCAAGGTCGGAGACTTTGCTAACTCCCCACGCAAATTATCATTAAACCAATTTGCATTGTCCTGATTGCCATAATAGCGAAACAAAATAAAGGAAGCACAGAAAATAATTATAATCAATAAGGAGGTAACAAATATTATTCTGGATACACTCATATTATTAAAAAATAATTTTGGAAAAGAAAATCCCGATCATGATCAACCCCAGAACGAATTTAAACAGCGTGCCAGCCAAAAAACCAACGAAAGCGCCAAAGCCGATTTTAATCGCATCTTTTTCTTTGCGTCCAGCCAGTATTTCGAAAAAGACGGCTCCCAGAAACGGCCCCAGGACAAGACCGACCAGGCCCAGCGAAAGAACGCCTATTATCATACCCAAAAAGGCACCAATTATGCCCATCCTGGAGGCCCCAAATTTCTTGGCTCCAATTATTCCGCTTAAATAATCAACTATCAAGGCAAAGATAGTTAGGCCCAAAAACCACAGGACAGTATTTCCGGTAATTTCCCTGAAATCGGTCCCAATTCCATACACTAAAGTAGCCAGGAATATTAAAGGAATTCCTGGCAAGAATGGCAAAATAATCCCCAGAAATCCCACCAGGAATAAGACAATGACTGCTATCCAAATTAAAACGCTGCTTATCATAATTTTTTCTTAGAGGCAGAGCTTCTTGTCAATCAGACGATTATTGATTAGCTGATCTACCTCCTGGCAGGTTTCTTCTTGACCACAATCAGCATCAGTAACACAGTTAAAATAACAGATAGGATCTCCTTCTGGTCTGTCACAAACCGTTCTGCCTTCGATAAAATCACAGCTAGCTGGAGCATAACAACTGTATTGTTTGGGACAATCCTCATCTCCATCACAAATCTCATCAACAGAGGTAATTTTCACATTCTCAGCAGTTTGATCGGCATCCTCATCATCAAAAAGAGGGCTGTACTGACTTGCTAAATACCAAACGATTAGAGCCAGTCCGATAATTATCACGGTTGCTGCAGTCAATTTGTTTTTATTCATGACTATTTTATTACTTGATATTTCTTGCCAATTTTAATAAATGCTTCGATGGCTTTATCCAAATCCTCTTGTTGGTGAGCCGCAGAGATCTGAACTCTGATCCTGGCCTTACCTTTAGGTACTACTGGGTAGCTAAAGCCGATGACATATATGCCTTCCTCTAACAAGTCAGATGATATACCAACCGCCAATTTGGCTTCACCCAGCATAATAGGCACAATAGGATGAATTCCCTCTCTGATAGCAAAACCGGCCTCTGCCATCTTGGTCCTGAAATATTTGGTATTCTCCTTGAGTTTATTGAGTAATTCTGGAGACTCTGAAACCAGCTCAATCGCTTTGATAGAACCGAAGGCAATGACTGGTGCCAAGGTATTGGAAAATAGATAAGGCCTGGAGCGTTGTCTTAAGACGTCGGCTATTTCCTGGCGACAGGCGGTAAAACCGCCAGAGGCCCCTCCCAGGGCTTTTCCTAGGGTGGAAGTAATGATGTCTATTCTGCCCTCTACTCCACAATGTTGGGGCGTACCTCGGCCGCTTTTCCCAATAAATCCGGTAGCGTGAGAATCATCAACCATCACCAAGGCATCATATTTATCTGCTAAGTCACAAATCCCCCGGAGATTGGCCACATCTCCATCCATGGAAAAAACGCCGTCAGTACAAATAAGTTTAGTGCCCAGTTTCTTATCATTTGCTTCTTTTAGCTTCGTTTCTAAATCGTCCATGTCCAGGTGCTCAAAAACAAAGCGTTCTGCCTTGGACAACCTGATCCCGTCAATAATTGAAGCATGGTTTAGCTTATCGGAAATAACTGCATCATCTTCCCCTAACAGTGTTTCAAACAACCCGCCATTGGCATCGAAACAGGAAGAGTATAAAACAGTATCATCCATCAATAAAAACTCAGCCAACTTTTTTTCCAAATCTTTGTGGACCTGCAAAGTACCGCAGATAAACCTGACCGAAGACATGCCATAGCCCCATTTAGAAACCCCTTCTTGGGCTGCTTTTTTCATGGCCGGATGATTACACAATCCCAAATAGTTATTGGCACAGAAATTGAGGACTTCCTGGCCGTTGGCTACGATCTGGGCACTCTGGGGAGTCTCTATGATTCTTTCTTCCTTAAATAAGCCGGCTTCTTTGATCTCGGCTAGTGTCGATTCCAATTTGTCTTTATATTTTCCTAACATATTAGTCAAAGGTAAATACTACCTTACCTACTTCCCTATTTCGGGCGGTAACAATGTTAAAACCTTGCTGCCAGTTATCAAAAGGTATTTGGTGGGTAATCACTGGTTTGGGATCAACCAATTTTTTATTCAATAAATCAGATAACTGCTCCCATGTTTTAAACATCAGACGACCGGAAATACCTTTTAGGGTCAAATCCTTGAACACCAGATTATTAGCGTAATCGAAAAGGAATGGCTCTTTGGGTATGCCAAAAGCGGTAAACTGACCGGCCTTGCGCAAAACGGCAAATCCGGTTTCTACCGCTTCTTTGCTGCCTGCCATTTCCAAAACTACATCAGCTCCGTAGCCTTGGCTTAGTTTCAATACTTGCTTAAGGACATCGTCCTTTTTGGAATCTAGAATAATATCGGCTCCCATTTTCTTTAACAGTTTTTTGCGATAGGGGTATTTACCTACAGCAATCAGCGGATTTGCCCCAACTGCCTTGGCAATGCCTACGGCAAAACAGGCAATCGGTCCATCGCCCATGATTACGGTTATTTTATCTTTAACGACCGAGGACATCACAGTATAGGTAGCATTACCAAACGGTTCTTGGATGGCTGCAATAGCCATCGGTAATTTGGGATCATTTTTCCAGGCGCAGATCTCGGGAATAACTACGTATTCAGCGAAAGCACCGTCTACATCGACTCCCAATATTTTCATGTTTTTGCAGATATGCATCAAGCCCATCTGACACAACTTACAGGTTTGATCAGGAATATGGGTTTCGGCTGAAACACAATCACCTTTCTTTATCTTCTTGACTTTGTCCCCTACCTCAATAACTTCACCGGCACATTCATGACCAAAAATCATCGGCGGCTTTATTCGGCTCTGGGACCATTGGTCCCATTCATAGATATGCTTATCAGTACCACAGATTGCGGCTGCCTTTACTTTAATCAAGACTTCATCGACCTTAATTTTCGGGATGTCAACTTCTTTAAGAGTGGCTCCTTTGCCCCTGCGATTCTTAAAAAGTGCCTTCATTTTTCCTGTCATTGTATTTTATCCTTTCTATTATAATGTCTATATTCTATCACAATTAGCCGTATTTTCAAATAAGAAAATAATCGTGGCCTTAAGCTATCTTTCTATGCCCCGGGCTTTCAATTCATTCTCAATTAAATGGGCCAAACGGTTGCCAATACTATCAATTTTTTGCAGGCCGGCCAGCCAACTTTTTTTATAAATCTCAGCAACGCCTTTATCCAATTCATCCAAAGCCCAGGCAGCCCGCCTATAAGCCCAACCGCGGCGCTCGTCTTTTTTATAGAATTGTAATTCCTTGGCTTTCAAGTGGAATTTGTTGGCAATTTCTTTGTTAATTCTAATATCTTGGGGCCAGAATTTAACCGGTCGAGGTATATAGTTCAATAAGCCGTATTTTTGGCATAGGGCATCTATCTTGAGCTGTATGGGGCTCCAGTAGCTGCTTGGCGGTCCGTAACCCCGAAACAGGATTTCATAGTCATTTAACAGTTTTGGGTAATGCTTAGCAATTAATTCTAAATACCTCCTTTTTAATTCAGTGTTCTGTTCTAAGGTCAGAGCTGCCGCTAAAACGAATTTGCCGCCTGCTTCTTTGGTTCTCATAACAACTGCCTCCAGACTGGCATCGTCATCGTAAATGTAAGGCAGGATTGGCATAAAAACCGTGCCGGTGGTGATCCCGGCGTCTGCGATTTCTTTCATTGCCTTAAAACGTGATTCAAAAGAAGGGACATTGGGCTCGAATACCTTTTTGCGTTCATCCTCCTCCGTCCCAATTATTGACCAACCAACCAAGGCTTCTGTTTTCTTATTTATCTTTTTTAGTAAATCAAGGTCTTTAGTAATTAGAGGTGATTTCTCTAGACAAAAAACCGGGAAGTCCATCTCCAAACAAACCTCCAGCATTTTTCTTGATATGCCAAATTTAGCTTCAGCCGGCTGCCAGTCTCCTACTGCAATCAAATCCTGGTCCACTTTAGCCAATTCCTTTTTTAATAATTCTGGGGCGTTGGCTTTAACGGTAATTACTTTAGTAAAATCGGCGGGATTGCCTTTATACGGAGTGTACTTAGTACCCCACTCGCAGCAGTAAAGACAACCGTGGCTGCAGCCAAGATAAGGATAAGCAGAATATTTAATATGAAACCAGCCGCCATCAACGTGCTTGTAGCTATTGAGGATTTTCTTGGCTTGGTATTTTTTAAACTGAGACATTTTTATTCCACTATCGGTATTTGATTTAATAATCAGCTGGATCTCTCCAGCAATCATCAAAATCATCTCCTTTTTCCCAGGCACATTTTCCGTTGATACAACCACAGCTGGCCAATGAATAACAACGATACTCATCTCGCCAGTCACAAATTGAAATTCCCGAACCCTCTGAGGGCGCATAACAAATAGTTCTATTACAGCCTCCAATTACACAATCGGTATCCGATTGACACTCCGCCGTACCATTAGGCTGACTATTGACGTTCCGTTGGTCAGCCTCTACTGAGGTATTGGTATTGGTTTCTGCCTCTTCACCGGCCAAACGCACTAACATAATTACTAATACAATAATAACTGCGGCTAAAAACACTATAATATAATACAATATCTTTTTTGGCATAAAGCGGTTATAATTTAATTATTAAAAATGAATAAGAAACTAGTAAATTTAACAGCGATTTTTCTGTTGATTTTGATGTTGGGCCTGGAGATTACCTCGGCTCAACAGAAAAGTCAGACTTATGATGAGGCAGTTCATATTCTGGCCGGCTATTCTTATCTGAAAGAACGGGATTACCGCTGGGATTCGGAACATCCACCTCTGACTAAATACCTGGCTGGCCTTCCTTTGTTATTTCTAAATCCACAACTGGATACAGAATCAGCTATGTGGCAAGACGCTGATCAGTGGCATTATGCCCCTGTCTTTTTATATAATAACACAGTGCCAGCGGATACTCTACTCTTCTGGGCCCGGTTTCCTTTTATGATATTAAGTCTGTTGTTAGGCTGGCTAATATTTGTCTTTACCAGAAAACTTTTTAACTGGAAGGCTGGACTCCTAGCTTTAATTTTCTATGTTTTTAGTCCCAATATTTTAGCCCACGCCAGATTAGCTAACTCCGATATTGCCTTGGCTTTCTTTTTCCTTCTGACCTTTTACTGTCTCTATAATTATCTAAAGAAACCACAATTCAAAAATCTGATATTCCTGGCCCTAGCCTTTGGCCTTTGCTTATTAACCAAATTCTCCGCTCCCCTTATCTTGCCGCTGGTAATTGTCTTGCTTTTTATCAAATGGGGCCAAGACAAGAAAGCTTTTCCTCTTCAAAAAGTTCTGCTCACTATCTTTGTTGTCACCATTGTAGGCATATTGGTTGTCTGGGCCGGTTATGGTCTGGAAATGGGTAAAATTGCCGACGATCCCGTTGTTCAGCAAAGAGTGGGACCAATTGCCCAATCAATTCCTCTGTTTAATAGCAACCTCCCCGCTGCTCACTACTTCATCGGTTTCTTTAGGGTAGTCTTTCATTCTTCTTTCGGTCACGGCACTTATCTATTAGGCCAACACAGCAATTTTGGCTGGTGGTATTATTTCCCTGTAGCCTTTCTGCTAAAAACACCTTTGACGACCATTTTGTTACTAATTACTGCCAAACTGGTGGCTCTTAAATGGCTTATCAAAAAAAGAAAGGCAGATTTCAAAAAGATACCCTTGCGCTACTTTATCTTAATCATCCCTCCCCTATTTTACTTTCTGTACTCAATGACTTCCAACTTAAATCTGGGTCTAAGACACGTCTTATTGATCTACCCATTCATCTTTATCCTGATCGGTTCCATGATCAATTGGCCATTATTAAAAAAGAGACTCTGGCCAATTGTTTTAATGATTTTATTCGCTTTTTATCTGTTCAGTTCAGTCAACATCTTTCCTCATTATCTGGCCTACTTTAATGAAGCGGTGGGAGGGCCAAAAAACGGTCCCAAGTACCTTCTGGATTCCAATCTGGATTGGGGACAAGATCTTATTGGTTTAAAAAACTATATGATGGAAAATAATTTCGAAAAGGTCTACCTGGACTACGCCGGAACGGCCTTGCCAGAATACTATTTCGAACACCAACCCATTCCTGGCCCAGAAGTAGCTGAATCTGAAGACTTCTCCGGACTAATTGCTATTTCGGTCGGATATCTTTATGGAGCCGCTGATGATTTTTCCTGGCTAAAAAAATATCAACCCGTAGCTCGGGTTGGTTATTCCATTTATTTGTATAAATTCTAGCTAGCGTACATCAACCAGCCCAATGTCATGGCCAGGATAAAATATACTAACAGAGTGATCAGGGTTACTATAAAGGTGTAGACTCCTTCCCTGATCTTTTTAATATAGATTAGATAAGCAGGATAGCCCATTACCAGAACCCCGGAAATGGCCGCTGAGATTACCAAAAGTATCAACCACATCCCGAAGAAAACTACCTCAGGAAAATTTTTGTAATAAAAAACACCTTCCATCCCCAGAATAAAACTGGCAATCAGCATGATGTAGATAAATTCCAGGGTGCCGGCTCCAATAGCAATCTCTGTCATCTTTTTGGTTGAAATTTCCTCTTCTTTTTTTCTAAACCACATATTTTTACTAATTACTAATAACTACTTACAGTGAGAAGGCTTCTGGCTTCATTTCCATCTCTACCCAGACTTGATCTTCATCACTCCAGTTATAGGCTTTTAGTTTTTCATATTTCTCGGTATCGGAATAGACAAATTCTTCGGTGGTAGTTGATCCAACCCGTCTGGAGGAATGAACTTTTCTATCCAAAACTACCGGTTTAATCTCTCTTACTACTTTCATTTTGCCAATCGGGGCTTCAAAAATCAAAAACTCCCCTTCTCCGGGGCCCGGATCCAGGGCTTCTTTGCCTTTATCGAGAATACCAAATTTCTCTTGAACTAGATCGATAATTTCTCCCCATTTTTCAGCATTCATAAACTATAGTTACTTCTTCTTTATTTATTATAGGAAATGGGCACAAAAAATCAAGTACCTCTTTTACTGAAGCTGCAGCCACAATAATCCTGCCGATAAAAGTTTTCCTCCTTGCTTATGGCACAAGCTTTCTTATAGCCTTCCTGCTTCTTGAAATCCGCCTCATAAAACTTAACCCCGTATAGCTCTGCCAGCTTATTGCCAAACTGGTTAATCCTGTCAGCCAGTTTATGGGGAGAAACAGATAAGGTGGTGGCAAAGAAATCAAACCCGTTTTGCTTGGCATGTTCGGCAGTTTTTTCCAAACGCATGGCGTAGCAAATCAGACACCTTTTACCTTTTTCCGGCTCAAATTCAAAGCCCTTAGTAAGTTGCTGCCATTTTTCTGCTTGGTATTCCCCTTCGATAAACGGTGCCTTAGTCTTTTTGCAGTAGTTCTTTAACTCTTGACATCTCTGCTTGTATTCTTGGTCCGGGTGGATATTGGGATTAAAAAAATAGCTGGTTACCTGATACTCTTTACTCAACAATTGAATAACATAAGCGGTGCAACCAGCACAACAGGAATGTAATAGTAATTTGGGTTTCTTTACTTTAACCATTTCTTTCTCTCATGCCACAATCTAATTATAGCATAAGAGATATTTTCGTTATGGAAACCGTTTTTCAATGCCAGATTGTGAGCTCTTTTCAGATTAACTTTGTGTACCCTATTGTGCTCATCAGGTTCTAAGTCTTTGCCAACATGTTTTAAGTCCCGGGCCAGATAAAAATAGAAAATAAACTGAACAGAGCTACCAGCAGTCGATTTATAAAACAAATCAAACTGCCCAGCTTTAAAGCCGGCTTCTTCCAGTAGTTCCTGCCTGGCGGCCCCATCAGGTCGTCTATTATCTTCCAAGCCCCCCAACGGAATACGCCAGATCGTCCTGCCAAGGTGGTGTCTGAATTCTCTGGTTAAAATTATCCTCTTCTGATTATCAATAGCCAAAACCCCAACCGCTGGTGGTCTCTGGCAAGTTTCGTAAAAAAGATCTGTCTTGTTCTGGGACTTCAAATACCCCTGCTTGATAGTAAACAATTCTCCCTGGAAAACCTTCTTAAATTTGTCCATTTTAAAAATCCCCTTGCTTAATTGATTAGTTGAATCAACCAGTACGGAGATTAATACAAATTGTTTATGGATATAATCATTGATTCTATACTTCCCACTCTACCCTGTCAAGACCTGATAAATAGGGACAACAAAAAGACAAGTGATTATACTTGTCTTTCTTTAAAACTGGCTAACTTCTGGTGGCTATAAATTTATCTACTGATCGATCGTAGGTTTTTTCCACGTCAGCTGGAAAGTAACAGGCGGGTAACTCATCGCTGACTCGATGATGGGCAATACACTCGCAGCACTTGCCCCTTCTGGGGCAATCATGAGTGCAGGGACAATCGGCCTTATTTTTTTCTAATTGGCATTCCATAATATATTTATAGGCTAATTAAAAAGATTCCGGCGACAATCAATAATATGCTGATAGTTTTTTGGATGATTATCTTGGGACTCACTTCTTCTTTAAGTAGTTGCGGCCATTTCCAGGAAATTAGTAAGGAAAATAGGAAAGTAAAGATAAATTGATCAGAAGTAATAGCAGAAGACAAGGAAGCAACCCAAAGAGTCCCAGCGTAAAAGAGAAAAGCCCCGGCTGTCATGCTAAACAACTGGCTGCTGACGATTGACCAGACGACCCGACTGCCCTTTTCCTTTATGGTATTAATAAAATCTTTCTTAATGAAAAATAAGCTTAATAGACTAAGCACCCCGATAGTTACCTGCAGCCAACCCCACCCTAGCCAATAACCGTGTTTATCAAAGATGTCTGTCAGAAAAACTACTGCTGTTGCCCAAAAAATACTGGAAGTTAAAACTAAGGCCAACCCTTTTTTATTAAACTTGATAGGTCCAGAGCGGTAAGACAAAATAATAGCCCCGATGACTACAGCAATGACTCCAATATATTGCTCCATGGTTAATTTGGTGCCAAAGGCCATTAACTCAATCAGCACCATAAAGGCTGGGGTAGTTCCATAAAGAGGTACCATCCGAGATACCTCTTCCCTTTTTAGGGCCAAAAAGTAAAAAACAATGGAGCAGAAATTTAGAGCTGAAAATAATATTAGGCTCCACAGCACATCAACAGCCAACGATTGGTAATTTAGGACCACAAAAAAAGTGCCGACAATCAGGGCCAGGGAGCCAACTACCGGCATCACCAAAAGCGGATTTTTAACATATCTGGATAAAACCGCTTTATCTATTACATTGGAAATTCCCCAGAATAGACCAGCTATCAGGGCTAAAAAAATAGCGAGAGTCATTTGTTTTTATCCTTTTCCGGATCGTAATATTTCTTGCCCTTCAGCTCCTTTGGCAAATAATCCTGCTGGCCTTCTTCTTGGCCAAAATTATGAGAATACTTATAACCCTTGCCGTAGCCCAAGTCTTTCATTAAACCGGTGCTGGCGTTTCGCAGGTGCAAAGGTACTGGTTGGTTTAAAGTAGCTTCTACGTCTTTCATGGCCTCTCCTAAGGCCGTTGTGGAGGCGTTAGATTTCGGCGCTTTAGCCAGATAAATAACCGCTTGAGAAAGATTGAGTTGAGCCTCGGGAAAACCAACGTATTCCACTGCCTGAGCCGCGGCATTGGCTACTACCAATGCCATAGGATCGGCATTGCCAATATCTTCTGAAGCCAAAATAACCAGCCGCCTGGCTATAAACCGGGGATCTTCTCCGGCAGTAATCATCCTGGCCAACCAGTAAACAGCGGCATCAGGATCAGAGCCTCTTAATGACTTAATAAAGGCGGAAATTACGTTGTAATGCTCCTCGCCCTTTTTATCGTACATCAGGGCTTTGTGCTGCAGGGCATCTTCAATAATTTTTAAGGTTAAGTGAACTTCACCTGACTTATCCGACTTGGTGGTTTTTACGGCTACTTCCAAAGCGTTAAGAACGGTGCGGGCATCACCATTGCTGGCATCTATCAGCAATTCAATGCCCTTCTTCTCTATTTTAACTTTATACTGACCCAATCCCTTTTCTTTATCGGTCAGTGCCTTCTTAATGATCTTCTGGATGTCTTCTTTCTGGTGCTGTTCCAAAACGAAGACGCGGGAACGGGATAGTAGCGGAGCGATTATTTCAAAAGAGGGGTTCTCCGTAGTGGCCCCAATTAAGACAATGATCCCCTTTTCCACATAAGGTAAAAATGAATCCTGCTGGGCCTTGTTCCAACGATGGATTTCATCCACAAAAAGAATAGTCCGGGTCCCTTGCAGTTTTCTTCTGTCTTCTGCCTCTTTAATAATCTTGCGCAGGTCCTTAACCCCTGATTCCACGGCTGAGAACTTGGAGAAATGGGATTTAGTCATCTTGGCAATTATGTAGGCCAAAGTAGTCTTGCCACAACCCGGTGGCCCCCAGAAGACAATGGAGAATATTTCATCATTGGCAATCGCTTTGCGTAATATCTTGCCTTCACCTACGATGTTTTTCTGTCCCACAAAATCCTCCAGCTGCTCCGGCCGCATACGATCAGCCAAGGGAGCATTCTGGCTCAAATCCTTTTCTAATTTTTTATCAAATAGATCCATATCTTTAAACCAAAAAGCATCGAAAAATCGATGCATTTATTTTTGTCTTTGTTTTAGTTTCCGCCAAAGCGGCGGTTTCTCTTTTGATATTCTTTGATAGCTTTATCCAAATCCTTTTCGGTAAAAGCAGGCCAATGCTTATCGATGAACATCAGCTCAGAATAAGATGCCTGCCAAGTTAAGAAGTTGGATAAGCGGTATTCTCCGGAAGTACGGATTATCAGATCCGGATCAGGCAAACCGGCGGTATACAGATTATCGGCAATGGCCGCTTCGGTGATAGGTACTTTTTTTCTGACTACTTTGCGGATAGCATCAACAATCTCCGGTCGGCCCCCGTAATTGAGGGCTATATTGAGAATGCCCTTGGTGTTCTTTTTGGTAAGTTTAACGGCATCTCTAACCGCCTTTTGTAAATCTTTGGACAATTGAGAGACACGGCCAATTACTCTGACTTGGATATTTTTCTGGTGCATTTCTTGAATATCATCAGTCAGAGCCTTTTTAAGTAATTTCATCAAATAACCCACTTCTTTCTTGCTTCTATTCCAATTCTCGGTAGAAAAGGCGTAAACAGTCAGGATTTTAATACCCCTGTCTAAACACCAGTCTCCTACCTTTTTGACCTTATTGTATCCTCTCCGATGGCCCTCCAAAGTGGGTAAACCCCTATTTCTGGCCCAACGGCGATTACCGTCCATGATTATACCTAAGTGATTCGGTACTTTTTTCATAGATAAAAAAACGGAAATTTCAGATTGTTATTAAATATCAATTATAAGTCTATTACAAATAGCTAATTCGGTCAATATGTCTCAATTTCTCTAATTTATTGACAAAAACAATCCTTTTTGTTAACATTTTTAATCGTTCCTTTACTCAGACGGAAAGGAGGCAAAATGTCGCCAATTGGTATGGTGGTGTCCTATGCCCTGCTGGCAGTCTGGTTCATCGGCATGCGACTCTCTTATCAGTACCTGTTTGCCGACGTACCCTGGCCGGATAGAAAGACCGAGCACCGGGCACACAGCGAGGAATACGACATTAGATTCTTCTGCACTGTCGGCTGGCCGATCTTCTTTCCTCTGTGCCTCTTGTTCCGTCGTTCCAGAACCGCCCGGGAGTTATCATAATCCCGGGCTTCTTTTTTAAGACCAGATTTGATAAAATAGTCATATCGGGGTGTAGCGCAGATTCCGCCGAAGGCGGACCCGCCTCTGGCGGGGGCTAGAATAATCAAAGAACAATGTATAATGTCTACGTACTTAGAAGCACAAAAAACAAAAAACGTTATGTGGGGTATACAAAGAAGTCACCAAAGATACGGCTATATGAACATAACAACGGATCAAATAAATGGACAAGACAAAATGGACCGTTCTGGCTAATGTATTATGAGAAATTCAAAACAAAAGAAGAAGCCGCCAAAAGGGAAAGGTTCCTGAAATCTGGTGTTGGTAGAAAGTGGTTAGATAACAAAAATTTCTAACGGAGTGTGGCGCAGATGGCTAGCGCGCAGCGTTCGGGACGCTGAGGTCGGGGGTTCAAGTCCCCCCACTCCGACCAGTAAATTACCTTAAAAGAATATTCCTGAGTGCTAAAAACCTTTAGCACTCTTTTTTTAGATAAGAAAAGGGGTGACTTCGGTCACCCCGTAAAGAGCTAACGATATAACGCTTTGATACTACCCCAGTCCGTACTCTCGACTGAGGTAGTAGGAATACCGATGATCTCGATCCAGTGCCACTGTCCGCAACTCGGAGCTGGAACCTGCACGGTTTCTATGTCCGTATCCAGCTGCAGGATGTAGTCGCCTTGGCCAGAGGTTTTCCAATTGACCCCAATGACGTGACCGATACCTTCATCAGTGGGGGCATCCTGGTCGGCGATTCCCATCTCCACCGAGTGAAAAGCCGCCTGTTGATCGACGTGAGCATAAGCGGCAAAGTGGAATCCGGCTGACCAATTGTAGAGGGCTTCAGAACATATGCCACTGTCGTACCAACTGTCGCCTGAAGTCATCAGACAGGGTAATGGGTTACCGAAGTCAAGCAGGATAACCGGCGAAGGTTCACCGTAGAGAACCCAGCCACCTACCTCGAAGCACTGGAAATCCTCGTTGCAGACTACTCCGGTTTCACCCAGTTCGACGTAAACGTTGTCGATCAACCCGGAGCGTTGATAGCAGCCAGAACCGCCACTTCGGCCAGCCAGCTTGATCGGCTTGGCCATGGGAAACTCCTGGCACTCCAGCTGTGCCACTGTCTCACCGTCGACGATGAAGAAAACCGTACCACCGTCCGCCAGACACAGGCTCCAGCTAAAAATGATGATCAGCAGCGGCGTAAGAGTAAGACAGGCCCGTCTCATACTTCCTCCTCTCTGACACTGACGTGTCTAACGATACATGGCCTTAACACTGCCCCAGCTCGTCTTTTCTACAGGAACCATCCCGGTCCATACGGAGATATTATCCACCCGGATCGCCGTCTGCTCCCCATATTTAGGAGGCTGAGTGATCTCACCTATATAGAGCCTGTTGAAACCCGTCGACAGGGGAAAGGAGACACCGACAACCTGGTAGAACACTCCGCCTGACTCAATCGTCCAATCGACGGTTTGACTGCCGGAGTGGTAGACCACCTCGAAGTGGTACCACTCTCCGACGTTCGGCGAGCTCGGGGTCAAAAGGTACTCCCCCTGATCTGGCATGATCGCGAACTTGCGCACTTCATGGTCGCTCCACAAAAACTTGGCATAGAAGGTGACGTGATACCCATCGGGCTGGGCAGGATCCGGTACATTCGTGTTCTGAAAAACGATACCGGGATAACACCCCCAGTCCTGAGCCAGAACCATCAGGTCAAACGACACCGTGAAGTCGCCCGCGACGACTGTGAACTCCGGGCTGTATCCCATGTATCGTCCCAGGCCAGAACTGACGTCCAGCGAGAGTGCAAAGTAGCTGCCGCCTGATGCATCCCAGAAGGCATAGAGATCCTGCATCGAGTCGTAGCCGGGGTCTGACGAGAAATCCTCCGCGTAAACCAACTCGCGGCCGGACTGCTCACTCTGTCCAGTTGCCTCTGCCCCGAATGTCACACACGCCATCACCATCAAAAAGATGAATGTTCGATGCCTAAACATGACCTAACCTCCTTTCACTGGTTGCCAACCCTTCAGTAACCTTAAAAGGCTCAACGATACATGGCCTTGATACTCCCCCAGGATCGGTATTCCACTAGAGTCAGATCAGCTGGATAAGCACCGATCAACTCGGCATTACATCCACCAGGATGGTTGCCGGGCAGGCAGAGTGAAGTGGCTGACAAGTGGTAGTCGTCAGCTGACATGTCCCAGAATTCAGGATCAGTATTGAAGTTACCACCTCCTTTTTGGCTCTAGCTAGCCAAACTCTGTCAAAGATCTGTCATTCCTCTAGTATATGACCTTATTCCTTCACTAATAATCTGTCAAATGCAAAAAACAGGGTGTTTCGCCCTGTTTCTTCTGGAGGCATCTAGTTCCCCTTTTTCTGTAGGACATAAATGGGAAACCAATCAGAAGATGGTTCTTCAACATGATGAACTGTAAAAATATTGAAATACTTCTTTATCTCTTTCTCAAAGTCTTCTTTAACCATTATTGACATACTGCCGTCACTCTCAAAAGAAAGTGCCTTGGTCATAAAATCGAAGTCATCTTTTTCCATAAGATTCTTTTTGTAAACATCATCAAGGGCTTTCTGGGCTTTGGTAATATTCCACATGGAAGTGACAGGATCCGGGCTAAAACCATAGGCATATTGGGCTGAGGTCTCGTAAAATGAATACCGGCTAGCGTATTTTTTATAGTGTTCTTTGGCTACTTTTTCCAGGTCAACCGGATTCTTATTTGGCCTTAAACATTCTCTGCCGATGAATAGTCCTTTATTGTTTAGGTGTTTTATTATGTTTATATAAAATTTGTCGTAATCTTTGGTGTATAAAACTCCCGGCACCCAATCACCAAAAATTAGATCAAACTTCTTGCCTAGATCCATTGTCACCCAGTTTTGTTCATAGAATACCTCTTCCCTTCTGAATTTCATTTTCTGCCTTGAAAGTGTCTCGTAGAATTCTTTAGAAAAATCGACAACATGTACATTCATTTTGTGTTTATGGAGCATGGCTCGAAACTCCACGGTTGAACCCAAAATTAAAACATCTTTTAAGCCTTCCTCTTTTTTCTTAAGAGCGTATTTCTCAAACCAAGCAACTTCGCTCGGCCAGGGGCGTGCGGGTGCTGGAAGATATTGCCAATACTCTGCTTTGGTCGGTTTCCAGTTCGGTTTTTTATCCATTACTATGCTAGCTTGGAATTATTTATCACTAAACTAAATTTATACCCCAAATACTCTGCGGCCTGGCGTACATAATGCATCCTGCCGGTAAATATCTCGAAGTATTCAGCTACATCAGTCATCTTGGTGTTAATCTTGATTTTCAGCTCAATCACTTTCTTCTGGGGATAAACGTATAAATCGTTTTTACTGACCGAGAAATTGACTCGATCATGGATATCAGTTTCCAGATTCTTGGCTTCTTTTTCAATCACCCTACTCCAGTGGACATCACTTTTATCAGCCAAAATGACCACGGCACCAATCTTGGAAGGAATCCAGACTTCATGATGGTCGTGAGCAATAATGGCCTCGGTAATGGCCATGGTATCTTTGAGGTTGGCTTTCTCTTTGTTAAATAGTTGGAGAAAAAGTATAGCTCCATACTTCTGGTGATACATCCGCCCGATAAAATTGCCAATATCATGAACATATCCGGCAATAGCACATAGTTCCTGTTCTCTTTTGGCCAGACCCACCTTGCGAGCTATAGAACTGGCTCGATCGGCCACCAGATTAGCGTGCCTGAAACCATGATCAGTATACCCCTGCCCCTTGAAAGCACGATCGGTTTGTTCGATGTAGGCTTTGACTTGGGGAGATTTTTTTATATTGGCCAGGGTCAGCTTCATATATCGTTTTGGTCTACCTTTTTCAGGGTTAAATGGCACACGAATTCGTAAAGCGGTCCAAACATAAAACCAAAGGCAAAAGCCCAGGCAACTTCTTCGATCGGTAGCCCATAAATCATGTTGCCGGAAAGATCAGAGATCTGCCACCATCTTTCAATAATGTCCGGGTAAAGTCTTAGGAATAAAACAAAATAGAAAAGGAAAAAAAGCAAGGACATCAACAAGCCGGAAAATATGGCGTTAACCAGCAAATCTCTTCTCTGCATTATCATATACAGTCCGGCGAACAAAAAAGCGAAGATGAGGGCAATCACAGAATTGACTCCTAGCATAAAGTAAAAGAAGGAAAATATCATAAAAACCATGCCCCCGAAAAATATCAGGTAGGCGGGCCAGTTTTTCCTTACCTTAGGAATTACCAGATATTTCTTAAGGGTTTCTTTTCTTTTTTTAAATACCACCTGATAGATTACCGAGGCAATTCCGGCAAAGGAAAAGGCAAAAATAAAATCTTCAACCCCAAAGAAATTTCCCCAAATAAAACCGGGTATCCAATAGTCTTTGATGTGAAGATACTCTAAAATCGGTACCACAGGCAGGAAGAAAAAGCTGATAATAGTCATCTCTTTCCGGGTTTCTTTTTTTAGCGCAAAAATTACTATCCAGACTGCCAGGAAGAATAGACTGCCGACTAAATAGGCATATTTAGTGTCCATTGTATTTTCTTAATTAATTATCTTACTCTACAATAATAGCACTTTTTATCATGGATACAAATTAATCCTCCGCATTTTGGGCACCGATATTTTCTTTCCTGACTGGCCAGGAACCTCTTGATCCCCTGCTTCTTTATCTGTTCTTGATTACTAACAAAACTGTATTGGTATTTCTCCTTATAGCTTTTATCTAAACGGATCAGGTTTTGACAAGGCATCTTCTTACACTGATGACAGAATTTTATTTTATTATTTTTTAACGAGAAACAATCTCTCTTTAAAAAGGCACACATCTTACCTCTAGCCCGGCAACCCGAACACTGACCAACCCCATGTTTTTTTCTCTGGTCTTTTGTCATATCCAGAGCGAAACCCATATAAGCCTTGCACAAACCGCAATTCATGCCACAAGGAGCGATAAGCTCTGATTTTAGTTTGGTCTTATTTTTCTTCATTGTGCCAATGTAAATCTTCTTGAATTTCGTTAGTGCGAAAAACTAACATGATAAAATCTTCATCCGTATCATTTATTATCTGATGAACATCACCTCTTTCTATTAAAAAGAAATCGTCGGGTTGGCATCGAAATTCTTGATCATTGATTTTGATAATCCCCTGGCCTTTAACGACATAGAATACTTCCACCTTTGTTTTGTGGAAATGTGGATCAACTTGCTTACCGGCCGGAAACTTGACGATTTGAAACTTGCTTCCTTTTGTTTTGAAATCGTCTTCATTAAAAGTAACGTTTTTGACGTAGTCAAACCGCTCCTGCCATTTCAGTCCTGATAGATTACCTTTTTTCATGTTTTCATTTTAACAAAAAACCGCCTCAAAGGCGATTCTTTGCTATTCTGCATAATTATTACAAAGTGTTAAATTCTTCATTGAGGGCCAGAAATCTGTCATAGATCTCCCCGGCCTCGGTGTCACAGGTGGCAAATGATGTCTGGTCTTCTGCAATGGCGTAATCGGCACATTCTATGGTCTTCTGGTAGAATTCGATAATCACTTCTTCGGTCTCCTTGCGTTTGGAGAATTTAGCTGCATCTTCTGCCAAATCAAGTTGGTTGGCTAGCTTGGCCAACTCTTCATCAATTTCTATGACCTCTTGGAAGCTGGTAATTGTTTTCTGGCTTTCCGTTTTACCAGTTTGCCAATCCAACCCTTGTAGGGCAACGGCTACTGCATTAACATTAGCCTCAACAGTTGTTCCCTTGGCCGTATGCTCATCTTGCAACTCTTCGAATCTCTGCAGGCGTGATTCACCCAAATAATCCAACCCGAAATAAGTGCCGGCAGCTGCTCCAGCTATTACCACAATAGCGACCACGATCATGATTTGTTTTTTTGGTTTAGCCATTTTGTTTTATTATTAATATTCTTTATTCGGTGAAAATCAAATCGTATTGAGACATAACTTCTCCATCTCTGATCACTGTCTCATTATCGGCACCCCAACTTTGAACGCCTTCAAAATCCTCCTCTTCATAGAAAGGGGCAGTGTCAAAAACGGCTAGTTTATCCTTGCCAATTACATCATTGTTGTAATCCCAGGTGTAATTATTAAAGTAACTGGAGTAGATATGATAAAAAGTTTCAGTTGAATTTCCCACCTCATACTGAGCATCACAACCTAGATAAAGATCAACATCAATACTACGCTGCTGAGCCAAGGCTAATACATCGGGGATCTGATCAACATTGCAGAAAGCTGCTCCAAGAGAACCGGTGCCGTCCCCGGCCCTCAGGTCTGCCTCTTGGGCATGACTAGCTATATAGTAATATGATGCCCCGCCACCGGTAGCAGCTATGGTTTGGGGTAAAGCATCATCTACTCTCATAAAGTAAACTACTGTTATGGGCATTTCTTGAGTCTTATCAATGCTGATAGCAATCTGACCGGTTACCTTGCCGTCAGCTGATGTGATATCAATCGTCTTGTCATCATACTGCATTAAATCGGCGTAGGGATCGGTTGCGGTATTGGTGGCTGTCTGATTGGTGTTGGTAGAAGAACTATTAGTAGCAACATTTGTGTTAGTTATTTCTTCTCCACCACTCATCGCAAAGTAAACACCGATGGCTATTCCCAGAACTACTATCACAATGACAATAATCAAAACTGGTGATTTTTTTTGCTCGTCAGCCATTGTTTTCTATTTAATTGTTAATGGTTATTAATACTCGAATTCAAAACTGCGAACCGTCTCGTAGAAAATCGGTTTGTATTCTGACCATTTTTCCGTAGTGGTGTTAGCAGTAATGATGAAATAGCTTTCGCCTTTGGGGACGATGGCAATCAAGATACCCAAAACCAAACCCGAATCGTCTAACTCTCCCTCTACAATGGCGGCAGCCTGACCGTCGATTGTCTCTTTAGTGACTGCGGAGAAAGTAGTGTCCGGATAGGTTACCAATACTGATTCAATGTTAAAATCCATTATCTCATCAACAGTCTGGCTGTTGACCACATCACTGATCACAGTCATATAGGTCATAAAATTGATGGCGTCGGCTGCACTGCCCGCTGGATGAGAATCGGAAGTGTCCTGAAAAGTGACTAAAGTGCCGGTGGCCTGGCCGGTTTGCCACCCTTCCGGCTGATCAACAGAAAAAGAATTACCGGTGTATCTGCTGGCTGTTGTCGTATTGGTATTGGTAGTCGTTGTGTTCGTTGTTTCTGTGCTCTCTCCGTCCTTTACCAAGAAATACACACCGACAGTGATGCCGATAACGACTATCACAACCACGATAATCATTATTGGCGATTTTTTAGCTGGTGTTGGTTGATTTTCCATAATTTTTCTTAATAATAATTTAAAAAAGGCATCTGTCTAAAAACCACTTAAATGGTGTCTAAAATGCCTTTATTCATACATTATCTTTAATTTTTATTTTACCCATATATTTTAGCATTATTGGCTGGGATAATCAAAAAACCGCCTTGTTTATACCAGAAGACGGTTTTTTGTATTATATTACTTTTTGATTACCACAATCGTGCAATTGGTAGCTACTGCAGCCACTGCACCTAAGGCAGCAAATATTGGCAACAAAACTGCTCCCACTACTCCAGCGGTTAAGGGAAATTCTACAATGGAATCACCTTTTTCGTTTTTGACGATAATGCGTCTGGCGTTCCCTTGCTTGATCAACTCTTTAACTTTTTCCACTACCTGATCACCAGA
>JBDRGY010000003.1:0-123242 GCA_043817315.1 Patescibacteria group bacterium | reverse complement strand
ATATCCTCACAAAAATCAGAATCACATACATGGGTTAGTTCAATGGGCACTCCATCGGAATTCTCGGTACAATTAGCTTCCTGGGCGCAGACCCGGCAGCGCATTTCATAATCTTCAGTGTCACCAGCAACTTCAATGCCTGAAGAACTCCAATCCCACCAATTATAATTGATAGGTGTTCCACTATAACCCTCCGTACCGGTAATCATTGACGACCAGCTAGAATCTGAAGCTTTTTTGTATTCAAACACAGTGAAATTGTTTGAACCTAATGGCACAAAAGTTGCCGCACACTGCAGACGGACGTAAGAATCAGCTTCTGCCGGAGCAGTGGGGCCCAAATCAGTTTCCTGAACCACTAAAACCGGCTTACCACCGGTAATAGCTACTCCACTAAAGTCAATCCAGCCTAACCCCCCTTCATCATGATGACCGGCCCAGGCAAAAGAACCGTCTAGAAAATCACCGGTATCCAGATCTATAGTAACTCCATAGCTATTGGCTCCACACTCAGCCGCCTCACAGCGAAAACGTATCCAGCCATTATCAGCCGACAGATCTTCCGCGATACTATGGATCCGGGCCCAACCGTACATGTTACCGGCAGCATCAACATGGGCATCTGTATAATCAGCCAAATCCCAATCAACGATAGGGTATTCGTCAAAATTGATCCAACCAATAGGATGAGCTTCTGACTCTTTAGTGGGGTCCCCGGTCCCGATCCAGGCATACCCAGTGATGTCTCTGATGCCACCACTAGGTGGTCCGATATCAACACCGTAGCCGAAAAGTCCGCCACATTCGTCAAAAACGCCTGGCTGATAACAATTCATGCTGATCCAGCCGATAGCCCCGGTATTTGTGGTATTACAATCCTCTCCGGGGATACAGTTTGCGCCAAACCAGGCAAAGCCGGTAATGTCGTCGTCCATAGCCGACTGCACAGAACCTGGCTGAAAACTGGCAAAGCAAAACAACAGGATGACTACAATAGATCCGGAAATTACTAGATTAAGTTTTTTATTCTTGACTAGTCCCATCTTGAGGGTTGATACAATAACCCATGTCCTCCGCTCTAATTTCTAAATCACTAAACTTATCAAATTGAATTAGATTGGTTACCCCAAAGCCGAAATAGCGGTTCTGCCACAGATAAGCCGGTGCCGAATTTATTCCCAGTCCCAAGGCGGTTTGGGCATCAGCCTTAAGCAGGTCTTCACCCTCTGCCGTCGCTTTGGCCGCTACATCAGCTGCATCGATTCCAACTGCCATGGCTACCGACTGCCAGTCTTCACTGGTCACATCTTTATTACGCTCTTCCAGGTAATCAAGGAATTTATCTGCATAATACTTCTGGATGACCAACTGCCTGATATCTTCATTGTATTCCGCTTCCCCGCCCAGCGAGGCCATCTTCAAGCTAACATTGCCTTCGGCATCCGTTTCGCCTTGTAGGACGTAGTGAACGTTGAGGTCAAAATTGATATCCTGGGCCAAGGCAATCAGAGAATTTTCCAGAGCGACCGAATAAGGACATTGACTCATTACAAAGATATCTAACTGGTTTTCTGCCAGTTCTCTTTCCAAGAGCACCCCAGGAATTCCAGACTGGACCAAGGTGTACTTGTAGTCACCTGATTCGGTCACCTGCCCCAGATAGCCAACCTGGGCATAAAGGTCAAAATTACTGGCCTGCTCTACCTCTTCACCAAACAGATAGACTGGCAAAGCCCTTACTCCCAAATCTTCCTTTAACTGCTCCCCTTCTTTGGAAGAAACATCAATTTCGTTTGCCGATAATCCTTTAAAATCAGCTTGCAAGTTAGCTATGGTAAATTCAGTATCACAGGTAGCACAGTCTTCATCATTTAAGACAGTTAACTGTACTTCAGCCGGTTCGGTGTACACACATCTGGCAATATCAGTACCGACATCTCGGCAAGTACCCACGTAATCATTTTTATCGTCGCAATCTAAGTTGTTATAGCATTCAGAAACTCCGTTATGCTGGAATTTTGAAAAGGATCTGAAAGTGATAGCTCCTCCAAACCAAGAGGTTTTACCACTTTCTGACAATTTACTCTTCCAACCTCTTAAAATCGGTTTGACTACAGCAGCTGACAGGGAAAAATGGTCAACTGAACCTTTATACAATTGATCATTAATATAGAGTAACGGCAAAGTATTGGCGTTAATCGGTAAGTCTTGGCGGACCTCTTCAAACTTGGCAATTTCTTCTCTGAATAAAGCTTCTCCTTCTAAATCTATTTGTTCCGAAATCTTGTCGGCATTAATCTTGGCAAATTCAGCGAAATACTGCCAATTGGTGTTGGTCACGTCCGTATTACGCACCTGTAGATAATCGGCATATTGATTGGGGTAAAGATTTTTTATCACCGCTTGGCGGATATTCTCTTCGATGTCATAAGCAGCCGCTTCTGCTGAAGTAGTTTGATAACTTTGGATAGTACCGTCTTCTAACAACCGGCCCGCTAAATGAATTTCTACATTGAGGCGAGAGCCAAATTTTGTCTGCAAATCAGACAAAATATTCTCTACTTGTAAAGTGACAGAGTCCGTGCTTGTCCCGTATAGGACAACTTTAACTTTGCCCAATTGGTAATTGACCAGCTGAAAGGCGATTCCCAAGACCAGCAGGATAATAATTACCCATAGTGTCTTTTTCGGATTGATTGGTTTTCTCATCATTTTTCTTTTTTATTAATGTTATTTATTAATCAAAGCGTAAGCAATTGCAATAAATGGTGCCAACTGGCGTCGCCGTATCATCACAATTGAAATTTTGTAATCCCTTATTTTCCACCCAGGCGGAAACACAGAAACCAGGACCGGGGTCAGTGGCGTTTTGGCATTTATCGTTGCAGGACGACTGAGCAGCCACTCCACAGCTGCCAGTACCCCTGTTGCATTGAAAGGCATCCGGTATAAAGCTCTGAATACAATTGGCGCCATCATCTGTGCCATTGAGACATAGTTCGGCGTCTTGAGTTTCATTACCTACATAGACATTGCCATTAAAATTACCGGCAAACAGTTTACCTAGCTTACCACCGCCACCGCGCGAGGCATTCAGATCTCCTTCGACTGCATAAACGCTACCAGTCATGTAGAGACCACCGCTAATGGCTACATCGCCTGAGAAAAAGCCAGCCCAGCCCTCTACCGGGTCATTCTGCTGGGCGTAGATGGCAGAATCCGGATTGATGATAGATGATTGAGAGGTGCTAAAGAAAGACGCAGTGGTCATATCAGTGGCTGGCACCCCTTGAATACCCCCAACATTAAGCTTGCCAGGGATCAATACACCCTTATCATAATCACCCAGACCAAGGCCCGCATCATCATAGTTGATTATCAGATAATCATTGTAGTTATTGCTAAGTATTCCCCTGGGATTTACCAGGGCTCGGCATTCACCGTCATTACAGGCTCCATCGCGCCAGACTCTGATGTCACCACCTGCGCTATAGCCTGAAATAATATGAGCATCGGCCGCTACTGATTTTGGAGTGTTTAAAGGATGTAAAAAGTTTCCGGTTTCCTGCCACAGAGTGCTACCACCGCCACCTACTTCGGCCCAACTGGTAATACATTCTGGCACGGCCACTCCTTTAGTGTAACCAGAATTGAGACAAAGTTGGCCGCCGCCAGCAAAAGGACCGACGTGAACATCGCCTGACAAAATAGTAGCCCAACCACCTCCACTCTGTTCCACATATAGGCTGGAGTTGGCATTGTTGCCGTAGATTGACAGGGAATTTTGGGTTACTACCCCCTGGGTATCTGTTGGATCAACAGTAACTGGGCCGATCTTCAGCTGAGCGCTGTTGCTGACATTCAGGGGAGCAGCAATGTCACCGCCTGTCGGAGGAGAGCCGGCGGGCGGAGTCCAGGCCTCGGCCACGAAAGACCCCAAACCTAGTATAAACCCGGCTATGCTGAGCACTGCCACACTGATTAAAGTGGCTCTTAATAATTCTTGTTTGGCTTGTTTCATAGTTTTGAAAAATAAATAATAATTATAGTGATTTAACGATCAGATAATCAAAGTTAACAGCCGGGTTGCCACTGTCCCCAAAAGTACAGACCTCAAAATCAGAAGCCAATTGATTGACTCTGACGTTATAATTATTGGAATCAGTTCCAAAATCGGTTACCGTGATCATCACGTGTGCCTCTGCATCAAATCCTTCTGGAGAAATGGTATCAGAACAATTATTGCCCGCTGCTATGGAGCTGCTGCCGGCTGCCGGCGATCCTTCAAAAATTAGCTTGCCGCCGGTTACGTATAAATCTTCAGTCACTTTAACATCACCCTCGAAATACCCTGCGTAGTTGGTGCCTGCAGCAGTGCCGCCAATAGCCCTGAGGGCATAAAGGCCACCTGTCGTTTCCACTCCTTCTGAGGCGTAAGAATAGGCCGAGGGCTTGTTGGTTATATTAAGGGTGGGAGAAATGGTATCTTCCGTAAATTTGGCGATGTTGGAAACATGAATGTTGCCGGTCTGCTCTAAACCTGATTGGTCAAATTTGGCGTATTGAGCCAAATCTTTAGTTAAGATGAAATCGTCAATATGAAAACCGTCCAGCTTATCGACATTAAGATTGGCCACTTGAGTATTGGATTGAATAGTCAGAGGTCCGGTACTGTCTAAGAAAACCTGGCCACCGAAATAAGCAGCGAAATGATCTCCGACTCCACTACCAGCCTGGGCATAAATACCGTAAGTGGTATAGCCAACCCCTCCCGGTTCTGCCTTAACCTCTAGGGCTTTACTAGCATCACCGGCACCAGTATGGGTTACGGTCACAGCCGGCACGGTGCTTGCTGAACTGACCGCCTCTATCCCTCCCAAGCTGTCATCTGAGTTGTAACTTATTTGACTTAATTGATCAACGCGCAGACTACCACTCTGTGGCTGCCAACTGGCTGGATTCTGACCTACCACATATTCCTCTCCCACTTGACTGATTAACACGAAATCATCACTGTCGTATGAATCCAGTAAATCGGCGTTGAGATTGACTACCATCTCGCTGCTTTGTACTTCCATGGCCGCTTCCTGGAATAGAAATGTTTCATCTTGAATTCCTTGCCAACCGTAGAGACCGCCAAAGACATAAACATTGTATTGGTCCTCGGTTCCTTCAATGGAATCTGCCAAAACAGCCTGATGATGCGTTCGGTGACGATACAGGGCCGGATGGCTATCACTGACTGTATTACTGGCCACCAGATAACGGTCTATCTCACCGATTTGGTAATGTCGCAAAGTCTCACCACCGATCAATAACACTTCACTCCCATCATTGGTCAAAGTAGCTGTGTGATGGAAGCGAGGACGAGAAAGATCGGGTCCGTCATTAAAATCCCCACTATCGTATACCACTGTGCTATTTAAAACATTTCCACCCATCACTTGATTTTTGTCTAAATTTATTCCGCCAGCTATTAAAATACTGTCATCGGGCAAAAGAGTAGCTGTGTGATAACTGCGAGCCCCTCCAATATTCCCTATCTCACTAACACTTACCGGGGCATCAAAATCAATCAGCACTGCACTATTCAATGAATCATCTTCCATTTTACTATTTCCCCCGATTATCAAAACCTGATTACCGGACAAGGCGACAGCTGTATGATTAGCTCTGCCTGTGGTCGGCAAATCAGGACCGTTGCTAAAAGTATCATCGTCTGGATTGTAAATTAAAGTAGATTGCAGGGCATCTGTGGCTGTATTCAAAGAATAGTAGCCACCGGCGATATATATTGTTCCGTCAGATAACAGGGTTGCTGTATGATGGGTACGCGGCCCTCCAGGCAAGGTAGTGCCCCTCTCTCCCAAGCTGTCATTGCCTGAACCAGTAAAGTCTGGATAATAGAGGAAAGTTTTGTCTGATACTTCAACTGACAAGGCCTCATCTCCGTTATAAGTTCCTCCATGACCTCCGGTAATCAATACCGCTTCGTCGGGTAAGTCACCGGCCATAGTCACCCCGGCTTCTGGATCAGCTGTTCCTCTTACTAAAATATCATCAGCGTAATATGTATTTACCTCATTGGTCGGAGTACCCACATTATCCAGATTAGGATCAGCCGTTCCTGTTCCTTTGCCCACAATGATTTTGGACGGCTTGGGGTTGAATTCAGCCAGCGGTCGCGCTATGGTGGCCAATTCGGTCCAAGATTCTTCTATCTGGTCACAGGATTCTGAATCACCAATAGTGGGAGCTATTGAATACACGATGTCGGCCCTGTCTAAATTTACATTGACACAATAGTATTGATTTAAATTAAAGCCCCAGGCCACATTGGTGGTATCGGTAGGAGTTCCGTCAACCATTTGGGTAATCACCCATTGATTGCCGCCGAGAGTACGCTGCCTTATCTGGGCCCAATTATTCTGATCCCAGTACAGGGCCAGGCCCATGGCCAGTTCGTCTTCCTGATAAGCCTCATCAACATCCTCGACGGTTTTTATCTTCCCTTCCAGCACTAAGGTATCGGGTGTGGTCACCCGGCCTGTACCAATCTCAATATGAGCATAGCTGCCTCTTTGTCCGTCAATTCTCACCTGGCCGTTTTCTTCAAAGATACTGGGAGTTTCTCCCTCAACAATGCCCAACACCTGGCCTTCAGCCACTTTTCTATCATCTGGCCAGGCTGATTCCAGTTCAGAGGCTACTACTTCTTCAATAGTAAATAGGGAAGAAATGAATTGATCCCAGAAACTGCTGTTTGGTTTTTGGTCTTCTGCGCTGACTGAACAGTCCGCTTGGGCAAGGGGCCTCTTGATATCCAGACCACCCCAATCACACTCAGGGGGACACATATTCGCAATCCAAGTCGTATCTTGGCCCGTGGGGCCATTTTCCCCATCATTGTAATTCAATTTCTTAATTGGGTAATAGAGATTATCACAGGCAGGTAGCGCTGGCTCAGAGGGATAAATAAAAATTGTATCCTCATCAGAAACAATTTCATTTATATCTGGGTTGGCATCAAGATCAAGTGACTGTGAACATGTTTTACCTTTAAATATAATATTTTTTACTTTAGCCATTCTGACCGGAACCCCCTCAGAATGAATATCAATTAGCGATTCTAAGACGTAGTCAGTCAGTTCGCAAATTGGATAAACACAATCTGCAGCGAATATGGGACCCTGAATATTAACATTATCAATTGTTGGTTGATTTGTTGTGATTAGAGTGCTAGGACCAATTGAGGGCTCACCTTGATAGGAAGGATGAGTGGCCGTGGCCGTGAAACTGTAATCACCAACAATAGTATAGCCGTAAGAAATTTCATCTGTATCAGCCCAGGGGGCGGTGAAAGTAAACTCGGCATTACCACTGCCATTACTGTCATCGCTATTGCCGGACAGGAACACGTCATCAGTACAATCACTTCCTCCCCTACTACAGGTAATAGTAACAATGGCCCCGCCAACCGGGCTGTCCACCTGGTCAACCACTTTAACTGTAATGGTGGTAGTATGGGTCTTCTTATCAACATCCTCCACACCGGCCGGATCTCCGTGGCTCAGGGTTAGAGAAGAATTATCGCTGTCTATACTATCTATGCCCAGGGTGCCTTGGGGTCCCGAGTAAATATCCGTAGCCCAATCATCGGGGTCGATCCCTTCTTCAAAATCAGCCCAGATATCATAAACGGCTGATTTATTGGCGGGAGCGGTATCAGCCTCGGCATTACCGTAATACAAGAAATATCTGGTATCACTCATTGTGTCTCCAATACCTATTAAATCAATCAATCTGAAATAGACATATAAAGTATCATCCGTGGCCACAACATGGCGATTGAGATCAAGCCAGAAACCGTCATTTTGGTTGTAATATACAATTCTTAAATCATCGTATTCGTCATCCAATAACTTGTCGTCCCATTCAGCTCTGGGTAGGGCCAGAGTAGCCACATAACCGGGTGGCAGATCCTCAATATCTCGATTGGTGACCATCAGTCTCTCTCTGGCGGGGTAACCTTCGCCGGAGGACCACCATTTACTGGCGAAAGTGGCAGCAGTAGCGGTATGATATCCCAGTTTATCCAAATCATTGTCAGCTGCATCCAGGTTTCTAAAAGTGTCAGTGGGCGGATCAAAAACAGAGGCAGTATATTCGTTATTACTTGGTAAGTCCCGTATCCAGCGGTAGGGAAAGCGCCGGCCCCCGGTTAATAATACAGTGCCGTCAGATAATAAGGTGGCTCTCTGGTCAGCGGCGTAAGAATGCGTGGTAGTCTCACTGCTTAACAAAGAAAAATCATCAGATAAAGTGGAAAAATACTCTGTTTTCTGCCAAACAGTGGATCCATCAAAGAAATCACTGCGGCCGCCACCAACCAGCACTTCTCCACTATCCAATAAGGTAGCGGTATGCCCCATGCGGTACCCCAATAGGGCCGGTCCTTCGGAAATGGTGTTATCATTGGGATTGAAAATTTCGTTAGTGTCTTTAGTGGAGGCTTTAGCATCATTCTCTCCTCCCAATATCATCACTTGACCCCCGGACAACAAGGTAGCTGTATGTTGAGATCGAGCTAGCAGCATGGTGGGTCCGTCATTAAAAGAACCAACTCCTCCGCCAGGACTATAGATAACACTGCTATTATAATGAGTGCCAAAAATACTATTACCCGTTTCCCGATAGCCGCCGGCTATAAAAACTCTACCATCATCTAGCTTAGTAGCCGTATGATCTGCCCGGGCATCGGTAAAAGAAGGGCCTTGAGCAATAGTATGGTTAAGCGGATCGTAAAGTTCAGTACTATTCAGATAATTGTTTTCCGAGCTCTTGCCACCGGCAATTAGGATCAATCCATTGTCTAATAGAGTAGCGGTGTGTTCGGTGCGGGCGGTAATTAAATTGACGCCAGGTGAAATACAGGTAGTAGCATTACAATGCTCAATGGTGTTTAGGGCCAGATACTGGTCTCCCACCTTGCTGTCACCGCCGATTATTACCACTTCATTATTGGCGGTTGTTGCTGTATGATTGGCCCTGGCTTGATCCAGGGTATCAATCTGAAGACAAGTACCAGTATTACACATTTCTACCGAATCAGTAGATTCCATGTTGGCAAAACTGGGCTCGGTATTCTCCCACTTGTAACCGCCGGCTACCAGTACGTCATTACCCAATAGATTGGCAGTATGATGAGAACGAGGCACTTGTAAATATGGCCCATCACCAAACTGTTGACTGATAGGATCAAAGTAGGTAATTCTTCTCACATAATAGTAAACACCCCTATTGGGCACAAAATCTTCACCGTCCAAGCCGCCAATAAATAATACTTTGCCGTCATTTAGTTTAGTGGCGGTATGATAAATTCTTTGATAATTATCAGAATCTCCTTCACGAAAACCGGTTTCTATCTTGAGACGACCCCGGAAATAGGCAGCCCAGCAGTTACCAGCGCAACCAGACCCAGGCTCTGCTTTGATAGCATAAGTATTGGAGCCAGAATCTGCCGATCCTCCTTCGGCATAAATTCCACCGCCATTTCTGTCTCCTCCCTCTCCCTGGACAGCAAAGTAGCTATCAGAATTAAAAGTAATTTCTCCCGAGAGACCTGTGCCATCACCGGTGTTGACCTTGAGGGCATTTTTATCGCTGTTGTTGGGGCTCTTTATGTATGTTTCGCCAGCCACGTCCAACTCGTAAGTGGTCGGATCAGTTAAAATTCCCACTTTATTACCAGAACCGGAAACTCTCAATAATTTCTCTTGATTAGCATCAACTTCCAAGTCCTCGGCTAAATCGACGCTACCGCCGCTCCCCAGGTTAATATCACCGTAGCAGGTTTCTGTGGTCTGGTCGCAATCAAGTAGGGGGCCGATATCTACCCTGTCATTGGAAATTAACCCGGTGCCCGTAACTTCTTCTCCCACTGTTAAATGACCGGACTTGGTTTGATCGGCAGCTGAGGTGGTCAGGGGTGCTCCTTCTTCCGGAGAGGCTGTCGGCTGACCAGGATGGGGATCGGACCAAAATCGGGAATCCGACTGGGCCCCAACATAAAGAACCACGGCCAGACTGCAAAAAGCTATCAACAGACTACAAGTGGCAATTTTTTCAGTTTTGATCAACCTGGTCATTACTATACTTAATTGATAATCAAATAATCAAACCAAACCGGTGAACCGTGTGATACAGCCGGATCCATCCTAACCGTGAAGGAGCTGCTTCCTTTATTGATAACCTCTAAAGAGAAATACTGTGAGGCCCCTCCGCTGTCAGTCATGGTAACAAGCACTATGCTGGATGGAGAAACTCGGGGATTGGTAACTGAACGGGAGCTGATACCGGCTGCAATATAGGATCGACTGGCTGCTCCGCCTGATTGGTGAGTTACTCCGTTGGCCAGAGATAGGTTTCCTGTAATTTGGGTCTTGGTAGTATAGCCGGAGATTCGTTCAAAATATCCGGCCCAAGCAGTGGCATTGGTAGCCCAGATTGCTTTGGAGCCGGCTACTGCTTCTCCTTGGGCGTATAAACCATAACTGCCAAGACCAGCTTGGCTCAAAACAGCCACGCCACTACCTGCTGATTGCTCCACCTCAATTTCTTGATCAGCGTATAGGCTGCCAGAAATAACAATTCCCTCAGTGCCGGTCTGCGGACTGGTTAGGTCTTCCTGAACGGTTAAATATTCAGTTAAATCGGCTGAACTGTCAGCGATAGCGCTGGCCGCATAGCCGTCCAGATAAGAAGCATTTAAATTGGCCGTTCTCTGAGCACCTGTCTTCGTTTTGAACGGGGGCTGGTATGGGTCAAACACTTTTACTGTATTTAATTTGTCGAATTCATTGACTCCGCCTGACAAGACTACCTGGCCGGTATCTAGTCCTACGGATAAAGCATCCGCCCTGTTCTCGTCCAGAGCAAACGGCGAATCGTACTGAACAAAACCGCCATCATCGCCAATATGGGGATCGTAAATTTCGTAACTTGACAAGTAATTGCTTCCATCCCGTCCGCCCGCTAGAAGTACCCGTCCGCCCGGCAATAAAGAGGCAGAGTGTCCACAACGAGCTGTATTTAAATCAGGCAGGGCTGTAGCGGCATCAGTGTCCGGATCATAAAGCACAGCATCAGCCCAAGCATCGCCCTCATAACAACCTCCAGCTACCAAAATTTGGCCGCTAGGCAACAGGATGGTCGAATGGTCTACCATCAAATTAAAAGATGAATTGGTCTCTGTTATCAATTCGGTTTGGGAATTGTAAATCAAACCTTTTGATAGATATCCTGAAGTTGGGCTTGAACTGCCCCCTACTATAAAGACCCGTCCGTCTTTTAATAGGGTAGCTGTATGATTGCCCCTGGCCTGGCCCGAAGGCATTGCTGGTCCGGCGGAGAAAGAACCGGATTTAAATAATTCGGTGTTGGTTACAACATCGCCCCCAAGACTGTTATCGAAGCCACCAGCTACAAAAATCTCTCCGTTAAGCAACAAGGTGGCAGTATGGTTAGTTCTGGGTAAAATCATACTGTAAGAGGGCCAAGATACCGTTCGCCACTCCTCAGCGGAATCAATAGCCTCACCGTCTGAACTGGCATAACCGCCAGTAACCAGGGCATAATTGGCTAATCTAGTTTCTTCAGACTGGACAGAGACTGAAGGTTCATTGGTTACCGCAGGAAATACTTTAACGTTGGAATAATAAATTTCCGCCTCCCCGCTGCCATCATTATTATTTGCCAGATGAAGATAATTGAAAACACCTGAATTTAAGTCGACTTGAAAATTTTCATAATTACCGCTACCCGAATAGTAGGGAGCGGCAATATTTCCGTCAGCTGCATCAGTACCGAAAAGCTGATAATAATTGTCCCAGTCCCCTACCGCGTTGCTCATGTCACTATCAAAGCCAATTCCGTTCTTTTCTCCTTGGGTGGTAACGCTTTTGAAATCTAAGTTTAATTCACTGTCAGAGGTATCGGAAAAATAATTTACTACTTTCCAATTATTACCCCACAGTTTTAAAGTATAGCCGGAATCCAAAACTTCATATTGATCAACATCTATGTCCAGCGAACCGTAGCTGGCCAGGGTATAATCATCGAAGCTAACAACAGCCCCGGAAGTACCTGATTCAGTTGTTTCCTCGCTATTCCCGTAATAAATATAATAATTGTCATCCGAGGAACCGGAGGCAATTACCTCTTGTACTGTAAACCAGGTCTGGCTGGATACCCGATGTCCCAGATAATCCCGTCCAATATCTTCCCAACCATCACCGTCCCAGTAGACGACACGCCAGTCCTTATAATCGGATCTGACCTTACCTTCTGCGACCAGAGCTTCCACGTCTGTATCTATATAGACACCGTGCCCGGCTGGTACATCATCGGTTACAGCACTTATTTCAATTTGGCGTCGATATTGATAAAAGGGATTCCACCATTTACCATTGCCGATATTAGTAACTTGATGTCCGGTTCTGGCAGTTGGCATGGCCAGCTGAGAAGATATACTTCCCGACGAAGGATCGTAGGCATAAGAATCGTTGACAAAATCATTATCTGCGCCGTTGCCCCTATCTCCCCCCGCCATAAATACTTGACCGTTGGCCAAAGCTGTTCCGGCCTGTCCTGATATGGAGTAGTCAAAATTACCGGCGTTGATAAAAGAGCCTTCTTTGATTTTATCCGTTTCTATCTGAACTCGGCCCTCGAAGTAAGCAGCCCGGGCCGTATTGGCGCCGGATACCGCAGTGCCATACACCCCGTAAGTAGTTTCATCAGAATCAGCGTCAGCAGCTTGTACCTTAACTCCGTAACCTCCTGAATCTGAATTATTGGTCGCCGTCATGGCGTATAAGTCATCTACATTTAGATCAGATTCCAACCCTCCTTCAAATATTCCCTGTCCCGAAAGATAAAAGTTTAATTTCTGGTCTGCGGCCGTTTGATTTTCCAATACGTTACCGAAAAGAGCGGCAAAATTATCATCAGTCACAAATTCATCTTCCCGGTGACCGTCTAAAAATTCAGCCTTCAAATTAGTGATCTGGCTGCTCCAGCCGACTTGCAGGGCTGCTTCGGTAATCTCCGTTGCAGACACAAGAGTAGTGTTGGGGTCTATACCTCCGACGATTAAAGTACGCCCGTTGAGTAAAAGAGTCATGGTGTGTCCTTGGCGGATTACATTAAGTTGCGGGGGGTTGAACTCGGGGGTAGTTAGCTGAGCTATCAACACTTGGTCATTAGCGTCATCTAGTGGATCTATAAAACTGTTACTGACATAATCATAAACGTCCATTCCTTTGCCTGTAACAGAACCACCACTAATAAGAACTAGACCGCTTTCCAGTGTCACCGCATCGTGAGCGTACCGTCCATTTTGCATCGTATCTCCTATGTCGGTGATATTGGGACCACTCGGGTCAAATAGGTAACCGTTATTTCCCCGATTATCTGCTAAGTCACGGCCGCCAGCTAACAGCACTTTGCCATTTTCCAAGAGGGTGGCGGTGTGTCTCGTCCGACCCCCGGGCATATTACCCAAAGAGGTAGTCTGATTTATGCTCCCGACTCGATAAATATCGGCTGAGGCATGAACAGAACCAGATTCACCTCCGGCTACCAGGATATAATCAGTACCGGCCTCTGATTTATATAGAGTGCTTGTATGATTCTTTTTGCCATCGCTGAGGCCGCTACCAGGACCAATCACGCAACTTTCATTAACTAAGTCACATAGATAGGCGTCATTATAAACATCACCAGAACCAGTACCCCAGGCCCCTCCAATAAAGGCAATGCGGCCATCAGATAACAGGGTAGCTGTACCCTCTGCCATACTGGATAAGTTAAAGCCCAGGGGCGTAAAACTGTTATCATCCGGATCAAAATATTCTCCGGTGTTAATAAAGCTGTTTTTATTGTCAGCGTCATAACCGCCGGATATTAAGACCCGGCCATCAGCTAATAAAGTGGCATAATGGTTAGCCCGGGGCGAAGTCATATCTGTAGTAGTCGGGATAAATTGACCAGTGGCCGGATTGTAAATCTCGGCGGTTTCTGTAGGATCAGTAAAATTGGCTCCGGTCCAGCCGCCGGTGATCAAGACACGTCCGTCATTCAATAAAGTGGCGGTATGATCGTAGCGGGCAATATCCAGGTCATCAGTCAAATAAAAACGAAAGTTATCAACTGCGACAACGTCGCTAAATTCAGCCGCGTAATTTTCACCTTGGCCGCTGCCTGAATCCGCTAAAATCGCGTAGGAAGACTCCCCGGCTGCATCCAAATCGCCTCCTTTGCCTAACACTCCCCCGCCCCCACTGGTCGAAAGGCTGGTACCCAAAACCGCCGGGTCGGTAGCCGAATCGTTTTCGATATAAACCGTTTCTTCTTTGGTGTTGGAATCATAATTTGAATCCAGATACTCAGCCACTAAAGCTCTGTCCTCTATGCCACCGCTTGAGGCCTGACCGCTGCTGACAAAATGGCCTCGGCCACTTACCCATAATGAGGTGCTAGATTCACCTGTAGCATCATTGATGGCCACCCTTCTGGCACTGGCATCTATAAACAAGGCATCGCTGCCAACTGTTAAATCGCCGTTGGCCACATTCAGATCATTATCAATAAATAAATTGCCGGATGCCACTTCCAGGCCCGCCTTGGTTTCTAGAGAGCCATCGGTATCACTGCCGACTACCTCTAAACCACCAGCCTTGGTCTGTTCAGTAGCAGAGGTAGTAATCGGCGGCGAATAGATCCCTCCGCCTGTTGGTTCATCACTTGGTTCCTGCCAAGCCGCCTGGCCCACTTTTAACACCCCTACAACTAATAGTAATGACGCAATAAACAAACAGACTTTCACTGGAAAAGTTAGTTTCTTGCCGGACTGAAATAATTGTCGTCTAAAAACCATCATCTATTCTTTGTTGACTATAAAATAATTAAAGGTAACGTTCCCGTCAGACATCATGGTGGGGTAAAGAGATACCCGGAAACTTCCTGCATTCTTGGTTACCTTCAGGGTAAAGGGATTATTATTTCCATAATCTGTAATTGTCAGAAAAATGTAACTGTTACTCATATTATAGAAACTGCTGGTAATGTCTGTATTAAGTTCCCCGTCAGTAATAGTGCCGCTTCCGGCTGCCTCACCACTGGCATCTAATTCCAGATAGTCCTCGATATATAGATCATGGCCGTCTACCTTTACATCACCTTCAAAATAGCCCGCCCAACTATTGGCCAGTCCTGAGGCGGCATAAAGAGCCATATTGTCATTGAGAGAGCCTCCTTCCAGTCTGAGACCGCTACCCGTTGCCGTACTATTGATGACAGTAATCTTGGCGCTGACTAATCCGCTTCCGATTTCCGAATAACCATCTAGGTTTAGGTAGCCAGTTTGGGAAAATCCGGGGGCCGACCCCTGTAGACGAACAAAAGCCTCGTCAAGATGGGTAATGCCAGCGGCCACATCATCCAATTGCAAAAATTGAGAGGCTTGCTGATCTTCCAATAAATCTGCATCAAGATTTTCAGCCACTGATCGTGAATTGATTACCAGGGGGCTGTCTGCCATTTCAGTAATCGGTATTGTCCCAGTGAAATAGGCGGCATAGCTGGTGCCAGCGCCTGCACCTGCCAAACTATACAGTCCATAATATGTTTCTCCGACTTGGGAAGTGCTTCCACCTTCGATATATAAAGCCCGGCTGTCATCTCCTTGTTGGGCCAGATAAAGAGCCGGGACAGCAATGTTATCACTGGAGACTTCCAGGCCACTGTCGAACCTCTGCTGGCCCGCTACCTTAAAAGCACCCTCCTGTAGCTGAGGTTCAGTCAAGTCCTGAATCTCAATATATTGAGAGGCCACACTGGATCCGGTCATAAAGTCGGAAGAATCGCTGCTGCCTAACCAGTCAACGTTTAAGTTGGTGACCAAAACATCCGAGTTAGTATAAAATGGAGGATTCCCCAGGGCTGCCCCAAAATTGACCATACCTCTCAAATAACCAGAGTAGGGGTCGCCTGTTCCGTTAAGCCGATCACCGGCTAATCCCATAACTCCAAAAGTGGTCTGACCGCCCGCTGCATTGCCAGCCACTCCTTTAACAGAGATTCCGGCCCCGTCAGCATTTTTGGCGCGTATGCCAAAAGATTCCTGCAAAGCCCTGCCAATAAAAGCTGGCTGGTCAGAGCCAGTTATTGCCGTCACTGTAGCTTGACCGCTGGCTGGGCTATTGTTAACAAAATGGACCCGGCCTTCAATTTGTAATTCATTATCATCATCCAGGCCTTCTGAATTTATCAAAACCGAATCAAGGCCGGAATCAGCTAAAAATAATGTGTTGGGGGCATTAAGAATTCGCAAATCATTGTCTATATATACATTACCGGTATTAACCGACAGGTTGCCCGAAGAAATATCAATCCAGTATTCAGTGTGTAATCCCCCGATGATTAATCCGCCCTTTTTCTCTTGCTGGTTGGGCCCCAAATTGATAGGTGGTTCTGAAACTGAGGTTTTAGGAGCCACATCTTCCAAGTCCGGTTGGGTCCAATCACTGGAAAAAACTTCACTGACAAAGCCCAGGGCAATAAACAAAAAAACAGCCACAAAAACTGATAAGGAGGCTGTTTTTAATAAGCCAATCGCTTTCGGCGATATTGCTTTTTGATTGCGCTCTCTCTTCATTCTATATTAATCACAATAATCAGGAGTTTTTGACACTCTGACTTGATTAATTATATAATAACTACTAAGCTATAACAATATTGAGTTCCTGAATTTTAACACAAAAGCATCGATATGTCAAACAAAAATCAAGCAAAAACTTTATTTAACAAAAATAGTCAAAAATTGATACTGGCCGTCATTATCATTGCCTGTTTGATGATCATTATTGGCATCTTAAACCTCAGTATTGACTGGCAAAGTGATAATCAAAATTCTAACAGCCAAAAGGTTAATAGTAACCCACTGGCCCTACCAACCAGTGACACAGTATACTCACGGTATGGAAGAATCAACCGAATTACCAACAGCCAGATAGAAATAGCTGTCTCCCAATCAGGCAAAGTGACCCTATATACCACCTCGGTAAATGAAGATACTCAATTTCTTTCCGCCAATGCCGAAGCAGAAGACACAGAGATCGGCTTGGCTGATTTGCAAATTGGCGATATGATTACGGTTGTATCGGACAGTAACATCAAAAACAAGACCAGTTTCACAGCCAATCAAATAGTTTTATCTATTAGTAACTAAAAATTAAGTAAAGAGGAAAAAATATGAGCACATTGTTATGGGTACTCATTGCCGCAGTGGCCGTCATTATCTTCTGGCTGATCGGAGTCTACAACGGGTTAATCCGGTTGCGCAATCGCACTGATGAAGCCTGGTCAGACATCGATGTCCAGTTGAAAAGAAGGTATGATTTGATTCCTAACCTGGTAGAGACAGTCAGGGGCTATGCCAAACACGAGAAGGAGCTCTTCGAAAATGTCACCAAAGCTAGGACAACGGCCATGGGAGCCAAGGGTGTAGCTGAGAAAGGTAAGGCAGAAAATATGCTAGCCGGCACATTAAAAACACTATTTGCCGTCGCCGAGAATTATCCGGACCTCAAGGCCAACCAGAACTTCCTGAAACTCCAAGATGAATTGTCTGATACTGAAAACAAAATCCAGGCTGCCCGAAGGTTCTATAACGGCAACGTCCGCGACTTCAACACCAAAATTCAGGTGTTCCCCAATAATCTGATCGCCGGCATGCTGGGTTTCAAAAAGTATGAATTTTTCGAAATCGGAGAAGGGGAAAAGGAACCAGTTAAGGTTCAGTTCTAAAAAAACTAAAAGTTTTAAAAACGACGGCACTAAGGTTAGTGCCGTTCGTTTTCAAACAATATGTACCAACAAATCGATTCCAACAAGCGCCGAACTTGGCTATTAATTTTCATCTTTGTGGTTTTTGTCCTGTTTTTAGGTTGGATTCTGGGCCAATGGCAAGGAACTGGCTATGGAGGGTTAATCTTGGCCGGGATAATCGCCTTGATTATGACCCTAATAAGCTACTACAAAGGTGATAGTATTGCCCTGGGCATTGCTGGAGCCAAACCAATTGCCAAAAAAGACAACCCCTATGTCTATCGTATGGTGGAAAATCTCTGCATCACCGCCGGTTTACCTTTACCAAAAGTCTACATCATCGAAGATGGCGCCATGAATGCTTTTGCCACGGGTCGGGATCCAGAACACGCCTCCGTTGCTCTGACCAGGGGCATTATTGAAAAACTGGAAAATGAGGAATTGGAAGGAGTTATTGCCCATGAGCTGTCTCACGTCAAAAACTATGACATCCGACTAATGACTGTTGTGGTTGTGCTGGTGGGCACAGTGGCTATGGTTACCCACATTTTTTGGAGAACCCGATTCTTGAGAGGGGGACGCCGTCGCGGTGGTGGGCAGGCCGGAGCCATAATCGCTATTGTGGGAATTCTGGCTTTAATACTGTCCCCTATCGTAGCCAATCTAATCAAGTTTGCCGTCTCGCGCCGTCGCGAGTATCTGGCTGATGCTTCCGGGGCCCTGCTGACCCGCTATCCCGATGGCTTGGCCAGTGCCTTGGAAAAACTAGCCCAACAAGATAGACCCCTAAGGAAGGCTAGTCCCGCTACCGCCCATCTCTATATCACTAACCCATTCGGCGGGGTAACCAAGGGAGTTACTAATCTTTTTCAGACCCACCCGCCGGTTCAAGAAAGAGTTAAAAAATTAAGAGCTATGACTGGTCATGCAGCCTAACGTCGTCAAAAAATTTACCAGCTACCTGAAAAAAGCCATTGATGAGGCCTTTTGCTTTGCCAAAGAAATGAATCAAAAAGAGGTTTCTAACTCTTATTTGGTTTACGGCCTGTTAACCCAGAAAGGCAGTCTGGGCTCGGAGATATTAACCAAGCTGGGACTTGCTGCTGATACCTTAAAATCCCAACTGGTAAAATTGAGAGTGCAGAACGATGTCAGTTTTGATGAGAAAAATAAGGTAAAAAAGACCGTCCTCTCGAAAAACGCCAAGTCCGCAGTTGAGAAAGCAGTGATGATTGCCCGCCAGCACAAGCATAAGTATGTGGGCACCGAACATCTGCTCAAGGCAGTTTTGGAAAACGACGATCTGGAGGTAAAAGCCATTTTAACGGAAAACAAGATAAAAGAGCCCGATCTTGATCGGCAAATTACCTTAGTTTTACGCAGTACTTCAAAATTTCCAGATTTAACAAATCTATTTGACCGAATTAAAAGCGAATCCGGTGAGGAATTACCAGCTCCGCCTGGAATGCCTACTATGACGAAAACTAAATCCTCGGTTTTAGAATTTTTTTGCACCAATCTAACCGACCCTATCATTCAAAAAAATATTGACCCGGTAATCGGCCGTAATCAAGAAATTTCCCGACTAATCAGTATCCTTTCCCGTCGTACCAAAAACAATCCGGCATTGCTGGGAGACGCCGGGGTGGGTAAAACCGCTATTGTTGAAGGATTGGCCAAGAGGATTATCACCGGAGAGGTTCCTGAGGTTTTGATCAATAAAAAAATATTTAGTCTTGATTTGTCTCTGGTAGTAGCCGGCACTATCTACCGGGGAGAATTTGAAAGCCGTATCAAACAGATTATTGACGAGATTAAGGCCGACCCCAATATTATTATCTTTATCGATGAACTACACACCATTATCGGAGCTGGTTCCACCCAGGGGTCAATGGATGCCGCTAATATCCTAAAGCCCGCTTTGGCCAAAGGGCAGATCCGGGTAATTGGGGCGACTACTCCTGAAGAATATAAAAAACACTTCGAATCTGATGCTGCCCTGGAAAGAAGATTTCAAGCAATCTATATTAAGGAGCCGACCGAGGAAGAGACAGAAGAAGTGTTAAAGGGAGTGAGAAAAAACTATGAGAAATATCACCGGGTCACCATTACCGATGATGCCATTGAAGCAGCGGTTACTCTTTCTTCCCGTTATATCCAAGACAAATTTTTACCGGACAAAGCGATTGACCTAATTGACGAGGCTTCTTCCAAAATTAAAGTGGCCAATAAATCAGATGGCTTTATCAAAAAAATTAAGTCGTTGGAAACTGAACTGAAAAACCTAAGACATCAGAAACATAAAGCTGTTGATTCTGAAGACTTTAAAAGAGCTATTGCCATTAAATCACAAGAGAAACTGATCATGGAAAAGATTCCCAGGCTTAAAGAAAAACAAGCCATGGCCCAACAAAAGAATGTTGGCCGGATTACCAAAGAAGATATTGCTTCTGTTATTTCTGAAATGACTAAGATACCTTTACATGATTTGGTGGTCGAAGAAAAAGAAAGGCTTCTGGGGCTGGAAAAAGAAATTGCCAAAAAGATAATTGGGCAAGAAGAGGCCATCGAAGCAATTGCCTCGAGTATTCGCCGTTCCCGAACCGGAATTTCTCAGCCAAATCGACCCTTGGGCTCATTTATATTTTTAGGCCCTTCAGGAGTGGGAAAAACTGAGCTGGCTAAAGTGCTGGCCGAAGTGGTATTTGAAGATCCGGCTGCCCTGATTCGGATCGATATGTCTGAATTTGGCGAAGGTTTCAACGTCTCTAAATTGATAGGCGCTCCTCCCGGCTACGTCGGCTACAAAGAATCCAATAAGCTAACTGACCAGGTCAAGAGGAAGCCTTATTCGGTTGTTTTGTTCGACGAAATTGAAAAAGCCCATCCCGAAGTTTTTAACCTACTGCTTCAGGTATTAGAAGACGGGCATCTGACAGACGCCATCGGCAAAACAATCAATTTTAAGAACACCATCATTATAATGACTTCCAACATCGGTCTGGCTTCATTAAATAAGGGAGCAGCTTTTGGTTTTCAATCTGAGTCCGAGGATCAACAAAAAAAGGCCGCAGATAGATACGGGGAAATTAAAGAAAGGGTTCTCAAAGAATTAAGAAAACAGTTTAAACCTGAATTTGTTAATCGAATCGATAAATTATTAGTTTTTAAACCGCTGGCTATTGCCAGTATCCGGAAGATAGTTGAGCTGCAGATTAAAGAATTGCAATCTAGGTTGAAAGAGCAAGAGATTAAAATCGAATTGACCGCCAAAGCCATCGATCTGATCGCAGACAAAGGTTTCAGTCCCGATCAGGGAGCCCGGGCTATTCGCAAAGTGATTCAAGAAAGGATAGAAGATCCTTTAGCAGAAACTTTGCTGACCGGGAAATATAAATCCGGCCAAACAGTTAAAGTTAAAACGGAAAAAAAGAAATTGGTTTTGTCAAAATAATTTATTAATATAAGACGGGGTCGAAAAGTAACCCTGTTTTTTTATGAATATATTCTTCAGCAAAATTATCAATCTGTTTTTTCCAATTCAATGTCTTGGCTGCGGGAAATCGGGATTTTTTCTTTGCAGTAAATGCCTCGACTCTATTCCCCTAAATCAGCATTACTTCTGCCCTATCTGCCATCGTCCGGGTAATAGTTGGCGTCTTTGTTCTCAATGTCACCAAAATCGGTCGCTGGACGGGGTTATCATTGCCTCTGATTATAAATATCGACTATTGCAAAAAATTATTCATTGTTACAAATATCAATATGTCAAATCGTTGTCGAAGGCATTAAGCCAAATCTTGATTAATTATCTGGAGGACAACCAGGTATTCTCTGATTTCATTATCACCAGCCTACCTCTGCATCTGAAGCGACAGAAGTTACGCTGTTTTAATCAGGCCGAAGAAGTGGCTAATTATATAGCTGACACATTTTGGTTGTCTTTCGATCCCGACTTACTTAAAAGACTTAAAAACACTAAACCCCAAGCCCGTCTTAACAAAGAACAAAGAGCTAAAAATATCAGAAATGCTTTTCGGCTACAAAGGGGTTGTTACGGCCGGCGGGTGCTTATTATTGACGACGTCTTTACTACCGGATCTACCTTAAATGAATGCGCTAGAGTGCTGAAAGAAGCCGGCGCCAGGGAGGTTTGGGGCCTGGTTATTGCTAAGGGCTAGATTGTCAGATTGACTTATTTTTGGTATAATGTTAAAACCAAACATTGAAAAAGCCAGGTTTTTTTGTAACCTGGAGGGGTGCGAGAGTGGTTGAATCGGGCAGTCTTGAAAACTGCTGTGGCGGCAACGTCACCGTGGGTTCGAATCCCACCCCCTCCGCCAAACACGGGGAAGGATGGCCGCCAGCCCGAGGCTGGTCGGCCTTGGGCCGAAGTGGCAGAATGAATATGCATTATGTTTACATAATAAGGAGTCTAAAAACTGGCAAACTTTATAAGGGATATTCCAAGAATCTAAAGGGTAGGGTTAAGGAACACAATTCAAGAAAAAATGCCTCTACAAAAAACGGTGCTCCATGGAAACTAATATATTATGCAGTTTTTAGCAACAAGACTGATGCTTTAAGGGAAGAAAAGTTTCTTAAATCTGGTAAAGGCAAAGAGCGGTTAAAATTTCTACTAAAAGAAACATCAAAAAGTAAAATTAATTAGCAACATTTGGAAGGATGGCCGAGTGGCTTAAGGCAAAGGTTTGCTAAACCTTGACTCCGCAAGGGGTCTCGTGGGTTCGAATCCCACTCCTTCCGTTTTCAAATCTAAAACGATATGCCAAAAATAAGAAACAGATTTCTAGCAGCCTTTCTGAAACTAATCTTATTTACCGGGGTTATCCATATTGCTATCCTGATTGCCTATTCCATTAAATCAGTTGATAAGTCCCAGCTCCATTTATTCAGGATTTTGGACCTCGACCTATTTTGGCCAGAGGCTTTTGAGGGATTGACCAGTTTTATTGTATCAGTTGCAGTTATCATCATACTTTATCTAATCATCTATTTTTTCTTTACCGAAAGGAAAAAATAAAGACACTTCTTCATAAGCCCAATTTTTATGACCAAACTATCAAAAAAAGAAATTATCGAAGACCTGTTAACCCGCAGTATCTTTCGAATCGAAATAAAGAAGAATTTACATCAGAAATTGGAATCAGGCCAGAAATTAAAAATAAAACTGGGCATTGATCCAACTGCCGTCAATCTTCATCTGGGCCATGCAGTTTTGTTGCTCAAGCTGAAGAGGTTCCAGGAGTTGGGTCATCAAATTATATTAATTGTCGGCGACTTTACCGGTCTGGTGGGAGATACTTCTGACAAAGATGCAGAAAGACCAATGTTGTCTAAAGAACAAGTCCAGAAAAATCTAAAAACATACATCAAACAGTTCGGTAAAATAGTAGATATCAAAAAAACTGAAATTAAACACAATTCAGAATGGCTAGCTAAGCTGGATTTCTGGGAACTATCCAAACAGGCCAGTGTTTTTTCCTTAAACGAATTTATTTCCAGAACTAATATAAAAACTCGATTGAAAAAAGGTAGCCGCATTTCAGTGCGAGAATTAATTTATCCCCTGATGCAAGCCTATGATTCTGTAGCCATCAGGGCTGATGTAGAAATTGGTGGTTCTGACCAATGGTTTAATCTGTTATCGGGTCGTACTCTTCAAAAATCATACCAGCAACCCCCGCAAAACGTTTTGACGGTTAAACTTTTAGAAGGGCCGGATGGCCGCAAGATGAGTTCCAGCTGGAAGAATACCATAAATATTCTGGATGAGCCTCAAGAAATGTTTGGCAAAGTAATGAGTATAAATGACGAGCTGATAATTCCCTATTTTGAACATTGTACTGAACTGCCGCTAGTCCAGATTAAAGAACTGCAACAACAACTGAAAAGGGGCAAAAACCCAAAAGATATAAAAGAAGAGTTGGCTAAAGCTATCACCAAAATATATTGGGGAGCCAAAGGGACAGATATTGGTCAAGGACATTTTCAAAAAGTTATCAGGGAAAAAACGGCTCCGACTGATCTAAAAACAATAAAAGTTACCTCTAGCACTGTCCTTCTGGTGCTGGCGGAAACCAAGTTGGTTAAGAGCAAGGGAGAGGCCAGAAGACTGATCACCCAGGGCGGGATTAAGCTTAATGGTCAAGTGATAAAATCACCTGATCAAAAAGTAAAATCAGGCGATATTCTTCAAAAAGGCAAGAGAGAATGGTTAAAAATTGAATAATCAGTCGTTTTAAGCTATTATTACTATAGATAAAAAATAACAACATCAATATGGCTAAAAAAGAAGAATTTCCTGAAGGAGAATACGGCAAAATCTTTGCTAAGTGGGACTTCCCTGAGTATCAACAGTATAAGAGAACGGGAGTATGGTACTTCTGGTACATTGTCATTTCAGTTGCTTTTTTGATATTTGCAATTTTCACCGCCAACCCGCTGTTTGCTATCATTATTGTTATGGTGGACGTCATTATCTTTTTCCAGGGAAAAAAAGATCCGCACCAAATTCATTTCCAAATTACTGAAGACGGAATTATTTTAGATAAGAAACTTTACACTTATAGCCGAATAGAAAATTTCTGGGTTATCTACAATCCTCCTGAAGTAAAAGAGCTATTTTTTGAATTTAAAAGTGCTATCCGACCAGAACTGGCTGTTCCCCTCCAAGATAATAACCCGGTTCGCATCAGGGAATTCTTGCTCCAATATCTTGAAGAAGATTTGACTAAAGAGCACGAGGGTTTTTCCCGCGGCCTGCGCCGTACTCTGAAATTCTGAAGGAACTGCTTATAGCTTACAGTCTGCCGCTTACAGCTATGAGCTGTGGTCTGTAAGCTTTTTAAAATACTTAGCCCTCGTCGTTCAACGGATAGGACACAGGCTTGCGGAGCCTGTAATAGTGGTTCGATTCCACTCGAGGGTACCAAAGAAATTAAAACACACGCAGTCACTGTCGAACTTGATTCGACAGTCCAGAAAAGACGGGAAATAAAAGAAAAATCTTATGTCCCGTATTTATTATATCTACATATTGGCCAGCCAGCGCAATGGAACGCTATATATCGGCGTAACCAACAACCTTATTAGACGAGTTTATGAACACAAAACTAAATTCGACAAATACAGCTTCACGGCTCAGTATCATGTTAACAAACTCGTTTATTTTGAAGAAATAGATGATATTAGTGAAGCAATCCGTCGCGAAAAACAACTGAAAGGATGGAATAGGGATTGGAAGCTGTCCTTAATAGAAAAAGAAAATCCAAACTGGTATGATCTATCCAAGGACTGGTTCGATGGAATTTCTGGGTTATCGGATCAAGTCTGATAAAGACTAATAATTTATTATCTACCTGATTTTTTTATTTCCAATCTTCTGCTAAAATAAAGCTATGAGAGCTGACTATAACCAGTCGATAGAAGACTTGTCCGGCGTAGGTAAAGCAGTGGCCACCCGTTTGAAGAAATTGGGTGTAGCAACTATTTTTGATTTAATAACCTATTTTCCCTTTCGCTACGATGATTTGTCCCAAATAACAACAATCGCCCAGGTTAAAAGTGGTGACATCGTTACTGTAAAAGCCAAAGTGCAAATGATAAAGAATTTCCGTTCTCCTCGCAAGAGAATGATGATCACGGAAAGTCTGGTAAAAGATCAAACAGCCAGCCTTAAGGTAGTCTGGTTCAATCAGGGTTTTCTGACTAAGGTATTAGAAGCGGGCGATTCTGTCTACCTTTCAGGGAAATGCGAATTAAGTCAATATGGTTTACAATTAGTATCTCCGATTTTTGAAAAAGTAAGGCCCGATCAAATCCACACTGCCGGCATCATTCCCATCTATTCCACTACTTCCAATCTGACTCAAAAACAGCTAAGATTTCTGATAAAAAAAGCCCTTCCAGTTACTAACTCGATCATCGATTGGCTACCCCAGCCCATCCAAAATAAATACCGCCTAACCAATCTAAAAACCGCTTACCAACAGATCCATTTTCCTCAAAATCAAAAAAACCTGGAGTCCGCCCGCCATCGTTTAAAGTTCGACGAGCTCTTTTTGATCCAGCTTTTTGCCCTAAAAAATAAGCAGGATTTAGCTAAACAAAAATCCCCCTTGGTTAAATTTAAAGAAAAAGAAACCAAGGCTTTTGTGTCTAAATTGCCGTTTAAATTAACTGATGCCCAAAGAAAAGCCGCCTGGGAAATTCTCAAAGATCTTGCGGGGGGCAGACCAATGAATCGCCTTCTGGAGGGAGATGTTGGCTCGGGGAAAACCATTACCGCCGTAATTGCGGTCATTAACTGTTTTCTCAATGGCTTTCAATCTGTGTTGATGGCTCCGACAGAAATATTAGCTCGTCAACATTATGACAACATTAAAAAGTTGCTGCAGAAAAAGCTGAAAGTAGCCATTTTAACCCGTGCTCATTTTGAAACAAATTTACGATCTTCGGTAACTAAGAAAGAACTTATTGGCTTAATCAGCGATGGCGCAATTAACTTTGTAATCGGCACCCACGCTTTAATCGAAGGGGAAATTAACTTTCACAATCTGGGATTAGCCATTGTTGATGAGCAGCATCGTTTTGGAGTAGCCCAAAGAAAAAAACTGAAAAGCCAATCCAAGGACGAGCTACTACCCCACCTGCTTTCGATGACTGCCACCCCGATTCCCCGTTCCTTGGCCCTGGCGATTTATGGTGATTTAGATTTATCAATAATCGATCAATTACCCTCTGGCCGTAAAAAGATAATCACTAAAATTGTGCAACCGGAAAAAAGAGATGAGACTTATAAGTTTATTGATGATCAAATAAAAGCCGGTCGACAGATATTTGTTGTCTGTCCTCTGATTGACCCCTCTGACAAACTGGGAGTAAAGGCCGTCACCACTGAGTACAAAAAGCTGGATCAGCAAATTTTTCCTGAGCTAATAATCGGGCTCTTGCACGGCAAGCTCAAACCAAAAGATAAAGATAAAGTAATGCAAGACTTTAGCGATAATAAAATCAATATTCTGGTTTCCACCTCAGTGGTGGAAGTCGGTATTGATATCCCCAATGCTACCGTAATGATGATTGAAGGGGCTGAAAGATTTGGTCTGGCCCAATTACATCAATTCAGGGGCCGTATCGGTCGTGACCGGCATCAGTCTTACTGTTTTCTTTTTACGGAAAATGAAACCGCCAAGACACTGGACAGATTGGAGGCGCTAGTGGCTTCTCAAAATGGCTTTGAGCTGGCCGAAAAAGATTTACAATTCAGGGGTCCCGGTGAGATATACGGAATTCGTCAATCAGGCTATCTTGACCTAAAGATTGCCACCCTATCTGATCATCAAATTATTCAAGAAGCCAGGGAGGCCGCTCAAAAGAGTATTAAACAACTCGATAAATTTTCTTTATTATCTAAAAAAATTGCCCAATTCGGGCAAGATATACATTTAGAGTAGGGGGGCTTGACAAAAATACCAAATTATTTATAATAAGCAATACGTTCCTTGAATATTCACTTTCAACCAAAACCCCGCATAAAGGGGGAGAATTTGCGAGGGCCACGATACGGCTAAACTCAAGCATTCCTGAGACATGGATGACGGGCCCCACCAGGCCTTGCCTGCCTTGGACCCAGGATGCATTGGTAAGCTGGCACTACGCTTTTCTCCCCTCTATATTGTGCAGATTGCCCCTAGGGGTAAATCTGTCCCGTTGGCATCGTCAACGACAACCTTCAAAACCGGAAAGGAGGTCGGTGTGTGAACCGGATACACGCACCCTAGCCTCTTCAGAACCCAAGAGCTGCATCACGAGGCAAACTAAGGTGAGGTCCTGAAAAGGCAAAAACTGGTGGCAAACACCTGAAGGGCAGGTGTTTCGATGGCAAAGGCTAGGAGCGTGACCAGCGGTATCAAAACCGCAACTCTGCTTGGTGGAACACCCATCACTGCAGAGGATCTGGAAGGGGTAGGGATCGAGCTAGGATCGCTGAGTCGTCTGGGTATCAAACCAGATGAGCTGTTGTCAGCGGCGCCTGAGGAGTTGGTTCCCAAGTTGTTGGTTTCGGGAACAGACGACTCCGATACTGTAATGGCACTTCTGGATTGCTTGCCGGCTGATCGTTGGAGAGAAATCCACGATACCAGGTGGTTTCGGGAGCTCCAGATGCATAAGGACGTGCTTGCCCGGACAGAAAACACCCTGTCGCACATACCATCACAGCGCTACGCTGTGCACATGGCTGATTCGACAGGGGACTTCAGTCCGGATCGGGAAGCTCTCCTTCATCGTTCGGTTCGTGAGGGAAGACACGTCCGCAGCCAGCTGGCAAACGGCAACGGTGACAAGTGCGTAGGCTGCGGGAGCAAGATACCGCGCTATCGCCGTTGGGTTGCTTGCACCGACCTTTGTGTCAACTGCCAGGAACTGGTCAACAAGGGTTTCGACCCTGACCAGGTCAGGCAGATGATCGAGACGGGCAACAACCATGCCCAGATTCAGCGGTTGCTGGACCGGCGTCAGTCGCCACCGGCGATCTTCTCCCTGCTCTGCCCAAACGTGGGCTAGAAAGTGAACCTTCTTCGGGGACGGAATTGGATTCCGTCCCTCTTTTTTTATATTCAAGAAATATATTTATTGTTTTTAAGATAGTAGCGCCACAATTTATTTTTATACATATCGGCATAATCTACGCCAACCCGTTTGGCTTTTTTGATATTTTTTCTCTTAATTACTTCGGGCCCCTTGGCAATCCAAATCTGGTTGCCATAGACACTTTGACCATTAAGCTTCTTGTCGATCCTAAAAGCCTGAGATAACTTGCCGGGACCTACCGAAATAATTCCCTTATACGTTTTAACCGGCTGGCAAGCTCGAATTAAGACTGCAGCCGGATAATCTAATTCTTCGGTCACAATATTAAAGCAGTAATACATACCGTAAATTAAATAGACATAGGCCTGACCCGCAGGTCCAAACATTGTTTCGGTTCTTTTGGTCCTACCTTTGGAGGCGTGAGAGGCCAGGTCATTGGGACCAACGAAAGCTTCCGTTTCAGTGATGATTCCTTGATAAACCTGGCTGCCCTTTTTCCGTATCAAATAATGACCTAATAATTCTACGGCGACTTTTTTGGTGTCGCGATTAAAAAAATTTTTAGGCAGTTTCTTCAAGGTTTTGATTATAGTCTATTCTAAAAATTGAAATGCCTCTTGTAGATTTTTGACAGTAATAATATTGAGGTCTTTATTTCCAGAAATTTTGGCGGCAGCCGGCATCATTATCTGATTAAAACCCAGTTTACTGGCTTCGTTAATCCTTTTCTCCAGATGGGCTACAGTTCGCAATTCACCGGCCAAACCAACTTCGCCGATAGCCACCATCTTGGGTTCAATCACTTTATTAGTTAAAGCAGAATAAATAGCTAAACAAATTGCCAGATCAGCAGCTGGTTCTGCAATTTTGATACCGCCGGCAACATTTACATTAATATCCTGATTGGCCAAGCTTAGCTTGGTTCTCTTCTTTAATACATTTACTAATAGTTCTAAACGTTTAAAATTGACTCCCAGGGCCACCCGTTTGGCATAGCCAAAATGGGTACGAGAAACTAGGGCCTGGATTTCCACTAAAAACGACCTGGTTCCTTCAACAATAGAGGCTACTGCCGAACCTGGAGTGTTTTTTTGCCTCTCTTTCAAGAATAGTTCCGAAGGATTTTTTACCTCAACCATCCCCTTCTCCTGCATGTCAAAAATACCCACTTCGGCTGTAGCTCCAAAACGATTTTTGGCAGCTCGCAGAATCCTGAAGGCATGGTATTTATCTCCTTCTAAATACAAGACTACGTCCACTAAATGTTCTAAGGTCTTGGGACCCGCCATGGTTCCTCCCTTAGTAACATGCCCTATGATTAACAGGGAAATATTATTGGGCTTGGCAATTTCCAGAAACTTGGTGGTACAGGCTTTTATTTGGTTGACGGAACCGGCCTCTGATTTAACATCCTCAGTAAACATGGTCTGGATGGAATCGATAATAGCCAACTTGGGTTGGTATTCAGCCAGGGTGGCCACAATCGTTTCCGCCGAGGTTTCGCTTAGAAACTGTAGCTTTGCTCCTTGCCTGCCGATTCTTTTGAGGCGCATTTTGACTTGTTCTGCAGATTCTTCACCAGAAACATACAGTATTTTACCCGGCATTGATTGGGATAAAGCTTCAGCTATCTGCAGTACCAAAGTAGACTTGCCAATACCCGGGTCACCACCGATCAAACTAAGAGAACCAGGCACAATTCCCCCTCCCACCACCCGGTCAAATTCCTTAATATTGGACTTAACTCTGGGCAAAGTCTTTTCATCTATTGAATCCAAATTAACCACCCGTCCTGGTGGCAATCCTTGGTTTATTGGTTTACTTTTCCTGGTTACCGTTTGCTGTCCGATAGTTCCCCAGGCGCCACATTCTGGGCAACGGCCCTGCCATTTGGGGAATTGGGCGTCACACTTAGTGCAGGAATAAACTGTTTTGATGCTCATAGGTATATTTTAATTCATTCTACAATAAAAATAAAGCCCAATTACTTGAGCTTTATTACTTTTAGAATTTATTCTACTAGTATTCTATCTGGATCTTGTGTAATTTCCCGGTAAAGCCATCCGTAAAATACATGTAACGTCCACTCTCGTCGATATGGATGTTTTTAACTTGAAATTGGCCGGTACCATCGCCGTAGACCGGAATAGCCAGGGGCGTACTGTTACCTGAATTTAGATCAACTTGGTAAAAAACGTCAGGGCTACTGGAGGATAGCTCGGGAAAGGGGCCGCTGCCTCTTTCCAGGCTGGTGGGCACTCCACAAATAGCTGTACTGCCCGAAATGGCACATTTATCTGCCCAGGTCTGTAAACCGGTGTTTATTTTATTTTCCCCAATACTTTCCCCTTGAGCTCCAGCTAGCCACAAAGTAGGATTGTAATTGGTTCCCGAATTGTAGACTGAATAGACTAGCTGCTCACCATCGGACGACCATTGAGACTCAAAACCTTTACCGTTGACCGATAATGACTTGAAGTTTTCTCCGTATTTTCCGATAAAATATACTTCCTGGCTCTCTCCTGTTGTTGATTCCTTGTAAAAACCGACTACTTGTCCGGATGGCGAATAATCGGCTTCAAAACTATCAGCTCTATCTGATAGTTGCTCTACAACCTGCATTCCTGTTCCATCTGGGTTGGCAATGGCTAGAAAACGATCATCTTCATCTTCACCCATATATTTAAAGACAATCTCCCGACCGGTTTCGGCGAAATCAACTTCTTCATATTGTTCCGGTAAAGTGTACTGCTTATTATTCCTAAAATCATACATGATCTTGGTACCATCAGGAAATTCGATGATGGCCTTGTCTTTGGTGGGCGACCAGGTAACATTCTCAACCGAATGAAATTTCTGGGCAGTTAAGAGACTAAGTGAACCGTCTTCGGCTGATACCACATAAAACAGTCCGTCTTCCCGATCGTAGTAATACATATTGGAACCATCAATAGAAGTAGTAGAGTAATAGGCAATATCATCATTGAGTTTAGTGGTTTTGGTCAGACTACCTGTGGCTACATCGGCAATATCAGGCAAGGCGGCGTTAGTGTTGGCTGAAACAACTTGATTGGTATTGACACTATAATTCAGGTTGCTGACATCAATGGTGTTGATATTGGGCAGAGTACCATCGGGTCCCAGATTGACCAAGCGGCCGTTAACATTAACAACTTCTCCGCCTCCATCCCGGTCACCAAAGAAAGTCCAGTAAATAACAAAAGCCATAAAAATCGCCGTGACAATGTAAGCAACGATGATTAATATTTTTTTTACTTTTGGTGTCATATATATAATATATTAATTATTATCAATACCAATAACTACAGCCTCGATTTTGTTTTTGGCCATATTCATCAATAATCCAAGCTTCATTCCAACATCCTATCATACACCAGTGTTTTATTAGGTTTAAGTTACAATCAGCATAATTAATTTTCCACTGGACACCGGCCGCCATATTTATTACACAGGCAGATCTGTCCCTTCCCCACATTGCAGAATAAGCAGCTGTACCAAAAAACCCGTCTCCGTCGGTAACTCCCTTTTCCCACCAAAGACTACCACAATACATCTTGGGCTCGGCAAGATTAAAGCCTTCTGCCCCATCTCCTCCCGTAAAGGACGATTCGGAGAAACCATTGGCCAGGGCTTCATTTAGCTGAACAGTATCAACACATGAAAAGTAGCCGTTTTGCGAGGAGTCCATGCCCTGTATAAAACAAACATTCTTGCTTCCATCAGCACAAGCCGTTCCGAACTGGTTACCTGTTGCCTTACCATCTTTTATTAGGGGTAAACAGGCGTCACCTTTATTTGTTGTGCCACAAACTGTTTCCCATGGCTTTTTAGTATATTTCAATGCCCCATAAACAGGATCTTCTCCTTCCACTCTACACAATTTTAGTGGCGGAATTTGATTAGCAGGCAAGCATTTTCCATCTGCTCCGGTCAAGGGATAATCTTTGCCAGCGCAAGAAAGTGCATCGCTTAATACCCCTGGACTTATTATCTGGGGAAACTCTAAGCTGGTTATCCGGGGGTTTAGAGTGTTTAGCAACAACCAGGAGGTTAAAGCAATGACCAGGCCAACAGCTGCGTTCATAATACTACCTTTGGCTGAGGTAATCATGCCCGGATTACCGGAAGCGGCAATCCATTTATAACCACCCCACATCAGACCGATAGCAGCCAAGATAGCGGTGATACCGACAAAATATTCAAATAACCATTCCAGGTATTGGGGGAAATAGGGATATTGCAGAACCTCTTTACCGGCGCCTAGGGGAATTTGCAGGGTCAAGGGGTCATGCTCAGCGGGGGTGGCCACCTCAGCCTCTGCCACTATAGGGCCGACAACCAAAACTCCCCATAATATACTTATGAAGATAACCGCTAACCAAATTTTATCTTTTTTTACTTTCATATTATTTTATTAACCACAGCCACCAGCTGCTACATGAGTGTGGTCGTCCTCAAAATAGTATTCTCCGGCAAAGCCAGCACAGGCGCCAGGGGCTACCACCAAACCTTCGATTGCATCGAATAAATCTTCTTCTGTGGTACCTGCGGCAGCATTGAAATCTACGGCCAAGGCACCTTCGTTTCCGCTGCTGCCACCATAATGACAAGAATTGGTAGTGTGGGAACACGGTTCACAAAGAGCATGTCCTCGGGTGTAATTACAGGTAGGGTGATCCCGATCAACTGTGAATAATTTGGACATATCTATCATCCCAGGGGCCACATTGCTGGTAACACAACTGATTAGTTGGTCCAGGACCGGCGCATTTTGGGAAGGATGGGGGACATTATAAGTATCAGCTAACTGACTAAGGTCGTCGCAGAGATTTCCCGCATGACCGACACCCGTAGGACAACCCGCTTGAGTGACTGTACCACGGTGGTCTACTACCCAAGCATTATCGAAACAACCAATCTCACAAAAAGCATAAGCACCGCAACCAAACCAATTTCCCAGACAGTCTGATTTTGACCGGTATATGGTATAACTATTAAGATCAATCACACAGGCAGAACGATCTTTTAGGCGTCGCCTATAACTAAAGGTTCCGAAAAAACCGTCCCCACTACTATTCCCCTCTTCCCAATATATCTTACCGCATTTTAAACGAAAATCGGATATACACAATTCAGGCCCATCACCCCCAGTCCAAGCAGAATCATTGAATCCCTTGGCATTAGCTTCAGGTAGAGATAATGAATCCATACACCGGAAATAAGCCGATTGACTATAGTCTTTGTTAATAATGAAACAAGCTTGTTTACTACCGTCAGCGCAGGCTGTACCCATCTGATTGAAATTCTCGTCATCGTCAGCCACACCTGCCGGCTGGCAAGCATTACCGCTAGCCGATTCTCCACAATTAGTACCCCAAGGTTCGGCAACGTAGGCAACATCTCCATAAACCGGATCTTGGCCAGCAACTCGGCAGAGTGCCAAGGGCGGGATCTGATCAGGCGGTAAACAAGTACCGTCGTCACCGGTCAAGGGAAAGTCTTTGCCAGAACAGGAAAGGGATTCGGTGAGAAACCCCGGACTTTTTATCTGGGGAAACTCCAGATTAGTAATCCGAGGATTTAGGGTGTTAAGTAACAACCAGGAAGTTAAAGCAATGACCAAACCAACAGCTGCGTTCATAATACTGCCTTTGGCCGAGGTAATCATGCCCGGATTGCCAGAAGCAGCAATCCATTTATAACCACCCCACATCAAGCCGATAGCAGCTAAGATGGCGGTGATACCTACGAAATATTCAAATAACCATTCCAGGTATTGGGGGAAATAGGGGTATTGCAGGATATCTTTACCGGCACCCAGGGGAACTTGGAGGGTTAAGGACTCGTGCTCGGCAGAACCTGCCTCTTGGGCTTTAACAACTGTTTGATGCAAGCCAAAAATCCCAAATATTATTATCAATAGAACGATAAACCAACCAATTTTTTTCACAGACTTATAATTAGATATCAGGTAAAGATTGCCTTTAAGGTATCAAACAAACCCTGAAGGCCCGATTTTAATATTATATCCATATATTCAATAAAGGCTTCGGGGTGTAGGATGTTGTAAATCATTATCCCAAATATGGCAATCTGTAACATGGCAAGCAGAAGTAAAACGGCCAACAGGACATCTACTAATCCGATCAAACCGACTTCACTCCAATGAAGTGGTGGCACAATTTTTATCTTGAACCCGTTACCCAAAATCAATTGGGCATTCATCACCAGAAATGTAATAATCAATCCCACAACAGAAACGGCCGATGTTCCGTTGATCACCCGATATATATTCTGAAGGTGCTTGATTACTTCTTTGGCCTTTTTTATATCCTTAAGTTTCAGATCACCAATTTCCCCGGATTCCTTAGCCTTACTTAAGCGACGAAAGGCATTGAGTCTTCTCCTGGCTTCTCCCTGCTTGTCTTCTTCTACCTTTTCCGGCTCTTCTTTTTCAGCCTGATCTTGTGCTGCTGCTCCTGCATCAGCTTCTGTGCCAGCGGCTTGTGATCCTCCGCCACCGGCTTGATCTCCCCAGGAAGGAATTTGGCCCTGGCCCGCTAAGCTTGACTGGATCATTCCCTGGCTTGGTAATGATGACTTGACACCGGTCTGACTTTTTAGCTTGGTGGCTTCTCTTCTTTTTCTGGCCCTGGCGGCCTTTCTTCTGTTCAAGGTTCTCTGCACCAGGCTTTGCTGCTCTGGACCAACTTTGGCCATCTGCGGATTACGATCATACAAATCTTGCTCCTGCAACTGTCTGTCTTCATCGGCCTCACGTTCTTGTTGAGAGGCACTAGCGATCGCTGCGCCGCCAGTTTGTAATGGCGCATTGCGACGGTTCTGTATCTTTTTTCTTCTTTCCTTGGCCCTTTCTCTAGCTGCAGTACGCTTAGTGACATAGGCCGACTTGGCATAATTGGCATAATTCTTAATATCTTGACTAGATACCCCCCTAAAAGTCTCCATAGCCCCTTGGGCTCCCATCAAATTAGCGGCTTGACCCATCATCAATTTCAAAGGAACACGACTTATCAGCTGTGTTGCTACTTGTCCAGCTTGGGCAACATCAACCATTTTTCCCTCCTGACTTAGATAAATCCTCAATTAGTAAAGCTGATACTGCAAGATCTTCCTTAAGCTCCCTCGAAATATTACCCCTTGCTGTGGGTAATTTTGATTGCCAATCAGGGATAGAACCTTTACCATTACGGAACCAATTCTCCTGGCTGTTTAGTATCTTATTTTTAAGAGCAAATCTTTTAAATAACAGCTCGGCAATTTTATCATATTCTGTCTGCCAAGCCTCGAAGTTCTGAGTTTGTGGAATTATTCTTTCAAAATCTTCTAACTTCTTTCTGATATCCTTCTCCAATAACTCCAGTTCCTTTTTATCATTTTGATCGGCGCCTTCCCAATAATCAACCATAAATGTAATTTTAATTATTGCCAAAAAGAACCAGCCACTTTCCAAACGCCGCCCTCTTTTTCGAACTTGATAATATTATCTTGATAGAAAATTCGGGAATTGGCTACGGTACCTGTCGATTCTTTGCGTTGGGTGGTAACCAGGAATTCAGCTGTCCCTTTGTCTTTATCAAATTTGGACACTTTGGCTGATAACACCTTAGAGGTAACACCATAGTAGATGCCGGCTGCCGGCTGATTCTCCTTGGCGTTTTTCACATAATCATCAGCCCAATCGCCCATCTTCTCGGTCATAAATACTTTGAGGTCTAAAATGTTCTCGAAATCGCTCTGGTTGGAATAGCTACCCCAAATCTCTGTAAAGTTGATGGCTATTCTTTGTAGCTCGGCTTTTATCTTGGCATCGGTAGTAGTTGGCGCTGTGTTTAAGTTTAGATTTACATTGGTGCTAGTATTGGTGTTGAGGCTATTGTTTACGTTCAAGTTAGTGGTAGCTTGATTGGTATTTAGGTTTGTAGTTGTATTGGTATTCTCGTTCTGGGGATTTCTCTGGTAGATAAAGTAAGCCACGATCAAAACTACAATCAACAGAATGGCCACTGCTATCAACATAATAGTAACCCGGGACATACCTTGATTTTTTGTTGAACGTTTTGGCATATAGCTAAAATTTATTGTTGGATCTGTTTGGGCTCCGGACCGAGCGCACCTTCTTTGGTGATTTCTTCTGCCTTACGGTCTATCGGTTCCGGCTCATAAAGACCATCTGCGGCCCCCTCTCCTTCTTCTTGGGGTGGTAGCTGGCCGCTGTCTAATTCCTCCTGAAATTCTCTCTTGGCCTGCTCAATTTCCAGCAGCTGCCTGGGATCAGAAGTAATTAGTTGATCTTCGGTATAGGAAGCGACCACTTTGATAGCTACGTGACTATTTCCAGCAAAGAAAATACCCTCTCCCACTCCCGATTCTAGAAGTAAGTACTTTTCACCCTGAGTCAGCATAAAGGTTTTGACCAGAATATCGATGCCAGCAGGTGACTGCTTCAACAGCATTTGGATAGCTGAGTTGGTGACAATGGCTTGGCCATAAGGCGATCTCAAAAAGTCATTGACGTCTTGAGTAATGGTAGTAACTCCTAAATAATATTTACGACATCGTTTTACCAGAGCAAAAATGAATTTGGCTGAATCTTCGTTTTGCATCAACCACCAGGCTTCATCGATTACCAAGACTCTCTTTTTCATTTCAGATCGGACCACGTTCCAGATATAGGAAACGATTGTAGAAATGCCGATCGGTCTTAACTCATCTTCCAAATCACGGACACTGAAAACCACCATCTGATTATCCATTTCAATATTAGTAGGACTGTTAAAAAGACCGGAAAATGTTCCTTCGGTATATTTCTTGATTCTGCTAACCAGGCTATCACTGCCCTCCATGCCGCCCATCACTTCTTCAAAATCCGACATCAAAGGAGGCTCTACTTTTGCCAGATCAGAATCAGAAGTAATATCTTTTTTGGCATAGGTTTCTAAAAGAGCTCGGTCAACCAGCGAATCCTCTTGGTGAGTAAGGTCTCCCAACATCAGGCGCATCATTCCCTTCAGGGTAATGACCGCACTACGAATAATATCAGCCGGTTTTACTCCCTCTCCGACAGGTCTTGGTAAATCAAAAGGATTAATCTTACTTTCCGAATTCAAAGAAATGTTAATATAGGTCCCACCAACCGCTTCGCACAAATATTTATATTCCATTTCCGGATCGATAATGATGACACTAGTGCCCATCATCAAACTGCGCAAGGCCTCCAATTTAACCGCATAACTCTTACCCGCTCCTGAGGTAGCAAAGACTACACTGTTAGCGTTTTGTAGACTAAAGCGATCAAACAATATTAAACTATTGTTGTGTCGGTTAATGCCGTAAAGAACCCCGTTGTCTGAAGACAATTCAGAAGAAATAAAGGGAAAAGAAGAGGCGCAAGGAGAAGAATTCATATTAAAGCTGATTAGCAGCTCATCGCTGCCCAAGGGCAATGTAGAATTAAACCCTTGCTCCGCTTGATACAAAACTCGTTTGGAATATACCAGCTTGGAGCCAAACATGCCCTCTACCTTTTCCGATAATTCATTAAGTTCTTTGATATCGTCGGCGTAGACAGTAACGTATAGTGCAAACTGGAAAAATTTCTCAATACCCTGGGTCAGATCGTCTCTTAGTCGCTCGATGTCTTTCAGGGCTGTTTCTCTAATGGGGTCGCGGGGGGCTCCTTTTTCGGCATCAGCAATAATATCCGCCTCCAGGGTACCCACCTTTTTCTTAAGTTGCTTTAAAACAATCTGAGAGGGTACTGGATAAAAATACATGGAAATGTCCAAAGGCACGTTCATGCTGATAATCGGGGCGAACCAGCCAACGGCAATATAACGAGGGTAGGTCACCACAAAAACGGTTCGCACCAACTTGTCTCCCAACTCCACATAGGAGGGCTGCACCCTCATGCCAGCCGGGGCGATCAAATCCTTAACTGAAATCACTCCTTCCAAATAACTACGGGTAGCTTCGTAAAGTTCCTTTTTCTCCAGAAGCTCTTCCTGCTCTTTCTTGGTTTTTTCCTCCTTAGTCAGGATTTCTTCTTGGGATTTTACTTCTTTTTCTTTAGCTAATTCAATCATAGGGTTCGGCTTGCACCTTTCCTGGTTCTGTTAATTTTTGTGAATCTGAAACAGTAGGGTTATAACTATTGTAATACAGTTCAATCAAAGATTGAGTGTCCAAAATGACAGCCTTCAAGTCCATTGAACCCAATCCGCCCATTATCATTTCGGTCCTCTTGCGGCATTCGTTTCTGAATTTTTCAAACTTAGATTGGCTCAATTTAATAATCGAGGTCGGGGACAAAGTCTCCCTGATACGATCCATAAAAGATTTGGGTTTATTGGTCAAAGCTGAATAGGGTACAACCACGAAGAAGCGCTTGCTCATAATATCTCCTAATTCCACTAATTCTCCGACGAATTTACGATAATCAGCCGTTTGCATTTTCAGCAATTCATTGACCTGTTCTCTTTCTGTCTTTTGTAATTTTTTCAGGTAATCTTCAATATTTAGCCTCCTGGACTGAATGACAATCTGCAAGGGAAAATCAAGAGTATTGAGAAACATGGTGTATGCTTGGATAACAGCATTTTGTTCATCTTGGGATTTTAACGAAAAATTAATAGAAGAAACTAACAATACCATGCGCAAAGTACCGTCCTTCATTACCACACAATCATCTTTAATTTCGGATATGTCCAGATAAGCCTGGGTTGAGGCTTTTTGCTTCTTAGTCTGAGATGGTTTCATCTTACTTTTTTCTTTTTCTTTGGGCATTTTGAGAATTTATTAATTCCTTGGCTTTTTCTTCGTCTGATTTATACACTCCCCCGGTATCAACTACCAAAGACAATTCTGTCAGTCGCGAGGAGGTTACCATCGGTTTAGGCGCAGTTGCCGCTACTGTTACTTCTTTCTGCTTGGAAGGAAATATTTTATTATCGGCAATTACCTTTAACCAAATTTTAATCTTGGGCCGACGTAAAGTCTGGATTAGATTAAGGACAAAAAAATGAAAGCCCTGCCCGTTGATACGGACAAAGGCAAAAACCACTACCAAGCCTAAAATAAAAACTGCCTCCATAGCAAAGAGCCAAAAAGTGCTCATTTTGTAGGCAACATACATCATGCCAAAACCGGCCAGGATTTCCACGAATTGCCTGGTGGAAATCGGACCGAATATTCTATCTTCCGTGTCTATAAATTGGGGAACCAGAAATTGCATTATTAGAACCTTAATGTTTTGTTAAAATCAGCGATAGCTTCGAACTCATCAAAGTTGATAGTAGGCAGATTCTGCTGGGCCCTTACAGCCACTATTTCTTCTATCGGTTTGGCCTGAACCATGCTTTGCTGACCAATTTCTAAATACAACATATATATCCTTGATTTCTTCCAGGCATCTTTTCCCTGAGCTTTCTTGGCGTATGATTCTTCTTCTAGTATTTCTAATTTTTCGATCAGCTTATTAACACGTCCCCTGGCATCAGTTCCCAGGCGCCGGAAGTCCCCCAAGTCCATCTCCCTGATCTCATCGATGGGACTCATCACTTTGGGTAGTTTTTTAATGTCCTCAATCTTGGGTCTTTCCCCCTCTACTATAGGCCTCTTTACTTGGGGTATGGAAGAAATCACAGTTGGTTTAGTTGGTGCCCTCATGGGCACGGTCCGGCGTATCGGCTGGCTGACAACTTTTGGCTGAATAGGTTTTGGCGCATCTGCAATCTTGGGGGCGGTTGATTCTGGAACTGGAGCCTTGGGTTTGGACTGTCTGATTTCCTTGGGAAGGATCGGCTTTACAGCAGGAGGAGCCACTTTCTTTTTGGTATGTACTTTGGCCAAAGGATGACCGTGGAGTTTGGTAGCTTCCGCTTCGATTGTATCTAAAATCTTCTGGGTTAAGGTTTGCTCGTAGCCCATGCCCCCTACCTTAATAGGACGAGACAGCATATCTTTGGTTTCCAGAAAATCACGGATATCCTTCAGTCGGGAATTGACTATAGCTACCAGGCGCTTTCTATATATCTCATCATCAAAGGTAAGGTTATTGGCAGATACAATTTCCGTGGTTACCCGTTCTCCGTCGGTGACAAAATCGGCTGATCCGAAACTCTTTAATTTTTCCTCATGACCCCTCACTTCTTCCGCGTCATCTTTGCTAAATTGAAAGTCAGCTGAACCATTAACGTCTGATTTCTGGTCTTCTCTAATCGGTGGCTTATAAACCGGCTTTTCTTCTATAGTCGGCTGGAGTGGAGGAACCGGTCTGGGTTGTGGGGGTTTAGACGGAGGTGGTGGAGGCGATTCCACTGGTCTATCTGTAATGGGAGGAGCTGGAGGTTGGGATTGAGGCCTAGGTGGAGGAGGTGGTGGTGGCGGAGCTGGTTGGGGCATTTCTGGTTTTTGAACTACTTCTTCAGTTCCGTTACTTTCCAATATAGAAAAGGTGCCGTCTTCTTTTCTGACGGGGATTTTATCTTTAACTTTGAAAGTGTCCTCCATATTTTATAAAGTGGTTATCGGTCTCGATTGGGTGATGTAAAATTTATTCTTGGCATAGGCCCATTCAATATCTTGCGGCAACTGGTAGTGTTTCTCGATTTGGCGGCAAATCTTGGCCAGAGCAATTATTTGTTGGCCCGATAATTTTTGCTTTGATTGATCAGACTTTTTAACCGTAACTTCTTTAAGCCCCGATTCTTTGGCCCTAATTAGTTTCTTGGTCTGTTCCGATACATTGATATCAACTAGGTAATCGTCCTGCTTATCAATAACGTATGTATCGGGAGTAACCTGCCCCCCTACAATTGCTTCCCCCAAACCCCAACCAGCTTCGATCACCATTTGGTTTTTGTCCTTAGTCACGGGGTGAACCGTAAAGGCCACGCCAGCTATCTCTGAATCAACCATTTGCTGAATCACTACGGCAACAGCAATGTTCTTTTTATCCAGTTTCTTCTCAAAGCGGTAGAATATGGCTCTGGGGGTATAAAGAGAAGACCAGCACTTCTTCACGGTCTTTATCAGATTCTTCTTGTCAACATAGAGGTAGGTCTCTAACTCCCCAGCCCAGGAAGCCTTATTGCTATCCTCTGCTGTGGCCGAAGAACGAACCGCTACATACTTGGTTTTTAGCTTGGCAAATTCATCCAAAATGCTTTTTTCAGTCTCTTTAGGAAATTCTGCCTTGCTTATTAAGGTACGTATCTTTTTTGAGGTCTGATTAACCGAATTGACTGACTTGAGATTAACTTTCTTGAATAAATCAACTATTGGCTTATCAAATCCGGAGTTTTTGCTAAATTGATCAGCCGCTTGAGCTAGAACCACGAAACCATTAGGAACAGGTATCTTGACCGATGCCATTTCGCCCAAGGAAGCGCCTTTGCCACCAGCGATTTTGACATCCTTTTTTCTAATTTTACCTAAAGGTAGAACGATATTTTTCATCGCTTTTACTCTGTTATTATAGCACATTTTTTATATTTAGTAAATACCGGGATAATATACCTTGACATTTCTTAATATTGTGATACTATTAGTGCCTGATAGGAGAGAAATTCGGTCTTTAACCACAAACAGCCTGTTAATCCAGGCAGCGTAGGGAGAGAAAACAATGTGTAATTTCTTCCAGGGATCTGCCTATAAAGGCAGGAAAAAGCGCCGAAAGAGCAACACCAAGCCGACCAGCTCACAGGACGGCAGACAGGACCAGCCTCGGCCGGTTAGCAAACAAGCCGAAAAATCCGGTACTGGCTCTGGCATGGTCCACTGACCTCCCCAACTTCTTTCCCTGGCAACCAAGGGCGTCAAGCAACTGCTTAGACGCCCTATTTTTTTATTTGCTTCCGTCTTGTTTATAAAATCGCCGCCTCTTGTTTAATGGCATCAGCAATTATGGAAGCCGCTGATAAAACGGTTAAATTCTTCAGTTTCTTTTCTTGGGGCAGATTAATGGAATCCGTCACAACAATTTCCTTAAGCGGAGCGTGGCGCAATCTATCTATGGCCGGTCCGGACAAGATGGCATGAGTGCAGCCAAAATATAGATCAGCTGCCTTCTGGTGCTTCAATAAATTAACCGCTTCCACTAAAGTTCCGGCTGTATTGATCTCATCATCAATCAGCAATACATTTTTGGCAAAGACATCTCCCTTGATATACATGCTGGCTACTTTATCGTGGCTGGTCCTCTTTTTTAATATTTGCACAATAGGAAAATTAAAAACATCAGCTGCGTTTTGAGTGTGCCAAAGACTGCCTTCGTCAGGCGCTACTAACACCCAGTTGTCATCAATTTTGTCCTTAAAATACTGGGCAATCATTTCTGTAGCTGAAATGTGGGCCACCGGGATATCAAAAAAATTTAGAATCTTGGTGGTGTGTATATCCATGATGATCGCCTTATCCACCCCGGCGGTCTCAATCAAATCAGCGACCAGTTGAGAGGAAATTGGTTCTCCCGGCTCCACCTGTCTTTCCTGGCGGCGGTAAGGCATAAAAGGCAAGACCGCCACTATCTTTTTTGGCTCTGCTTGCCAGGCTGCATCTATCATCAGTAATAATTCCATCAAATGTTCATTAGCCGGATTAGACCCAGATTGGATGATGAAAACTTGTTTACCTTTTAGCTCTTCTCTGAGATCAACATAGGTTTCCCCATCAGAGAATTTCTGGATTAAAACATCTCCCAAGGGAGTGTTTAAACTGCGAGCTATGTCTTGGGCCAGGGGAATATTGGCTGAACCGCTAAATATTACCAGGTCGTTCATACCCTTATTCTAACTAAAAAAGGTAAATAAAAAAAGGCCGAGCTCGGAGCAATGGGATACGAGTGACGAGTAATGGGTATTAACTCTGTTTATGGGTTGAACGGATTAATCCATTCAGCATTCTACGAATTTCGCCAGAAATTTTATATAAATCTTGAAATTCCCCCTGCGTTATATACTTTAAATCCTTGGCAACTATTAAATGATTCTGCAACTCAGATATTGATCCTCTCGAATTGTAATAAAATCTCGCCCTGTCCTTATAATAATAACGGCTGAATCCTTCAGCTATATTTGCTGTTATTGAACCCGCCGCTCTTATTGTTTGTGTAACTAACGTATACTTTTCCTCACCGGGATATTTTTTTGTTACACTGTATATTTTTATTACTAACTTGTGGCCCCGTCGCCATACTTCTAAATCTGTAAATTCTCTAATTCTTCCGTCCCCGGGCTCTTCATTTTTCATCTCCCTGTTGGTTATTCATCAATCCCCGTCTTTGCATCTCATTACCCGTCACCCGTTACTCGTTACCTCTTTACTTCCAACCCCTTATTCCCCTTAACTACCTCTGCCCAATTAAACTCACCCGATTGCTCATCGGCATAAGCCATCTTTAGGTATTGGTCGTTGCCCTTGGCTGAATATATATTAGCCAGATGAATAGCTTGCCTGGCTGATTCCGAAGAACTTAAACCCAGTTTATCCTGTAAGATATACTGTAAGAAACTGTAAACGTAAACCGGTTTGTTGGGATTCTGTTTGAATTGAGTTACTATTTCGGGACCGAATTTGGCCTGCATGTATCCTTCAAACATAGCACTAAGCTGACCGCCTACAGTGATAATCTTTTCCAATTGCCTTTCTTGGGCCAGTAAGCGCAAAACAGCGATTACTCTTTTTTTATCTTTACTGTTAATAGACTTAAATAATACTTCAGTGGCTTTTTGTCCGGCCAGCTGCTGCATCAAATCGTCAATTGCTTTTTCTTCTGTCTGATCACCTTTATAGGCTTGTTGTATTTTTTTATCTTTTGGTTGCGGACTGGGAACTGTCTTGGCCGGAGTCTCCTCTCTTTTTCCGGACTTCGCTGCTTCTTCTTCAGCTACTACTCGGTCAATTATCTCTTGATACATGGTCAACTCTTCAGCATTGGCCTTAGCATCAAATTTTTCAAATACTCCTTGTTTAATCACTCCTTCCCGGCCCTCGTCATCAACCGGCACATCCTCCTCCAAGCCCTCCAGAGAAAGAGATTTGTGTTTTAGTTGTTCGTAGAAATCCAGGATATTCTTAACTATTTTCTTTTCATCTTCAACTAGATTCTTAAAATTTGGATTGTCCGTAAAGTATTTGCTCAACTTTATTTTTTCCGCTATCTCCGTGCCTAGAACCTCGTTATAGCTTAATATCCAATTACCGATAGTTGGCTTAACCGGCTTATCGTGTAACTGAATCGGCTGCTGACTGATATTCTGGGTGTTTTCCACTAACGCCTTCTTGATTTTCCTTTTTAACTCATCTCTTTTTGGTACCCAGATTGACAACAATTTTATCTTTAGCTCTTCCCTAACATCATACAGGTCAATAGTAAAGGCCTGACGGGCTTTTTCACGAAACAGCTGGATTACTTCTTGATCCGACAGCAAAGAAAGAGCTGCGAATTCGGCTACAACTAACTGCTCCCTGTATTGGTCGTACAACTTAGGGTATTTCTGGCTGAAATCAGAGTGAGCAAAAAATGCGGATACTGTTCGATATACTTCAAAAGCTTCCTTTCTCTGAGCAAATAAAATGAACTTATTGACCGCTTTTTCCAGTACAGGCAAAGTGGCCGGGTTGGATAATCTTTTGGTAAATTCTTCTAATTTTGTCATGCTTTTGCTTTTGGTGGTGTTGAAATATTTGTGGGTAATGCGTCTTTCAAACCATCTATGGATTCTATTAAATCGTCCATCTCCTCGCCAGATTTGTCCAGAGAAGTGGCAGCATATCGCTGAATGCCCCTGATCATTTCTTCTAATAGTTCTTTGGTTTTGCGTCGTCTACCATTATACTTTAAAACGTCACTATCAGGAATTGTTGCGGCAACCTCTCTCATAATTTTGAGGTTGCGGGGGGTAACCAAAGCAGCCGCTTGGTTTTCGTTAAACCGGCCGCGCGGCAAGTTACTCAAGGTACTGACAATGGTACGCTTTAGAATAGAGACACCCAGTGGTGATAAAGTATGTTCTCTTTTTGAGGGATCGAAAGGATCGACTGTTTCACCCCCCAGCAGTAAGCGGCTGGAATGACGCATCAAGCCTTCAGTATCTTTCTTACCGGATTCACCATCACACCGTTTCAAACGATCCGGTTCCGTCCGCTGGAATAGTTTACCATCCTTGGCACCAATCATTTGCCCTGCAACTCCCCAATGTCCTATGGCTTCGGCATAACTACTCAAGTCGTTTTGTAAAGATAGGGCATGCTGTTCTCCCATTTTCATCTGACCTTGCATCACATCCCGGAAAAAGGCATTGGGGCCGCCAGCTGAACTGGGAAATAATCCACCTTGCCAGACAATCTGTTTTACTCCATCAGCTTTCTTGTCAGTGGTGCCACCATGTTTGTCCAGCCACCAATCTTTCCTTGCCCTGGCTCCGTGATTAATAATTTCATTAAAATGGCCAGCCTTGGTAGCTTGACGAAAAATGGCTGCCGCCTGGACCATGTCACCATTAGCATGGGCATTCCTAAACATCTGGATCAGCTCATCTTCGTTGGTTGAGTCAATCTTACCAGCCTCTTCTTCTTCCAGCATCCGCCTTTCCCGAGTAGCGTAGAAAGCTCTGGGTGGTTGTATTCTATCCAAATAGGATTGAACCTTATTGGCCTCTTGATTCAATGTTCTTAATACACCTTTACGGGTTTCCACTTCTTTCTTAACCAGCTCTTCATCCTGATTCAGTAAATCTCTGGGCCCGGCGGATTCAGCTAAACCCTTCCTCTCTGCCTTATTGGCAGATTCGTCGGCCTCGGCTTCATCAAGCTTATCACTGGCTTTTTGTATTTCTTTATCGGTACCCGTGGCTTCAGCCGCTGCAAAAGCAGCTTCAGCATCTCTTACATTTTGCTCCAGTTGCGGGTATTCTCTTTCCAAGTCATCATGTCTATCCCACATTGTTTGTCTTTCGGCATGAGTGCTGTCAAAAGCCTTTCCATAATTTGCGCCCAAATCATCACTATTCTGGGTTATGACTGCCTGTTTTGCCTCCAGACCCTCACGTACTTTAGCAACTCTCGGGGCAGCGTGCCGCGCCACCCTTACTGCTCTCACTATTCCTTTAATACCCAAAAAACCACTGACATGGGCTTCAGCAGCATCCCGGCCAGCCCCGAAAAACCCGCCGATGACGCCTGGCAGCCCCCCTCTTTCCAGTCTTGCACCGGCCTTTCCAGCACCTTTAACCAAATCATCCCTCTCTCTTTTTTTCAATGTGTCTTGGACACCGCGTACCAGAGCCATAGGATTAAGTTGTACACCGGTTTTTCCATATAACTTATTATGTCCGTATTTGATTATGCCACCGGCTGTTTTGAAAGGAGCCATGGTAGTTTTTTGGATCGCTCCCAGCGCCTTGCCGGCAATACCGGATCCCATTACCCCAGATTGCTGGGCAAATATCATAGAAGTAGTTAGCAAAATAATGGCCATGCCATAGCTTAAAAAATTACCAGATTCGGAAATCTCGGTAATGGCTCCATAGACCTCTGGTTGTTCACCCAAGACCGACTCCTCTGCTACTCCCGCATCCAATATCTCCGTAGACGGCGCTCCTTGAGTCTGGGCAATCAGCATCATAGACAACCAGATGAAAAAAGCCATAACCGGACCGATCATCAGATATTGCCCGAACATACCCCACCATTGGCTGCTAAATTTCTTGCTGGTCGGGATGGTAGCTGTCATGTAGGCCAGGGGGGAAATGATGATCAAAAGCCAGAGCATAATAATTCTGATTAACAGCATGATGGTCATGGCCGTTAGCACGATAAACATAACCACTACCATGATAGTGGCTAAAATAGTCGACCCCAATACAGCTGCTATAGATAGACCCTGGGATTCACCAACTTCACGGGTACCCATATGCAGCAGCTTATTGAAGCCTCCGGCCGCGAAGATATTGTTGGCCATGGTGTCTTCAAAAGCCTCTACAAAGGTAAGCATTATTACCTGACTCAAGTCTATAAAAAATAAAGCGATCAGCTTGGAAAAATTTATCAAAATCACCATCAGGATGAACTTGCCCAAAAGGCTGCGATAACTCCAAGACTGAATACCCAAGACCGTGCTGACAGCAATGATTAGAAGGACAATAACGAAAAAGAGGTTGGCAATATCTCTGACCAGATACCAACCTATGTTGACCGCAGTAGAATTTGCAAAGTCATTGTACTTAGCTACCTGAATCAGCAAAAAGATCATCAGACGAGTCATGTTGCCGAACAGCCAGATAATGGGCCACATCAAACCGGCAATAATATTGCCCAGGATATTTAGCGCTTGACTGCCAACGGAAGCATTAGCCTGCTGGGGCATCATCAGGGCAATAAATACGATAATAAAAACCATAACCGCGCCCAGTTGGACTTTGCGGGAATTTTTAATTAATTCAGTTATCCGAAACAAGTGAGTCATTCTTTATATTTTTGTTTTTTAGCGACTAAATATTAGGGTCCAACCGTGATTGTCCCAGCGTATTGTGAGTTGGGATGATTGGGATCATTGGTTTTTTGCCAGTTATCGCTGATAGTCACCTTAATAGTGTAATCAGTGGGAGTGCCGTTATACTCATAGCGGTGAGAAATTACATGGGGATTGCTGGGATCATCATGGGGTTGTACTCCCGGAGTAAAGCGACGGCGGAAAACATAGCCGTCACCAAAATCGACAATAACCAGTCTCAGGGGCAGTTGTTCGGCATTGACCGAAGAGTTAAAGGTCAGAATAATCGGACCGGATCCGTTAATGGTAATATCTTCGTGAGTACTACCATTAGCTTTGACATTGGAAACTAGAGGAGGATAATAGCAGTAATCCAAAGCATCATCGCTGGGATCATAAGTCTGTCGGTCACCAGGATTGCAAACCGGCATGTCTTCAAAATCCTGATCCCAAACCGACAGGTGGGAATCAGCCGACACATAACCAGCGGTTGATGAGGCCTCATCTCCCCGACAATCCATATCGGAGCCACAAGATTCATTGTTATTGGGACCACCGATGCAGTGCGGGTTATTGCAACTTCCCCCAAAGGGGAAACAGCTGGTTCTGCAAGTCCAACCGGTAAAAGAGCAGGTGCCCCGACAGACACCAAAGGGTGGAGTGCCACAATCTTCAGCATCATTACATGAGCTATATAATTTCTTGACACATAATGTTCCCCCCACACCATCATCACATTCATCACCTTGATTGCAGGACCGACCTCCACCGCCACAACGGCCCCAGGCTCCAGCCGAACAGTATTTGGCATTACAGGTTCCATATTCGCCACCGGCCACAGCAGCCGTCGAAAAACAATCTTCGTCTTCAAAACAGACCGAACCGTCTTCTGGTGCATCATAGGGGAAATAGCAGGCACCATCAAAATTCTGGCAAGAAGCTTGAGCTCCAGCACACTGATTGCTACTACTGCAAGCCTGCATATAATTGACTCCGCCTTTTTGCCAGGCTGTGTTGGATACTGCGTAATCCACTACACACATGTACTGGACACAATAGCCTTCATCCGCCTCACAAGGGTTAGCGTCATCACAAGGCTTGCCCCCGGCTGAACATACTCCGTCATAACAAGCTCCGGCATCTTCCCAGCACAGGTCTTCACCACCGGTACAGGGCGAAGTGTGAGTATCGTCATAAGTGTCTGGGATACCGTCCGGTCCGTCATCGGTCGGTACTGAGCATCTTTCAATGGCTTCACAATCAGCCGGCCCGCCCAGGCAACCACAAGCTTCTTGTCCCTGGAGACAGAAATTTTCATCTCCGGCTGCGTTGGTGGAGGCACAGTAGGCAACATCATTGGCTGTATAATCATCAGCATCAGCCGGGCAATCACAAGTTTCATCCACTTTGACGCAACGACTAGCGGCATCACAGCCCCAGTCCGGGTCACATTGTCCGTCCGGGTCACATATTAAAGTAGGATTATTACTGCAAAAATATTGAGTGTTAGGACCGCATAAATCATTACAGACATCATTGAGGCAGGAGCTGCCGGCATCAGCACAGGCGGTAATCTGTTCCGCAGTAATACACAGCTCTCCGGTAGCTTCACAATAAGAACAGTCGGAATTAGCCGAGCACCACCAAGAATTATTGAGATTACACCAACTGCCGGTACACTCTACCCCGTCAGCCACGGTACAACAGTCAGCATCTTCATCACAAGTGATAGTGGGATGGTTAGTGCATACATCTGATTGCAGATTGCAATCTCCATCGGGGCAAGTACAGGTTTGTTCGTAACTCTGACAAGATTTATTTGTATTACAGAAAGCACCGTCCGGACAGTTGTTTTGGACTTCACAGTTATAAGTTCCTTCCCAGCCCGGATGCAAATTATCCCCGGTACACATTGACTGGACGCAAATATCCTCTCCCGAACAGACTTCATCACCACAAGGGAAGAGATAATCAGCTTCTGCCGGATCATTACATTGTTGCACTACTTCACAAAAACCTTCACCAGCCGGACAACCGCAGGAACGGCCGTGCATATAAGGAGTGCCGTCATCATCATAAGAACCTATCTTGCTTTCATCCACCCCGGGAATAATACATATCTTTGAGGAACAACTACCCGCTTCAAATAAACATAGATTGTCATCTTGATTGCCGGCATCATTCTCACAACCCTGGCCGTCTATATCACTGATTCCCTGGATTGGTACGCCAGGATCCGTTTGATTAGTACACTGAAAGAGGTCAGATCCCTCTTCACATCTCGGTTCATTCCAGACCCAGGCACTCATTCCTTTGGCAAAGATCCTCTTTAGTCTTTCTTTGCCGCCTGATGGTGTAGTGTTGATTTTTTCATTCCTGGTATATTCAGGGGTATTGATCCTGGCATTGGAACTGCCACAACCCGGATTGTCATAGCAACACATCGGCTTACCAGCCCTGGCCAGGGACTCATAATTGGCCTGGGTGTCCGGAATCACAAATAAAGGTTGGGGTTCCGGCACATTAGCCGAGCCTGTAAATTCTGGGGGGGAGCCAGACCAGCCGTCCGGATAATCCTCTTGATTAGCCGGGGGCACTAAAGAGCCAAAGGGGTCCCTGTCGGTACCGATGGTTGAGCCGATATCCGGCACCACCGTATAATCAGAACCATATTTAGTGCGTTCGGCCCAGGCCATATTTTCTCCTCTAACTCCCACCACCTTGGCTACCACTTCACATTTCTTAGCAATAATTTCTACCTGCTTGTTATCTTTGTCGTAAAGAATATCACCGTCGTAAATCTCCCAGTGATCGCCGCCTACCGGATCGCAGTACACCTTTTTACGATCACCGGCTATCTGACCGCAATGCCAACAGCAAGTGCAGTTATCACCACCTCCTATTGTTCTCTTGGTGTAGCCACTGGGACATTTCTCCTTGCAGTATTTACAGGTTAAGGTTTTGTAAAAAGAACGGTGTAATTCGTAAACACCCATTTGCAGACAGTAGTAAAGCGGGGTGCGGCCGAAATAGCCGGCCATCTGTTCCGTACCAAAGATATCAGATTCACCCTGGATGATATCCACCGGCCACCACTGCAGACAATAATTGGAATTTCGAGGATCTTTTTCTACACAATAGCCTTTCCAGCCGTTATAGGAACGGGCGTTGGCTCTGTCAAAATAGCTGCATTGTAAAGAATCTTCCCTTGGATACATTCTGCAAGAACGAGCCACAAATTGAGGATCTTGCTGTTGATAACTGGGCACATCTTCATCATTAGGATAGGAAGCTTCCCAGTCACTGTGTTTTTCAAGGACAGTCTGTAAGGAGACGTCGTTGATATAGAAAGAAACTAGATTGCCGGGTGAATTAGGTAATATGAAGTTAAGATAGGCTGTACCACAAGAACCACCACCACAATTAATATTTTCGAAATAAACTGAATATTCTTTCCAACTGGAAGATAGGGTTATTAGTTCACTATGAGCCTCAATATTTCCGTTAACCCCTATGGTTACTCTAATAGATGAGGCACCTTCACCGGCTTTGGCCCAGAAATTTATAAATACTTTATCACCCTCTGACACCCAACCGTTTAGACTGTAAGCGGTGCCGTGGTTTTCTTCGGAAGCTGACACTTTCAGAGTATAGTCCTGGGGATTAGAAGTTTCTAGTTCTAATGAAGAGGTATCACCCACCGGCGTCCAGGGATCAGTTTCCCCTTCTTCCATATCGCCGTTAATCAGGTCAATACCCAGGCCCACTTCTTTCATGCCGGCATAGGCATAATAACCGGGCACTACTACACTGCCATCCGGTTTCCAGCTGGCTCCGGCTACGGCCAGGCCTGATAGATTTTGGATAGTTTCTATTTCCCCCGGAGAATCAACTGTAATCTCATTAATAACACAGGTTTCTCCAATATTACAATCATAATCCTGGGTACACGTTTGAGTAGGATCACCAGAGCAAACTCCCAAGTCCAAAGTGTTGACACATTCTCCACTGGCATCTACTTTATTACAGGCTCCTATCTCAAAACACATTTTTTCCTTATCACCGTTGGGCATATTTATAGTCCAACTGGTGCGACAGTACGCCCATTTATTACATTCCCGATCCGGAGCTACTTTCAATATAGTATTGGCCCGGCAAGCCCCTAAATCTACGTTGTCGCCCGGATTAAACGGTACGTTGGCGCAACAGTCTTCATTGTCAGAGCATATTTCTGCCAATTCATTATCCGTATTGCCCACTCCCTGACGATTAATAGAACAGCCGTTACAGGCAGCTGGGGCAAAAGGCGAAGTAGTTCCTTCCGGGTTGATATCTTCATAGAGATTACGCATCTCGGCAAAAGCCACACAACTGTCGTCCGGATTAATGATGCTATTGCAGGATTCTTTATCAACACTGTTTGATAGATAGTGATAAGGCTGACAGCCAGGTCGGCCTCCGCCCGCATAGCCGACTGTGATACAATCGGCATCAACCAGTAGTGGTTCTCCCATGCCATCGTACTGAATGGGACAATGCACCTCACAATCTAAGGCGTTGACTTCGGGAATATTTACACTGATTGCTTTGGATAAAGGATCACGGTATTCAGTACAGGTACTTTCGTCCTTGGGGCAAGTTTTGGCATAACAGGGGTGGCACTCGCCGGCCGGGCTTGATTTGAGACACCAGCGTCTCTTGATATCAACACAAGAGTCAACACCACCACAATCAGTATCATTGTTACAAGGATCATCGGTGCCGATACATTCTCCCAATACCCGATACTGACATAGGTCATTAGTATCACCTGCTACAAAATCGTTGTTAAAATCATCATCTCGAGTGTCATAGATATCGGCATCAGGATTACAGGCCTCAGTGGTTCCAAATCTGAACCAACCGGAGACTAGTTGACCGCTACCGACATTGACTCCCTCCTGCCAGGTACAGACTCGTCTACCCGGGTCTTTAAAGTAGAGGATAGAATCATTATCTTCGATATCAAAGGCATCACAACCGACTTCTCTGGTACGACACAAGATATCGTCATATTTATCGGGGTCATTTTTTAGAAAAGTCGATTCGAAACCCGATACCGATTGATCTTGTTCCTTGGTAGGAGCTCCCAATCGGCTACAACCCTTAGCATCGGGCTTGCAGTAATGTTTTTTGTTGTTGACTAAGGTCCTAGTCAAATCACCAGCCACGGTCAGTTCATCTTCGGTACCAGTAAAGAAGGTTTCGGCAAAGGGGTTGTCCGAAGAATTCTGGGTATCGATCAGGGCTTCACAGCCGATAGCTTCTTCGCGACACAATCTAGTGAATGATTTAAGAAAATGTTTATCCTTCTGCAGGTCATAGTATTCGTCACAATTTACCTGGTCGCAGATATCATATGAATCCTTGATCAGATAGAGGCTGGCCCCCACTTCTTGTAACACAATGTTATCAATGAAGAAATTGCCTGAACCACTGATGGTCAAATTTACCACATCGGAATCATCTCCATAGACCAACGGTCCCACTGTATAGTTGTGCCATTCATCATTCAGGGCAATCTCGCCTGGTTCCAGGTCAAATTGAACAGTTCCTATAGTAATCGGATTGAGGGTAGTGCCACTACCTTTGGCCCAGAAAGATAAAATATAAGTCAGGTTATTATTGACATCCATGCTGTTGCTAATAGCCCCTGATGTATATAGAGAATGTCCGCCAGCAGTTATCGCTTCTGAACTGATCTGGCCATTCCATTCTCCCACATTGCCCTCTTCAAAATCATGATCCATTACCAACCTGACATTGGAGCCGGTTGATCCTTTATACTCTCTACAACCTTTATAGCTAGAAGAACATTCTTCATTTTCACTGGGTACGGCCGGGTAGATGCGGTCGTCGATAGTGTTTCTCATGGGATGACAGTCATCAGAACAGGTGATGGTATCTCTTTCCATACGGTAATAGACAATACCGGCCGCATCATAGTATTCACGACAATCAGCTCCATCTATTCCGGGATCACAAATATCAAATCCGGCACATTGGATAGTCTCCGGAGCTGCTCCATAATCTATCTGGGTGCAAGGACCACCATCTCCTCCTTCTATTAAGGAGTGAATCTTGATTTGGTATCCGGCGGTAGCTGAACCTTCCCAAGTATAATAGGTGGTACATCCGGCATTGCCCGGTTCAGCACACAACCTAAGATAAGTATAATATTCTTTTCCTTCACCACCCTGGGCTACTATGTCCAAATTGGTGTATTCTTCGCAGCCAACGTAGCGAGCCGGGCATTCTTTGCCACTATCCATAATAAAGTCCACTTCCGGTATACAGATTCCGGCGCTGGCTGCTACACATTCGGCATCAGTGGCACAAGAAATTGACATATCATCGGAACAGTGATTTCCGGTACGCCAAGCGTGTTCTTTATCAGGAGCATTGGCTTCAAGCGGTTGTTCTCTAAAAGCGCGACAGCCTACCTGGTCTTCATCACACTGGTCACAGTCGATAGAAGAGGTGTCACATGAACCCGCTTCCGTAATTACCGCCGGGACAGAATCGCCGCCTCTTCGGGGAGTATATAAATTACAGTTGGCTTCTTCGGATAAACAAGCCACTCTATTCTCGTTGAGATATAGCTGATTGACGGTGTTGTACTCTTTATATTCAGTGGGGACAAAACCAACTTCCACTTGAGCCGCATCCACGTAAAGTTTACAACCGGGAGCTGGGCGCACAAAAGGCTGGATGCTGGTGTCACCACCGCAGGAAACTCCGGCAGCACAATCAGCATCAGTGGAACAAAGAGCGTGTCCCGCATCCAAACAATGTTTGGTGAAATTATGAGTATAATGATATCTTTCCCAATTAGTTGTGTAATTGGCCGTTGCCCCGCCGCCTGCCGCTTGATCTCCGTCTATACCGTAAGCGCCGCTGCAGCCCGAGTTATCGGTCTTGGCATAATAGGAAAAAGTAAATGACCTGTTTTCGATGGGTGTGGCAGTCTCAAAGTAGTGAGCCAAATAATCATTGGCGGCCCCTCCTTCTATTACTAAAGTGTGATTTCCCAAGTAAGGATTAACCTGGGCGTAGGTTACGAAGGTAGATCCTGGTTTCTTAACCCAAGCGTCAAAAGTGTCTTCAGCACCGTCATTGGCATCGCCAGTAAATATTTCGAAAGATGAATTGGATAGTAAATTTGTCCCCTCTACTATTCTGATATATTCGCTACAGCCGGTATCTTTGGCTTTACATGTTTCCGCATCACTATCGATAGTCAGTTTGGAATTATTTAGAGTGCAAGGTTGTCCTCCCAAGTCACACTCGGTTCCACCCGGAGCCACGTTACAATAATCACCGCTCCAGCTAACACAGAGGCATTCTGCCAATTGACATTCATAAGGCAAGACGCACTTGGGGGTACATGACCACTCCCCGTCAGCAATGACACAAGAATCACCGGCTTCATCAAGAACGGGGTCAGCCAGGTTGTCTTCGGTATAGCAGGTACAGCCGTCCGGGTTGGTGCATTGTATTTGATTGTTATCGTCTAAGGTAGCAGGATCACCATCCGGTCCCGGTGAATCAGCATCCAAGGGATTAATGGGATAATTATTGCATTGATAGCCGGCAGTAGTGTCGTCCCAGTCCTGACAATACCATTTACAGCCCACGTTGTTTTCGTCACAGTGATCAAAATCCAAGGTGTCAGTCAAATAGGCAACTGATTTGTTGTTGGAGTTTTTAAAACCTAAACAGCTACCGTACTGTTCTGGACAACCGTTTCCGTCGATTTTCCAAATTTCTTTCTCTTCGTAGCAATAACCATATTGAGCACAGGATCCGTCATCGTTTTCCTTGATACAAGTTTGGTCATCAGCACAATAGTTGGCCCTGGTTACCATCTGAACCGGTGGGTCTTCTTGATTGATTTCACCGTCGTTATTGACGTCTACAATTCTCTCCCAATCTTCATGTACTATCTGTTCTCCAGGACCCTGTCGGTTACAAGTTACTTGTGGGGCTTTTAATACCCAGGCCGGATCTACTAAACCACATAACGGAGAATCCAAGGTAAAATCACAAAGGCCAGGAGCAGTAGGGCCATCAATACAATCATCGTTATCGTCACATAAATCACCGACGTTTTCGCTGTTCTCATCACAAACCGGACAGTCATCGTAAGCTTCCAGTACATCTTTTAGGGTGTGCAGTTGCCGGGGGTCTTCTTTGTCCCTGATGTATTTGGCTGCTAATTCCCAGCCTACCGGTAAAATTCGATACTTTCTCAAAACCACCATTGTATTATAGGGATAGCCATTGCGGAAATCCGGTTGCTGACCTGCCGCGTCATAGCCAAATATTTTATACTCGTCTAAAAGACCTTGGGCCACCGCATCTTTGACTCTCATTTTTTGTTCCACGGCCAACCGAAATCTGTCGTCAATGACACAATTATTAGTTGTGCGATAACGGGCATCACTGGGACAGGCCGCTAACTCGTTTAGAATATCTACTGGTCCCCCGGTGGAAAATTTGGGAACAGCTAAGGAAAAGAATTTTTCCCGAGCGGCTAAAACGCCTGATTTGGGCTTCTGCCCCACACCTTCTTGAACATTGGGATTGAGCCCTTCATCAAATAAAGTTTTTATCCAGGTTTTGATCAAAGTATTAAAGAAAACTCCGATGGCATCGGCCACCGCATTGCCTGTGTATTGCTCTTCAGACTTGGTAATTAAGTCCAGTGATCGATCCACCATAGCTGACAAAGAAACCGAGGGGGTTTTGACGATTCCGGAAAAGGTCATAGTGGGCAAATAGCCTCCGCCAAATTCGTATTCATGTTGTTTTTGCTCTCTGCCTTTAGCTGCTTCTTCAGGAGCCTGTAAACCGATTTCAATCAATTGTCCCAGGGAGCTTTGTTCCAGCTCAAACATATCCTCCATTTCAGCGATTAGTTGGGTGCCCTGCACATTTTTCCAGATATCAGATGCTGTACAGCTGGCCTTGCGAATGGCTTTTTCATCCAAGCTATATTGGATCTTAATAGATTCGTAAATAGAAAATTTGAGCTCAGGGGCTATATCACAAAGGCTTTCCCCCCAAGCTGCAGTTGATAACTGATCTAAGAAATCACCGGCTGCGGAATCGGCAGCATCTGCCAAATACCGTCCCGGCTTGGTTACAAATAAAGGTTTCTGCCCTTTGCCCCCGCTGCCAATCCAAACAGCCGTATCGTAGGCAATCTTGGCAGTAAAAGTGCGCAGGGCATTTTTAAACATGACATCACCGGCAATTTGAATGGCATATTTGACAGCATCAATCATCTGCCGGAAGGGCTCGGCAATCACCGTAGCAAAAGTAGGTAAACCGGCATGAGCAATTTCCGGATATAAAAGAACTGGCCCGGCTATTTGGACTACTAATCCGAATAAAGCAATGAAGGCCAGTGCCTTTTTCATTTTTGTTTTCAGACTATGTTTTATGCCCATGATATTAAGGAAAATTATTGATTAATTTCATTAAGGGCTTCTTGAAAAACCAGTAGTAGAGTAGCGTCATCCATTTCAGTCAAGGTGGCATCAGCCACTCCGGCCTGTCTTAATAGCAGACGGACGTCCTCTGCCGCTAAGTTTTCTAAACTGCCAACTGTGATGTCCTGGGTGCTGGTCTGGTTGGCGTAAGTTTGGATGATAGTCTCATCATCCATCGCGTTAACTGTGCTTTCGGGCGCTCCGCTTTCTATTAGAGTCTGTCTTAACTGATCAGCCGTTACTGTTTCTTCCGAGGAACTTTCGTTGGTATTGGTATTAGTTGAACTGTTGGTATTTGTCGAGGTGGTTCCGCAAAGCTGACCTTTGGGACAATTAGGATCGGTACCATCATTCAGTTCGGTGGCGTCATCTTTGCCGTCTGAATCGGAGTCTGACAGGTAGGGAGACGTATTATAGAGATACAATTCTTCATAATCGGTTAGGGTATCTTCATCAGTGTCCATCACCTGCAGATCTAGAAGCAGGCCTGCTTCATCCTGGGCGGTCAGTTCCCCTGATCCATCACCTATAAAGGGCAGGCTGATTTGACCGATAACATCAAAAAAGCCTAAAAAGAATACGAACATACCCAGCAAAGCAACACTGAATAGTACCCAAAGCGGTCTATTGGTTTTTTTAAGGGGCTCGGAAGTCTGTTTGGCTGCTTGGTTTCTGCCTCCGCTTCTGCCTGGCCGTTCTTCAGGTTCCTCCCACATATTTCCTCCAATAAAAGCGACATCATCTTCAGATACTGCTGATGAATCTTCGGGTAAAGGCTCGTCTTCCAGGTCTATTAATTCCTTAAAACCTTCCGACTCAATGGGTATCCCTTCGTTAATCTCGTTATCGGAATTTTGTGCCATTTTTTGACCAATTATCAGTCTCCATTATATCACATATTTGGGGTTTGGTCAAATTAGGGACCCTCAAAAACCTTTGGCTAACTTTAGCCATTGATCAATTGTCAAATCCTGGGCTCTAATTTGTTCATTAAGCCCAATTTTATGCATTATTTTTACAATTTGAGCACTATCAATTTTTAATCCAGCTTTGAGGTTATTTTTCAATTGTTTACGCCTAGCTGAAAAACCAATTCTAACTATCTGCCAGAATCTTTGAATTTCTGACTGGTAAATCTTGGCACTATAGCCTTGACCGATCTGGTCAATTCTCATAATAGCTGTGTCAACCTTGGGTTGGGGCCAGAAATTCTGGTGACTAACTAGTTCGCAGATCGTCGGCCGTCCGTAAAACTGTACAGCCACAGATATCAAACTCATCTGACCAGGGGGAGCGCAGATTCTGTCTCCCAATTCTTTCTGGACTATCAATGTCATGTCTGTGGGCCTTTTATCAGTTTCTAGATATTGACGCAAGAAGTGTGAGGTAATGGAAAATGGCAAGTTGGCTACTACTTTGTAACTGGCAGGCAGAGTTTTGGCCAGACTGCCCTGCAGCTTCATGGCATCTCCCGGAATAATCTTTACATTAGGATAGTCACTCATTATTTTAGGCAAGACCGAAGCAAGTCCTTTATCAACTTCGACCGCCCAAACTGATTTGGCTTTCTGGGAAATCTCTTTGGTCAAAATACCCAGGCCTGGCCCTATCTCAAGAACACTATCGCCCGATTTTATCTCGGCCAACTTTACCAATTCATTTACCACATCCGGGTTGATTAAAAAATTCTGACCGCGTAATTTGCTCGGTCGGAGGTGATGTTGACGAAAAATTTTCTTTAAATATTGAATCTGGTCAGTCATTTAACGGAGGGCGTAAAAAAGAGTCATGATTCCTGCTACAATAAAGGCCGCCTCAAAACCAGAAGTGAAAAATTGGAGCAATACCAAAACAAGTAAAATGGCCACGATTTTTCCAATCACCAAAGCCATCTCAAAAAAGACAATCTCTTTCATGACACTGCCTTTAACGGCCCGGTCATAAGTCAGGGCAGTCATAGGAACGTAGATGGTGTTTTTAGAAACTCGAGATAGAGTGTCAATCATAAAAACGTGCAAACCGGTTCCGGCAAATAAACGCAGGAACCAACTGATCGAATATATTATAGTGCCTGATTTGAGCACTACTCTTTTGTCTTGTTTGTCAGTAACCCGACCCACCCAAAGAATAATCAAACTGGTAAAGAAAGTGGCTCCGGCAACAATTGCCCCGATTGATAAATAATCCTGGACAACTGTATAAATAAAGATCGGCCAAATCACCAACACTATTAATTCTTCTCCGAAACCAAAATAGGACCAAAATTTGCGTCGATGTTTCTTCTGCCAGACCCTTTTATGGGCCCCTGTATAGGAAAAAGGGGTGACCTTGAACGTTTCCTTGGTCATCATCAGAGGGATATTAGATACCAAGATCAAGACAGCTGCCACTATGAATAAGGCAGAAAAGCCTACAAATTTGATCAAAAGACCCCCCAATAACGGCCCCACAACATAAACAACGGAGTCCAAAACCACCAAGTTGCTAATCTCTCTGCCCCGCTCTCCTTTCATACTAAAGCGGGCAAAATCACAATGATAGCCCGGCCAATACAAAGATTTTTGCAGTACCAAAAAGAAAATGGCCGGATAAATCAGCAGGGGATAATAGGCGATACCGAACAAAGAGAGATAGTAAAGAACTAAACAGGGGGTGCTCCACAGAATCCCGTGCTCATAACCAAACCGCCTGGCAAATTTGGCACCCAAGGGCAAGCAAAAATAATATATTACGTAAACGGCTAAGAAGAAGATCAAGATTTTTTGTAAAGAAAAACCGATTGTATATAAGTAAATCGGTTCAAAAATCATGACTGCCGATTTGGCAAAATCCATGATGGCTACAGAAGCATAGAGCTCTTTGACTTGTTGGGTCAGATGATTGGCAAAATAACCGGATACATTGTAATGGAATTTCTTGAAAGGATTAGTCATTATGTTATTTTAACTTTTCCTTGTCTGATTATCTTTATTTTTCCTTTATCTATTTTTATTATACTTGAAATATCCCCAGCTGATAACCTTCCCCCATCTAAGATAAAATCAGGTGTATATACCTTATTGATAAACTGTTTGACTATACAGTAGGGTGTATAGCAAGCAGTCTGACCGGATAGATTAGCCGAAGTGGCAGTAATCGGGTAACCCAACTTCTCGGCCAGCAGTATGGCTGCATCGTTTTCAGGAATTCTGATTCCAATATACCCATCCTTGCTGATACTCTTTAATTCTTGATCTTTTACTTTGAGCAGTATGGTCAAAGGACCAGGCCAGTGCTCTTTTATCAATCTATTCTCTTCACTGCCGATATGGGCTATTTTCTTAACTTGTTTCAGATCGGCGGCAATTAAAATAAGTGGCTTGTTGTAATCCCTGCCCTTAATCCGATAGAGCCTTTTTATAGCCTTGGCTGAGCGATAGTCGGCCCCTAGTGCGTAGGCGGTATCGGTGGCATAGGCAATCACTCCTCCATTTTTTAGAACTGCTATTGCTTGCTTGATGTCTTTTTTTACTTGCATATTAGCGGCTGTAAGAAATTAAAAATAATGATCCAATGGCAGCAATGATAAAGGCCCATATTAAGGTGCCAGTTATCGCATAAATCCACAAGGTTAAGGCAAACATAACTACTGACCCCAGGGCATGGCTCATTTCCCGGAAAATTATATATTCGTCTAGATAAGAACCTCGTTTAGCTGCTTTATCGTAAAAAATCGTTAAAAAGGGAATATTCAGAGAACGTTGGGCAAATCGGGAGTAAGTATCAGCGACAAAAACCTGTGGTATGCTGGTGACAAAAATCTTGAAAAGCCAACCAGAACTGTTGAGAATGCTGCCAATACGTAAAATAACTTTTCTTTTTCCTTTGTCTAGCTGTTTACCCAGGAAAATAACTAAAAAAACAGTAATAAACAGGATTGAGGTGGTCAGCCAGCCAATTTTCACGAAGTCAGGGATCAACAAATATAAGAATATCGGCCAAATCCAAATAGCCACCTTGCTTTCTGCCCCTTGGGCGGCAAAGGCCAGGGTTCTTTTCCACCTTTTTTTGGTAAACAATCTCGACACTGCCTGCTTGTAAGTAAAACTGTATACTTCGTGAATATCCGGTGACATAAATAAGGGAAAAGTGGAAACAATCAGCAAGACCATAACAATTATAAACAACACCGGCCAGCCGAACTTGACAATGATAAGTCCTCCCAAGAGTGGTCCGGTCACTTGTCCTATGGTGGTGACTAAGGCTAAGCGGCTGATCTGGGTGCCTCTAATTTCTTTCTTGGAAAATTTGGCAAAATCAGTATGAAAGGCGGGCCAGAAAAACAGCTTAAAAACAACATCCAATAATCCTACGATAAAAACCATGAACAGTCCCCAGTTTATATTATAAAGACCGAAATAGTACAACAATAAAATGGGCACACTGATTAGGATGGAATGTTTCAGCCCGACCTTGGTAAAGATCTTTCCACCCAAAGGAGCCAGAAAGAAATATACAGCATAAAGAATCATTAAATAGATTAAAGTTTTACTGATCGAATTGAAATATAAATAGAAATAGATCGGCTCAAACAAAGTGATCATGCCCAGGCCAAATTTGCGGATAGCGGAACTTAAATAGAGTTCATTGATCTCCCTTTTCAAGGAATAGTCGATTTGGTAGTTAATTAATGATTGGGGCATCTTATCCCACTAAGTTGATTAATTTACCTGGGACGAAAATTATCTTCTTGGGCTGTTTAACCCATTTCAAGACTTTGGTTGAAGCCAGCGCCTCCTCCTTGGCTTCATCTTCCGAAATGTCAGCTGATACTTTAACTCTGTCTCTTACTTTGCCGTTAACTTGGATTACTAACTCAACTTCATCTTCTTTAATTAGTTCTTCTTTAAAATCCGGCCAGGGTTGATCGTGAATCGAATCTTTATTACCTAACTGTTGCCACAGTTTTTCTGTAGTCTCAGGGGCAAAGGGGGCTAGGATTATTAATAACTTTTCCAAGTCAACCTTATTAAATCCTGATTCGACAAACTTATTAACCAAAATCATCAGCTGAGACACTGCCGTATTAAAATTTAATCCCTCAATATCTTCGGTTACTTTCTTGATGCTCTGATGTAGAATTTTACCGTCAGACTTTTTAGCTTTACTGTTTATCCCTTGAAGTAAGCCTTCCACCTTATCTAAGAACCTTTTAACACCCATAATCCCTTTAGGATCCCAGGGGCCACCCTGATCGTAAGGCCCCATGAAACACAAATACATTCTGATAACATCTGCTCCGTATTTCTTGACCAGCTGATCCGGGTCCACAACATTGCCTCGGGACTTAGACATTTTTTGTCTATCTGGTCCCAAGATAATACCTTGATGTCTCAGTTTCAAAAACGGTTCTCGGTCTATAAAAGTGTCTTGGGGCAATAATCCCAAGTCTAGCATTGCTTTACAGAAAAAACGGGCATAAAGCAGATGCATCACCGTGTGTTCCGCTCCGCCAATATACATATCAACCGGCAATAAGTCTTGGATTTTTTGCTGATCGGCAAATTCCTTATCATTATTGGGATCAACATAGCGGTAAAAATACCAGGAAGAGCAAACAAAAGTGTCCATGGTGTCAGTTTCCCGCGATGCCTCCCCACCGCAGAGAGGACATTTTACCTTTACGAATTTATCCGATGAAGCCAATGGGGATTCACCTGTTGGTTTGAAATCGACGTCATCGGGCAGTTGCACCGGCAATTTTTCGTCCGGCACTTCGCCGCATTTATCACAATAAATAATTGGGATGGGGGCGCCCCAATACCTTTGCCTAGAAATAATCCAATCCCTCATTTTGTAATTGACTGCCAGATCACCCAACTCTTTACTCCTTAATTGTTCAGCCACTTTCTTGGCGCCCTCTTTATGATCTAATCCGTCAAACTGTTCCGAATTAATCATCTTGCCTTCGCCTATGTAGGCTTGTTGCTGAACATCAGTTTCTTCTGTGCCTTGGATTACTTCAATGATTGGTAGCTTAAACTTTTTAGCAAACTCCCAGTCTCTGTCATCGTGAGCAGGCACGGCCATGATAGCTCCGGTGCCATAGCCCAGTAAGACATAATCAGCGATGAAAATCGGGATCTCTTGATTGTTAATCGGATTGATCGCCTTAACGCCCTTAAGCTCTACTCCGGTTTTTTCTTTGTCCAAATCAGTTCGTTGAATCTCAGTCTTCTTTTGAGTATCGGTTATATATTTTTCTACTTTCTTCCAATTGGTAATCTTGTCTCTGAGCTGTTGCACCAATTGATGTTCCGGAGCCAGTACCATATAAGTTGCTCCGAATAAGGTATCAGCTCGAGTTGTAAAAACTTCGATTGATAATTTGGAGTCGGCGACGAAAAATTTAATACTGGCACCTTGGGACTTGCCGATCCAGTTCAACTGACTGGTTTTAGTCTTCTGGGGCCAATCGATTTTATCCAATCCAGAAATTAACTCATCAGCGTACTTGGTTATCTTAAACATCCATTGCTTGATTTTCTTTTGAATGACCTCGCTGTCACATCTTTCGCATTTACCGTTGATCACTTGTTCGTTGGCCAAAACAGTCTGACAAGAAGGGCACCAATTGGCCGGCACCTCGGCCCGGTAAGCTAAACCGTTTTTGAAAAACTTTAGAAACAGCCACTGGGTCCATTTATAATAATCTGGTCTCGAAGTAACAACCTCGCCCGACAAATCGTATATAGTATTCATCTCGGCCAGCTGCTGCTTCATGTAAGCAATGTTATCTTCAGTCCACTTATGGGGATCAATATTGCTTTTGATAGCTGCGTTTTCCGCTGGCAAGCCGAAGGAATCAAATCCCATTGGCGCCAGAACATCAAAACCCTGCATTCTCTGGAAACGAGAATATATATCAGCCGGGGCAAAATTGTACCAATGGCCAATATGCAAATTACCTGATGAGTAGGGTAACATCACCAGGTTGTAAAATTTACTTTTATTTTTCCCTTTAACCATAGGCTAAGTTATTTTAGCACTTAAAGAGCTTTATTTCAACTGAATTTTTCGGCTAAACTAAGCAGAAAAACAACTAGTTTCTGGCGTTTTTTGACTAAGATTAGGCAAAATCTCTCATTCTAAAGCGATTTTAGTCAATGAGATTAGCCAAAAAATGATACCGTATGATCATTAATAGTTGACAAGTGGATAGGCATCTTGTAATCTTCCTTATACTAATTATTTATAATTAGTTTTAAGGTTATTAGTACTCAATTCAAAAAATTCTTCTATAGTTTCCTGGCCTCATCGATGAGAGCCCTTTTAGGTTTAAAGAAAATTCTTATCGGCTTTTTTCTGATCCTGTTTTTTCCCATCCGTTTAATCTACCGCTTCAGCCTGAAAACAGTTTTAATCAGTCTCTATAAATTGTATTTCAATCTGAAGAAAAAGATTACCAAAGTCTTCCATCCCACCACCAACAAGGTGCTGTCAGTTTTTTCCTCCAAGTATGTTATCCATGCCGTAGTAATAATAATTACTATTGCCATCACCGCCACTAGTTTAAGCGCCGAGGCCATAACCCAGGAAGAATTCGGCAAAAAAAGTCTGTTGCATTCTGTGGTGGTCCAGGCCGAATATGAAGAGGAGATTATAGAAACAGCTGAGACTTCGATCATCAAGCCTTCCCATTATTTCAAAGACTTCGGGGCAGTGGCCGTGGCCAGTCCTCAGTTGGTTGATGAAGTCCTGATAGAGGATATAACCACCACAACCACAGGTGGCGGCAGCATCGTTAAGCCCACCCTTGCTACAACTGTCAGGGGGGCTAGGCCGCGCGAGTCAGTTGAATACTATGTGGTCCAGGGTGGTGATACCACTTCCACTATCGCGCAAAAATTCGGTATCAGCACCAGTACTATTCTTTGGGAAAATGAATTGACATCCGGCAGCCTAATCCGCCCTGGTGATAAATTGACCATACTGCCGACTAGCGGTACCTCTCATCGTGTGGCTTCAGGAGATACTGTCGACTCTATTGCCAAAAAGTTTAAGGCTGATGCTGCAAAGATTATCGAGTTTAACAAGCTGGGCTCTGCCGATGCCATCACTGAAGACGAGGTTCTGATAATTCCTGACGGCTCAATCGATCCTCCTCCGCCAGCTCCTACCACTTACGCTTCGGCTCCGCGTTATTCCGATCCTATCCCCGCTTCAGCCAGAGTAGATATCGGCAGTCGCCTGCAATGGCCAACTTCCAGCCGAAAAATCAACCAGTATTACACTTGGCGTCATCACGGTCTGGACATTGACGGCACCTACTCTTCTCCGGTCTACGCCGCCGAAAGCGGCACCATAATTGCTAATGGTTGGGGTACAGGATACGGACAGCATATTACTATCAATCACGGTAACGGGGTAAAAACGCTTTACGCCCATCTCTCAAAAATATATATCAGCCCGGGCGAAGCAGTGTCCCGGGGACAAACCATCGGCATGCAGGGCTGTACTGGCTGGTGCACTGGCACCCACCTTCACTTTGAAGTATTTATCAATGGCAGCAAGGTCAATCCCTTAAGCTATCTGTAAATAAAAGAAAAAACAGTCCCTGGCTCGACTGTTTTTTTGATACTTAATCGTGGCTAATCACTTTGAGGGCGGCCGGCACAACTTTGATAACTACCTTTTTGTATTGATTGTTTAGCTCTCCGTCGTAATGAAGGGGGATTATTTTATCTGATTCTACCGTAATTTCTTTTACTTTATACATGGAGATATGGGGCATATTGACGTGTTGTCCCTGCATTATTTTGGGCAATAACCTCAAAATATACTTGCGGGTGACAGTGTCAGCCAGGCAGACGTCCAAAATACCGTCATCCAATCTGGCATCCGGGGTCAATTGAAAACCATCACCCTCGTAGCGACCATTGCCCACGTCACAAATTGTATAATCACCGTCCAACTTTATTGTCTTGTCCTTATCATCCTTCATGGTTATCTGGAGATGGTGCGGATAATAATCGATCAATATTCTCATTATAGAGTAGATCATCATGGAGTAGCCCCGCAAAAAGGCTGGTGATTGCTTAACGTAATTATTTACCCGGCCGGTAAACCCCATGCTGGTTTGAGAAGCAAAATAATGATCGTTAATAATACCCAAATCTATTTTTTTTACTTTCTTTTTAAGCAGCACTTTCAAGTCAAAATCAAGATCTTGTTTTCTTAAGGCCAAATTCTTACTAAAATCGTTACCCGACCCCAAAGGCAGCACCCCCAAAACAGAATCGGAACCAACCAGGCCATTGACTACTTCATTAACGGTCCCGTCACCTCCGGCGGCAATGATAACCGGGTAACCGGAACTGGCTGCCTGCCTGGCTAGCTCGGTAGCATGCAGCGGAGCTTTGGTCACTTCCATTTTGTACTCTATCTTTTTGGTATTAAAAAGAGATTCCAATTGTGGAATCATAGCAGCGGCGTCTCCCCGATTAGCCGTGGGATTAACAATTACATAAAATTGTTTCTGTTTAGCCATTTGTCTGTATTATAACAAAACAGCCAAAATTAGTAATCCTTCAATCGATATTGTAGAGCTTCAGCAATATGAGTAATTGAATTATCGATTTGCGGGTTTACCAGGGGTGTCTGGAACACTTCCAAACGTGCACGTATATTTTCCTTCTATTTGTGAATTGTAATATGTCCCAAACGAGTTCGCTACTTTAAACTCTTCCCAGATTTTTTCAGGTAAACGACATTTCTGATAATTTTTACCATTTAGATTAATAATCATATACTCATTATCGGCATCAAACCAAGCGCCTTCAATAAATGAACTTTTAGATGTGTCGATGTAGTCAAAGTTAGTGATATCGGCTTTATACTCTCTGTATTCTATAAACAATAAATTATCGTCATGGTCAAATAAATACGGCCACAAATAAATTCCAATAATAAGGAAAAACATTACGATACCAATAATTAGTCCCCAAAGGAAGGGTTTCTTCATAAAAACCTTTTTTTCTTGATTGTCTATTTTCTTAATCCCTTTTTTCTTTTTAATATAATTACGAATGTCTGAGAATATAAAAGACAACAGGACAAGTATGAAAATCAGAATGCCAATGGCCACTGGAATTGAGTACCAACCTATTTTTTTTTCAAGTAACTCCATCCACGATACTATCCAAAATAAAAGTGCTAGACCAACGAGACCCCCTCCTAAAAAACCGCCAACTGTATTGCCAATAAATTTAAACCCGTTGATTGATGTTTTTTTCATGATATTGTCCTAACGTCTTTATGTCTTAATAATATTACAGTCAAAGTATCGTAATATAGTTATTAGACTGACTAGTACCCCCTCTGTAGTATACCCCCGCCATCAACGTATACAATCTCGACCTATCTTACTCCACTGCCCCCGTCAACTCATTTTACGGCTTAATTATATGCTTTTGGTAGTCTTTTGGTCAATTCGAACTCAAAGTATGTTGGATTATGTTCAGGGCTAATGGTAATCCTTCAATCGATATTGTAGAGCTTCAGCAATATGAGTAATTGAAATTTTATTACTGTTCTCCAGATCAGCGATGGTCCGAGCCATTTTCAAGATTCTCATGTAAGAACGGACTGATAGAAAAAATTGGTTAACTGCCTTCTTTAATAATTGAGTACATTGCTTATCTAAATCACAAAATTTCTCAATTAAGCGGTTGTCCATTTCGGCGTTACTGATTGTCTTCTCGTCTGCAAAACGTTTTTTTTGAATTTGTCTGGCCGCTTCCACCCGTTGACGGATAGTGTCTGAAGATTCAGTTCGTTTATCCCTGGTAATCTTCTGGAAGCTGAGCCGGGGTACTTCCACGTGTAAGTCAATACGATCCAGCAGGGGTCCTGAAATCTTTTTCTGGTATTTGATGATTTGGGCCGGAGTACAAACACACTCTTTCTCCGGATCAGTGGCAAAGCCACAGGGACAAGGGTTAGTGGCTGCTACTAAAATAAATTCGGCCGGGTAAGTAACAGTGCCGGCTGCTCTGGCTACAGTTATTATTCCGTCTTCCAGGGGCTGACGCAAGTTTTCTAAAACCTTGCGGGGGAATTCACTTAGTTCGTCTAAGAACAAAACGCCGCGGTGGGCCAAAGAAATCTCACCAGGTTTGGGAAAACTGCCTCCGCCAATCAGGGAAACTCCGGAGGAAGTATGATGGGGAGAACGGAAGGGTCTCTGAGAAATTAACGGTTTATCGGTCCGGATCAAGCCGGATACTGAGTAGATCTTGGTAACCTGTAAAGATTCGTCGTTAGTCAAGATGGGCAGTATCGAGGGCAGAGATTTGGCTAATAAGGTTTTTCCCGAGCCCGGAGGTCCTGACAATAAAACGTTGTGTCCTCCAGCTGCGGCGATTTCTAAAGCCCGCTTGGCATGATCCTGGGCTCTGATCCGGGAAAAGTCGTGAGCGTAGTTTAATAATGGGGGTTTAATCTGTTTCGGCTGATACCGGTCCAGAGGCTTTCTTTTAAAATGACCAACAAGCTGTTTTAAATTATTAACGGAAAAAATTTTCATACCTTCAACCAGGCTTGCCTCTTTGGCATTGTCCACTGGAAGATAGACTTCTCCTATTGCCAGTTGCTTGGCCAATAATACAATTGGTAAAATCCCGTTTACTTTCCTCAGGCTGCCGTCAAGAGCTAATTCGCCTATAAATATTTTTTGATAAAAGTCGAAATCAACCACCTTTCTTTGAATCAAGATAGAAAGGGCAATGGGTAGATCATAAGCCGGTCCAACTTTTTTGAGATCAGCCGGGGCTAAGTTTACAGTTACCCGGGTTTTGGGAAAATCAAAACCGGAATTTTTGATAGCTGACCTTACTCTTTCTCTGGATTCTTGAACAGCGGCATCGGGTAAACCTACGATCAAAAAATTAGGCAGCCCCGAGGAAATATCTACTTCTACCTCGATTAATTCGCTGTCCAGGCCGATTACTGCAGCGGAAAATACTTTGGCTGACACCTTTTTCAAATTAAAAATACGGACCCGTCATTGGCCCGTCCTTAAATATACTTTATCACAAACCTAATCATTCTGTCAATAAAAAAGAGGACGATTGACTCGTCCTCGTATTGATCATTCCTCCAGAATGAGTGTTTCCTGATGGGGATGTCCTTTTTCGGCGTCTTTAGCCTCGACCCTGGCCTGGAACTCAGCGGTCATTAGCTGGCTGGCTTTGACCATGGGCAGACCGTTGCGGTGATCCTCAAACCATTTGAGACACTCATCGCGATGGGGACAGAAAGGAATGGGACATTCCACGTAGCGGGGACAGAAGGTGCCCAGCTCAGCATCCAAGCGCCAGTGCTGGAAATGACTGCGGTCCAGGATCTCGGCATCGGCCTCACTTTGCAGCAGAACCGCCCGGACATACGCAGTGGCTTCCTGTAGCAAGCGGAAGAAAAACTGGAAGTCCGCATCTGATCTCAGGGGAACCGGGACATCTCTTCCTTCATAGTAACTGTAAATGTAAAGGCCACGGGGTATCAGACCGTTTTCAATCCGATACCAGAGATCGTAAGTAGTCATCTGCAGATCATTAACCGTCCGTAAATCATCCAGCGGCCAGGTTTTGTAATCCCAGATTTCCACTCCGCCAGCCTCATGCGGCTGTAGCCGGTCAATGGTTCCCCGAAGACTAAAGGGGCCAAAGCGGTAGCTGATGTGTTTTTCCACTTCCGGCTGTAACTCTGGGATATCCCGCATCTCGATGTTTATTTCCCAGAACAACCACAGTACCCAAACCAGTCTCTCGGTATAGAACTCGGCGTCGCGTCTGCCGATCCACTGAATATCGTGTGGCCGAGAAACTTGAGGCGAAAAGCTGTCGGGTCCGTGATCTCCATTGACCACACCCTCCCAGAATCCCAGGGCAAAGTTGAGGAAGGTGCTGAAAGATTTGTAGCGCACACTGAAGAACCGCTTCATGCAGAAATGCACCATCCCGCCAAAGGCCCGGTCAGCTCTGTAAGGAACCGGGCTACGTAGCAAACGATCCAGGTAGAACATCAAGGGGCAGGTCAGGATGTTCCGCAAAGCGGAAGCAGACCAAATCCCTTTCATGTACCTCTTTTCTCTTTTTTGCAATCGTGTAGCCAAGGTTAGCCCTCCTTGGTTGGAAACTCCTTGTAACTGCAAAGAACGTAATAGGCTACCTTATAATAAAAATTAGAATTTGTCAACCCCGTTAGAGATTTTCTGAATCATAAATTATTTTTGGTATTCTACCTCTTATATGCGATTATAACCAGAAACGATGCACCGCTTCTCAACTTTAAAAAGCTAATTCAATGGATGAACTAAAAAGAGACTAGAAATTGAAAATCTCTAACGGGGTCAAGGGATAAGAAAACCGCCCAGCTCGCGAAGAAGCAAACCGGGCGGTACTTAAAGATCGGGTCGGTGTGCCTAGAACACACTGAGGAATTCGGGAGTGAAGATGGCCACCACCGCCATCAGGCCCAAGGTAGTAACCAGATGATAGCCGAAGATAGATGGGGCATCGCGGTAGAGGGTACTCTCGGCATTGTGACGTTCCACAAGATCATGAACGTCTTGGGTCACAGCCAGAGCTTGCCGAGCACCATCAATCCGATACAAGATCATGCCCTGGCGGAGCAAGCAGTAAAGGGAGATGCAACCCAGGATCCAGATCCATTCGGCTAGATGACGGTTGCCTAACCAAGTCAACAGCAGACCGACCAGGTAGCAGCTGGTTGCCAGGCGCAACAGCCGACCATAGGCCAGGCTGAAGTTACCATGTCGCCGCCTGATTAGAACCAGACAGACTAGGAGGCACAGCATGGCAACCACGAAGCAACACACAATCGGGATACTCATGACCAACACCCCCCTTCCTTGTTTCGTATGAGCAGTAGATTATCCTTCAGAACATAGAATCCTATCACAAAAAATAGGATTTGTCAACCTTATCGAGCCTGCCTATCGGCAAACAGGCTAAGCTCGACGGGGCTAATCCTATTTAAAAACAGATATGGCAATTAGGCTAACCAGTAGACTTTTTTCTCAACAAATAGCCGAATATTATTATAACAATGCCTAAGAAGATGTAGGCATCGGCAATATTAAATGAAGGATTTCCTAAGAAACCGAAGTTCCAATTGATAAAATCAATTACATACCCATAGCGTACCCGATCGATTAAATTACTAATGGCTCCGATGGTAACCAAGGAGAAGGCACTTAGTAATATAATTTTCTTTTTTTGGTAAGCCCGGAGTAATAAATAAATAACCAGCAGCAGAACCGGTAGGGTTATTAGTAAACTGATCGGGTAACGTAAAGGAATGCTGAAAGAAAGATAATAATTCTGGTATAACTTAGTTTCCCAAAAATTATCGATAACAAAAAAGCCTTCCTGATTCCAATAGGTATTGGCCAACCATTTAGTCAGTCTATCTGCCAGGAAGGCAAAAACAAATATGATATTATAAAAGACTATCTTCTTCCGCCACATTATTTTTTGGCGCTGCAGATAACACAAAGAGTGGCTGAGGGATAGATTTTCAGTCTCTCCAAATTTATATCTTTGCCGCAAAGCTCACAAATCCCGAACTCATCATCTTCAATGTGCTGTAGAGCGTGCTCCACGTTTTTCAAATTATTCTTGAGATCCGCTTCGATTGAAATATTATCGGCAAAGGTAGCCACCTCAGCTGCGTTCTCGTCGTCTTTGTTTCCGTAATCCGGAAACATAGCAGAACTTTTCTCTTGGTCCCCCATGGCTGTACGCTGCACGTCTGCCAGTTGATGCTTGAGAGCAGCCTGCTCCTCAACCAATATCGCCTTATATTCTTTTATGGTTTTCTTGTCCATGATGTTGCTTAATTCTTAAAACAATAAAACCTGTTCTATTTTAGTCAGTTGTTTAGTCCAGATAATAAGTTTTATTTTTGGACTAGTTTTGTTTTTTCTTAAAGACTAAATGAAACAGGTTAGTTGTAACTCTATTATCTTACCGGCATGGGACTTTTTTGTCAATAGCTGCTATCCACCTATCAAATATTTTCACAAAAAGAAGAGGGCGTGTCGATCTCGTTACATAACAAAGTTATTATTTAACGGTTACACGCCCTGGGCCCCACGGGCCAGCTTGCAACCGCCTTTTCTGAATCCAAAATGTTTTGGGTTCAAGAAAGGCAGTTACAAACAATAGCACCGAAGACCATTTGATGCTTTTTGACTTCCGACTTTTTCAAAAAGCAATTTTCTCCACCATTCTTATGGTAACACTCATTTTTTATATGAGCTTACCTTTTTGTCTCTTTTTCACTAAAATTTTTGAGGAAAAAAAGCTTTGTTTTTGTTTTATTTGCAGGCTGTCGGTTGCCAGTTCGAATAGTAGAGAAAAAGCTAGCCTCAATAGCCTTGAGGACAACTTCTTCCCTACTATGATTGGTGGATTTTTCAATGTTCTTAATTCTCGGTAAAAGTATAGCATACAAAATTGATTATGTCAAATAGTATGGCCTCACTATAAAAAAATGGCTAGGCCAAGCCAAAACCATTGATTACTATATCATACTTATCCCCAGGCTATTCCAAAAAAAGGCACCCTTCTAAAAGAAAGTATTTATTGTTGAGATCACTGCCGGCTATCAACACATTGGATGGTTGGCCAACAGTGCCCAGTAAAGGTAATTGCAGATTGGCCAGCGGCCAGAGCATTATCTCATTCTGTAAAAGATCCGGACATTTTTGATACGACTGACTATATTGTTGTGATTCTTCTTGGCTGGTCAAAGAAGATTGGACTAGTTGAAAGGAATTACTTAAAAAAATATAATCTCCTCCTTGGCCATAAATTATTTTGGTTGACCCAAAGTCAATGGAGAAAAAAGTATCACCCAGTCCCCCTTCCTGGCTGGCCGTTATGTTATCTTTGTTGGGGACTAGTTCAATCGCTCTATCCTGGTCATCGAATATTATTTCTTGCTCACTGGGGTGGAATAGAGAGGCTATCTCTTTCAGCTGTTCTTCTAGTTGATTAAAGGACTGATCAATTTCTTCACGCTGGCTCTGAATGATAATCAGGTAATTACCGCTTTCATCTTGTACGACTAGAGCTGGGTTATTCAATAGCTGGGAAAAAATATCTTGTTGAGGCAACATAGCCGTAATAGTCGAGAGGCTGTTGACGTCAAGTTGAGTTAATTTTGTTTTCAGAAAACTTTGTTGTGACTGCTTTAGTTTCTCTCCGATGTTTTCTTGATAGACTGCCAGCTGGAAATCGGCTGGCAGATAATTAAAAAAGTTTAAATCTATTCCTTCAGCAGAGCTCAGGCCGCTGAAAATTCCTTTGGGACTTTCGATCACCAATCGAGTATAGTCAGTCTCTGATTCCAAAAAGAGAAAAATCTGTTCCACATTATTGTCTTCTAAGATCTGCTGCCAAGAACTAAGCCATTGGTTCTGATCAGAATCTGATTTCCATTTGTCTAGTTCCAGGTAACTGTAAAAAACTTTAGACGTATAGCGAGCCGCGATCTTAGATTCTAGGGATTGATTTCTTTCCTTGTAGGTATCAATAACAGCCTCGATAGGATCCTGGGCCGAGGAAATAATGAAGTCATTGCCAATGTTAGTATAAAAAATCTTGTCCCAATTAAGAAGCGGGGGCGATGCCGTATCTCCGGTCAGCAATGATGGAGCAATCTCAAAATTATTTATTCTTATCTCTAAGTATTCATCTGACATTAGAGGATTGTCATTCCTTATCTTCTCCATTACCAATCGACTGAATTGATCTGCTTCTTTTGTTTTGAGAAGAACCAGAGGGAAGTCCTGATTTTTAATATTGAGGGTGGCATAAGCAATCTCTTGTTCGATCTGGGGAATCACCTCTTCCCGCCAATCCAAACCGAAATTCCGTAAATAACCCTGCATCTGAGTGGCTAGTTTGTCTTCAAGGGTTATGGCGGTCTTGGTGGCGACCAAATTCTGATTTAAGGTCTTAAAAGGATCACGGCGTTGATCATAATTTAGATGACTATAAAAATGGGCACTTTGAGGCACTAACTGGACTAAAGTGTCTACATCTTTGAAATAGCGCTCATAGATAAACATCCCCAGCTTAAAAAGTAGGGCTAAGGCGAGAATCGAAATAAAAAAGGCTAATATAAGCCTTTTTCTCCTTTTGAGCACTTTGGTTACCATATTAGACCTGGCTTTTTACATATTCAGCCACCTTGTGGAAAACTTGGTCAATCGATAGATTGGTAGTATCTAGAACAAAATCGTAATGTTGATGGTCAAAGGGGTCACATTGATACCATTTCTGGTATCGGGCCTTGTCTGATTTCATCCTGGCCCGGTTGCTGCGCAGCACCGCTTCCACACTATCCAGATTATGACCCTCATTTCTTCCGTGGGCCTCTTCTTTTAAATGTCCGAAGATCCGCTTGGCTCCTTCTTGTTCTTCAACTTCCAGAAAAATTTTAATAGAATGCGGGATGCAGAAATATGAAGTGCGCCCTTCAATCACGAAATTGTCTTGCTCTTTGCCCAGTTTCTCCTGATACTGGTCTACTTCTTTATCAGTAAAAGCTTCCTGCTCACCCAACTGGTTGAATTCTTCCAAGGTCATGCCTCGCTCTTTGGCCATCTTCCGGCGAATCCCTCCCATGTAATAACGCTTCAGGCCAAACTCCTTGGCTAACTTTTTGGCAATGGTTGACTTGCCGGAGCCGGGTTGACCCGAGATGGATATTATCATTAATGTCTTGGCTTATATGGTCTGTCCGATTTACCGAAAGGTTTCTTAAACGGACTTTTTGGTCTATTGGGTCTCTCTTCGGCGTTTTCCTCAAAAACTTTATGTGACAGTTCAATCCGTCCTTTCTCTTTATCGATTCCCATCACTTTTACTTTTAGCTTCTCTCCAACCTTAACTACATCAGATACTCTATCTATCCTCTCGTGGGAAAACGCGGAAATGTGTACCATGCCATCCTGACTGGGCAACAGTTCCACGATGGCACCGATCTCTTTGCCGGAATTTCTGTCTTTAACAATATTGGTAACTTCACCCTCGTAGACTTCTCCGACTACCACCTCACGGGTAATATCCTTAACCGTTTGAACCGCTTCTTTTAATCCTTCGGCATTCTCCGAAGTGATCATCACTGTTCCGTCTTTTTCGATATCAATAGCCACTCCGGTGTCGTCGATAATTTTATTGATAATCTTGCCTCCGGGACCGATGACGTCTCTGATTTTATCGGGATCGATCATTAGGGTTACAATCCGCGGTGCATAGGGAGACATCTCGGCTCTCGGTTCAGCAATTACTTTATTCATTACTTCTAAGATTTTTAACCTGGCTTCTTTGGCCTTGGCTAATGTCTCTTCAACTATGGCAAATTTCAAACCGTGTAGTTTGGTATCCATTTGAATGGCGGTAACACCGTTTTTAGTGCCGGCTACTTTAAAGTCCATATCTCCCGCGTGATCTTCAATTCCCTGAATGTCAGTTAAGATCTTATACTTACCGGATTCTTTATCGGTAATTAAACCCATGGCAATCCCGGCAACTGCTTCCTTTAACGGCACGCCAGCGTCCATCAGGGCCAAGGAAGAACCACAGGCCGAAGCTTGAGAAGTGGAACCGTTACTGGATAAGACTTCGGAAACTACCCTGATAGTGTATGGGAACTTTTCTTCATCGGGCAATAAGGGAACAATGGCTTTTTCAGCCAAAGCGCCGTGACCGATTTCGCGGCGACCCGGCCCCCTCAGAGGAGCTACTTCTCCCACTGAAAATCCGGGAAAATTGTAGTGATGCATGTAGCGACGTTTGCCACTTTCTTCCATGGTGTCCAGAACCAGTTCATCGCCAGGTGCCCCCAGGGTGACTACGGATAAAACCTGAGTTTCTCCCCGGTTGAACAGTCCTGACCCATGGGTCCGGGGCAATAAACCAACTTGAGCCGACAGGGGACGAATTTCGTCCAGTTTCCGACCGTCCACTCTTGTTTCATCTTCCAGAACCAGGCGACGGGCCTCGTCATCCACGAATTCATCAACCAGGCCGACTCCGTATAACCGCTGCTCTTTAGTCACTTCGCTATCTTCCTTCAAATTCTCTTCCAGTTCGTCTTTGTATTGATTAACTATTTCTTTACGCTTTTTATTATCAGTTTCCTTAAATATTGCAGCGAATTTACTTTTAATATTGTCAGCTACTTTGAGGCGGATTTTTTCCAGTTTGGCTTTTTCTTCTTCGTCGTCTTCGCCAATAGTAATTATTTTCTTGGCTTCTCCTACTTTACCGACCACTTCCTCAATCAACTTCAAGGCTACATTAAGGTGTTTCTGGCCAAATTTGATGGCTCCCAATATGGTATCCTCGGAAATTTGATTGCCGGAAGCTTCGATCATAATCGCTTCCTCTTCCCGCCCCACAATTACTAATTCAAAGTCAGTTTTTTCCCGAGCTTCGTAAGTGGGATTAAGCACCCACTCGTCTTCGATCTGGCCTACTCTAACACCAGCTATCGGCCCGGCCCAGGGAATCGGTGAAATAGCTACCGCTGCTGAAGCAGCGATTAGCGACAGAATATCAGGATCATTCTCCTGGTCAACTGACAAAATGGTCAAAATCACCTGGACATCTTGCCTGACAGTATTATCAAAAAGCGGCCTAATAGACCGATCGATCAAACGACCAGAGAGAACCGCTTCGGTTGAAGGTCTGCCTTCGCGTTTAATAAAACGGGAACCTTTTATTTTTCCCGCAGCATAAAGCTTCTCTTCGTAGTCTACCATCAGGGGGAAGTAATCGACTCCTTCTCGAATACCTTCATTCATCACTGCCGTGGCTAAAATCACAGTATCTCCGTACTGGACAGTACAAGAACCGTGAGCCTGGCTGGCATACCTTCCCACCTCTATTATTAATTTTTTACCTCCGAGATCAGTCTCAAATTTTTGAGGTTCCATAATAAGATCCTTTCTTGCGTCCTGATCCCCAGACTTTTAGACTACTGCCCCAAAAGGCAAAAAGTCTAACTTGTCTGAAGACCAAGTTATTATATTATTTTTTTCTTCTTCTGATATCTCTTATCAAAAAGCGTTGCCTATTGCTGCTCAAATCAGAAAACTCATCGGCTAATTCTTTCAACTGTGAGGAACAGGATTCTCCAAAAGCTATCACTTCCACTTGGCAACCACGGTTGTATTTCAGATAATCAACCAAAGGGGCGAAATCACCATCGCCGGTCACCAAGACTATGGCATCCAACCGGTCGGATAATCGAATGGCATCCACTGCCATGCCAATGTCCCAGTCACCTTTTTTGTGGCCACCGAAAAAAACCTGCAAATCCTTCATCTGTAATTCAAAACCTTGCTTGTCTAGGGCCTCAAAAAAACTTTGCTCTTCCGGGGCTGAGGCTTTAATAACATAGGCGATGGATCTGATAAGTTCACGATTGCCCACGGCAGTTTTCAAGATTGCTCCAAAATTAACTTTAGATTTATACAAATTCTTGGCCGAATAATACATGTTCTGAACATCGACGAAAACGCCGACTCTTTGGTCTTTATGTTTGATCATATGAAAATATTCCTAATTTATTTTTTTAACTTTAACTTCTTAACTAACTTCTCGTAACCTTCCGGATTGTCTTTTTCCAGGAATTTTAAAAGTCTCCTTCTTTGCCCGATTTTGCGTAGGAGACCTCTTCTCGATGAAAAATCCTTCTTATGACTCTTGAGGTGAGAAGTTAATTGATTAACCTCATTAGATAGAATAGCAATCTGTACTTCAGCTGAACCAGTGTCAGATTCGTGAATTTTAAATTCTTGGATTAGCTTGGCTTTTTTGCCTTTGTCCTTTGTTTTGACCATATTTCAATATCCTTATTGTGATAACCAAGTAGCGTCCTGTCAATTTATTCTTGGCGGTACCGAGTCATCACCGTTAATTCTCTAGTAGGAAAAGTTTAGCATAAAGGCCGATTCTTGGCAACCCCCTTGTCAAAAGAGTAAAAGTGTCGTAAAATGGTGATTAGTCGGTAAGTTTAAAAGTTAGTAAGTTAATAAGGGGTTTTTATTGCCTTATAAACTTACAAACTTACCAACTTGTAAACTAAATCAAACTATGCCATCCCCCAACCTCAACTCCCTGCTCGAAGACTTTCTAGACTATCTAGAAATCGAACGAGGCCGCAGCCAGCGCACCCGGCAGAATTATGATTTTTATCTGACTCGTTTTATTATCTGGGCAAAAATTCAAAAACCAGAGCAGATCACTCAAGATAAAGTGCGGGAGTTCCGTCTTTATCTAAATCGGTTGACTAATACTCAATCACCCGATCCCAAAGACCAGCATCTCAAAAAGTCTACCCAAAATTATCATTTGATTGCTTTACGCGCCTTTTTGAAATATCTTTCTAAAAGAGACATCAAATCTTTAGCCGCAGAAAAAATAGAACTGAGCAAACAACCGGACCGCCAAGTGGAATTTCTGGAAGGAGATGATTTGGAAAGATTTTTGGAAGCTCCCCTAAAAACTAAAGAGGCCCGAATTATCCAACTGCGTGACAAAGCGATTTTGGAAATGCTTTTTTCTACCGGTTTACGAGTTTCTGAATTATCCAACTTGGACATCGAGCATGTCAGTTTAAAAAAGGATGAATTCACCGTTCGGGGCAAAGGCGGAAAATTAAGAGTAGTCTTTATATCTAACCAGGCTAAGTACTGGCTAAAACAATATCAAGATAAAAGAAATGACGTTTTTCCGTCACTGTTTGTCCGCCACGACCGCGCCTTCAAAAGAAATCAAGAGAAGGATACCAGATTAACGCCTCGCTCTATTCAAAGGATGGTAAATAAATACGCTAAAGTTGCCGGCATCACTAAAAGAATCACTCCCCATACCCTAAGGCATACTTACGCCACTGACCTTCTGTCTTCCGGTGCTGATATCCGTTCGGTTCAAGCACTGTTGGGTCATGCTTCCATCACCACTACTCAAATCTATACTCATGTTACCGACAAAAAGCTAAAAGAAGTGTTTCAATCATTCCATGATAAACGCCGCAAGAAGTCTTGACCTTTTAAAATATATCTGATAAATTTACTTCTACCAAAAATATGTCCCCATAGTTCAATGGATAGAACGAGGGCCTTCTAAGCCCTAGATGTAGGTTCGATTCCTACTGGGGATACCAGACGATAAAAAATCTAAATACGAGAGGTTCTCCGCCACTTTAAATTTAGATGTAAAAGGTACGGCGGACCCGCCTCTGGCGGGGATTCCTCTCGAGGGTACCAGGCGAGTCGGGCGGAAAGTGAGATTCTCGGAGCGCAGCGGAGATCCGCCGAATCCCGCGGACGTGGGAGTAGGCGGGCTCTCGAGGGTACCAGACGAAAATAATTAATCATAAAACTATGCCTGAAAAGCCAGAACAACAACTGGTTAATCCTGATGAATTAACTGGAGAACAAACACCAACCGACCAAAATGAATTGACCGAAGAACAGAGAAAGTCTATCGGTAAGGTTATGAATTATCTGCAGAATGAAGGTTATTCAAGAGCAATTTTCCAAGTGAAACCTATCCTTCGTGAATTGGATCCTGCTCTACATAAAGAATTCGGCTTAAATCTTGCCTGGCTTTTTGGTGGTGCACCCTTATTTAATAATCTAAAACATTTTGATGAAAATGATCATCCAGATTTTATTCGAGCGCTTATAGAATCAAAGCATGGGGAAACGGTACCCGCAAATATAGATAAATTTAGAGGCACTGACCATCGAGCGGCTTTTTCGCTATTGATTGAAGAAATAAAAAGCAATCCTGCTAAAGCTAAACAGATAGCAATGGCGATAGAAGATAATCTGGAAAAATTTCAAGGTCTTGATTCAGAAGAAGCTGCTACCAATCTAATTGGTGTCGGTCAAGGAGGAGTAGTTCTTAGAAATTTAGAAAAATTTCCAGGCCTTAATCACAAAGATACCGCTCTTAAAATAATAGAGGCGGGAAAGGCGGGAGTGGGAGAATCTGCTAATATTATAGGATATTTTGACAACTTTAATTTCCAAGAGTCGGATCACCCAGAAATCGCCAACGCCTTATTGGAAGCTGGTCTTGGTGCTGAACTTGGCGTCATAATAGACAAATTTTCTGGTTTAGATCAAGAGACCATTGACAAAGCAACAGGATCGTGGGAAGAAAAATCACGTGATTGGGATGAACAAAAAAAGAAAGATTTCAAAAGGTATTTTCGTGCATAGAAACAAATAATGACATTTTACATTTTGTATTTTTTATTCTAAGTTACTATTATGGTGGCTATAGCACCCGCCTCGACTCGCGTTGCGAGCCGACGCGAGGCGGGCAATGGTTAGTCCCTAAACTAGCTCACTACCGCTCGCAGTTCAGGGCAGGGCACAAGTATATTATAAACTTATATCCAGAAAGGTGGCCATAGCACAATGGTTAGTGCACCAGTCTGTGGCACTGGTGATGAGGGTTCAATTCCCTCTGGCCACCCCAGTGGCCACCTTTCTGGATACGAAGTCTGCCTGTCCCGCACCGGAGCGTAGCGACTGGTTGCGGGATGGCACTGGTGATGAGGGTTCAATTCCCTCTAGCCACCCCATCAAAAAACCATGCTATTTGTTAGGATGGTTTTTTGGTATAGTAAAACTATGAAAGAATTCGAAGACGAAAGAAAAATTGATTTCTTCAATCGATACCTGTCATTGTGGGTATTCCTCTGTATAGCAATTGGCACAGCTATTGGATATTCTTTTCCAAGAATCTCTAACACACTGGGTTCTTTTGAGATTGCAAACGTTTCAATTCCGGTTGCTATAGTGCTTCTCTTGATGATGTATCCGATTATGCTTAAGATAAATTTTGGTGAGATAAAAAAACTACGCAATAATACAAAACCGCTCTGGCTTACGTTAGTTGTCAACTGGGCCATCAAACCGTTTACGATGGCCTTTATTGCCTGGCTATTTATGAGGTTTATTTTTGCCAACTTTATTCCGGTGGCACTTCAAAGCGAGTACATTGCCGGTATGATTCTACTAGGCTTAGCGCCGTGCACAGCTATGGTTTTTGTTTGGACATATTTAGCACGAGGAAATCTTAACTATGCACTAATGCAAGTCACAGTTAATGATTTAATAATACTTATCTTATTTGCACCACTTGGAAAATTACTCCTTGGAGTAACAACTGATTTTCCAGTGCCTCTGGATACGATTTTTTTCTCAATACTATTCTATGTAGCTCTACCACTCGGATTGGCCATGGCAACACGTTTTATCACTATACATAAAATAGGTGTTTCGTGGCTTGAAGAAAAATTTATTAAAAAAATTGAATGGGTCACACCAGCTGGTTTACTTGTTACGCTTGTTTTACTTTTCATCTTTCAAGGAGAAAGAATTATTCAACATCCGCTTCACATTCTACTTATTGCAATTCCATTAGTACTACAAACATACATTATTTTTTACCTTGGGTATCTTGGAGCAAGGAAATTAAAGATTTCATTCAAAGAGGCTGCTCCATCAGTATTCATCGGAGCTAGCAATTTTTTTGAACTTTCAGTTGCAGTTGCTCTTATCCTTTTTGGGATGAATTCGGGTGCAACACTTGCTACAGTTGTTGGCGTACTTGTGGAAGTTCCTGTAATGCTTTCTCTTGTTGGTATAATGAAACGCCATCAAAAACAGTTTCAGTTTCCGACATCCTCATCAAATTAGTTAAAATAAGCGATCGGTAGGGACCTTTGCCTCTGAACCAAAGTGTTCGAAGTCAAAGGAAAAAACATCTCCTTTAAAATAGGAGGTGTTTTTATTATGAGTGTTCAAATTATTACAAGTTTGCTAAATATCTGAATAAAATCTGCAAATAATAAATCCCTGTAATAATAAATATGGAAGCAACAGCATACCGCATAAACTTTTCTACCCTCTGAACGACTTGGAAGGCTTTACTCACTTTTTGCATACTAAAAGCAATCAGAAATGAAAAAATTATTACAGGCAGTCCCGTTCCGAGGGCAAACAAAGGGGGCAGTAACAAACCCTCGCTAGATCGTAAAATCAAAGGCATCAATATACCAAAGAATATAACTCCGCTATAAGGACAAAAAGCCAAAGCAAATAAAACTCCCAAAAGCAACGAGCCAATATATCCTTTGCCGGCCAGCCATTCTTTCAGATTTTCAATCTTCTGGTTGTGTCCGTTGAGTTTGATCTTTATCACTCCGAAAATTATCAGGCCGATAATAATCAAAACGGGTCCCAAAATTTTGTCGCCCCAACCTTGAAAAATTCCCGAAATCTGAAACGATGACAAGCCGAAATAAATTAAAGTAGCCAAAAGCGTGTAGCTAATGCCCCGACCCAAAGTGTAATACAAGCCATTAAGCAAAGTGTTTTTGACCGTCTTTATTTCTTTAGAAATATAGGCAACAGCCGTGACGTTTGTAGCAAGGGGGCAGGGACTTATTGAGGTCAAAATTCCCAATAAGAAAGAAGTTGCAATAGGAATATTGTAATTGTCTATTAAAACATTGATAAAATCCATCGTGTCATTTGCCTAAAAGAGTTTTTAATATATTTTCTAAATAGTTAATGAATTGAGTCTCATTGGAAACATAGCGCCAAACAGTCGTATCTTCTTGAATGTTATCACTTCCGTTTGTAATTGCGTTAATAAAAAGCGATGAGCCACTAGCTTGATATTTAATTACAATGTTTTTGTTTTCCGGCAGTTCGCCGTTAATGTCCTTAAAAACAATAAGTCCATTTTTATATTCCTCTGGAAATTTTTCTTGAATTGTCTTCAAGGCAAGTTCCCCAACCGTAATACACGACCAACACTGCTGAGTGGCGTGAAAATGAACAACCTCAATTCTGTCGGCCCCAAGATCGACTGAACTACTTTCTACCGATTGATTACCACCTGTTTGACCACAACCGGCAAGAATTAAAACAGATAAACTTAATAAGAAAAGAAAAAGTGATTTTTTCAGCATATTGTTATCTAAAAATTAAAGAAATTAAAAAAGTAACCAATAATCATAATCCCTATTGCTGTAATAACTATAAAGGCGGATAATAATTTCCAGTTCATAGCTTTTTTGAGAATTAAGAGTCCGGGGATTGACAGGGTTACTGTGGCAGTCATAAAAGCCAGAGAGGTACCAAGTGGTATGCCTTTGCCAGTCATAGCTTCGACAACAGGAATTACACTTACTGAATTTGCATATAGAGGCATTCCCAAAATCACTGCCATTGGAACTGCCCACCAATCTTTTATCGACAAATATGTTTCCACAAAATCTCTGGGGACAAATCCGTGAATTAAAGCACCTAAGCCGACACCGGCTATCACGTAGGGGAAGATGCTTTTGGAGATGTGCAGGCCGTCCTGCCACCAGATTTTCAGCCTTTTCTTTAAAGGAATGGCCCTGCCCTGGTTATCTTTAACGGCTTCCTTTTGGGTTTTAAATTTCAGAAAATTTTGATTGACATTCTTGTCCATTTTTAACCTTTGGATAACCATCCCCGCCAGCATGGCAATGGCGATACCGATACTGTTATAAGTTAAGGTCATCTTCAGCCCGAAAATAGAAGGGAAAATAAAAAGCGAAGCTTCGTTGACCAGCGGCGAAGCGATCAGAAAAGCGAAGGTTACGCCCAAAGGTATGCCGGCGCTGACAAACCCGATAAATAAAGGGATGGAAGAGCAGGAGCAAAAAGGCGTTATTACTCCCAGCAGGGCGGCAAAGAAATAATCGAGACCATACCATTTACGGCCCGTTAAAATACTTCTTATTTTTTCAACTGGAAAATAGTAACGAGTAATAGCCATAACGAAATTTATCACAATCAAAAGCAAACCAATTTTGATTACATCATAAATAAAAAAATTGATGGCTTCACCCCAATAATGATCAGTGATGCCCAACCAATTGTTAGTGGCCGTATCAGCCAATATTTGAACAGGTCTAAATATATCCATAATTAATAGATTAAATTAACATTTACCACCACAAGAGCAACCGGTCGAAACGTCGTTTTCTTGACTGGAGTTATTTTGTAAGGCTTGCCTGATGTCGTTTTCGCTATGGCCGCCTCCGCTTAAAACCGGTTTACCATTAACAGCTAAGGCGGGACTGGTCATTACGCCCATTTCCACTAATTTGGCCACATCGGTGATATATTCAATTTCTGTATCAATGTTTAATTCTTTGGCAATTTTTTTAGTAGTTTCTAAGAGCTGTTTGCAAGTCGGGCAGCCAGAGCCCAAAACTTGAATTGATTGTCTTTTCATTGTTTAAATAATTTATTTAATGATTCCGCATATCTTGTTAATATGGCTCGGTTTAATTTATAAAAAACTTTCAGGCCCTCTTTTTTTGAAGAAATCAAACCAAAATCCTTTAATACTTTGAGGTGGTGGGAAGTCAGATTTTGGGGCAAATTGAGGGCTTGGAATATCTCACAAACGCACAACTCCCCTTGCTTTAAGAGACAGAGGATCCGCAAACGATTTGGTTCATTGAGCAACCTTATAAACGAGGATGTTTGTTTGATCTTCTGACTTTGGGAGGAATTTGCTTGACAGCAGCTTTTTTGCATAGAAATTTGTAATTAATATCAATGGCCGTTGATATTGTTATAATATCATCTATTAATTCGGGTGACAAGTCAATTTGATTGGTAGTTATGAATTAAATTAAATAGGTTGAGTAAGTGGTCTAAATATGGTTTATTTTTGATTGTCTTATATGTACGAGTTAAAATAAGCGACCGATAGCCACCCCATCAAAAAATCACCCTTCGATTTCACTCAGGGTGGTTTTTTGGTATAATGGCGTCATGATAACAAAAATAATCAGTTGGCTATTTGGTCTAGTTGTTTTGGCCAACGGTCTATTAAACCTGTTTCGGGGTAACGATCCTGGTTTGGGAGTTGCTTTTCTACTTCTTTCTTTAGTTTATTTTCCTCCGCTAAACGTTACCTTCCAGAAAAAGTTCGGTTTGGCAATTCCGCCGGTGATAAAAATAATCTTGGCGATAATTATAATCTGGATAACTCTAGCAGTGGGCGCCTTAGCCGAAATTTATCTTTAATAAGTTAAAAAAATTGATTATATTTCAAAAATCAGCTAAACTAATTTTACCTACTATTTAATAATCCTTATGGCTTGTTTCATTGCTCCGACCGCTGCAGCAATCATTGTAACTGCAGCCAAGAAAAAAATTCCATCTCGTTACCACATTGAATGGCTTCTTGCCTTGCTTTGGGGAGGAGCGGCCTGGCTTATACCAGAACATATCTACCATGGTGAGGTGGTATTCTATCCGCCCTTCTTTACTGCTGGTCTTGATGAAATAATCCCCGAAGTTATCAGGGTCGGTATTCCCATGATCATCGCTGTAATTACGATATGGCTAATTATGATTTCGATAGCAACTATTTATAAGAAATTTCAGCTGCGTTTTGTTCATCTGATGGTTGTCGGAGCAGTAATAATGATTTTTGTGGATAAAATACTTAAATATTGATTTTTTCTCCATAATCAGCTAAGATAGTTCTACTTACCTTTAATAAACTTATATGGCAAAAAGAGACCACGCTATCGGCCGGCCCCAGAAATCAAAATCCCGTAAAACAAAGAAGAGGCTAGCGGCAAAGAAACTTATGCTTGAAGCCAAAGCCAAGAAGAACAAAAACAAGGGAAAAAAGAAGCATAAGAAGAAGAAATAATTTATTAGCGATTTTACGTTACAATCAGAAAATCATTCCCAAAAGGGGTGGTTTTTTGGTATACTAAGAGTAAGATCATTAAGATATAACCATGGAAGAAGAAAACAACGAAAGTAAAATGGGCGAAGAAATTAGCGAGAAAAAGGTTGAGGAATGGATAAAGAATAAATTTTCCGGAGAATGTTGCCAAGACGACAATTGCAAAACATCCAAGAAAAACAAAATGTACAAATCTGGGGCTGGTGGTGGTGTCTGGTGTCTTGGTTTTATCGGAGCGGCCGTTTATTATATCGGAACAGCCACAACCTTTTGGGTTGGTGTACTCGGAATTTTAAAAGCGATCGTTTGGCCGGCCTTTTTGATTCATGGATTGTTTAAATACCTAGGATTGTAAAATTTTCAAAAATCAAACTAATCAAAACATCTCTCTTGTAACGGGAGATGTTTTTGGTTATCCACAGAATATTGTTGACAGCAGTTTCAGCTGATATAGACTAATTATAAGAAATATAAGAAATATAAGAAATATAAGATTAATATTTAACCAGGGCTAATACCATGGAACAACCTACCCCTCCTGAAATTCATGGATCAGTGAAAGTGGGGTCCCAGGGTCAAGTGGTTATTCCGGTAAGTTTACGGAAGAAATTGGGCATTAATACCGGAGATTCCTTGATAGTATTTTCTAGAATCCCCCAGATTATTAGCATGATACCTGAGTCGGAAGCCGCCTGGATGATCTCTATGTTCGAACAGTTCAAAAAAGAAGGCCAAAAAGCAGTAAATAAAATAAAGAAGTTGGCAAAACCAAAGAAATAATCAGTAATAACCAATTATCAATCAATGTCACTTTTAGAGCTAGAAAATATTAAAAAGATCTATTTTGAAGAAAAGGCCAATGAGTTTGCTGCCCTGGATGGCGTTTCTTTGAATATAGACAAGGGGGAGATGGTAGCAATCATGGGAGTTTCCGGTTCCGGCAAATCAACCCTGATGAACATTATCGGTTGCCTGGATAAACCTACCTCCGGCGTCTATAAATTTGATGGAGAAGAGATTGCCAAATTAGACAAAAAGGATCTGGTCAAAATCAGACGCAATAAGATCGGTTTTGTCTTTCAGAATTTTAATTTACTGCCCAGAGTACAAGCTGTTACCAACGTGGAAATGCCTCTTTTTTATAAGGGGGTGAGACCTAAAGAGATGCGGCAAAAAGCCAGAGAAGTTATGACCAAAGTCGGTTTAGAAAAAAGGCAGCGGCACATGCCCAATATGCTTTCCGGTGGAGAAAAACAGCGAGTAGCCATTGCCCGGGCCCTAGTTAACGATCCGGCTATAATATTGGCTGATGAACCAACCGGTAATTTAGATTCTAAAAGCGGTGAGCAGGTCATGGAAATATTAAATAATCTCAATCAACAGGGTACGACAATTATTACTGTCACTCACGATCCGAAAATTGCAGCACAAGCTAAGCGGATCATCAAGATACAAGATGGGAAAATTGAACAATAAATCATATGTATAAATTTTTGGGAAACGTTAGGTTGGCAATCAAAGCCATCATGGGAAAAAAGATACGTTCCTTCTTAACTATGCTAGGAATTATTATCGGCGTTTTTTCCATTGTTCTGTTGATCGGCATCGGCGAAGGAGTTAAGGATGAAGTTACCGGCCAAATTGAAGGTTTCGGCTCCAATATGCTGATGGTCATGCCCGGATCTTTGGGTGGTCCGCCGACTGCCAATAGCGGTTCTTTCTCTCCGGAAGACCTGGAAACGGTAAAGGGAGTAGCTGGTTTGGATTACGTTGTGCCCATGGCTATAGTGCCTCTCCCCGTGGCTGACACAGCCCCGATTGCCCCCTCAGAACTTAGCCCGGATCAGCTAGCTTTATTATCAGACGATTCGACAGGAGACTCCGGCTTAATGGGCCAGATGCACCAGCAAGTACTGGCCGCTGGCAGTACCACAGATATGAAATTTATATCTGAAGGATCTGATTTATTTTTTGATCAACCAATTTTGGGCCGGAGATTTACTCAGGAAGAATATGACAACGAAGCTAGAGTAGCCACTGTTCTCTCGGGAGCTTTGGATCAATTATTTCCTGACACTTCTGCCGAGGATGCTCTTGGCCGTACCATCTATATCGGCAAGGAACCGTTTGCCATAATCGGAGCCCAGACACCGGACGAATCAGGTGATCTCTTTGCCGGCCAAAGCAGTATGTCCAACGTAGTCATCATTCCCATGAGTACCGCTTTCGCCCTGGCTGATTCAACTGCTATTTCCCAAATGGTAGTTTCTGTGACCGATGCTGAAGCTATTGATACGATCAAAGAGGATATCCGCCTGGCTTTACTGGAAGCAAGAGAAGGGGTTGAAGATTTTTCCATCACTACTCAAGAGGAAATTTTGAGCATGCTTGATCAGATCCTATCCGTCTTAACTACTATGTTGGGCGGCATTGCCGCAATCTCTCTGCTAGTCGGCGGCATTGGAGTGATGAACATCATGCTGGTTTCTGTTACCGAACGAACCTACGAAATCGGTTTGCGTAAAGCTATCGGTGCTTCGGATAATGATGTTTTGATTCAATTTTTAGTAGAAGCGATTTTCTTAACCTTTTTGGGCGGGACTATCGGAGTAGCTCTGGCTTTTGCCGGTGCTACCATTATGGACGTTCAATTCGGTTTTGCTCCCACTATTAATTTGCAAACTGTTCTGCTGGCTTACAGTTTTACCGCGCTGGTCGGCATAGTGTTTGGAGTCGCCCCCGCTATTCGTGCTTCCAAGCTGGATCCGATTAAGGCCTTACGCTACGAATAATCAATACTAGATAAAAAAACCATCCTCAACACCAGGATGGTTTTTTGCTATACTTTAAATACTATTCATTAACCATAGCCCCATGAACCAACAAGGAACAAAACAACTGGTAATAATAATTATCATCGCCGTGGTTATTATCGGAGTTGTTGTCTGGGGGTATATAGACCTTAACTATCAGCTCAGAGAAGAAACCAACGTAACCAACACCAACACAACAGCAATAAAAAACACAACAGTTAATAAAGGGGTTGAGGAAACCCAATGGTCCATTTATGAAAATAGTCGTTACGGTTTTAGCCTTAACTATCCGGCAAGCTGGACTTTAGCTGATCCGCCCACCAATAACGACGGTCGGACATTTATATCACCAGAAGAAGATATTACCTGTATGGCTTACGGTTTCAACAACGCCCTAGCCCAAACTTTGGATGAATACGTTGATTTCATTTTAGAAAGTGAAACGCTGGTGGAACGAACAACCACCACGCTGGCTGATAATATCGCTGTCAGAATTGTTACCGAAAGCGATAACAAAATAAATGAGGCAGTTTATGCTTTGGGTGAAGCCACCGGATTGGGTTTTTATTGTGTATTTGCCAATAACGAGGATAGAGAAACTGTTGCCGATAATTTCGACGAGATGCTGGCCAGCTTCCAGTCTGATAGTTTTTTGGACGGCGACGATTAAACAGATCAAAAAACATCTCCCAACTAAGGGAGGTGTTTTTATATATGCTATAATAATAACAATATGGACACCAAAAAAATCGTCAAAGATAAATATTCCCAGATCGCTAAGCAGCAAAGTAAAGGCTGCGGCTGCTCTTGTTCCTGCTCTGATAATATTTTTCAGAATATCGGCTATAGCGAGGAACAACTGCAGCAAGTAGGTGAAGCGGATCTGGGCCTAGGTTGTGGTAATCCTGTGGCTTTTAGCAGTATAAAAGAAGGCAATACGGTTATTGACCTGGGCAGCGGAGCCGGTATTGATTGCTTTCTGGCTGCTAAAAAAGTTGGAGATAAAGGAAAGGTGATCGGCATTGATTTTACGGAAGAAATGGTGACTAAGGCCAAAGCTAATGCTGCCAAAGATAATATCCATAATGTTGAATTCATCCTGGCTGACATCGATACTTTGCCGCTACCTGATAATTCAGCTGATATTATCATCTCCAATTGCGTCATCAACCTGGCCCCGGATAAAGCTAAAGTTTTTCAGGAGGCTTTCCGAGTCTTAAAACCAGGTGGCCAGATTTTTGTGTCTGATATTGTGCTATTAGAAGAGCTAAGTGAGGAACAAAAGAAGGATCAGGAACTACTGGCCGGCTGCGTCGGCGGAGCTTTACTTAGAGATGACTACATCAATATCGCTAAACAAGCCGGTTTTCAGGTTAAAATACTAAATGAAAATAAAGCAATCAGCAAGCAGCAGTATCAGGGCATTCCTCTAGAAAGCTTGCTGTTAGCTGGCATTAAATAAAACCACCCCGGGAAAGTGCGAGCATACGGGGTGCTTTTGATATTATAGAAAGAGAGTATACTAACTATATGAAAGAAAAAAGAAATATCATCCTCGCTTTTATAGCAATAGCCCTTGTGCTTAGTGCTATTTATTATTTCACATTTTCTCAGGAAAACGAGCTTGTCTTGGATACTGTTGAAGTTAGGGAATACGAAGGAGAAAATTTATCCTCCGTCAACGACTTTCGGGAAAACTCCATCAAAGGACCGCAACAGGTAGATCAGGAAACTTACCGCCTAAGTATCACCGGCTTAGCTGAACAGCCACTATCTTTAACTTATAACCAAGTAATTAATGACTATACCAGTTATAAAAAAGTAGTTACTCTTTATTGTGTGGAAGGATGGGAGGCAAAAATTTTATGGGAAGGTATTCTGCTGCGCGATCTATTAGATCAAGCGCAACCCAAAACGGAAACTAAAGTGGTTATCTTGCACGCGGTGGATGGTTATACCACTTCTTTTCCTTTAGAATATTTTTATGATAACGATATCCTGCTGGCCTATAAAATGAATGAGGTGACCTTGCCGGCGGAACGCGGCTGGCCTTTTCAGCTGATAGCTGAAACCAAGTGGGGTTATAAATGGATCAAGTGGATTGACCAGATCGAGTTTTCGGCTGATGAGAACTATGAAGGTTATTGGGAAAGCCGGGGTTATTCCAATACAGGTGAATTAGACGAACCTTATTAAAAAATCATGAATAAGAATCTACGCAATCCCATAATAATTATTGCCGTAATATGCATAGGCGGCATCGGCCTGGGTTTTTGGTATTCCCAACTGGATGTGCATCACCCGGAAAGAAGTAAAGAGGCCTGTGAGCAATCTTGGGGGGAATGGCAAGCCGAGGCAGAAACCTGTATTTTGTCCAGCCGACCAGCTGGGGAAGCCTGTGTTGACGGCGGCCAATGCCAATCCGGGGTTTGCTTCCCGCCCGAGCTAACAGCTGACCAGCAGACGACAATTGATGCGGGCAATGAAGTGTCTAACTTAACTGGCAGTTGCTATCCGGAAGAATTGGTTAGAGATTGCGTTAAGCAGGTATTAAATGGAACGGTAAATCAAGAGTCTTTGTGTTTAGAATATTAATATGACCACTTGGGATAAAATTTATCAAGCCAAAAACAAAGGCGGCCAGACTTGGAAAACTCTTAGAGACGGAGTTACTCCTTTTTGTTTTATTGAAAAGGTTAGTCCCGAATTTAGAAAATTTATTAAGCAGACTAAACTTACTAAAAAGTACGTTCTGGATATTGGTTGCGGCCAGGGGCGCTACTTGGTTTATCTGTCTTCTTTGGGCTTTCAAACCGACGGAGTTGACTCCAGCCAAACTGCAGTAAAGATGACAAAAAAAGCTTTGGGCAAAGAAGCCGGCCGGATTTGGCGGGCTGATATGTTTAAGATGACCATACCTAAAAACAAATACGATTTAATTATTTCTATTTCTACAGTCCAACATGGTCCCAAGAAGGATTTGCAGAAATTAATAAACAACATTCACCAAGCTCTATTACCCGACGGCCAGACTTTTATCTCCATTCCCGATCAAGGGGCCTTAAAGATCTGGCGGACCTGTAAAAAATACAGGCGGTTAAACAAAAACACGGTAGTCCCTTTGGTCGGCCCGGAAATCGGTACTCCTCATAGTTTCTATGGTAAAGCTGAGTTAACAAAAATGTTTGACCAATTTGCTAAGCTGAAAATGACCAAGAATAAACACGGACAATGGTCGGTTATTGGTACTAAATAAAAAGAATTAAAAACATCTCCGAAAAAGAAGGTGTTTTTGGTCAAGAAAAACTAGTTTTGTCAGCACGGAGAGATCCATCCTTCTCCAGGAACAAACTCCAGGGGTTGGGCAATAAATAAAGCAAAAATAAATAAAACTACCATAACTAAAATGGTGATTATATTTATTTTTTTGTAAAGTAGAATTATGCTGGGGTGATTTTTATATTTTGAAAAATTTCTCAGGACAATTACTATCAGTGCAATGATTAACATCACAATGAGTACTATGAATGATACGGGTGGAGTAAACAAAAATACAGTCACTTTTGTTATTCCTGATGGACAATGCCATCTATCAGGAGAAGAGTCCAAAACAGTAAATAATATCGGTAATATTAAAAAATAAATCAGTCCAAACAACCAGTAAAGTAATCCAAATCTCTGATAAATTCTTTTGGGTTGTTGTTGAGTTTGTTCTTCCATAATTTAGTCTTGATTATTATTACTTATGGATAAAATCTATCATATTACGGTTGTGTAGCAAAAGGGTCATAACTCCACAAACACCGGACTATCGGTTAAGACCAATTGATCTGCTTCCATGGTTTGGGCTTGGCCGTAAATATCGGTTACCTTTATCGTTCCGGAAATAGCCGCGGGCAGGTCGGCCTGGCCCCAGAGAACGTAAATCGTATCATTGCCGGTATCAAAGGCATACTGGCCGACTAGCGAAGTTACCCCATCATGATCATTAAAGTTTTCTTCAAGTTCTTGATTGATAATTGTTACTGAATCAAAACTGTTGATTTTATCGACCAGGTTCAAATAAACCTGGTGGGTAGTATTGTCGTCAGCTATTTCCTTGAACTCCTCCTTTTTCTTATCTTCTCCGCCAGAGGCGGATCCGCCTTGGGAGGATTCTTTATCTTTATCCAACTCTTCCCGGATATCATTCCAGAACAGCCAGTTCTCTATGTAGAAGAGCCTCTCCGCCCCCTGGGCTAAAGCCAACACCGAAGCTCGGGCCACCAACTGATCAAATTCCTCAATATCCGCTGGCCGATCGGCTAATTCTCCAAATTGCACCTCGGTTATCCAAATCGGTTTTTCCTCCAAGCCATACTTCTTAAAATATTCTTTAGCTTTTACCATATATAGATCTTCCCGTCGGCTATCGGTACTGATGGTATGAATATTAGCGATGTCGAAATAGTCACCGGCTCCGGCCTGGAAAATCGGATCCCAAAAATCCGTATGTTCAGCAGCTAAACTGGCCATGCCGGCGTGCAGCACCTGGGCCTCGGGATCGGCTTGTTTGATGGTTTGGTAGGAAGTCTGCAAAATTTCCAGATACTCAGCTGATGTCCCCACAAAAAATTTGAGTTCTTCGCCCATCCCGCCGGTGCCGCCCCCTTGCATCACCGGTTCATTCATAATTTCCCAGTACTTGATAGGAATGACCAGCCCGGGCATGTCGTCCACCCCGTCACCGTCATAGCGCTCTACCGTGGCCGCCAGGAAATCGGCGTAGGCCGTCAGATCGCAAGGTGCGCCCACTTTTACCTTGCCGCCTTTTTTTGGATCAAAGACCGCTATATATTTTTCCTCCGGATGGCAGGCCTCCTGATCCCAGTTGGTGTAGGGAAAAATAACCGGCAAGACCATAGCGCCTGAGTCCTGGAACCTGGTTATCTGCTCATCAAAAGAATCCCAGTTGTAGGTCCCTTCCTTCTCTTCTACGGCATTCCACCAAAACCACCCGCCCCGGAAGAAATAGGCCTGCTCGGTAGATACATCAACTTGGCTCAAGTGGGTTAGCTCATTAGCTGGATCCCAGGTAATTACCAGCTTTGGTTTAGAATTTGTGTTTTTAGCTACATCGGTGGTTTTGGTGTTTTCGGTTGGGTCATCCTTTATTAGCTGACTGTAAGTCAGGTACCCACCGCCCAGGATGATGAGGATAATAATGGTAATGATGATTGTTTTTTTCATAGCTTAATTTTACCCTTTACCTAGCCATTAATCAAAAAAACATCTCTTGAACCAGAGATGTTTTTTATTTCATCTAATGCGGAAAAAGTAACTCGGCAGCGGTGAAAAAGGTTACCAGAGCCCCGATAACCACAGCCAGGTAGACAAGCCAACTACGTTCCCGTTGCTTAAAAATGGCCATCAGGCCAATTACGAATCCACCAATACCACCAATTGCTGCCAACAGGATGGGAATAGTCAGGGCCCAGTTGCTAAAGAAAGTATCACCACCTCTCTGACCTGTTGCCACTAGGACATAAAACAGAGCCAGAAAAACGATAAAAGCTCCGCAGAGACTGACAGACCATTTTCCTAATTTTGTCTTGGGCATAGTCTTAAAATTAGTAATCTAACTTATTTACCCAATATATTTACCCCGACTGAAACCCAATATTTTTTCACAGTGTGGGCAATAGTAAAGGATTTCCTCTTTTACAACACCCTTGCCTTTTACTTCTCGTTTAACGTTTTCGAAGTTAACTTCTCCCTTGCAATGTGGACACTTTGGCATAAGTATTTATTTAGTAATCATATTTCTATCCTACTCCCTACATCACAAAAAATCAAAGGAGGTATTTTTATGTATTTATTGTTGTTCTTCATCTAATTTCCACTCAGAACCATAGAGCTCAATCTCAAAACCCGTTCGCTTACCCTCTGTAATCCTTACCACTACCCTCATATCATCATCAGGATCAATGCTTAATATTTCAGCTCGAGTACCATCTCTAGTAATAGACGTTCCCCGGCCAATCACCGTATCACCGACTTTGGCTCCCTCGTGAGACTTTCTTGTTTTTTCATCACGCAATCTCATTTCTTCTCTATCTTGCTCCCTTATTTGTGCTATTGTTCTGCCGGTTGATTTTACTTCACTCTTCATAAAAGTCCAGCCATCTTCACCGACATATTTACCCTCCCTTAGCCTCACCTTGACTCTATCCTCAGTAACCTCCAGCACTTCACATTCAGTGCCTTGGCCGTTCCGGTAGGTGGCCGCTGTGCCATCGACTCTGGCAATATCCCCCACTTTTATTTCGTCCTCTTGGCCCGATTCTGCATTTTCTTGATCAGTAGACTCGGCTGAAAATTCTATATCTTTTCTATCTGGTCCTCCTGGTCCTCGTTCTATCATATTTTTTGGTTATTTGCTAAAATCCAATTCAAGCTTACTACCCCTACCGACTTTGTCAACCTAGAAATTGGTGTATAATAAAAGTAGCTATTAATATAGATAAAACAAAAAACACCCGTCGTTAAACGGGCGTTTTTTGTTTTCCTAAGTTATTTTAGGCTTTGTTGACTTTAGTAGCAGCAGGCCCTTTTGGGGTATCTGATACTTCAAAAGTGACTGCGTCCCCTTCGTTCAACTCGCTGAACTGGACACCTTCAACTTCATTAGCGTGGAAAAACAGGTCTTTGTCCTGTCCTTCAGCACTGATGAAACCAAAGTTTTTGTCAGTCAATTTTTTGATTTCTCCTTGCATAGAGATAATAATCAAATTAATTTTATCATATAGTAACCTCGAAATTCGACTATATTTCTATGCTTACTATACCCTTGAACCGTTAACACCAGTTTTTAGTTGTTATTAACAGTTCGTCAATACTTTATCATGAATAACATCCCTTGTCAAGCCCAAATTGGGTGTTTTTTTATTGGTAAAAAACTATGTCCGAATAATGGCCCGAGCCGGACAATTGCGAATAGCACTGTCTAACTTAGCTGAATCAAGATTGGATTCCGAAATTACTTCGGCCTGACGCACTGAATAATCAAAGGCAAAATGCTCCGGGTCAGTTAGAACACAGCGACCGCAGCCGATACAGGCGGAACTCACCTTAAGCTGATCATAATCATCAGTTGCTGCATTAGTAATCACAGCTTCATTATCTGCTGTTTGATCGTCCTGGGATTGGATAACAGTATCTTTGCTTTCATTTTGATCGTTATTAGTTGAGTCGCCACGGGCCATGATTATCAAATAAGTAACTAAGGCTAAAACCGGAATTCCTAGCCACAATAATTTTTTTCCCCGGCTGATTATTTTGTTATTGGGTTCGTTGTTTTTTCCCCAAATACCTCCCAAAGCCGCTGCAAAATAGCGCAAGTGCCAGGCAAAGTGAAAAATTGCTATAACCGCCATGGCGATTCCCAGCTCTACATGAACCCAGAGAACTTCCCGGTACCAAGACAGCGATAGTTTGTTGTCCAAACTGATTGCCATTAATAAGCCAAGCAGGGCGGAAATCAAAAAAAAGGCCGCCATCAGAACATTCCAGATCTTTCTATGGGTGGCCAGCTGTAATTTTTTAAATTTGACCAACAACCAGGTAGTCAGATACAAAACGACTACTATCCCGATTATTAATGTGGAATTATAATGCATATTCAGTAAGCCTTATTGTACTATGGTTCAATATTTTGACAAGTATTTTTCGGGGTGGTTTATAATAAAATCGTGTGGTTTTTTGGTTGTCTAATGGTATACTAATGTCATGAAAAAGGTACTATTGATAACCATTATTCTACTTATCGCAGTGGCCATTTTCTTTTTAACTAAAGATACTGCGGTTGAGGACATCAATCAGGCCATAGAAACGAATGCCAATCTTTCAGTTAACCTTCCCTTGCCGGTTAACGAATCAATAACAGTTGACGATACTGGTGAATTTTCGCCTCCCCTAATCCGAACCAAAGAAAGGGTCACTAAAAAAGAATTCGGTGATTACATCACTCCGGGTACTTCGCCAGTTCAACCGGAAAGATTTCAGGGTTATCACACCGGAACTGATTTCGAAATTTTCACGGAAGAACTAGATAGTGATGTATCGGTCCACGCTATTTGTACCGGTCAGTTGCTTTTGAAACAACAATCTAATGGTTATGGCGGTGTCGTTATCCAAAAATGCCAGTTGGAGGGTGAATCAATAACTATCACTTACGGACATTTGAGATTATCCAGCGTTGAATGGGCTTTGGATGAAGAAATTACCAAGGGACAAACTATCGGGGTTCTGGGTGCCAACCTAAGCAGCGAAACTGACGGAGAGCGCAAGCATTTGCATTTGGCCCTGCACCAAGGAACCGATTTAAACATTCGCGGTTATGTCAGTTCTCAAGCCGAACTGGATAATTGGCTGGATCCTTGTTTATATGTCTGTCAATAATTATATGGATAATCTAAGAAAACACGGCCAACCCCCCTATCGTGTCGCTGTCATTCATGGCGGTCCAGGAGCACCCGGCGAAATGAAACCAGTTGCCGAAGAGTTGGCAAAAGACCATGGCGTTCTGGAACCGCTACAAACCAAGAACACCATTGCTGATCAGGTGGACGAATTAGTAGAAGTAATTGTAAAGCAGGGGCAAGCACCGATAACCTTAATCGGTTTTTCCTGGGGAGCGATCTTAAGTTTTGTCCTTACTGCTAATTATCCTAATTTGGTAAAAAAACTGATTTTAGTCAGCAGTGCTGTTTTTAAAGATAGTTATGCAGCAGATATTATGCCAACCCGTTTAAGCCGGCTGACTGAAGAAGATAGAAACAAGATCGATCAATTACTCTTTAGCTTAAACGATCCTGATAATGCCCATAAAGATAGAACTTTTTCCGAACTGGGCCAGATGATTTCCCGGGTTGATCTTTTAAACCCCTTACCCGATAACCATGAAAAGCCAAAAGTTCAATATGAAATCTATAAACAAGTTTGGGCAGAAGCAGAAGCCTTAAGGCGCAGCGGTGAGCTTGTAGCCCTGGGTGAAAACATTCAATGTCCAGTTGTAGCCATCCACGGTGATTATGACCCCAGACCAGCCGAGGGAGTCAAAACTCCCCTGTCTTCTGTTGTTCATGATTTCAAATTCATTTTGCTGGCCAAATGCGGACATGATCCCTGGCGGGAAAAGGGGGCCAAGGATAGATTTTATCAGATTATTAAAAAAGAGTTATAATAACTGCATGAACCAAGAATTTACCACCAAAAAATCAAAGGGTATTCTGGCTATGTATTGGAGCATACCGATATTCTTGACCGTAATGCTAATTGGTATTCCATACTGGTCCAAAGATGATATGTCGTCGCTTGAAGCTAACGTGTTTCGCCTGGCTTTTGCCATCGTTTTAATCTGGTTTATTATCGTCCTCTACCGCATTTACCACATGAGATATCTGGTTAAAAATGGCGAGATTACTATTTTTGGTGCTTTTAATAAAAATGTGGTCAAGCTTTCTGATATTGAAGAAATTAAGCGTTCCTCAATTCCCTTTGGAATTCGTTTATGGGGCGGCAGCTTTGTTGGTGGTCGTTATTATCTGCCGGGGATCGGTAGGGCCTGGGTAGCTATGACCAATTTCCAAGATGGAGTCTTAATCACCACTCGGAATAAAGAACATTATGTGATTACTCCTCAAAATCCTGATCAATTTATTAACCAAGTGAAAGGTCAATAGTTATGAAAAGTCGAGAAAGCGAACCAAAAGGGGAAATGGATTTCCGAGTCATTGAGCGACTGGCCATAATCGAACAATCCGATAAGGAACTGGATCCGGCAGTGGCTGCTAGATTGAGAAAACGTGCCATTGAAGAAATTATGGAACTAACCGAATGGGATGAAAATGAAGTAGAAGAAGAAATTACAAAATACGTCGAAGGTAAACGAGATCCTTCTCCTTAATAATAATTAATTGCATAATACTATGAGCAAAGAAGCTGCCCCTGCATTGCCTAACCTTGAGGACATGCCCAGTAATCCCGAATCAGCTTTTGCCAAAGGTGATGTAACGGAAAAATTAGAAATTCTGGTAGGCAATAGAAAGATTTATCAGGACATTGCGGCAGAATACGGAGGAGAAGAACCTCCCGCCCAAGAAGAGGTTGAGATGATTAACGCCCGAATGGAACGGGAACTTTTAGAAGAAATCCGAAAATCAAGAGAAATATTTCTTAGCGGGCTCGATGCAGAAGGAAAGACTAAGACACTTGAATTAGTAAAGGAGTATTTAGAATTTGCGGAAAATGCTGACTTAAAAGAAGAGCTGCAAAAATTGGAAATGGAGTTATCGAAGGAATAAAGCTATTAAAAAACCACCCTTACTAATTAGAGTGGTTTTTTGATATCTGCTTAGGGTCCAGGGGGAACCGTTTCTTCAAAAATCAATTCAGGAATCGGGGCATTGGTAAATCCAGCTTCATCTACAGTTTCATTAACCGTTTCTTCAGCAATGTCTGTATTGGTGTTGGTTTCTGTAATCTCGTCCATAATAGAGGTATTGGTGTTAATATTTGTGTTTGTTTCTTCCTCGTTACCCCACAACCACCACCACATCACAAAGAGGAGAATTAGAATGACGGCAGAAATTATCCAAACTGCCGCCCGATTTGATCTGGGAATTCTGTCTCTTTCCCCGGGTCGATTATTCAGATCCGGGCGATTCGATCTGGGCCATTCTTCGGACATATTTTTGGGGTTAATTATTACCCTATTACCTTATAATAATGTGGCTAAAATATCAAGAAAATAAGGAAAAAAGTGGCCCTTTCCATATTTGTCAATAATCTGCTATACTAAACTTAGGTTAATATATTGAAAATTAACATTAAATAGGAAAAATGGACGAACAACAACCACAGCAACAACCTCAAGCAGAGCAGCCAGCGGAACAAAAACCAAAAAAATCATCAGCCGGTATGATGTGGGGGATTATCATAGCTCTGGTCATTATTGGTCTAGTTATCTGGTGGGTACTCTAGCTGCTTGATAAAAGCTTTTATCAAAAAATCATCCCTAATCAGGGTGGTTTTTTGTTACAAAAAAAGACCACCCAGTCACTTGACTGAATGGTCGCGAGCCGAAACTCGCCAAGTTTCTCTTACCAACCGTCATCGTCCAAGAGATCTTGGGTTGGATTGAGAGAGTTCATAAAGGGCATCAGGAAGAAGTCGTCGTCGTTGGAGCCACTGCCATCAGGCATCAGAGCATCGGTGATAGCCATGAAATCAGGCATATGGATGTCGATCTGGTCGATCACCTCAACGTCTGCAGCATCGACGTAGAACATGGTCCTGCTTTGAAGGTCGATAGTTTTCAGGCGACCCGTGGCCTTGATGATCGACCCGATGCTCAGGTCCCCGAACTGCCAAGACGGAATACTGACGACCAATAAACGCTTAGCCGACTGTCCTTTTTCCTGGAGATCAGGAAGGGGCAGCGGGGCCACCACTACGATGGCCTTATTGCCCTTCTTGTGCATCTGGACAACAACGCCACCTTTGTACTCGGTCAGCTTGTCAGTCAGACACTCATCCGGTCGGCTAATGACAGCAGCAATGGTCTGCCGGTCTGTCGGCTGTTCCACCTCCGGCATGCAGCCGAACAGACAGACGACTACCAGGCCGATCAGCAGTAATAGCCACAATCCTCGCTTCATCGTCTGTACCCTCCTTCGGTGTTATTAGGCTATTATTCCGCAAATTGCCGAACAGGCCATCTTAGCACATATTTTTATTTTGTCAAGCCCGTCGTTCGCGAACGACGGGCTCAAGGCCCAAAAAGATGCCAATTTTATGGCATTTTTTATATATAAAAAACGGGCAACTATCCAGTTGCCCGCTGAAGGAACTATGAATCTTCGCCTTTCTCAACTTCCCCTCTGGCTCTCACTTCGTCATCCTGCTTCTGTTCCCAGTGAGCTAAGATGAGGGCCCTATTACGGGCATCCCCTCTCACAAACTGAGCTCCAGTCAGCTCGTTGACAATCAGAGAGGTAAACGCAGAAAGCTTGGGATGTGGTCGTTGGGACAACCACCTGTCCAGCTCCAGCATGATCAAATGCAAGTCAGTCTGGCGATAAACTCTCAGGGTGTTCATTCTGTTCCAGGCCATGCCTACCCACTTCTTGATCGATTCTGAAAGTAGCCCAGGATACTTGCGGCCGAATTCACGTAGGGTCCATCTGTCGTCTCTAGGTACCCCGTGCTTCCACTCCTTAATCATACTGAGAACTACATGGGGCATCTGTTTCTTGAATTCCGGCAGATCACAACGGCTGCTGTCGATTTGGGCCGCCGCCCGGAAGATACCCAAGAGCATGCCGAAGACGTAGTTGGAATTGATCTTGCCTTCGGGTACTCCTTCCGCGATAGAGGAATCCACCTTCCTCAGCCAGTGGTGAGCCAAATCGGAATTGGCCTCAGCTACTGCCACAAAGATGGTGGCAATTCGCTCCACGCTTTCCAGCGGGGTTCCATCAGGCCTGATTGTAAAACAGGCTTGGATAACGTCGTCGTAGATATCCTCAACGGTTTTGGGTCCACCTGGCTGTCCTACTCGCGACAACAGGGTATGGACCCTGAGGCTCAGTTTATCGACCTTACGACCGAAAAGATGCCACTGGGCCAGTGCCAGGTCACACGTTCTTGCCATCTGCCTCCTCCTCTCGAAGGACTCGCTCCGTCTCCAGAGCGGGGGCTGCCTCTCAGCGCCCCTGGTTAAAAGGACAGTTTATTACCTTATCAATATGATAATTATCCGTCAAGGAAAAGAAAAAGGAGCGCGTTGCTTTGCGCTCCTTGTAATACGATCTTCTAACCCTCAGCGGGTATCAGATCAGAAAAGAAAAACCTCTCCTCCCGAATGTAGCGTGGTTCTTCTGGTTGCTCAGTCGGCTCAACCAGGGCCACCCACTCATGAAGCTTAAGGGGAGCCTGGATGGGAAAGGGCTGGATACCGATACCAGGAGGTGCCCAGGGAGGTCGCTGTACAGTCAGCTCAGGCTTCAGTTCCTCACTGTGCGGCGGGGCAATCTCCTTGATCACTCCGACAACCTTCTGGTGGCCAACTGCAGACATTCCCTCACCGACGGTGAAGTCGGCGATCACCCGATCGCCGACCGTGAAGTCCTTCGGAAGTTCACCGGCCAGGCAACCGTGTCTTTCCGCTTCCTTGGTACTACCATGATAGCTGCCGCAGAAAGAGCAGCGGAGAAGCCTGACCACATGAGTACTGGCATCAAGTGCCATCTTGACCTCCTAACTCTGGTGGTACAACCGATCCCCGGTTAACTCATAGGGAATCTCCAGCTTGCCCAGGTGGTCGATGATCCACTGCAGGATCCGCTCAGCGGTGTCGTACTGGATAAAGGTGTGGAGAGGTGAATGCACCAGCTCCAGCAGATCCCTGAGCTTCTCTTCCCGGAGCATGCGGCGTACATCCGCCGGATCGTCTCCCATCCGCAGCAAGTGGAAAAGTACCGAATCAACCTGCCAGTAAACCGAGGGCAGGGCCTCTTCATCCGTCTGGCAGTCTCCCAGCTCCGGCGAAGGATCCCGATCCAGGATCTCTGGAGAAAGGCAGAAGTGCTTACCCAACTGCCAGACCTGTGTCTTCAGGTAACCGGTCAGTATCTCAATATCTGATGACTGGTCGCCAGAGATGGTGAAGAAAGCCATCCAGTGCTCCGAAGCGTTCTCGGTTCCGGCCAGTCGGAACATCACTTCTGGATGCTCCTCGGCCAGCTGAGACACTCGATCTCTCAGTCGTAGCATCCTCAACCGGGCCATCACATTACCGCGACGCGTCAGGCCGCCCGGACCCTCGGAATCCAGATCCGCACCCAGGGCGTGAGTAATATCAGCCTCAGAAATCGGCAGTTTGACCCGATTTGCTTGTGGTGTCTGCAGTCTAATGGCCAGTAGCCGGGCCAGATCGTCGCTGTCACTATTGGAAGTAGGACCGGGCATGATCACCGGATAGACGTTCTCCGGGCCAACCACTTCCGTCCAGAGACGACAAACGACGGCAGAGTCCAGGCCCCCGGAAAGCCCCAAGACAATGGCCATTTTCTCTTTGCCAGTCATGAGAAGTTCTCGGTCTCGGAACTCTGTCATCCTCTGTACGATGATCTCGACTTCCTTTTTCGCATCAATCCGCAGGAAGCTGGGAATTTCGTCCATAGTCAACCAAGCCATCAGATTGGCTCCTTTCCTTTGATTCTCAGCTGAACTGAGAATCCGTTTGTGAATGATCTACTTTCCTCCTCACTGCAACCTCTTAATAAGTAAGGGGGTATAGTCAGAAGAAAATATTGTGGTGGGAGGGAAACGCGAGGTTTCTCTCCCACCAGTTGTAGCCTAGTAGGTAACTGGGGTGTAGGTGTTCTTGGTGTAGCCGAAGATGTGCTTGAAACGCTCCACATCATCCGACGTTCCAATGGCCTTGGCCAGGTTGTCAGACAGCTTGACCGTACCGTGGCCATTACTCTCCACCACCTTGATCACCAGAGAAAGCGGCTTAATGCCCAGATCGTTGGTCAGGTTAGTGCCCCAACCAAAGGTGGGACGAATCCGGCCCTGGAACCGCTCGAACAGAGCCAGTATGGTATCCACATCCAGTCCGTCGCTGAACACCAGCAGCTTGTCCTTGGGATCGATGCCCAGGCCCTCGTAGAAGGCAATGGTCATCTCTCCAATCTCGAAGGGATCGCCTGAATCCTGGCGGGTACCCTTCCAGTCCCTAGCCCTTTTCTCTCCCATGGCTCGGAAAAACGATTCCGTACCATAGGTATCAGGCAAGGCAATGGACAGGCCTTCGCCGTAAAGCTCCCACCAGTCATCCAGCACCTGCATCTGGGAATGAAGAATCCCTTCGTCGCTGTCATGAAACAGTCCGGATACAGCCATGGGCAGCTCATGAGCCGAGGTGCCCATCGGCAGCAAGCCGAGCTTCATGGCCAGCCAGGTGTTAGAAGTACCCAGCAGATGACGGGGCAGTTCTTCGGCCAGAGTCCTGACTACATATTCTTGCCAGAACCGGCTCCAACGACGTCGCGTCCCGAAATCAGAGAGAGTCAGGTCGAAAGGTGCCGCTCGCAGTCTGGAGATCTTGTCTGCCAGCCTCATCCGGCCTTCGGCCATGACCACATCCTGATCGAAGGAGCTGAAGCCGCTGATCATTGCCTGAGTGTACAGCTCGTTGATGATAGCCAGGGCAATGGTTTCCCAGTAGGTCACCTCAGCCCAGGGGCCTTCGAACTCCAGGACATAGGTGTCGCCAGATCGCTCCAGGTGATAAGAAGGCAGGCTGTATCCCCGCAGGAACTCCAAATACTGTTCGTCGAACATACGACGACCGTACTCGTTGGTTCCCCGCAGGTAATGCAAGTCTGAGTTGTTGAAGCGCAGAGTCATCGCCTGATCTAGCTGCCAACGCAAAGCCTCTTCTGACATAATATCGGCCAGAGCCACGCCAGGGGTGCGGTTCCTGAAGGCGAATTTGACGCGCAAACGACGGTAGCTGGGAATCAGGAAAATCAGATGTCCCATAGTGAACTTGTAGAAATCAATATCCATCAGGGTGCGGATGATCGGCTCAAACATAACACTAACCTCCTGGCTAGTCGCCATAGGTGTTTTCCTACTTAGCTACATTGTAAGGTACGCAAGCCTCAAATCTCTTTGAGACCAGAAAGCGATAACTAAATATTTAGTTACCATTTTCTGAATAAATAGGTAGGAGGGATGAGCCATGCTCACCCCTCCTCCTGTCGACAAGAATGTCTATCCCAGGAAGCCGTGCTCGGTCAGGGCCACTCGCAGCGTGTTGGGATCGGCGATGTCGGCCACGATGATCTTGAACTCCTGCGGTAGCTTGGCGATCAGCGCCGGATCGTCCGCCGCCAGCTTGGTGGCGATCTCGTCGGTCACCCTACCCGATCCCTTGATCAGGATCACGGGCCAGCCCTTGCTGGCGGCCTTGATAATCTCCTGCTCGGTGACCGCTCCGCCGTTCCAGGCGACCAAGCCCAGGGCCGTGAAGTTAGCGTAGGTACGCCAGCTCTCCATCATGGCGATGTAGGTATCTACATCGCCGTCCCAGTCCAACTCACCGTCCGGGCCGTTCTGTACCACCAGGATACCGGACATAGTCGGATTGGGCACGGTGCCCCACTGGTCCAGAACCAGTCGGGAATCCTGTTGTAGGGTCAGCATCTCGACCCGGGGTACTGTACCCAGAGCCACAGCGCCGGGGTTCTCAGCGGCAATCACGCCGGGCACGTCGGTGACCATGGGGTTCACCTGGTCGTTCCCATCGACCTGACGAGTGCCGCCAGACCAGATCAAGCCGTTGAAGCCCCGTAGGGCATCCCGGAAGTAGGCCAGCATTGCTGCCTTGTCGTTGGTGTCCATACCCTTGCAGCCGCCTCCTAGACGCAGCGCTACCTTGCGCTCGGCCAGGGTGCCCATCAGGGCAAAAGCGGCAGGAACACCGTCCGATGCATCCATCACCATCAGGTTGAGCTTGCCACCTGGTGCCGTTACCGCGTATGGTCCTTTCACACAACCTCCCTTTCTGTAGCCCTTCCCTTGGCCTATAGTGCCTAGAGGTGATACGCCTTCCTACCCCCTTTCAACCTGGGATAACTCAGGGTTAACGCCATGCAGAGCGCCCAAACGAACCAGTTGTTCTCGGAACGAAGCAACGTCCCTCCAAGCCACTGCTACGTTGGGGTATTGCTCCAGGAAGTCTTGATCATTGGCATACTGGTCAGAGATTCGACCGCTGCCGTTGATCAGCAGAACCGGCCAACCTAGTTTGGCGGTTGCTAGGATTTCCTTCTCGGTTACTGAACCGCCGTTGTAGCTGATAAGCAGAGAAGCAAACTTGGCATGCTCCCTTAGATTATGCATAATCCGCAGGCACTCCAGGTATTCAGCCTCCCAGGGAACTTCCTGGTCAGCTGATTTCTGGACCACCACACAGACCTGCTGGTCTGGATGAATAACGGTCAGGAAGTCGTTGTCTGGTTCTTGGTGGACAATCAACCCCGCTTCAGAAACCTTGAGATCCTGAGTGCGAGGAATGACACCCATAACCATAGAACCAGGGCAATGTTGACCGATTAGCGGTGCTACTTCTGTAATCCCAGGCACCACCACAGAGTGATCGTCTTTACGTACCATTCTGGTTCCCCCAAAGAGCAAAGCTCCCAGGTAACCAGCAAAGGCACCCCTGAACAGATCGTACATCCCCCTAGCGTCAGCTTCTCTCATGTAACCACAACCACCGGTTAGTCTAACTACAAACCGGCTGGCAGCTGTGGTCAGCTGCAGTGCTACCTTAAACGAATCTTCCCCCCTTGTCTGAATGAACAAGGAAGGAACGGTAACAGAAGATCTCTGCTCCATTTTATTCCTCCCTGTTCTTGGGGGTTTATCCTTGTCAATTGTAATGATCGATAGTCTCAAATCGCTTTGAGACCAGAAAGCGATAACCAAGTATTTAGTTACCCTTTTCTGAAAAAATAATCTGTCTGGCAGCAACCCGCTAGGGTCTACTGCCAGACAAGAGAAGAGCTTCTTACCAGGAGACGGGGACCGAGGCGATATGATCCCAGGGATCGAAGGTGATCAGAATCTCATCGCGATCCAGGTCCCGGGTCAGTATTACCTCACCGTCGCTGCGGCAGATCTGAACCATCGGCTTCTGAGTAATGGTACGGAACTCCAGGTGGGCCCGTCCACCCGGCTCGATGATCAAATCCTCGTCACGCAGGCTGGGCACAATCTGTAGAGCACCCTGATGACCAAGCAGACCGATGACAAAGACGTTGTCACCTTCCCGCTTAATGGTCAACTTCACCGCCAGTTCTGACTTGGACATGGTTACCCTCCCTCCGGAAACTGGATTCGAGTCAGCTTCTCAGCAATATCATAAGTAGGCACAAAAGCCACTTCGGCTGAAGCAGTCCGACTTATCCTGGCGCACAGGCGGACAACTTCACCTAGAGGCTCTCCGTCCACAAAGCCATCCAGGGGCCGCTTGCCGGTGTCCAAACCGCGTAGTTCGATATCAGCCTCAAGTGGTAAGTTGGCCACTTTCCAGCCGGCCGGCGAGAAAACGTTGGATCCCGCCATGATCAGAACCGGAGCGTCAACCGGCAAGGCCGAGGCACCCATAGCACTAGCATAGGCAGTGGAACCAGCCGCTGTTGCAATCAGTACGCCGTCACCGACTAGCTTGTGGAGACGCACCACCTTGTCAACCGCAACTTCGATCCAGGCAGTCTGGCCTCCTTGTCTCTCTATCCAGACGTCATTGAAAGCCAGATGATCTGTTACAGATCCCTGATTATCAGAAGTCTGCACGTAGAGCAAGGGCAAGTTTCTTATCACCAAGTCTTGCAGCCTAACCTGGTCACCGTCGATGATAGAACCATCATCTTCGTTGAGCTTGAATCCGTAGTGCCCCAGGTTAATGCCGATAAAGGGCAGCCTCAGGCGCCAGTGCTCACGGATAGCCCGCAGCATAGTACCATCGCCGCCCAGGACCAGAATACAGTTGGGGCTGGGGAAGCTATCAAGTCCTCTGGCCAACTCACAGGCTCGTGAGTTCTGCGTATCGCAGAAGACAAAAGGACGAGGCTCCTCCAGACTGAAACGGGCTGAATGATAGGGGGGGCGACCCCGGTACAGAGCGTAGCGCTCGATGTATTGGGCCACCCTAGCAGTCACCAGATCCCCATAAGGCAAGTGGTTGAACGCTCTCTGTCGAATCTCCGAACTGGAGCCTTCAACAATCGGGGTCATCATCTGGTTGTGTGGCGGCAGATCATCCTGGGAATAGCGGTATCCGGGCCGGGCTACAACTGCAAAATTGCAGTCTTGCCAAACCTGCGGTCCTTTCTGCCATTCCCTCTGGATCACCGACCGACGATCTTTACCTTCCTTGATCAGATCGCCACCAACCACATGCCAAACCTCACCCTGTTCCCGGTAAATCTGATCCAACTGATGGGTTCTGGTGAAGATTCCCTGTTCCAGATCATCAAGGACTACTTCTGCTCCCGGTAAATCTCCGAAAGCCAGATCAGCCATTACCGCACGGTGGATCGGTTCCACATCATTAGTCGTTTCCTTGTCGGGACGGAAACCACAGGGGATGATCACCACTCGTTCAAAAGACTGTAGCAACCGCTCCACCACCAAACGATGGTGCATCCCAGGCGGATTGAAACTGCCTCCGAAGAGAGCAATTCGCTCGGCCATTACAGCCTCCTCTCATTAATATCTCAAAGGACGATCCAAAGAATACCAAGTTTCCTCCGTTTATTTGGCCTCAAACTCGGTTTAAGGCCAGAGATATTTAACCAAGATTACTTAGTTAAACCTCTCTTAGAAACAACAAAACTTAACATATTTTCTAGGATTTGTCAAGGGTCTTAGGTAAAAAGGGGTGGGGGGAGCCAAGATGGCTACCCCCCTTCCCAAAGGTACAAATCCCTCCTGATTAGGCTAACTGCCGTCGTCTTCCTCGCCGAAGCCGCCCAGAGCCGTCTCCGAGAAGCTGGCTGCTCCCTGAGAAGCCCGAACCGCTGACTGGGAGACGAACCCCCAGGCGTGGCGGATCTCACTCTCGTTGTTGCCCGGTGTCAGAACCCACTCATCGTGGATACCCATTGACCGGAACACATCCTTGAAGTCCGTTGTGCCATCATCGATGCCCATGGCCGCCACGATGTGCTGTTCTGACAGCAACATCTTCTTGACCAGCTCCGCACAGTCAGCCGGAGCAGTTCCCCGACCACCGTGCTGACGCGGTGAATGCTGGTCATTGCCATCGGAGACAATGACCGTGATCGACCGCACCATTACGCCCTGATCAGCAAACTCCTGGGACTTGACCAGTACTGTGCCCAGGGTCTCCAGAGTCATGTCGTAAAGCGGAGTACCACCGTTGGGGTCGTAGTTGCTGGTGTCAAGACGCACCGCCTGATCGATGAGGACGAAGGGGCTGATGATGTCGCCGTTGAGGTAGCGGGTCGACATCAGGATGTTGTCCACCTGCTTAGTGGCTATCAGGGAATCGATGATCAGGTTGTTGCCATCTCGCATCACTTGCGTATTGCCGGCAAAGCGGATGGAACCTGAGTCATCGATCAGCAGAGTGACCAGAAAGACCTCACTGGCCTGGACATCATCCACGGTCAGTCCCAGTCCAGCCTGGATCCGGGCGCCGATATCGACATCACTGAGCAGCTCGAAGGTCGACTGGGAGATACTTCCCTCTTCCTTGGCTGAACTCAGCAGTTCCTTAACATCTGGGGCCTGACTCATCTGATTACCTCCTGTTTCTGATGTAGAAATTGACTACTGCCACTTACTGCCCCAGAAATCAGGCCAGATTGAGATCCGGCCAGGTGTCCATCGGATCGGTCGACAGCACCAGATGCATGCCAGCAGCAGTGAATCGCTCGAACGCCTTTTCAGTCTCGTCCGTGAAGTCGACGGCGAATCCGCCTGATCCGTCAGGAATGGCCACTGAGGACATGCAGTCCTTGAGGATATAGACCTTGCGAGCCAATCCCGCGTCCTGAGCCATGATCTCGTCCAACAGATCGTCGATTGAGCTCTTGACACAGTGGCTGGCGGCTTGTCCTCCGATGACCACGGCATCAGCATCAGTCAGCGTCTTCAGGAAGTGGGTGTTGCGCTGAGCGATTGCCTGGCCATCCTGTCGAGTCAGTACCTCCGACCGGAAGACACTGTAGTTCTCGGTGAAGGGGTTACCTCCCTTAACCTCGGCATTGTTCTGAGATCCTCTGACCAGGGCGTGGAACATATGCGCCTCGTGGATCACTCCGACCAGGGCATGTCCCTCGCCACCCAGCAGACAATGCGGCGGCCAGAGATAAAGCGTGTACTTGCCGCCTTCCTTGAGCTGCTTACAGTAGTGCAGGGCGTACTGGCAGAGGAAACCGTAGTTGCCGTTGGCCAGCCAGGAGGTCATGGCCGGATTAGGCCTGACATCCTCGTGCAGCAGGCTGCCATCCAGACCGATGTTGGAAAGTGACTTACCGTCGTCACTGACCACGATCAGGGTGTGAGCTTGCAAAGTCTTGCCAGCCGTATCCACCCAGAACCAGGGGAAGAAGATCTGGAAGGCGAAGTGGGTGTCGAAGGTCAGATCAATCCGGGTGATGATGCCCAAATTCCTGTAGATGTACTCGGCAAACCGAGCGCTGTCGTCAATAGCTCCGCTGCCGCTCCTGCCCCCTACGAACAGAGTTCCTTCGGGGAAGCAGAAATCCCGCTGCTGGTCGATACCCAGGACATGCAGCCGGAAATCATCCGTGCCGGAAGCCTTGATACCGTGCTCAGCTGCCCAGTTGGGGGCCAGCTCAGCCAGCCTGGCCACATCGGGCCGGTAGCCCCATTCTCCGGCATTAGCAGCGCTGAAGAAAGAAGGCATCGGAATGGTCTGAATCTTGCTCATTTCCTCTTCCTTTCTGTAAGAGGTTCTTGATCCTGAACTGCTACCAATGTCTGGGTCCGCTAGGGCGGGCCGTCTCGTACTGACATACCAGCCTCCTTGGTTGAGTGATGGTTACTTGCTGATCTTCAATAGACGAACTTCATGCTGATCCACTGCGTAGATACCTTCCTTGCAGGGAAAGAGATGACAACCGGCATCGACAAACGGTTCCGTATCCGGAAACTCTTTGCTGACAACCAGCTGATCGCCGCTCCTCTCCACTCGAACCAATCCTTCGTCCGTGGCTACCATCAGGAAATGACCGGCAGCACACTTGCCGCGCAAGCGGGCCAACCAGGAATCATCTCCGCTTTCAGCTTCAGCTGAAGCTTCCACAGTGCCATCGGGCCGAATCAGGTAGCAGCGGTTAAATATCTTACCGCCTTCCTGAACCGATATCAAGAACCAGCATCGATCCTTGGTGAAGTAACAGGTCGAATCAACCAGCTGACCTCGTAGACCCGGAATCTTGACCGAGTCGTTGATACCCCGGTGTTCGGCGTCGAAAACAAAGGCAATGTTGAGCGTTCCGGCCCGGTAGAAACCGAATCCGAACTTGGGACCGACCCAGAATAGAGTCTGTCCCCGCAGCACATCACCAAGGTAATCGCGTCCGAACTGACCATCACAGTACAACCGACCCTGATCCAACCAGTAACGCCTTCGGCTATTGGCATCAAAGATTGGTAGATTGTGATAGGTATCAACACTGATCTTGTCTGGTTCTTGCCCCCTTTGCAGGGTAACCAGATTGCTGCCGCTTCCCAACAGAGTTTGATCTCCGTGGATACGGTAGCGGACGTTACGATCCAAGTCTCCGGAAAAGACAACTAATTGATCTTCACGCCGATACTGACCGTTCTGGTGATAGAGCCAGCGCATCCTGCCGCCTTGATAGGCGGCAAAGAGGATCTGGCCGTCGGTCTGGAAAATCCGGGTAGCTGTCACTTGGCCCCTCACTTGGATCCTCTCTTTGACTATCCCCGGAGCCATTTCAGCACACTGGGGACACTGGGTCCTGGCATGCTCCGCTCCACAGTTGGGACAAGTGGTCCAGCGAATCCCTTGCAGCAAGGACAGGGGAAATGGATCCCGCTGGTCCTTTTCAAACACCAGATGGAAGTGATGCAGAAGCTCATCCGGCAGCACTCCAAAGTGAATAGCTGGTTTAGGATACTTGACCTCAGGATTGAAAACAGTGATGCGGTGCAGAGGTCTGGCTCCATGAGGAATCCTCTGGCCCTTTTGCTTGGGACGATAGATTCCACCGTAGGGGTCTACGAAGAGCAGACACTGCATCAGCATCACGGCGAAGGAATACCAGTCAGAACCCTGATTATGGGGCCTGGCTAGCATCAGGCTGGATCTCTTGGGATCACAGAGCAAGGGGTCAACAAAGCGCTGAGTGAACATGGTGCACTTGTACGGCCCAAACTGGAAGCTATCTGCATCGATCAACCAAGCTTCAGTTCCTCTGACCAAGATGTTGAGGTCGTTGAAGTCACCGATCACGAAACTGGCACCATGAATTCCGGTTACGGTGGGATGCAGATCGCAAAAGATGTCGACCACCTCTTGGTTTTCCACTCCCGTCTGTCTGAAGCCACGATCAGTAAAGCGCAGCAGAATCTCGTTGCCATCAAGAAACTTCATGGTATAGCCGAGAATCTGACTGCCTGCCTGGTTAGTGGCCAAAGAAATGGGGGTTATTACCCTGCCGGGTAACACATTTGCCCTGGTCATCAGTTCGGGCAGCTTTTGCTGATGGGTGGTGATACGTACCTCAGCTGCTTGCTGCTCATGCGGTTGTCCCTGGTAGTCAGGATGGCTAGGTGGTTTAAATAGCTTAAGAGCCACTCCGCCACCGACATCGAATACATCCGCCTCTCCCCCTTTGCCGATCGAACGAGTGGGGTCGAGCCGAACACGTCTATCTTTTACATAGACATACTTCATGGCTCTACCACCCCTTCTGCCTCGACTTGGCGACGCAGGACGATTAGCGTAGTGTCATCAGCCAGACGACCCACTTCCTTGACCAAGCTTCTCTTCTGTGGATCCACTCGTACGCTCTCCCGGTTGATGATAACCAGGCGACGTCGTACGCTGTCTGGGTTGCGGAAGAAACGATCACTCTCCCAATACTGACTGATGGGGCCAACCAACTCTGTCTTGCCGGGAATAACTCGGTCTTGACTCTTGATCAAGTCGAGAATCCCGTCGGTGCCAATCAACAATGAATCGACAGCACCAGGCGGGTAGATGTCCAGACGGAATCTCAAGTCAGATGACTCGAAACTGTCGTCGGGCAAGTCGACCAGGTCGTAAGCCAGGTACGGCGGCTTGTTGTCGGTAAAGGGTCCGAGACGTACCATCTCATCATTGATAAAGAAAACTCCGTCACCAATGGAGAAGAAGGCCGCTCCCAGTTCTGTCACTATGAAGCCCATCGTAGTAAACAGGAAGTAGTTCCAGACAGTTCGACTGAAACTCTCTCCCATGGCATTGGCCAGAACCCGGATCTGGGCTAACACATCCAGGCGCACTTTTTCCCAAAAGGGAAAGTAGGCACCCCTATGTATGAACGGCAGATTGGGATTTCCTCTGGCCAGACCCTGAAGATGGTGGCGTCTGATTGTCTCCACTAGAAGCTGAGCAGTCAATTGACTACCTACTTCGCTATGCCTCTCCTTGGAGCAGCCGTCACAAACCACGCCGATTACTGCCTGGTCAGACATAGACCAGACATAGGCGTCTTGGTTATTACGGCCGGCCAAGACATGATCGCGGCCAGCCACTGAGCCGGCAGCAATCTCAAACAGCTCTGTCATCTTTTCCCCCTCCGTTTTTCCTGTGTTTTTGCCTAATCTGGGATTTCAAGGTACAAACCAATATCCAAACTCTCTGGAATGAGGCTAAACTTAGCCTTTTTGCCAGAGAATAGCTAACCTTAGCTAAAAACTTTAGATTTGTCAATGGTCATTTACCCCACAAATTTCCATTATTGATAAGTGCCAAATCACTGGTCTCGGTATAGTGTATTTTATACACTAACTAAGGGGAAAAATTTTTATAACTTATATTTAAAGGACACTGATCTGTTTGGGTTGGCGGGTTATAAAAGTATAAAGCATAGCCGGCCGGTTGGCTTCTCCCCTTCTGAGACGGCCGGTTGCCCTGATAATCTTCAAAGTTTTCACCTTTTTATAGAAATTCCTTTTATCTATCTTTTTACCCAAAATTATTTCGTAGGTCTCTTTCAGCTCGGCCAGGGTAAATTCCCGGGGCAATAGGCCGTAAACCACGTTAGAACGCTCCAATTTTAGCTTTAATCTGTGCACCGCATATTCAATAATCTGCCGGTGGTCATAGGCCAATTGAGGTAATTTACCAACCGGGAACCACTTAACTCCTCCGTATTCTTTGGTAGTCTTTAGTTTAACGCTCCGTGAGGGAATTAAGGCGAAATAAGCCACCGTAACAACCCGACCGAAAGGATCCCGACTGGCTTCCCCAAAAGTGTAAAGCTGTTCCAAATAGATGTCTTTAACTCCGGCCTTTAGATGAAGATGTTTTTGGGCAGCCTGTTCCACCGAATCTTTAACATCGACTAATCCTCCGGGAGCGGCCCAGGCTTTTAGATAAGGCTTTCTTTTCATCTTAATCAACAAAACATGTAGCTGCTCTTCGATTATGGTAAAAATTACCACATCGACGGCTATTACTACATGTTTATACCTCTTTTTAATCATGGCTGTTAATAAGTGTATCTTTTACACTATCACTTTAGCACCCTGATATCCCCTGTCAAGAAAGGTTATCCACATAGGTTTTAGATATTGGAGATTACTTGGTATACTTAATGTAGATAATTAATTTAAATACTTGGATAATTAAACTAAATTTTTATGGACGAACAAGCAAAATCAGTAGAGCAAAAACCAAAAAAATCATCAACTGGCTTTATCTTATTGGTTATTATTGTGGTAATTATATTCGCGGTATATTGGTGGATGCAGCCAACTGAAGAAACCACTAATACTACCAATCAGAATGTCAATGTAACGAACCAAAACGTAAATATAGCCAACCAAAATGTTAACACCACAACCACCATGACTTCAAGCCAAGTGCGCTCTGCCTTTCAAGCCGCTGTCAATGCTGATGACCACGACACCATTGCTACCTATCTGGCTGATACCGTTCATCTGGAAAAGGAGGCCAGTGGTTGTTGTGGTGACCTCGATAAAACAGCAGCTCAGACTCAGTTAACTTGGATCGATAATGTCACTACTAACTTTAACTTTGACCAAACTCAGCAAATCGTGGTCACCATGCTGACTAATATGGCAGATTATTTCGGCGGAAAAACTATTGGAATAGCTGACTCCAGAGAAGTCTTTGCCTACAGCCTGGATGCCAACAATAAAGTCAATTGGGTCTATCTCAATATTGATCATCAAACCCTGGATCTAGAATAAAAGATTCTATACAAAACAAGAACCCCGTCCTCGGGGTTCTTGTTTTTTGTTTTATTTGGAAAAAGTTTATTTAGAACTTGTTTCCGCCACGGTTCTGTCTTCGATCCTGATGGCATTTGCGGCAATAAATTGCTCGGTCGCCATCCGGTTCAAAAGGCAATTCCGTGATTTCTGCTCCACACTCGGAGCAAGTCCATTTGCCTTGGTACATTTTTCTTTGACCAAAGCCTTGTTGGTTGTCCATTTTGAATGTCCGTTATGGGTATTTTGTTGAACCTGCTCCCTACTAACTTACTCAGCTAATCTCGGAACTTGTTACTAACAAAATACGCTGTTTATTAGTAAGCCCAGTATAGCATCTGTGGCTTTCTTGTCAAGAGGTTTTCTTGTTATAATAGAATTATGCCTGAACGTCTCCAAAAGTATCTTTCTCGATCAACTGATTTGTCACGTCGCCAAGCGGAACAGGCTATTGCTGGTGGCCAAGTGAAGTTAAATGGAAAATTGGTTACCGTGCTGGGAACCAAGGTTAATTCTCAAAAAGATATAGTCTACCTCAATAATCGGCAAGTGACTCCTCCCGGTCAATTTCGCTACTTAGCCCTTAATAAGCCTGTCGACTATATCAGCACCCGAGCCAAGTTTCCATCGGAAAAAACTGTTTATCAGTTAATACCAGGAAGTTCCAGGCTAAAGATTGCTGGGCGCCTTGATAAAAAATCGCAAGGACTGATGATCTTAACCGATGATGGAGACTTGATCCAAAGATTGACTCATCCCAGCTTCAAACATCAGAAAGAGTATGAGATTGAGACGACCAGACCAATATCGGAAAATCAAATCGGCCAGTTAAAAAGAGGAATACGTCTGGACGAGGGATTAGCTAAAGCAGATCAGCTAAAAGTTTCCGGTAATAAAAAGATCTTTCTGGTAATCCACCAAGGATGGAAAAGACAAATTCGTAGAATGTTTGAACAAATCAACCATAATATAGTATATTTAAAGAGAGTCCGAATCGGTAGCTACAGGCTGGGCAACCTGCCGACCGGTCACTACACAGAAATTAGCAGAAAAGAAATTATCAATGACTAAAAAATCTTTACTAATCTTAGGGGCCCTGGCCATTATGCTGGCCGCTTTTTTATGGGCTCTGGACGGGGTTTTCTTCACTCCCAAGATTTTAGATCTGGGGTTATATGATGTCCCCACCATTGTTTTCCTGCTCCATCTAGTGGGCTCATTTTTCCTTTTATCCTTCTTGTTCCAGAAAAAGGGGGAACTGAAGAATCTGCAAAAGAGCGATTGGGGTTCTTTTTGGTTAGTGGCTATTTTTGGTGGTGCTGTCGGCACCATGGCTATAGTAGCCGCTATCCTAAAAGTACACTCGGCTCATTTAAACATTTCTGTTGTTTTACTGCTACAAAAGTTACAACCCCTATTTGCCATTCTACTAGCCTTTCTAATTCTCAAAGAACGTCCCGTTAAAAAGTTTTACAGCTGGGCAGTCCTTGCCCTAATCGGCAGCTATTTTCTGACTTTTGGTTGGGCTAAGCCAGACATTTCTGCTCAAGGCATGTTGGTTCCCGCCCTGCTTGCTCTCTTGGCCGCTTTTTCTTTTGCTGCTTCTACTGTTTTTTCCAAAAAAGCGATTACCAAAATCAGCTTTCAGCTGGGCACCGCTCTGCGGTTCATGCTTACCACCGTAGTCATGATCGTTATTATTTTGGCAATCATGTGTTTAAACTCAGCCGGAGTTAACACCAGCTATGCTGGCCTAGATGGTTTTAAGATGATCAATTCCCAGCTGATCTTTCTCTTTATCATTATTGCTTTAACCACCGGAGCAACCGCCATCTTTATCTACTACTGGGGACTAAAGCGAGTAACCGCTTCCCGAGCCACTATCTATGAGTTATTTTTTCCCATAAGCGCCATCCTGCTCGAATACCTAATCCACGATAAAATGTTGACTGTCGGTCAATGGGTTGGGGCTGGCATTATGTTCATCGCTATCTTTTCTATCGTCAATCTAAAAAGGACCGTCTAGATTTTCTGATTAAACTCAATCCCCGTCGCTCGCGAGCGCCGGGGTTTTATTGAAGACTATTCTCTCAATTTAAAGCAGGCTCAGGAAATTCATGCCATCAAATCTGGGTAAGGAATTCTTTCTCAGATACATGGTAATTCCCACACCCATTATGATCAACATCAGGCCGCTGATCAGATACCACATTCCATTGCCGCCAGTATCAGGTAACTCGGCACCTAACACCTCGGGGATTCTGACCTCAACATCTGTCTTGTCAGATTTGTCGGGCAGATCCTTGGCGGAGACAATGGCTAGGTTTTCATAGACACCAGCTTTGACTGAGACGTCAACCTTAACATCATAAGTGATGATTCTTTCTTCATCAGGAACCATATCACCTAATTCCCACAGGCGGCTGTAGACTCCGGTGTCAGCGAAGGTAAAGCCATCGGGCAAGGTGTCAACTACTTCGACATCCTCGGCTACTCCGTCTCCGATATTTCTGATCACTAAAGTATAAGTAATGGTATTGCCCGGATTGGTATATTCCACATTGACTGATTTATCAATGGTCAATTCGGGGTCAGCCTCTTCAGCTAAGACTTTGGGGATCCTGATTTCGACCGGGGCGGTGGCGCAAATCTGACCATGGTTATCGGCCTTGGTACAGGCAACGTTGTTGTAGATGCCGGCCGGTTCGTTACTATCGACGTGGGCATCAAACACCTTGGTAATTTCATCACCGACTTTCATATCTCCTAATTCCCATGATTTGATGTTGTCACCGCCGTCTACAAAGGTGAAGCCGTTAGGCAGATCATCATCCAGGATGACGTTGAAAGCAGTTTCCTTACCATTGTTGGTAACGGTTGCTGTATAGGTAACGTCTTTACCCGGATTGGTGAATTCTACATTGACGGCCTTGGTGATTCCCAATACCGGATCGTAGGTCTTTTCTTCTGGTATATCATTGTTGGTAATCTCACAGGTTTTATTTTCACCCAACAGTAAAGTAACGGTACCATCAGCGGCACAATCACCGCTCCAGTCAGAAGCTGTATAATCAGCGTCTTCATTCTCTGAAGCAGTATATTGGACATTGGCCATTACAGTCTCTGTTACGCCGCTGGCTACTTGGAGGCTGTCGATAAACAGCTCAAAGTCAGCGGCTTCTTTGGTGCCACCGTTGTCATTGATCACATTTTTGATCAAAGTCAGGGTTGGAGCAATATCATCATTAGTGATAGTGCAAGTCTTTTGCTCACCAACATTGATAGTGCCGGAACAGTCAGCGCCAAGAGTTTTGGCGTAGCCGTCTACTTCGACTTCGTCAACGCTATAGGAGCCTTGATCCAGAGTAACGGTTACTCCGGGGGACTCGACACCGTCAAATGAATCGTTGGAAACATTGGTGCCGGTAACGTTCATTAAGAAGTCAGCAGCGACTGCAGTGCCGCCGTCATCGTTTATTACGTGTTTGATAACTGTTAGCTCAGGAGCAATGTCGTCGTTGGTAATGGTACAGGTGATGTGTTCATCTAAGCCCAGGGTGACTTCACCGCCCAGTACTTCAGGACATTGTTCATCTCCGGTTAAGGAAACGAAGCTATAGCCAGCCAATCCGGCTTCGTCTAAAGCATAGGAAGTGTTGGCCATAACGTTTAAGGTTTGGCCGGAAGTAACGGCAGTTGCACCGATGGTTAGGCCGAAATCATTAACTCCGGCTGTACCACCATTATCGTTAATCACTGCTTTAACTAGAGTGATAGTTGGACCTTCGTCGTCATTAGTGATAGTGCAGGTTTTGCTTTCGCCAACATTGATAGTTCCAACACAATCTGCGCCAATTAACTTGGCGTAGCCGGATACCATCACTTCATCAACAACGTAAGAACCTTGGTTCAGGGTAACTGTAGTTCCAGATTCATCACCAGGGAATGAAGGATTGGAAACGTTGGTTCCAGTTACATTCATGGTGAAGTCAGCTGCTACAGCAGTGCCACCATCATCATTTATTACATGCTTGATAACAGTTAATTGAGGTGCCATATCATCATTGGTAATATGACAAACTTTGTGTTCACCAGCTTGCACAGTAACTGTACCGTCAGGAGCGCAGTCGACGCTCCAAGGAGAAGCTGAATAACCGGGACTGGTATCTTCAGAAGCTGTATAAGTTCCCGGAGCAACATTGTGAGCTACCCCGCTGGTTACTTGGGTAGAATCAACATAGAGATTAAAGTCAGCTACACCCAAAGTGCCACCGTCGTCGTTGATCACATGTTTGATCAAGGTCAAGCTGGATGATATGTCATCATTAGTAATCTCACAGACTTTATGCTCGCCTAGTGCGATGGTAACTGCACCAGCAGCGGCACAATCACCACCCCAAGCAGAAGCCTGATAACCAGGATCTTCGGTTTCTGAAGCAGTATAGGTACCAGGAGTAACTGAGTTAGCCACACCACTGGTTACTTGAGTAGCATCAATGAATAGGGGGAAGTCAGCAACTTGCTTGGTTCCGCCATCATCATTGATCACGTGTTTGATCAAAGTCAGGGTGGCAGGTTTATCATTATTGGTAATGGTACAGGTTTTGTGTTCCCCATCAGCAATACTGCCGGAACAATTAGCGCCAATTGTCTTGGCATAACCGGAGAAATAGTTTTCATCAACACTATAGCTGCCAGCATCTAGGGTAACTGTAGTCCCTGATTCATTGCCAGGGAAAGAAGAGTTGGATACATTAGTTCCAGTCACGTTCATGGTGAAATCAGTAGCAACAGCTGTGCCACCATCATCGTTTATTACATGTTTAATAACTGTTAATTCCGCTCCGCAAGGAATGGAAACGTGGGTGTTTACTTGATTGCTCCAGATGTTACCAGTTTCATTACTCCAGATTCGGGCTTTATTGGGAATGTCGTATTCACCGCAGGATAAGTCGGTAATCTCAGCCTCTAAAGTAATCACTCCCGATTCACCCGGGCTGACTCGGTTAACGTTGTAAAGTAAGGTATTGGTCTTTCCGTTGTAGTCGTTACCTTGAGTAGCGTGGTAGCCATCACCTTCTCCATCGTTGAAGATCTGGATGGTCTTGGAACCGGCTACGTAAGTTAGGTAGGTGTGTAATTCATCGTATACCTTTACTCCGGTTCCGGTACAAACGGCGTCACCAACGTTTTCATAGTTAATGGTATAGGTTAGGATGTCTCCGGGATAAGCGGCCTGAAGATCAACCGATTTGGTAATTTCTAAATCACATTCGGTGTCTTTAGTATTATGGAATTCGCAGACCGCTTGCTGGCCAGCCACCACGGCAACATCATTACAAGTTGTAGAAACTGGATGATAACCAGGAACTGTACTTTCAGTAGCAGTGTAGGATCCGGCTGGTAAGTCGTCGAAGATAACAAAGTTCTCACCAGTGTTTGGTGATTTAGTGCCCTGACCGGCAACAGTGAAATCCCATTGGTCAGGAGTAGCTGTTCCGTTATCTACATGTTTGATAACTTTTAGTGAACCTTTTTCCTTGGTATTCCAGAACTCACAAACAAGGTCATCTTGAATATTTACATCCAACTCCTCGCCAGGACCGGAAGTACCATTGCAACAATACCAACCATCAGCGTGATAGCCAGGTTGCTGGTCTTCTTTAACATGGTGCCAACCAGTGGTCACCCATTCAGTGTGGCCCATGTCATAATTAGTATTAACATTGTCTAAGTCCCAGGTCCAACCAATGGGGTTGTGCTCTTCATAAATACCGTCTCCATCATTGTCGACGTGTTTGATAACCCTAAGGCTTCGTGTCTGGACTGATTCTGTAGTAATCACCACATGACTAATGTCATAAGCGAAAGGTCCGTCTTCTCCGGAATTGGTAACCGGATTCACCTGGATCAATGAACCACCTTGGCCACCGATTTTAATACAGATTGATAAAATGTTATAACCCGGAGCAGCTTGCCAGGATACTCGATTATGAGCATCACCAGGCACTGTAAAAACATTGATAGTGGCAGAGCCATCAGTATATTCATAGCCACTTCCTACTTCATATTTAACATCTCCGGCATCGCAGACAGCTCCAAGCGTTCCTGTAGGAGCTAACTCAGCAGCTCCGGTTCTTTCCGGAACTATAATAGCACCCACCATGCTCATGTTGATAACTAGAGCAACTTGGGCCACGATGTTGATAGTTTTTAGGGCTTTTCTTTTTAGTGTTTGTTTGGGTAGTAAGTCGATTTTGATAGTGTTCATATTGTTCTCCTTATTAATGCTTCTTATTAATTGACTATTTTTATCAAAAAAACCAACGACAAGTTACAAATAGCCTAATAAAGAAATAACCTTATTTCTTCGTACTTCCTATTGTTTATAACTTTTTGTTGGTCTTTTTGTTTTTCTCCTCCAATTTTTACAAGGTGCATACTCTCTCCTCCTTTCGAATGTGCGGTTTATTAGCTTAGCACATTATTTATTAATTTAACAAGTAATACTACACCATTTTCAGCGATTTGTCAATAGGTTGGGGGCCAGGGTCTCAATGTAACAAAAAATGGCCAAAATTAGCCATTTGTTATCCTGATTAGGTGCCCCAAAATTGGGCTGTGGATAAGTTTTTTCAGAAAGACTGGTTTCAATATTACAAAAAGCCCCGAATAAACGGGGCTTTTTTCAATCGCTACTTTTATTGAATATTAGATAGAATCTGTTTACTGGCTCGTCGATACAAGAATAAACCGGCTGCCAAGAACAAGCTGCCAAGTCCGAAAAACAAGTAATCTCTAATTCCCGCTCCGGTATCTACCTCGCCCAAAACCACGATTTCCCTGATTTCTAGGGGAACTTTATCCGATACCGGATCAGCGTTTTCCGCCTTGGCTACCGCCAGATTTTCATAAGTACCAGCCTTAACCGATTCGTCAATCTTGACCTCATAGACAATTTCTTTGCTTTCGGTTGGGACTAAATCGCCTATGCTCCAAGTGTTGATATTGGTTCCAGTATCGACAAAAGTGAAGCCATCGGGCAGAGTATCTGTCAAGGTTACTCCCAAAGCCGGAGCATCTCCAATATTGCTAACAACCACAGTATAGTTAACAGTTTTTCCAGGGTTGGTCCATTCGACATCAACTGATTTCTCTATGGCTAGTTCTGGCTTACTTTCTTCACCCAAGACAATGGGGATTCTTACTTCAACCGGAGCGATGTCAGATAATTTTTCATGGTTATCTGCGTCTACTTCGGCGATATTGTCATAGGTTCCAGCTGCTTGATTGCTATCAACGTTCACTTCATATTCTTTAGTGATTTTATCACCAGGCTCCATGTCACCTAATTCCCAAGTTCGGGTTCTCTCGCCATCATCTGCAAAGGTGAAGCCGACTGGCAATTCATCTGACAAGACAACGTTGTAGGCAGTGCTCTCACCGGTATTTTCTACCACAACAGTGTAAACAACTAACTTGCCAGGATTGGTTAACTCAGGATCAACGGTCTTAACCAGAGTTAAGACCGGTGCAATATCATCATTGGTAATGGTGCAAGTTTTGGTTTCACCTGGTTGTAAAGTAACTGTACCGTCAACGGCACAATCCCCACTCCAGTCAGAAGCAGCATAATTAGGATCTTCAGTTTCTGAAGCAGTGTATTCAACATTAGCCATTACGGTTTCTGTTACTCCACTTACAACCTCGGCAGTATCAATAAACAATGGGAAGTCGGCTACTTCTTTTATGCCACCATTGTCATTGATCACTGTCTTGACCAAAGTTAATTCAGGAGCGATATCATCATTGGTAATGGTACAGGTTTTGGATTCACCAACATTGATAGTGCCGGAACAATCAGCTCCTAAGGTCTTGGCATAGCCGAATATTTCAACTTCATCAACGC
>JBDRGY010000002.1:0-65983 GCA_043817315.1 Patescibacteria group bacterium | reverse complement strand
CGGCGTGTCTTAGGCATGCAAGTCGAACGCCCCCACACCATTACTGTAAAAATTTCACAGTAATGGTGTGGGGGAGTGGCAAACGGGTGCGTAACACATTGGTAACCTACCTTTATCTCGGCCATAACTCGGAGAAATCTGAGCTAATAGCCGATATGCCCATTTTATCCCAGATAAAATGAGTAAAGGTTTATTCCGGATAGAGAGGGGCCTATGGTTTATCAGCTTGTTGGTGAGGTAAAAGCTCACCAAGGCTATGACGAATAGCGGGTGTGAGAGCATGACCCGCCTCACTGGGACTGAGACACTGCCCAGACTCCTACGGGAGGCTGCAGTCGAGAATCTTCCTCAATGGCCGAAAGGCTGAAGGAGCGACGCCGCGTGTAGGAAGACGCCCCTTGGGGTGTAAACTACTTTTCTAAAGGAAAAATTTTTGATGGTACTTTAGGAATAAGCCACTGCTAACTTCGTGCCAGCAGCAGCGGTAATACGAAGGTGGCAAGCGTTATCCGGATTTATTGGGCGTAAAGAGTTCAACGGTGGCTATGATAGTCGAAAATAAAATCTTAAGGCTCAACCTTAAGCCCGTTTTCGATACTTTATAGCTAGAGGGTAGGAGAGGCAAACGGAATTGCTGGTGTAGTAGTAAAATGCGTTAATATCAGCAAGAACACCAAAGGCGAAGGCAGTTTGCTAGAATACTCCTGACACTATACGAACGAAAGCGTGGGTCGCGAATGGGATTAGATACCCCAGTAGTCCACGCCGTAAACGATGGATACTAGGTATTGGAAGTCTCGACCCTTTCAGTATCGTTTACCTAAGCTAACGCGTTAAGTATCCCGCCTGGGGAGTACGGCCGCAAGGCTAAAACTCAAAGGAATTGACGGGAACCCGCACAAGTGGTGGAGCATGTGGTTTAATTCGACAATAAGCGAGAAACCTTACCAGGGCTTGACATCCTAGGAAATTCACCGAAAGGAGAATGTGCCTGCAAAGGAGCCTAGTGACAGGTGCTGCATGGTCGTCGTCAGCTCGTGTCGTGAGATGTACGGTTAAGTCCGGAAACGAGCGCAACCCCTGTGATATGTTAAATTGTTCATGTCAGACTGCCCCCTTTAAGGGGGAGGAAGGAAGGGATGACGTCAGATCAGCATGGTCCTCTGACGCCCTGGGCGACACACGTGCTACAATGGCTAGTAACAATGGGTCTTGCGAAACGGTAACGTGGAGCTAATCCCATCAAACCTAGTCTCAGTTCGGATTGAGGTCTGAAACTCGACCTCATGAAGCTGGAATCACTAGTAAACGCGCATCAGCCACGGCGCGTTGAATACGTTCTCGGGTTTTGTACACACCGCCCGTCACGTCAAGAGAGTCGGTAATACCCGAAGTCCCAGTTTACTGGGCCGAAGGTAGGATCGATAATAGGGACGAAGTCGTAACAAGGCATCCGTAGCGGAAGCTGTGGATGGATCACCTCCTTTCTAGGGAGAATAATTGATAGAGTGCCCGAATTCGGCACTTTATCCAATCTCTTTACCTAGAGATAGGTCGGCCCCCCGCCTTAGGCGGAGGGAAAACGTTTCCTTTCTGTTACCATTTAGCTGCTAAAGGCAGAAAATTAGTCGATTTATTTAAATCGGCTTTTTTTGATACAATTTCCCCATGGCCAATGGCTACACAGAGACTAAAATCTGATTGACCTTAGAGCCAACTGTTTCTCTCTCAAGAAAGACTTACCGGTTGGAGAAATCGGCGAAAGTGGCATGACCCCTGCTAGGGGTGTCCATATTGGGCCAGGAGCCTGGATAGTTTCTTATCTTGTGATATAGTTAATGCATGATTTGGCAGATAATATTTTTGATCACTTGTTACCTTTGGGGAGCTATGTCTTTTGGTTTTTTCGCCGGCAAAATATTCAAAGGTATCGATGTCACCGAACATGGTTGGCGAAAAATGGGCGGGTCCAATGTAGCCCGGACAGCCGGAGTAGGGCCGGCGATCATTTCCGGGGCTCTGGATATTTCCAAAGGAGTCTTGCCGGTGCTCATCGGCAATTATCTGGGCTGGCCGATGATAGGAGCAATTGGTGGTGTACTGGGGGTGGTCGGGCACAACTGGTCAATTTTCTTAAAACGGGGAGAAGGACGAGGAGGTGGAGCTGGCCTTGGCCTGGCTGCCGTGTTAGCGCCCAAAGCCTTTCTCTACTGCTTCATAATTTTTATCATTTTTTGGATAATAACCAAACATACACCCATTCCCATGATTTTGTTTTTCTCCTGCCTACCAGTAGCTGTGGTTATCTTTAGGCTTCCTTATTGGCAGGGCTGGGTCTTTATCGGCTTGTTACTGGTGGTGGTAGTTAAGCGCTTTTCCGGCATAAAAACAGAGTGGCCGCAAGTAAAGGATAAGTGGCACATAATTCTCAATCGCTTTATTTTTGACGCCAGTTTACAGGAAAGACCGGAAGAAAAGTCCGGACTATAAACACTTGTCAAAACTAAGTTTTTCTGATAAATTGGTATATACTTGGATATTGAAAATCCTTTTTAGTTTGGGCACGTAGCTCAGTTAGCTACCCGTCAGCTTGACTGACGCCAGACAGTCGGACGGGGAGCGCACCAACTTACTGTAAGCACCAAATAGGAAAGCGCGCCTGCCCCGCACTGGCGAGTGTAACGAACCTAGTTGCGGGGTCACTGACCCGCCTGCCGGAGTACGGTGCCTCAAAGAACTTTTACATTAACCCAACCAATAGGAAGTTTATTTTTGTCTACTGCTGGGGGGCACGTAGCTCAGTTGGTTAGAGCGCGTCACTGATAATGACGAGGTCGATGGTTCAACTCCATCCGTGCCCACCAGCAGTAGATGATTAATACGTGTATCCGTACGGCGGGCAGGTAATGACGAGGTCGATGGTTCGAATCCATCCGTGCCCACCATAATCGCCAAAGGAATGAAACATATTCGCAAGCCCAGCAAGATATTCATCATACTAATGGCGATTTTTTTAATTGGCCTGATTTTGCGTTTGGTCTTTATCAGTTTTGGATTACCCCGGCTTTATTTGGTGGATGAAGAATTTTTCGTAGAACCGGCCCTCAATATTGCCAACGGTGCTTTAAACCCCGGCTGGTTTGGTGCTCCTGCCCAGTCCCTGATCTATGGCATGGGTTTTATTTTTAGAATTATTAACTTTTTTGTTAACCAAGCTCACGAGACTGCCTTAGCCGCTTCCCAAAACTACCAGTTATTTACCACCATTTTTCAGACAGCCGGCCGGATGTTACCTGCTCTCTTGGGAGCGGCTACTGTTTTGTTGGCCTACTTTGTCGGTAAGCACTGGAATAAAAGAACAGGAATTATAGCTGCAATTCTGGTGGCCACCTCATTTTTTCTGGTGGACCACTCACATATAATCCGACCAGACATTATCCAAACTTTTTTCTTGATGCTGATGTTGTTTTTTGTCTTCCGCTTGATCGATCAGCCGGCCAAAATTGGTTGGTATCTGGGGGTCGGAGCCAGCCTGGGAGTGGCCGCGGCTACTAAATATCCTTCTCTATTTTTTGTAGTGCCACTAATCATGATATTTGTTTGGTTGTGGCGTCAGAAGAAACTGTTTATCAAGAACTGGCTGGCCAGTGGTTTTGCAGCTATTGTGGCTAGCTTTGTCACCGGGCCGTTTTTATTTTTGAATTTCCACCGTGTGCTTTATCATCTGGTAATTGAAAACCGGACGGAGCACGGAGGTCATGATGATCTTGGTTTTTGGGGCAATTTAAAATGGTATACCATAGATACTCTACACTGGCAACTGGGCACCTTTCTATTTTTGATAACCCTAGCAATTATATTTTTTATTTGCTACAAGATAATCAAAAAGAAATATAGCCAGCGTGAATTTAAGTTTTTCTTTCTGTTAATCAGCGTCATCAGCTACATTTTATTGCTGTCCGTTCTTAATCTGCACTGGGCCAGATGGTTGATCCCGGCGGTTACTATCTTATTTATCATGGGAGCAGCCGGTCTTGATTATATTTTTAAGTATTGTAGTCGCCGCCGCTGGTTAGCGGTTTTAATCTGTATAATCATATTTGCTGCCCCTGCCTGGCGCTTAGCTCGGACCATGTACGGTTGGGCGGATGACTACACTATTGAGAAAGCACGCCAATATATATTACGGGAAATGCCGGAAGGTACTGAATTTGTAGTAGAACCGTATACCCCGGATTTGCCTGCTGATAAATATATTACCGAAAAGGTTCCCAATTTAACTGTGCGAGACCGAGAAGAATATGAAAAGCAAGGAGCGACCCACTTCATCATTTCCGGAGGGGTACACGGTCGCATTCTTCAGGAGGCTGGTTTCCCCGATCCCGAACCCAACTTTGTCTGGGCGGCGGAACAGTACCAGCAACTAACCTCCCAAAACGAATTAATCTACGCCGTAGAACCTAACCCGGAATACACTCCCGAACAGCTTTTATACAGTAACGACTTTTCGGTTTTAAGAACTTGCCGGGTAGATTTGCTTAAGGGTGATTACGTTAGAATCTATAAATATTCCCCAAAATAGGAGTTTTTCTAGTTGACTTTTTGCCCTTGGTCGGCTAAACTGATATAGCAAATAGGTTTTTTTTTAAAATTAGCCGAGGTAGCTCAGTGGTAGACCTGTCCGCAACGCCGAGCGAATATAGTTGATTGAAAAAGAAATTTGTAGTCTGTCTTTGAAGCCTGGGTAGCTCAGTGGTAGAGCGAAGGACTGAAAATCCTTGCGTCGCCAGTCCGATTCTGGCCCCAGGCACCAAAGGTAGATTACTTCCAAGTTCGCCGTTGTTCGGCGGGCGGGGCGAAGGACTGAAAATCCTTGCGTCGGCAGTTCGATTCTGCCCCTCGGCACCATCTATTATTAACCTAAAATATTATGAGAAGAGGAGAAGTCCCATCGGAGGTTAAAGAACAAATAGCCAATGAAACAGAAGGAACTCCTGAGATAGACCCAGCTGCCTTAGCTGAAGCAGTTGAAGGACAGGTGGTCATGGAACAATATGCCAAAGCAAGGATGGCCGAGCAATTAGGCCCCCAACAAGAAGCAGTTAAAGGGTTATTAGATGAATTAGACATCGATGCTGAAGGCAGAACGCCTGAAGAAGTTGGAGATGAAGTGGAAGAAAAGGTTTCATCAGCATTGAGCAAACTGCGTGGAGCAGCGAAGGGTAAATTTGGTAAGACTGTTAAAACTGTTGTTTTAGCGGCAATGGTGTTGGGAGTAGCTGCTGGTGTAGCCACAGCTGCTGAAACAGGAAGTGGATATGAGGCAGGAGATGAAGATCAACCAGAAGAGGGTGAAGGCGAAGAAGAAATCTCAGAGGCAGGTGAAGAGATCGCTCCAGGAGAACAAGCAGAGGCAGAGCCAACTGATTTAGATGTCGAGGCGGTGAAGTCAGTAATCGGAGAATATATACCTCAAATGGGAGAGATTGACGGATTAACTCAGGAAGAAGGAAAAGTGTTATTGGACAACATGATAAAGGCAGGTATTGCTTCAGCTGAAACGCACGGCCAAGAAACCAGATTTAGAGCAAGTTGTGACCAGATGATAGAATACGCTAAGTACATGATGGAAAATGAGGACAACCCAGACCTTAGAGTTAAGAGTTTACAGTATGGTCTTGAACAAATGGTTAATGAAGTCACCTTCAGATCAGCAGCTCAAACTGAAATAGGAGAAGAAGGATTAAAACCACCAGTGCTTGAATCAGAAGCGGCAGCAAAAGAAGCAGAAAGAGTTTATGAACCGATCACTATTGACGTTGAGAGACTAGAGAGTGGTGTAGATATTGATGAGGACTGGCTATGGGATAATATTGATAAGGTTTTTGAAAAAGATGGAAAATTATTAGTGGTAAAAAGTATGACTTCAGGTGATTTTCAGATTGCTGTTGATAGAGCAACGATGCAGGCTAGAGGAGAAATTGCTAAATATCAAGGGGGAGTAAAGACCCCAGACGGCAACTTGCTTTATGATACCAACATTTCTTCTGCAAGTGTTACACAAGTAGGAACTCAAGAAGAAAATGGTAGACATAGAGCCGTTGTTTTAATGGAGATTCCAGTGACTGAAAGAGCCGAGGCTGATACTATGAAATAGCAGACAAGTGAATGAAAAAAATTTACTATAACAAGTTGATTCGCGATAAAATTCCGGAAAAGATTGAAAAATCCGGAGGCACTGGTTTCTATCGGATATTGAAGAAAAAAGAGTATGAAGCAAAATTGATCCAGAAAGTGGAAGAAGAGGCCAGTGGGCTAACTGCCGCAAAATCCAAACAAGAATTAACTGACGAATTAGCTGATGTAATAGAAGTTATCGAGGAGATTAAAAAGGTTAAGAAGATCACCGACAAACAGATTAAGACTGCCCGCCGGAAAAATATGACCAAGAAAGGCGGTTTTAAAAAAAGAATATTTCTAAACTGGACTTCCGATACAGGATATAGGACCAACGAGAAACGGTATAAAAAATAGCGGGGATTGGCGCAGTTGGCTAGCGCGCCTGCTTTGGGAGCAGGAGGCCGCCGGTTCAAGTCCGGCATCCCCGACCAGTTGGATTGATAAATCAAGAATGGATATCGACAATAGAGCTGAACCCAAAAAGGAAACCATCAGTATTTGGTACCGCGAAAAATGGTTTTCTTTTTTAATTTTAGGGCTGGTGGCTTTGGCAGCGGTGCTGGTCAATATAGTCTGGGTGGTTCAAGATCAAAGTCCACCCCTGTGGGATATTGCGGGCCACTCCCAACGCAGCCTACAGATTTCAGAATTGATGGCCAATTTCAAGCCCAGAACTATATTAAATTTGGATACTATTTATCCCCCATTTAGCTATATAGTAACCGGCACTTTTTTCTTGATAGGCGGTAGACATTTTGATATTCCCCAGATTTCTCTATTATTTTGGTTATTAATCTACATTCTTTCAGTTTATGGCATCGCCCATTACTTATTAAAAAACCGCTGGCTAGCTATTTTGGCCCTAGCCATTTCTTTGTTTTATCCGTTGCTGGCCCATTTCAGTCGGATTTACGATTTGGATTTTCCTTTAACAGCTATGACAATGGCTTCGTTGGCCGCCTTGATAAAATCAAACGGTTTTAAAAGTAGAAAATGGTCAATTTTATTCGGACTGGCCACTGCCTTGGCCATATTAACTAAATGGACAGCTGTCGTTTTCATTTTGGGCCCCTTGATATATATTTTAATAAAATCGTTTAAAGATAAAGAAAGTAGAAAAACAAAAAAAATTAATTTAGTTATTCTTATTGCTATAATCTTAACCCTGATTGCTCCTTGGTATTTGACTCACGCTAAGGATATCTGGAAATCAGCCCAAGCAACAAGGCAGAATATTTTTTCAGTGCCCACCGAAGATTTATTTAGCTTAGATAATATCGGTTATTACGTTCGCAAGACTGTAAACAGTCTGACTTGGCCCTTGGCGGCTTGGTCTCTGGTCGGTTTGTTTTTCTTTATCAAGAACCGAGTCAAAAACGGCTGGTTCTTGTTAGCTTGGATCGTTGTACCTTATCTAATTATGACTTTTTTGTTTTATTCTAAAGAGTCTCGATACTTTTTGCCGGTTTTTCCGGCTTTAGCTATTTTAGCCGCTACTTCTTTCTGGAAAGTTAATCGAATCTGGCGCCATGTAGGCATTGGTTTGATCTTGACAATGGGTGTATTTGTCTGGACAGAAACTTCTTGGGGGGTGAAATCCTTTTCAGACAACATTTATGAGAAATTGGCGTTATCTGAAGAATATGGTTATAAAAATGTAACCTATTCTGACGTCCGCTACGGTTTTACTTATCCCACTCAATATCACAACAACCTTGAGGTGGTAGCATCAGCCCTAAAAACTGATTTGCAGCAAAATAAATCTGAACATAATCTGATTAAAATAGCTGTAGTGCCCAACAGTATCTTTTTGTCGGGTCAGCCCGTTCAATACTGGGGACGTTTGTTGGAGTTAGAATCTTTTAATCATGATTATCAAGTTGATTATGCCTTGAGCAGTCGAATAAGAAGTACTGACTGGCAAGAGGTAATCACTGAAGCTGATTACCTGATTACCAAAACTGGAGACCAGGGCCCGGCTATCTGGGGTAAGCATCTGGCCGAGATTGCTGAATCGGAAAAAAATGGTGATCCAATTTTTGACAACTTCGAACTGATCCAGTCCTGGCCACTTTTAGGTATTGAGGAAGACAATCAAGCGGTTAATCTCTATCGCTTGATTGAGTAGGGGTTGAAAAATATATTTTTTTCGGGTAGTATTATTAAACAAAGATGGCCCAGAATTTCTACCAACATGTTTATCAGATGGTCAAAAAAGTACCCAAGGGCAAAGTAGCCACCTACGGACAAATTGCCGCCCTTATCGGTTCACCACGATCCGCCCGGATGGTGGGCTGGGCTTTACACGAAGTGGTGGGTGCCAAGTCCAAGGTTGTTCCTTGGCAAAGAGTGATTAATCGGGAGGGTCGAATCAGTATTGTCAATTTAGCTCACCCGGCCCAGGAACAGGCCTATCTTCTAATCAAGGAAGGGGTGAAGGTAAAAGAAAAAGAAGGTAACTATTATGTAGATTTAGATAAGTATCTTTGGCAACCTAAAAAGAAGAAATGACGGGGTTTAATTATTCGTTAAACCCAGATGTATTACGTGTACATTCTACAAAGTGAGAAAAATGGCAGGTTATATATAGGATTCACCAAGAATCTAAAGAAGAGAGTCAAAGAACACAATAAAGGGTCAACTTATTCAACCCAGCCCCACTTACCACTGAAGTTAATTTATTGCGAAGCTTTCCTGAGCAAGCAAGATGCCCTCCAGAGAGAAAGATACTATAAAAGTGGCTGGGGGAGAAGATTTATTAAGAAAAACTTAAAAAATTATCTAGCGTCTCGTTAAGGCGCGCCCGCCCAATTCTTGTAACTTATCTAGAAAGATGTAGGTTCCAGGAATTGGGCGGGCGGGTGTAGTATAGTGGCTATTATGTCAGGTTTCCAACCTGAAGACGGCGGTTCGATTCCGCTCACCCGCTTACTGAACAGGTTATACAAGCGAGCCGAAGACGCCCCGCCAACAGCGGGGTCACTCGCTCTAATAAATAAAAAAGTAATCGACAAAAAAAGATGGAAGAAATAATTATCGACTACTGGTGGGCTTGGGTAACAGCAGCAATTGTCTTAATAGTAGTTATCTGGTTGGTGGGAAAAGGAATCAAGAACAAGTCTTAAAAACGACCAAAGAAGAAGCGGATTTCCAGGCCTTTTTTATCCCTTGACAGGGCAAAATAGCCGTGTTATTATGTAAATTACTCCCCAAAATAAAGGGGATTTTAAATTGGTTAACCTATGAGATTTCAGAGGCATATTTCTCAAGGGGGAAGCAAAACCAACGGATTAGCAACCTATGTTGTTATTATTTCGTTGGTTTCTTTTGTTTCTGTTTGGCTGCCCCAATATTCTATTGCTACTCAGCCCGAATTGAGCCTGGTTTATGACGACGCCCAGCTGATCTGCAGAGAAATCAACATGTCTCCAATTGAAGCCTTGCCCGACATCCCCGCCAAAGAATATGAGGTCAAGAAAACCTTTTGGACCACAGTAACTGCCTATTCATCTTCCCCGGACGAAACTTCAGGCGATCCCTTTGTCACTGCCTCTGGCGAACGAACGGCCAACGGGATAATGGCGCATCAGTATTTGCCATTTGGCACTAAGGTCCGATTCCCGGACCAATTCGGCGATAAGATATTTGTGATTCAAGATAGATTGCATGAAAGACATACCTCCCAGTATCTATTTGATATGTGGGTTCATAGCAAGGCCGAAGCCAAGGCCTGGGGTGCTAAGATTTTAAAGGTAGAAATACTAAAATAACAATAGATAAAAAAACAGCCCGCTAATTTCAGGGTTGTTTTTAATTTTGGTGCCGCGGGAGAGACTCGAACTCTCAAGGTGTTGCCACCACTGGATTTTAAGTCCAGCGCGTATACCGATTCCGCCACCGCGGCATTTATCTTAAGTGGCTTTTAAAAAATGGAGCGGATGAGCGGAATCGAACCGCCATCTCATCCTTGGCAAGGATGAATAATAACCATTATACGACATCCGCAGATTCTATTTACCCTAGAGGATGGCCAAATTTGATTAAATTTATCTTCTTTTTTCTGCACCACCCTTTTATCTGCTTTTCTCTTTTTTCAGCCAACTCCCTTATTTTATAAAGTTCTTTATATACAAGTTTAATCGATTTTCTGTTTCTGGTAAATATAGCACCTTCTCCTTTTTTATGCTTTTCAATCCGATTTTTCAAATCACAAGTCGATCCCGTATATAAATTTTCCTCGTCACATTTTAAAATATAGACGTAATATTTCATTTGCCCTTCAATAAATTCAGGGCATCCTTCTCCAATGCTCATCCTGAGCTTGTCGAAGGATGGAGGCCACGGGCGGGATCGAACCGCCGAATAAAGGTTTTGCAAACCTCCGCCTTACCACTTGGCTACGTGGCCAGTATAGGCTATTCTAGCAGAAATTTTTTAAAAATCAAGCCCTAGTGTTCTTTGGTGATAGTATATATCAGAGTAATACTACCGACCCAAATGGGAGCCAAGACCGGCAGGATAACATTTATAGAAATATCAAACAGACTGAGCAGAAAACCTACAAAGACCGTGGCAATGGTACCGGTCAGAAAGGCCCAGAAAATCTTACCTTTTTTGTGATGAGGCGGAGGCAATTTGGGATGCTCATGAGGCAATTTGGGCGGTTCGCCCGGCAGCTTATGTGGTGGCGGAGCTTTGTGCGGCATTTTATATCTTTTTTAATAGTAAAGGAATTTTTTTAAAATCTTTAATTATAGTTTCCCGTAGACTTCCGTGATACAAGGCGGCGGCAGGATGATAAAGGGGAAGATAGACTTGATTGTGGCGACGGAAGGGCTTACCGTGAACTTTAGAAATTTTTAGCTGCTCAGGCAAAAAACGATACATAGCATGTCGACCCAGCAGGACGATCAATTTTGGCTTTAAGGCCTCAACTTGTCTTTCTAGATAAGGTAAACAGGTGGCAATTTCTTCCGGCAAAGGGTCTCTATTCCCCGGAGGACGGCATTTTACCACATTACCAATAAAAACTTCTTTCCTTTCTAATTTTATCACAGAAAGCAGCTCATCCAAAAATTTGCCAGCTGTACCCACAAAAGGCAATCCCTGCTTGTCCTCTTCGCGACCTGGACCCTCACCAATAAACATCAAGCCGGATTTCTTAGACCCGTCACCAGGCACTGCCCTAGTCCGGTCTTTAGCCAGAGGACACTTTTGACATTTATTTACTTCTTCAGCGATTTTAGTCAGATTATCCATGGGTTTTGAAATACTTCTTAGCTAAATGAATGTCTTGGTTGATTTGTTTAAGAAGTTCCTTGGGAGTACCGAATTTCTTAGTACCCCTTATTTTCTTTAATATTTTAATTTCAATTGACTGGCCATAAAATTTGCATTTCTGGGAAAAGCAGAAAAATTCGATTTTGGGAAATTTTCTGATATGTCGGGTCGGGGCTCCCACAATTAATATTCCTGGATAAGTCTTTTCGCCAACTTTAGCCTGGGCCACAGAAACCCATTTAGGAAATTTTCTACGAATATTTATATTGGCCGTAGGAAAACCTTTTTTTGTAGAAAGACCGGATCCTTTAACTACCTTGCCGGAGATTATCATATTTTCTTCAGGTGTTTTATCAGTTGGTTGTGAATATGGCTATTGGAACAGACTATGTCTTTTGATTTGACGCTCCATTTATCACCCTGAAAGTCGGTAACCCGGCCTCCAGCCTCTTCTACCATCAAAGCACCAGCAGCCACGTCGTATAAATTAGCGCCAGGAGTCATTATATCTTCGGTTGAGCCGAAAGCGACCATGCCACATTCCAGAATACCAGAACCCAGTTGCCGCATATCAGCACAAAGCAGTTTAAAAGTTTGGTAGACTTTTATGGAGCGCTTAATGTCTTTAACCGAGTTACCGTGACAGAAGGTTAAAAATGATTCCGACAACTTTTTCTTGTTGGAGACTCTAATCTTTTTTCCGTTGCGGTACGCACCTTTGTTTTTTTCCGCCAGATAAAAATGATTCATTAGAGGAGCATTGGCAACGCCCAAAATAACCCTTCCTTTGTGAAGCAGGGCGATAGAGGTGGCAAAAAAAGGATTTTGCATCAGGAAGTTGGTGGAACCGTCTAGGGGATCGATAACCCACTGATAATCCGATTTTTTCTTAATATGGCCGATTTCTTCAGAATATATTGAATGATCGGGAAACTTCCGTCTGATTGTCTTAAGAATTATCTTTTCTGCATCGGTGTCGGCCCGACTAACCACTTGACTGGCTGATTTAACAGAAATCTGTGATCGCCTGATTTTAGCGAAGTTCTGGGCCAGATAGTCTCCGGCTAGTTTGGCTGCCTGGATCGCTGTTTTTTTCATCTCACGCAAGGTTTATAAAGTAATATTCTTAAACTCAACCGTATCGTTAGAAAAATCAACTACAGCATAGCTGGGATACTGAAACATTCCGCCAGCAGTTCCTGGATTAATAAGGGTTGTATTCCCAATCTCGGCTTGGGCCTGTTGATGATTGTGGCCGTGAAAAACATAATCATATTGACCAGACTCCGCCAACTCTTTACCTTTATCTGGAAAATGATTGAGAGCAATCTTTTTGCCATCGATTTCTAACTCTGCTTGGTCACCGTAATGAGTGACTTTATCCGAGGTTCCGGCTATCTTAGTTTCTGTCTCCCGATCGGCCACGTTGCCAAAAACCAGATGAACTTGCCCCTCATATTCCTCAATCATTTTTTTAAGCATGGAGGGAGCGGCCAAATCGCCGCAATAAAGTATAGTTTCTATTTTTTGTTGTTGTATTTGTTTGAGGATAATCTGCCAGGCGGTGTAATTGTCATGCAGATCGGATAAAATGGCTACTTGCATATTATTTGGTTAATTGTTTTAAAAATTTATTATGAATCAAACCGTTACTGGCTACGATTCTTTTGTCTTTTAAAGTCCAAGGTCGACCCTCTGGAGTGGTTACTTTACCACCAGCTTGTTCTACGATGATAGCGCCGGCCGCGAAATCCCAAGGATTCAAAATGTATTCGTAGTATACTTCCAACCTGCCGCAAGCCACATAACATAATCCGGAAACAGCACAGGTGTTAACGATAAAATTTTCAATTTTATTGTAGAGAATACCGGTATTTTTCAGTTGCTTCTGACCCTGTATACTTTTTCTTTGGTGAGGAAAACCAGTATCAATTACTGCTCTGCTTAATATGCTTATTTTGCTCGGCTTGATTTTCTTACCATTAAAATACGCACCCTTTTTGTCCTGAGCCCAGAAAAGTTCATCCAGCAGCGGGTCATAAATAACACCGATAAACGGCTGACCGTCTTTAAATAAGGCAATGGAGGTGCCAAAATAAGGCAGGCCCCGGGAATAAGCGGCCGTGCCGTCAATGGGATCAATTACCCACAGATATTGACCGCCCGGATTAATTATTTTACCCGACTCCTCAGCCATAATGGAATGACCGGGATACTGCTTGCGTACTTTATTGACGATAAATTTATTGGTCTCGACGTCAGCTATAGTCAATAGATCTCTAGACCTTTTGTATTTATAGGATTTAAGTTTGCCCCAGTGCTTCCGGGGGATTTTGCCCGCCTCCTTGGCTAAATTTTTGGTGAAGTTGAGCATTTAGATTCTAATCTCCATTAGATCTTTAGCTATTGTAGTTGGACCTTTATAATATTTCTTGATAATTTTCTTTACGTCATATTTTTCAGTAATAGGGTAAAAGTGGGTCAAATATAGTTTTTTGGCTTTAGCTCCTTGGGTAACTTGCCCTACTTCAGAGGGAATCAAGTGGTAGGAGGTTTTAATGTGTTCAGGAAGAGAAACAGGCAGAATAAGGGCGTCTGCATTTTTTGCTAATTTAACGATTCCCTTACAAAAACCAGTATCACCGCCATAAACAAGAGTTTTACCACCTCTTTCTTTAAAACGATAGCCCAAACAAGTTAAATTCGGTGCATGCTTAACCTCCCTTGATTCGATGCAGAAACTAGAAAAATTGAGTTTCTTATTTTTGATTTCATAGATCTTTACTTCGTAAGATTCTTTACCCGCCGGGAAGCTAATAGCTTTTCTTTGGTATTGATACGATTTGGCAAAACCAGGCGGTCCATATATTTCTAGTTTTTTATTCCGCTTATGGCCCCTGTGGTCACTTCGGATGTAAATACCATGAAGCAGATAGCCCAAATCAGCAATATGGTCAGCATGTAAATGAGTGATGAAGATATAATCAATATCCCAGTATTTTTTTCCGGCCAACATCATTTGTTTAGTTATTCCACTACCACAATCAAGCAAAACACTCTTCTTTTTAATCTTTAGGAAATATCCGGAGGAATTGCGTTTTTTAGTTGGGGTAGAGGTACCAGTGCCTAAAATAGTTAACTTCATTTTTTCTTCTTATTATGCCTTTTAATTTTTCGGTGCAATTTGGGCCAGTAGTAATCATCGATGATGTAACCGACGCAGTTTTTAGCCCCACACCTACAAGGATGTTCCTGCCAGTCTTTGAGGTCAAATCCGTAGTTGTAGGTAATTTCCTGGCCTTTTTTTATCTTTTTAATGGCAATAATCCAGATTCTATCATCTATTATATCGACCTCACTATTAGGATCACAGGAATGGTTAATATACTTGGCGGTGTTCCAGTTGACATCACCGTCGATATCGTATTTCCGGTTCAATTGGAAAACATAAATAGTTTCACTATGGTCATCATCTTCCCAGCGACTGCTTTTATTTTTATTACCGACATATTCGATTATCTTGGTACCTGGCCAAATGTCTTTTTTGGCAAAAAGGCCCTTGCCGTGGACTTTAGATTTCCTAGCCACGGCGTAGGGAGATCTGGTTGGTTTCATCTTAACTCTTTTGGTTTTAGCTTTTTAGAAAGATAAATAAACGGCGTGTCCAAAACAGCCACCGCCACCTTTATTATATAGGTAAATAGGATTAGTTGTAAGAGGTCGGGATAGACTCCGGCGAAAGCGATTACTGTAAAAATAATGGAATCAATCAGCTGAGAGCCGAAAGTGGACCCGTTATTGCGCAGCCAAAGATGCCTGTCTCCGGTTTTCTTCTTGATTTTTAGGAATAACCAGACATCAAGATTCTGGGAGATTAAATAAGCCGCCATAGAACCGGTCACGATCCGGGGAGTTAAGGTAAATATGGTTTTTAAGGCGCTATGGGCTATGTCGAAATCAGCCGGAGAGAATTTAAGAATCAGTTGCGAAGTCACTAAAAAGAAAAGCGAGGCTAAAAAGCCGGTTAGTACTGCCTGGTAAGCGGCTCTTTTGCCGTAGTGCTCTGAAAGCAAGTCTGTGCCCAAAAAAATAGAAGCGTATAACACATTGCCACCGGTAGCAGCCAAGCCGAACAGATACATTCCCTTGGTCACGAAAATGTTCATTAAAACAGCACAAGCCACAATCATGCCAATCAGATAGACCTTGCCCAAACGAAAAGCCAAAAGGACAAAGCCCAGGGATATTAAGGACATTATGATGAAGAGGATTTGATTGGACATTATTTTAACAAGCTTTCCCAGATTTTGACGTTAGCAGCCACCGGCTTGGTGGTATCGATCATGTGATAAGGAAGTTTATGCTTCTTGCAATATCGCAGATATTCGCCAGGATAGTCTCGCTGGTAACGAATTCTCAGATATTTTAGTTTATAGGGGACCGGGCGATGTCTTTTAAGGTGTCGCTTGAGGGCAATTTCCGGATCGCAGACACAAAAAAGCACTTTCAATTTTATGGGGTGCTTATCTTTAAGTTTCTTTATTTGTTGGGTGTTAAATGAGGGCAAAGAGGTTCCCAGTTCCAAAATAGTTGGTTGGGTGATTTTCTGGATACTCTGATAAAGAAAACGGTGGCCCTTTTTGACATAATCTTTATCTTGAGCCACCCCTTTTTTGTTAATCAGATTAGTTTTAAAGAAAAAATCGGAAACAAAAATTGGTTGAAACTGAGGATGCTTCTTAATAAACGCCTTGGTTAAAGTGGATTTTCCAGAGCCAGGAAAACCCAAGGTGACGAAAAAGGGTATTTTCATTGGCCCGCCCTTAAGTCTTTCAATATTTTTAAATCGGTTTTGTAACCACCTTGATCAGCCGGGGTTTCTAAAACTAAATTGATCTTTTGTAGTTTAGAGTGCTTGATAATAGCCTTAAACCCCCCAAGTCCGATTTCTCCCTGGCCGATATGTTCATGTCTGTCCGAATGAGAGCCGATAACTGTTTTGGAATCATTACCGTGCATCATTTTTAACTTAGAGAGCCCTAGGGTTTTATCGAACTTCTTCAAGGTATTATCAACTGCCTTTTTGTCTTGCCAATCATAACCGGATTCAAAAGAATGAGCAGTATCCAGGCAAACACCGGTTAATTTAGGATGATTGACTTCCTGGATAATCTCGGCAATTTCCTCAAATTTGTCACCGACCACAGAACCAGCCCCGGCCGAGTTTTCGATTAACAGTTCTGTAGCTCCGTCGTAACCGTCTAATATCTTCTTGAGGCCCTCTATCACCATCTTGATGCCCTTTTTTTCGGTAACGTCCTTGGCGCTGCCCGGATGGAACATCACGTATTCAGCTTTAATTTTAGCGCCGACTTCAAGTTCTTTGCGAATGGCAGCTATCGAACCAAAATAGATATTCTTTTTTATAGATGCCAGGTTTATATAGTAAGGGGCATGAACGTAATAGTCGGTAAACTGGAACTTACTGCAATTAGTAAGAAAATCTTCAATGGCTTGTTCGTTTAAGTTAGACGCAGGACCCCCCTGAGGAGGGCGAGTGAACATCTGAAAAACCTCACAGCCTAGCTGGTTGGCATTTAGCGGAGCGTATTGGATACCGTGCGCAATGGAAACGTGAGCGCCGAACTTCATAATTATTATTTTGAAGCCAATTTATCGAGGAACTGAAAGACTTTTTTACTGATCATGACGTTCTTGAGATATGTAAAATACTGAGGAGTGGCCAGGCGCTTTTTGATATCTTCATCACCGGCGTAGAGTTGCATGGTTTTATTGATCTCGGCTGCCACTTCTTCGTCGTTGGCATCGATATCCTCTGTTTCGGCAATTTCCCGACTGACCAGGGCAGTTTTTACTCTTTTTATGGCTTTGTCGTTGAATTCTCCCCTTAAGTTTTCCACGGATTGCTTAATGCTTTTGAGGTAGTCATCGAATTTTAACTGACGACTTTCGATTTCGGCCCGCAACTCAGCGATCATTTTATCCAACTCTGCTTCAATCAGGATCTCCGGAATTTCTTCGAACTGAGAGCGCCCGATAATTTCTTCCAAAAGTGCCAATTCAAAACGCTGATCTTCTTTTCTTTGTTCCTCTTGCTCCAGATTCTTGGTCAGCTCCTGCTTAAGGTGATTAAATGACAAAAATTTGTTGCCGACAGTCTTGGCAAAATTATCATTTAACTCGGGTAACTTTCTTTCATAAACGGCCACCACTTTTACCTGAAAATCACCTTCTCGGTTGGCCAGATTCTTCTGGAAGTAATTCTTGGGAAAAGTTAGCTGGAATTTTTTTTCTTGGCCCTTAGTCATGCCAATCAATTGGTCTTCGAATCCAGGGATAAAATACCCCTCGCCAACAATCATGGCAAACTTATTGCCTTGGCCACCCTCAATAGCCACTTTGTCCATAAAAATTTGAAAATCAATTTCAGCTTTATCACCCTTGGCGATGGCTTTGTCGGCAGCCACTTCAGTGGCGCGCATCTGACGTAAATCCTGCAACACCTTTTCCACTTGTTCAGGCTTTACCTCAACTTTATTCTTCTGGGACTTAAACTTCTTATAGTCACCCAGTGTCACTCTGGGCAACAAGGGGACAATTACTTTGTAAATAAATGGATTGCCCGGAGCCACTTTTATGACCTCGACTTTAGGAGAAGCCACGGTCAGTAATTTTTCCTTTTGGCAGATATCAGGATAGGTTTTTTCCACTATCAGGTGAGCCGCTTCTTGATATATTGCCGACTCTCCCAATTTTTCCTTGAGTATATCATAAGGCACCTTGCCCGGTCTGAAGCCTGATATTTTCGAATCTTTAACTAAAAGCTGAGCCGCCTTTTCCAAATGCGGCTTATGAGCATCGACCGGAATTTCGACAACGATCTGAACTTGGTTTTTGGGCAATTTCTTGATTTCGTACTTCATAGTTTAGTTTTTTGTAGTTTAATAGAATATCCAATTAAATTTACTATCATATGGAGAAAAAGTCCAACCCCGATAACGGTACCAAAGACATTCCAGCCAGGCCAGAAAAGTATAGCTCCGAGAGTCAGGCCCCCAAGGGTGTAATCTATCTGATCAAAGGGGATCCAGCTCTGCCCGGGGCGCAGATTGACCCGTCTTTTAAAGAAGCTTTTTAGAGAATCACCCAAAATAGCTCCGGCGCCCAGCAAAGCACCCAACCAGATGGTTTGCTCATGGTAGTTGAAAAAACTAAGCCTTTGAATAGCTTCAAATTGATACAGATACTGCTGGAAACCAAACATGATCAGGCCGAAAATAGGAGCAAAAAGATAACCGCGCCAAGTTTTGCTTTTACCCAAAATGGGCTTGCCGTGCCAAGTGTGGCCGCCATCGACTGGCTTGGCGATTTTCTTAAACCCGAATTTCATCAGTACCGGTGACATGTTGGCAAAACCAGCCGGCAGCATATACCAAATACATTGGAAAATGAATGTCATGCTGGCTTAATTTTATCATTTTTTGGAACCAAAGTATACTTGACAAATTGAAATTTTCTGCTAAGATGGGTAAGTCCCAAAAGGAGTATTGTCCAGGCTAAGGAAAGGGGGGCAAAGAATGAGCTGGTCCAGCGATCAGGACTTCATCTTTGTTGGCAGCATGTCGGATCTGGCTGATTCCTTGACGGTACGGGGAATCGAGTTCGCCCGTGGCTACAAAGGTCAGCATATATCGATCCGGACGGTTGGTCAGGACATAACCACTCAGATCGGCAATGTTACCCCCCGATCGGATGACGGCAAGGTGGAGTGGCACTTCCATCCCAGGGGAGAGCTGGTCATATCCGGAGACTCTTTCCAGCTGATTGGTGATATCCCTGAAAGCTTTCGGGAAAGACTAGAGTCCCTGGGCATGGGCCTGGAGGTTGGCCCGGGTGGCCATCTGCTTTGGGTCTTCCAAGGGGCTGGAGATGTCAGTACTCAGATCGGTACTATCACCCCTTTGCCAAATGAAGGCAAGGTGGATATCAAGATCTGCCCGGAGGGTCAGGTTCTAGTCCGTCCTGAGCTTGCCCTCAAAGAGGCATCTACTGGCCAGCTGGCCATGGCTGGATAGCGAATCCAGGAGGTACAAAAGGACATCGAGTTCAATCGATGTCCTATTTTTTTATCTTAGATATTATTTATTGTGGCCTGGAATCCAGCAATCTCTTTTCTTTGAGTTCGGTTTCCATGCCTAGACGCCCCAGAATTTCCTGGGTATCCATCTGTTCAATAATAACGCCCACCCCAATATCAGCATAAACCAATTTCTCCAGCTTGGTTTTAAATGATTCCCAATTAACACCAGGCCGGGGAGAGACATAAAGGTAAATTTCGTCTAACTCCAAGGGGTCATTATTTTTCTTTTTAATTTCTACCTGCCACTCTTCCACTTCGGCCAAGCCGGAAATCAAAGGCATGAATAAATTCAAATTAACCAGCTCGCCCTTAACCTTGGCCAATTTGAATTCTTTGAACTCAGATGATCTTTGAATATTTGGATTAATGCGGGGGACGGTTCTTTGGCAGTGCGGGCAGGGGTTAGTTTCAATATTGTCGGTTAAGTCGCCAGTTTTGTAGCGCAAGACCATGGAACTTTGCCAATCAAGGGCGGTGTAAACGATCTGGCCCTTTTCTCCTTCTTTAACGCGCTGCCCCTCTTCGTTAACCAGTTCAAAATATTCAATATCCGGATATAGATGATAGCCGGATTTCTCGTGGCACTGAATCCAGCCCACTTTCCCTTCAGTCATGGCATAGGTGGCTAAGATTTTAGGATTAGCCGATCCCATTGACTGAAGGAATTCTCTAATTTTGTCGCGGAAGCCAGGACTTAATTTCTCACCACCAGTAATAACTAGTTCAATATTAGAATAGTCTTTTTGCTGAGAAGCTGCTTCCCGCATCAGGTGATAAGCATAGCCAGGAATAAAGACAACCAATTTGGCCTTCAGACTTTCGATCGCGTCAATAATTTTTTGAGTGCCCATCACTTTGCCGCCGCCGGTTTGCAAGGAAGTTAAACCGATTTGAGTAAAGCCAAAAAAGGCTTGCCAGAAAGCTAAATGAGGAGAGTAGGGAAAACCGTTAATGCTTGTCATATCCCTGGTTGCTCCAGCTACGTTAAACATTCTTTCACCGGCTTGTTTGATATTCTCCAGGTCATAAGCGGAATAACCGAAAGCAGTCGGCTTAGCCGTACGACCAGTCGTAAAGTGTAAATGGATTGGTTTAAACTGCCACTCCAGCGCTTTTTTGTAATCCTGTTTAGTGATTTTTTGCCACAGGATTTTTAGCAAAGCACCCTTAGAAGCGTATTTCTTAATTAGCTCTTCGTCAGGCTGTAGCATAAACTTGCGTGGACGGCCAGGGTCATCATCAGAAGGAGCTAAATCCTCTTTAGTGGTAAAGGGCAGCTTGACCAAATCATCGGTGGTTTGGATGTCAGAAAAGGATAAGTTATTTTTTATAAACAATTCTCGGTAGTAGGGGGAATATGGGACAAAATGCCGGACAAACCGTTTTAGTTTTTTGTTTTGCAATGCCTGGATTTTTTCCAGGGGCATTTTTTGTAAGTTGGCCCACTTTTCCATAATTTTATTGGTTATTTATAAACGTCTACTTTATAAGGATAAGATTTTTGGCACAACTTGCCAATGGCTCTCATAACTTCATCGGTAATTTCCTGAAGCAGTTTTTTAGTAACCTTTTTTTCGTAATGCTGATCAAAATGCATCAGTTGACCGAAAATAATCTTTATTTTGGTTCCTTTAAAAAACAGATGAATAAAAGTGTCCCAGCCGTAGGTGTGGGGTCCGAAAAAACCAACAGGCAGTACCGGAACTTTAGCTCCCAAAACCATCCTGGCAACACCGGTATGGCCGCGCAGCAGGGCGTAGTCAAAATTTCTGGTGCCCTCTGGAAAAATTGCCATTATTCCTCCAGTCTTCAATACATTGAGGGCTGGGTCCAGACAACCCTTCTTGTCTTTTTTGTCGTAGACTACCGCCCCGGAATATTGAGCAGCCAGTTTGGCACCGGGCCATTTCCAGTATTCTGGCTTAGCTATGTAGTGAACTTTTTGGTCAGTTTTTTTGACCACCTGAGCACCTACCATAAACGGCTCTAGATGACTGATGTGGTTAACAGCCACAATGAAGGGGCCTTTAGCTGGAATATTGTCATAACCAACAACCTCATCGGGTCGCCACATAAAGGCAGCACCAAGAGTGCGTCTAAAGATAGGATAAGTTTTTTCCATATGAAAACTATTTTAGATAAAGAGGGGGGCCAGAACCAGTGCCACTACTGCCATCAACTTTATTAGAATATTCATTGAGGGGCCAGAGGTGTCTTTAAAGGGATCACCAACCGTGTCACCAACCACTGCAGCTTTATGGGGAGCAGACCCCTTACCTCCATGGTGACCAGCCTCGATATACTTCTTGGCATTGTCCCAGGCACCGCCTCCGTTGGCCATCATCAAAGCCAGTAATACACCGGTCAGGGTGGCGCCAGCCAGAAGTCCGCCCAAGGCCGCTTTACCCAAGAATAGGCCGACTAGTACAGGCGCAATAATGGCAACTAAGCCCGGTATAATCATTTCTTTAAGAGCCCCCGTGGCAGCAATAGAGACACAACGAGCCGAGTCTGGTTTGGCCGTTCCCTCCATTAAGCCGGAGATTTCTTTAAACTGTCTTCGGACTTCATTAACCATTTTAAAGGCGGCTCGGCCCACGGCCGTCATGGTACTAGAGGCAATAAAGAAGGGAAGTAGGCCGCCAATAAATAAACCGACTACCACTGTGGCTTCAGTCAGATTAATACTATCTAAGCCAACAGCCGTTGTGTAAGCAGAAAACAAGGCCAAGGCAGTCAGGGCAGCCGAACCGATGGCAAAGCCCTTACCAATAGCTGCTGTGGTATTGCCGAGAGAATCAAGTTTATCAGTTACCTTTCTGGTTTCCGGAGGCAGATGTGCCATTTCTGAAATGCCGCCAGCATTATCAGCTATCGGGCCGTAAGCATCCACTGACATGGTGACACCGATTGTGGCCAGCATTCCTACGGCAGCAATACCGATTCCGTATAAACCGGCCATCTGAAAAGAGATAAAAACCGCAGCGCTGATAATAATGACCGGCGCCACTACGCTTTCCATGCCGACAGCTAGGCCGGTGATGATATTGGTGGCCGCACCTGTTTCCGAAGCTTTAGCGATTTTCCGAACCGGACTACCTGAAGTGTAAAACTCAGTTAATAAGCCGATCACAATGCCAGCAATGGTGCCGGATAGAATGGCCCAAAAAACACCCACCGGTAAACCCAGTTTATCCACAATAAAATAAGAAACGATTAATAGGATCAAAGCTGCCACATAAGTTACTAGCCGCAAAACAGTCTGAGGATTCATTTTACTAAACACTCGGACTGAAAGAATCCCCAGAACAGAGGCCACTAGCCCTGTAATTACTACCCAGAGTGGCAGGGCCATATATTCCAGCTTCAAAGCAGCATAAGTAGCTGCAGTGGCGGCGATAGCGATGGTGGCTACAATGGAACCGACGTAAGATTCAAAAATATCAGCTCCCATTCCGGCAACATCACCGACATTATCACCGACGTTGTCGGCAATAACAGCTGGATTTCTGGGATCATCTTCGGGAATGCCGGCCTCTATCTTACCGACCAGATCAGCTCCGACATCAGCTGATTTGGTGAAAATTCCTCCACCTACCCTGGCGAATAAGGCGATTGATGAGGCTCCCATGGAAAAGCCGGATAAAACGGCTGGATTGCTGTCTCGAAAAAAATAATAATATATTCCCAAACCTAACATGCCCAAAGCAGCTACTGATAGACCCATTACCGCTCCGCCAGTAAAGGCAGTGGTTAAGGCCCTGCCCTGATCGCCAGTTGAAGCAGCTTGGGCGGTTCTGACATTGGCCTTGGTGGCTGCCTGCATGCCGAAATAACCGGCAATCATGGAACAGACCGATCCAGTTAGATAAGCCACAGCTGTCCACTGACCGATTTTCCAGAAAAGCAAAACAAATATTGCAATAATAAAAATTGAAAGGATTGAATACTCTTTTTTCAGAAAAACCATAGCTCCTTGATGGATTTGATCTGAAATGTCTTTCATTGTTTCATTCCCAGCCGGCTGCCTCTTGACCAAAAAGAATAGGATCAAGGCGACCAATAAACCAGCTAGTCCGAAAATGATGGCGATAATTCCTAGGTGCATCTTAGTTTCTCCTTTTTAAATTTATGTTTTATCAGACTTATTAGTTACCTTTCTTGCCTTCTTCTTTTTTGTCCTTTTCTTCTTTGTCCTCTTTCTTGGGATTAGGTTTTTCCTCTTCTTCCTTTTCCGCCTTCTCTTTCTTCTTTTTTTTCGGTTCATCATCTTCCTTAGTCTCTTTCTTTTCCTTCTTGTCGGTCTTCTTTTCCGACTCATCTTCTTTTTTGTCCTTTTCTTCTTTGTCCTCATCTTTTTTATCATCTTTGTCAGCTCTAGCCGGTTTCTTCTCCCCTTCAGGTACAATATCAATTTTCCATCCGGATATTCTTGCGGATAAACGAACGTTCTGTCCCCCCTTGCCAATAGCTAAAGAGAGTTGATCCTCTTTTACTTCGGCTATTGCCGATTTTTCTTTGCGATCAAGCTTAACCGAAATTATTTTTGCCGGAGAAAGTGCATTAACGATAAATTTAATCGGATCATCATCATACTGGACAATGTCAACCTTTTCTCCGCCCAGTTCACCAATAATAGTTTGGACACGACTACCCCTTTGCCCAACACAGGATCCGATAGGATCTATGTTGGCTTGGTTGGAGCGCACAGCTATTTTAGTTCTAGAACCAGCTTCTCGACCAATGGCCTTGATTTCGATAGCCCCATTTTGGATTTCGGGCACTTCCTGAGTAAATAGTCGTTTTACCATATCAGGATGAGCGCGGGAGACTATAATCTCCGGACCCTTGGAAGTAGCGTTAACCGACACGATAAATATTTTCATCCTTTGGCCTGATCGGTAATTTTCATCGCGGATCTGTTCTTGAGGAGGCATAATACCGGTGGCATGCCCTAACTCTACCAAGACCACCCGGCCCTCAATGCCCTGGATTATTCCGGTAACGATCTCGCCCTCTTTGGACTTATATTCATTGTAAAGTGTTTCTCTTTCGGCCTCTCGTAACTTTTGGATGATAACCTGCTTAGCGGTCTGGGCGGCCATTCGTCCGTAATCAGTCGGTGGTACCAACTTTTCTTTTAGCTCGTCATCAATTTTGGCACCTTTCTTGATTTTTTGAGCTTCGGTTAAAATAATCTCTGCTTTGGGATCAAAGCTCTCTAAGTCTTCAGCCTCGTCAGCTACCACCTTTTTTACGTCAAAAACATCAGACTTACTGGTGTCCGGGTCAAAATTGACAATAATATTCTGATCTTTTTCGCCAAAATCCTTGCGGTAGGCCACAGCCAAAGCTGCCTCGATAGTCTCAATTACCGATTCGTAGGATATATTTTTTTCCTGACATATTTGTTTTATGGCGGCTGATATTTCTGATTTCATGAGATTTAAATTGATTACTTAATAAAAAAGACTAGTTTAAAAACTAGTCCATTATTAGTATAAATTAAAGGTCAATATTTGGCAAGTATCATTCCTGACAGTCAATGACAGGATTTTTCATGTGAGTCAGATATATTTTTGAATTCTTATCAAGGTCAATGAGGATAACATCAATTCTAATTTGCCTCTTTTTGGCATTAATATGCTGAGCCAAGTATTTCTGAATGCTTTTTATCATTTTCATCTGCTTCCCGGGGGTGATAGATTCCACAGCCAGGCCAAAAAGATGAGAACGCCTGGTTTTAACTTCGATAAAAACCAAAGTATTCCCTTCCAGGGCGATCAAATCAATTTCGCCCTCCCGGACGCGCCACTTTCTATTCAATATCCGATAACCGAGCTTCGCTAAATATTTTACAGCTAGCTGTTCACCCCAGTCGCCTAAATTTTGCCGATAGTTCTTCATAATAAAAAAATGACCATTGCTGGTCGCTGAACTTTCTAAATTACAAATTTATTTTCTGAAGATGAAGCAATAATGGTAAGTGCCCGCGTCAAAGAATTCTTCTTCTTTGAGATTTAGCATCTTGGTCATCTCCCTAATCTTCTCTTCGGGTATCCGCATCTTGGCAGGGGGTCCGAAGGGGGCTCCGATTGACTTCCAATCGATGATTACGAACCGTCCACCCTTTTTAACAATGCGAGCGCACTCCTTGAGCATATCCAGTTTCTTGGTTCCTTGGAATAAAACATTGATCAACATCCCCAGGTCAACCGCTTGGTCGGGAATGTGAGTGGCCTGGTAAACTTCCAAGTTAGACCAAATCGTTTTGATATTTTTAACACCGTTTAAGAAAGCCTTGCTTTCGATGGCGGCCAGGACGGGTTTAAGGACATCAACCGCATAGACTATCCCGTCTTGTCCTACCATTTTGGCTGTAGCTAAAGTAAAAAAACCAGCTCCGCCACAGCCGAAATCAGCCACTTTATCGCCGAAGCCTATTTTGATTTTCTTAAGAATTTTCTCGGGGTTTATTAATTCGTTTCCCCCGGATACTTGGACTGTCATAAGCTTATTTTCACTTACATTATAGCACACTTTTTACCTTTTTAAAAGGCCTGACAGGAAACTGAGGCGGTGCAGCTGACTCGGTCCCAGCTTTTTAAGCTGGACCAGATGGGTTTTGGTGCCATACCCCTTGTGACTGGACAGTTGATATTTAGGATATTTCCGATGATAGCTGACGAGAAGATTGTCCCGATAGACTTTGGCCAATATAGAAGCAGCGGCAATTACATAGATTTTATAGTCACCATCAATAATTGAGCGGTAGGGAAGCTTAGAATCGATTTTTAAATTACCGTCGATTAAAACATAATCTGGTCTAGGATTCAATTTACCAATTGCTTTTTGAATAGCCAGCTTATTGGCCCGGCCGATACCGATCTTATCGATTTGTTTATTGGAGACAGAACCAATGGCCCAGGCAATCGCTTCTTTTTTAATTTCTTTAAAAAGGATCTGGCGTTTTTGGGGCGAAAGCAGCTTTGAGTCTTTGATACCTAAAATTCTTTTCCGGGGCATAATCACGGCTCCAGCTACAATTGGTCCGGCCAGAGCACCTCGACCGGCTTCATCCACTCCGGCGATTCGCTGATACTTTTTAGCCAATTTGTTTTCTAGTTGACGATTAGGATAAGTCATTATCTTTATTATAGCAAATTAAAAAACTCCATCGAGACCAGCCTGTCTGCCGATAGGCAGGCTCGATGGAGCTAAAGGAACAGTCTAGTAACTTCTTGATTGGGCCAGCGCTTCAATAACTTCGTCGAGATCGGTTGATGTTACCGGGAAGCCTTGCATGACTTCATCGAGTAAGGTGTGCAGGTTAGCAGCGCCGAAGAAGAACCAGTCGGATGCTTGACCGCCGAGATGGATGAGGCGATCCAACACCAGAAAGTCAACCAGGAGATGGTTGTCGGCATCATACAGGCTGATCCAGTAATGTGGAACTTGGGGGCTGGCCATAAAAAAGCCGACCGGGTCGCCTGGCCTAAGGGCTTCGATGATAGGGCCCAAGAGATCGCCTTCGATGCTGCCTCGGCGTTGTTTCCAGCCATGCGGGTCATCGCAAGTCCAAGTGTTATTGACCTCTATCTTGGTTGTAGCGCTCAGACAGCGAACAAGAGACAGCTTGGCCAGCGAGCTGAAACTATGAGTCTGAACGGCCCGAGCCAAGAAGTAGAAGGCCTCAGAGGAAATGGGGTAGGTGACCTCTTCTGGAGCGTTAGTGTAATCTGCGGCGTAGGCCTCAGTTACTTCAAAAGTGCGCTTGGTTCCATCCTCGAAATAGACCCAAACCAGGAAGCGGTCAAGATCGGGAATGTCTGGAACCAGCCACTCCTGCCAGCCTTCCATCAGGTCCAGGAAATCAGACAAGGATCTGATGTCACAGAAAGTCATCCAGTCAGAGCTGTGACCGTTGCTTACTTCCAGCAGCCGAAATTCGACCCTATCAATGCCTCTGTCGCCCAGATCCATCTCTCCTCCTTGTGGCTGAAGAAACTTGTTTTGCCCTAATTGTTTAAAAGAGCGTTTTTTGATTATATAACGAATATATGTTTTTGGCCAAAAACCGTTTCACGTGAAACAAAAAGGCCTGTTCTAGATGAACAGGCCTGCGGTGGCAATGCCACCTGATGATAGCAGCAGAAGTAAGATAATAAAAATCCTCCAATTCTTCATCAGACACCTCCTTTGGTGGAGGTTTCTTTAGGTGACTTCTGCTGGGAAAGAACTTGTGCGAAACTATCTTCTATGCTATTTGATTTGAGGCGATTCGTCAAATAAAAAGTCCCGATGGAATCGGGACTATGAGAGCTATTTGATTTCCTCCAGTAAACTGACTATCTTGGCGTTAGTCTCCTCGCGGCTTCCAGAAGCATCAACAGGAGTCAAGCGGCCCTGATTACGGTAGTAGTCGATTAGAGGGGCTGTCTCCTCGTAGAATTCCTCTAGCCGCTCGCGGGCCACTTCCTCAGAGTCATCATCACGCTGATAGACTTCTCCGCCGCAGACGTCACAGACTCCCTCTTTCTGGGGAGGAAAGAACAGCACGTTGTAGATCTTGCCGCACTGGCGACACTGTCTTCTGGAGGTTAGTCTCCTGATCACTTCCTCATCAGGTAGATCCATCAATATGATCAGGTCAAGAGGAATTCCATCTTCACTATCAAGCCAGTCAGCCTGAGGCACGGTGCGGGGGAAACCATCAAAGAGAATATACTGACCTTGATGCTGTCCCAAGAAGTCAGCAACGACTTGGCAGGTAGTAGTATCGTCTACCAGTTCCCCGTCGTCCATGATGGATCTTATCCGGTTGCCCAGTTCCGTTCCTTGTGCCAGGTGTTCCCGGAAGATATTCCCCGTAGAAAGATGGGTGAGGCCCAGGGGCTCGATTATCATCTCAGCCTGGGTGCCCTTACCACAGCCCGGTTTGCCCAACAGCACAACATTCACTGTTTGCCTCCTTGGAGCGGGTGGGGTGACTATTAATGAGCTTTAAGATAGCTTATTTTATATGAGCGATTTAGTCAAATAAAAAATAGGCCCGGTTGAGCCTGAACTACTCAAGCAACGGACCTCATTTTATTAATATTATTGCCTGTCTTGGATGGCTTGACCGATTCTTTGCAGAGCCAGAACGTTAGCAGCGGTTCGCATACTGATTTGGTATTGAGCAGCAATTTTATCAACCTGATCAAAAGCAGTTTTCATAATTTGCTCTAGTCTATTGTTAAACTGAGCTTTAGTCCAAGATTGCCCCTGGATGTTTTGCAGCCATTCGAAATATGATCCCGTTACGCCACCGGCATTGGAAAGGATGTCAGGAATTACCACTACTTTTTTCTTGGCCAACCTTTGGTCAGCCTCAAAGGTGATGGGACCGTTGGCCATTTCCACGATGTATTTGGCTTTAACCCGGCCCACGTTGCTGGAATCAATCACCCCACCCAAGGCCGCCGGTATTAGAAGATCACAAGGCTGAGTTAGTAACTGCTTGTTGGTAATATGCAGATGATGTTTTAGGTGATCAGATTCGGGGCGGCAATCCTTGACCGAACCGGCCAGGTAACAGTCATCAATATAGCCTTTATGCTTTTTACTTCTCATGGTGGAGTCGGGATTTAGTCCTTCTTGGGAATAGAGAGCGCTTTGAGAATCAGAAAAACCAACCAGCCTGAATTTTTTCTTAAATAAAATTTCCGCCAAGTTATAACCTACATTGCCAAACCCCTGGATAATCACCCGGGTTTTTTGAGGCTGTAGTTTATATTTCTTAACCAGTTGTTTAATAATGTAATAGCCGCCCAGGGCAGTTGCCTCTTCTCTCCCCTCGCTACCGCCAATCGATAAAGGTTTTCCGGTGACGACGGCTGGCTCACTGTGTCCGACCATTTGGGAATATTCATCCATCATCCAACTCATGATGGTGGAGTTGGTATTAACGTCTGGTGCTAAGACATCCTTTTTGGGGCCAACGTGTTCAAAGAGCGCCCGCATAAAATTACGAGACAGCTGTTCCAATTCAGGTTTACTTAGTTCTTTGGGATTAACCTTGATGCCCCCCTTGCCACCTCCCATGGGGATACCGGTTACTGCAGTTTTTAAACTCATTAAAGCGGCCAAGGCCTGCACTTCGTTCAAATTAACATCCTGGTGATAACGAATACCGCCCTTGTAAGGTCCACGGGCGTTATTGTATTGAATTCGATAGCCCTGATAAATCTTGATTGATCCATCGTCTTTTTTAATAGGCACTTTGACCTGGATAATGCGGTCAGGATAAAGGATCTGCTCCAGGACATTGTTATCCAAATCAATTACTCGGGCTGCTTCTTTTATGGAATTTTTAGTGGAACTAAAAGAATTCATTATTATTTTTCTTTCTTTTTACCCCAATCGACTTGCGGGGGCAACCCCTTCTTCTTTTGCAGGTATTGATAGGCTGACAAAGCAGCTTTAGCGCCCTCACCGGCCGAAGTGACTATTTGTTTATATACTATATTGGTGACGTCCCCAGCAGCGTAAATTCCAGGACAATTGGTTTGATTGATGGCGTCAATTATGATCTGATTTTTCTCATCTAAGTCCACTAACCCCTTGATAAACTCTGATTTTACTTCCAAGCCGATTTCCACAAAAACTCCGTCAACTTTTATTTCTCTAGCTATCCCTTCATTGTTTTTGACTGTAATAGCCTCAACTTTATCTTGGCCTTTAATTTCTTCAATTTGGGAATTTAATACTTGCTCAATATTTTTGGCTTCATTTAATCGTTTGAGCATCACTTCTTCGCCACGGTATTGATCACGTCGGTGGACCAGATAAACCTGCTTAGCCATTTCTGACATATACAAGGCAGTTTCCATGGCGGAAGCTCCACCTCCGACAACTGCGATAGTTTTGTCTCGGAAAAGGGGACCGTCACAAGTGGCGCAGTAAGTTACCCCTCTGCCAATTAAATTCTCTTCTCCTGGGACGCCCAGATGACGATGAGTTAGACCAAAAGCTAAAACAACTGACTCCGTCGCCAAATTTTCCACCGGAGTTTTTACAATGAACTTATGCTCTTGCCTCTCGATTCCGGTTACTTCGCCTGTTTTTATTTCGGCACCGAATTTCTCGGCTTGGGATTTAAATTTTTGCATCAATTCAAAACCGTCAGTCATTTCCTCAAACCCGGGATAATTTTCTACTTCAGGAGTAGTGGCCGCCTGGCCACCGATATCTTGGGAGATCACTAAAGTTTTTAAATTGCGGCGACTGGCATAGATAGCAGCCGTAAGACCGGATGCCCCGGCACCGACTATTATGACATCATACATATTATTTATTGTTATTGCTTATAAATCTTTAGAGCAGGCCGAACAATCATGGCCACAGCCGGAACAGCCGGGTTGCTTGGAACTGAAAGAGGAGACCAGCTTCTGGTTGTTGGTCTTTTTACAATTGGGACAGATGACCTTGGTGTCCGAATCCTTAACTAATTTTTCAAAGCTAAGATCGCAGTCACGACATTGGTATTCGAATATTGGCATTGTTTTAGAATTAAGCTTTTAGCTGTTTGTTCAATAGTTCTTCTAATTTGTCCTTTTGCTGTAAGCCCATCAATGTTTCCAGGACCTCCCCGTTCTGAAAAAGGATAGTTGTTGGAATACTCTGGACACCGTATTGGGCCGCGTACTTTTTATTTTGATCCACGTCTATCTTGCCAATCTTTACTTTGCCTTCAAAGTCTTTGGCCAATTCTTCAATGATGGGGCCCAGTATTTTGCAAGGCGGGCACCAAGTAGCGAAGAAATCTACCAAGACCGGCATGGTTTCCTCCTTTAATACTTCTTGTTCGAAGTTGTCATCGGTAAATTGCATTTCTGCCATTTTTTATCACCTTTCTATTTAATTTTGAATATGTTTTTTATTAATACTTCCATTCTTTTACGGTCTTTCAGTGAACAGTTTTTATATTCGTCACTTAAAATTAACATGCCGATGCGGTTAAGACCAGCCTTGATCGCCAAAAACTGGTTTATCACTTCAGGACAAGCTCTTTTGTCCTTAGTTAACCGGGCCAGGCCTTCCAGCTGGCCACAAGTGCGATTGATTTGACTAATCAGAGGAGATTGTTTGGACATATTAGCTATGGATATACCCCGGAGGGGTATTTACACTAAGAATAATATATTTTTTTATAACGCAAGCTAGCCATAATTCTAGTAAGCACTCTCAAGGCGATAAAAATAAGTAAATAATACAACGGCTGTCCTTTCCACATCCAGAAAGCCAATAGCAGGAGCAAGGTGAAGGCTACTTCGTAAATATCTTGTAAACCCCAGGAATTGAGAAATTTTTTATCATAAGCGCTTGCCCTGTAAACGGTTTTCATTCTCCAGATCCACACAATATCTAGAATGCGGTAAAGAACGAACGCTAATAAAAAGGCAGACAAAGAATTACTGGTGTTAAATATCAGGAAAAACATGGAGAAAATTATAAAAGTATGAAGGATGACGTCTAACTCTCTCTTTAAGGGGAATTTCTTGATAGTAGGGGAATAGTCAATCCAATAATCGATTAAATTTAAGTAAACAAACAGGAATGCTAGATACTGCCAGACCTCTTTGAGGTCGGGCCACCACTGAAAACCAACACCCAAAACAACACCAATCATTATATCGACAAATTTGATACTGAAATTTCTTAAGACAGCCATATAATATAGTTATCCACATACCCCCAGGGGGTATATTGATATAATAACACAGCTAGAAATAATGTCAACCCGCACCAAATTCGGTGCAGGGCCGGGCAATTTAAAAGAGCCAATCCATTAATGGAATCGGCTCTGTTCTCTTAGCCCATGCGGGCTCTGACTAGTTGACGAATGGCATCCTTAATCTCGTCATCCAGCTCCACAGAGATGTTGGGATCACCATCATGCCCGGTGCCGGGACAAGGGATGTTGAGAAAATCCTGGTAGCGAAGGTACTGGCCTTGATTGGCAGAGTCGCCGCCGAATCTTTCGATGACCCAACCACCGTATCGGTAAGAATGATCGGCAATGCCGAAGGCAGCACTCAATTCATCGCAGGACATGACAACGCGTCCGTTGGTCTTCGCCAGCTGCGACTGGACAACTTCCCAGGCCACAAACCACTCGTCGCCCCTACCTACTTCCTTGACAGAGATGGTCAAGGTGGCCGCTGAAGCAGATATGACCACTACTTGCTTGGTCGTATCGGCCACAGTTAACCGCATCTTACGGCCGTGGTGGTGAAACCAATCAGGGCAACCCATATTGCCTAGGTCCGGAACAACCGGAACTGTCTCCACGATCATCTCGCGCATACGCCCTCCCTGGGGAAAGAGCAACTCTTAAAGTATATAAACTTAACAAATGCTTAACGGTTGGTCAAATAAAAAATAGACCGGAGGGGACTCGAACCCCTGACCTCCTCCCCGCCTGCCAGAGCCTATGGACCGGACCGGATTCGAACCGGTGACCTTCTCCATGCCATGGAGACGCTCTACCAACTGAGCCAACGGCCCATGGGTCCTGGCGGGCAGGCATGCCATGGAGGCATTCTAGCTAACTGAACTACCGGCCCAAATTGATTAATATAATACTTTTTATCGCAAAGAGATGATAGCCCCAGCCAGAGGCTGGTCCGCCTTTGGCGGAAACTGAACTATCCCTAAGTCACTTTTGGTGATCGGGATCCCGGTCCCGCAGTGCGGGACCTAGGGACCGGCCCATAAACAAAAACGCTTACTAGAAAGATTATAGCTTAAAAAGAGAAATACTAGCAAGCGTTTTTAGTCTTTATTCTTTAGGATGGACGTCTTTTTGGACTTTTTCTAAAAGGTTCCGGGCATATTCCTTGCCACCCAAGCCAAAAGCCAGGCCTCCGGCAATAGCGATCATGGCAACAATACCTGTGAATAAGGTTTGTAATAGTGAAGGAGCGACCCTTAACTGGATTAAGGCGGCCAGCAGACTGAAAACAACGATGGACCACTTAGCTATGGCTGATACTAATTCAGGAGAGAGCAATTTATAGGCGGAAATTGACTTTTTGACCACACTTTGGACCCAATTAGCAAACATTAAGCCCAAGGTGAAGATGATGACGGCAATAATCACATTTGGCAGATAACCGACGAATTTACGCAAAAACAGAGTAACTTCAGTCCAACCCACAACATCAGTAGCGGCAGTTAGAAAAACAAAGATCAAAAACCACTTAACTATCAACCCCATACTTTTGGCAATATCAACCTTTATACCGGCTTTTTCTACTGCCTCCTTAACCTTAATTCTTTGTAATAGGCGATCTACCCAAAGGTATTTGACTACTCTTGATACCAAATTTCCGATCAGAACTGAAACGATCCAGCCAATTACGAAGATTAAAACTGCCCCTACGAATTTGGGCAGAAAATCAAGGAAACCTGTCCAGATATTATCTAATGAGTTATTTAGGGCGTCTCCCCATGATGTAAAAGTATCCATTTAGTTCACCCCCTTTCAATTTGGATTTTTTCTAAATTAAGGACAACTTAATTCTAACACATTTTGTAAAAACAATCAAGCCAAAATTTGGCTGATTTTAGGCATTTTTTTGATTTGGTGCCGTGCTCCGCCAAAAAGCGGGGCGACTTTCGCCACCTGCCCGCCGTGCGGAAATGGACCAGAGGGGAGTCGAACCCCTGACCCCTGCAATGCGAATGCAGTGCTCTACCACTGAGCTACTGGCCCGCACTCCGATAGGCGGGTGCGAAAGTGACGCTCTAGCCAACTGAGCTAACGGCCCATGGTCTCCCGAGAGGCCCCGCCAATCGGCGGGATTTCGGCCTTTCATACGGCTCAAGACCTTAAGAATTCGCTGTAATATGCCCTTGGAGGGAATCGAACCCCCATCTTATCCTTAGGACGGATCTGCTCTATCCATTGAGCTACAAGGGCAAATTTGCCTAACCTTAGCTAAAAATACAGATGATGTTCCACGTGGAACATCTTGTCAGCAAAACGTCAATATTAGAAAAAATATGCAGACTTTTACCTAATAATAGCCAAAAATAAGCTTCGTAAAATAGAGCTATATCAAGTAATTCATCAATTTGTGGGCAACTTGGCTGATTTGGCCGGTACTGCTCTCCATCAATACCAGGCCGGCGAAAATCATGACCACAACCAGAGACAAAATCAGAGTAAAGATCAAATCCCTTTTTAGGTAGGTTGGGTTAATTTCTTCTTCAGACATGAGAATAATCTAATAATCTTGTCTTTAGTTTATAATAATAAGCCTCATACAACAAGATTTCCTTTACATTTTCCCATATTTTGCCTAAGATTAGATTACCAATTAGCATTTTTTTCAAAAAAGGACCAAAATTATGGCAATTTTTCCCAAAGATGACCGCGAATTAAAAGAAACAGAAACCTTAATCGGACCCTCGGTTAAGGTAGAAGGAAATTTTTATGGTAAGGGTGATGTGGTAGTGGAGGGCGAAGTCCAGGGCACCCTACGAACTGCCAAGAACTTAAGAGTAGGATCCGGTGCCAAGATAAAGGCCGACGTGGCAGCAGAAAATATCCACCTGTCGGGTCAAATTAGAGGCAATGTGAAAGCCAGGGAAAAAATCGAATTGGCTGAGACCGCCAAACTGATCGGTAACCTGGAAACAAAAGTAATTTCTATTGCCGCTGGAGCTCAATTTAACGGTAAGTGCATGATGGTTTCTGAAGCAGATGTTAAAGAGGACATGGAGATTGACCCCAGGACCAACAATCAAAAAGGACGTAACAACAATAAAAAATAGCGGGCGCTTTGGCGATTTATGTATCTCTACATTTACGATTCCTATTTAAACGACAAGAAATACGAGCCCGTTTTAAACCGGATAGAGGCTCGTTTGGCAGATTTGAGTTTAAACGGACGGACAGCAAAGATGACGCTCCTCAAAAACATGAAAGAGACCATCGATGATGGACTTAGAAAAGGAGCGGAGACAATAGTGGCTGTCGGAAATGATCAGACCTTATTCGATGTTATTAAAATCGTGGCTGGCAAACCCGCTACCATAGGTTATATACCGGTTGATACCAAAAGTAAGATTGCCCAGATCCTGGACATTCCTCACGATGAAAAGGCTTGTGATGTTCTCTCGGCTCGTTTGTGTGAGCAGATAGATATTGGCAAGATCAACAAACATTTCTTTCTGTCATCGGTTGAAGTTCCCTCGGGAGCAGTTTCTATAGAATGCGACGGTCGTTACTGGGTGACCCCAACCTCCCAAAATAGTTACGTACAAATTTGCAATTTCGACTATTTATCAGAAAAAGGAGCCGCCTCCAATCCCCAAGACGGAATTTTAGAAACAGTGATTACCTCTAAAGATGAACCCAGGGGGCTGTTGGGCCGCTGGTTGAAATCAGATTCCAAGAAAAGCGTATTCCCGGCCCGCCGGTTGAAAATAGTCAGCCGAGCTGACTCAGTCACCGTATTGGCCGATGGCCAGAAAATAACCAAGACCCCGGTTTCTATCGAAGTAGCACCTAAAAAATTAAAAATTATTGTTGGAAAGAAAAGGATGTTTTAGACTTCGACTATTTTCATTATTTGAAAGAGTCGCCGCATGTCTGGCGATTTTTTGAAAAGTTTGGGCCTTGACTGGCAGCCAGCAAGCAAGTAAAATAACTTACCTATGAACGTAACCGAACTAGCCAGAAAATTAAAAATTACCAAGAAACAACTTTTTGACGAAATCGAAGAGCTAGGTTTTGATGTGGGCCGCCGAGCCATAAAAATTGACGACAGACAAGCTCAAAAAATTTACGAAGCTCTTGAGGGTAAAGTTAGTCTAAAAAAAGAAGCCGAGGAAGAGGAAGAGGAAGCTGTAGAATTGAGCCAGGGCGAAAAGATAAATCTACCCAGCAGGATAATTATCCGAGACTTTGCCGAAAAACTGGACATGACTGTAGTTGATTTATTGGGAATTTTAATGAAAAACGGAATTGCCTCTTCTCAAAATGAAGAAATTGATTTTGAGACAGCAGCCATTATTACCGAAGACTTGGGCTATGATGCCGTTTTGGCTAAAGAGGAATCTACCATTGACGAGGAAATGCAGGACGATAGCCTGGCTAAGCTTTTAAAGGATGATTCCTCCAGACTTAAGCCCAAACCACCAACTGTAGTAGTGCTGGGACACGTGGATCACGGAAAAACAGCTCTGCTGGATGCTATCAGGGAAACTAACGTAGTGGCCCAAGAGAGTGGAGGAATTACTCAGCATATTGGTGCCTATCAGGTAGAACATAAGGGTAAAAAGATTACATTTATAGACACACCCGGGCATGAAGCTTTTAATAAAATGCGTTCCCGAGGAGCCAAAGTCGCCGATATTGCCGTTTTAGTTATTGCGGCGGATGATGGGATTAAGCCCCAAACCGATGAGGCAATCGATATCATCAATAAAGCAAAAATCCCCCTGCTAGTTGCCATTAATAAAGTTGATAAACCAGAGGCTGACTGTCAAAAAGTTAAACAACAGTTGACTCAAAAGGATTTAAATCCCGAAGAGTGGGGAGGCAAGATAGTCTGTCAGGAGGTTTCGGCCAAAGAAAAGAAAGGTCTGGACGAACTCCTGGATATGATATTGTTGGTAGCCGACATGGAAAAAGATAAGTTGCTAGCCAATCCCAAAAGGGAAGCAGTCGGTATCGTTATTGAGTCACATATCGATAAAGGCGAAGGGGCCGTGGCCACGGTCGTGATCAACACCGGTACCCTGCGTCGGGGTGACCTGGTCTCGGTAGGAGAGATAGCCGGAAAAATAAAATCATTGAATGACCATAATGGAAAAACCATCAAAGAAGCAGAACCGGCCCAACCGGTCAAGATAATAGGCCTGAAGGGATGTCCCAAGGTGGGAGACATTCTTCATGTGATCGAAGATCAGAAATTACTAAAGAGAGGGCTGAAGGAGCAACAGAAAGAGAAACTAAGAGTGATCAAGGAACAGGTAAAGATAATGCCCCAGAAGTCAACCAATAAAAAATCGAAAATTACATACCTGAATCTGATTATCAAAGCAGATACTTTGGGTTCCCTAGAAGCAATAATAAATTCTTTGCGAAAATTGAAAACAGACCAGGTAGCGGTCAACGTGGTTAAAAAAGGATTAGGCAATATCTCGGGCCAGGATATTATTCAGGCAGATACTACTGATGCCCATCTCTACGGTTTTCACGTTGCCTTTACCAATGAGGCTCAAGAGGTCATTCGCGGCCGCAAATACGAGAACTTAAAAACTTTCTCGGTTATTTATAAATTAATTGATGAAGCCAAAGATAGGCTGGAAGAACTATTAGAGCACGAAGTGGTGCGCGAAGATTTAGGCAAGCTAGAAATATTAGCGGTATTTCGTAAAGACAAAAACAGTGCCATTGTGGGTGGCCGGGTAATTAAGGGTAAAATTTTATCTAAGACCAAATTCGAGGCCTTCCGCAGAAAAGAACCACTGGGAGAAGGTAAGATTACTCAGCTGCAGATTCAAAAGAAGAATGTTGACGAAGTCAAAGAGGGCAATGAGTTTGGGTTACGGCTATCCGGCTTTACTGACATTACCGAGGGAGATAAGCTAACAGTCTACCAAGAACAAAAGTTAGCCAAAAAATTGGAACTTTAATGAGCATAAGAACCGACCGGATCAACGAACTGATCCGGCAACAGTTTAATGTGATCGTGCTAAAGGAGATTGAGTTTCCCCGGGAGTATTTGGTAACTGTAGAAAAAGTGGACACGGCTCCTGATCTAAAAAACTGTACTATCTGGCTCTCGGTCCTACCCATAACTTATCGCAAGGCGGCACTCGATTTAGTAAACTCCGATATTTTCAATATTCAATCACTCTTGTTTAAAAAACTGCACTTAAAATTTGTACCTAAGATTGCTTTTAAAATCGATACTTCAGAAGAAAAAGCCGACCGCATTTTTCGCATCCTTGACAAACAAAAGAAATCCCGTTAAACTGGTCTGTTGAAAATTTACCAGGTAATATATGGATTTTTCCCGTATTCACAAAGAGATAAACTATAATATTGATAGATCAAAAAACATCCTTTTGGTTATTCATCAGAATCCGGATGGTGATGCTATCGGAGCTGGTTTATCATTAGCCAACTACTTAAAGAGGGAAAAGAGAAAACACACCTTATTTGCCCTGGATTGTCCCTCGGGCCAGTTTGATTTTCTGCCTTTCGTGGAGTCGGTAGAAACCAATCCACAGATTTTCTCTCAAGATATTTACGATACAATTCTGGTCTTAGATTCTGGTGATTTGATGTATGCCGGAGTGCAAGAGTATTTTAAAGAATTTACCTATCGTCGGCCCTTGCTGGTAAATATCGATCACCACCATACTAATCAGATGTTTGGCGATCTAAACTTGGTTGATCCGGGAGCCTCTTCCACTTCGGAAATCCTTTTCAATTATTTCGACGACCTGAGAATTAGTGTTGATAAAGAAATGGCTACTTGCCTACTAACGGGCATCTTGCTGGACACTGGCGCCTTTACTAATCCGGCCACCAACATTGCTTCGCTACGTAGCGCTTCCAAACTTTTGATTCAGGGAGCTGACCTCAAAAAAATAGTAACTCATGTTCTGAAAAATAAACAAATAAGTACTCTCAAACTGTGGGGCAGGGCCCTCTCTCGATTGAAGAAGAATCAAGAAACTGGTTTTATCACCACTATCATCACCCAAAAGGACCTGGAGGAATGCCAAACAGACGACGAGGGCACCGAAGGAGTAGCTAATTTCCTAAATAATCTGTCTGACACCAAAGCAGTGCTGGTTTTGCGGGAAGTACCCGGCGGTAAGATCAAAGGTAGTCTGCGATCCACCGATGACTTGATAGATGTTTCAAAGATTGCTACAATGTTTGGTGGTGGAGGGCATAAAAAAGCAGCTGGATTTACCGTAAAAGGAAAGCTGAAAGAAACAGCAAACGGTTGGCAAATTGTCTAAATCCCTATGAGATTAATACCCACAGTAATAGAAAAATCTACAAGAGGGGAGCGCGCCTATGATATTTATTCTCGACTTTTAAAAGAGAGAATAATCTTTTTAGGTGATTTGATAGATGACAATGTAGCCAATACGGTAATTGCTCAACTTCTTTTTTTAGAATCGGAAGACAAAAATAAAGATATAAAACTCTATGTCAACACTCCTGGCGGTTCGGTCACTGCCGGGATGGCTATCTATGACACCATGCAGTATGTTAAACCAAACGTGGTGACTATCTGTGTCGGTCTAGCCGGTTCAATGGGAGCAGTGCTCTTATCAGCCGGCCAGAAGGGTAAAAGATTTACCTTGCCCAATTCAGAAGTACTCCTGCATCAGGTTATGGGCGGAGCAGAAGGACAAGCCCAAGACATTAAAATTAGAGCAGAGCATATTTTGAAAATCCGTGATCGTTTAAACAAGATATTAGCTCACCACACAGGACAACCCTTAAAGAAAATTGAAGAAGACACTGACAGAGATTTTTTTATGACAGCGGAAGAGGCTAAGAAATACGGGCTGATAGACAAGATCATCTCCTAGATTTGCTAATAAAACTTAATAAATGACCGAGTTCCTCGGTCTTATTTATTTGCCAATTACTATAAAAATAAAGGTCAAAATAAGGAAATAAAACTATGAATGAACTAAATCTGTTGTACATCATCTTTCTGGCACTGGCTGTGCCAGGTGGTATGATTATCGGTTACTGGGTGAGAAAATCGATGGCGGCACGGCAAATTGATTCAGCAGACGCTAAAGCCAAAAAAATAGTTGATGACGCCCGGTCAAAAGAAAGAGAGATTTTATTACGAGCCAAAGACAAAGCCATCACCATGATTGAGGAGGCCAAAAAGGAAGAAGCGGCCAGGCGCCGAGAATTAAAATCTCTGCAAAATCGTTTAGAAAAAAGAGAAAGTTTATTTGATCAGAAGTTGTTAGACCTGGAGAACCGCCAGCAGAAAGTATATGACAAAGCCCGACAAGTAGAGTCAATAAAGAAGAAAGTATTAGAAATTCAACAAGACCAGATCAAAAAATTAGAAACGGTAGCTTCGATGTCCAAGGAGGACGCTAAAAATGAATTGATGGAAATGACCGAGAAAGAAATGAAAGAGGATTTAGTGGAACGCATTCGCAAGTTAGAGAGAGAAAACCAAGAAGTATTCGACATCAAGGCCCGAGATTTATTAACCACTGCTATTCAGCGCTGTGTCACCTCACATGCAGCCGAGACTACTACAACCATAGTTTCTCTGCCCTCTGATGACATGAAGGGAAGGATTATCGGCCGTGAAGGAAGAAACATCAAGGCTATTGAACAGCTAACCGGAGTAGAGATTGTGGTAGACGATACTCCTGAAGCTATCGTTATCTCTGGGTTTAGTCCCATCCGTCGCCACTTGGCTAAAAGAGCCTTGGACAAACTAATAGCTGATGGACGCATTCATCCTTCCAAGATTGAAGAGGCCATCGAGATATCCAAAAAAGAATTGGCTCAGGATATTCGAAAAGCCGGTGAAGATGCCACGTACGAAGTGGGAGTAACCGGCATCGATCCTAAGCTAGTCAGAATCTTGGGTCGGCTCAAATATCGTACTTCCTATGGCCAAAACGTACTGCGTCACTCCGTTGAAGTGGCCAACCTCTCTGCCTTATTGGCCGAGGAGCTAGGAGCCAATGCGGCAGTCGCTAAAAAGGCCGGACTGTTACATGATATAGGAAAGGCAGTAGACCATGAAGTACAGGGCACTCATCCTGAAATTGGTCGGGACATTGCCAAGAAATTTGGACTACCCGAAGAGATTATAAAACCGATCGTGGAACATCACGAGGATCACCCCACTACCCTGGAAGGTATTATTGTAAAAGTAGCTGATGCTATTTCCGGATCCAGGCCAGGGGCCAGAAAAGACACCTACGAACAGTATTTGCAGCGCTTAGATGAACTGGAGAAAGTAGCCACCTCCTTCCCAGGAGTTGAGAAGTCTTATGCTATCCAGGCAGGACGAGAAGTCAGAGTGTTTGTGATGCCCAATGAGATTGATGATCTGGGAGCTATAAAATTGGCCAAAGAAGTGGCTAAGAAAATCGAAGAGGAATTGAGATATCCTGGCGAAATTAAAGTAAATGTCATTAGAGAAACCAGAGTAATTGATTACGCAAGATAATCTGGCGAAATAACTCGCCCTAGAAAGGTACATATGAAACTAAAAATATTGTTTTTTGGCGACGTGGTCGGCAAGATAGGCAGAGCGGCACTAACTAAAGTAGTGCCAGAATACCGGGAACAATATGATCCTGATTTGATGTTGCTAAATGTGGAGAATCTGGCACACGGCAAAGGGGTGACTAAAAAAACATTAGCAGAAATGGAAGAACTTGGTTTTGATTTGTTTACTTCAGGCAATCATATCTGGAGAAAAAAAGAGGTGGGAGATATTGTCATGGAAGAGGGCAGTAAGGTGCTGCGTCCGGCCAATTATCCGCCAAATGTACCCGGATTTGGTCACAAGGTGATAGACGTTGGCACGAAAAAAGTACTTGTGATAAACTTAATAGGTAGAGTTTTTTTCACAGAAAGCTTCGATTGCCCCTTTCGCAAGTTTGATGAAATATTTGAACAACTGGAAAAAGATTGGCCCAAGTTTGCCGCTGTGATAGTTGATTTTCACGCTGAAGCCACCTCGGAGAAAAACGCCCTAGGGCATTACTTAGACGGTAGAGCTTCAGCGGTCATGGGTACTCATACCCACATTGGAACTGCTGACCAGAAGATTTTAAAAGAAGGCACCGGATATGTTTCCGATATCGGCATGATAGGAGCCCTGGATTCGGTGATTGGAGTAGACAAAGAAAACGTTATCAAGATGTTTCTAGACTCTGTAAATTACACTTTTGAAATTCCCGAAGAAGGCAAAGCCGTTATTAATGCAGTTTATCTAGAGGTTGATCCCAAAACCAAGAAGACCACAAAAATCGAGCGAGCCGATAAAGAAACGACAGTTTAATATAACTAATTTTGAAAGGAGGTGAGGGTTCATGAATAAAGCGGAATTGGCCGATAGAATTGCCGAAAAGGCCGGATTATCTAAAAAGCAAGTGGAGGATGTCTTGGATAGTTTTGAACAAATTGTCATGGACACCCTAAAATCAGGAGGTGAAGTTACCTTGACCGGTTTTGGCACATTCATGGCGAAAAGAAGAGAGGCCAGGATGGGCGTCAATCCCCAGAATCCATCTGAAAGAATCCAAATCCCCACTGTAACCATACCCAAATTCAAAGCAGGTAAAAATTTAAAAGAAGCTTTAAAATAATCTAGGTTTTTCAAGATAAAAAAATCCCCAGCCGAGGACGATTGGGGATTTTGTAATTTTATACTTTATTTCGGTCCGAATTTTTTGACTACACCCTCCAAGGCGCGCAGCACTTCTAGCGGAATGGCAAAAATTACAGTATTGGATTGATCAGAAGACAGGTCGTTAATTGATTGCAGAGTTCTCAAATGGAGGGACCCTGGTGCCTCCCCCATTATTTTTGCGGCCTTTGCCATGTTGTCGGCGGCGATTACCTCACCTTCGGCCTTAATAATGACCGATCTTTTTTCTCTTTCGGCTTCAGCTTGTTTACCGATAGTTCTTCTCATTTCTTCGGGCAGCTCAATATGCTTTAGTTCCACTGCTACCACTTTAATGCCCCAGGGATCGGTGGCCTTATCAACAATACTTTGAATCTTACCGGAAATTTCCTCACGATTGGTCAGTAAACTATCCAAATCAGTTTCACCGACGATATCTCTCATGGTAGTTTGAGCCAACTGGGAAACGGCATAGTGAAAGTTTTCCACTTCAATAATAGCTGCCCTGACGTCACTTACTTTGTAATAGAGTACGGCATTTACCTTAATGGTAACGTTGTCTTTGGTAATAGCGTCCTGATCCGGTACGTCGACAACTGAAACCCGAATATCCACCCGTTTCATCATCTGAAAAATGGGAATAACCAGTCTCCACCCCGGTTCCTTGGTCCCGGTGTATTTTCCGAAAGTGAACATCACTCCTCGCTGGTACTGGTTGATCTGCCGGATGCTGATAAAGAGGATGATGACCACGATGACGATAATTGGCCATATGAATTCCATGGTTTTTTAGTTAATATTAAGTTTATTTATTATAACATTTTTGAATTTTCTTGGCTTGTATCCTCTGCAAAACTATTGGATAATGAGTATATGGCTATATTGGTTTTTACCCTTTTAATTCTAACGATGTTAATAGTGGCCTCTTTTTATTTTAGTAAATTGAACATTAAAGAGGTTCAAAAAGCGACAGAGCAAGACAGGCGAGTTAATGGGTTTTTACTTGCCCCGTTTCTTATAACAGTAATAAATCTTTTTTTGCTAAACCCTAGTTCGCCAGTTGAATCATTGATAGCCGTTCTGTTACTGTGGCTTAATATCATCTTCTTCTTCTTAGTATTAATAAAACATCACGGCGCCTCCAGAGCGATTCTGCTGGCCACCTTACTATCCCAAGTTATTCTACTAATTGTATATTTGACCCAATCAGAATATCTCAACAATCTTCTTTTAATCCTGGCCTTGATGGCCGCTGCGGCCCTAGTATATAAGAGATTGAAGATTAATGATTGGATTTGGATTTCCCTATTACTAATTATGGCAGGCCTAGACGCCATTTTCGTTTGGCTTATCCCTGTTGTTCCTCAAGCAGAAGCTCAAGTTCGACCATTGATATTTAGCTTACTGGTTAAAGTGGGGGATATCAGCCTGGGGGCTGGAGATGTCGTCTTTTTGTTATTAGCCATTCTTATTCTGACTAAACGTTTTTCCCAAAAAGTTGTAATTTGGTCAGCTTTAATTCTTAGCCTTTCCCTGCCAATTGCTTTATTAATTCAGAAGTATATTCCCGGTTCGACAACCTCATTTCCTTTTTTGATTGTCTTAGTACCGATTTTTTTAGTATCGCTTTGGATTACCAGATTAAATGTTGGTAGAGGCACTAAAAACTCAATAATAAATTGAAAAACTCTTTGCTGCCAAAGTGTTTTAAAAATAGAATACCTTATTCAATAATTACGGTACCCCCAAAATACTCAATGGCTTCGGTGACTGTACCAAATTCTTGAACCATAAGTGGTTTTACTTTTTTCTCTGTCTGAAAAGAATGCCCCGTGCCCTCTCCCCGAGTTAGAGAAAACCCCTCTCTTGGTAGTTGATATATGAATACTTTGTGGTCAAGGCGATGCTTATGCTCTTTTGGTACACAAAAAACAACTTGATCATTTTCAAAACCCAATTTAAATCCCTCTTCACTAGACCAGGGAATAGAATGCCCAGCTGCAAAGGCCGGATTATCACCGGCGTAGATGGCAGCTGGCTGTTCTTAATGATCTACGCCGCCAGGCGTTAAGCGCTTTCTTGGTTCAAATTCGTCAATATTTGGCTCGGTCGTTCCATGATAAAAACAGGGCTCCTTCTCATCCTCAACTCCATGGGATGATTCAATGGATCTTTCCCTGTTCATTATTCTTCGTTAAATATTGTGGTACGCCCAGCAGGACTCGAACCTGCAACACCCTGCTTAAGAGGCAGGCGCTCTACCAATTGAGCTATGGGCGCCTAATTTTCTGGCTGGTACGCCCGGAGGGAGTCGAACCCCCAACCTCTTGGTCCGAAGCCAAGCGCTCTATCCAATTGAGCTACGGGCGCTTAAGTCAGATGACTATATCATATAATCTTTTTAGCATCAAGGCAAAACAAAAATCCAGCCAAAATTGGCCGGACCTTTTAATAATAATTTACCGTAGCATTTCCGGATTGACCATGTGAGCAGTGGCCACGTCTTCTCTAATCAAGCCTTTTTCAAACAAATCACGGATGCCTTGGTCCATGGTAAACATGCCCCTGTCAACCGAAGTCTGGATTACCGTTTTTATTTGAGCGATTTTGTTTTCTCTAATTAGATTAGCAATAGCTGGGGAGTTAATTAGAATTTCACGAGAGGCGATTCTGCCGCCCCTCAATTTTGGTAGGAGCTGTTGGGAAATAATACCTCTTAAAAACAGAGATAACTGTAGTCTGACTTGGGTTTGCTGATGGGGCGGGAAGACGTCAATGATACGGTCAATAGTTTGGGAAGCGTTGTAAGTGTGTAGGGTGGCCAAGACCAGGTGACCGGTTTCTGCCAAGGTAATAGCGGCAGCAATTGTCTCTAAGTCTCGCATCTCGCCAACCATAATAACATTGGGGTCCTGCCTGACTACTCTTTTTAAGGCTTGGGCAAAAGAGAGAAAGTCAGTGCCCATCTGACGCTGTTTCACTACACTTTTACTGGATGTAAATAAAAATTCAATAGGATCTTCAAGAGTAACGATATGACAACGGCGCTCATTATTTATCAAGTTGACCATGGCTGCTAAAGAAGTTGACTTGCCGCAGCCAGTAGGCCCGGTTAAGAGGATCATACCCTGTTTCAAACGGCAAAGTTCGTAAACTATTTCGGGCATCATTACCTCTTCCATGCTGGGGATTTTAGAGGAAATAACGCGAGCTACCAGCCCGACATTATCTCTTTCCCAGTGAACATTGACCCTGAAACGAGATACTCCTTTTATCTCATAAGACATATCCAGTTCTCTTTCAGCGATGAATTTCTCCCTTTGCCTGTCAGTTAGAATATCAAAAACCAAAGCCTTGGTTTCCTCGGAAGAGAGAGGGCTCTTGTCCGGGATTTCTGTTAATTCTCCATCCATCCTTAAAACAGGGGGCATATTGGCCACTAAATGCAGGTCAGAGGCTCCTTTTTTTACGGCAATCTTAAATAATTCGTCTATATGCATGGTTTTTGGAAAAGGGATCTAGAATAAACTAAGAAAAAAACGCTTGGGAGTCTCAATCATTAATTGCCAAACGTTTTCATACCACGGTGTGGTTACTGAATACCTTTCAACAACCAAATAGTTGTCAAAAACAAACTTTTCGCTTTGGATTTCGTTTTTGTTTTTCATTTTTATTTCTTAATTCCTACCTTTATTTTAGCACAGAATCGGGCAAAAGTCAATGTTTTTACCCTAGCGGGCTCGTTCCGCTAACATGCTAATAATACCGACAGTAACGATGGCAAAAGCACAAAGAACTCCTAAGCCGAGCAGTACTTTAGTAGAAATGCCCAGTTTTTTGCTGGTTTTAACGCTTACTTTCTTTTTCTCTTTTTGGTTATTCATAGGATATATTTAGGATTAATACCTATAGTATAGCAGACCTGGGGGATTGCTAAAAATCGGCTGTCTAAACAGGAATGGTCAATTTTTACCTAGTTGACTAAATACAGAAATAATGATATAATGATAAAGAATTAACCAGCTTTTTTGAAAAAGGTGGAAGTTGGTTAATTAACGTTGTATTTGTGAAAAATACAAACCAAAAAAACAAGTTGAAATCTATGGGGACACGTAGATTTCTGGGGAAAACGTCCAAAAAAACTGGAGGAAACAGTTACTCCGGTAAAGTTTTTAGTCGTCCCAAGGGTTTTAAATACTCTTTCAATCTAAAAGATAAATTAGAAATTCCCCAGCTTATGCGTTCTGGCTTTGAGAAGACAGCCAGTATTTTTGTTAAACCGGTTAAAAAACGAGAGCAAGTTAAAAGTGTCGTTAGAGCCCGTCAGTTGAAAGCCAAGAGATATCTTAAAAAAGACATTCAAACTACCAAAAAGGTAAATCAGGCCAGATGGCGGCGGGTTATTGGATTAACTACTGGATTTATAAAAACAATAATAGCTATCCCGGGTAGAATTTCCCAAAAACATGCCAGTTGGCAAAAGGCAATTAGCAAATCGGCCCAGCAACGTCGTAAAAAAGAAAAAAGTAAAATAAAACCTTTAATTGTTCTTAGAAAAAAGAAGTGGTGGCACTTTTCTCCTATTTCGATTTTTGTAATTTTGATTATTGGCACCCTAGTGGCCGGATCAATTCAGCAACTGTTGGTACACGCTACGGCAGCTACCTACACAGTCTCTTCCCAAACCGAGTGGCAAGCCGGGCAATATTATCCTAACCAACTAGACATGACCACAACCTCTGGTGATCTGCAAATTGCCAGTGGCGGAGTTGGTTCTTGGAGTGCAGATACTCCGGGTTATCCCACCAATCAGCGTGGCTATGGCATCTATACTTACGAAGGCGCCAATTATGGAGCAGATTTAACCACTGATGGTACTTACATCTACATGATCGTGGGTGGCAACCAACCGGGCTTCTTTCGTTATAATCCGGAGTTAAATATCTGGAAATTACTGATTGATGCGCCAACCGGTTTCTATTACGGAGGCTCGCTAGCTTATTATGACGGTTATATTTATGCCATCAACGGGCAGGACGGTTCGGACGACACCAACGGCGTGCCCTTTCTGTTTCGCTATGATATTGCCAATAATATTTGGACCCAATTAAGCGATGCGCCGGACATCTGGGGTTTGGGTTCGGATCTGGTCAGTGGCAATAACGGTAAACTGTACGCCACGCAAGGTAACAGCCGGGACGGGTTTTGGTCATACAACATTGCCACTGATACTTGGAACGACACCATTTCTTCAATTCCCTATCCTTATCAGATTTATACCGGCAACGGCCACCCCTTGGTCTATTCAGCGGTTTCTTATGGCACTAGTCCGGTTTATTGTGAGACCGGTTGTATCTACGCTTTTCGGGGCAGCAACAATCGCGAGTTTTTCCGTTATGATATCAGCCTGGCTCAATGGTCTTACAATTTTGCCAATGTACCGACCACCCTGGGCAACAGCGGCCGGATTAGCTACGGCAGTTCCATGGCGGTTGACGCTGTCAACGGAAATATCTACGCCATGACCGGTTACAACAATGACGAGTTTATGATGTACGATATTGCTGACCAGGAATGGCAGGAAGATCTTGATAATCCGCCGGATATGCCGGGGGGGTTAACGGTTGATGAAGGCGGTACTCTCCTCTACTTTGACGGCTATATATATGCTCTGCCCGGAATCAACCGGCCGGAATTCTTGCGTTATGACATTACTGCCGGGGCTTGGGACTCTATTGCCACCCCGGCTATTGCCAGCAATGATTACGACAGCGATCTGATCACCTTTGTGCCCAACAGTGAAGACGGTTGTTCTGATGCCACCGGGTGTTTGTTTATGGCCCAGGGTAGAAATACCACCATTTTCTATCGTTATGATATTGCCGATGGAGCCTGGAACACCATGACCTCGACCGGCTTAGCCAATATCAGCCGGGGCGGCTCGCTGTGTTATGACGGCAATGGAGAACTGTATTTGACCAGGGGTATTAACACAACTAATTTTTACAGTTATGACATCAGCAATGATGCCGGAGGCTGGTCCAGTATTGGCAGTATGCCGGGAGCGGTGGAAGAAGGAGGGGGAATCACCTGTTTTGGTGATGGTGACGTCTATATTCAGGCAGGCAACAATACTGACGATATTTATCATTATGATGGCAGTTGGACTACAGAAGATCTACCGGTGACCGCTTATTATGGTGCAGGAATAACCAACGATGGCAACAAAGTGTATATGCTAGCCGGTTATTATCGGGCTCAATTTTACGAATACGATCCGGTTGGCGATGACTTCACCGAATTGGCCGACTTACCGGAAGGTTCCTATTACAACGCAGTGTTGGCCTATGACGGAGATGACAGTATCTACGCCATTACCGGCAATTTCGGCACCTCTATGTGGCGCTACAGCATCTCGGGAGATAGTTGGAGCCGGGCCAGTGATACTCCTGATAATTTTGTCCGTGGCATTGGCATGGCTCATGATGATGCCACTGATACCATGTACATTCGCCGAGGGTTTGATACCAATTCCATTTATAAATTTACTACCGATTCTGATGATTACATTCCCACAGCCAGTTGGATTTCTCCGACTTACGATCTGACTTACGCTACCTCGTTTAACAGTTTTACGGCCACTGATTTAGAGCCGGGGGGTAGTACAATTGACTACTACACCAGGACTTCTGATGACCAAGTTTCCTGGGAGGACTGGACTCAAGTTTCCGGCACCACCATTGGTTCTTCGGCTAATCGTTATATTCAGGTCAAAGTGGTTTTAAATTCGGATGACGATAATACTCCAACTGTTTCTGAATTTACGATTAACTACGAAAAGGATTCAGTCAATCCGACTAACCCGACTGTGGTCGGTTACGCTGATTCAACCAAGGGAACTGCTTTAACCACCGGCAATTCCTACTATTATATTAATCCTTACTTCGAACTAACCGGGGCTGTGGACGCCGAATCAGGCTTGGCCGGGTATTACTTGTCCTGGACTACCAACGCCTCTCACGATCCGACCAGTTCCGAAGATTATTTTCAAACCGGAACCACTTACGAAGTCAATACCGATCTGACCAACAGCAGTACTTATTATTTGCGGGTGGCGGCCAAGGATGATGCCGGCAATACGGATGATGTAGAGACTATCTTTACTTATACCTATAACGGTATTTCTCCGGCCGGTACCAATACCTGGACGGTCCAGGCCGATTTCCAAGCGACCGGAACTTTGGAGACCAATATCAATACGGCGGCTGAATCCGGGACCAGCCTGACTTTGGATTCAGTCAGCAACGGCATCTGGACCAACGAAGCACCCATTCCCTGGGTGGCCAATAATGTCGGCGGTTACTACGGATCGGGATTGTCCTATGACGGCGATGACACCATTTTTATGTTCCGCGGTTACAACCGCCAGGAATTTTACGCTTACTCGGTAGCCGATAAAACTTATTCTCAACTGGCCAATTACGGATCGGGGGTTTACGGTGGCGCCAGTATGGTCTATGTGCCAACCGGTACCTATTGTGCCGATTCGGCAGGTTGTGTTTTTGCCACCGGCGGTAACAACACCGCCACTTTCCGCCGCTACAACGTTAATGCCGGCACCTGGACAGACCTGAGTGATTTCGAAGGGTCCCAAATCTATTATGGTAGTCAACTGGCCTATGATGGCGCCAATGCTATTTATGCCACCAGGGGAGATGCCACCAATGAGTTCTGGAAATACAACATTATTACCGATGTCGGAGAAGGAGAAACGGCTGATGATTGGACTCAGCTGACCGGTTTTGACCAATTGGTTTATTATGGCGGTACTTTAGTATATGTGCCCAATGGTGATTATTGCAGTGACGAAGGTGGCTGTCTGTATGCCACCAGAGGTTATGGCGATACCGATTTTTATTCCTATAGGGTCTCGGCCAACACCTGGTCTTATGAAAAAAGCGTGCCCATCTGGACCCATTATGGTGCCTCCGCCTATTATTTGGATGGTTATTTTTACCTAGTGCGGGGTTATGCAGCTAACGGTTTTCTGCGTTATGACATTGCCAATGAAAACTGGGAATGGTTGGATGATTTGCCGACTACTCAATACCAGGGAGGGGCTGGCAACCTGGTTTACGTTCCTTCTAATGACACCATGTACACCATTCGGGGCTATCAGGTTGATTATGCCCTGCTGGCCTATGACGTTTCTGAAAATCGCTGGAAAACTCCGACCTTGCCTCATACATATACCAACTATGGTTTTTACTACGGAGCCGTGGCTTATGATAATGATAACGATATGCTGTATGTGGCCAGGGGCGGTAATTCCAATGAGTGGTGGTCTTATGATATCGCCAATGATGTTTGGAAGCGCAGAGCCAATGCACCTATGCGGGTTAGACCGGGAGCGTCAGCCCAATATATAAATCATAGCAGTGACCAATATGATGGAGTCTATCTATTACCGGGAGAAAGCGGCTTAACGGAAAATGAAGGAACCTTTTGGCGCTACGATATAAATGATGATAAGTGGACTAGATTGGATAACACCAATACGGCGGCTAACGAAACTAATTACGGATCGGATTTGGTGTTTGATGGAACCAATACTATCTATACGGCCCGAGGCGCCAACACCACAGAATTTTATAAGTACACAATTGATACAGATATCTGGGAGACAGTTGCCTCGGCTATCCCCGGAACTGTTTATACTGGTGGTTGTGCTGCTAACGGCGGAGATGGTTATATTTATATGGTGCGTGGTAACAATCAAGACGATATCTATCGATTTAATATCGGTTCACAAACTTGGGACGTGGCCGGTACTCTGTCATTGGCTCCGGGTAATATGCGCTACGGCGATGCCTGCGTGCCGGACGGTCAGGGAAATATTTTAATCCCGCGCGGTGATGAGCCCAATGGCAATGAAATGTACGTTTATGACATCTCGGAAGATAGTTGGAGTACACGAGACACAACTTCTTTCTTCGAATACGGTGACCTGGTAATGACCGGCAATAATGTGGTCTTGGGTTTCCGCGGAGAATATACCACTTCAATGGAACGTTACGTGGTGGCCACTTCCAGCACCGGTTTTGAGGGTAACGGTTATTGGACTTCAGAAATTCTGGATTTTGAGGCTGGGGTTTATGGCTACGGAGGACTAACGGTCAATGTAACCGAACCGGCTAATACTTCTATTAGTATAGAAACTAGAACTTGTTCTAATGCCGGCTGCGCTGATGATGAAGATGACGTCAATTGGGGGGACTGGACAGCGGTTTCCAATAATCGGGAAATTAGTAGCACTAATTATTACAGCATTGATTCTACCGTGGCTCAGTATGGACAAGTTAGAATTTATTTTGTGACTGACCAACTTTATTCACCGACGGTCGATGATCTAACTTGGAGTTATTATACTGACGGAACGGCCCCAACCAACCCGACTTCAGCAACCGGCTATACCGAAGATGGGGGAACAGAGATTGCGACTGATACTTGGGTTAATGACGCTACACCTTACTTTGAATGGACCGGCGCAGATAATGCCGGCGGAATTGGATTGTCAGGATTTTATGTCTATTTTGGGAATGACAGCGGCAAAGATCCGGTTGATGATGCCAGCGATCCCACTAACCTGGCTTATGTTTCCGGCACTAATTTATATTCAGCCTCCGGCAATGACGGTTCCTGGAATGCAGCTACCCAGGCGGCCTCTGCCCTCACCTCCGATACTTATTATTTGATAATAAAAACTGTCGATAATAACGGTAATATCACTACTAATCCGACTAATACTTTTACCTATAAATTAGATATTATTGATCCCTCTAACCCATCTGACGTATCGGCCACACCCTCGGGTTACACCTCAACTAATGACTTTGATTTTTCTTGGGACGTGTCAACTGATGGCGGTGGTTCCGGGGTTGAGTATTATTGTTATAAAACCGGGGCCCCCGGCGCTGTTGATACCTGCATTGATGACAATCACATAACCGAAATTACCGCTTATCGAACCAGAGGTAATATTTTCTATGTTAGAGCCCTGGATGAGGCGGGCAACTATTCTTCTTATGCCACTACTACTTATTACTATGCCGGTAGTCCGCCAACAGCCCCGCAAAATTTAGTGGCGACGCCTACTTCAGCCACAAACAATAACACTTTTTCCTTTTCCTGGAGCTTACCGGCTACCTGTTTGGGTCAGACTCCTTGTGATGTTAATGAAATTTTACGTTATTGTTTCACAATCAATGAATTACCTAGCGCCGAAAATTGTGGTACCAATACGGCCGGCAATACTACCCCCAGTCCGGACGGTGGTTGGACCTCGGCCTATCAGACTGACAACAGATTATTACCTGGTTTTTCAGCGGCTACCCAACAAGGGACTAATACTTTATATCTGGTGGCAGCTGATGTGATTAATAACATTGATTACGATAATTATACCTCTACAACTTATGACTTCACTTCTACTGCTCCAGATCCGCCAGCCAGTTTGCAGGCGACTGACTCCTCTGATCGTTCCACTCAAAAATATTCAGTCACTCTGACTTGGGATGAAACGGCCAATGCCGAGAACTTTAAAGTTTATCGTTGTGAGGAAGATTGTGAGAATCCATCCACAGTAGCTGATCCCCCAGATAATTACACCAACATTGCTACAACTACCACTTTGGGTTATTTAGATACCAGTTTGGACAACACCATTACCTATAGTTATTTCATCAGAGCGGTTGGCAGTGGGAATGCCGCTTCCGGTAATTCGGCAGTAGAAAGTATTAAGCCGGAAGGTAAATTTAAATTTGCCCCAACTATGTCCGGTCAGCCGACGGTAACTCCTTACATCAGGTCCGTTTTGGTCGAGTGGCTGACTTTGCCAGATCAAGATCGTTTGGGTAATGTTATTCCTCATCCGGCTACCTCTTTTGTCCAATACGGAACGACTGAAGGTTTGGGAGAAGAAACCGGCACCTCAGAGTTGGTTGACGAGCATGAGGTTTTAGTCACTGGACTATCACCGGACACCCTTTATTACTATAAATTAGTCTGGGTGGACCAAGATGGAAATACCGGGGAATCAGCCATATACGAAGTAACCACCTTGGGTGCCCCTTCCGCTCCGGTCAATCTGGCAGTTGATCCGGAATCAAACATGGTTAATCGCTTCACTTTCTCTTGGGCCGAGCCGGTAGACGAGGGAATTACGGTCGGAGGTTATTACTACAGTATTAATGCCCCGCCCAACGAAGATAATGTCTATTATACTACTCATACGGAAGTAGGCCCGATTGCGGCAGCCACTCAACAGGGAATAAATAATTTCTACGTAGTGGCCACTGATGATGCCGGTAATGTAAATTATGCCAATTATGCGGTAGTGGATTTTGAAGCTCATACCATCCCGCCGGATGCTCCTCTTAATCCTGAAGTCTTTGATGTCTCCAACCGGGCCGATAAAGAATATCGAATAATGGTCAGTTGGAATTCGGTTGATCCTCCCAGTGCCTCTGGAATCGTAAAAGATGCAGTCGAAGAAGATCTGGAAGAAGAAATTACCTATACAATATATAGAGCGGTTGAAGAGGACAATGACTATGAGGTTATTGCCACCACCAAATCTACTGCCTATATCGATACTGATTTAGAATTTGAGACATTATATTTTTACAAGGTAAAAGCAGCTGACAAAGCCGGATCCGCTTCAGCGGCCACTGATCCAGTTGAAGAAATAGCTGACGGTCGTTATACCACTCCGCCGGAAATTACAGCTGGACCGGCCATAGTACCTGATTCCTTTGCGGCCACCGTCACCTGGAAAACAGAAAGACCGGCCTCCTCCTTTGTCCTGTTTGGAACTTCGGCTACAGATTATGATCGAGAACAGGGAACTTCTGACTTAATTGATGATCATTCGGTGACGATTACCGGTTTAGATCCAGAAACTACTTATTACTACCAGGTAAAATCCATTGACCGAGATGAAAATGAAGCCTATTCCGACGTAACCTCATTTATTACTCTAGAAGCGCCGCGGGTATCGGAAATGGAGATTACTGATATTAGGTTGTATGAAGCGACAATTTCCTGGAAAACTAATAAAGAAACGACTACCCAGATTCAATATGGGACTACTACGGATTATGGTTTAACCTACACTGACACCTCTGGCTCTACTAGCTTTACTCACACTATTAAACTGACAGGATTAGCAGACGGAACCACCTATAATTTGAGAGTTTATGCAGAAGATGCTTCCGGCAATAAATTTAATTCGGATAATTATGTCTTTACTACCCTAACCTTTCCGCGAGTGTCTGATGTTACCTCGGAAAACAAAGCCGAAGGTCAAACAGAGATTAGGTGGACCACCAATGTGCCCACTACTTCGGAAGTGGAATACTACAATGAAAATGAACCGTCCAAAACTCAAGGTAATACTGCCCTGGTAACCGATCACTCCGTCTTGCTTTTTGGCTTAAATGATGCAACTATTTACAATTTTGTGGTTCGGGGCCGCGACCAATTCGGCTACGAGGCCGTTTCAGTAGAAAACAACTTTAGAACCTTAGAGGATACTACGCCGCCTACCATTTCTCACGTCAAGTATGAGTCCAATACAGTGGGATCGGGTGATGCAGCCAGAATTCAGATTATTGTCTCCTTTAGAACTGATGAGCCAACCACTACCGCGGCTGATTTTGGGGAGGGGCTGGGGTCAACTTCATATTCAGCTTCGACCGATATTAATCCGGAACTGGTGCAGGATCACTTGATGATTATACCCGACCTGGAGCCGGCCCGAACTTACCATTTTAGAACAATAGCTGTAGATAAAGCTGGAAACGAAACTAAATCGGACGATTATTCAGTGTTAACTTCCAGGGCCAGAGAATCTTTCTTGCAGATAGTTATCTCCAACCTAGAACAGACTTTCTCCTGGTTAGGAAACATCGGCAATTTGTTTTAATAAATGAAATCCAGACAGAGTAAAACCTCTGATTTAAGGAAGCAGCTAAAAGAGGCTTTAGCTAGGCTTAGAATTTACCGGGTTAAGTACCGAATCCAAATGATAATCTCGGTATTTTTAGTATTGGTTATAGTTGTACTGGTTACCCAATGGCCGTTTACCCGAGCAGCCGATTCACCCTGGACGCAGACTGATTGGAGTGGTGGCGTAGGCTCTTCGACCGTAGACGAATACGCTTCAGGATCAAATATTGATGCTACTACCACGGCCGGGCAGGTATCAGTATCAGCCACTGAGGAATTTTCTGATACAGGCGTTGATGATTCTAGTGATCTAGACAGCTGGCTGGGCATAGATCCGACCACTATCAGCGGTTTAGAGTTTTATGGGCGAGCAGACGCTGAAGCCTATAATGACAATGGTTCAACCCTGGCCACAGACGGACAGACCGTCCAGGTTTGGGGAGACCAATCGAGCAGCAATAACGACGCTTCCCAAACGTCAGCCAGCCGCCGACCGACTTATGAAACAGATGAGTTGAATAGCCGAGCGGTTCTCCAATTTTCGCCAGACGTTGATACAGCTGGCAACGGAGAAGTGCTTTATGTGGACTTAACTTCTATTGCTTCGATCACTGATATCACTGTTATCTCAGTGGCCTCGTTTGACTACACCAATCAGCCGTCTAGTAATTACGATTACCTATACTTCATTTACAATCCAGCCAGTCCAAGTAATGGATCGTCTATCTCCCGCTACGCTCCTGGAGGAACCGCTGATGACTACTATAACTATTACAACGGTGGTGTGGCCAATGGTCCCAATATAGATTCGGGGTTCCAGATTTTTTCCCAGCAAGTTTCTAATACTGGAAACCGCCATTTTCTTTGGTTTAATGGTGTATCGCAGTCCGTCAGCGCCATTGGTTCCCAGGCCACTTTTTCCAGTCCGCGGCTAGCCATCGGCAAATGGGCCGATGGTACCTGGAATCTTAACGGACGTATAGCTGAATTTATGATTTATGACGAAGTGATCTCAGCCGCAGACCGCCACGGGGTGGAAAACTTCTTGGCTAACAAGTTTAACTTGGGCAGTACCCTTACTTTGGATACCGACACCAAAAGAAATGGAGCAGGATCAGCCAAGGTAGTTTCTGGAACAAATACCGTGGAACTTTTACAGAATGTTAATGTAGGAGATACAAATTCTTATACTTTAGTAGCCTACGCCTATACTGACGGCTCGGAAGTAACTGATGCTGACGTGGAGCTTTATGCCAACGGCTCAACTGTGACCACAGCCTTCACTGCCGATGCTGGTGGTTGGTACAAACTAACCGGTACTGTAACCGGGGCTGCTTCTAGTCGTACTTATGGAGTGCAGGTGAAGGCTAGTAAAACAGTTTACGTCGATGATTTTAGTCTATCAGATTATGAATCAACAGGGACACTCACCTCTAATATTTTTAACACTGAATTCTCAGCTGACTGGGGCAATCTTGCTTATAATTCTTCGGGCTCAGGTACCGTGGCAGTCAAAGTGCGCACTTCTGACAGCGCGGTGATGTTCGGTGCTCCAGATTTTTCAACTTGCACGGCAATAGGAAGCGGTTCAGATATGAGCGCCAACAGCTGCGTGACTGACACAGAGCAGTATGTCCAGTATCAGTTGACCTTAACGCCCTCTGGAGGAAACACTCCAATCTTTGAAGATAATTCCATTGCTTTTACCCCTTCTGATGTTACCCCGCCAACCAATCCAGACACCATCAATGGTTATTCCGAAAACGGAGGCGATGCCATTACTACGGCCACTTGGTACAACCACACCGGACCGTATTTTACATGGGCAGGAGCAGCTGATGCAGCCGGACCAGAGGGTAATCCATCTGGAGTCCACGGTTATTGGGTGTGTTTTGGGGCAGTTAGTTGTGATCCCACTGCTGGTAGTTATTCTACTGATGCCAATTATACTGCTGCTCCTTCGTCATCAGGCACCTACTATTTAAGGATTAAAACTCAGGATGTTGCCGGAAATAAAGCCGTAGCAACCTGGACCGCCTTCACTTTCAAATACGACGCCACTGACCCCGGCAACCCCTCTGGGATCCTACCCAACCCAGCTGGTTTTTCCAGTGAAGATAGTTATTCTTTTACTTGGAATGCCGGCTCCGATGCCCATTCCGGCATTGGTGAATACTGCTACAAAACAGGGGCACCGGCTGCCACCGATACCTGTATTGCGGAAACCACTGTCTCTGGAATCACCTCTTACCAGGAAGGCACTAATGTTTTTTACGTCAGGTCCAAAGATGTGGCTGGAAATCTGCTTGATTACTACACTTCAGTAAACTATTATTATTCAGCCAACGCTCCATCAGAACCTCAGAATCTACAAGTAGATCCAGCCTCTAATACCACTAATTCCTTTACTTTCTCCTGGCTGGAACCAGCCAGCCATGATACTACTATAGCTGGTTATTACTACGCTATTAACGCTATTCCTAACGCTAACAATGTTACTTACACCACCCAAACCACCATTGGCCCAGATGCTTTTGCCACCCAGCAAGGGGCTAATGTTTTCTACGTGGTGGCAGTAGATACTGCCGGCAATAAGAACTGGAGTTCCTATTCTTCCATAGAATTTACAGCCTCAACCTCAGCCCCCGGTATTCCTACCGGAATTATCGTCACTGATTCTTCTAACAGAGAACAAGGCACCTTTAGACTAACCGTTACCTGGGAAGAACCGGATCAAGTAGGCGGAGGAATTGATCACTACAAAGTAGAAAGATCAGATGATGGCGGGGATACTTACACCGAAATATCCCAAGTAACAGGAACCGGTTATCTGGATACCGGTTTAACCCAGAATGCCTGGTATTGCTACCAGATTAAAGCCACCGACAACGCCGAGGCAGCCTCAGCAGCTTCCAGCGAAGTCTGTGAACAAGCTAGAGGCAGATATTATGAAGCTCCCAGCCTGGTCGGTAACCCAGGGGCAGAAACCAGGATCCAATCAGCCACTATTGAATGGTTAACAGACAGAGAATGTTCTTCATTCGTGGAATATGGGGAAACCACAGCCTATGGTAGCGAAGCCGGCCAGGATGATCATCTATCCTCTCACAGTGTTAACCTGATCGGTTTGGAACCGGATACCACATATCATTACAGAGTAAAGTTTACTGATGAGGACGACAATACCGGCTATTCTGGTGATTACACCTTTGAAACAGCGGATGCCCCATCAGCTCCAACTAGCCTGGCAGTTGCCCCTACCAGTAACACCACCAACTCTTTCAAATTCACCTGGGGGGAACCGGTTGATGAAGGGGTAACCATAGAGGGCTACTACTATTCAATTAATCAGGAGCCAAGTGTAACCAACTCTTCCTACACTGCCCAGACCACTTTAGGCCCGGGACCTTATGCCACCCAACAAGGTACTAACACTTTTTACATAGTAGCTATCGATGATGCCGGTAACATCAACTACGACAATCATGCCAGCATAGAGTTCGAGGCTAATACGGCGGCGCCGGGTGCTCCCACCAATATGTTAATCATTGATTCGTCTGACAGATACACTGAAAAGTATATGCTGACCCTAACTTGGGACCCACCGACTACTATAAGTTCTGGTGAAGGTGAAGAGGTAGCTTATATAATCAAACGCTCGACTGACAATAAGACCTTTGAAGATATCAGCGAAACTCAATCGATTGCCTACATCGATACCAGTTTATCTAATGAAACCACTTATTACTATAAAGTAACGGCCAAAGACAATGCCGGAGCTCAATCTGCTGCCTCCACTGTAGTTTCCGAGATTCCAGAGGGCAGATACCGGACGCCGCCTACGATTTCAGCTGGCCCCACAGTCACTCCTGATTCCTTTACAGCCACTATTACTTGGGAAACAGACCGAGAGGCGGATTCTCACGCTGAATATGGCTTGACTGAAGATTTGGGCGAAGAGCAGGGAACCATTGAAGAGAGTGACGACCACACTGTAGTTTTGGAGGGTCTAAATGCTGAGACCAAATATTATTACCGTATTCGTTCTCGGGATATTGACGGAAACATTGCCCTGTCCTCGATCAGTAGCTTAACCACCCTGGAAGCGCCCCGGGTTTCTGAAGTTGTGGTTAGTGATATTAAACTATATGAAGCCACTATCTCCTGGAAAACCAATAAAGAAACAACTTCACTGATTGATTATGGCACCACTACAGATTATGGCTCCGTAGTTTACGACACTACCGGTTCTTCAACCCTATCTCACACCTTGAAATTGTCAGGCTTAAGTGACGGAACCACTTATCATTTTCGGCCTACTGGTTTAGATGCTACCGACAATGCACCGGAATCAGGGGATTATGCTTTTACCACCCTTACTTTCCCCAGAGTTTTAAGTGTGTCATCAGAAAACAAGGCTGAAGGCCAGACCGAAGTCAAATGGACCACCAACGTACCCACTACTTCAGAGGTGGAATACGGTAATGAAGACACACCTTCCAAAACTCAAGGCAATACCGCCCTGGTAACTGATCACAGTGTCCTGGTCTTTGGACTGGAAGATGCCACCACCTACCAGTTTACAGTCAGGGGCAGGGATCAATTCGGTTACGAAGCAGTTTCCCCCGAAGAATCCTTTACCACTTTAGAAGATACTACGCCGCCTATTATTTCTGATGTTAGATATGAGGCTAATACTGTGGGGTCTGGTGATACCGCTTCAGTCCAGATTATTGTCTCCTGGATGACCAATGAACCAACTTCTTCCCAATTGGAATACGGAGAAGGACTTTCTTCTTCCACTTACACCGGATCAACCGATGTAAATCCAGAACTAGTGATTGACCACATCATGGTAATCAAAGACCTGGAACCAGCCAGAACCTACCATTTCCGCGTTGTGGCAACTGATAAAGCAGACAATGAAACCCTATCTGATAGCTACTCTGTCCTAACCTCCAGAAAGAGAGAATCATTTTTACAAATCGTAATAGATAATCTGTCTGATACTTTCTCTTGGATGAGTAATATGGGAAATTTGTTTTAGCTAAGTATAGGGAAAAAGATAAAAAGGGGACTTTGACTTAAGCCCCTTTTTGTGATATAATATAGAACGCCAATGACGACTCGCTTTAAATAGCGAGAGCGTTGTATTTTGGTATTTAATCCAAAGAAAACAAAAATAGATTCAACCATGCGGAGAAATCCGACATCGCAAATTAGCGAGTTAAAAACAAGGTTGCAGCAAGCCTTGCATAGACTTCGAGTTTACCAAATAAGATACCGAATTCAGCTGGTGATTTCGGTATTTTTGTTATTAGCCCTTGTAGTTTCCATAGTTCAATGGCCGATTATCCTGGCCGCTCCTCAAGCCGGTTCAGTCACCATTACATCAGATGCTGATTGGAACTTAGGCACATTGGATGATATTACGGTTACCGGTGATGCCATCGAAATCAATGGTGACGGAGGATCAAATTGGTGGAACGGTTCCTATAGTTTTCGCAAACAAATCACCGTTACCAATAATATTGGATCGGAAATGGCGACAGACTATACTGTTTCCCTGGAATTAGATCATGATGACTTAGTTACCAACAGTAAATCATTGGTCTCCGGAGATGATATTAGAATTGTCTACTGGGATGGCGGTGCCAACAACGAACTTGATCGAGTATTAGCTGACGGAGAATCATGGAATCAATCAGATACAACAATTCAGTTAAAAACCCAAGCGGCTATTCCGGCCTCGTCTACTGATACGGATTATTATATGTATTATGGTAATGATTCTGCAGTCAGTCCTCCAGTGGACAGAACCGGAGTTTTTGCTTTTTGGGATGATTTTGAAGATGGAAATGCAGATGGTTGGACAAGTGCATCGATGGCAGGAACCTTGGCATCAGCTACAGTTGTTGGCGGTGAGTATAGGGTTGATGTTAATAGCAACTGGTACGCGTTCTGGAACACCTCTGTCGGTACATTGGCAGACTACGAACAGATATTTAAAGTAACCGGAGAAGTGTTTGATACTAGCCACAAACTTTTAGCATCTAGCGGCAGATATCAAGACGCCAACAATTCTTATATGGTTGGAAGATGGAGTAGTAACTTGTATTTATACAGAAGAGTAGGTGCAGCCTGGCAACTAATGACTAGCACAGCAGCACCAGTTAATGTGGTAGAAACTCAATACTATTTTAAGGTTCAATTTATTAATTACGATTTGAAAATGAAGGTGTGGGAAGTGGGGCAGGCTGAACCCGGCAGTTGGGAACTTACGGTGACTGATACAAATTCTAATTTCGCCTCGGGTTATCCTGGATTTTCTCATTACCCCGGTATAGCAAGATTCGATGATTTTCAAGCTCATAAAATTATGTCTACAGAGCCTTCCACTTCTTTGGGCAGTGAGTTGGCCTCCCTCCAATCCCCCGGCACCTATACTTCCCAAAATCTGGATGCCCAATACATCTACACCTGGGGAGACGGTAGTGCTGGAGGTTCCACTGCCTTTACAACCAATGTGACTACTCCAGTCAATACTTCTGCTAAGTTTGAAATGAGACATAGCGCAGATGGCAGTACGGGCTGGTCTTCTTGGACCACTATTGATACTTATACTTCATCAGGAACTAAAACTAAAACAAGGACTGAAATGGTGGCCCTAGTTGGTGATATCACCAATAGATATATTCAAGTGAAAATTACTTTGACTAGTAGTGATGGTGTTTCCAATCCATCGGTAGCTGACTACCAGTTTGACTACATGAAGGATATGGATGATCCCACTAATCCAGATACAGTCAATGGCTATTCGGAAAACGGGGGTGATGCCATTACCACAGACACATGGTACAACCACACCGGACCGTATTTCACCTGGTCAGGAGATGATGATAGTGATTCTGGTATGTCAGGAGGTTATGCCGGGTATTGGGTGTGCTTTGGGGCAGTAGATTGTGAACCGACTTCAGGAACTCTTAGAACCACAGCCACCTATACTGCTTCCTCCTTGGTAGATGGCACTACTTACTATTTAAGAATCAAAGCCAGAGACGCGGCTGGCCAGGTAACTGATTCAGCTTGGGCTGCTTTTATTTACAAATACGACGGTACAGAGCCCACTAACCCCGGAGTGGTAGCCGCTGACCCGGCTGGCTATACTAATAACCAAGACAATTTTACCTTTCTCTGGTCAGCCGGCTCCGACGCCCATTCCGGCATTGATCAGTATTGCTACAAAACAGGAGTAGCTGGAGCGACTGACACTTGTATTTCAGAGACTACAATATCTTCCATCGAAGCTTACCAGGAAGGTATTAATAAGTTTTATGTCAGATCAAAGGACGTAGCTGGTAATGTTAATTCATCTTACACTTCTGTCCAATACTACTGGTCTGCTTCTGCTCCATCAGAACCGACTGATTTAGCCGTTGATCCGGAAATTTCAACCACTAACTCATTTACCCTTTCCTGGAATGAACCAGACACCCATGAAAATGATATTGCCGGTTATTACTACTCAGTCAACCAGGAACCAACCGCTGACAATTCCACCTACACAACCAGTACAGAAGTGTCAGGTGCTTTTGCCACCAGACAAGGGTTAAACACTTTCTACGTAGTAGCCATTGATGAAGTGGATAATATTGAATGGACAGCCTATTCCTCAGTCGATTTTACGGCCACCACTACCGCCCCAGGTATTCCTCAAGGAGTGATTGTGACTGACACCTCTAGTCAAGAACTAGAGACCTATTCTTTAACTGTGACCTGGAATACTCCTTCTTTTGGTACGGTAGACCATTACAACGTTAATCGGTCAGAAGATGACAGTGATACCTATGCCGAAATATCTCAAGTAACCGGAACCGGTTATCTAGACACCGGTTTAACCCAAAATGCTTGGTATTGTTATCGGATTACCGCAGTAGACAACGCCGAAGCCACTTCAGCATTATCGACAGAAGTGTGTGAACAAGCCAGGGGCAGGTACTATGAACCGCCTAATTTGGTGGGAAACCCTGGAGCAGCAACTAGGATTCAATCAGCGGTAGTGGAATGGCTGACTGATAGAGAAGGATCCTCCTTCGTGGAATACGGGACCACCACTAGTTATGGTAATGAACAGGGTCAAGCAGATTCAGTCACCTCTCACGAAGTAACTCTAGTCGGTTTAAAACCCAATACCGTTTACCACTACCGGACCAAATGGACAGACAGTGATAGCAATACCGGCTACTCCACTGATTACACCTTTACTACAGAAGATGCTCCATCAGCCCCTACTAACTTAGCGGTTACGCCAACCAGTAACACCACCAACTCATTCAAATTCACCTGGGGTGCTCCGGTAGATGAAGGAGTAACTATTGAGGGTTATTTCTACTCAGTCAATTCGACTCCCACCGAAACCAATACTTCTTACACCACTCAAACCACCTTAGGTCCTGGGGCTTATGCCACTCAACAAGGAGATAATACTTTCTACGTAGTAGCCGTAGATGATGCCAGTAATGTTAACTATGACAATTACGATTCGGTCAACTTTGAGGCACATACCGCTTCCCCGCCTGTGCCAACGGGCATGATTATTACTGATTCATCCAATCGAGAAAGACAGTCATATACAATTACTATTGTCTGGGACCCTTTGACTTCAGCCAGCTCATACGGAGCTCAGGCCACGGATGAGGAAATTGCTTATGTTATCGAAAGATCAATAGATGATGACGATAGCTTTACTCAAATTGCTGAAACAGAAACCTATGGTTACCTGGATGTCGGGCTAGACAACACTAAAACTTATTATTATCGGGTAAAAGCCAAAGATACCGCTGGTGCTACTTCAGCAGCCTCAGAAACAGTTTCGGAAATTCCCGAAGGAAGATATACCACTCCGCCGGCTATCACTGAGGCTCCGGCAGTGGCAGTAGATTCCTTTTCGGCCACAGTAACTTGGAAAACAGAAAGACCTTGCTCTTCATTTGTTGATTTTGGTCTGACCCAAGATGAATATACCGAAGAACAGGGCACTTCAGACTTGGTAGAAGACCACTCGGTTACCGTAGAGGGTTTAGACCCAGAAACTACTTATTACTATCAGGTAAAAACTATTGACGTTGATGGCAATGTATCTTATTCATCAGTCACTTCTTTTGTCACCTTAGAGGCACCAAAGGTGTCGGAGATGGAGGTAACTGATATACGTCTCTATGATGCTACGGTGACTTGGAAAACCAACAAGGAAACAACAACCCAGTTGCAATATGGTACGACCACGGATTACGGCCTAACCTATACCGATACTTCTGGATCCACCAGTTTTAATCATTCTGTAAAATTATCTAACTTGGCAGACGGTACCACTTACCATTTACGGGTATTCGCCGAAGATGCAGCTGGTAATCGCTTTAATTCTGATGATTATATCTTGACCACCCTCACTTTCCCCAGAGTTTTGTCTGTCACCAGTGAAAACAAGGCAGAAGGCCAGACTGAAATCCAATGGACCACCAATGTTCCCACCACCTCAGAAGTAGAATACTACAACGAAGATACTCCCTCTAAAACCCAGGGTAACACTGCCTTGGTGACTAACCACGCAGTATTAGTCTTTGGTCTGGAAGATGCTACAACCTACCAGTTTGTGGCCAGGGGCAGAGATCAGTTTGGCTATGAAGCAGTTTCCACCGAAGAATCTTTTACCACCCTAGAAGACACCACGCCTCCAATAATTTCCGATGTCAGATACGAAGCTAACACCGTGGGATCTGGCGATGCTGCCTCAGTCCAGATAATAGCTTCCTGGACCACCAATGAACCGACCGCCGGTCAGTTAGAATATGGAGAAGGATTATCTTCCTCATCCTATTCAGCCTCAACTGATGTTAATCCAGAACTGGTAATTGAC
>JBDRGY010000001.1:0-321535 GCA_043817315.1 Patescibacteria group bacterium | reverse complement strand
AAGTTCGATCATTTACACGAAGAACTGATCGAGATGTCCCAACATTTACGCTACAAGACAGAAGAGGAAAGAAAAAAATATGTGGCCGAGCATCAGGAGATTTTTAAGGACGGAGTAGGGGATTTATTTTTTGGCTTATGCCGTTTGGCCAATCAATTGGGAGTTGATGTTGAAGATGCCTTCAATATGGTCAAGGATGAAATAGCCGATAAGTATAACTCTAAAGGGGCCGAAGATAATCAAATAAGGTAAAAAATACCGCCCTTCGACAAGCTCAGGGCGGTTTTGTTATCTTCGGGGGGTGAGACGTCTTTGGTGTTCTTTGGCCACTACCGAGTGCCTGACCCCGGCTCCTTTACAGTTGGAGCAGGGCCGATTCTGACCGCGACCGCCGTTTCCCGTGCAGGAAAAGCAGGTGCTGAAAGGAAGTTGAATTAGATGAGGGTTGCCATGACAACCGGGACAGTTCTTCCTCTGATCAGCCGGCCAGTCAGCACAGTACTGGCAGGTTATGGAGACATACTTAATCATGGGCTCTCCTGGTCATCATCGTGGACGGTCAGTTGGACAATCGCTTTCAGGTCTTGGTAACAGCCCGGTTCTATTCCCCTGAACCAGTAAAGGTGATGTTCTTGTCCCTCAGTATCAACCACCAGGATGCGAACCAGTTGTTGAGGCTGACAGTAGGACATCCCGGGTAGGATTCTGACACCCTTGATAACTTCACCAGTGTGCAGTGTCAAATCGAGCAAGGGCTGCTCTCCTGATTGATGAATCAAGGTGATCAGCTCCACTGCGATCTCCGGATGCTCTATAGTCCTCATAACACCTCCCGTGGAAAAAAAGAACGATTTAGTTAATAAACTTATCAAATTCAGTGGTTTTGTCAAGGGAAGGATTGACATGATGTTTAGCTGTGTGCTAAGTTAATTCAATTAGAAAGATGGCTCATTCCAAAGGAGGTACCCAATGATCCTCAGCGGATTGATCTTGCTGGCCTGGACCGGTTTTGTCTTCCTGGGCTGGGTAAAAGTGTATCGGGGCCGTAATTGGGCTCGTGACACAATGCATAGCGGAGTTAACTTCGCTATGTTCTTCCAGGTGATCGGCCTGATTGTTCTGGCTGTTTTCCACTACCGGGACACCTATGGCAATGTGAACCTTATCTACTGGATCGCACTAGCCTTGGGCCCAGTGATGATGGTTCTGTTCAAGTTGTTGATCAATAAGACACCGAAAGATATATTCCACAACCGGATGCCATACAAGGTGTTGACCCACCTGATCGCCTGGGTTTGGATTTTGGCCACGGTTTGGCTACTAGCCCAGACAGCAGAAGATTTGCTTCCTTACGTCATATACAAGTTCTTGAAACCTGTTCTTTAAAGCGTTCGTACCCGAACGCTTTTTTTATTAAAAAAAGACGCAGGTCGGTTAAACGACAACCTGCGTCAAGGATCATCTTCGGATCTTTCTGTGTCTTGTTTTTTCTCCTCGACTAATTCACATTCAGTATACCAGCAACTAAAACAGCCCTGATAGGCTTCATCCCTTTCCAGAAAACGGTGGGTATTGCAACCTGGATTAGTACAGCGGTACTTTCCGCGGTGCGACGCCGTTTCTCCTTCCAGGATGGTTTTTCGTTTCAATTTTCCCTCCTCTTGGACGAAGAAGGAACAAAAAAATAGCCAAAGTGCTTCTTTAATCTTAAGAATTAATCCAGACACTGTCAAATGGAAATAATTGCGGATTTTTGCTAAAATACACTTGCAATGAAGATATATATGAAAGGTTTAATAGTTGCTGCCGTTATTGTTGTATTTTGGCTATTGCTGAGATTTGTCGTTGGCGGCAGTGAGGATACCTGGATATGCGATAACGGCCAGTGGGTCAAGCATGGGGAACCGGCGGCTGCTAAACCAACAGAACCATGTCAATAACATGTTTAATGTCAGAGAATCATTAAAAACTGGCCTCAGTTTCGGCTTAACCTCGGGAGTGATAACCACTCTCGGGTTGATGGTGGGCTTGCATTCGGGCACCCAATCAAAACTGGTAGTGATTGGCGGTATTTTGACGATTGCTGTTGCCGATGCTCTATCTGATGCTTTGGGGATTCACGTGGCGGAAGAGGGCGAAAACAAACATACTAATAAGGAAATCTGGGAATCAACCATTACTACTTTTTTGGCCAAATTTATCTGCGCTTTAGTTTTTATAGCGCCGATTCTAATATTCGAGTTATCAACCGCTATTATCATTTCCATTGTTTGGGGATTTTTGGTAGTTGGCTATCTCAGTTACAAGTTGGCCAAAACCCAGCGAACTGCAACCTGGAAGGTAATTGGTGAGCACTTACTAATATTAACTGCGGTTATTATTATTACTCATTATGTAGGTGATTGGGTAGCTGCAACATTCGGATAAGATGGACAAAATTAATGCAGTAATTTTCGACACTAAAGATTTTGACATTTAGGGGAATACGAGTTAGATTTTATATACAACCTTCCTAAAGATATTTGACGGGGAGGTTTTATTAATTTACCAGAATGATTATGAACAATTGGAAGCGGTGCGTATATATTATTGAGTGTTATGATGGTTTGTATTATACCGGATTAACTTGGAATGTATCTGAAAGATGGGAACAGCACCTGTCTGGTCTGGGGTCAAAATATACTAGGAGACATAGACCGAAAAGAGTTGTCTATATTGAAGAACATAATAATTTTGAGACAGCTCGTAAAAGGGAAGACCAGATAAAGAACTGGAGTCAGAAAAAGAAAAGGCGTCTTATTGAGGGGCATTGGGGTCAGTATTGGTAGTTCTCGATGCCTTCTCAATTCGCTGTGCTCTCTCGAAGTTACTCGAACAATAACTTCTTTATTCTTCGAGCGAGGACCCCGAGTTTGTCGAGGGAGACGAGTCGAGAAGTTTACCATAATTAACTAAAATGAGTATAATGAAAGAAATTACTCTTAATCAGCGTATTAATATAAATGGTCAACCGCCAAGAATGCGATTGCAAAACTGACGAAGAACTGGTCCAGCTTGCCTTATCTGATCAAGACTGGTTTTTATGTTTGGTGCAAAGATACGAAGAAAAACTGGGACGATATATCAGAAGGATAGCCGGCTTGAACCAGCAGGATATTGAAGACGTTTTGCAAGAAGTCTTTATTAAGGTTTACCAAAACCTAAACGGCTTCGACACCGATCTCAAATTTTCCTCCTGGATTTACCGGATTTGCCACAATACAGTAATCAGCCACTTTAGAAAAACTCAGGCCCGGCCCGACATGATCCTGGGGGAAGAGGGCGAGAAAATCCTTTTTGGCATACCGGATAAAGGCAATTTGGCAGACGAAGTCCACAATCGTTTGTCAGGGGAACAAATTAATAAAATTCTACAAAAGATGGACGTAAAATACCGGGAAGTTTTAGTCCTCAAATTTTTGGAAGACAAAGATTATAATGATATTTCCGATATTTTGAAAAAGCCGATTGGCACGGTCGGTACCTTAATCAACCGGGCCAAAAAGCAGTTTAAAGAGCAAGCCGATCAGTTAGGTATTAAATTTGAATAAGATGAAAGACATTAGCGACAAAATCTTAAGAAGCATCAAAGAAAAACAGATCAAACCCAAAGCCAAATGGTTATTTTCCCTGGAAAAAGTATTAATCTGGACTGCTGTAGTTTTAGTAACGCTTGTGGGCAGTCTGGCAGTTTCTGCCTTGATGCACCGAGTGGTTACCCAGGATTGGGACATTCACCGCTTCCTGGGAAGGAATCCATTACACCATATAATGGTTAGCCTGCCCTATTTGTGGATTGGCTTGGTTTGTATATTTGTCTGGCTGGCTTATTATAACGTGCGTCGTACCAAATCCGGTTATAAATACAAAGCATACTGGATTGTGATTGGCAGTATCGTTGTTAGCCTGGTTTTGGGTACCGTTTTTTACAGCACTCAAGCGGGTAAGGGATTTGATGCTTTACTGTCTGGTAAGTTGCCACCCTTCTTAATGGCAAACCAGGAAAAGGTATGGTTGAATCCTGATCAGGGATTGCTCGGCGGCCAGGTGGTAGAAATCCAAGGAGAAGTGCTTGGCGTCAAAGACTTTGAAGGACAATTATGGCAAGTAGATATTCAAGGTGCCCAAAAACCTCAACATGTAGAGATCAAAGTAGGGGACAAGCTAAAATTAGTCGGTCAAAAAGGAGAGGGCAATACTTTTGACGCTTTGGGCATCAGGCCCTGGGAAAAGGGACCGTTTGGCAAGGACCGGGGGTTTGACCCGCAATATCCCAAGGTAAAGGGTCAGATGCACGAAAGAAGACCTTTCTAGTCTGCGTAATAAAGGATGAAAGGTCGCAGCATCAAAATCATTAAAAAAGGACTAAATATGAAAAAATCACTGATTATGGGAGTTTTACTGGTGGGTGGTTTAGCCCTGACCGGTATCGGAATAACCCAAGCTATGGGTTACGGTTTCATGGGAGAAATGGATCCAGCTGAAGTGGTGGAGAAGCAGGAGATGATGTTCCAACACCAAGCCGAGACGTTCGGCATAACCGAAGATCAGGCCAAAGACTACTGGGTTCAAGGAATGCACCCCAAAGAAATTGCTGAAGAGCTGGGTTTGTCTGAAGAGGAACTGCAAGCTAAGATGCAGGAAATGCATCAACAGCGCCATCAAGAGAAAATGCAGATCCTAGTCGATAACGGAGTAATAACTCAAGAACAAGCTGATCAGAAGACAGAAGCCATGAAGGACTTCGAGCCCGGTGCCGGTTGTAAAGGTATGGAAGGCAAGGGTGGTGGTACACACCGAATGTGGTAAACCCCTTTCTTAAAATTGAATAATCTGAAAAAGACGGGAAGTCGAACATCCCGTCTTTAGTTATAAAAAAACCGTCCTTCAGGTGAAGAACGGTTAGGTCTTTAGCCAAGACCTTCAGGAAGAGCTTCTACGAAAACCCGGCAAATGGCCCAGATGGCCGCTTTGCTGTTTCTATCAGCCAGAAAGGTCAGATGCTGTTGCACCACCTGGTACCACAGATTGCTGTGCTGGGCCAGCTGCTCAAACCAAGTTATGAAGTCAGCAGGCGGTAAATCCTCCAGGATGGCATCCAGCTGCTCGCCTTTGACCTGGGGCAGCTTGTTGCCCATGGCGAAAAAAATTGGTGCCAAAACAGCGTAGATGGTCCGAATCTGTCCTTCAGCCGTTAGTTCCAGAGTTAGTCCTTGACCCAGACCCATCCTAGACTTGGCTCCACGCCTGGCCAGTTCTTGGTGGCTGTCGTGACAGCGATCGGCTAGACCCTCAGGATCTTGATAAAGCAGAAAAGAAACACGTTCCTGCATCACCTGATCAGCAAACTGGGTTAGCCACTGATGGACCTCATTACGAATCAGCTCTGTTTCTGCCAATACATGAGCCATTTTCTCCGCGTGGCTCTCCATGATCCTCATCTAAACCCCCTTGTGAAAGTGCAGTAGGTTATCTTAGAAAAAGTTGTTGTAGTTGTCAAGGATTAGACAAAACCGCTTTGCCAATGTAAAATGACTAACAAGATTGATTTGGAATCAAGATATAATTAAAAGAAAGGAAAAAACCATGCCAGATCCAGAAAAATCAATAGGATCAAGATTGGAATACGGTGATCAAAACCAGGGTAACTCTCTAGAAATGGCCAAAGTTAACTGGAAGAAATTAGCTGAAGAAATGGCCAGGGGTCGGCTAAATCCGGAAGTGGCTCGAAGACTGACAGCAGATGCTGAAGTTCTAAGAAGTGAAGTATTGCCTGGCTTAAGTGATGATGACAAAAAAGAATTCGAAGCTTTTGTAGATGGATTATCGGCCTATGCCGAAGAACAAAAGAGTAAGCCGGCTGAATAAAACGTATAAAACAAAGGGACTAAGATTAATTTGCCCTTTGTTTTATTATTGAATCTGCTGGACAAAAGCAGTAAAAATTAATAAAATGTACATATGAGTGAAATTTTAAACACCTTTTTATTGACAGATCCGGAAACGGCCGTTCCTATGGATCGAGATGATTTTTATAAGGAACAAATTGCCATTGCCAAGAAAACCGGCAAACCTACTCGAGCGGCCGAGGTTGTCAGTGTCCTCATTTTCAACAGCAGCGAAGAATTACTAGTGCAAAAAAGGAATTATCATAAAGCGCATAATCCCGGTCTTTTAGATAAATCAATCGGGGGACACGTTCGTTACGGTGACACTGCCAATTATTCTGTGATGGTGGAAACGGTTCAGGAGTTGCAGACTCCATCTATTGTTTTGAAGAATCTTAATGATTTTAACAAGACTCTAAATTTACTAGATGAGTATTTAACCACTATTGCTATCGTTAAGCATTCGCTGACCGAACTCCAGATCTGGGATCGGATCGTTGATGGTAAAAAGGTAAAGATGGTTAATAAAGTTAATGCCTATTTTGGTATATATGATGGTAGTATTAAAGCTGTTGATCGAGAAGCCAAGGGCGTTCTTTTTTATACTTTAGATGAGCTGGATCAGGAGATTAAAGCTCAGCCCGAAACCTTCACACACGATTTACGGGTGTTGGTAGATGCCTTGCGACCTGATATTGAGGAGTTCTTAAAGTTTCTGCGAAACAAGAAAAAACTTAAATAACAATTAACGAGAAAAAGCAATGAGAAAGAAAAAATTATTTTATTCCTTGTCCGTGGCTGGAGTTTCCCTATTGACCTGCGTTGGCGTAGTCTATGCGGCCAGCTTTACTGGAGAGGGGACTGTTCCTTTTGATTCCATCAGGATCGGTCAGCAAGATGTTGGTGGCGTTACTTTTTTCAACGGAACAATCATTAACGAAACAACCAACGAAAGCAATGCCGACAACCCCGTAACTTTCGGTGACAATGTTCGAATTGACGGTCGAGTTTATCGCGGAGCCACTGCCGGGGCAGGGGATACCATGCCCTTTATTGTCAACGATAATATGGAAGTGGTCGGAAATCTAACGCCTGGCGGTCTTTTGGGGGCGTCCATTGTTGATTCCACCAATATCGCTGATGGTGAGGTAGCGGCCGATGATATAGCTGCCAATGCCGTTACCAATAGTAAAATGGCTGATAATTCAGTAACTGGCGATGAAATTGTTGATGGTGCAATTACAGATTCGGAAATTGCCACTAATGCCGTTCTAACCGGGCATATACAAGACGGCACCATTACCTCTGCGGATCTGGCCAATGACAGTGTCACTCCTGACCAGATTAACGGAACAGGTGGAGCCAACTTACCGATTGCCTATGGATTTTGCGATTCGGCTGGCACCTTAGATGGTGGCACTTCCAATGTTGACTGTGCCTGGAATGCCAGTGGTTATTATGAGATTACTATTGATAATGAGTCCTACTATTTCAATGAATACGTTGCTATTGTCACTCCTACTTCTGACGAATACATTTTCTCTACTAATAGTCTAGATGATAATCTGACTGTCTACTTTGATACTCATGCCGGTGTGACCGGTCAACAGTCTAGTTTTGGTTTCGTTGTCTATAAATACTAGATTTGGAATAAAAAGGGCCTTCTTTATTGGGGGCTCTTTTTAGTGATATAATATAATTATGATAATCAAAGGAAAAAAAGTAACCCTGGTACCGATTAAAAAAAGCGAAAAAGACCAGTTTTGGCAAATGGCCACTAAATCTTATGGTGCAGATTTTTGGTACGGCCAAGTCGGGAAGAAAGCGCTAACCAAGAAAAATTTTTTCCAAGATTTTGATGACAGATATTTTGATCCCCAAAAAAAAGATGATAGTCAATGTTTTTGGATAATGAAAGATCGGGTCAGGATAGGGGAGATAAATTATAACGACATGGATCCTATGAATAAAAGCACGGAATTGGACATTCTCATCGCCGCTAAGGAAGACATAGGTCGGGGCTATGGCAGTGACGCCTTAAGAACCTTGATGAAATATTTGTTCGCTAAATACAAGTTGCATCGGATCTGGCTGGGCGTCAGGGTTGATAACCACAGGGCAATCAAAGTCTACCAGAAACTTGGTTTCCAGAAGGAGGGGCGGATCAGGGAAGCGGAATATTTCAACAAAAAGTACGTTGATCGTATTCTGATGGGTATTTTGAGAAAGGAATTTTAGAGCCAATATTATACTAAAAAAACACCACAGCTAAGCTGTGGTGTTAAGGTTCAGGAGGAAAGACTGACAGTAAAGCCGGCAGCAGCCAGATGGGCTGCATCTTCCGGCGTCATCTCCTGGCTGCCGATAGCTCCGTGCTTCTCTACGTGATCTGCCAGCGAGCGCAAACCGGCCAGCTTGGCCCGGAAGCCGGGATAGACATCCTCGACTTCTCCGAGGATGCTGCCGTCGTGATCAACGGCAACCCAGTTGCGGCCGCCGTCGATGGACAGGAATTCATACCAGAGCACACCGTGCATCGGGGAACAACCCTGTTCTCTGCGGTAATGCCCCTGGTACCACTGCAGGGAGAGCGGCTCGTCGTATTCCGTCTCCAGGTCGATCAAGCGCTCCAGCAACCCGGGCCAGATTTCATCGGCATCTCCCAGTACTTGTCCTTCCCGGTCGATGGCCACCCAGTGATGTCCGGCGTCAAATGTTTGTAGGTGATACCAACCGGTGTCATTCCAGTCAGTTTCCCCGCGGTAATGGAGCAGGTGCTCAATGAACCACTTGAGCTGTTCGTCTTGCGTCTTGCTGCCGCTGGCGGCCTCTCGTCGGGTACGATACAGGGCTACCAGCATACAGGTCACCAGGATTCCGATGATGAAAGAGGCCAAGCTCACAGCCAGAGGACTCAAGGTCATTGCCACTCCTTTGGGTGAACGCTGTTGGTTGACTTACTTCAATTCCTCCTTTCCTTTAAGGTGCTATAAAAACCGCATTGTTGCGGATATGGAATAAAAATACTATCATAGGGCCAAAACCATGTCAAGAAAAAAACAGAGGACATCACGAGGTAGATGATGCCCTCTTTATGAGGTTTGGTCAGGCCTCGAACACCTCCAGGATTCTCTCACTGCTTTTGAGAATTCTGGTGGTGGTGTATCCGTCGTAACGTGACAGGAACCAATCAGGATACCTGACCAGGAAGGTGCTTTCTGTCTCCTCCAGAACCAGCCCCTTACGGAGACAGGGAGGAGCGTTGAGGAAAGCGAGGATAAGGTACTTCTGGGGTTGTCGCCGCTCCAGACAGAGACGATGGCGACGCCAACCGAGACCAACACCAGCGGAGAAGACTGCGACCGCCGCAGCACAGATCCAGACGGTCCACATGGCTCCCTCCTCGGGTTGAAGAGACGACTACGGCGAGCACCCGAAAGAGCAAGGCCTAAATGTTTTGCCTTACTCTGCTGGTTACCTAAATAAATTAGGCAAGCCGTCATTCACTATTTATAGTTAGTGAATAACACCATAGACTATCACAAATCTTTGACTTTGTCAATGGTTATCAAAAAGTCCTATTGACTTTATACAGATTTGTGATAGATTGGAATCTACGCATTCGTTCTTTTTCACCAGGTGGTTATCAGACAGGAGGGATTGATGGCCAGAGATCGCAAGGGTCAGCTGATTACTGTTGGAGCCAAGGCCAAGCTGTTTCGTAACGGACATCAGATAGCAGTTGGACCGGTGAAGAGGGTGGATCACCTGACTACGCTGATTACTGCCGAGGACAAAGGTCCTGAGGGCGCGCTGATCAGTCGACCCCACGGTGATGTAGAAATGGTCGGAGCCAGCGCCGGCTAAGGAGGCCTCGATGTTTTTTGACTCCAAGGGCCAAGCTATAGCCCGTGGCGATAAGGCTTTCGGATCGGCCGGCGACGAGATAATCATCGGTCAGGTAAAGGAAGTCAACGATCAGAATACATTGGTTGTAGACCCCGAAGGCCGAGAACTCTGGGTTCCCAACGGTCTAGTGACCATCACCAAAAAAGCCTACTTTGGTCCCTACACAAGCTAAATGTGGGGACTTTTTTTGTCCTCAAATCTTCTTTACCCTTTCCCTATTTGTCCGTAGGGGAAAACGGGAGAATTTAGATAGTTCTTTAGGCTGTTCTTTGGAAGCAGCCAATCCACTGAAGGGAGGTGAATACTGTGGAACAGCAGACCTTCTTCATGGAGAATACGCATTTCTCCGACACTCATCATCTGCACGGGAATGCGCCGTTGGCTTCCGAGATGTTCTTGGGTGTCAGGGATCCGATGCGGGATTCTGGCTTCAGTTCGATGGGCAGTCTGGGTCACACTGACTTCTCCGGTCAGTCGACTCTGCCCATGTTCGCACCTGGTGGCCAGATGCATCTTCCCAGTTCCATGCCCTAGAGAAATCAGGGCGGGGCTACAGTTTATCTGTAGCCCTTTTTCTTATTTCCAGTTAGAATAAAGCAATGAAGAAGATCTTAGCTATCTACAAAGCCAAAGGTCCGACTTCTCATGATGTGGTTGATAAATTGAGAAGAATTACCGGCATTAAGAAGATCGGTCATGCCGGAACTCTGGATCCTTTAGCAACGGGTGTTTTAGTGGTTGGTATTGGCAGGGAAGCTACCAAGCAGTTAGATACGATTGTAAAATCAGAGAAGGAATATCTAGCTACAATCAAATTTGGTGAAGAAAGCACTACTGATGACGAAGAGGGCGAGAAACGTACAATAGAGTTTGCTGCTAAACCTAAGAGAGAAAAAATTGAGCAAGCCCTCCGGGAATTTATTGGGATAATCGATCAAGTGCCACCGCAATATAGTGCCGTAAAGGTCAAGGGAAGATCCGCCTATAAATACGCCCGCCAGGGACAGAAAATTGAATTAGCAGCCAAGCAAGTCGAAATAAAGTCTATTGAGCTGATTGCATATCAGTGGCCGATACTGAAACTTAAGGTAGTAACTGGCAAAGGAGTTTACATCCGCTCCTTAGGCAGAGATTTGGGTCAGAAATTAGGCTGTGGTGGTTATCTGGCTGATCTGGAAAGAACCAGAGTAGGGGAATATAGTAAAGAGAGAAGCTTAACCCTAGAGCAGTTTGAAAAAAACCGTTAGTTTGCTATACTGACTCTATATGGATTTTATCGATAAACTAAAAGACTGGTCTTGGGGAAGCAATAGCGGCTATGATTATTTTATAGCCGTTTTGATTTTTATCGGTTTGCTGATTGTCTTGAAATTGTTCCAGATGATAATCTTGGCCAGACTTAAAACTTTAGCCAAAAGAACTCAAACTGATTTTGATGATGTGCTGATCCAAATTTTTACCAAGATAAAACCGCCCTTTTATTTTCTGATTGCTCTGTATTTCGGAGTACGCCCTTTGGTTTTGCCAGACCTGCTAAATACTATTATCAAGGTTTTCTTCCTACTGGTTATTGTTTTTGAAGTGATCCGAGCCCTGGAAAGACTGACTCAATATTTGGTGCAGAGATATTTAAACCGAGCAGCCAAAGCTAAAGATACCGAAGTATCAGCAACCACTGTAAAAACCCTATCCATTGTTATCCGGGTAATACTTTGGTTGGTTGGGCTGACTCTAATTTTGGCTAACCTTGGTGTTAACGTCACCTCTTTGGTAGCCAGTCTGGGCATCGGCGGTATTGCTATTGCCCTAGCCCTGCAGAATATCTTATCAGATATTTTTAGTTCCTTTTCTATCATTGTCGACCGACCTTTTGAAATAGGCGACTTCATTATCGTAGGTAAGGATAAGGGAACCGTGGAAAAGATCGGTTTGAAGACCACCAGAATCAGAAGTATAGGTGGTGAAGAGTTGATAATTTCTAATAAAGAATTGACCACGGCGCGGGTGCAGAATTTCGGTCGGCTGGAAAGGAGACGGGTAGATTTCAGCCTCGGCGTCGTTTATGGCACTGATCAGGAGGCCTTAGAAAAAATTCCTATGATTATTGAGGAAATAATCAGCCAACATGAGTTAGTAGAGTTTGACAGATGTCACTTCACCGACTATGGTGATTACAGTTTGATGTTTGAGGTGGTTTACTATGTTAATACCTCAGACTTTAAGGCCAATATGGATCTCAAACAAAAAATTAATCTTGCAATTTATCAAAGTTTTAATAAAGAGGGAATAAGTTTCGCTTATCCTACCCAATCAATATTATTAAAGAAATAAGGAGTCAATACAATGCTCAATGAACTTTCAACCACCAAAGGAGTGGAGGGAAACCCTGGAGACAAGGATGGCTATGATATCAGCCAGACTCATCCGGAAGGCCAACCAGAAGAACCGGAGGCTGCAGTGGCAACCGAGGAAAAGTTAGACAGGGCCACCATGGCCAAGTATCGGGATACCACCAGCCAAAGCTTAATTGAAGAGAGAATAAGCAAGCATCCGGAATGGGATGCCGTCAGACAAAAAATTCTGGAAGCAGCGGCCAAAGAAATGGGCCGGGCCATGTCTGATGTCAGACATATCAAGCTGGCTGACTTGGCCGGTGAAATGGATCAGTATAGTCATACAGTAGATATTCACGTCTCTAAAGCGGAAAAAATAGTTAAAGCAGCGACTGCTTGGCTGAGAACAGCAGAAACACCTGAAGAAGTAGAAAATATGCTAGGGGAATCATGAAGAAAACCATCTACATCCTATTAAGCACTGCTTTGGGGGTGTTGCTCAGCTTTATTTTGCACGCGGTCATTGAGGTAATGTTTTTAAACTGGGCTGAGGCTAATAACTTAAGACCGGAATGGTATTCGTTATTAGGCAAATCTTGTGCTTTACCACTTTCCCTGAATATCGGATTATTGGTTGCCGGAGTTGTTTTTGGTATTTGGATCGGCTTTAAGTGGTGGAAAGTAGTCTATGTAGAACGCAAGAGGGGATTATTCACTAAAATTAAGGAATAAACCATGGATTGTAAACAATTAGAAATTAAGATCGCCGGAGATCCGGAACTAAAGGAGCAAATGGATGAGTATCGGGAAAAAGCTCATCAGATAATCGGCGGCAGCCGCAACGATATCAATTTGATGAATCTAGCTGATATTGCGGAACGACTGGCTGATGAATACGACACCGAGGGCGATCAAGTAGCCGATCAAATTTATAAGTTCTTAAAGGTTTGCGAGGAGCAAGAATAATGAACACTCTATTTCTGGACATAGAAACCCTACCAGCTGATCCCAAACTGTGGGCTAAAGTAGCCGCTGATAAGGAGCTGCGTTACGAACTGAAAAAGAAAAAGCCCCTGAATAAAGAAGAGGCCTACAAGCTGACTTCTTTGGACGGTTCCTACGGACAGATTTTTTGTATCGGATATCTCAAAGATCCGGAAATGAAAACGGCCGAGGTCTTAAAGGGGACTGAGCCAAAAATTCTGGAAGATTTCTGGAAGTTAGTTACGGATGTCGGTTTATTTGTAGGGCACAACCTTATTGATTTTGATCTGCCTTTTATATACAAGAGGTCGATTATCCATAAAATAAGACCGTCAGTAAATCTTAATTTTGCAAGGTATAGAAGCAGTCCCATTTATGACACCATGAAAGAATGGGAAAAATGGAACATCATGTCCCGCATTTCCATGGACGACTTGGCTAAGGTGTTGGGACTGCCATCTTCCAAAATCTATATGGACGGATCAATGGTTTACGAATACTGGCAAAAGGGTAAATCTAAAGAAATCTACGAATATTGTAAAGCTGATGTCGAGGTCAACAAAAAAATCTATGACCGCATGAATTTTAAATAGTATGTATAAAAAAATCAGACGGCAGCTCCGTCTGATTTTTAATTATAGAATTTACTGTTCAGTTTCTGGCTAACTTTCTGGTCTTTGTTTGGAATCTGCAAGATCCAACGCTTGAGCAATAATACTAATTTCGACTATCGATGATTTTCTACCTGCTTCTTTTCGATCCCGCTTAACCCTTTCGCCGGCGTCTTTAAGTTCATCAATGGTAAACTCCTGGGCCAGGTTATAGGCAACTTCTGCCCGATCAGATTCTATTGCTGAAGGAGTAGTTCCCTGAGCAGATTTTGCCGCTTCAGCTCTTGCCGCCTTGGCCAAATCTTCCACAATAATACTTACATTTTTCTTGTGTTTTTCCTCATCTCTAAGTGGGGCTTCTCTTTCAGCCACGTATCTTGCCATATCTGGGTCCTTAATACTTTCATCATGGGGCGGCCCTTGTCGTTCGCTTCTTTCTGGCATAGTTTTTTAGTTAATTATCTTTATCAATATTAGCAAAAATATGGCTAATTGTCAACCAGAAAATCTACGATCGGATGATGTTTAAGAGATGAATTTTGGAAATAAAAAATAAGGTGATGGACACCTTATTTTTTTATGATTATTGATCTTTTTGCTCCAATTCTTTCTTTCTGGCGATGGCCGATTTTATCAGTCTAACACGGTTTTCGTCAACGCCATCATATTTTTGCAATTGGATTCCTAAATCTCTCATGCTCAAAGTCCGTGCCGCTGTATCTACTCTTTCCGCAAATCGACCGTCACTATCAGCTATCTCATCCAATAATTTGGACAAATCATTGTCTGGATTATTGCTTTCTCTTGCTTCGGCTGCCAGATCACGGCGTTTCTTTTCGGCGTCGGCCACAAACCGAGCACTTTCTGGATTATCTATTCTTGATTCTTTCATGGAGGCCATTTCCTCTGGTGATGGTCCGCCGCGTTCTCTCATATTTTTGTTGCTTAATTAATTATTTGAGATTATTGGGAAGTGTTGTTTTTGGACTCTGCTTCTTCTCGAATTTTCCAGGCCTGATTTAGTATTTGCTCATTTTCCGGTGTTTGATTTCCGGAAGAAGTACCTGTCATCAGGGCTTTGCGAAATTTTAGTAATTTGGCATCGATAACACTGGCTGAACACTGTTCGGCTAGCTGACAGGCGGCTTCGGTAGTATCCTGGGGCTTTTGGGCCCAGAACGCCTGCCAGTCAAAATCTTCTTTGCCCGTATCGTTATTTGATTCTGCCATATTGTTCGGATTATGTCTTGGTTAATTAAGTTTAGCAATATTAATTAAACTTAGTCAATCTCTTGTTTAGCCTCTCGATTTTCCCGTGACTTTCTTTTACCCCAAGCCATCTGCAGAAGGTGATAATGCTGGGCATACTCAGCCCGCTTATCTTCAATCTCTTTAGCCATTTGTTGTCCCACAGCACGTAGTGCCATATCTAATTTTACTGCTTCAAAATTATCCGCCAAAGTATCGGCATCAGCTCCGGCTTCAATAGCATCAAAAATATCCTGATGCTCCTCCAGGAGATTTTCTGGTTTATTATCTGGTTCCGTTTCCATTAATTTTACTTATATATATATTAACACCGATATCTTAGAACAAAAGACGTATCTAGTCAATCTTGCTTTTTTCGGTATTTTGTATTTAAATAAACCCTAAGGATGATCGTTCTTTTTCTACCACTTGGCCCTCAAGCCAGAAAGGAACGGGAGAGTAATGCCGGTAGGACAGGCCGAGTTTCTGAAGTCTTTAGAGCCGTTGATCGGCCGCCGGGTTTTCGATGAAGACATAGAAATCGCTGAGAAGAGGATGCCTGATGGCAGCCGAGTAAGGGCCAGTACTTTTTTGGGTAACTTCCGGGGACAAACTCTGACAGCCAAAAAGGCGGAAGGGATAGCCAGGGAAATGTCCTGGGAAGAGGGACAAGACACATCCAAGTGATAGCGATCTAAGGGGATCAGTTTGATCCCCTTATTTTATTCTTGACTTATTCAATGTATAGTTTATGATAACTAACTAAATATAGCTCTTTGGAATCAAGGAGGGGATTATGCCATTTGAATATCGGCAGGGAGACAGGAGCTTCCGTCAGTACCAATGTCAAGAGTACGAAGATCTGGTGGACCGTTTGGTGGCCAGAATACTGATCCTGCGTGATCGTATCCGCCAAGACTTGGGTCTGCCAGATTGGAACTGGGGCGCTGTCTACTGCATCGGCAAAGGGGGATTTTCCCCAGGTGTAGCCTTGGCAGAGGCCCTGGATGTGCCCATTGCTTCGGATGTGGCCCAGCGTCAAGGCGGACCTCAGCAGTCAGCTGATGAGCCTTTGGCTGGCGTGCGCTTTGCCAGACATATCAGTTCTTTAGTTGAACTACAGAGTGGGATGAATATCCTGGTGGCTGAAGATCTGACCGAGTCCGGCACCACCTTGGTTGAAGCACTTACCAGATTGGAGAAAATGGGAATTGACCCTGGTGACACCACCACTTGTGCCATTTGGCACAAAGTCACCTCAGAGCACACACCACTGGTGTTTGTCGAGGAAGTGGGTATCGATCCGGATACCGGCCATCCACCCTACATCGTCAAGCCTGGTGACCGTTTTGAGAATCCACAATACCGGGAGAAGATCAAAGTAGCGGAGATAGCTCGAATGGCTTGTGCCTCAGATTAGTCTGGGGCACTTTTTTTATCAAAAAATGTATGATAAGATATGAAAATACCGATAATTAGCCAAAAAAAGTTCATTAATAACGCAGTAGAAGTCCCCAGGAGGGTCAAAATGACCATAGATCCCATCAGTCTGCGCCAGTTTCTGGCTGAACAGGAGCGGGTTTGTCCGGATATTACCACTGATCTGGTCAACCTGATTCTGGATATCGTGTTGGGTTGTGAAAAAGTGCTGCTGGAAGTTAGGAAATTCGGGCTATCCAGATATCAGCACATGCTGGATGTAGTCAATGTCCAAGGTGAGCAAGTCCATGCCTTGGATGATCTGGCGGATGAAATCTTCGTCAAGCTGTGCTTGGACAGCGGTCTGGTCTGTGCCGTAGGAACCGAGGAAAGAGAAGAGATAGTCCTGGTTCCTCAAGGTCAACCAGCCGGTGACTACGTAGTAATGATCGATCCGCTAGACGGCTTCTCCAACATCAGGGCTAACGTCAACATCGGGACTATCTTCTTGATCCTGAAGAAGGTTTCTTCGGGAAGAGACGGATGCCTGGATGACTTCATGCGTCCCGGAAGAGAGCAGGTTTGCGCCGGTTACTTGATGTACGGTCCGGCCATGGTATTGGTGTTTACTCTGGGCCACGGAGTACATGAGTTTACCTACGATTCCAGCATTGGAGACTTTTTTCTCTCCCGCCAGAAGATCTCCATCCCTCGAGTAGATGAACTTCCCGAAGGGCAGACTCCCTGCTATTCCATCAACGAAGGCTATCGCTTCCTCTGGGATGAAAGGGTCGCCTCACTGATAGATCATTTTAAGCGAGGACTCTATAGCAGTCGGCACATCGGTTCCTTGGTTGCCGATTTCCATCGCAACTTGCTGACCGGAGGTTTCTTCGCCTACCCGGCTAACAGCCAAAGGCCCAACGGCAAGCTAAGGTTACTCTGTGAGCTTATGCCTTTGTCTTTTATCGTTGAACAGGCCGGAGGGTGGGCCACAAACGGTCAACAAAGAATCCTTGACTTGGTGCCTCAGGAATTGCACCAGCGGTCGCCGGTGTTCATTGGCAGCAGCGATGCCATAGAGATCGTTGAGAAAGCTTTGCAGTAGTCAATCAGTTCTTTGGAGCGCAAGACCATCTTGTGCTCTTTTTTTGATAACCAAAAAGACCCGCTGAAATCCATCGGGTCTTTTTAGTAATAACTTTGTTATTCCAAAATATTCTCTTTGGCCGCTTTAGCGACTCGGAATTTAACCACAGTTTTAGCCGGAATATGAATTTGCTCTCCGGTAGCTGGGTTTCTACCCTCGCGGGCGTTGCGGTGTTTTTTCACTAATTTTCCCAAACCAGGAATGGTAAATTCACCATTTTCCTTGGCTTGTTCGTAGGCAGTGTTTACAAAGAGTTCAACGAACTCAACTACCTCTTTTTTTGGCTTACCGCTTTTTTCTGATAAGTGAGCCATCAGCTGTGACTTGGTCATTTTTGCCATGTCAGTCTCCTTTATTAAGTTATTAACAAACTGTAATCAGTATAGCAAAATATTCAAAAAAGGCAATAAAATTGGGGATAAAACCACTTGAGATAACCCTGTTGGCAATCAGGAATTGTCTAAAATTAGCCAAAATTTGGCTAACTATTGCGAAATTTTTAGCAAAGTGCTATGTTTAAGCTAGAAAAAAGGAAATATCTAGTTCTTTACCAAAAGGAGGGCAAAATGCTGCCAAGACTGGTGCGCTTATTTATTTTGACCAGCCTGCTGCTGCTTGGTTACAGCGCTGCTTTTAGCCAGGAGAATGATGTCTCCACCCTGGAAGATAAGACAGAGCAGTGGCTCCAGGAGATAGAATCCTCCTATTGTCTGCAGGATCAAATCTTGACTGACCTGGATGGTAACCAGGTGCTAGAAGTTATCACAGTTTGGGAAAACTGCGGTGATTACTGGTTGACTATCGAGAACGAGAAAGGAGTTCAGGCTTTGTCTTGGCAGGATCTGTACTGCGGTATAGCCGTTCGCCAGTGCGAAGGCAGCTGGCCGACGGTACAGGCCAACATTTTCCTGCTATTGGGTTTTACCCCGCAGAGCTGTCATGCCGTTACTATTTTCTGGAACGGCAACCAGTTGATCTACCAAAACAGTTGATAACAGCTAACACCCAAGAAAAACTGACTTGGGTGTTTTTTTATAGATAATTTGTTATAATTTATACTAGCAAACTATTAAACACAGCCAAGCCAAGTATGATGCACAATATGTTTATGTTAGTCGGTGGATTGGCCTTATTCCTTTACGGAATCTATTTATTATCAGAAGGTTTTCAGAAATTAGCCGGTGATCGCCTTAAGAAGATATTAGAAAGATTTACCAATCGACCAATCAAAGGAGTGGTTTCCGGTGCCGCGGTTACCTCAATAGTTCAAAGCAGCAGTATCACTACGGTGATACTTTTAAGTTTGGTTAACGCCGGCATGATCAAGATCACCAGCGCTGCCGGCGTAATCATGGGTGCCAATATCGGAACGACAATCACTGCTCAGATTTTGGCTTTCAAACTGGAAAGTCTGGCGTTGCTTTTCGTGGCTCTGGGCATAGCGCTCTGGTTTATTAACAAAGGACCCAATGTTAGATATTGGGGTAACGTTCTTTTAGGCTTAGGACTTTTATTCCTGGGCATGAGCTTTATGAAAGACGGAGTCAGCCCTCTGCGCCAATCAGAATTTTTTATGAACATGTTAACCAGCTTTTCCCAAACACCGATTCTTGGCGTTTTAGCCGGCGCCTTGTTTACCGGACTGATTCAAAGCAGCAGTGCCTCTATCGGTTTGACCATAGCTTTAGCCAAATCAGGCATGATCAGTTTGGGGGCCGCCCTCCCGATTATTTTAGGAGCGGAAATCGGAACTACGGTGACTGCTTTACTGGCTTCCATACCCTTGAGCAAGAATGCCAAGCGAGTGGCTATTATTCATACTATGTTTAATGTTTTGGGAACAACGATATTTCTACTTATTTTTCCCTTTTTCCAGAAAATTGTGGAGCTAACCGCTTCCAGTATTCCTCGGCAGATCGCCAATGCTCATACCATCTTTAATATTACCAATACTCTACTTCTTTTTGCCTTGATTCCAATTTTGGTCAAGATTGCTAAAATGATCTTTAAGGGAGAAGAGAAAAATGTTAATCAAGACGTTAAATTTATCGATAGGGGTTTGTTAAAAACACCATCCTTAGCTCTGGACAGTGCCTCCAAAGAACTTAACAGGATGGGCAACTTTACCTTATCAATGCTGGAAGAAGCCTATCACATCTTTTCTCACGGTAAAGTCGAGCTGATAAAAATTGTCAAAAAGAAAGAAGATTCAGTTGATAAGCTGTTTCGTTCCATCAACCATTACTTGGTTGAGCTTTCCACCTATACCCTGACCGATAAGGAATCACATCAACTGGCTGGTTTGAGCCATACAGTCAATGATGTGGAGCGGGTAGGAGATCACATTAATAATTTAGCAGAACTGGCTCAATATAAAGCCAACCACAACATTATTTTTTCCGAAGAAGCCTATGCGGAACTGACTGAATTTTTTGATAAAGTAATTGAGATAAACCAGGTAGCTGTTCGCTGTTTTGAAAAGAACGACAAATATAAAGCCAGAGAGATATTACATCGGGAGGGAGCCATCGATAATTTGGAAGAGATATTCTCAAAAAACCATAATAACAGAATACAATCCGGTAAAGACCAGCCCATTACCGGTGGACTGTTCTCCGATGTTCTAAGGAATCTGGAGCGCATCTCGGACCACGCTGCTAACGTGGCCCATATGGTATTGAAAGGGTTTTAGAAACTTGGCTAAATAACTTGCCGTAATAAAACAATGAAATTTCACCATGTCGGTTTAAAAGTATTTGACCTGTCCAGCATGCTGGGTTTTTACCGCAATCTGGGATTCAGATTGATTGAGCAGTTTACCAAGGAGGACGGAGAGCAGAGCTTTGCCATATTAGAGGGCCTGGGAGTCAGACTAGAACTAATCAGCGGCCGGGAGCAAGAAGAGCCGGCTGGCTGGGATCATCTTTCCTTTAAAGTGAAAAATCTAATGAAGGATTATAATGAGTTTAAAGAAAGAGGCCTACAGTTTCTATCAGTTCCCAAAAAGGGAACCAGTTGTCATTTGTTTGTCTTTTTTGTAGATCCTGAAGAAAATAAACTGGAGCTTTATGAAGAATAAAGATTATCAGCCGGTTTTTTCTGTTATCCTGCCAACTTATAATCGTTGTTACGTGGTCTGGCGAGCCATTATGTCGGTACTACAACAGACCTACCCTTTTTTTGAATTGATAATTATCGACGATCATTCCCAGGACGAGACCAAGGAATTGGTAAAGCAGTTTAGCGATCCCCGGATTCGCTATTTTAAGTTAAGCAAGAATCAGGGCGTTTCCCGGGCCCGTAACGCCGGTTTAAAAAAAGCCACGGGGAAATACATCGCTTATCTTGATTCCGACAATGAATGGCACAAAGATTTTTTGGAATGTATGGACCAGGCTTTTCGCAGTTACCCCAGCAAAGTAATGCTTTTCTGTAAAAAGAACTACCGACTGACCCTGAAAGAAAACGGCAAGTACCAAAAAGTACGTGATGAATTCTATGGTCACAAAAAGTATTTTGATCTCAAAAGACTGTGGCAACGGAAAATCATAATAGATACCAATACTTTAGTTCACAAGAAAGAGATTATTAAGAAAGTAGGGGATTGGGATTCTAAATTAGACTTTTGGGAAGATTACGAATTTACCCTAAGAATTTCCCATAAATACCCTGAAGGCATACTTTATTTAAATCGCGCCCTGGTTAATTACGAACAGCAACTGGATTTTTCCGATCCCCAGAAAGAAATCGCTAAATGGGAAAAAGCCGAAAAATACATTTTTAATAAACATAAAAATAGTCCATTGATAAAGCATCAGAAATGGTATCCACCGGTTAAGTTCAAATCGACCAAAAGTGTAATCAAGTACCTGCGCAATAAAAAGCCATAAAAAAACCTCGAGCTTAAGCTCGAGGGGTGGAGACTTGACTCCGGACAGGACGAACAGACAGTTTACCACAGCACTTGCGTTTGTGGTGAGTATGTTGCCGCTCCAGATCTTTTTTGGCCCAATCTAGGCCATTGGGGTTATCTGGAGCATCAGTGGTGCCACCAAACTTACAGTTGCTGCAGGAAGCTCGGTAATCGATGGTGGGATCATCGGGAGCGAAGCCTTTTTGCATCGATTCCTCCTTCGTCTTTAGCTGAAGATCAGAGTGCCTTTGCAGGTCTTAGAATTTGCCGCATGGCGTCTCTGCAAAGTGTCGAAGGCCCGCCTTCTTCCTTGATGATCGCTCCCATCTTCGTGCGTGCTGTGGAAATCACAGCAGGGGCAGCCTGCCTCATAGGTAATCGTTACGCATGGAGCTTCCGGATCCTGGACGTCCAGCATAGCTGTACCTCCTTGTAGGCAACAGAAAAGAACAGTGCTTTCTGAGTATGATAATAGCAATAATTCTTTTTTTGTCAAATATTTGATATAATGGAGTTAGATAATAATTAAGCTAAAAAAATGTTTTTTGCTTTAGCTATAATAGTAATCGGAGTTATCTTATTATTGGAGAATATAGGTATAATTACCGGTAATATTTGGGAATGGGTCTGGCCTGCTCTAATCATCATTTTAGGGTTAAGCATGCTCTTGCGTCGAAAACGGCGATCCCAGATACGGCAACAATTTAACAGGCAGAGCACACCAAGAGTTGAACAAGTTCCTGATGAGAAAGTTGAAGAAGGGGAGTTTGAAGAAAAATAAATAAATATATTATGAACAAATTAAAATTAGCAGGATTAATTGTCTCAGGTTTGTTCGGAGCTTTTTGGCTGTACTTCAACATCGGTTCAGCTATTGCCGAAGATGCCACCGGAGATAAGATCTATCACTTCATTATGGCCCTACTGATGATTATTCCGTTTATATTGGCCTGGAAATGGACCAAAGTTGCTGGTTGGTATTCGGTTGGCCTAGCTATCTTGATTGGTGGTGGTTATCTTTACCTCACTTATCGAGGTGGTGCTTGGGGAAGGACCAATATTAGCCCCTGGTCTTTGGTGCTGACTTTCGTGCTTATTGGCTTGTTACCGCTAATTGCCGGTCTTCTTTTTCTGCAATCAGACAAGAAAACTCAAAGAACAACGACCTAGATTCTGGGTACCTCTTGACAAAATTCCAAATCTGTGATAAATTTGGCTGTCAAATCATTGATATTTGACGGCCTTTTTAGCATAAGTTTTAAACGAAAATAAGCAAAACTATGAAAAATCGCGTATATATTATAGGAATAGTCATAGTCCTTATCTTGGGATTTGTTAATGGTGCCAGATACGTCAAAAAGCAGCCTATTGATAATAGTAACCTGCCCCAGGGTAAGGTTTTGGCTCAGGAAATTGATTTATCGGATGGCCGATTGCGCGATAAGCAAAGACTGGATGATCTGACCTTAATTCGTTATGGACTAACCATTTACTACGAAGCCGAAGGCCTTTACCCTAGAAACTTAGAAGAATTATCCCAATATATCAGTCGCATCCCCCAGGACCCCAAAGAACAGTGGATTAATTACACATACGTGCCCATTGCTGATCGAAGCAGCCGCTATGTCCTCTCTTACGGCCTGGAAGATGGCTATGCCGGAATTGATTTCGGTGAACACCGGGCTACCCAAGCGGGGATGACAGCCGGTGATATTATCTGGGCCGATAGCGATCTGGATCAAGACGGCTTAGACGATAATTTGGAAACAATAATATTTTTATCAGACCCTCTCAATGAGGACTCGGATGGAGACGGTTATACCGATGCCCACGAGGTTTACCATGGTTATAATCCTTTAGGAATATAAATAATATGAACTATCTATCAATCTTTAAAAAGCGCTGGAAATTAGTTGTCTTGTTCGTGATTGTCTCTTTGATGATTTCCCTGGGTTTGAGCTTGGCTCAACCTTTTCAGTACGAAGCAGTAACCAGATCTCTGGTTATCCAAAAAGAATCAGGTGATTGGGATGCTCTATCAGCCGCCCGAGCCGCTGAGAGACTTTCCATAGCTTTAGCTGACGTAATTTACACCAATTCCTTTTTCAACAAAGTCTTGGATTCTGGATTCAATGTAATTGATGACTTTGGGACTGATCCGGAGAAGCGACTCCAGAAATGGCAAAGAGATATTAAGACCTCTGTCTCCCAGGAAACCGGCATTATCACTGTCAAGGCTTATGACAATGACAGACAGCAGGCCAATTTAATCGTTTCTGCTATCTCCTACGTTCTAGAAACTGATGGCAAAGAATATCACGGTGGGGGCCAGAACGTGGTTATCAAGACTGTTGACGCTCCCATGGTGTCTAGCAGCCCCAAAAGACCCAACTTACCCTTAAATCTGGGAATGGCCTTTGGCTTGGGACTTTTGGCAGGGCTGGCTTTCATCTTCCTTAGTTACAGGGAGAAGAAAGAGACTCATTAAATTATGGTCCACTAGTTTTATATATTGGACTGATCGTTGACAACTTATTGAGAGAGGACAGCCGATCACAAAAGGAGGTACGATCATGAGAGGCTGCATTGTAATGCTCGTGGCGCTGCTGCTCGTTTTGGCAGTCGGTGCCCAGGCTCAGGAACTGAACTACATCCGCGTTGGCGGAGATCCTCAGGTGCCCGGTGGGCTGCCTGATGATTGGTGCGAGAGCAACGATTGTGAGTGGATGGTCTTTGACCATGATGTAGAGATCTACACCCAATCGGGAAGTGGTGTTCTCTACCACGGTTTGCTGGAAGCTGGAAAGTACAAGGTAGCGGTCCGTGTTGACCAGGAGACGGACGAGTACATCGTCTACCGCATTCTGACTGTTCAGAAATGCGGCAACTACTGTTTCAACACCTTTGTCACCGTAGCCAAGCCCAAACCAGCTACTATCGTGGTTGAGAGAAAACCACCGCCTCCGCAGCCGGTGGTACCGATCGAGGAGCCCGAGCCCGTCGTAGTAGTCATTGAAGAACCGGAAGTCAAATCCGGCATTACTCATAACTGCTATTTGTCGGCCGCTTGGGTGACCAGTGAACCGGGATATGATCATCTCTATGAAGGTCTATCCTGCCAGCATCACCTGTCGCAGAACGTGGCCTTGCTGACCGAATTCTCTACCTCGCAGAGCCGGGATAGATTTTGGGGATCCTACTCTCTGCATGGGGAGCGAATCCGGGGCATGGTTGGACTGCAGTTCAAGAATGACACGGAGAGGTTCCAGCTGTATCTCAGAGTCGGAAAAGAATACGACTATGAGATCGACGAATGGCTGACCGGTGAGATCTACCAAGCAGACGTCCAGTTTGGCAACAGTTCCTTCTGGAACGAAACCATTCTGGCCTACCGATCTGACCGCAGCAAGGCAGTTTGGCTGCGGGAGCGACTAAAGAAGACACTTGTTGAACGCCCCAAGTGGGCCCTAGGCCTAGGAGGTGAATACAAGCAGTCTTGGTGGCAGCAGCCGCCTCACGGTGACGAGTACTTTTATGTCACCCACCTTGGGGTTTATCTGGACCTGGATCTGTACTGGATTCGGGGACACCAGATGAACGTAAAGGCTGGGGGCGGTGATCGTAGTGAGTCCCCACATGAGTATTATTTCTTGGAGTTCGGAATCAAGCTGTGGTAAGAGAGGAGGCAGAAAATGCGGTACCTCAGCATCGTAAGCTTTGTGGTTCTGGTGGCTCTCCTGGCTGGTTGTGGCACTCATCTGCCCTTCAACCCCCTGGGTGGAATCATCGAGGCCGAGACCGATGTGGTCTTCCGGCCGATGATGGTGCCCCAGGCGATGCGCGATGCTTTCGCCCCTGACGATCCGGTGTACGTCTATTTCAACTACGAGGGAAGTTACCTCGGGTTGTACGGTGACATCGGCGATTCGCTCAGCTTTCACGTTGCGGTTCTGACGGCACACGAGTATCCGGTCAAGTTCATGATCGGGAATGTGCCTGTCTGGGATGGTGTCTACGTTCGCGGAATCGAGCTGCATCATCTGGTGCGGACCGATCAGGCTTCTGGCTCTCCGGCAACTTACGGGTATAACCTCGAGTTTGCCCTGGTTGAGGAAGGAGGAGAAGCCGTAGAGGTTTGGCAGCGCGACGACACCATGGATCTGCTCGAGAATGTGGATATCTTCTACAGTGGCATTTCGGGAACGCTTCCGGAGATGTACTGGAGCCCGGCTGATCCGTTGGATCCGCTGCTGCTGCAGGCTGGCTGGTCGCACGGTAACGACGTCCGTATGGATTGGGACGAGGTGCATCAGGCTTGGTATCGGGAAGTGCGCTTGCCCAGAGACAACGACTGTAACTGGGTGACCGTCTACGAGCCTACAAACTGGGTTGTACAGACTATTGGTTTCTACGCAGAGACCGACGCTGGTCTTACCGAGTTGTGGCACCTGCTGCATATCGGTAGTGACCTCTGGCACGTGTTCCAGTACCGCTTTGAAGGTGATATCATCCTCAACTGCGGTGGTGACAACCGCCTGGGCGAAACTTAGTCGCTTGGGTAAACCAGCAACTCCGACAAGAGAGGAGATCCAACATGTGGCAGAAAATTAGACCGTGGGTGATGGTGTTCATCGTTGCTGCGGCCATCGTGTTTGCGGCGATCTTGTTCCGGTCACCCTCACAGGCGATCGATCAGGATACCCTGGATCAGGCTATCAGCGACGCGGCTACCAAGGCTGCTACTCAGGTGAGTCAGAACAGCAACAGCCTGGACACGGCCCAGATCGCTGAGGAGATCAAGAATCATCTGGGGGATGCTCCTGTGGTCTTCACCGCAGATCCACCAGCTGATCCTGATACCCCTGATGCGGTCGACAAAGAGCCTCCTGCTGGACAGGAACCTGCTGCTGATGGTGACAATACCGAAGCTGCCGAGGAAGATCCGCATGCGGATGAACCGCCGGTGGCTGATGGTTTCGTTCGCGTTTACCATATCGAAGAGGTAGAGGTTTACGAAGACGTTTCCATTGACAAGATACAACAGCAGGAGATCGAGCAGCTCAAGACTGACCTGGCTAAGCAGCGGAAGCAGTTGGCCAGGGTTGAGGCCGAGAAGCTGCAGCTACAGCAGGTGCTGGAGAATCCGGCTGTCACCGTGGTGCCGGCGACCGAAGAGGCGAAAACCACCACCGTGGTAATCGTCGAGAAAACGGTAGCTGAGCCTACGGTAGTGACCGAGCCGTTGCTTACTGAGCCGGCAGTCACCCTGGTTCCCATTGGGGCAGCCAGAGTGGTACCGACCAGCGAGCCTAAGTTGGTTGCTTACTTCCAGGGAGGCAAAACCTACGTCTCCATGGAGGCAATGATCGGAAGTCCGCCCTATTTCCGATACGGCGGCAACGGCACCTGGCATGTCTATTCGGGCAATCCCTTGACCCCAACCGCAGATGGTTGGTTGGTGATCAACGGAGAGTGGAATCACTTCCAGATCGTCTCTACGGACCGCAAGTGGTCCCAGGTTGGTGAGACTTACCAGCCTGACGATCTCGGAGTCCTCATCGACCCGATGACCAACGATTATGTGTACACGCCGGTTCGCCGGTAACAAGAAGTACCTTACAAGGGGTGCTGGGAACTCGTTTCCCAGCACCCTCTTTTTTTACTTATTTAACCTCAGCTCGATAGGGCTTGACAAATTCCGAAAAATGGTTTATAGTGTGTTGTTAAATTGTAGTCATTATTTATTAGCCAATGAATACATTGTTTCAGACATTTAGCCAAACTCTCCACCTTGATTTTAAAAGGGAGCGTTTTTTATTCCTCAGCTTATTGGGCGTTCTATCCATATTCTGTGCTATCTTAATATTTTTCTCCCCTTTAAAGACCTTAGCTTTATTTGTGGCTGTTTTATTGGTGTTTGCTGCCGTTATTAAGCCCCATTACGTTGTCTTTATTCTGGCAGTATACACTCCATTTGAACCGTTCTTGCTTAAATTTGTGCCTGATGAGATCTACGTTTTTGCCCGCTATGGTCTGGAAGGGTTGATCTACTTACTGGCCCTGGTGGTGCTCTGGAGAGTTTTAATAGGACAGGGAAGTTTGAAAAAGACAGCCATAGGCCTGCCCTTTGTTTTGTTTCTGATCGTCCTAGTGGTTTCCGCCAGCATCAATTTTATCTCGCTAGAATCCTCGGTATTAGGCATCAGACAGATAGTGCGCTTTATTATTCTCTATCTGGTTATAGTTAACCTGAGGCTAGACACTAAATTTATCAAGAAGCTGGTATATATCATGTTGGCCCTGGTAGTTATTCAGAGTTTAATAGGCATCAGTCAATATTTATCAGATGGTCGACTGGATTCCTTCTTACTGCCTTCGGCCAAGAAACAGTATGGTACTTTACTTTTAACTTCAGGTACAGATCAATTTTGGGCTGAGGGGCAAAGAGTCTTTGCCACTATGGGTCGCTACGACCAACTAGGTACTTTCTTGGCTTTCTTTGGCTTGCTGGCGGTTGGACTGCTGTACCAAAACAAAAAATTTCAGAAACAAAACAAACTGCTTATTGTCCTGACTCTGGGTATAATCTGTTTGCTACTTACTTATTCCCGAGCCTCCTGGTTTGGTTTTGCTTTGGGTCTATTATTAATCGGCGCCTTTATCAAAAGAGATAAAAAAGTGATTCTTGGTTTTGTCTTTTTGATATTAGTTTTTTTCTTTTACTTAATTGGTTCCGGTTTGCTGGTGCATCGTTTGACTGATCAACCGGAGACTAGTTTGGCGGAGCGGTTTTATGAAGCTTTTTCTTACGAAAGATGGCGTGGTGAATATTACGGTCTGGGCCGGCTTTATTTTATAGTGCAAACTCCTTTGAAGGTAGTTTCCACTTACCCTTTGTTTGGTGTTGGTCCCGGTTCCTACGGTGGGGGAGCAGCCGCTTCTTTGCATAACACCGAAGTTTATGAAGAGCTGGGATTGCCCTTCGGAATTTTTGGCAACTCGGGACACATTGATAATAACTGGATGAGTCTCTGGGGTGAAACCGGCACTCTGGGTTTAATAATCTATGTTTGGATGCTACTGGCGATTTATATCTTTGTTTATAAAGTGTTTAAGTTGAGCAACAGTAAATTCACCAAAGGTTTATCCTTGGGTTTTCTAGGAGCACTGCTGGCCGTTACTTTTCAGGCTTTTTTAGGAACTTATTTTGAAGTGAGAACCCTGGGTCTTTATCTGTGGTTAATCGCTGGTCTGATAACAGTTTTGGCCTACCAAGAAGGTCTAACCAAAAAAATATGGAAGCAGTCTTAACCAGAAAAAATTTAATAGTAAAATCAGTGGGGCTTTTGGCAATCCTGGCTTTAGTTAAGGCTGTCTTTGGTTTGGGTAAGGACCTGGTTATTGCCCGGTATTTCGGGGCTACCTGGCAGGCAGATGTTATTTTGGCTGTTTTATCGGTGGTTATGGTTCTCTTTTGGACTTTGGGTAGTGCTTTAGAATCAGCTTTCATTCCGGAATACCTGAAGAAGTCGGTTATCAACAAAGACAAAGCCCGACTCAAATCAACTTCCTTCTTTATGACTGTCCTGATCATTACTTCAATAGTAACTATAGCTCTAATACTGCTAGCTCCACTATACGTGAAACTGCTTTTTCCAGGATTTAACCAAGAGGCAATCGACTTAGCCACAAATTTGTTAAGAGGATTTCTAGTCTTGCTGGTTTTGCAAACTCTGTTTCTGGTGCTTAAGGGGTTCTATCACGCTGAACGTAATTTTATCAAACCGGCTATTGTAGCCATCGTCTCTTCGCTGGCAATTATTGCTATGGTAATCATTTTCCAAGAACGTTTAGGTGCCTATAGCGTGATGTGGGGCTTTATTATAGGGTCTCTGATACAAATTTCCCTGCTGCTAAAAAACGGGGTAAAGGGACGTTTCAACTGGAATCAACTGGTTAATGACTGGCCCTGGTTAAAAAGTGTTTGGAAATTGGCCTGGCCATTATTCATTGCCACCTTATTTATTCAGTTCAATTTTGTGGTCGATAGAATTTTCGCTTCCAATCTGGCAACCGGCAGCATTTCTTCATTGACCTATTCCTTCAGAGTGATTCAGCTGCCCCTGGATTTATTTGGCGTAGCTTTGTTTACAGTGATGCTACCCATATTGGCATCTTCTGTGGTTATTAAAAACTTTGACCAGTATAAAAAGGATTTTGGCACTGCCTTGAACCTAATATTCTTGGTAATAATTCCTTTAAGTATTTTGATGATGTTTTTTGCCAAACCGTTGGTACAAATCATTTTCCAAAGGGGAGCCTTTGACTCAGCGGCTACTTTACAAACGGCTTCGGCCTTAGTTTTCTACTTACTGGGTCTAGTATTTATGACCCTGACTTTTTTAACCGAGAGGGCCTTGCAGTCGCTGCAAAAAGTTAAGATTTTCCTCTACATCAATTTACTCACTTTCTTGGTAAATATTGGACTGGACTTTGGACTCAGTAAAATCTGGGGCGTTAAAGGCATCGCTTTGGCTACTTCGATAGTCTATGCCATTTCTGTAATCTGGCAGTTGCGAATACTACATAGGCAGATACCGGACCTGCTTGTTAAAGCGAATTTTAGAATACTGGGCAAAGTTATTATAGCTTCCTCAGTTATGCTTAGTGGATTGATCTTAGTTAACGCCGGTTTGTTTGTTTTTGACACTATCAACGCTTATAGTATGACCCGATTGATAATCCAGATAATTTTTTCACTTTACGTTTATTACATAGTTATGCGGTTAATGAAAATCGATATCATAAAATTAGTGAGACATAGAATATGAAAATTTTACTTATCAATAAATTTTACTTTCTCAAAGGCGGGGCCGAGGGTCATTACTTTGATTTGAAAGATTTATTGGAGAAGAATGGCCACCAAGTAATTCCTTTTGCTATGGACCATCCTCGAAATTTGAATACTCCCTATAAGAAATATTTTGTGGCCAATATGGAAACGACCAAACCAAAAATTAATCTGGGAATATTTAGAGAAGCAATCAGAATCATTTGGAACCTGGAAGCTAAAAGAAAGATAAAAAAACTAATCGATCAAGAGAAACCGGATATCGCTCATATTCATAATATTTACCATCAAATATCCCCATCTATTCTTAAAGTATTAAGAGAGCAGGGGATACCGGTGGTGATGACCGTGCATGATTTTAAACTGATTTGTCCCAATTATTGTCTTTTAGCTAACAGTAACATTTGTGAGCGCTGCCAGGGCGGAAAATATTACAATTGTTTCCTGCAAAAGTGTCACAAGAACTCTCGACTGAAATCTCTAGTGGTTACTGCGGAGATGTATATCCATAAACTAATGAAGGTCTATGAAAAGAATATTGATTTGTTTATTGTACCCAGTAAGTTCTTCAAGGATAAACTGGTGGCCTTTGGACAAAGTGATAACCAGATGTCAGTACTTCCTAATTTTATTGAAGCAGAGAAATTTAAGCCCTCCGGCCAATACGATGATTACGCTGTTTATCTGGGCCGACTGTCAGTGGAAAAGGGGGTATATGACCTACTGAGGGCCTGGGTCAAGGTTAATCCCAATTTGAAATTGAAAGTAGTGGGGGCTGGACCAGAAGAAGAGAAGTTGATACAATTACGTGATAAACTTCAATTGGATAATGTTGAATTTACCGGTTTCAAGACGGGTCAGGACCTGGCCAATATCATGCGTAACTGTTTATTCACTGTAGTTCCCTCCATTTGTTATGAGAACTGCCCTTTGAGTCTTTTGGAGTCAATGGCCTACGGTAAAGCAGTAATTGGCAGTCGCTTAGGCGGAATTCCAGAAATTATCAATCATAAATACGGGGAACTTTTTAAGGAGCGAGATCCCGAGGATATCAGTCAACAGATAAATTATCTTTTCCAGAACCAAGACTACGTTATCCAATTAGGACAGGCAGCCCGCCAGATGGTTGAACAGAAATTTGATCCCCAGAAATATTATCAAGAGTTAATAAAGATATATGAAAAAGTTAGTCAAGAATAGAATCATCTATTTAATGATAATCATCGGATTGGCAGTTACTTTTATTCCCCAAGCCGCCCAAGCCGAAGATTACGCCTATTCACATATAGTCTCCCCGACAAATCAATCTACCTTACAAGGAGTCAATACATATATATTAGGAGTAGCCACTGACAATGTCTGGTTTGTGGAAGTCAGTACCGATAACGGGCGCAGCTGGCAAAGAGCTATTCCTCGCAACGGCAGTTATCAAGAATGGATTTACTACTGGTCATTTCCCACTAGCGGAGAACATACCATTGTCTCCAGAGCTATAGCTAAGGGTGGGATCTTCCAGCCTCATCTGGAAAAATATCAGATAAATGTAGAATTACCCAGAAAGATTGCTATGGTGCAGGAGATCATTATTAATGATAAGAAAGTGATGCCCATACCTTATGAAGAAGTGGATCCTTTCTTGGCTGATGTCTCTAAGCACTTTGATGTCATTGAACTAAAATTTTGGTCACACTACTGGGGAGACTGGACCATGGAAACCGCCCAGCACATTATTGATCGCATTCATCACTACGGGATGCGTGTAGGCATTTCTGCTTGGCAGTATCCCAATGATAATGACATTTCACCCTGGATCTATCATGCCAATAAATTAGACACGGAAACCGGACAACCTTATGATGTGCTGCAGCAAGACATCAATACCTATCCAGCTATCGATCGCGCCAATCCGGCAGCAGTACAATTCATGGCTGATAAGTGGAAAGACAAGCTGAGTCAATTACGCGACGTCGATTATATTTTTTTTAATGAAGATAAACTGCAAACCTGGTCAACCCCATGGCCAGAATTAGCCACACCCTACTGGGATAGTCCCACCTATTCAGAAGGGGCTTTAGCCAATTTCCGCTGGTTTTTATCCAAGAAGATAGGGGATAGTGCCTGGACTAGAAAATTTCCTGTCCAGGAGGAGAAGTATCTTAATGCCAGAACTGAGTTAAATCACGACGATACCTACTGGGCCTATTGGTATGAATGGCGCGATGAATCTTTTGGCAACTGGATAAATAAAATGGCCCAATGGGCTCATCTGGCCAATGCAGACAACCCTAATTTTCAAGGCTGCATTTATATGCAATGGCAACGAGTTTTTGATAATCGCAAATATGGAGTTAATATCGATAAAATCGGCCTGACCGCTGATCGTAATTGGATAGCTATGTACGTTAACGAACATGGAGAGGATTCCGATCCCAATTACAATGAAGAAATGGCCGAGTACGTTTCCAGAAAAGCCTGGTCCCAGGGCAAGAATTTTGCTGGATTTGTTAATTTCTACGCTTGGGCCCAGGGTCGACACACTCCGGGTGTAGTTGCCGCTCAATTTAATACTGCAGTTGATAATCATGCCAACATGATAGTCACTTATAACGCCCAAACTTTTTATACTAGACACGAATTATTTAGCCAGTTAATTGTAGATATGTGGGACCAGTTGCGCAGTCACATTGACTAATCATTAGTTTAGATACGCACCTTCACAAACAACCAAAGAGAGAAAGAGGAGGATACAGATGAAACAGCAGATAGCTATCTGGCTTTGCTTGGCGATATTGCTCCTGGGCACTTGTTCTCAGGCTCAGATCTTGACCTCGAACTATGCCATCTCACTCAACGCCGTGGAGCACCGTGATCAGCTGGCCAAGCACGACCTGCTGATCATCACCGCTCAGGATTTGATCAATTACCATCCTCAGTGGTTTGATCAGATCAGACAGCAGAATCCTGATATCATTATCCTGGCCCACATCAGCAGTATGGAGATTCCACTCTCCCACGCTTATGAGGGGCAGGCCTGGTACACCCTGTTGCAGGGATTCCAGGAGGAATGGTGGCTCCAGGATCCCAGCGGTCAGCAGGTGGAGTTTTGGCCCGGAGTACCCATGATCAACCTAAGCAGCCAGTGTCCAGAAGTTCAGGGAGAGACCTGGGCGACCTACCTGGCTGACTACACGGTTGAGCTCCTGAATCAGGGTTTCCTGGACGGAGTGATGTTTGACAACATCTTCGTTGAGGTTAGCTCGATCAAGGAAGGGTACTTCGACAGCAACCACGATGGCCAGCTAGACGATCCCTTCCAGCTCAATGATTGGTGGCGGCAAGGTCAGCAGCAGCTGATTAAGAGCATCCGTAAGCGATGCCCTGAGGCCATCATCATTGTCAACGGAGACTTGGAGGGTAAGGTGATCAATGGCAAGCACATTGAGAACTTTCCCCAGTATGGATCCCGAGGCTGGCTGGAGCAATTGAAGCAGCTAGATCAGACTTCACGACGCAGTCCTACTGTCAACGTTATCAACTCAGCCGGAATCGAAGAAGACCAGGCAGCAATGCGGTTTGGTCTCTGCTCGGCCTTGATGGTAGACGGAGTCTATTTCAGCTATGATCAGGGAGCGAAGTGGCACGGTGATACCTGGTGGTACCCGGAGTACGGATTGAGACTGGGTAAACCACTTGGTGATTACCAGGTGCAGCGTAGTTGGTCAGAAACGGTCTACGAGATGACCTCCAACTACGGTTTCCTGGTACAAGGCCATGATCCTGATACTGCCTGGACCACAGTCTGGCAAGGGGATCGTACTCTGCTTCCCAACACCAGCTACTACGTTACTATCGAGTATCAGGTGATACAAAAGCCTCAGCGTCTGGCCCTGCGGCTGCATGACGGCTGGACCTGGATTGTCAGGAGTTTCAATACCGAAGCCGGTCAAACCGACAAGATAGAGCTTGATCTGGTGACCGACGCTCTGCCCAACAAACACTGGCTGCCCACCATTGATTTTCAGGGCAGGGGAGAGATTCGGTTGATTCACATCAAGGTCGAGCGGCGACATCACTTGTTGTCTCGTCACTTCGAAAACGGCCTGGTCTTGGTCAACGACTTCCTGTCTCCCATCACCATCTCTTTGGAAGAGCCCTATGCCACCATGAAACAGGATGAGGCTAGTGATCAAGTCACTCTGGCTGGTCATGACGGTATCATTCTGCTGAAGCTACGGCACAGTTGGCTGACAGTCAACTAGGAGGATTTTACATAAAAGGCGTCAAATTGGCGCCTTTTTTCTTTTGTCAAATACTGTGCCTGGATACCTCTTGACATATTCTAAAAGTTGTGATAAACTGCTCTGTTAATCAATTTTTGGGGAAAACTATGAAGATTGCCATGATTGGCCAAAAAGGCATCCCAGCCAAGTTTGGTGGGGTGGAAAGACATGTTGAGGAGCTGGCTTTAAGATTGGTCAAATTAGGTCATCAGGTGACTGTCTATACTAGATCACATTACACAAATCCGCAGAGGAAAAAGTATCGCGGGATTAATTTAGTTAATATTAAAACAATTCCAACTAAGCACCTGGATGCTATCACTCACACCTTTTTCTGTTCTCTTGATGCTATCCACAAAGATTTCGACATTATTCATTATCACGCGGTTGGCCCATCACTGATGGCTTTTATTCCCAGGATTTTGAAACCAAAAGTTAAAGTAGTTGCCACTTTTCACTGTATAGATCGCAAGCACCAAAAATGGAACCGCTTTGCCCAGATGATGTTAAGGGCAGGGGAATGGACCGCAGTCAATTTTCCCCACATTACTATTTGCGTTTCCCAGACATTACAAAGATACGTGCGACGTAGCTACCATCGCTCAGCAGTCTATATACCGAATGGTGTTAGTGAACCCCATAAAGCCAAGACCGATTCCGATATCAAGAAGAAGTTCGGCCTGGAGAAAAACAAATACCTGGTGGTGGTCACTCGTTTAGTCAGACACAAAGGCGTACATCATCTGATTAAGGCTTTTAGGAAGAGCAATACTGGGATGAAACTGGCGATTGTCGGTGGATCCTTTTTTACTGATAAATATTTTGCCTATTTGAGAAAATTAGCTGAAGGTGATAACAGAATCGTTTTTACCGGGTTTCAGTCAGGCAAAATGCTAAATCAACTTTTCTCTAATGCTTATTTGTTTGTTCACCCCTCTGAAGCTGAAGGTTTGCCTATTTCTGTTTTAGAAGCTGGATCATTCGGTCTATGCATACTTTGTTCTGATATTCCAGAAAACAAGGAAATCATAAAGCAAAAAATGATGGATATCGGTTTCACTTTTCGCAACAAAAGTGTTCGTGATCTAGGTCGGAAAATGGAATATCTCTTAAAGACCCCCAATGCCGTTAATATCAAAAAAAAGCTGGTCAAAAAAACCATATTAAAAGAGTTTAATTGGGATCAAATTGCCAGAAAAACCAGCTCCATGTATCAGGAAATTTGTGAAGATACCGGGGATTTGGCTTTACAGAAAGTTAAGGTATTTAAATAACTTCAAAAATAGAATACCGCTGTTTTTAGCGGTGTTTTTTTATTTGGCAATGTTTGATATAATTACCATTGATGCCTAATAAAGACGACCAAAAACACTTTCATTTTAGCGAGTGCCAGGAACTGGGCTTGGGCTTTTGGGAATGTCCCACTTCCATGTTCCTTTTTATGAGTGTTTTGACAGCCGTATCCTTGGTAGCCACCTACCTGATTGCCAATCGCCTGGGCAGCCCTGAAATCGCCATTGGTAGTATCACTGCAGTAACTATTGTAATGATGATAATCAATTTTTCAATCAATCATGGTGTAGGCAAAGCTGCCCAGTCCAAAAGATACCTGGAAGATACTAATGCAAAATTAGAAAAAGCTTTAGCAAAAGTACGAGAGGCTGATAAAGCCAAAGAAGAATTTACTTATATGATTGTCCATGACCTGAGGTCTCCGTTGAACGGAATACGTATGCTATCCGAGATGATAATGGGCGACAGCAAAAAATTACGTCGTCAGTCCAAAGTTGAATCTACCCGTTTGATAAATCACTCGGCTAACCACATGCTGATGTTGGTAAATGACCTGTTGGATTTTAGCAAGCTGGAGGCAGGTAGATTTAGAGTGAAAAAAAGACAGCAAAAAATCGACGACACTTTACACAAAACCGTCAGTTACTTTCTACCGATGGCGGATTCTAAAGACATTAGGTTTAACACCAACATTCAGCCTGATTTACCGTTGGTGGAGTTTGATAACCGTGGCCTGGAGCAGGTTCTACAAAATCTACTTAGTAACGCTCTCAAATTTACCCAAGCTGGCCAAATAAATCTAGACGTGTTTCTACATAAAAAAGGCAAAGAGATAGCCGGGGAGGCTAAAAAAGGCAATGCCTTCTGGGCACCTAAAGACAAAAAATTGAATAGGTTAGGCAATTCGGTTGTAGTCGCACTTTCCGACACCGGCAGTGGAATCAAACAAGAAGAACAAAAAAAACTGTTTCAAAAGTATATGCAAACCAAACAAGCTGAGAAGGTCCTGGACAAAGGCACTGGGCTGGGCTTAGTAATTTCCAAGGGGATCATAGAAGCTCATGAGGGAGTTATCGGATTGCAATCCGAAGAGGGCCAGGGAACCACAATATATTTTACATTACCCTTAATTAATTAATTAATTATTATGACTACAGCAAAAAAGAAAATTTTGATTGTCGAAGACGAGACTGCCTTTCTGTATGCTATGCAGTCCAAACTTAGTCTCAAGGGATACGAGGTTATTACCGCCACTTTAGCTGAAGACGGGTTGTCAATTTTGGCAAAAGAAAAAGTGGACTTGATTATTCTCGATGTTATTTTACCCAAGATGGATGGCTTCGACTTCCTAAGAGAGATAAAAAGCAAGAAAGAGACCCAGGCAATTCCCGTTGTCATAGCCTCTAATATCAGCAGTAAGCAGAATATTGATTCGGGCATTGAGCTGGGAGCCAAGGATTACCTGGTAAAATCAGAATACAACTTAGATGGTATAGTCAGCAAAATAGAGGAGTTAATAAAATGAGTGAAAAAAAGAAGATCTTAATAGTGGAGGATAATGTAGCTGAGGCTCAGGCCTTTAAGCAAATGTTAGACGATGGGGGGTTTGATACCATTGTTGCCTGCGAAGGCAGTCAGGGCTTGGAACTGATAAAGTCCGAGAAGCCGGATTTGGTTCTGCTGGACATAGTTTTACCCAAGATGAATGGCTTTGATGTTCTAACTCACGCTAAACAAGATAAGGAAACTAAGGACATCCCAGTGATTATTCTGACCAATCTTACCCACGGTGATGAAGCTGAAAAATCCTTTAGTTTGGGGGCGGCTGACCACCTGGTAAAAACACGAGTTAACCCCCGGGAAATCATCCTCAAGATAAATAGGCAATTGGATCCAGAAAATTCATCCTAATTAACAAACTGTGCTTGAAGTAAAGGGCTTAACTAAGGTATTTAAGAGTACCAAAAAGAAAAGAAAGGTTGTCGCCGTAGACAACATTTCTTTTAATGCAGAGGCAGGTGAGATTTTTGGCTTATTGGGTCCTAACGGAGCCGGCAAAACCACTGCCATTCGGGTGATTGCCACAATTTTAAAGGCGACAAGCGGGACTGCCTTGGTGGCCGGTCACGATATTGTTAAGAACGCCGAGACCGTTAGGAAAAACATCGGGGTTTTGACAACCGATATCGGTTTATATGACAGATTTACTGCCCGGGAAAATCTAAGATATTTCGGGTTACTTTATGGTATTAGTAAGGAGAAACTGGAACATCGCATCGATCAATTAGTTTCTATTCTGAAAATGGAAGATTTTGCTGATCGTAGGGCCGGAAAATTCTCAACTGGCATGAAACAGAAAGTAGCCATAGCCAGAAGTATCATTCACGACCCACAAGTGGTGATATTTGATGAACCAACTGCCGGCTTAGACGTTTTAGCCTCTCAAACAGTCACCAGTTTTATCAAAAGTTCTAAAGAGATGGGGAAATTAGTAATTTTGTCTACTCATCGCATGATTGATGCCCAAAAACTGTGTGATAGGGTAGCTATTATGCACCGCGGCAAAATTATAAGTATTGATTCGGTGGCTAAAATTCTAGAAAAGACCAACAGTCAAGATTTGGAGGAGGCTTTTGTTAAACTGGTGGGCCAGGAACCCGACTACGATCCTGAAAAAGAAAAACAGGAGAGTAAAGAACAACCATCTTTTTACCAAAAGTATTTCGGCAAAAGATTTTCAATCGGTCGGATTATCGTGGCACTATTAATCCTCTTAATATACTATATTTTCAATTTACTGAAACAATGAATAGAATACTGACAGTCTGGAAAAAAGAACTTAAAGATACTATCAGAGATAGACGTACATTAATGGTGGCTATTGTTATGCCTATCGTTTTTATGCCCTTGTTGACGGTTGGTACTTTCAAGCTTCAAGAGTCTCGGATAAAATCAGCCCAGGAAAAAACTGCAGTGGTAGCCATTAACCATCATGACAGCAACCCTCAATTACTAGAATACTTTAAGTCCCAAGACAAGATTGAAATAAAAGAAGGCATCATAGACTACAAACAATCCATCAATAATGGAGAGATTGATGTATTTATTGATCCCGTTGAGAATTTCCAAGAAAAAGTTACCACTGATCAAACTGCTCCAATCATCATATATGAAAAAAGTACTGAGTACGATTCAGATACGGCTTCCAGCAAGGTATCAGCCATGTTGCAGGCCTATAATAACCTGATTAGCAGCCAGAAAGTGGTCCAAGCAGGCCTCGATCCCTCCGTGTTGCAGAGTATTGAGATACATAAGGAAGATCTGGCAACCTCCGAAGAAAAGGGGGGATTCTTTCTGGGATTTCTGTTACCGATGTTTTTGGTGGTGTTTGCTATTATCGGCGGGATGTACATGGCTATCGATATTTCTGCAGGAGAAAAGGAACGAAAAACCCTAGAAGCTCTGTTGCTGGTACCGTTATCCAGATTACACATTGTAACCGGCAAATTTTTGGCGGTAGCTACCGCTTCGATTACCACTGTAGTGCTTTCTATTGTCAGTATGTATGCCTCTCTTAAGATCTGGCCCCCGGATTTTGGCGATGAATTTAACGGTCTAGAGTTCAACCTAGGCGGGTCCACTGTTTTGATTATGATCGGAGTGGGTATTTTATTATCTGTTATGTTTGCTTCCCTGTTGCTGGCAGTGGCAATTTTTGCCAAAAGCTATAAAGAGGCCCAAAACTATGTGATGCCGTTGTATCTGTTGGTAATCCTACCGGTTTCTTTATTGAATTCCTTACCCGGGTTTAAACCGGCAACCACCTTTTTCTACATCCCTGCAGTCAACGCGGTAATGCTGTTTAAAGAAATCCTGATGAGTGGCTACCAGGCCTCTCATATTATTGCCACCTTTGTTTCGCTGCTGGTCTTTTCTTTTATCTCAATTTTCGTGGCCGCCAAGATATTTAGCAGGGAAAGCATTCTATTTAGGGATTAATTAAGGAGAAACAATATAGGGCTTGATTTAAAGGCTTTTTTTGATTAAACTATAGGCACTATCTATGAGAAAAGTAGCTAACAATAGTATTGTAAGAATAAAAAAATTGTTTCCACGGTTTTCTGACATTGCCGGACTTAATAATATGTCCGATTACCGGAAATATCGGATTTTAGAAATGATACCAGGAGTGGCTGTTTGGGCCACTTTTTTTACAGCCATTTTCCTTTCTGCTTTTCAGCCTATCTGGGCAATTTACTTCATCATTTTATTTGATTTTTACTGGTTGGTCAGAGTGGTTTATATGATTACCTACATGGTTCTTGGTTTCACCAAGTTAAAGAAGCACTCCAAGATTAACTGGCTACCCAAGGTGCAGGAGATTACATGCTGGCAAAGGATCCACCATTTAATCATTTTACCTACCTATAAAGAGGAACTGGCCGTAGTTCGTTCCTCGTTTCAGGCCCTAGTGAGCGTAAATTATCCCTTGGATAAATTAATAGTGGTATTGGCAGGGGAGGAACGAGATCAAGAAAACTTTTTACGAATTGCTAATCAGATCAAGCAGGAGTTTGGCGATAAATTTTTTCAGTTTTTAATAACAGTCCATCCTAAAGATTTACCTGGTGAAGTACCGGGAAAGGGATCCAATACTAACTGGGCGGGTCATAAAGCAAAAATCCTAATTGATCAGCTGGAACTGGCCTATGAGGATGTGTTGGTTTCCTCTTTCGATGTTGATAGTTGTGTTCATGCTCAGTACTTTGCCTATCTGACTCATAAATATTTGACGGTCAAAGACCCCCTACATGCCAGTTATCAACCGGTGGCTTTGTTTAATAACAACATCTGGGAATCTAATATGTTGATGAGGGTGGTTTCTAACAGCACTACTTTTTGGTTGATGAGCGAACAAATTAGGCCGGATCGGCTGTTTACCTTCTCTTCCCACAGTATGCCCTTCCGGGCTTTAGTTGATGTTGGTTTTTGGCAAAATGATATTGTTACTGAAGATTCGAGGATTTTCCTGCAAGGCTTATTGCGCTACGATGGACGCTATCGTGTAGAGCCAATGCACATCTCCGTTTCTATGGATACGGTCATGGCCGACAATTTTTGGACTAGTTTGAAGAACCTGTATTTTCAGCAGAGACGTTGGGCCTACGGAGTGGAAAATTTTCCCTACATGGCTTGGCACTTTGCCCAAAATAAATTGATACCCAGAGGTTCCAAGATTAAATATATCTGGAATCAGCTGGAAGGGGTTTATTCCTGGGCCACAGCACCAATATTAATATTTGTATTGGGAAGATTACCCTTTTTGTTTATTGATAAAAACGTCAGTTCTTCATCGGTAATTGTACAGAATGCTCCAAAAACTCTGGAAATACTAATGCTGGTGGCTATGATAGGACTGTTAATGATGGCCATAATAAATACAATAATGTTGCCCCCAAGGCCAGAAAAATCCCCCAAACTAAAAATTGTACTAATGTTAGTACAATGGGTGCTATTTCCCATCACCATGGTTTTGTTTGGTTCAATTCCGGCGACCGAAGCTCAAACCAGGTTGATGTTAGGAAAGTATTTAGGATTTCACGTGACTGCTAAAACCAGAACTTAAGACGGCAAACTATCTCCGATAATATCTTGATAACCTTTTAGAAAATCAGCTGACAACATGACCCTTTTCCCCTCCAGCTGAATTTTTTTAATAATTAGAGATTGATCTGTTGTACCTATAGCCATTTCGTCGTTATGCAAAAACACCAGACCCGGCTCCCGGGCATCGGCCAAGACTACAGCTTCAACAATTTTTATCTGCTTACCTTGCCAGCGAGTAAAGGAACTAGGCCATGGTATGTAGGCTCGGATCTGATTATTGATTTCAACCGCGGATTTTTGCCAATCAATCAAACCATCTTCTTTTGTGATAATCATAGTATAACTGGGCTGTGATTTATCTTGATCGATTGCTTGAATTTTCCCAGCCAAAAATGGGCAAATGGTCTCTATTAAAAGGGTGGAACCAAATATTTTCATTTTCTCTTCCAGAGTTTGAGAAGTATCTTCGGGTTGAATTATGATATTTTTTTGGCTTAATATAGGACCTTCATCCATCTGGGCATTCATCAGCATTATGGTAACCCCGGTTTCTTTTAGACCATGTAAAATTGCTGTGGCAATGGGGGAGGCGCCCCTTAGCTTGGGTAGCAAAGATCCATGCACGTTTAAATTGCCCTTGGCAGGTATGTTCAGTAATTTTTGCGGAATTATTTTCCCGTAAGATGCCACCACTGCCAAATCCGGTTTTAACTCGATAATTTTATTAATTAAATTAGTATCATTTAATGAAGTAGGTTGTAAAACTAGAATGCCATTATCCTGGGCAATTCGTTTAACCGGGCAGGTGATTACTTCTTTTTTTCTACCCTGGGGCTTATCGGCTTGAGTAATGCAGGCAACGATATCAAATCCAGCCTTGATTAAACTATCAAAAATAAAAGCACCAAAATCAGGGGTACCATAAAAGATTATTTTAGGATTGCATTTTGGAGAAGAGTTCATCTCGGTCTCCTTTGGTGAACTTTTTAATTTTATAGATAAACAATTTACCGTCTAAGTGATCGATTTCATGCTGTAGCACTCGGGCCAGTATACCTTCGGCCGCTAAATTTACTTTTTTTCCAGTCTTGTCAGAAAAACAAACCTGAACTTTTCGGGGGCGGCCAACTATCCCAAAAAAACCAGGAAAACTAAGACAACCTTCTTCCATGTCACACTTACGTATCGATTTTTTGGTAATTTTCGGGTTAATCAGAGTTAAGGGACCTTCATCAGTTTTAATGGTAACTAGGCGTAAGCTTTTCCCAATCTGAGGGGCAGCCAGTCCTATTCCTTCTTCTTGCTTCATGGCCTGGTTCATTTCTCTGAGGATTTTATTTAGATCAGGCTGATCTAGTTTAACCGCCACAGCTTTTTTACGTAAGGTAGGATGTTTAAATGTTATTATCTTAGCCATTTATTCGAAGTTAATGGGATCAATGTCTATAATCCAATTATCGGGTATTAATTCTATAAAAGAATTAGGTAGCTGTCCAGCATATTTGATAATGATTAAACGTCGGTAACGACCCAATCTTTTGGAGGGAGTAGCTTCCAGATTGATGATTTCCCAGTCTTTTTTTATTCTAGACTGCAGTTGGCGAAATAGCTGTTCCGTTTCTGTGGTAACTACTTTTTGATCGGGATCCTGAAAAATTAACTTAACTAGCTTTTTAAAGGGAGGGTATCCAAACTGTTCCCGATTTTCTACTTCAGCCCGGTAAAAAGTCTGGTAGTCATCTTCTGTCAGAGATTTTATGACATAGTGCTCAGGAGAAAAGGTTTGCAGGACCACGTCAATATTTTTCTTGAATTTGGCCAGGAAGTTTAAATCACCATAGGTTTTTTCCGTAGCATTGAAGTCAGGAAAGTTAATGGAGGAGTCGGCGTTGATAATGCCAATCATTCCTAGGTTGGGCAGGTGAGAATTTCTTAAAGCAACCAGGGTACCGATAACTATGTCGTAAGATGAGTAATTATTGTGTTCATCCATATTATCGGCGTGCAAGCTGACTATTTTTTGTTTGGGGAACATTTTTTTAACACTAGCAGAAACTTTGTCCATACCCAGTCCTGAAAATTTGATCTTGACATTGTGGCAATTGGGGCAGGTTTTGGGACTTGGTTGTTGCTGGCCACAGTGATGACAGACTAGTTTTACATCAGCATGTGAAGTGAAGGGAAGTCCGCAGTTAGGACAAGCAAACAAAAAACCACAGTCTTGGCAGAAGATTCTGGTAGCTTGCCCTTTGCGATTAACAAAGAGAAAAACCTGACGGTTGTTCTGGGTGTGATAGGTTATCTTGCTAACCAAATCGTTCGACAGAAAAGTAAAATTACCCCCCTTTAATTCATCATTGAGATCAACCAGACTCAAATTGGTTTTCGATATACTGATCAGATTGTGATAATTGATATCACCCCTTTGACTTCTCCAAAAAGTCTTCAGCGATGGAGAGCGAGATGACATAAGTAATTTGAAGGGGTATAGTTGATGCAATTCGTTTATCACCTTATGAACGTGGTAACGTGGGTTCTGATCATACTGCTTGTGGCTGTCATTCTCTTCTTGATCAATAATCACTAAGCCCAAATTCTTAAAGGGGGCAAAGGACAAAGGCCGAGTCCCCATAATGATTTTGTGCTGACACTTGAGTATTCCTTGCCATAAGTTAAACTGCTGGTTTTTGGCTAGTTGGCCGTGATAATAGACCGCATCAGGGAACCTTCGGGCAATTACGGGGTATAATTTGGCTATATCAGCCATTTCCGGGACAATAATGGCTATTTGCTGCCCCTTGGCTTGATAATAGTCTATTAGATAAAGATAGAGCAGGGTCTTTTGGCCGATACTGTCATAATGGAACAAACAACCTTTTTTTTCCTTAATTATTTTTTGACTTAGTTTTTTTAGTTCAGCAATCTTATTCTTAGCTACTTTCAGCTCTAGATTTTTGGGAATAATTTTCTTAAATTCCTTTTTGTAAACTTTTTTAGGAATTTGAGGTAAGATTGATTTGATAAACAGGGCAGGGGAAAGCCAGTAATATTTTGACAGTCGATCAATCAGCTGAATCTGCCCATCGGTTAAAAGTGGTTGGTCTTGCTTTATGGCGGTAACTAAAGCTAGCTTTTTAATAGTTGAGGTTTTTTTCAGCTGTACCACTACGCCTTCAATAGATCTGCTGCGGAAAGGTACGGTAACCACTTGACCAACCTTAATTTTGGATTCTAGTTCACCAGGCACCAGGTAATCAAAAATGCCGATTGACTTAGGCAAGCGAATTTGGGGAATTATCTCTGCAATCATTATTTATATCTTTCTACACAAAATCGAAATAAATCGACCTTATCTCTTTGCAAATCGATGCCGCCCTTTTGAGATGCAATAGCAACTTGTTGATCTGCCGTATCGACTCCGTCCAAATCGGGTAGTAATAGACCAGAGCGGCTTCCTGCCCTTACAATCACTCCATATTTTTTGGGATCAAGATCTTGGTTGCCGGAAATTTGTTCCGGTTCCGTTAAGACATCAACTGAGATCTCCAAATCTGCCAATTCCGGTTCTGTAAGCGGTGCAAAGCGGGGATCTCCTGTAGCTGCCTGGATGGCATTAGCAATAATCTCTTGGGCCAAACTGGGTTGAGTAGGCAAGATAGTTCCGATACAACCACGTAATTGGTCACCCTCGGTGTGCAGGGATACAAAACAAGCCGCTGCTCGATTGATTAATTCAGCAGCAGTGTCAGTAGACGGCTTGATCGTTTTTCCAGATCGGATGTAAGTTTCAATAGCCTTTCTGGCTAGTTCCGGATATTGATGCATGACTCTATTTTAACATCTTTTGCTGAATAAAAAAAAGAGCCGATTCCATTGATTTAGTAAGGATTTTGTCAACCAAAAACACCCCATCCTCGGGGTATTTTTTCTGTCAGTTTAAGCTGAGTATTTGAGGAAGTTTTTTGAAATCAGATATCGGGGATTGATTAACGGCTTCAGCACAGAAAGCTTTACCTTTGTGTTAAGTATTTCTAATCCGTTATTAAAAATCAGATAGCTGCACCAGATGCCGACAGCGAATAAACCTCTTTCCAGAGCGACTATTGGTATTAATCCGATCCAAACTGCTGCTGGTAAATTGAAGGCATAAAGAAAAATTACTGAACCAATAGCATGAGCAGTAAAGGTAGCGCCCAAGCCCCGCAAGATCAAACGGTCTTTCTTCAGTTCACTGAAAACCGGGATCAACCAGTAGAGAGAATAATACCAGGCTTGTCGTCCTTGGGGGTGGGCTATGAACAAAATCATGCAGAGTAGGGGAACAATCATATTTTTCTTGGACTTAGTGCCGAAATAAACAGCAGCTATTATCATCGGTAAGAATCTAAGAATGGTTACCAGGTCAATCGGTTGGTTGTCTGTAATAACATGAACTCCTCTAACCATAAATGCGGAAATTGCTCCGGCAATTGGCCCGATAATCATTCCGCCTATGGGAGCAATAAATTCAAACAAAGTGAATCGCTGGGCAGAGCCAACAATATTGGTAAAGTTTATCTGAAAGGCCAGCAGGCCAACCAGAGAAAATAAGGTAATAAATAGGATTTTTTTCTTCATAAATCAGGTTAAGTTGTATATAATACTATAGATCAGATTGATAAAAAAGGCAAGCCTCTCTTTTTATCTTTAGTTTATTGGTTAGCACTTTGGCTGAACTATTAGAAAGTGTAACAGGAGGTTTTTTGATAATAACCAGGGGAACTTTCTCAGCTGCCTCTCCCATTAAGACAGCCGAAGCGGCAGCTAAGTCATCAGCCAGGTTAGAGTAAGTTATCTTAAGTGGCCGCCCATAGAGGTCCTTCTGTTTTCGTTGATCGACTACTCCTTCAAAACCGGAAATAGCTAAGGCCAGGCCTGAAGTGCCTAGTCTCCTGGGTAAACAATGTGAGTCGGCAATAATTACCCCGATTCTCTTCTTACATTCTTTTTGAACAAATCTTTTTATCTTGTCAGCCATAGCTTCAGGCTTCTTTGGCCAGAGGATAAAATATCCCTTTGGTGCATTGGAGTGATCAACTCCGGCGTTAGCGATTACCACGCTGTCTTTTACAGTTAATAAAGTGCCTTTAACTCCTCCGATGATCTTATCTGCCTGCTTCAGGACTACTTGAACAAATCGAGGATCTATTTTAAAGTTGTTGGCCAACTTTTTTGCTCTAGTAGTTGGTTTAATCTCATCTTTTACTGCTAGATCATCCTGTTCCAGGGCAATTAGTTTAGAAGCAATAACTAAAATATCACCGCTGCTTAAGCGACCTTTAATTAACTTGGATAATTTTTGCCAAAAATCGCCTTGCTTGATAACAGGCGATTTCAGAGGAATAAACTGCATTTATTTTAAAGTTAAACTGGATACCAGATAGCCCACTCCAAAGGGGCCTTCATACGATAGTATTTTTGTCTCGAATTCTGATTGACTGAAGATGCCGAAAAGAATGATAAAGGAGCGGAGGCCGCATTCACCGGCTTCTTCAATTACTGCCGGGTCAAGATTGAGCAAGCCCTCAATATTTTTGTCTTCAATTAGCTTAACCAGATCCTGATCAAATTTCTTAGCCTCTGGGCTATAGCCGGCCGGTGCTCCCTCAGTCAACCGGTGAGATAAATCACCGGAAGCAATAACGGCGATTCTTTTATTTGATTTGACTATCTCGTGGCCCATTAATTCGCCGAACTTAAAATGAGACGCCAAATCTAACAGGGAATAACTAATTGGAAGTATTTTAATATTTTCCAGATGTTGTGACAGATATAAAAGTGGGACAGAAGAACCATGGTCCAGGGCAGGTTGGTCAACAAGGTTGAGGGGGACTGATTGATCCTCCGCTGCCTCCTCAATTTGAGAGGCCAATTCCAGGTCGCTGCTAAATTTCAGTTTGGTGCTGAAATCACCAAACTGTTCCAGATCAGACGTCAGTTCTGGCGCCACATTAATCAAATAATTGTCAGGAGCTACGGGTCCGTGAGGGGAAATAATTAGTAAGGTATCTGGTTTGCTGGCATAAAGATCGCCCTCCAGCTCCCTTAAGGCATCAGCCGTTTTTTTAACTTGCCTTAGATTTTCTCCTCCAATGGTGGGAACCAGTAGCGGAGGATGTGGAGTAATGGCTCCAAAGACTAAAGACATATTATTCTATATCAATTGGTAGGCCTAGGGAATGGGCTCGCAGTAAAGCCTGGTCCGAAGTCCAGATAAGATGTTGCCAGTTATAGCCTAAAGAATCGAAAACATCTCTTGAGGCAATGGGGCGGCGTTCCCCGTTACTAATGACGAAAATCGACTTAGTACCAGCCGAAGTAACTAATTCTCCATCTTTGAATTTAACGGGATCTCCATCTTCAAATAGTGATAATTCCTCTTCAGTTACTGTAGACCATTTTTGATTAGGGAAACGACTTTGTAGTATCTCCCTTGACCAGATTGAGTGCTTGATTCCGTCCTCAACATAGAAAATGCCGCCGGTTTCCAATGATTGCAGTAGAGTACCAGTCGGGTAAATACTGTCTAAGGTGATTGTTTCTCCATCCGCAAAAGAATTAACATCTTCCCAACTGGTCTGGATTATCTCTTCGGGATTAAAGCCAATGGTGCGGAAAACTTCAGATGACTCAATGCCTCGTTTTTCGCCGTTAACAATTAAGAAAACTGTGCCGCGAGGTGACTGGATCAAAGAGTAATTGGCGTATTTAATTGGCAAGCCCGTTTCGTAAGCATCAAGCTCCACCCCTGAGACCGTAATTACTTTCGAAGGGTCATAAGATGCAAAAAAAGCCGAGCGGCTATGAAATGGTCTTTTCTTGCCATTTTGCAGCAACCAAATACCGGATTGTCCGTCTTCCCTTAATAAGGTTCCATCAGGATATCGTTTTAAAAACCATTCGTACCAGGTTTTGGCAAAAAGAGAATTGCCGCCCCAGCGCTGGTCACCTCCGCCCCATTTTCCCACCCATGGTGTATAAGTATAGAGAACAGCTGTAGCATCATTCTGGGGGGTGACACTGATCCCATCTAGGGTAGTTTTAGTAATTCCAGGGCCCCAGCCGGAAATAGTAGTTCCGTTGGCTTCCAGACCGGCCAGATATTTATCACCTCGGATCCCTTTTAGGGAATGATTAACCTGGTTAAAAAATCCTTTGTAGGAAGAAGAGCAGCCTTGACCGTCAGGGCATCCATAGCCAGCCGCCCAGTCAATTTGGCTCTGAGAAAGTGTAGGATCAGTAATCAGACTTTGTTCCATCTGCAAACGAACTAATAGGTATTTTGGGTTTAAGCGGTAATAACTGCAAGCATCATATATAATTTGGGCAGCGGACTTTAATCCTCCGATAGCCTCGAAGCTCATTCCGGCTAAACCACCTCCTCGGTGATTGATAAATTCGTCAATTCTCTCCAAGGTCATACTGCGATGATTGATTAGGTCACTATCGGAGATTATATAGTTTTTATTGTAAGCAAAAGCCTGGGTTAGATTGGGGGCCAGCAGACCAGCCAGTAAAATTAAGACGAAAGTTTTTTTCATTTTTTATTTTAAGACTAATGCTAAATTAGCTTGGCACTTGGGACATTGACCCTGCTCGTCATAGCGGTTTGTCTGGTAGCCCAAGCGTTGTATCACCATTATACCACATTCAGGACAATAGGTTTGTTCACCCTGATGACCAGGCACATTCCCCAGATAGACAAATTTTAAACCCTGCTCCAGGGCAATTGTCCTGGCTTTCTCCAGGGTGGAAACCGGGGTGGCCGATAGATCTTCCAGTTTGTAGGAAATGTCAGGCGAAAAAGCAGAAAGGTGCCAGGGAGTTTCAGGTCCCAGCTGCTCTTTGATAAATCGTGCCATTTGAGTCAACATCTCCATGGAGTCTGAAAGAGTAGGAATTGATAAAGTGGTTACTTCCAAATGAATCTGGTTTTGTTTGAACCATTTCAGATTTTCTAAAATGGGATCCAAGCGACCACCGCAATTTTTTTGATAACTGGCATTATCAAAAAATTTCAGATCAACGTTAATAGCATCTAAATACGGCCTGATCTCCTCTAGTGTTTCCCTGGTCATGTAGCCGTTTGATACCCAGACATTTTTTAAACCGCTTTGCTTGGCTAACTTCATGGTATCCAGGGCATACTCAACAAATATTGTCGGTTCAGTATAAGTATAGGAAATTGAAAGGCAGTGATTGGTTTTGGCATCGGCAACTATCTTGGCTGGCGACAAATCTCTACCTGGTATCTCAGATTGGTTTTTGGATCCTTGGGAGATTTGCCAGTTTTGACAATTGTCGCAACGAAAGTTACAACCGATAGTGGCGATTGATAGAGAAGTGGATCCGGGCAGGAAATGAAAAAGCGGTTTTTTCTCAATTGGATCAACCGCTTCTGATATTGCCTTTCCGTACACTAAAGTTACCAGGTTGCCGTCTTGATTTTGGCGTACCGCACAGATGCCACGATTATCGGGCAGAATAGTACAGCGGTGATTGCAGGCCAGACACTGCACCTTTTTATTTTCTAACTTTTTGAATAGTATAGCTTGTTTCACGTTTGCAATTATAGCACATTTTTCTTGAAAAAACAGGCAATAACTGCTAAGATGATGGTACATGAGAGTCTTTATCGCCATCAATTTACCGCCAAAGGTTAAACAGGATATTGCTAGACTAATTGGCTCCTTGGGCAAGCAAGCTTCAGCCTTACGTTGGCTTGATCAAACTCTATGGCATCTGACCTTGGTGTTCTTGGGCGAGATCAGTCCGGATCAGTTATCTCAAGCAGAAATTAGGCTGCAGGATCTACTAGAGCCAATCAGTCCTTTTACCTTGTCCTTGCAAAATATGATTGGCTTTCCCAGTTTAAGGAATCCCAGCATCGTCGGGCTAGGAGTAAAAACAAATCAGAAATTGGCTGAACTGGTCGAACAGTTTCGCTCGGAGCTGAAGCGTTTACAGATCGGCAAAATTGAAAGCAGAAAATTTCAACCGCACATAACCATAGCCAGAAACAAAAGCGGGGTAGGGGACCTCTCATCTTGGGAGGGACAAGGACTGGCAAGCAACTGGACCGTAAATTCGATCGAAGTGATGCAAAGCATCCTTAATCCTGAAGGGGCCCAATATCAATTGTTAAAAAGTTTCAGCTTAAAATGAAAGTAGAAATCCTAGGTGTAAAAATAGATAAGATTACCAATGAAGAAGTTTTGGAAAAAATCCAAGGCTATTTGGATTCCGACAAATCACATTTTATTGTCACACCCAACCCGGAGTTCCTAGTTGCCGCTCACCATGATAAGGACTTTAAAGGTATTCTTAATCAGGCTGATTTGGCTGTTCCTGACGGCTTTGGCTTGAAACTGGCAGCTCGGTACCTAGGCAATCCATTAAAACAAAGGATAACCGGTACGGATTTGACCTATCAGCTAGCGGAAATTTGTCAGAAAAAACATAAATCAATCTACCTGCTGGGTGCTCTACCTGGGGTAGCAGAGCAAGCAGCCCAAAAAATATTAGAATTGTACCCTGATATAAAAATTGCAGGTTTTGAATCCGGTTATCGAACCCGTTTCCATTTCAAGCTCCCAGACTTTATTCTACTGGCCAAAATTAACCGCGTTAAGCCAGATGTATTGCTAGTGGCTTTTGGCGCTTCTAAGCAGGAAAAGTGGATTAACAACCATTTAGCAAATATGCCTTCGCTTAAAATTGCCATGGGGGTTGGTGGCGCTTTTGATTTTATTTCCGGAAATGTTAAAAGAAGTCCTAAATTAATGAGGAGTTTGGGATTAGAATGGTTTTGGCGGTTAATCGTTCAGCCTTGGCGCCTTGATCGTATTAGGACAGCAACTTGGCGTTTTTCCCGGTTAGTAATCAAATCTAAAAAGAGATGAAAAGTCTTAAATTCTGGATCTTTCTTCTGGTGGCTGTAACAGCAGGTCTTTTTTTATTTTGGCAGCTGTCTGATTTTGACGCTGAACTCTATCTACTAGTTGAGCCTTCTCCTAATTTTAGTTTTGTGAAGATTGATGAACCGGTGGTAGGGGTAACTCCACTGCCTGACCAAGTAAATATTAATGTTCCCTTTACCTCGCAAGCTCCTTTTGAAATCTGGGACGATATTCATAAGGAGGCTTGTGAAGAAGCTGCTGTACTGCAAGCCGCTTCTTTTTGGCTGGGCCAAGATTCTCTAACCAAGCAAGAAGCTGAAGATCAATTGCAAGCCTTGGTGGCTTTTGAGATTGATAAATTTGGCTACTTTGAAGATACTGACACCTTAGAAACCGCTCAGTTGATTTTAGATTATTATGATTTTAAAGGGGTTGATGTAGCTTACGACTTTGATATCGGACAGATTAAGAAAGAATTAGCTGATGGTTACCCGGTGATCGTCCCTACGGCTGGGCGGATGTTGGGCAATCCGTATTTTCAAACACCCGGACCCATTTATCACATGTTGGTAGTAATCGGATATGAAGATAATCAATTCATCACTAACGATAATGGCACAAAAAGAGGAGAGCAATATCGTTATGATCAAGAAGTTCTCTTTGAGGCTATTCATGATTGGAACGACGGAGATATTGAGAACGGCCGTAAGGCCATGATTGTGATACGCAACTAATATGGTATAATCTAAACATGCCCAAGAAAAAGAAGGAAAAAGTTAAAAAAACTACAAAGAAGAAGAAAGTAGAGCCCAGAAGAGCAGAAAGACTGATGCGCCATGATCTGGCTAATGAAGAAGCCAAAATACAGAAAATGGCAGACATGTCCCGAATGTTATTCTGGTTTGGTTTTGGCTGTCTTACCTTGATAGTTATAGTGCTGATAGTTCTAGCCTCTTTGTTGATAATGGGTCAGGGCACTAGTTTATTTGGATTATAAATGATTAAAGATAAAAGAGTTCGTGTACGCTTTGCGCCGTCTCCTACCGGTTTTTTGCATATCGGAGGACTACGGACGGCTTTATTTAATTGGTTATTTGCCAAAAAACACCAAGGATCCTTTATTCTAAGGGTCGAGGATACAGACCGAGAGCGCTTTGTGTCTGAAAGCCTTCAGGATATCAAAGACAGTCTTCGGTGGTATGGACTCGATTGGGATGAGGGACCAGATCGGGGCGGTGATTATGGTCCTTATCTGCAGTCAGAACGCCTGCAACTTTACAGGAAGCATGCCAAGAAATTATTGGATCAAGGAAATGCCTATCACTGTTTTTGCACTACCGAGCGTTTAGCTAAAATGAGAGAGGAGCAACAGAGCAGGGGAGTGGCCTCAAAATACGATGGCACCTGCCTCAAGCTGTCGCCCCAAGGGGTAGGGCAAAGGCTAAATAAAAAAGTTCCACACGTTATCCGATTAAAAACTCCCGGACAGGGAAGTTCAATATTTAAGGATTTAATCAGGGGCACGGTCAAATTTGACTACAAGGAAATCGACGATCAAATCCTGATCAAGTCGGACGGTTTTCCCACCTACCATCTGGCAGTAGTAGTTGATGATCATCTAATGGAAATCAGTCATGTAATTCGCGGCGAAGAATGGCTGCCCTCTACTCCAAAACATTTGTTGCTGTTTCAGTATTTTGGCTGGGAAGCTCCACAGATGGCTCACTTGCCGATGATCCTAGGGCCGGATAAATCCAAACTATCTAAAAGACATGGAGCTTTGTCAGCTCTAGAATACAGAAATTTAGGCTATCTACCAGAAGCGGTTATCAATTTCATTGCCCTGTTGGGCTGGAATCCCAAAACTGAACAGGAAATATTCAATCGGGAGCAGTTGGCAAAAGAGTTTGCCTTGGAAAAAGTAAACAAAGCAGGATCAATTTTTAACTTAAAAAAATTAGACTGGCTAAACGGGCATTATCTTCGCCAGCTTGATTTAGAGCAATTTGCCGAACTAGCCTTACCCTATTTACAGAAAGACGGGGTTAAGCTTAAAGATGGTCAGTTTAACAAGCAAGCTGTAAGCTTGGAACAACCGCGTATCCGAAAATTATCGGAAATCACCGAAGCTGTTTCCTTCCTCTTTTTAGAGAGCATCGAGTATGATGCTAAGTTGCTCTTCTGGAAAGATATGGCCAAAGAAGAAGTGATCAGCTCATTAAATTTGGCTAAAGAAAAGTTTAATCAAATAGAGGAAAAAGACTTCCATTTTGCGACACTTGAATTGTTACTTAAAGATCTGATCAAAGAGAAAGGGATTGAACCAGGAAAATTCTTTTGGCCATTACGGGTCGCTTTATCAGGTCGGAAAGCTTCTCCTTCACCGTTTGAAATTGCCTGGGTAATAGGAAAAAAGAGCACTATCAGCCGGATTGAACAGTCCCTTAATTTGCTAAAATAGAAATATTGTAGTATAATTAAATACTACTATGAATAGGGGACTCAAAATAAAAACACAAATAGCAGCAATTATGGCCATTTTTTTGGCCAGTTTTTTATTTGGAGGTATCTATTACGCACAAACTGAGTCATCTGATGATGCCACAACCGAGATAAACGAGAGTGGGGACCAGCGAAGCCTTCTGGAGCTTAATATCGAAATTGAAAAGAGGCGAGAAGAAATCAACAACTTGCAGCAAAAAACCAAATCCTACGAAGATAGTATTAAATCCAAACAACAGGAATCTGCTTCCCTTACTAACCAAATACTAATAATTGAAGATGAGATAAGTAAAACGGGATATGAGATTGAGATTGCCGCCACTGAAATTGAAAAACTAACTCTAGAGATTGATAACCTCAATATGAGAATCGACACTAAGGAGGCCGAGATCACTGTCCAGAAGGAACGTATTTCGGAATTGGTTAGACAAATCTACAAAGCTGATCAGAAAACCTATTTAGAGATAACCCTTGGCTATGAACATTTCTCTGACTTCTTCAATCAGCTGAAGTTCCTTAAGGAAGTGGAAAGTCAAAACCAAGATTTGTTGGAGAAGTTTGGCCAGTTAAAGACTGATCTAGAATTAAGAGAGTCTGAACTTTCATCAAGCAGAGTCGGTCTGGCTGACAAAAGAGTTGAGCTGGAACGTACCGAGGCGGAATTAGATGATCAGGTGGGCTACAAGAGTCAAGTTTTAGACGAAACCGTTTCTTCAGAAGAAAAGTTTCAAGGTATCTTAGATGAACTAAAAACAGAGCAATCGGCTATCAATTCAGAACTGGCTTCTTTGGAAAGAGTAGCTAAAGAAAAATTACAACTGGAAGATAGAGATTTCGACCTGGGTGAGGGTGCAGGGATTCTTTCTTGGCCTGTTAGTCCGGCTGGCGGCATCTCTGCCTATTTTCATGACCCCTCTTATCTATATCGTTGGATCTTCGAACACCCCGCCATTGATATCCGAGTCCCTCAAGGCACTGCTGTGGCTGCTGTGGCGGATGGCTATGTAGTTCGAGCCAAAAACGCAGGTAAAGGATATTCCTATATCATGCTGGCCCATGGTAATGATTTAACCTCAGTCTACGGTCATATTAGTCAAATAAACGTCCAGGAGGATAGCTTTGTGGAAAGGGGACAGATAATTGGACTATCAGGAGGCAAACCCGGTTCCAACGGCGCTGGTCGGTTAACTACCGGGGCTCACCTCCATTTTGAAGTAAGATTAAACGGGATACCGGTCAACCCTCTTAACTATTTACCATAACCATAAAATTGCAGGGGACAAGTAAACCCCTGTGTTTTTTGAATATTGATGTGTCGGACAATAAATGTTAGACGAACCATAAATAGGATCTAAAACACTACATAGTAACTTTGTCGGTATCAGCGCCTATCAAGTATAACCAAAGGTTGGTTACCTGCTCGTAATGTACTTGTAAATTATTCTACCGTTAAGAAGAATAATCTAATCTATATACTTGAAGTTCTATTGGTTGTCATTTAAACCGCACCTCCCGATAGCCGTAATATTAAGTTAATGTGTCGTAAAATAAATAAGGTCTGTGGATCGGTGCGGGTAAGAGTCCACAGACCTGTGATCGGCACAGGAGCAAGGCGATGTAGTCTCCAAAAATGGCTGTTCTAAGGCGGGCTTGGAGTGTACCGATCAAATGAACGGGCCAGCTTTGCCGGATTACCCCCCGGCACGTTTCTGTAGCAGGGCCAATGCAATGCAGTCACTGCTGGTCTTTCTCTTTATTGACCTGGCCAATTTTCTGGACCAGGAGAAGTTCAATTCCCAACCGTGGGAATCGGGAGGTAGCAGATTCGCGGATCATTGTTTAGAGGCAGAAGTGAGGGAAAGCCGAGGCAATCTGACGAAGGCTGAATACGAGGTAAAGAGGCAGCCTGATCTGTACTATCTCCATTTACTATATTTAAACTAGACCGTGGTGTCAATTGAGTTTTTCCCCTAAACCAGTACTGGCCTCCAGAATGGCCCAATAATCGATAAATACTACCCTTTTAGAACCCTTTTTACTTAAAAGAGTACTTTTACTTACTACTAAAAAAATAGGCCCTACACGGTCAAATAAAGGCCTATTTCTTGTTTTTTGGCTAAGATTAGCCTAATTTACTACAATCAACGAATAAAGTAGAAATACAAAGCCAGTCCGATCAGGACAACAATTGCAATAATAACGATAATTAGAAGTTGTTTCATTTTTTCTTGCTTTGGTAATCTTCAATAGCTTTTTTGAGGGCATCAGCAGCCAAATTGGAACAATGCATTTTGATGGGAGGCAAGCCATCAAGGCTGGCGGCCACATCGTTTCTGGAAATTTTTAAGGCATCTTTTATTGTCTTACCTTTAGCTAAATCAGTAGTCATTGACGAAGTGGCTATAGCAGCAGCACAGCCAAAGGTTTCAAATTTAATGTCCTCTATCTGATCATCTTTGACTTTAATATAGATTTTCATCAAGTCTCCACAAACCGGGTTGCCTACCTCCCCCACCCCGTCAGGGTTTTTGAAACCGCCCAAGTTGTGAGGGTGCTGAAAATGTTGCATTACCTTCTTGCTATACATATATTTATCCTTAGTTAATTAATACTTTGTTTTATAGTATACCCTATCTACCAACCTAACATCAATGTAGTCTAAATTTCCGGTATTATCCGAAAAGTACTCTGTTATGATAAGGACAGCATCGTCTATCTGCTTAGCAACTTCCTGCTGGCTGTCCAAATGAATTCTCCACCCTGATTCGGCTCTTAGCCAGATATCCGGTAAATCTACCTCCTGGTAATGAAATGACTCGGCTTTCTCCAATAATTTTGAATTTAACTGTTCTGTAGCTTCAAATACAAATTTAACCATATCAGAGTTGACCGCTTGGTCATTAAGGCTGATTTCTTGGTTGGCTAAATCATACACCTTGGGAAAGTTGGTATCAATCTCCTCATCTTCTTCCAATCGCCGGGTTGCTTTACCTGATAAGTCTAAATAGTAAATAATATTATTAGTCACCCAAGCTAAACTTGGTATCCTTTCGCTGATATTAACGCTAAGAGATGAAGGATAATCCTTGTCTACATTCAAAGAATTGAGGGCAAATCGTTCCTGAAGCGAATCATTAATTTCTTTCTTGAGGTTTTCCGTATCGGTTAGCAGCAGATTATTTTGTGGTAAAACCAAAAATTTTCTAGATTGAGTAAATTGATCGACAACTTGCCTGATTTCCTGATCGTTTAAATAGTGCAGCCCCGAAATGGAAACAGAAGTTATCTCAAAGTAGCCAGAAAAAAAACTAAAATAGATCAAGCCTATAAGGAAAAATCCAACATAGAACTGGCCCCGTCCATTAAAAAAACCTCTTGTCTCTTTCTTGGGAAAAAGAGGATTCTGGAATTTTGATCGTTTTAGGGTATGAATTTGTCGTCTCTCAAACTCAACGCGGCGTTTTCTTCTTCTGGTCCATGACATAGTTTATTTTTGAAACCATTTAGATTTTTGTTTAAATGAACTACTGGATTTCTTTTTATCCTGGTGCCTTTCCAGGGCCAAGTCAATAAGTTTATCCAGTAATTTGTGATAGGCAATACCGGATTTAGCCCATAGTTTTGGGTACATTGATATGGATGTAAATCCGGGAAGAGTATTAATCTCAGAAAGATATAGTTTTCTAACCGTTTTGTCATAGAGAAAATCCACTCGAGCCATTCCAGAACAATCAATGGCTTTAAATGCTTGGATAGCCATTTTTCTTATCTTATCATCCAAGGCGGTAGGAATCATTGCCGGAGCAACCGTTTTGGTCTTACCAGCAACGTATTTAGCGTCATAATCGTAGAATTCATTGCAGGAAATTATTTCACCGACCATTGAAGCCCTTGGCTGATCGTTACCCAAAACAGCCACTTCTAATTCATGGTAGTTCTCTATCCCCTGCTCCACCATAATTTTACGATCATACTGGCAGGCGGTGTTGATATTTTTAATCAATTGACTTTTATTTTTGGCTTTGTTAATGCCGACTGAAGATCCAGAATTCGCCGGTTTAACAAAAACTGGGTAATCCAAATCTTTGGCTATAAGCTTCAGGTGTCTGGCTTGGTTTTTTCTCCAATCCCTCCTCAAGAAATGAACATAATTAACCACGGGTAAATTCGCTGACTGGAATACCATTTTGGAAATTATTTTGTCCATGCCAACTGCCGAAGCCATTACCCCGGATCCTACATAAGGAATATCAGCCAGCTCTAACAATCCCTGTAAGCAGCCGTCTTCTCCAGTGGTGCCATGTATTAAGGGGAAGGCAACATCCATAAATTGCTGGGCGGGATCAGCGGTCATATTAGCAACTGGGATACTTTTTAACTTTCCAGATTTGATTTTGTCGATGGCATCGCTTGAGGAAAACCACTGTCCATTCTTGGCAACAAATATCGGAACAATTATGTACTTGTGAAGATCCAAAGATGTAATAACCGATTGGGCTGAAACAAAAGAGACTTCATGTTCTCCGGAGCGGCCTCCAAAAATCACGCCAACTCTTATTTTCTTCTTCTTTGGCATTCTAAATATATTCCCTGGGTAACAAAGGGTTTATCTTGGTTACCACTTCGTAATTAATTGTCTTGCTCCTTTTGGCAATCTCTTCGGCCGAAATTTCATCTTTTCCTTGTCTGCCCAAAATTACCACTTCATCTTCATAACTGACTTCCTTCAGCCTGGTGATGTCAACCATCATTAAATTCATACAAACTCGCCCAATAATAGGACATCTCTTGCCCCTGATTAATACCTGCCCGCTATTGGATAGTAATCGGGAGTAGCCTTCGTAGTAACCAACTGGCAAAACTGCAATCTTGGTGGTTTTCTTAACTCGTACTGTACAGCCATAACCGACTGGGGTTCCAGCTTTAATCTCCTTCTTCTGAATTATTTTTGCCTTCCAGGACAAAGCCGGCTCTAGCGCAACTATGCCTTTTGTTAACTTTTTAGCATCTTCCGAAGGCCACAAACCATAGAGGCCAATTCCTGTCCTGACCAGGTCGAAATGACTCTTTTTATTTATCAAGGTAGAGGCGGAGCAACCCGCGTGGAAAAGAGAGATTTTAATCCTGGCCTTTCTAATTTTGCTAACTTGACTATTAAACTCTTTAATCTGCTTATTGGTAAAAGTCTGATTCTTGTTTTCTGAATCAGCGAAGTGAGTAAATACCCCAATAATTTCCAAATGTTTCAGTTTTTTTGCTTTCTGAACGAACTCCAGAGAGTCTTTGCTCAATATTCCCAAACGGGTAGTCCCGGTATCAATTTTTATATGAATCCTGGCAACTTGATTGATGCTACGAGCCGTCTCATCGATTAGCTCAGCCATAAAGAAATCATAAACTGGTAAATCAATGTCGTTTTGGATGGCATGGTGGATATCATCCTGATTGAAATAGCTTAATACCAAAATCGGCAAAGTTATCCCAGTTTTTCTCAATAGCAGGGCCTCGTGCAGATTTACCACTCCAAGATAATTAACCAACGTCGATTCTTCACAAAAAGTGGCTACGTTAACCATGCCGTGGCCGTAGGCGTTGGATTTAACCACAGCCATCAGTTTGGTTTTCGGACCAATCACTTTTTGGAAGACCTCAATATTGTGAAGGATGGCAGATTTATTTACCTCAATCCAGGAGGTGTGGTTATTATTCATATTTGACAATTATTTTGATTTTATATAAGTTATATAAACTCGTTCTTTAACATGGGGAGGTAAAGATGGAAAGCGGAGTGCATAAGATCGGTTGTTGGGGAATCTGTCTGCTGATAATCGGTGCCTGGGCAGCGGGCATGCTAGGCATGGCTCTATCTATCAAGGGGGCCGAAGGTAGTCGTTTCATCATTAACTCGGTGTTTTCCTTTCCGTTGATTGTCGGTTTAGTGCTGTCTTTCATCATGATCAAGACCAAAGCCACTATCCCCTACTTCGTCAAGACAGTAGTCAGGGTGATGGTCATCTGTTTCGGCTTCAATCTCTACTACATCAACTGCATAGTCTAAGGAGGTAGCTATGGTTGCCAAATCGGCTTTTGCCGGAGTATCACTCATCTTACTGGTGGTGTTAGCCATTGCCTGCGCCGCTGCAGAGGTATACCACACCACCGAAAAGGCCAAGCCCAAGATGGCCTAAGCTCCTTCCAAACTCCTGGATCATTCCGGGAGTTATTTTATTATTTTAAAGTTACAATATTTCTGCAGCACCTGGGGTACTTCGATATATCCTTCTTTAGTCTGATAGTTTTCAATGATAGCAATAAGAGTTCGTCCCATGGCGTAAGCTGTTCCGTTTAAAGTATGTGCAAACTTTATTCCTCCTTGGTCTCGGTAGCGTATCTTAAGTCTTCTGGCCTGAAAATCAGTGCAGGTGGAAATAGATCCAGTCTCTCGATACTTGCCCTGGGAAGGAATAAAGCATTCGATATCATAGGTTCTGGCAGAGGGAAAGGCTAGATCACCAGTGACCATCTTGATAACTCTATAAGGAATCCCCAGATCACTGATCAGCTTTTCCGAGATGCCCAGCATAGCCTCATGAATCTGGTCACTCTCCCCCTCTCTGGCCAGAGCCACCATTTCTAACTTATCAAATTGATGTACTCTAAAAATTCCCTTGGTGTCTTTACCGTAGGAACCGGCTTCTCTTCTGAAACAAGGAGTGTAGGTAAAATATTTCATGGGTAAATCGCTATCATCTAGCGTCTCCTCAGCGTGCAAAGGTATTAAGGCGTGTTCGCCGGTGGCAATCAAATATTGCTTATCTTTATCCAGATGATATTTATCTGCTTCATCTATACCCTCGATATAGCCCAACCCTTTCATAATCTCATCTTTTATTAAGGCCGGCGGGAACAATAACTGAAAACCGTTTTCTACTAATTGCTCTTTGCCGTATTGAAATAAGGCACTGCCCAAAAGAGCCAGATCCCCCTTGATATAACCAAATCTGGTTCCGGCTACCTTGGCGGCACGTTTGATGTCTATCAAATCTAAGTTTTCTGCTATTGCTAAGTAATCTTTTGGTTTAAAATTAAACTTTGGTTTATCGCCAACTTCTTTTATTACCTCATTGTCTTTTTCATCTTGGCCAACTTTAACATCTTCCTTGGGGAGATTGGGCACCTGATACAGCATCTGGGTCAATTCATCTTCTAACAGTTTCAACTCTTTTTCTACAACATCTGCATCCTTATCTACCTCCTTCATTCTGGCTAAAAGTTGCTCCTTGGCATCACCCTTTAGTTTAGGTATTTGTTGAGTTGCTTTATTTTTTTCGGATCGCAGCTCATCAGCCTTAACTTGTTTAGCTCTTTTTGCCTGGTCGAGCTCTATTATTTTGTTAATATCACACTTGGCTTGCCGACTGGCACAAGCTTTTTTGATGGATTCTGGGTTGTCTCGTAGTAATTTGATATCAATCATATTGTTTAAAATATTTACTAAGTTTTTTGGCAGATAAGGTTCTATGAGCAACTTGCTGGTGTTCTTCCGGGGTCAGGCGGCTATAATACTTTTGAAACTTGGGTATATAGAATACTGACCTAAAGGGATAGCCGGGAATTATTTTAGTGTCCACCTGCTCCGTAATTATTCCTTCTGTAGACGATTCTACAACATTGCATTTCCCCTCAGGGTTGCATATGGCAACAGCGGCTACAAATTTGGCAGTTCGATTGTCGCTAGCTACATTTTTCATTTTCTCTTTGACCCAGGCCAGCAGTTCTTCATCAGTATTGCGTCCCTGTCCATAGAGATCACGGGAGCGTAGACCGGGAGTGCCGTCCAGAGCATCAATAGATAAGCCACTGTCATCAGCAACCGTCAACGTATTGCTTATCTTGGCGTAACTCTTGGCTTTTAACACCGCATTTTCCTTATAAGTGCTACCAGTTTCCTCCACGTCAACCTTTATGTCAATATCTTTTAGTGTATGACAGTCAAAACCGTATTCACCAAGGACATGAGACAATTCATCAAATTTGGCTGAATTCTTCGTTCCAATCAACAGTTGTTTCATAAGCTTAACTCTCCAGCAACCAGCTGCATTGATTTTAAGGACAACTCCACAAAATCTTCCAGGGTAAAGCCAATCTTCTGGCATAGCATTATCAATTCTCTATCAACATTTGCGGTAAAAGCTTTCTGTTTATATTTCTTAAGGACTGTGTCTTTATTTACTGAAGCCAATTTCTTCTCCGGCATCACCAGGGCACAGCCGACTATTAAACCAGTGATTTGTTCCGCGGCTGTTAAGGCGTAGTCTAACTCTTTAGCTCTGGGAACGCCTGTGCCTTCGGCATTGTGTGATTTGATAGCCTGGACGATATCCTGATCTTCAATCCCCCGCTCTTTCAAGAACTTTTCGGTTACTAGGCCGTGTTGTTCCGGCCTGTCTTTTGTCTCCTCAAAGTCTAGATCGTGTACCAAACCTACCAAACCCCATTTATCCGCATCATGGCCTAATTTGTTGGCTAAGGCTCGCATGATTGCCTCTGTGGCTACCATGTGCTTAATCAGATTCTTATTTTGAATTCGTTGCTTTAGCCAGTTAAAGGCAGTGTTTCTATCGATCATCGCTTCGGTTTTAGGGTAGGAAATAATATTACCTCTTTAATATTGTGAGAATCGGTCAGTAGGGCGACTAATCTGTCGATACCCATTCCTAAGCCAGCGCAAGGGGGCATGCCGTGCTTTAAGGCCTCAATAAAATCTTTATCAATCCTTTGGGCCTCGAGATCTCCTGCTTTGCGTAATTTTTCCTGCTCTTTAAACCTGGCCTCCTGCTCAAAGGGATCATTTAGCTCGGTAAAAGCGTTGATCAATTCCATTCCACCGGCGATCAACTGAAAACGTTCCGCATAGCGCGGATTCTCTGTCTTTCTCTTGGCCAATGGTGATAACTCAACAGGATAGTCAATTAAAAAAGTAGGCTGCACTAAATTATCTCTCACTTTTTCTTTGTATATTTCATCATAAATTTTCCCAACACCGAAACTTTTTTCTACTTCTAATCCAAGCCTTTTGGCTTGTTTGGCCAAATCGGCCAGGGATTTTATCATGTCAATATCGATATTGGCGTATTTCAGTAAAGCGTCTCTAAACTTGATTCTGGCAAAGGGAGTCTTGAAGTCTATTTTCTTGTTGCCAGACACCACTTCTGTTTTGCCTATAGAATCTTTCACTACTTTGTTTAACATTTTTTCCGATAGCTCCATCATCTCATCATAATCTGCATAGGACCAGTAGAATTCAACTTGGGTAAACTCCGGATTATGCATGTAGTCGATGCCTTCATTTCTAAAGCAGCGTGAAATCTCGTAGACTTTTTCTAAGCCTCCGACTATCAATCTTTTAAGGTATAGCTCAGGTGCAATTCTCAAATAGAGATCTATGTCCAGGGCATTGTGATGGGTTACGAAAGGTTTGGCGTTGGCTCCACCGGGGATCGGTTGTAGTATCGGAGTTTCCACCTCAATAAATTGTTCTTGGTCCAAGAATTCTCTGATCGCCCGAACAGCTTTACTTCTTATTATAAATCTTTCTTTAACTTTTTTGTTGCTGATTAAATCAAGATACCTTTTTCTAAAACGGATTTCCTTATCTACCAAACCGTGCCATTTTTCCGGAAGAGGCAGCAGGGTTTTTGTCAGAATTTTAAGACTTTTTACCAAAACGGTTTTTTCACCCTTTTTGGTTATAAAACGTTGGCCGGAAATTTGTACAAAATCACCCACATCAATAACTTTGGTAAAAAATCTGTAGTCCTTTTCGCCTATGATATCTTTTTTGATAAAAAATTGAATTTTGCCACTACCGTCTTCCAGGTGGCCAAAAGTCGAACCGCCATGCAAACGCCAGCTAACCAAGCGTCCCACTATTATTAGATTCTCGTCTTCTTTAATTTTGTCGAATTCATCCAGCAGATGGCCAATCTGATGACTTCTTTTAGCTCTTCTGGGGTATGGATTTATCTTGGCGTCAGTAATCGCCTGTAATTTTTCTAAACGAATATCTTGTTCTTTTTTCTCGCTTTTCTTCTCGGTCATTGTTTTTGATTATTAAAAAAGTCCCTAAAATTATAGCAATTTTAAAGACTTTAAGCAAATTGTTAACTAATAGCCACTACCTCATAGTTGATTTTACCTTTAGGGGCGATTATCTCTACATTTTCCCCTGGGCGTTTGCCGATAAAGGCACGTCCCATAGGAGATTCGTTGGATATATAACCCCTGGCTGGGTCGGCATCATTGGACCCAACGATAGTAAATTGGCGCTCCTCGCCATTGCCCTTTACCTGAATCTCAGAGCCTATTTGGACAATGCGACTATTGTTGTCTTTCTCAATTATTTTCGCACTACGAATAATAGCCTCAATCTCCAAAATTCTTCCTTCCAGAAAAGCTTGCTCTTCCTTGGCATCTGCATACTCTGCATTCTCTGATAAATCACCTAATTCCTTGGCCTCTAGTATCCTTTTAGCCACTTCTTTCCTCTTAACATTCTTAAGCTGATCAAGCTCGTCTTTAAGCTTGGACAACCCTTCTTTGGTAATAAATGTTTGATCTTCAACCATAATTTTGTTGTTAATTTTGCATAAAAATAAGGATAGAGATTATCTGCTGTCCTGTCAAGATAATTATCCACAAAGGCCTATTGATTGAAATAGTTTAAAAGGGCGTTACGGGCTACGGGCAAGGCCGTTGTTTCTCCACCTCCACCCTTTTCGACGACAACTGTTATCACAATTTCCGGATTTTCGTACGGGGCATAACAGGTAAACCAGGCGTGAGTTCCCTCAGAATATTGAGCAGTGCCAGTTTTTCCCGCAGAGGAAACCGGGAGTGCGCCCATGGCGACAGAGCTACCCGATATTACCGATTCTCTCATCCCCTGCTGAACCGTTTTTAGGTTACTGGTTCTCAAGAAATTGTCACGATTGACATCAGGTTCTTTTTCATAAGTAATATGGTTTTGCGAATCCGAAAATTGTTTTAGTAAGTGCGGTCGATAATAAGTACCGCCGTTGGCGATAATTGCGGTCATATTAGCTATCTGTAACGGAGTAACCAGCAGATCACCTTGTCCAATGGCCAGGTGATAGGTATCACCGATATACCATTGTTCATTTTTCACCTCTTCTTTCCAATCCTTACTTGGCAAAAACCCATCTGCTTCGCTAGGAAGATCAATTCCTGATGGCTCGGTCAAGCCAAAAAGTTGAGCGTACTCTTTAATTTTGGCAACGCCCAGGCCTTCAAAATCTTCGTGCCCCCCTCCGATAGTATAGAAGAAGGTGTTGACTGATTCTGCTAGCGCTTTGACCACATTGGTCACTCCATGGCCTCCCGCTTTCCAGTCAGGAAAAAACCATTTATCGATTCTGATTCCACCTACGCTATTTACTGTAGTGCTGGGAGAGATAATCCCCTCTTCCAGAGCAGCAGTGGCGATCAGCGGTTTGATAGTCGACCCTGATGGGTATTCACCAGAGACTGCCTTGAAAAAAAGTGGGGTTTTGGGATCTTCAATCAGTTGCTGATAGTCCTCGGTAGATATACCCCTGACAAATTTATTGACATCAAATGAAGAGTTGGATACCATGGCTAATACTTCGCCATTGCGGGGATCTAAAGCTATGGCAGCACCACCTTTACCGCCGCTGTTGCTCACAGCTCTGTCTAATTCTTCATAGAGTTTTTGTTGCAAGCTTAAATCTAAAGTGGTTATTATGTTAAGGCCGATCTCCGCCTCTTGGCTGGCTATCACTCTTTTTTCTTTCCCTAATGAGTCTACCTCAATTTCTTTTTTTCCGTTGGCTCCCTTAAGCTCAGCCTCATAATAAAGTTCCAAACCGGTTTTGCCAATGTAGTCGGATACCAGATAATCTTCACTGAATTCCTCAAATTCTTCTTCTGTCATTTTGCCTGTGTAGCCCAGTACATGGGCCAGTATCTCTCCGTGGGGATACTCTCTGATAGCTGTCATCTCCAAAGAAACTCCGGGCATGTTGGCTGTTTTGACCTTTAGCTTTATGGCGCTTTCAATATTTATTAATTCTTGAAGGATTTTTGGTTGGTATGAATATCCTGGTAAACCATCGAACCACAATCTGACAACCTTCTCCTCTAATCCCAAATCAGTAGCCAAAGTTGCAATAATACTATTTATCTCGTCCCCCTCATCAGGTAGATCCGAAGGGATAACTTGCAAATAGAAATTTGGTATATTCTTGGTTAGGGGATCATTGTTTCTGTCATATATTACCCCTCGTGAAGAAGGGAGACCCAATATTCTAATACGATTCTCCTCAGCTAAAACTCGATAGTGGTCACCGCTTGCCAGTTGAACATAGCCAATTCTGATAATAATCAGAAGAAAACCGAAAAAAATAGCTGCTAATATCCAGAAAGTTTGATTCTTCTCAAAAAACAAACGTAGCGATTCGTTTTTTATCTTACCGCTTAACATATCGTCTATATCACTGTCTTTACGGTAAGGATTGAGGTTTTTATCCTTAATATCGTCACCGGTAAACTGGGCAAATGGGTCTTTTCTCATAGATTACCCCTGACAAGAAAATTTCGTTTTATACGATTGGTAACTACCGTATATATAAAGTAACAAACTGAAGCCACCAAAACGTTAAAAACAATCTGCATAATAATAGACCATATATTAACAACAGAAAATTGCCATTGAATCACACCGAAGATAGAAACAAAATAACTAAAAAGCAGAATTAATATGTGGAAAAATATAGTACCGGAGGCCGTTAATATTACCAAGGTAAGCAGAGACCGATTGGTAAAATAGTTATTAAACAAAACATAGACAGCTATGAGACTGATCACCAGGGAAAGAGTAATCACTCCAAACGGTAAGCTGGAATAATAATCCAAAATGTATCCGCAAAAAAGTCCCCAAAGTATAGTCGGTTGAAAATTAAGCAGAAGTACAAAAAAAATGAGAAGAATCAGAACCAGGTTTAATTTGGTTCGCCAAAAATCAAAATTTGAGATAAAACTGATTTGAATCAGCAAAATAAATAAAACAATCAAAAATTTTAGGACTCGGTTGATCATTTAGGGAACGATTATAGACACTATTGATATATGGTCCAACGAGGCAACCGGACTGACAGTTGCTGACTGAAACAGTTCGCCCGTTTGAGAAGTTAATTTAGTTATCTGGCCCACTAATAATCCTCGGGGTATGTTTAGGTCAAGACCCGAAGAAATTACCAATTGATTGGTTTCCACAATGTCATCCTGGGGTATCAAAGTCATCTTCAGTGACAAACCCAGCTCTCCTTCAACTACACCCAGACTGCTCTGATCATTTTGTATCTGGGCACTAATTATACTACGACTGTCTGTAATCAGCCGCAATTTAGAAATCTGGGGCTCCACATCAATTAGTCTGCCAATTAGTATTCCATCCTGGATAATAACCGGGTAACCAGAGTTCAAGCCGTGATTGCTACCTTTATTGATAATGAAAGTCTTGCTTTCGGTAGTTAGATTTAATCCGACAACTGAGGCCGATACTGACTGAAACTGATTTTCCTCAATAAATAACAGTTGTTGGCTAAGCTTTTCATAAGATTCATTTTCGGTAATAAGTTTTGACTTTTCAATCAGTAAATTATTGATTTGATCTTTAAGATGTTGGTTTTCTTCTTGAAGTTGTTCTGCACTTTCTTGATTGGTGAAAAAGTTGCGTGTTTTCAGCCCAAAATTATAGAAACTGCTGGTTATCGGATTGAGAATCCAGGTTACTACCGTATCAATCGGTTTCATTGCATTGAAGCTCTGTAAAAAAATTAGCAGAATAATGACTGCTAAAGTAAAGATCGCAAACGATATTTTTGATTGGAATAATCTTCTCATAAACTAATACTCATGCGTGGAAGTAACAAACATATCTTTTAGTGATTCGATATCCTCTAAAATCAATCCAGTTCCCCTAACCACTGCTGTCAAAGGATCATCAACAATATGTACATTGGCCTGTGTACTCTGCTTTATCAATTTGTCAATTCCTCTCAGAAGGGCGCCCCCGCCGGTTATGATAATGCCTCTTTCATAAATATCAGCCACTAATTCCGGTGGCGTATGTTCTAGGGTGGTTTTAATTGCATCAACTATACTGCGCAGGGTGTGAGTTACTGCCTCTCTTACCTGGTCGGAGTTAATAGTAATTTCCTTCGGAAGGCCAGAGATCAAATCTCTTCCCCGCACTTTAGTGGTCATGGGCTCCTCTTCCATTTTTACCGCTTCACCAACTTTTATCTTGACGTCTTCGGCTGAACTCTCGCCCAAAAGTAAATTAAATTGTTCCCTAACGTACTGAGCGATATCGCTATCCATATCATTACCTCCAGTCCTCAAAGATTTCCAAGTTACCACTCCTCCTAATGATATTACAGCAATTTCGGTCGTTCCACCGCCTATGTCAACAACTATATTGCCCGAAGCATCCTGAATGGGTAGCCTGGCTCCAATAGCGGCAGCCATTGGTTCCTCGATTAGGAAAACCTGCCGGGCACCTGCAGATAAAGTGGCATCTTCTACGGCTTTTCTTTCGACTTCAGTCACCCCAAGTGGAATTCCAATCACTACCCTGGGTCTGGGTAATACAGTAAAGGTTTCCCGATGGACTTTTTCAATAAAATATTTAAGCATTTTTTCTGCCACTTCAAAATCAGACACCACTCCGCCTGAAAGAGGTTTGCTGGCTACGATATGGGAAGGGGTTTTACCCACCATGCGTTTGGCTTCTTCGCCAACGGCCAGTATCTGTTCGTTTTTAGTATTTACAGCCACAACTGAAGGTTCGTTAATGGCTATCCCTTTATCTTTAACATAAACCAAGGTATTGGCCGTACCCAGGTCAATGCCCATATCTTGAGAAAATCTACCAAAAAGTTTATTTAGCATTTTGAATTATTTGAAACAATTCTTCTAGGGTTGTTAGCTGCGGTGACTTTTTGGCCCGATACTTAATCTCTACCTTATTATCAGCCAAGGAACGCTGGCTGACTACCAGCCTCAGGCTAATCCCGATTAGGTCAGCATCTTTGAGCTTCTGTGCCGGGCTTAAATCACGGTCATCATATAGTAACCCAACTCGGTATTTTTGGCAATACTCCGTAATTTGCTTGGACATCTTGACTGCTTTGGCCTCAGTAGATAATTGTAGCAAGTGTATGGCAAACGGGCTCACTGTCTCAGGCCAGATTATCCCGTCATTATCATGATTAGCTTCAACTATAGAGGCCATCAATCTTCCCAGGCCTATACCGTAGCAACCCATTACTACCGGTTTCTGCTGGCCAGCTTTGTTTAGATAGGTAGCTTTCATTTTTTTGGAATAAGTGTCGCCAAGCTTAAAAATATGTCCTGCTTCAATGGCTTTTTTAGTCACTGTCTTTTTATTACATTTGGGACAGGCATCTTTTAACTTGGTAACTTCGGCGTTGGCAGCCCAACCACAATCAGAACACATAATAACTTTATCTTCTCCGGAATCTGCCAATACCATAAACTCATGACAAAAATTACCACCAATACTTCCAGATTCAGCCTCTACCGAAACAGCGTTCAAACCACAACGTTTAAATATTCTATGATAAGCTGCGTGTACTTTCTTATAATACTTATCCAAATCTTTTTCATCCTGATGGAAACTGTATAAATCTTTCATTATAAATTCTCTTACTCTGAGCAAACCACCTGATGATCTTACTTCATTGCGAAATTTATTCTGAATTTGAAAAACCATCATCGGCAACTGTTTGTACGAGGCAATATTGGTTCTCGCCAAATCCGTTATTACTTCTTCATGCGTCGGGCCTAAGCCAAATTCCTTTTTATGCCTGTCCTTTATCTTGAATAACGGGGGATCAATAGTATCCCAACGTCCGGTTTCTATCCATAGGTTTTTGGGTTGTAGGGTGGGTAAAAATATCTCTTGGCCGTTGATTCCTTCCATCTCTTCCCGAATAATATTCTCAATTTTCTTATGGGTCTGGAATCCCAATGGCAGCAGGCTCCAAACGCCGGCAGCCAATTGATCTATATACCCCGCTTTCAACAGGAACTTATGACTGGCTGTTTCTGCTTCTTTGGGAACTTCTTTTCTAGTTTTCCCCAATAAATTTGACTGTGATAAAATCATGTTTTTATGTTATTTACCAAAAAATCTTTGCCAATCTTTTACGGCAATAAATATCGAAAGGATTATCAATAATCCAAAGCCAATGGTATGGAACATGTTTTCCACTTTCATACTGACTCGTTTCCTGCGGATTTTTTCAATTCCCAAAAACACCAGCCTAGAACCGTCTAGGGCGGGAAAAGGCAAAAGATTAAAAAGGCCCAGATTGATGGAAATTATTGCAGTAAACTGCAAAACGTAATTCATTCCTAATTTTACAACTTTGCTGGTCAAGAAAGCCACGCCAATAGGACCAGTAATTTCACCTGCCACTGACTTACCCACCAGTAAGTCCCTTATCAAACTATATAGAAATTTAAGCATTATCCAGACAAATAGAAAGGTGTCTTTAAAACCTAACCAGATGGACTTGAAAAAGGGATAGCGAATCAACCCAGTTTCCACCAGAGTTACTCCCATGACACCCTTGCCCTCATCATTCTGGGTCAAGGTTAATTTTGTTTCAATTAATTCATTATCGCGGTTTAGCACTACTATGATCTCTTGATTGCCTCTGCCTTGATTATGCAAATTTAGCTCATCTGTATTAGTAAATTCATTGCCGTTGATAGATACGATAGCATCCCCTGCTTGGAAACCGGCATCTTTGGCGGGGAATCCTTCTTCCACAGTTAAAACCTGAATCTTTTCTTCTGTTACTTGGGCGCTTTGATCGATTTCTCCACCAACATATCCTGGCGAACCAATCATATAAGCAATCGACAACAAAATAATTGCCAGAATAAAATTCATAACTACTCCGCCTCCCAGCATCAAAGCTCTTTGCCAGATAGGCTTTTCCACGAAACTATCAGCCTCTCCTTCGTGGTCATCGGCACCTTCTGAACCCTTGATTTTGACAAAACCGCCAAAGGGTATCCAATTAATGGAATACAAGGTGTCTCCTTTTTTTACACCGAAAATTCTAGGAGGATAACCAATGCCAAATTCTTCTACCTTAGTTCCTGTTTTTTTTGCAGAAACAAAATGACCCACCTCATGAATTAAGATGACTACACTTAAGACTACGACTATGGCAACTATGGTAATAAACATAATTTAGATAGTTAAGATTTCCTCTTCCTTTTTAGCTCCTATCTCCCCGATCTTGGATCCGTACTCATCAACCACTTTTTGTAATTGCTTCTGGTTGTAGAAGAGGTCATCTTCCGAAATTTCTCCGTTCTTTTCAGACACCCTCCATCCTTTGAGTATTTCCTCTCTTTCATTGCGAACTGAAACTTTGGCTTCTTCCAGTTTCTGGTTCAGTGTTTTGATTAGATTTTGTCTAGTTTCTTCGTTCAATGGCGGAATGGTGATTCGTATCAGATTAGCACTGTCAATCTGCGGGTTTAAATCTAAGCTAGAAGCCTGGATGGCTCTTTCAATATCTTTTATAATCCCCTTGTCCCAGGGCTGGATGACAATCTGTCTAGGTTCCGGTACAGAAACGCTGGCCAGTTGCACCAAGGCTGTTTTGGCCTGATAAGCCTCAACTATTATATTCTCTACTAAGGAGGGGTGAGCCCGGCCTGTTCTTATTTGCTTAATCTCGTTTTGTAAAAATTCTATTGTTTTTTCAAATTTTTCTTTGGGAATTTCCAGATCCATACTACTTATTTCATTAATTATTTAGATGACGAAACCCCTATCAATATTGTATCCGCTACAACTTCATCTATCAAGATATAGCTAACCGAGCGGCGACTGCCCAGGGTTTCTATAGTTTTCCAGCTGTTTCCCCCATCAATACTTTTATGAATTATATTAGAAACTGCGAAATATATCTCATTTAAATTGTCCGGGTTAACTGTAAATATCTCGATGGAATTACCGGAGGGAACCAGAGTATTTATGGGGTTGTAACTCAACCCCCCGTCCTGGCTCATTAAAAGGCCATAATCAGTAGCTAGTAAGAAATGAGAGTAATTGCTGGGATCAATGAACAATTGATGGATTTTTTTAGCGTTTTTGAATGATTTCAGATTATCAGTTAATTTTTCCCAGCCTACCCCGGCGTCAGTTGATTTATAAAGGTTCTTGGTGGTAACAACATATAAGACTCTGGTATCCTGGGTTGATTGGTAGACTTTTTTTATTTCTTCATTGAATTGGTAAAGTGATGACCAGGTAGTTCCGGCATCCTGACTAACTATTACTTGTCCTGAGCGGTTAGCCGCAAAATATCGTTTGGGGTTATAAGTATCAATAATTACAGAAGTAATCCCACTTTTTTCCGGATCAATATAGATGCTGTCAATTTTTTCAAAATTTTGTTCTGTCTTATAGATTACCTCTCCCTTGGCGGCAATTAAGGTAGTGGCGTTACTGGGGTCAATGGATATATCAGCAACGTTCCCGGATAGACCGACTTTTATCCATTGTTCACCACCGTCTACAGTCCGGTAAATACCGTCACTGGAAGTAGCAATAAAAAAATTATTTTCATTTAATTTGTCCTGAATAATTTTGTTAATATTTAGTTCCGATATGGTAATAGTGTCTTTATTGTCCTGTCGTACAAAAACTTTTTGTTCCCATGTTTCCCCCTTGTCTCTGGATACAAAAATACCACCAGTTTTATCATCTGATTTACAGCCCAGTCCTGCTAAACTTGTTATTAGAAATACCAGGCTAAGAATTGTAATTTTTTTCAGGCTAAACATATTTATGGTAAATTAATTAAAAAGTTCTCAATGAGAAGTTTAGGGTTGACGTTTTGTTTCAATCTTTTTTGAGTCAAAAGCAGCTGTTGATTTTCCCGGTACAATCTTTGTAGGGGCAAATTTTTAGAGATACTTTCAATTTTCTGGAAGATAAAGTAATTGGTGACTATAGAGGAATGGTTCAGCTTAGCTAGGATTAGGTCGCGCAGAATTAACTGCCAAGCCTGACAGAACTGAATAGATTTATCGACAGTAGTTTGGAAGTCTGCTTTAGGTCCAATAAACTTGTGATAAAAACGTATCTTTTCACTAAGTGATTGCTGGCGAAGCTCAAAGAACTCTTCGATGTTACTGCGATAGTTTTGTAGTTCTGCTGGATCTTGGTAGAGCCTGAGAGCTAACCCAGGTTTTCCTCTGGACAGATGCATCATCTCATGGGCAGTTTCCCTGGACACTCCTTTATCGATGAGGCTAGACTCGATTTCCTTGGTGGAAACTATCTGAAAATTGAATACCTGACAACGAGAAATGACGGTCTGGGGAACTTTTGTAATATTATTGGCAATCAAAATAATGATTGTATTTTTGGTAGGTTCCTCCAAAGTTTTTAAAAGGGCACTGACTGAAGATTGGTTCAGCAGTTCCACTTTATTGATGACTCCTGCCTTGTAACTGTTGTAAAAAGAAGTCATTTTAAGATTGTAACGAAGTTGCTGAATTTGCTCAATTACTATATCCTTTTTTCCTTCCTCTTTATTGACGTAGTAAATATCAGGGTGAGAATTATTTTGGAAACGCGTACAATCATTGCATTGCTGACAAGGAATCTGGGAAGGATTTCTTTTAGTTCGTTGATGAAAACCGTGGCAAAGTAAAGATGAGATAAAATATCGTGCAGTAGTCATCTTGCCGATATGTTTTGGTCCCACAAATAAATAAGCGTGTGACGGATTGTCGTCCGCTACCACTTTTTGCAGATAATCAACAATCGGCCTATTACCAACAATCGGCCACTTAGAAACTACTGTATTTTTGGACATAAGTAAAGATATACTAACACAAATAGGCACTACTGACAAGCTACCTATAAACTGATTAATGGCCTCGAAACCCTGATAAAAAACCCGTTCCAGAAGAACGGGTATGACTCAAGGATGTGCTGGCCACAGGTAAGTTCCACATTCCGGGCAATAGGCACAAGGGTTGTCTCTGTCCTTGGCATACTTAATATGCCCGGCTGCAGCGCAAGCTTCAGGATCTTTGGTCGGCTGGCTTTGGTCAATAACTTCACCGCAACAAGCACAATGCCTTTGACCATGTTCATTACTAAATCCACAATCGGCGCTGCAACACTTTACCGTTGCTGCCATCTGTTCCTCCTAGAAAAGGACTACTCTCTATCTAAAATTAAATTTAAGGTTTCTTGGGCAGTATTCAGCCAGTCAAATCTCTGAATATTATTTAAACCTGCCTGGACTAACTCTTGTTGTTGGCTGGCATCGGTTAAAACACTGTACGATACCTCAGCAATTTCTTCAATGTTACTAGGATTAACTAAAGCTACTCCCCTACCCCCGATTTCTGGAATTGAGCAGATGTTTGAGGCAACAACAGGAGTCTTGCAGGCTTGTGCTTCCAAAATTGGCATCCCAAACCCTTCATAATTAGTTATGAACCAAAATATATCAGCAGCTGAATAAAGCACGGGCAAATCAGTTGTCTCCACATAACCGATTAACTTGATTTCGTCCTTAAATGGGCTGGCTTCAATTTCCTCTTTAATCTCATCAATACCGAAACCAAAATTACCTCCAAATATCAGCTGGTGTGCCACTTGATACTTTTGCTTGAGAAGATTAAACGCTTTAATTTGATTAATGATATTCTTTTTCTTCTCAATTCGTCCGATAAAAAACAAGTACGGCTTATTTATACCAAGTTTATTTAGAACCTGGTCAACAACTGAATCGTCCCGTTTACAATAAAATTCAGTATCCACGCCGTGATGAATTACTTTTATTTGGTCGGCATTGGCCTGATAGGCATTGAGAATTTCCTGTTTGGAAAACTGGGAAACGGTGATAATCTTCCTGGCATGTTTTACAGCAAAACGCATTGCCCAGCGGTGATAACGTAATTCAGAAGGAGAATAAAGCTCGGGATACTTTTCAAAGCCAATATCATGACATGTAGTTACCGTATTTCTGGGGTGCACCAGTGGAATAGTATGAGCCGGCACAAAGAGGACATCGATCTTGTTAAACATTATTTCTAGTGAGATACGACCCTGGTGCCAAAATCGTCCCAAGGGCCACCTTAAAACCTTAACCTTAAAATTCTTGCCGATATTAAAAAAAACCTCTAGGGGAGGATTTTCTACGAATAGGTTATATCGGTTTTCTTTATCCAGTTCTGCAAATTTCTTCAGCAGAATATAGGAGTACCATTCGGTGCCGGTTTTTGATTGTTGGTTAGCTCTGCTGGCATCAATACCTATTATCATTATTTTGCCGAGAGGATACTTCTTTTATATGATTCAAGATTGTCTAATGCGATTCCAGTTCCTTTGGCCACACATAGTAAGGAGTCGTCAGCCACATAAGCCTGAACACCGGTTGCCATGGTAAATAGTTTATCAAGGTTTTTGAGCAAACCGGAACCTCCGGAAATTACCATACCTTTATCAATAACGTCAGCCGATAATTCTGGCGGGGTTTCCTGCAATACCGATTTTACCGATTGGATTATTCCGCCCAGCTCATCCTGGATAGCTTCAGTTATGTCATCCGAATTAACAGATACAATCTTAGGTAGTCCGGTAACCATATCACGACCCTTTACGTCCATATAGAGCTTCTCTTCTAGAGGTAGCGCTGATCCAATCTTGATTTTCAATTCTTCGGCTGATCGATCACCGATGGCCAAACCATATTTCTTGCGCACGAATTCAGCAATAGCAGCATCAAATTTGTTGCCGCCAATCCGGACAGAGGTATTGGCTACGATACCACCCAGAGAGATTACAGCCATTTCTGAGGTGCCGCCCCCTAAGTCAATAATCATGTGACCGGAAGCAGAACCGATGGGGATATTAGCCCCGATTGCAGCTGCAATCGGCTCCTTAATGATGTAGGCTGCTTTAGCCCCTGCCTGGATAGTGGCATCAATCACCGCCCTTCTTTCAGTAGAGGTAATACCGGCCGGTACAGCCACCATCACCTCCGGACGAAAAAATCTAACTCCGCCCAAAGACTTGTTGATGAAATAGCGCAGCATTGCTTCTGTCATCCTATAATCAGCAATCACCCCGTCTTTCAAAGGTCTCGAAGCGATAATGGTATCAGGAGTACGGCCTAACATTTCTTTGGCTTCATTACCAACTGCCAGTACTTTTTTATCAGAAATAGAAATGGCAACCACTGAGGGTTCATTAATAACAATCCCCCGGCCTGGCAAGTAAACCAGGCTATTGGCAGTCCCTAAATCGATACCGATTTTCTTTATAAACATACTAGAAGTTAATAGCGAAATTGCGATCTACTAATAAATCTGTGCTGAAGGTTACTATATTATTATCTTGTTCTTGCCCCTTGTCAAGAGGATGCCAGCTGTCAATATTTCTGTCGAAATCAAAACTAAGGTTCAGCTGATGGGAAATGGTACCGGATTGTTTCTGGACGGTCAAAATGTATTTATCGCCTTCAATCAGGTCAGTAACTTCTTTGGGTAATTTATACTGGTAGGACAAAGTACCGGTTTCCCCGGGCTCTATAGCAATAAATGCCCCAAAAACAGTTCGGTTAAATTCCTCTATGGTTTCTACCTCGCCGGGTGCCGTAGAACGATCATTGTCCATAGCTCCGGATGAAGAAATCAGTTGACTTCCCTTGGGCACATAAATTCTGTTATAGGTTCGGTATCGAGTGGTTTTCCAGTCAAATTCGCCTGTATGTTCATACTTGATATCTGCCTGGGCAATGTATTCTCCATCCTGTTTTGTTATTTGATAGTTTATTGTCCTTTTAACATCCGGGTCGGTTTTTAAGCTGGCCATGTTACAATCAACGGCCATTAGAAAGTCGCCATTGCCTTCCTGTAACTTACCGCCCCATTTCTGTTCCAGTACCATATTCTGGGCGTTTTGATTCTTTAAATATAAGAGGATATGCTTTTCGGCTGTATCTTTAGAAAAAGTGGACCAGAGATCACTGTATTTTGATTGAGGCAAGGCTAAGACACGATCCATCAATACTTTAGCCATGTCGCCGATTACTTCTTTTCTTTCAGATTCCGGAATACCCTGGCGATAAAAACCCTGTTCCACTTGGTATTGTAAGGTCTCTACAAAATTCTCCTTATTGAAAGTTATTCCGTGCACTGTGATGTCACCAACCAAAGCGATGAGAGATTCTATAAAGGTAGGTGTCACTGCAATTACTCCGTCAAGTTGCTCTGCTCCTCCTTCTTGCTGATAAAACCAAATAGTTTGTTCGGCTGTTGTAGGAAAATCCGGAGACCAGTTGGAATCCCTCAAGAACCATTGACTAGAGCTCAAATACTTGGCTAATTGCCAGGGAGGGTCAACAAATAAAGTATCCTGACTTAGCTTATCGATATTGTAGATATTGTCAGTCCAGAAAGTATCTATCTCTGCAGATTTTAAAGTAATAATGCCATAGGTACCAATAAAGCCACCGCTTGGTCTTAACTCATGGTTATTTTGCAACAAAAACAGATATGTCTTGGGTTCTGGATGACCAAAAACTTCAGGCAAGACCGATACAATTGGCAGGGCGTTATTGATGGCGTCCTGGATGGGAGGTAATTTCTCTTCGATCAAATCAACAGCATTACGAATCGGGGCCAGAACGGCAAAGCTGGGGATATTATCAATTTTCTGGGCTGCCAGGTCAATTTCTCCTTTGGCTTGTTGCAGCGTTGGTGTAGACTCAGATAATTTCTTTAAGATATCCTCTTTTTGCTCGACGGTAATTTCGGCAAAGTTTACATCTTGGCTGCCTCCAGCGATTTGATAAATATCCAGCGCCAGATCAGCAACTTTCTTGGCGGCATTACCCAGGGATATTCCGCCGACCAATAAATCATCCACGGCTCGTAATTGCCTGCCAACTATAGGGAAATACTTAAAAATTTTAATATTATCCAGGCTGTCTTTGGCTGCTTGAAAATTATCCAGCCCTTCACTAATTGCTTCAGCGGTTTCTTCAAATTTTTGTTCCTCCAAATGAGCCTGGGCAGAAACTATCTTTTCCTTACCCAACATAGCATACTGATAAGCATTCTTGCCCGGAGCATAAGATAAACCGGCCACAATTAATATCAGTAAAACAACAGAAGAAACGATTATAACCCATTTCTTTTTATAAAACTTTTTCTGTGCCACTTTATTGTTTTTTGGCTTTTTTTTCTTAGCCATGAAATCAATCATCCATTTTTATCCTTAGCGCCAAAGTATTTGGCAAAATATTTAATACCAGAAATAATATGAACCCGGGTGGCATATCCAAATACTCCTTTGAAGCCCGGATTTATAGCTGAAAGACGTTGGTGATAATGCACCATGTCAGCTTGGGGCAAGTAGTAAACTTTATACCTAGCTTGCCAGAAACGACGACAAAGGTCAACGTCTTCAAAATAGAGAAAAAATCTGTCGTCAAAAAGCCCTACCTGGTCCAGGGCACTCTTTCTGATCAAATAACAGGCCCCCAGCATCCAATCAACTTCTCTAACCACTTGATGATCCCAATCAATCATCAGGAATTTTCGTAATAATTTCCTAGCTCCGGGCAGCTTCCCTAAAGGAGTACGCCTGTATACTATAGTTTTTATGGTGGGAAATTGACGGCAAGACATCTGGATAGAACCATCGGGATTTATCAATTTAGGACCAACAATTCCCGCCTCTTTTTCCTTCTCCATAAAGTCGAACATAACTCTGATGGCATTATTGAGGATGGTAATGTCAGGGTTAAGTACTAATATATATTTACCTTGAGCTTTTTTAAGGCCCAGATTGTTTCCGGCTGCATAACCACAGTTGCTGGGACTGGCTATTAGCCTAACTCGGGGGAACTGTTCCCTGACCATCTCAATACTGCCATCTCCCGAGGCGTTATCGATCACAATTATTTCATAATTCAACTGCAAACCAATAAGTTGAATGCCTTTGAGACATTGCTTTAATAAACCTTTTGATTTGTAATTGAGGATAACAATTGATAAATCCATTTTATTTAAACCAACTTCTTATAGTTTTTAAACTGGCCTTTTTACGAGATTGAATGTGCTTTCTTTTGTTTTTCATTTGCCCGGCCTTTCTGGAAAAATCATTCAGTCCTTTTAGGGTAAACGGCTCAAAAATCAGTAGATATACAAACTTTCTTAACTCGTACCAGGCAATCTGAGGAAACCACCAAAACAGATTGGATAGCAATTCATTTTTGTAAATCAAGAAAAGATGGTTGCGATAAGATAAATAGTTAGCCCTGTCTGATCTTTTGCTTCTATCCTGTTTTATCTTCCCGGTTAGCTGGCTAATGGTCCGTCGGTGATAACCAACGGCTTGAGGAACGAAATATGACTTCCAGTCACGCAATCTTAAACGCCAAGCTAAATCAACGTCTTCCTTGTAGGAAAAAAAATGTTCGTCAAAAATTTCCTCTTTCCAAGCTATATCCAGTAGTGCCTGGCGTCGGTAAAAAGCAGCAGCTCCCGAGGCTCCAAAAATTTCGCTTTTATTATCATACTGCCCCTGATCATCCTGTCCTTGGCCCCGATCAATTGCTTGCCTATTCTTTAGAAGCTCTATACCAGTGGTATCAATAATATCAGTGAAGTTTTCCGGTTTCAAGTCCCCTTTCACCTTTAGAAGCTTGCCGGATAAAGAACCAATGAGGCTGTTAGTTTCCATATTGCTAACTAGCTCGGCAATAAAATTTGCTTCCAAATAAATATCCGGGTTCAGCACCAAGACGAACGGACTTTGACTGACTCTTAGAGCCTGATTGTGACCAGCGGCAAAACCCATATTTTTCTGATTAGCGATTATCTTAATATTAGGGTAATTGGCTCTAACAAAATCAAGGCTGCCATCATCAGAGGCATTGTCAACAATAATAATGTCCACATCACAAAATGTTTGCTTGGCTACACTAGCCAGACAACTCGGTAAGTCAGGCAAGTTATTATAGGTAACGATCTGGACAGTTACTGCTTTAGACATTATTTACGTCCTCCGCACTTCTTTCATGGCCGGCCAAAGAGAAGATTACACCTGATAGTAGAATGAAACCGATTCCCAAAGGATGGTTTAGATATGGAGTGGTCAGATTAAGAACAACCAAACAAACAAGCGCAGCCAAAAGTCCCAGTCCCAGCGGCCGAAATTCTGATCTTTTATCTTTAATAGTGGACCATCCCATTCTGCAGACTACCCATAAAAGATACAAATAACTAAGAAGGCCGAATAATCCCATTTTTATCCAAATATCCAGGTAGGTCCATTCAAAGGCAAAAGTGGTGTTCAGGCCGTCTGGATGTGCATCTAAAAAACGAGGATCCTCCGTCTTGTAGGTAACCGTGGTACCAAATCCTTGTCCCAGAATGGGACTGTCCCCTATTTTATCCCATAAAATCGGTAACAGTTTCCATCTGGAGGCAGCAGCTGCTTCTGAAGTCAAATCTTCTAGGGCCCGCGACTTTATCAAACTGGCGGAAGTAGTTCCACCTGGTTGGGGAAAAGGAAAATTGGCCGCCCCAAAAACCAAGCCTACTCCGATTATCACCGTTACCAAAGCAATCAGTCCCCTTTTGAATACCTGGGCCAATGTCAATCGTAGCGGTCTAAAAAGTAAGGGAATTAGAAATAAGAGTCCACCGGCTAAACCCAGCCAGAAACTACGCGAGTAACTAACAATAATAACCGTTGTAGTAATAAGTATAGTAATTATAATTACCCAAGTTTTTTTATCTTTAGCAGACAGGCGGTCCTGGCCAAATATAAAGCCCAAACCAACAAAAAAGAGAAATAAAGCATAGATTTGTCCTTGGAAGAATACCCGGTAAAAATTCCCCGTCACCATAGTTATTTCTCCGATGCCGAACTCTCGAACCCAGCGATATAGAGAAGGCATGGTAAAGACAAACTGGTGACCGAAGATATAGACCAGGAGAAGACTCTTAAAAGTTACAGCCAAGATTGCGGCAACCAAAATCTGTAAAATCTCATTAATATTCTCTTTTTGACGAATCACTAAAAAGAAAACAAAGGCCAGTCCGAAATATAGATAGCCGTTGATATCAAAAAAAAGATTATCAAAAGAATTTCCCCGAATCAACCCCAGGACTAAACCATAAACTATGAAAAATGATAGTAACAACAAAGGTTTGAACAGTTTCGATTTGATCAGGGCGCTATCTCTTTGCTTAATAAACGTATACAACCAAATGGCAAACACTATTAGAAACAAGCCTAGGCGTAACGATACCTGAGTACCTTCGATTTCTATCCAAAATAAATAACCCTTACTACCAACGAAAAGTTCCGCCAAGACAATATAGAGGCCAAATTTCAAGTTGTAAAAAGACAAAACCACAGTGACCAGGCAGATGACGGCAAACAGTATCTGATTAACAATATTAAAATTATATCCGACGTAAGAGAGAACGAAAGCCGAAATAAAGATTAAAAAAAATAGCTTAAAATATTTTCCGAATAATATTTTGATCATCCTTTTTCTACTTTTTGTTTAGCTAAATATTTATTTTTGACCGCTGTTTGTAACAATAAGGTAATTAATAAACTTAACGGGTAAAGCAAAACTAATATAGCGAAGGAGAAAACCGATCCGTGTTTCCAAAAATATCTTAGCAGGCTGTTGTTGAACCAGAACTGTTTTTTGAATCTCTCTTGTTTTTGAAAACTTTGCCCCCAGTGGTGAAAAACCTCAGCCGTTGGCAAATAGAAAACCTGCCAGGCCACTTCCTTGGCTCGCTGGCAATAATCTACTTCTTCAAACCAAATCCAGTATTTGTCATCAAGTAGTCCAACTTTCTCTATCATTTGCTTTCTCATCATAAAAAAAGCTCCTCTGACCTGATCCACTTCTTGGGGTTGGTTGTAGTCAAAGTCTTTTTTGTAGTAGTTTCGCAAAATCTTCATGTTGGGAAAAAAATGGTGCAACTTCAACATGATTATGATTTGAGAACCCAAGCTGGGAAAGCTGCGGACTGATGGCTGAATGGTATGATCAGTGTTTAGAATCTTACACCCGCAAATACCAATCTCTTCATTTTCTCTGAGGTATTGAACCACTCTTAATAATGAGTTCTCTCTTAATTCAGTATCCGGATTCATCAACAGGACAAATTCGCCCTGGGCCAGGATAATAGCCTGGTTATTGGCTTTGGCAAAACCCAGGTTATTATTGTTGGGAATATATTTTACCTGAGGAAACTGACTATGCATCATGGCTGTCACTTCAGACTGGTCAGGTGAGGCATTGTCAACAACAATAACTTCAAATTTTACATTCGCCGTGTGTTCAAAAATGGAGACTAAACAGTTTTGCAGCAAGTCCTTGACGTTCCAATTTACTATGACTATTGATAGATCCAAATCGTATTTCATATAACGTTATTGTAGCTAAAAAAGGGCTTTTTAGCAAAGCCAGGGATTTTTTGAGCTAATTTATTGATCTAGCTTCTGGTTGATAACCTGCCACATCTTTTGATATCGGGACTGCCAAGAGTTTCTCTGGGCGGCTTGCTGACGCTTTATTATCTTATCACTATTGTCATTAGCGATTTCCTCATTTATTAGCCGGTCAAAATTTTCATAAGAATTGGTAATCCTAATCAGCTCTGATAGGGCATCAAATCCAAACATGGCCGTGGCCACAATTGGCTTACCGCAGGCCAGGTATTCGTAAATCTTCATGGGATTCATAGTCTTGACAAATCCATCACTCTGGTGAGGAACGATTCCTACATCGAACTGGGAAATGTAATCAGCTGATATCTTGTAGGGTATCCGATCGATCATGTAAACATTCTTCATATTTGAGATTATGTCTATTTGAGCATCAGGCCAAACTGGTCCGATCAGAACAAATGATTTCTGTGGATTTTTTTCGGCTAAATATTGTATCAACTTCAAATCCACTCTTGACTGAATAGTACCGATATAACCAATAATTGGCCGGGGAATATTTTTCAAAATTTTTGGTATCTCTTTACTCCTTTGAAAATGCTCAAAATCAACACCGTTGGGAATCCAGTGAACATCTTGATGATTGGGAAATAGTTTTTCCAGATCCGGAGCCACTGTGAATATTACATCCGCCTTCTCGGAAATTTTCTTATAGTTTATTTGCAATTTTTTCTTGATAGTGGCGTAAGAATTGTGCAAGGCCCAGTTATCGACCGTATCAAAAATTGACAATTTGGAACTAATATTATCCAGGTACTCGGTATAGGTTGGTAAGTAGGTCCATAATATTTGATTGTCAATTCTTTCCTGCTGCAAAAACCTATTTAATTTGTCTAGGAATTTATTTATTGAAAAATAGGAAGCAAAAGAGGAAACGTAATATACATTTTCTTTCCGGAACACCGGCATTAAAGGATCGTTATTACATCCGGTGCCAGGTGCAGCTCCAAAGGTACTTAGCCAAAAATATTTAAGGCTTCTCTTCAGGGTCAACGGTAAATAATCAATAGAGATTATTTTATCAATTCTAGGGTCATTTCGTAGTTGTTCAAAAATAAAGCGATTACGATTGACAACCCCCGATTGCCATTCATTGTAAGTAGACATGTTAAACAAAACTACGGAGATTTTCTTGTCCACATTCATGAAAGGATAGTGGATAATTTTTTAGCTCGGTCTAACCAACTAAATTCATTAATAACTCTTTCTTTTCCCTTAGCTCCCATATCATGGGCCAGTTGTCTGTTTTGCAATAATTGAATTATATGCTTGGATATTGCCTGCTGATCTTGAGGATCAACCAGGAAACCGGTCTCACCTTGGACTACTGCCTCTTTAACTCCACCGGAATCGCCAGCGATCACTGGTTTACAGAAAGCATTGGCTTCCAAAAATACAATTCCGAATCCTTCGATGGCACAATCCTGTTGACGACCAACAGAAATAAACAGATGACACAACTGATAAAAACTGGGTAATTGTCTATCCGGCACTGCCCCGGCAAATATCACTTTATCATTTAAACCCAGTTGCCCTACCAACCTCTTTAGTTTAGCCTCCTCAGGGCCCTTGCCGATTATTAGATAAACCAGATCGGGAATAGACTCTGCCGCTTGTTTTAGCGCTTTGATTACAATATCATGTCCTTTTCTGGCAACTAAACGACCCACGGTCAGTAATATTTTTTTATCATGCAAATCATACTTATTCCTGATTTCTTCCTGATTATTATCTTTACTTCTTTCAAGAATGTCGGTAGCCGGCGTTATCACTAGCAACTTATTAGAATAATCACCCAGATTTTTGATTAAATCTAGGGTGTATTGGCTATTAGTGATAATCTTCTCTGCATTATTAAATATTCTTAGCATCAGCCTCCTTTTTCCTGGTTTGCTTTGGGCTGATAAAACATCAGTTCCGTGACAAACAACCGAGTAAGTTATGCCTTTTCTTCTTTTCAACATCCAGGCAACTGTTCCTATCGGCAAAACATGGCTGACCAAGAGATGCTCAATCTTTTTTTCTTTAACAAACCTTTTTACCTTGCCATATGAAAAAATCCATTTCGGCCAAAGAAATGGATTGTTGCTAATTAAAGTAGTTCTAGTAGTAGAAAAATATTGTTTTTGATCAAACTTCGCTGAATCAGCATGCGGTGGTGTCATTATAAAAATAGACTGTGGCGGCAGGTGTTTGGCCATATTGTAGAGATAGCGCCCCACTCCTCCAAAAAAAGGAGCGAATTCGAGGGTGATCAGCAATGTCTTCTTCATAGTATCTTAGTTTTGTATCTCTTTGGCCAGGTCTTCATTGCGGCGCAAGACAGAGCGCACCAAACCCGTTATGTCCTGTCTCTTTAAGCCTCGTAGGATAAACAAGAAAATGACATAGACAACCATGGCCGCCGGAATAACCAGCAGTATATTAATATATGGCTTAACCAGGTATACGAAACCTCCCATTAGTAAAGCTGATACTAAGGTTATTAAGAATTTTTTTATAATGTATTTTTTATTATAATCAATAATTTTGGAAACCCAGGGCAAGCCAAGGGCTAATAGCAAAAAGGCTGATATCAAAGCCGAGTAGCTGGCGCCGATATAATCATAGCGGGGTATTAAAATAAAATTGAGAACTATGTTAAAGGCCATGGTTATTCCCATATTGATAGTATTGACTACCTGGCGATTGCAAGCATTGAGTAGGTTACCAACTGGAAAATTTAAAAAAATAAACACCAACCCCGAAATCATAATCTTCAGAGCAACACTGGATGCACCAAAGACCGGCCCCCAAACTTTAAGTACAATATCTTCAGCTAATACAAATATCCCCACTGTCAAGGGAAGACTTACGGCCATTAGGTAAAACATGGCATTCTGGAACGTTTTTTTCAAATTCTCTCTTGAAGAAACAAAATAATGAGAGAAGGCCGGGAATAAGCTGGTGGCAAAGGCGCCGGGTAAAAAAGTAAGTGCCACCGCTATTTTGGAAGCTACTGAATACCACCCGACATATTTATCTCCCGCCAGCACACCAAGCATCACCGAATCCACAGAAATGCTAACCTTGTAAAAAATTCCATACAAAGCAAAAGGTATGGCTATGCCCAAAAGAAATTTTCCGATTTTTTTATTGAAAGAAAAACGGGGACGGATTTTCCCCTTTATGATAATAAGACAAAAGGAGTAAACTAGGTTAAAACTACTGCCCAGGAGAACAGCTACCACCAGAGCCCTTAATCCCAATCCCATTTGAATTACTATATAGCCGGATACGACAATAATTGCCTGGTAAATGACAATCCCCAGCGCTTCGTATTTTAGAATTTGGAAGGCGCGGAAAACTGAGTAAAAGGTCTGAGTGAAAGTATCTAGGATTATTATGGCAGTAGCAATATATACCATCAAAACGACAATCGGCTCTCGACCCATTGCCTGGATAGTAATAACCGCCAGAATAACTGTGATAAAAGCCAAAATTAGTTTTAGGCCCAATACATTAGCCAGATAAATCTTGGCCTTATCGTAGGCTTTGGAAACTTCCCTGGTTAATACACGGCTCAAACCAAATTCCATAAAAAGAGCGAAAATACCCGTAAACGAAAGCGTCCAAACATATTTGCCTATGTTGGTGTCACCAATTTGACCGGCAATGTAGGCAAAATAAGCAAACGATAGCACCTTTTGAAGAGCCTGAGCTATCGTCAAAAAGGTTGTGTTACGGGCTACTCTATCAGGGTGATGTGTAGTAGCAGTTATCAAGTTAGTATATTTATGATTATCTTTTTGCCCATTGGGGAGCTTTTCGGGCCCTCTTCAATCCGTATTTTTTTCTCTCTTTAACCCTGGCATCACGTCGTAATAACTTCTCAGTTTTTAATACTTTACGGTTGGCTGGACTTTCCGCTGCCAAGAGGCGAGCAATGCCCAGACTGCAGCTTCCCGCCTGGCCAATTTTTCCTCCACCCCGAACTTTGATAGTAATATTCAGTTTCCCTAAATTATCAGTCAGGGATAAGGGTTTCTCTAAAATCTTCCAACAGGACAGTTCAGGAAAATATTCCTTATAGTCTTTTTCGTTAATAACAATCTTGGCTTCGCCGCTTTTATGAATACGTACTCGGGCAATAGAACATTTTCTGCGGCCAACAGCAAAGCTATAACTTTTTCTGGTCTTCGGTTTTTTTGCTACCTTAACCTCTTCCACAATCTTTACTTTAGCCTTGGCGGTTTTGGTCTTTTTGGGTCTACCTCTCTTTTTGGGTTTGGCTTTTGCTTTGCTCTCTGTCATAATCTTTATTTAACCTCCTTGGTATATAGCTTTAAAATCTTTAGTCTTTTGGCACGTAACTTATTTTTGGGTAACATGTTATTAATTAATATTCGGAAAAGCAAACAAGGATCTTTCTGGAACAATTCATTCATCTTTTTACTCTTGATCCCAGAAGGGTAACCACTGTATTTATGATATTGTTTTTGACTCAGTTTTTTGCCTGTAAACCTGGCCAGAGCCAAATTATAAACGATGACCGGATTCTTGATAACTATATGGGGTTGGTAATCTGGTCTATCCTTTCCCTGTAATGCTAAAGATACCTGGGTGGCTAATCGTCCCAGGCTTTGGCCTGTAGCGTCAAATTTATTTTGACTTTGTTTCATCTTTCATCTCAATTAACTCTAACCGGGCCATTGGAGCATTGTCCCCTGCCCTTTTGTTTAATTTGGTAATTCTGGTATAGCCCCCTGGAACCTGAGTATAGGTAGGTGAGATTTCGTCCACAATTTTCTGTGCCACCTTTATGGAATTCAACTTGCTATTTAAATAGCGAAGATTTGCTAGATTCTTTTTCTTTCCACGAGTGATCAGCTTTTCAACATATGATCTTAATAATTTCGCTTTTGTTTCTGTAGTATTAATCTTTCCATAGCGAAAAAAAATCTTGGCCTGATTACGTAACAGGGCATCACGTGGTCCTCTTTTTCTACCTAGAATTTTACCTTTCTTGCGATGGCGCATTCCTATTTTTCCTTTTTAGGGCGACCTCTTTTTTTCTTTTCTTCTTTAACCTCTTTATCCAGATCTTCCTCTTCCTTAATCTCTTTTTCTCCTTTGGTTTCAATCTTTTTCTCCTTTTTAGTCTCTTCTTTCTTTTCCGCCTTCTTTTCAGCTGCAGCCTTTTTCTTGGGCGAACTTTTTTCCGCAATGTGTGAGAAATGGCCGACCAGTATTTCCAGGGCCTGACTGAATGCATCTTCAGGGGTTACTGTGCCGTCAGTTTCTACTATTACTCTTAATCGATTATAATTAGTCATTTGTTCGACACGAACGTTCTCTACTTCGAAATTCACCAGCTTAATTGGAGTGTATATGGCATCTACGGCGATATAATTTACCTCCAGCTTTTCGTTCTCGCGTTGCTCTACCGGAATATAACCACGACCTGTAGCAACGTTTAATTCCATCTCTAACTTAGCCGCTTTATCACTTAAGGTTGCCAAATGTAAATTGGGATTAGCAATTTCTACCCCAGCAACCTTTTTAATATCCGATGCCTTTACATCTTTCTCCCCGGAAACGTTAATCTGTAATTTGGCTTCATGATTGCCTGATAATTTCAGCCTTAACTGTTTTACATTCAGCAAAATGTCAACAATATCTTCTTTTACATGGGTTAAAGTAGAAAATTCATGTTGTACATCTTTTATCTTAACTGCCACTACTGCAGCTCCCGGCAACGAAGACAAAAGCACTCTCCTCAAAGCATTACCCAAAGTAGTACCGTATCCAGGATAAAGAGGCTCAATAATAATTTCTGATTTGTTGCTATCGATCTTTTTAGACTCGATTTTTGATGGAAGAGGTATATTTTCCATTGTATATAAGTTAATTTTTTATCTTGAATAAAATTCAACTATCAAATATGCGTCAATGTCTTGTGTTAAATCTTCTTTACTGGGCAAGCTGATTACTTTTCCAGACATAGCTTTTTTATCCAAATGAAGCCATTTGGGAATATCAACTTTATCCAAACCTTTCTGAATTTCCTTGAAAAACTTGTTCTGTATCTTATTGTCCTTTACCGAAATCTGGTCATTAATTTTTACCTGATATGAGGGAATATTTACCGGCTTGCCGTTTACTTTAAAATGACCGTGGTTAATAAGCTGTCTGGCAGACTGTCGTGATTTACCGAGACCCAGTTTGTAAACCACGTTATCGAATCGTGATTCTAATAACTGTAAGAAAATTTCTCCAGTGTCTCCTTTTTTGTTACTGGCCTTTTGGTAAAGACCTCGAAACTGTTTCTCCAACATCCCGTATATTCTTTTTGCCTTTTGTTTCTCTCTTAACTGCAAACCATAACCAGAGGGTCGACTCTGTCTTTTTACTCCGTGTAATCCGGGTGGATAATCTCTTTTGACCATAGCGCATTTGGAACCTAGACAACGCTCTCCTCGCAAAAACAACTTCACCCCTTCTCGGCGACACTGTTTACATTTTGGATCTAAATTTCTTCCCATAATATTTTAAACTCTCCTGGGACGTTTTGGCCTGGGACCATTATGAGGAATTGGGGTTACGTCCTTTATACAGCTAATATTTATTCCTTGTGCATTAAAAGCTCGAATGGCAGCCTCACGACCCGAACCAACTCCCCGAACAAAGATATCAATCTCCTTCATGGCTACTGTTTTCATTTTATCAACAATGTCTCGTACCACTACGCCGGCTGCGTAGGGCGTTGACTTTTTGGGGCCCTTGAACCCCATCTTTCCGGAAGTTGACCAGAAGAGTACATTGCCCTTGAGATCGCAAATAGTAATAACCGTATTGTTATATGTAGCCTTTATATGTGCTTGCCCTTTTGCAATAAACTTTTTACGGCTTTTTTTACCATAGTTGGTTTTCGATTCTTCTTTTTTTGGTTCTTCCATAATATTACCTTAAGTTTTTTGTGCTGCGACTCTCTTGCCTGAGCCCATTGTTCTTCTAACATTACCTCTAACGGTACGGGAATTGGTGCGAGTACGCTGCCCTCTGACCGGCAAACTCCTGGCATGTCTCATGCCCCTATAGGCCCCAATCTCTTTTAGTCGTTTTATGCTACCCAACCGCTCTGACCTCAATTCTCCTTCAACTCGATATTTGCTCTCAATGGCTTCTCTTAAACGATTAACTTCTTCAGAGGTCAATTGGTGAGTGCGGGTATCAGGCTTAACGCCAACTTCCTCTAACACTTTATTGGCAATACCCTTGCCAATACCAAAAATATATGTCAAAGCTATCTCAATCCTCTTTTCTTTGGGAAGAGTTACTCCGGCTATTCTGGCTGTAGTTTCTTTTGGCATAAGTAATATTAACCTTGACGCTGGCGGTGCTTGCGATTATTGCATATTACATGCAACCGCTTTTTGCGTCTGACAATTTTACAATCTTTACAAATTTTTTTAACTGAGGCTCTTACTTTCATATCTAGTTTCTATAGATTATTCTACCTTTAGTCAGGTCATAAGGTGTCATCTCCACTGTAACTGTATCACCTGGCAAAATTCTGATTTTATGCATTCTCATCTTGCCAGATAGATGCGCCAGGATAACGTGTCCATTTTCCAGTTTGACCTTAAAGGTAGTCGAAGGCAGAAGTTCTGTTACTTCCCCTTTTAGCTCTAAAAAATCTTTGCTGTTTTTGGTTTCTGTTTGGCTTGTATTATTGTCCATTTAGCTTGTTTCTGGGCTTAATTTAAAATAAAATTCTCAAGCAAGGGTCTTATTTTACACTTTCTTGACGAATTCGTGAGTAATCGTTTTAAAACCTGCGAGAATTTTAACAATTTAAGCTATATTAAATTGTGAATCTATTATATAAAAGTGTTGTAAATCTGTCAAATTATTGAAAAACTACCTATTATGTGTTATTTTTATGACTACTATGTCAAAAATCAAAATTGCTCAAAAAGCCGGATTTTGTTACGGCGTTCAAAGGGCCATCGACCTGGCCAATGAGGTCCAGGACCAGGCTTTTACCTTGGGTGAATTGATTCATAATCCACAAATGATTGCCAAGCTGGAGAAAAACGGCATAAAATGTGCCAATGTATTAGAAGAGATTCCCGCTGGCAGCACCGTTATCATCAGGGCGCATGGAGTCAGTGATCAAACATTAAAGCAAGCTAAGGATAAAAATCTAAAGATTATTGATGCCACTTGTCCCTTTGTAACCAAGGTACATGTTCTGGCCAAGCAAATGGAAAAAGAGGGATATCAAGTCATTCTCCTCGGAGAAAAAGATCACCCGGAAGTCAAAGGAATCGTCGGTAACTTGGCCAAGCCTCTTATTATTTGCGAACTAAAGGAAGTGACCAGCCTGGGTCAGTTTAAAAAAATTGGTCTGTTGGCACAAACTACCCAAAACCATGACACCTTTAACCTGGTTGAAGAGGAGCTAAGGAATCACACTAAGGATTTAAAAGCTATTGATACTATTTGTGATGCCACTTTGGAAAGACAGGATGCCGCTAAAGATCTGGCAGATCAGGTTGAGATGATGATAGTAATCGGGGGCCGTCAAAGCGGTAACACTAAGAGATTATTTAATATATGTAGTCAGATTACAAAAACTATCCATATCGAGACAGCCCAGGAACTTGATTTTAATAATATTCAGGAATTACAAACGGTCGGCATTACCGCGGGTGCCTCCACTCCTGATTGGATAATCCAGGAAGTTATTGACAAGATTAATCAGACGTCTTAATATTCGATAACAGTTGGAAATATCGTTCATCACAATAAGGGAGGAATTGTGTCTTTCAGGATCACGCCAGCACTGGGACCGTTTTTCCAAAAGCTGTTCAGACCCATCGGTACTTTCTTTACTACTGTCGGATTCTTTATCCTAGTTTTTCTCTACTTCTTAATATTCGATCCCAAGGGTAAAGAACTGCATAAACTCTGGGGCAACTTCGAGGACAACTTCAGAGCTATTGCTGGCAGCCGTCGCTGTTCAGCCCACGATCTGCTAAAACGACCAGGACCTTCGAAACAAAGACACTAAAAAACCGGTCAACAAAAGAGTAATTTTGACCGGTCTTTTTTTATTGTAAAACTGCTTTGATCCTTCTAATACCAGCCGAGGATGATTCTTCCTTTTTTACCTTAAAATTTCCTAGTTCTGATGTATTGGCTACATGAGGCCCACCACAAATTTCACAGGAGAAATCCCCTACCTTATATACTTTTACTTTATCAGCGTATTTGTCTTCGAATATGCCAATGGCTCCAATTTCTTTCGCCTTCTCCACTGTCATTTCATTCATCCCAACCGGCAATGCTTTTTTTATCTGTTCGTTAACTATATTCTCCACTTTGCTTATTTGTTCCCTGGTCATTTTATTCGGATGGGAAAAATCGAATCGTAATCTCTCTGCGGTAATATTAGAACCTTTTTGCTCAACATGATCTCCTAATACTTTTTTTAAGGCTGCCTGAAGTAAATGAGTAGCAGTATGTAATTTTTTTGCCTTATCTGATTGATTAACTAAACCGCCTTTAAATTTATTAGCTGCGCCGGATCTTGATAATTCTTGATGTTTTTTCATTTCGGTCCAGAATTCATTTTCATCAGCCAGAGGTATTCCCCTTTCTTTTCTTAACTCCTGGGTCATCTCCAGGGGAAATCCATATGTAGTATACAATTCAAAAGCGGATAATTCCTTATCGAACATCTTCAAACCTTTTTCTAGGCTCTTTAGAAAATTGTCATGCTCTTTTTGTAACTCGTTTAAAACAAAATCCTTTTTCTGAACCAGCTGGTCGTAATCATTTAATGTAAAGAGGGTTTTTTCGACCAGGGAAAAAAGCGTCTCCGGTTCCCGCCCAACAATCTTAATTCGACGGATAGCTGATCTGATAAGTCGTCTTAATACATAGCCTTGTTCTAAATTCGACGGCTCTATCCCCTCTCCCAAAATAAATGTGGCTGCCCTTAAGTGATCAACAATTATCCTAGCAGATTTTTGGTCATCCGTATTAATCAGATCCATTAAAGGTTTTAAAGTCTCTGTTTCATAAACATTGTCTAACCTGTTCAAGACCATCAAAGTCCTTTCTACACCCATTCCCGTATCAATATTTCTCTGTTTCAATTTTTCGTATTTCCCATCTTTTGTTTTGTTGTACTCCATAAAAACATCATTCCAGATTTCAACATATTTTCCGCAATCACAGGTGAAATTGGAGTGTGGTCCGCAGGTGGTTCCGCATTTTACTTGGCCGGTATCATAAAACATTTCAGTATCAGGGCCACAGGGACCGCTCTGGCCGACAGGGCCCCAAAAATTGTCTTTCTGCCCCAAAGGAATGACATGAGCGTGCTCTAATAATTTACGCCAAATATCCCTGGTCTCCTTGTCTTCGGGTATATCCCCTTGGCCACCAAAATAGGAAACCCATAATTTCCTTTTGTCCAAACCCAGCTCTTTGGTTAAAAATTCAAATGACCAAGCAATCATTTCTTCTTTCCAATAATCACCCAAAGACCAATTGCCCAGCATCTCAAAAAAAGTTAAATGAACAGGATCGCCCACTAACTCAATATCGGAAGTGCGAATACATTTCTGATTATTATAAAGCCTCTGCCCTTGAGGATGCTTGGCGCCCAACAGATAAGGAACCAGCGGATGCATGCCCGCTGTAGTAAATAATACTGAAGGATCTTCACGGGGTATCAAGCTGGCATTGGGAATTTCTTGATGACCCCTGTCTCCAAAAAATCTGAAGTATTTTTCTATTAACTGCATTCTTGTCATAAGTTGATTATATAGCAATTTTTTACAAAAACAAAGCCCGCTTTCCTATACAGCAGAAGCGGGCTACTGTCGAAACGGCCTGGTTACAACCTTAATCAAGAACGCCAAGGAGAAAACGGTAACGGCAACTAGATGGAGCATCAGGGTAAAAAGCAACCCCAGTACCCAAATGGTTATCCCCTTACCACCATCTTGCCCTAATTCTTTTCTTACATCCGGTACAAAAAGACCTTTGGCTAAAACCACCAATGTGGCCATGAATATTAGAAGGGTCAGGACGAGACACTGGGCCCCCCTTTGGGCATTTCCCCCCAAATCGCCGGCCCGGTAGGTTTTTTCCTGGCGCAGGGTATCATTGATCAATCATTACCTCCTTTGCAATGAGCTGGACTCAATATTAACAAAACGGACCAATAAGTCAATAAAAACCCGCCCGGGTTTAATTGCCTTGGGCGGGTACTGGGTCCTGATATGACTTCAGGCGCAAAGTGAACAGAGTTAGGAATCCGACGATCAGGCCACCTGCTAGGCAGCCAATCCCACAACCCCAGTTGCAGATAACTCCTAGAACTCCATCACCAAATCTGATGGCTTCTCTCTCCAATACTGATCCAAAGATCCAACAGCGCCCGATCGCCACTGTATTGTAAAAGAAACAGTAGGAAGCCAACAGTAGACTGACACAGGAATCTACCATCTTTCTGCTACTACAGTAGATCTTGAGCATAGCCCAACTCCTTGTCGAGTCACTTTGCCCTTAGGAAAGAACGACTATTAACTTAGATAATTATTATCTTATTGTCAAGTGATTATTCCGCCGCCTACAAGCTCCTGGTTTTTATAGAAAACTGCTGACTGGCCAGGAGTTATGGCTCTAACCTGTTTTGAAAATTGAATTTTAATCCCCCCTTTCCTGATAATTACGCCAGGAGTGGATGGAGAATTATACCGTATCTTAATGTCTGTTTTGTAGGGAAGCTTGGGCTCAGTGCCTGTAATCCAGTTGACATTTTTGAGGCTCAGTTGATCTTGCCAGAGCTCATCACTTTTTTGATCGTTGGTCACCACCAACTTATTCTGTGAAACTTTTTTAGCAACGACATAGTAAGGGCCATTACTTCCTCCAACACCTAAGCCTTCTCTTTGACCAATAGTGTAAAATGGCAATCCCCTGTGTCTTCCTATGGTATCGCCTGATTGATCAATAATTGGTCCCGCCCTAAAGCCCCTGGCGTTCCTTTGTAAAAAGCCGATGGTATCGCTATCAGGGATAAAACAAATGTCCTGGCTTTCCGGTTGATTATAGGTTATGATTCCATTTTTCTTGGCCAGGACCTTGACCTGGCTCTTAGTAAATTCCCCTATCGGAAAAAGCAGATGTTTTAGTTTGACTTGGTTTAAGTTGTAAAGGAAATATGACTGGTCTTTTTTTGGATCAATGGCTTTAAAGACTCGCCAACAGTCTACCTGCTTCTTGACTCTTAAGTAATGCCCGGTAGCTAAGAAATCAAAACCCAACTGCCTGGACTTTATTAATAGATCCCCCAGTTTAATAAACTTATTGCAGACTACGCAAGGATTGGGGGTTTTTCCGGCCAACTGTTGCTCAATAAATTTGTTAACAACTCGTTCTTTGAACAATTGACTGTAGTCTATTTCCATAAATGCAATTCCTAATTGCCTGGCTACTTTCCTGGCATCTTTTTTTGATTGAGTTGAGCAACATTTGTTTTCTAAACTTGGTTTCTCTTTCCAAAAATTCAAAAAAACTCCAGTGACCTGATAGCCTTCTTTTTTTAACAAAAAAGCAGCTACACTAGAATCAACGCCGCCTGACATTGCCACTAATACCTTTTTACTCATTACCGTTATTGGCTAGTTGTGGTGGTTTAAAAATCTTAAATCCATATATGGACAACATAACAAGTCCTACGGAAACATTTATTAATTGTAAAAACCTTATAATCAGGATAAAAGAGACGCCCGTAGAAGCACCTAAGCCAATCAAGCTGAAGTATCCGGCCTGCCCCGCCTCTACCGTACCCAAGCCCCCAGGGATAGGTACCGCTGTTGAGGCAATAAATATCACCCGTAGAAGTATAATATTAAGCAGGCTCATATCGATCCCCAAGAAGTAAAGAATGAGTTTATACTCACCAATAGTAACTACTGTGGCTGTGAAAATAATTGCCAGTGCATAAAAGAAATAGCGGCGACGGTACTTAAAGAAATAATGCAGTTGATAATCAAATTGATCGATATTTTCTTTACTATTGCTGAAAAATTTAATCTTGTGTAAGCCAAAAACTTTTAGCAAAGAAAATAACAAACCCTGGTTACGCCAAGTTTTTCGATAGAAAAAAGCTAAGAAACCAACCGAAGCAACAAGAACGATAATGGTCGGGATTAATATCTTGATATCTTCAACAAAATAGACGATGAATATAATTATTCCTACAACCAGATAAAAAATGGTTACTGTTAGGGAAATCATTTTATCTAACACAATCGAGGCCATACCCTTGGAGAAAGGAAGGTCGTGGTCCTTCTTTAAGATATATGCTGACATCAATTCGCCGCCGATATACATAACCGGTGTCACGTAAGAAACACTATCACCGATTAGTCTTAGGATAGTGACCTTAACAAAATTAATCCTGGCGCCGTAAGATCTCAGGACCGTCTTTAAATTAAAAGCGTAAAAACAGAATATAAAGATGCTAAGCAAAACCAAACCAACAACTTTTAGAAAACTGACTTTCTCCAAGTGGGTTATAATCTCTTCAACATCCGCATTTCTTAGCACTATAACAAAAATTATTATGCCCAAAACAAAAAGGCCTGTGGCCAGAACTATTTTTCTTTTATGTTTTGATAATGACATCTAGTCAGCACCTTCCTTCTGATTTTTTGGCAAAAATATTCCTAACTCTCAAACATATTTCCCTGTTACGGTATTGCTTATTGTAACGAAAAATTTTTAAAAGACCAAACTGGCCATACTCATTACCAGTCCGGAAAATAAAGCGATAGTAAAATTGTCATCGATCGGTAGAGAAACTGCTTCAATTAATGTAGCGCCAATGGCCCCTGATATCATGACCGGAAAGGTTATATTCAGGTCAGTTTGAAGTAACAAAATACCGGCCAAAATGCTAGAAACCAAAAATGCCAAGGTCCCCTCAATAGATCTATTGTGCCAAAATCTATAACTACCAAATTTAAGCCCAATAATCTCAGCCATAGCATCTCCGATTGCAAAAAATACCAGCGCAGCTATAGCAATCGGTTTATCAAAAAAAATAACCGCTAATAAAGCAGAGGCCACATAAAAAGTATTGCTGGTTAGATTCTTGCGTTCTTTGTCTTTTAAGTAGTTGCCGATTTTCTTAATAAACCAGCGGTTGAGCTTAGGGTTCCTCAAGCGCAATCCTTCCAGGGTCAGGAAAGTTAGAAAAACGGCACCCACCAGAATGATAATCTGGGGTTTTGTAAGATATAAGTATATAATTGGGAAAAATAGTCCTGCCAGGATATGCCAAGTTTTGCGTACAATTTTAACTTTCTCGCTTTGAAATCTCAACAAAACTCCTTCCTTAAACTAAAAGAAATATTGCCAAAATAATTATGACCCACTACATAGCTCAGCAGTTATAAATCACTACGACAAGTCTTGGACTATTTTTTGAATCTTCTGAACAGTTTCAGTACCGCCCAAAGAACAATTAGGATCCACAGCCAAGGAGCTATGAATAGGGCTAGGAGGATCAAACAGGCAATTACTAGTACTTGCAAATAAGTTCCGTAGCCCAGTTTCTTTTTGGGTCTCTGTGATTTGTAGTCTTCCATTTTGATTATTTCCTTATTTTTTAGTCGGCTTTACCCTTATCACAATAATAACCTGTTTGCAGGTTATTAGCTATTTGCACCGGACAAGTACCGCAGATACAACCTTTTTGTTCAATGCGACATTGGCTTTTTGCCACAGCACAATAAATAGTTTCTTCCGGACAATCAGCAGGCATTGAGGGGCAATCCGGACAAACACATTGGTTTCTGTTTTCTGAGGTGTCTTCTACGGGCATGTTTTGCTAATTACTAATTATATTATACTAAATATTTCATTTATCTAAAACTGGTTCCTGGTAAAGATATCATCTGTACTTCGTCCCTTATAATGTGTAGCAGTGTGTACCACCTTTTCGTAGATTTTAGTAACATCGATTCCCTGTCGGTATTTTTGAGAAGGATAACCGCAAGGTAAACATAATACAGGAAAATAGTCTGCTGGTATCCCAAAAATATCTTTAATTTTCTGCTGATCAAAGGCAGCACAGGCACAGGTGCCCAAATCTAAATCTGCAGCCATCAACATCATATTCTCTGTCATTATACCCACATCGATAAATTTATTCTGTTCTCGCCCCTCACTTTTTACACTAGAACAAATAACAAAAATAACCGGTGCTTCTTTCATCCAGAAGTTAATTCGGTCGTTGGCGGTTACTACTTTATCTAACAGATCCCTTTCCGTCACCACTATCACCCGGTATGGCTGCCGGTTACGAGCCGAAGGAGAATGCAGACCAGCCATGCATATTTGCTCGATCTTTTCCTCCTCTACATTCTTATCGAGATAGGAGCGCACTGAATGCCGCTTCATTATTGTGGTTAAGATATTCATTTTTTGAACTTGGCTTTGGTTCCCTTATCCGTATCCTTTAAATCAACACCTTCTTTGGCTAACTGATCACGGATTTTATCAGCTTTTTTGAAATCTCCGGACTGTCTAGCTTCCTCCCTTTCCTCGATTAACTTGTTGACCTCATCAGGCACTTCCTCCTCTTTAACCTCAGCTAAAGACAACCCCAAAATCTTATCAAAACTAAACAGTGCTTCACCAATTTCTTCGGTGGGCAAACCTTCTGATAAATCCATTCTGGTGTTCACTTTTTTGATAAAGTCGAAAATGTAGGAAAGGGCTTGGGGGGTATTCAAATCGTCAGTTATTGCCTTATTGAATTTTTTCTTTAACTGAATTATTTCAGCAGTTACTTCCTGGTGCGCTTTGTTTTCCTTGTAACTGAGTAACCGTAAAGTAAACTCTTTTAGCTTATCATAACTTTCTTGCGCAAAATTTAAGGAAGGCCAGGAGAAACTTAAAGTCTTACGATAATGAGCAGTTAAATACAGATATCGTAGGTCCATCGGCGAATAGCCTTTTTCCTTTATGTCCTGCAAGGTAATAAAGTTACCTTCCGATTTGCCCATTCTTGTCTGATCAATCACTAAAAAGGCTCCGTGTAACCAATAGTTAACCGGCTCTACTTGAAAAGCACCAAATGATTGAGCCCGTTCATTGGTATGATGAACCGGAATATGGTCAATACCTCCGCAATGAATATCAAACTGTTTATCTAGATATTTTATAGATAAAGTTGAACATTCAATGTGCCAGCCCGGAAAACCCTTTCCCCATGGCGAATCCCATTGCATTACGTGGTTTTTATTTTTGCCTACGGCCTTTAACCATAAGGCAAAATCCGTTGCGTTCCTTTTATTACCCAGGTCAACCCTTTTCCCCGCTTCCATGCCGGAAATGTCCAGCTGAGCCAGTTTTTTATAATTCGGATATTTTGTAGTATCGAAATAGACAGCATCCTCCGTTTCATATGCAAAGCCGTTTTTATAAATAAGTTTGATAAAGGTAATCATGTCCTCTATATGTTCTGTTGCTTTACACCAGGTTTGCGGTTTTAATATATTGAGGTCGTTTAAATTTTGCTGAAAAGCTTTGGTATATTTTTCGGATAATTTTAACAAGCTGGCTTCATTCAAGTCTAAACCCTCTCTGGTTAGAGCTTTTTGCATCTTATCCTCGCCGGTATCAGCATCTGAAGTAAGATGCCCCACATCAGTAATATTCATAACGTGATTTACTTGGTAATCCAGATATTCTAAAGTTCGCCTAAGGATATCTTCAAAAACATAGGTTCTTAAGTTTCCGATGTGAGCATAATTATAGACAGTCAAACCACAAGCATACAAACCGACTTGTTTTGCGGCAATAGGTTTAAATTCTTCTTTGGTTCTAGTTAGCGTGTTGTATAGTTTTAGCATATTATTTTAGGGGTGAAATTTTTCTTAATTGCTGAATGATGGGTGGCAAAACTTCTAGGAGATAATCAATCTCGGTCTCTTTGTTATGCTTGCCTAAAGAAAAGCGAATTGAACCATGAGCTTCATCAGCTGGGTAACCAATGCCGGTTAATACATGGGAAGGTGTTAAGGAGTGAGAGGCGCAAGCTGATCCCGTTGATACAGCTATGCCTTTTTTATCTAGAAGCAACATGATTGACTCTCCTTCAATCTTTTTGAAAATATAGTTCACCACATGAGGTAGCCTGGCTATGGGATGACCTGTTAGTTCGGTATCGGGTATCAAATCTGGAATCTTTTTGATCAGCTTGTTGCTAAGTTGACTAACTTGCTCAAATATCACTTGCCGATTTTTGGTCACCAACTCAATGGCTTTAGCCATTCCGATAATATAAGGAACGTTCTCAGTCCCCGATCTTTTACCAAATTCTTGCTGTCCTCCATCTATAATTTTTTCCAAATGGACTCCCTGCCTACTGTAGAGAGCACCTATTCCCTTAGGAGCGTAGAACTTATGCCCTGTCAAAGAAAGCAAATCAACTCCCAGCTTATCTACGTTTAAATCAAAATACTGTACTGACTGAGTAGCATCTGTATGAAAAAGAATTTTAGGATTTTCTTTTTTTACCAGTTTAACTAAATCAGCAACGGGCTGCAAGGTACCTATCTCATTATTGGAATGGCCAATGGAAACCAGGGTTGTATCCTCTCCGATTGAGTCAACTAAGAATTTCTCGTCAATGATGCCGTATTTATCTGTCTTTAACCAAGTTACTTTAAAGCCGCTATTGGCCAGATGCTGGGCAGTGTGCACCACAGAGCTGTGATCAATCGGATTTATCAAAAGATGTTTACCTTGACCTCTTAATGCCTCAGCAACTCCTTTTATTGCCATGTTGTTAGATTCGGAAGCACCAGATGTAAAGATAATTTCTTTTTGATTACAACCGAAAAATTTGGCAATAGACATCCTTGATTCTTCTACAGCCTCAAGGGGTTTTTGGCCCATCTGGTGCATAGAAGAAACATTTCCGTATTCTTTAGAAAAATACGGTTGCATCGCCTCCAAAACTTCTTGATCAGTCGGGGTAGTTGAAGCGTTGTCCAGATAAATATACTTCATAGTCAATATTATTTTAACACAAATTGGGATAATTAAAAACAGCCTAACAGTTGCCGGGCTGTGCTTTCTTGTATCTTAAAATCTTACTACTTGACCTGGTTTTATGTTAGTAGATGGCTGCGCTGGCCGTTGCGGAACCCGTCTTTCTTCTTGGCTAAACTGTTGCTGCGGTTTTTGGTGACCTTGATCTGGTCTTCCATCCTGTCGGGAAGGGCTTTGCTTTCTCTGGTCTCTTGGTTGTTGTTCTGGCATTTTAGATTGCTCATTTCGTTGAGGCTGTCTTTGTTCATTTCTGGAAGAATTAAACTGCTCTTTCCTGGGTTGGTCATTCCGTTGAGGATATCTCTCTTGTCCTCTTGTACGGAAATCATCTCGATGTTTTTTCTTCTTATTCTTGGGACGGGGACTGCCGGAAAATGTTTGGGGCTCACGCCCTAAAGCTTCTTGCAGTGATATTTCTTCCTTAGGTGCTTCCACAATCTTTTCCAATTTCTGCTCCGTGTGAATATCCTTGGATAATTCCTTTTTCAGTTCCTTGGAGGGATCCTTTTTCTTGTAGCGAGCTCTATCATCTTTTAGGGTGTCGCCTTCTGATTTGGCGCTTTCCCGGTAAATTTCTTCCACTCCTGACCAGCGAACGATTTTTTCTTCTACCTTCTCTCGGGTCTTGGTATAACGCTCTCGGGTAACGGCAATTACTTTGTCCCGATTGCCGGTAGGACCTGCCAAAGGAGGAAGGGTGGTGGCTGAAAAGGCGTCTGAAGAAACACCATCAATCATCAGTTTCAAATATATGTCGAATTTTGCCAGATTGACCAAATCATTTTCGTCAAAATTGGGAGTAAACTCTCTTTCTAGAAACTCAGCATCTGCCGCTCCCACCCGAAAACAAATAATGGTGCCGACGTTACCAAAAACAGCCGCACTCACCTTTTCCTCTAGTTGCTCAATATATTGGTGAGCTATGGTCAAATCAAGGCGGTATTTTCTAGCCTCTGATAAGATATTGGCAAAACTGTCAGTGGCAAAGTTTTGAAACTCATCAACGTACAGGTAAAAGTCTTTCCTGTCATCTTCTGGAATGTCCACCCTTGACATGGCCGCCAACTGTAACTTGGTAATCATCATGGCACCCAAAAGGGCTGAGGATTCTTCACCAATTCTTCCTTTGGCTAAGTTCATCAGAAGAATTTTCTGATTATCCATAACATCCCGCATCTCAATTGTACTTTTGGGCTGACCGACAACGTTACGAATAATGGAATTAGAAAGAAACTGACCGATCTTGTTTTGAATAGGAGCGATGGCTTCAGTCCGGAATCTTTCATTGTATTGGGCGTATTCATTCTGCCAGAAGGCTTTGACAATCGGATCTTTGACTTTTCTAACCACCTTCTCTCGATACTTCTTATCAACCAAGATCCTAGTAATACCCAAAAGGGTGCTGCCCTGATAGTCCAAAAGAGACAGGATGGCGTTGTTTAAGATATATTCCAGCCGGGGACCCCAGGAATCGGCCCAGATTTTCTTGAACACACCGACTAGACCAGAGGCAACCAATGGTCGGTAGTTGGGATCAATATTTTCTAAAATATTAAAAGCAATTGGATGATCAACGTCCGCGGGATTAAAATAAATTACGTCATTCATCCGATAAGATGGAATATAATCTATCAGCTTGTCCACTAAATCACCGTGAGGATCAGCTACGGCCACTCCTTTACCGGCACGAATATCCTGAATAATCATATTTTCCAAGACAGTAGTCTTGCCCATGCCGGTTTTTCCGATCAAATAGGTGTGCCGACGTCGGTCATCTGTTTTTATGCCAAATTTCCTTTTCTGGTTGCGGAAATTGGTCTTGGCAAAGAAGGTAATTTCACTTGATTTTGGCGGTTTGTTTAAATCAGGCATCTTATTCGGTTGGTAAATTAGAGGGCACACTTTCTTCACCAGCAGGCTCAGCTATCTGGCCGGTTCCGTCAACTGTTTCCTTTTTCTTTAAAAGCGGCATGGTTTCTATGGGCAATCCAGTGGGTGGTTCACTCTTGCGACTTTCAATCTTCTTGACTAGCGGTGCTTTAACAGTTTCGGTCGGGAAATGATAGATACTGGCAAGTTCATCACTGGTCATAATAAAACCGGGAGACAGGGCGTCATTCCAGCGTTTTTTATAACGATTAAGCAGACGCCGCTGGCGCCAGACCACTCTAATACGTTTGAAAAAATATTCTATCTTGGTTCTATTGTGTTTATCTTCTTTAAAGCTGTTCAAGTCTTTGGCGGCAAACTGTTTTAGGGCTCCTTTAATCGGATTGACACCCTTGCCCTTGGAAAACACTTCTTTGGGGGCAATGTAGAGAATGCGCATTTTGACCCGGTAGGCGATTTTGGATACTTTATTCTCTACCGATTCTACAATGGTACGTTCTCTTGGAGAAAGCCGGACTCTCTGCCCATCTTCTTTAGTAAAGACCTGGCTAGCTGCTAATTCGCTGGGCGGTATTAAGGAGGCAGTCACAGATTCTGATAAACCGTGGAGTACCTGTCTGGGAAAATAGAGCCAATCTTGACCTCCGCCAGATACCTTATCACCCAGAATTTTTTTGATAACTAGTTTACCTTCTTCTCGCCATTTATCTTTAGTATTTTCGGGAGATAAAACGATTTGTATCCAAATCTGCTCCCCGTTTTGCAAGCGGGAAAGAATTTCCAATAAAGAGGCCATGGGATCAGCCAACTCTTGAGATAAACTGTGTTCGAAAAATGGATAGGTCAGAATGGGAAAACAGTCTTTGTTGGATAGTTTCCACTCTGCACCATACATATTTAATTCTTCTGAAGGAAACTCCAGTTCAATTTTGTTTACGTAATCCTCTACTTCCGTAATTTCGGCTTCTGGGTATTGGGCATAAACAGCTGCTTCTACCAAATCACGAAAATTTTCGGGTGTCCGTATCAAAAATTGAATGTAGCCATCAATGCTGATAATCTCCAAGCTGATACTTCTCTGCACTTCTCCAATCCACCATTTTTCCAAAAAATTCGGATTAGAATCGGTTCCGTGAATATGGGCAAACAACTGCTCAACAGCCCGTAGGTTTGCTTCAATGTCCTTGGGCACGTCAATAGCCAGCAAAACGTATTTGGTATCCATCACGTAATTGTAACGCCTGGCATTTAGCCTTCTAAAATAAACAATGACCAACAATAAAACCAGCAGGACTAGCCAGCCCCAATGAATAAAAACCCACCAGGCTAAAAGCAGGGGGTTTTGGTAGAATAAATTATCAACTATTGTTGATAGGATATCGTTAGCCATCTTTTGTTTTTATCTTTATTTTTTTTCTGCCAAGGCATAGGCACCGTCTGGCAGCTTTTTAAAACGGCTTCTATTGGTTAAAGCTAGATGGATAGTATTTTTTTTCACAATTCTTTTTTTCAACACTTCTTCGACCAACTCTTTCCGCTTTAATGGTTTATCTGATTTCTCTAAGATATCAGCCAAAACATCAGCTACTACGCCAGGTTTATAGCCCCACTCTTTCAGGGCGTAGATTCCCCGACCTACTAGAACATATTGTTTGTTCATGATCAATTCATTATGAATGGTCGGAGGATAAGCCTTTCTTCGGTCAAACTTGATTCGATTAATCTCCTCAGCAATCTCCACAAAGTGCATTGGTTTATCATTTTTTTTAAGTACCAGATATATTTTATCGTTAATCCTTTTGGGTGTAATACTTCCCCACTCTGCTAGACCAAACTCTCCGTAAGGGTTATTGTCAATCTTTTTGCTGACATGAAGAAAGGATTTAATGGCATTATCATTAATACTCATTTGATTGTTCTTATAGGTCTCGGTTTTTTTGAACTCCGCTACTATTTTTTCAGAACTCATAGGAGCCCCCTCCTTCTCGATAATTTTATAGAACTCTTCAATTGCTTTTTCTAATGAGTCCTTGGAAGAATGTTTCAATCCCCAAGTCGGTCTGATCCTGCTATTGCTGGAATAATGATACTTGCCTTTTAATAGTACTTGAAGAAAAAATTGAACAGCTCGACTATCCATTTCTTTCTCATCAGAATTGCCCACTAAGTTCTCCAGTAGCATTTGCTCCTCTACAAAACCTCCGTTATCTGTGATAATAGAATTTATTAAATGGTCAACCGAACCAATCAGTTGATCAAAATTCTTTAGAGATTTTATCTTGGCCACCGAATTGTTTTCTATCTGTCTGATTCTTTCTCTGGTTACGTTGTAGGAGTGACCGATCTCCTCAAGAGTTTCTTTTTGGGGCATATTTAATCCAAATCGACGACGCAGAATATCTTCCTCCTTGTTAGAAAGATATTTAAGCAAGGTAGCAACCAGTTCTAAAGGATAAAAATGCTCCTTTTCCTGGGTTTTATGTGAGTCCATCACTTTGTCCAGTATTGAGTTAGATTGATCCATTTCTTATTATTTAATTTTACCTAGTTTTAGTATAGCATATCTTCTGCAATGTGTCAAGGTCAAGAGCCTATAAAAAAACTACCTGGAACCTTCTCAGTAGTTTTTTAGCTATTTTCTCCGAATACGCTGCCAGCTTACTAAAAGTGGGCTAGCTACAAAGATTGATGAATAGGTACCAATAATAACACCGGCAATTAATGCCAGGACAAAATACTTAATGGATAATCCGCCAAACAGGAATAAGGCTACTAACACAAACAAGGTGGTCAAAGAAGTATTTAGAGAGCGAGTGATGGTACGGTTGATGCTGGAGTTAACCACCTGTTCAAATTCTTCACCATAGGTTTTTTTCAAACCTTCCCTAATGCGATCGTAAACGACGATTGTGTCATGAACTGAAAATCCCAAAACCGTCAGTAACGCAGTCACAAACATAGTATCTACTTCAACATTCAAGTAGTGACCCAAAACTGCATAAAGCCCAGTGATGATGACAATGTCATGAATCAAAGCCACGATGGCCCCTAAACCGTAGAACCAGGAATTGATTGGACCTAAAGTTGCTTTTCGGAAAGCCCAGGTTATATACAAGATAATAGCTATAATAACTACAATAATAGAAGTAATCGCCTTCTGCCTCAGCTCTACACCAATAGTTGGACCGATCGCTTCAAAGCTGTTTTCCTCGACTTGACCCAATTCGGATAATTTATTCAGTACCCCCTGTCGCGCTTCGTTATCAATATGTTTCAGTCTGAAGACATAACCATTAGCTCCGAACTCTTGAATCTTAACATCACCCAAATCCATATCAGTCAACTGATCGTTGATTGCCGAGATGCTGGGTCGGCTCTCATTAAACTCAACTTCCAACAATGAGCCTCCGGTAAAATCTATCCCCAGGGGTAGTCCCCAGAAGAATATGGCACCAAGACTTAAGGCTATCAAAATGATTGATAAAGTATAGTTATATTTTCTTTTTTGGACTATTTGAAACATATTTATTCTTCCTTTGATACTTTTCTAACACCCATCCAGCCAATTCTTTTTTCCAGCCAATCTCCAGCTGACAGTCTTAAGAAATTCCTGGTAACAATAATGGCAGAAAACATACTAATCAAAATTCCAATGCCTAAAGTAATGGCGAAACCCTTTATCAGGCTGGTGCCAAACCAGGCCAGGATAATACAGGTGATAATACTAGACATGTTTGAATCTCGAATTGAAAGCCAGGCCCTCTTGAATCCGTCTTCAACTGATGATTTTAAAGATTTGCCGGTACGTAACTCCTCCCTGATTCTTTCGAAAATCAATACATTGGCATCAACAGCCATACCGATAGATAAGATGAACCCGGCCACGCCGGCCAAGGTTAAAGTAACCGGAATTAATTTAAATAAGGCCAAGGCCACTAAGGCATATATTAACAAAGCAAAACAGGCCAAAACTCCGGGAAAACGATAGTAGAATATCATAAACAGGGCTACTAGTATCAAACCAATCAGTCCGGCAAAAAAACTGCGTTCAATAGATTCCCGGCCCAAGGTCGGTCCTATATTTTGCTGATTAATTAAAGTAATGGGTACCGGTAAAGCACCAGCGTTCAAGCGACGAGCTAAAGTTTTAGCCTCGTCTAAAGTAAAGCTGCCGGTAATCACCGCTTTCCCCTCTTTTATCGCTTCATTGACCCGGGGAATACTAATAGGAGCACCATCCAAGTATATGGCCACTAATTTACCGACGTTTCTTTCGGTTATCAAACCGAATAGCTCTCTTCCTTCATCATCAAATTCTAATGACACTTCCGGTTCATTGGTATTGGGATCAAACTGTACTCGAGCGGTTTTTAACTGTTTACCAGATAATTCTGTTGGGGTAAAACCTTGAGAAGGTACTACATCTTCCGGTTGGGTGTTTATTAAAATATGTTGGGCACTGCGCTGCACTAGGCCATCTTCGCCGGTCTGTTCTTCATTCACTTTAATAATGTGATAACCAAATTCTGTCTGAACAACTTCGGGAATAACCTTGCCAAGCTCCGCGTTGAAAACTGCATCCTCGAACTCGAGAACCATTTGTCCTCGGCTAAAAAATCCCAGCTCACCGCCTTGTGGACCAGAGGGACCTTCACTATTATCTATAGCTAGCTGGGAAAAATCGGATCCTTCGACTAAAGTTTGAGTTAAAACTTCATCAGCCCTTCCTTTGGCCAGCAAATTGTAAGCTTTAGCTTCTGTTATCTGATCTTCTGTTAATTCTTCCGGAGCAGCTTCTTCACGAAATTCCAAGAATGGAGTTTCGCCAATTGTATTAATGGCTTGGTTAATATCGCTGACTCCCGGCAACTGAACAATAAGTCGCCACTCCTCCCCTACTTTGGAAGTCTGGACTATCGGCTCGGAAACACCAATGGCATTGACTCTTCTTTCAATAACGTCACGAACGCCATCTAAAGCCGATCCCGCCTCAGTAGTCTCAACGCCTGAAGTATCGGCGGTATATAGAAGATGAGCCCCACCTTGTAAATCTAAACCTAGATGGACTTTTAGTTCTTTAAAATAATTACCGATTCTTATATCTGGTCCTGAAGGAAAGTCAACAATTCCGGCCAAAACCGCCAGAATGATGATTCCTGAAAAAATTAACCAAATTTTTTTACGTATTGCCATATATATATGATTGCAATAATTATGATACCCTAAAATATTAAATTTGACAATTATTCCTTTTTAAAATAAATTAATATAACGTTCATTTCACCCGGCAAATAAGGAGGTAGAGATGTCACCAGAAAGGGCAACAAGTCTTATCTCTGCTTTTTTCGTCTTTTGTATCCTGACCATGATCTTGATCCCCCCGTTGCTTGAAGCCACCACCCTGGTCTCAATGCTTGGCTGTCTGCTATTCTACACTCTTCACTACTACTTCATGCCTGCTCCGGCCTACGGAAAGTGCCCTCACTGTAGTCAAATGGTAGAGCTCCGAACCAGTAACGATTATCAATTGGTAAGTTTGGGCGGCCGCTGGCAATTCATCTGTGATGAGCATCCAGACTATCAGCTACCCCTGACTTGCCTTGGCTCCGGCCTAACTCCGAAACAGACGGTCATAGATTACAGCCGTCAAGGGATGTCGGTAGCTATTGAAGAGTCGAGGGGAGGTATTGTTCATGTCTGAAAGAGTTAGGAATCTGCTCTGTGTTCCCGTAGTGTTGGTCTTCTTCTGGGCCGCTATCGTCTCGGCTCACTGGATTCATGATCAGTACGCCATACACCCTGGAGCGCTCTGGCCGATGTCATTGGCCTTTATCCAATTGGTAGCCATTATCTTCGTGGCTATCGTCATCAGGGCCTACTTCTTCGAGCCGGATTACGATCCCTCGGAACTCTTCAAACACAATCCTTTTAAGGAGCTGACATGAGCCAAGTCGTTCTGTTCGATCCAGAAGAAGCAGCAATACATCTGCGGAGGGCTATAGAGCTGTACGAAGAAGGCAAGCACAACGGAACTGACGGTTCCCATGCTGCTCTCGGCCGATTCCTCTCTACTGTCAGTTGTATCTCACCGACTCAGGGATCTGTAGTCAGCGCGCCGCTGTTCAACGCCCTGGACATAGTCATGCGGGCAGTAAGAGAGCAAGTCACTGTCGACTACCCCGAAGTCAGCTTTCAGCTGGTCCAGTCAATGCAGCTACTGCGTAATGCTCTGGCCCGCCAGCAGAAAAGCGGCGAAGTGGTAGTCAACCTGGATGGCGGTGAATTCACCTGCGGTTTGTCTGATCTAGGTCCAGCTCTGCAACAACTGATCGAGGCCAAGAGTGGACAGGCCAAGATCACAGTCCAGGCCGACGGTCGAGCCATCCACCTACACCTGGAACGTAGTGCCAACTGGTTCACTGGCCGCCTCTCCACTTCAGACGGCCTCCACATTCCCGGTGTCTAAGCTCTTTGAACCTGTCGAGCTCAGCTTGACAGGTTTTTTATTTGACAATAAACACATTTTTTTGCTAAGTTAGGAGCGGAGGACAAGAAGATCTTTCACAAGATAAGGTGCAAAACCCAGGGGGTTTGTCATGAAGATAAGACTCATGTGGGAAAGGGTCTTGGAACGCCGAAAGCCAAGTAGAAGGGAACGGATAATTAGAGCGATTAAGAACCGTCCACCCTACGTCCTTCCCACCCGCAGACAGATCGAGAAGGATCTGAAGACGTTGGAGTGGGTCGAAAAAGCAGTACGTCACGCCGAGACAGTAACAGCCAAAACCCTAGACTGCAGATGCGATGTCTAGACCTAGGAGGTAAGGTCATGGCTAAGAGAAGAAAGAAACAAGCTAAGCCTTACCGCTATCCCACCAAGTCTGAGATCGAACAGGCAGTGGAAAGCTGCCGACTGCTCAGGCAAGAGATTGAACGCAGTCAAAGACTGATCACTCAGATGATGAACATGCGTTTTATGGTTGGTTGTTTGATGGGTAGACCGGGAATGGGTTTCGATCCTTCTATGCTCTAGCAAGGAGGCTCTATGGCCAAAAAGAAAGCAGTAGATGGGACGGCGGATGACAGAAGGGCATTACTACAATTTCGACGTGCCTGTCGCAGGAAACGCCAGCCGGGCGAACCTCTGATCAATCCAGTAAGAAAAGCCGAAGACATGACCAAGATGGCTAACATGGCCAGAAGCATCGAGAGATCGACCAGTATCGACCCCTGCTCACATTCCCATGGTCGTGCCATCGAGAGACGAAGGAGAAGAGAAAGATTCGAAACAGAGGCTTGGGCAGCTATCGGGCAGAAACCTCCGCCACCTCCAGAGAGCTGGCAACGATACCTTAGTCAAGTAAGAAAGAAGAGGAGGTCTGATGCCTGACAAGGAAGGTTCATCCAGTCCCGTTCGTCGTAAGCCAACTCCAGAAGAAGCTCGACAACGTCGCGCTAACTTCGCCAGAATTGTCCGCGGGGCCAGAGACTTACCCAAGGTTATGGCTGCAATTGATGACGCCATCAAGCGGGCCCGCGACCCCAATCGTTTCCATCGGGGAAGACGCTACCGTGCTTCCGGTGGTGGCGGCCCCAGAATGATGCTGAAGCAATAAGGCACCTATCACAAAACAAAGAACCCGACATAACCTATATAGTCGGGTCTTTTTTATCTACAGATGGTTATTCGTGGATGATGATTACGGTTCCCGTTGAGGACCAATTATATAATTTCTCTGCTCCCTCCCAAGGCAAGCGGACACAGCCGTGGGAAACTCGCAATCCTAAATGGTTCTCTCCTTCTTTGTATACTCCGCCGCCGCTTAGTTTCCAATAAGGTAAACCGTGAATACCATGACCGGCAGAAGTAAACTGCTGCCACCAAGGCATCCACAAGGCATACTTAGATGAGTAAGCATCCAAACTTCTGCTCATCACTTTAAATTCACCGTAGGGGGTGGGCATTCCAACCTTGCCTGTAGAAACCGGATACTCCCCTATCTTGAATCCGTTTTCAAAATATTGCAGCTTCTGTTCCGAAATATCAATTTCGATGTATTTATATAAATCGGTTCGGCCTTCAAGAACTTTAGAATTCGGAGCCACAAAAATTTCTTTTAGACCTCCTCCATCCATATCACCCATAGCTACATTAGTGCCCCCTCGGAAATCTCCTTCGTAGGCAAAAAACTGTTTTCCAGTAAACTCTCCGTATCCCTCAAATGATCTGACATGAGGACCACCTCCTGCATTGGCAGTGGCAATTACTTCGTCATAGCCGTCATGGTCAATATCACCACCAGCCAGATTTACTCCCCCCAAAAAGTCGTCAGTGAAAGCTACGAAGTCACCGATGACGTAGGTTTCAGGCGAAGTTTTAAATGTAATTATTTGAGAACGTCCATAACTCTGTCTGCCGGCAATTAATTCTTCCTCTGGTCCGCCGTCAAAATTAGCAACAGCTATTGATATCCCTCCCCGGAAAGAATCTTCAAACGGATAGAAGTCAACTCCCAGATATTCACCGTAACGGTTAAACACCCGGATGTGAGGACCGCCGGAAGGTCCCGGTGCAGTGATTATCTCCCGATAACCGTCTCCATCCAGGTCTCCACAAGCTACATTGACGCCGCCGCGGAATTTCATATCGTAAGCATAAAAGCCTGGAGTGAATTTTAAATTACCATATCCATCAAAAACCCGGACTTGTGGTCCACCACCGTAGCGGGTACCGGTAATAATTTCTTCCTGATTATCATTATCAAGATCACAAGTGGTTACAGTTATTCCCCTATCAAAAAAGGAACCGTAAGCCAAGAAGGTATTGATTTCGGTTCCATCAGCTCTTAGTACTTTGACGTAAGGAGAATCCCCAGGGCCAGTGCCCAAAACAACTTCGTCAATTCCATCACCTCCCAAATCACCCAAGGCAATGTCAGCGCCCCCTAGAAACTCCGAGGAAAAAGGCTTGAAGCTGTCGTAGAGGCTTAAGTTACCCGTGGTATAAACCTTAACTTCCGTCTCCCTCTGGTAGTAAGCCAAAAGTCCCTCTGGGTATAAAAAAATAATCCCCAAAAGGATTACCATAAAAAAATAAAAACTTTTTGCAGTTTTTTTCATTTTTGTTTTATTCCTAAATTGGAAACAAGGGGTGAAGGCTAGGAGTCCACTAATTTGAGACACTTTAAGTCCAAATTATTGTACTCAGGCTCAAGGTGTCCCAAATTAGATGAGGACTCCTAGCCTGTCCTTTTGTTTTTGTTTTTGTTTCCTATTTAAGGAACAACACTATAATATTAGCACATTTTTTAGAATAAGTCAAGAGCTACTTACCACAACACTTCTTATATTTCTTCCCGGAACCACAGGGGCAGGGATCATTACGACCTACCTTCTTCCCGGCGGCGTCTTTGGCCTTTTCCTTGATGCTGTCTGGCCTAGCTTCGTCCTTGGCTGAAGCAGTATCATCCTGAGCCACAAAAGCGGCTGGTTTGGTGGTATTAGTCATGTTTTTGGCCGGAGCCTGATAAACCATTTTCTTTTGCTGATCATTCTGAGTCTCTTGAGCAATGCCTACTTTGTAAATTGTATAAGCTACTTGTTTATTTATATTGTTTAATAGAGCGGTGAATAGTGAGTAAGCTTCTTTTTTATACTCTACTAAAGGATCTGCTTGTCCATAGCCTCTAAGTCCGATTCCTGTTCTCAAATGGTCCATCATGTCAATATGCTCTACCCAAAGAGTGTCAATGGAACGTAACAGCATGCTTCTTTCAATGCCGCGCATTATTCGGCTGTCTCCTTTGTCAAACTGTGCCGGTGCATTATTTATTATTCTCTCTTCAAGTTGGTCATAACGTATTTTGGCCAGCTGTTCTAGATACTGAATAATTTCAGTGCGGCTTCTGGCGTCTTGCATCTTGTCGCCGGCTTTTTCACGAATATCTTCCAGTTTTATTCTTTCTTTAATATCAATGGGAAAGACCGTATCTACCACTTCATAAATTTCATCGAGATTCCAGGACTTTTCATCGTCCACGGCTGTGTGAAAAGAAACTACTTGTTCAATTTCCTTGTTCACTGTGTCCAGAATCTCTTTTTTTAGCCGATCACTCTTGTCGTCCATGGTCAGTATCTTCTGGCGACGTCCGTAGATGACTTCACGATGCTTGTTAATAACGTCGTCGTATTCCACTAAGTGTTTACGAATATCAAAGTTATGGCCTTCGACTTTCTTCTGAGCTGTTTCGATTGACCTAGAGATCATGCTGTGTTCAATAGGCATATCATCAGGCACACCCAGTCGGTTCATAATCCCCTTGATTCTATCAGAACCAAAGATTCGCATCAGGTCATCTTCCAAAGATGCATAGAATTGAGAAACACCGGCATCTCCCTGACGACCGGAACGTCCACGCAGTTGGTTATCTATTCGTCTGGCTTCATGCCGTTCCGTACCAATAATAGCCAGTCCACCTTTTTTCTTTACCTGGTCAGCTTCTTCATAGTCCGGTGGATTACCACCAAGTATGATATCGACTCCCCTACCCGCCATATTGGTGGCCACGGTAACTGCTCCCAACTTTCCGGCCTGAGCGATGATACTGGCTTCCTTTTCATGTTGCTTAGCGTTGAGAATCTGGTGAGGAATTCCTGCCTTGGTCAAGAGTGAACCAAGGTATTCATTTTTGTCTATAGAAATAGTGCCGACTAAGATCGGTTGTCCTATTTCGTGTTTTGATCTTATATCTTCAATTACTGCTTGGTATTTGGCCTCTTCGGTTTTGTATATTTTATCCGGCTTATCCTTCCTGACCATCGGTTCGTTAGTGGGTATAATTACCACATCCAGATCATAGATTTTGGAAAATTCTTCTGCTTCAGTGGCTGCTGTACCGGTCATACCCCCCAATTTCTGATACATCCGAAAATAATTCTGGAAGGTAATGGTGGCCATAGTAATACTTTCCTGCTTGATATCAACGTTTTCCTTAGCTTCTATGGCTTGGTGTAAACCTTCTGAATAGCGCCTCCCAAACATTAAACGTCCCGTGAATTCATCGATGATAATAATCTCACCGTCCTTGGCCACATAATCTTTGTCGCGTTTAAACAGGGTTTCGGCTCGCAATGCTTGTTCTAGGTGATGAATATCTTCCCAGCGGTTTTCCTGCCAGGGGTCGTAATTAAGGATTTTGGCTATGGCATCTTGACCGCCGTCTGAAAAAGTAGCTGCCCGCATCTTTTCATCAATATTAAAGTGTTGGTTCTCCTGCAATTGTCTGACCAGTTGGGCAAACTTGTAATATTTATCAGTTGGTTCCGCAGTGGGTGAAGAGATTATTAAAGGTGTGCGGGCTTCATCTATCAAAATACTATCAACTTCGTCGACAATAGCATAAGCCAAGAGCCGCTGTGCTTGACGCTCCAGCGACGGGGCCATATTGTCACGCAAGTAATCAAAACCAAATTCGTTGTTGGTACCGTAGGTAATATCCACTTTATATGCTTCCGGTCGGGTAATTGGTCGTAAACTGTCTAGGTCAATATCCACTAAAGCTAATTCATTAACTTCGGACTTTGTGGCCTTGGGGTCATACAAAAAAGCGGACTCGTGCTGTATGCAAGATACAGATAAACCCAAAAGATGGTAGATCTGCCCCATCCAAACAGCATCACGCCTGGCCAAATAATCATTGACTGTGACCACGTGAACTCCTTTTCCGGTCAAGGCGTTTAAATATACTGGCAAAGTAGCGGCTAAGGTTTTTCCTTCTCCGGTTCTCATTTCAGCTATTTTGCCTTGATGCAAAACAATTCCTCCCAATAGCTGGACATCATAATGCCTCTGTTTCAAAGTCCTTTTGGCCGCTTCACGCACCATGGCAAAGGCCTCAGGCAAAATAATATCAACATCTTTAGGATTATCCTTTAATCGTTTCTGGAACTCTTTAGTTTGCTGGCGTAAACGATCATCAGAAAAACCAGCAAAGTGTTTTTCTTGCCCGTTAATTTTATCAATTAAAGACTGGAGTTTGTCTAACTCTTTCTTGTTGGTATCGCCAAAAATTTTACCTAAAAATGCCATAGTTTAGTCAGTCTATCAGACAATGCTATTATTATCAATTATCAAATCCGATGTATTCTATCTCTTCTTGAAGTTGTATATTGTGTTGATTACGAATTTTTTGCTTGATCAGGCCAATAAGCATCACCACCTGTTCAGCCGTAGCTTTGCCGGTGTTAACAATGAAATTCGCATGTTTGTCTGAAACTTCAGCTCCTCCTATTTTCTTTCCTTTTAAACCAGCTTGATCGATCAACTGCCCGGCGCTGGCGCCTTCCGGATTCTTAAAAATACAACCAGCTGAATGTTCCTGAAACGGTTGAGTATCTAAACGGTTTTTTAAGTTTGAGGCAACTCTTTGCTGAATCTGTTGTTGATCATCTTGCTCTAAGTTTAATTTGGCCGAAATTATGATTAAATCCTTGTTTTTAAACAAACTATCACGGTATTTAAACTGACAGTCTTTGGAGCTCATATTAATAGTGTCACCATCTTCTTTTACCACTTCCACCCAGTCTACAATGTCCTTCATCTCTCCGTCCTTGGCTCCGGCATTGCCCCGAATAGCCCCTCCTACTGTTCCGGGAATACCAGCTGCCCATTCCAGCCCTGATAATCCTCTCTTGGTACCTTCGGCCACTAGTTTATTCAAGATCACCCCGGAATCAGCTTCCAAGGTGTTATCAGTAAATTGAAAATTTTGGTTGTCCGCCTTGATTACCAAACCATCAAATCCTGTATCAGACACTAAAACGTTGGAGCCGCCACTTAAGAGGAAGTAAGGCACCTTTTCCTGAATGGCTAGTTTAATACTTTTAACAAGTAGGTCGTTCGACTTGGCCGAATAAAAAAAGGAAGCCGGTCCGCCAATCCTAAATGTGGTGTAACGGGCTAAAGGTACTTTTGCCTTAATTCCTTTTAATTCATTTTTTAAAATTTCTGGTAAATCCATGTTTATTTTTTTATCAGCTCTTGTCCCACCTTGTAGATGTCACCAGCTCCCAAAATGAGAAGTAGGTCGTCGGAGCCAAGATTTTCTTCTACCAAATTTTTTGCTTCCTGCAAATCCTTGGCGTAAAATACGTTAGTCATCTTATTTTTAACTTTATCATAAAGATCTTTGGAACTAACATCCTGGTATTGTGGCTGCTCTCTGCCGACTACATGATAAATCTCACTTAGGATTAGGAGGTCGGCACCGGTAAAAGAATCCACAAATTCGTTGAACAAGGTTTTTGTTCGAGCATGCTGGTGGGGTTGAAAGACTACAACCAACCTTTTTTGAGGATAAAAATCTTTTATGCCCTGGATTATTCCCTTAATAGCATCGGGATGATGGGCATAATCAGAAATGACCTTAACCCCGTTGATGGCACCGATCAGTTGGAAACGCCGCCACAATCCGGTAAAGCTTCCTAAGAATTCCTTAATTACACCAGGATCAACTCCTAGATTTAAACACGTAGCAGCTGAGGCCAGGGAATTGTAAATATTAAACCGGGAAGGTATTGCTAACTTAAATTGACCCAGGTCTTCACCTTTCCAAATTAAATTAAACATCTGCTCTTCTGAACCAATCGTAATGTCTTTAGCCAAAAGATCAGAATCATTATCAATACCATAAGTTATTAACTCAGAAGAAGTTGCCAGCTTGTTCAGATTATTATCGTCATTATTTATTATCAGTTTTCCATCTGGCTTTAGCTTGTCAACAAACTTTTGGAAGTGAGCCACAATATCATCCAGCCCTTTATAAAAATCCAGGTGATCTTTACTGATATTCGTCAGGACTATTGCGGCCGGATTTAGCTCTAGCATATGCGCCTGGTACTCACAGGCCTCGGCCACGAAATACTTCGATTGACCCCAACGAGAATTTCCATCAAACTCAGCGATATTGGTGCCCACGGTTACCGTTGGGTCCAGTCCGGCCTTTAACAATATTAATCCAATCATAGCAGTCACTGTACTTTTACCGTTGGTACCGGAAATAGCTATCCCGTATTTATCAACCATTAACTGGCCTAAAAACTGGTGATATGATAGCTGTTTTTTGCCATATTTTTGGGCGGCGCCGATTTCCGGATTATCCGGGGGCACAGCCGATGAATAAACCAGTAAATCAATATCTTTACTCACATTATTGATATCATGCTCTAAAAAAATCTGGGCTCCCTTTTCATTTAAATCAGAAACTATTGGCGAATCTACAACATCTGACCCAGACACCTCTTTGCCCATTACCAACATCATTCTGGCCAGGCCGGAAACACCGATTCCTCCGATTCCCACCATATGGATTTTTTTAATAGAGTCTAAATTCATGACAATTCCTCAAAAACCAAATCAACTATTTTTCTGGCCGCGTTTTTAGGTAATACCTCTTTTATAGCACCCGACAGAAAATTCAGCTTGTCTCTGTTGGTAATCAATTCTTTGATTACTATAAAAAGTTTTTGGGAGGTCATCTTCTGCTGATCAAAAACCAGTGAAGCATCTTCAAACATCTTGGCATTGTCTACCTGATGGCTCTTTGGGTACGGGAGAAGAATGCTGGGTTTTCCCAGTGCAGACAATTCACTTAAAACGCCCATGCCAGCTCGGCTGACAACCAAATCGGCTGCAGCATAAGCCTCTTTAAGATCATCCTTCAAAAAATCGTAAACATGATAGCGACTGTCCTTTATCGCTGTTTTCTTTCCTGATCCACAAATATGAATTATTTGACAGACTTGGGTCAGCTTATCGGCGGCTCCCGCGATCAATTTATTTAAGCCCAAGGCTCCGGTCCCCCCCCCGACGAAAAGCAAGGTGGGCAATTTTTTATCCAGTTTAAAAATGTCGATCGCTTTTTCTTTATTTCCTGAAAAAATTTCTTGGCGCACCGGATTACCAGTTAAATGAGTCTTATTCTGAGGAAAATCTCTTATTGACTTTCTAAAAACAACTGTTGTCTTGGAGGCAAAGGGAGACATCAAGCGGTTGGCTAATCCTTTCTGGTAATCTTGTTGATGAATAAAAGAATTGATGCCCAGTTCCTTCCCAGCTATAACAACTGGAACCGCTACATAGCTGCCAGCTGTCAAAATAATTTGGGGCTTAAACTCTTTAAGAATATTCCTGGCCTGAAAATGCCCTTGAGTGGTCTTGATGATGTCGGAAAAATTTTTTAATGAAAAATATCGACGCAATTTACCGGCGTCAATTTTCTTGAAAGGTATTTTGTATTGTTTGGCAATCGGCTCCTCTGGACCCTCTTTTCCACCAATAAATAAAAACTCAGTTTTTTTGCCTCTCTTTTCAATTTCCTGAGCTAGGGCAATAAGAGGAGTAACTGAACCGCCGGTTCCTCCACCTGCTAAACAGACTTTCATAGCTTTAAATATATAGAATCTGGGTCCAAAAGTAAAGGCTAATCGTTGCGCAATTTAGTGTACCTGGAGATATTTATCAGGATACCAAAAGCCACCAAGGATATCATTAAAGCGGAACTGCCATAGCTAATAAAAGGCAGGGGTATGCCGGTCAAGGGCAGGATTGAAGTCATGGTACCGATATTTATTAATGCCTGAAAAACAAACCAGGAGGTAATACCAACTGCCAGAAACTTTCCAAATTTATCTGGTGCCGCTCTGGCAATCCGAAAACCGCGAAGCATTAGAATGAGAAAAAGGACAATCAGTAATACGGAAAACATGAATCCTAATTCTTCGGCAATAACCGCGAAGATAGAGTCTCCAGCTACCTCGGGTAAATAATTAAACTTTTGACGGGAATGTCCCAGGCCCAAACCAAAAATCCCCCCAGAACCAATAGCCAAAAGAGCTTGATTGATATGATAACCGATGCCCTGAGGATCAATTTCGGGATTTAGGAAAATAGTCAGACGAGCCGCCCGATAAGGAGCTAACTTGATTAATAAAAACATTAAAGAAGCTCCTCCGGCCCCAATCAGAGCTAAGTGGGCGAATGGGGCACCGGCTACAAAAAACACAGCCACCGAGGAAACAACCAAAGAAAGCATGGTGCCCATGTCTGGCTGAAAAATAATCAATGAAGCTACGCTACCTAAGAGGATAACAAAGGGCAAGAGTCCATGCTTTAGATCCTTTATCACCTCGCCTCGCTTTTCTAACCAAGCGGCTAAATAGATTATGAAAGTCAATTTAGCCAGTTCCGAAGGCTGAAAAGTGTAACCGCCCAAGGCAATCCAACGCTTGGCTCCACCGTAACCGAAACCAACACCAGGCATAAAAACTAAAAACAAAAGGATGAAAGTAAAAACCAATAGCGGCACCGCTAATCTCTTCCAGTGATGATAGTCAATCTTGGATATAATTAGAAAACCCAACACTCCCACCAAGATACCGAGGACAAATTGGTGCTTAACGTAGTAATTCGGATCGCCGAATTTTTGAAAAGCCACAACCGAACTGGCTGAAGAAAGCATGATCAGACCAAATAAGACAATTATCAAGACAGTACCCATCAAAAAATAATCTGGTTTATGACCGGATACGGTTCTTCGCTTTTTTACTTTAGGCCTTTGACGCATTGTTTAAACTGGCCCCCCCTATCAAATTCGTTGATAAATAGGTTAAAAGAAGCAGCTCCCGGAGAAAGTAAGACAATATCATTTGCTATCGCCACAAACTGAGCCACCTTTACCGCCCTGGGCATAGTGTCGACTATTACCAAGTTGTTGAATTTTACCTTATTTAACTCGTTTAGTAATTTGTTGCTTGCATTCCCTTTGAGTAGAATTAAAAAACGGGCTCTTTGCTTTATCTTTTTGGCCAAAGCAGCAAAATTCAATTTTTTGTCAGCGCCACCGGCAATTAAAATCACTTTGGATTCAAAAGAATCAAGGGCTGCTATCACTGCTTCCGGATGAGTAGCCGTGGTATCGTTATAATATTTGACGCCATGATAATTTTTTACCAATTGTAAACGATCTTCTAATCCCTTAAACTGAGTAACTGCCCGGTGAACACTTTTAGTACCCAGGCCGTAAATCTTGGCGATACAAACCGCGGCTAGAATATTTTCTAGATTGTGAGTCCCCCTTACTTTAATGTCAGCCACTCTGATTACCTTTTGCTCTCTGCCATTTTGCCTGAAAAAGATAAAATCCGATTTAATATAGCAGCCGTTCTCGTCACTAAAATATTTCCGGGAAAACCAATAGCGTTGGGAAACAACTTCTTGGCCTAGTTGTCTGGTAATTTTATTATCTTTATTTAAAACAACAAAATCTGACTCCGTTTGATTTTGAAAAATTAATTTTTTATCAGCAACATACGCCTTAATACCGGAATAGCGATTCAGATGTTCCGGAAAAATATTGGTTATGACAGAAACGAAAGGGCTGCTTTTATGTTTCTTGATACTGTTCAATTGCCAACTGGATAATTCTAGGATTACCGGTGTTCTCTTCTTAATCTTTTTAAGTTGAGATAAGGCCGATACCCGGATATTGCCAGCCAGGACTGGTTGTCGTTTGGCTTCTTTAAATATTTGGTAAACCAGGGTGGCAGTAGTTGATTTTCCTTTGGAGCCAGTAATACCGATTACCGGACCTTGATTGATCAAAAAGAAAAGGCTGGTGTCCGTCTCAATTGGAATATTATGTTTCCTGGCTATTTTAAGATAAGCTGAATTATTGGGAACGCCGGGGTTTTTAACGATTAAATCCTTACCCCGAAAATCCTGCTGGCGATGTTGGCCCAATACGTATCGAATGTTTCTATATTTTTTCAATTCTTTCAAAGAATCTTTCAGTTCTTTGGCTGATTTCAGGTCTGTAATTAAAAGCCTGGCTCCTGATTGAGCCAGATATTTAGCAGTACCCAAGCCGCCGCCCAGTACGCCTAATCCCATCAAAACTACCTTTTTGTTTTTCAGTTCAATAAATAACATAGTAAATAGAATTATAACAGAAATTTCGGTCTTTTTCTACCTATTGACCCCGAAGGGAAATTTCTCATTAAATAACCTTTCTCCTCTGCGGACTGATAAATTTCCTTCGGGGTTGACAAATCTCAGCTGATTAAGCTAAGATATACTAATTCTTGGTTCTTTTCAGCTGATATCACTGTCGGGCAAACCCTAGGAAGGGGGTGCAGGATGAGGAAGCTTAGCTTCTTGGTAGCGGCCGTGCTCTGTCTGGCCGTTGTGTCCATCAACCTGGAGCCGAACCAGCGCTGTGTCATCAGCGAAGATAACTCGCAGATGCATAAAGTCGTTGAGTGTCTGGGATGTCACTTTACCACCACTTCGGCTGCCTTTACCGGTGGTACCGAGATCAGGGGAGACTTGGCTCAACCGACCACGCTGCCTCTGGCCGATGACAACCTCAAGGTTCTCTACGACACTGACGACAATCCCTACCAGCTGTTCAGCGAGCAGGTTCCCAAACACGTCTTTCATGTGACCGCCTATCGAGCCATTATTCGCGATCGGAATTCACGAGAGGCAACCGAGATTGGCCGGGTCTGGGGAGACAAGGCTGTCCAGCACTACGCCAAGGTCAAGAAGGCCGACGAACTGACCATTGTGGAAAAACAGGGTCAATGGTTCAAGGTCCGCTTTGATCCCAAGAAGACCGGCTGGATCCATCAAAGTGTCGGCTTCAGGAAGCAGTCGGGAACTGTGGCCAGCGAGTACCCGCAGTATGTCAGGCTACAGGAGGCTGAGGAGACCGGTAGCAACCGAACCGGTATCTGGATCATCGCCGTAGTTTGTCTAGTCGGTCTGGTGGTCTTGATCGTTCGCAGCCGCCGCAAGTAGTTCTCTACCCTAAGGGCACGAAACATGTGCCCTTTTTAATTTGAGAAGATTTGGCTTATTTATTTAGTAAAGACGGTTCAATCAAAAAAGGGTTCGTAAGTACGAGCCCTTATTTTTTTAGCTAAATTCTAAAAAGTGAATCCGCGCTCCATAAATACGATTACCAATCCAATCATGGCCATCACTCCGGTAATCACCCAGAAACGCATCACAATCTTACTCTCGGGCCAACCAATAGCTTCGTAATGATGATGAATCGGGGTAGAGAGAAACACCTTCTTTTTCCGAAATTTTTTAGAGGCAGATTGAATGATGACCGATGAAGATTCCAGAACCAAGACTAAACCGATAATGGGCAATAATAAGGCATAGTTGGTCAGCATAGCCACAATGCCCAAAGTAACCCCCAAACCCATAGAACCAGTGTCGCCCATAAAAAAACGAGCTGGGGGTATATTGAACCATAAAAAAGCCAACAAGGCCCCGGAGATAACTCCACAGAAAGTTGCCAAATCGGTTTTACCCTGGGCAAAAGCTATGATACCAAATGCACCAAAACAGATTAGTAAAACCCCACCGGCTAAACCATCAAGACCATCTGATTCATTAACCGAAAAAGAGGTGGCTACAATAATAAATATGAAGATTGGAATGTACCAGAATCCAATCTCGAAGTTACCGACAAAAGGCACATGGATCAAATCCCAGTCTAGCTTATAGAAAAACCAATAAGCACCCCCTATGGCAATAGCGGTATAAAGCATAATTCTGATCTTCATCTTCATCCCTCCGCCGTTATCCCCTATCTTGCGTGTGTTGAAGTAATCGTCTACCAACCCAATAATGGCTGATACCACCAAGGCACCCAAAGGCAATAAAGTCTGGGGTCGGGTCAAAAAGTTTAGCTTATCAAACAGCTCAACGTCGGTAGCCCGGGCTAATATCCAAAATAAGGCGGCCAACAATAAAGTAGTTACCCAAATCAACATACCACCCATAGTCGGAGTTCCTGATTTCTTCCGGTGAAGTTTGGAAAAAATAGGGGCGCTTTTAATATCGCGAATGGTCTTTCCCATTTTATATTTATACAAAAAATGAGACAGCAAGGGTGTCCAGGATATAGCCAAGACAAATGACAAAGCCGTCATCAAGAATATTTTAATAATCCCGAAATCTTCTAAAAAGTCCATTTATCCGGTTTGGGTAATTATATATACGGTGGCCAGCAACAGAATAACTTGAGCAAAGGTTAGGCCGGCTGCCAAAAAATATTTGGTCAAAACATCCTTTGGCTTTACAATCTTTAACAACCAAATGTTAATCCCGATTATCAGCAGGCCGGAAAAGGGCATGGCATACATATTATACCACACTCCAATTAGATCGATGCCAAAGTAGATGTTATAATGAAGCGGAATTGGTTCTGACTTGGGCTGTAATGTAATAGCTAAATATATCCAGTTGCTTACATTTACCAAAACACCTGATAATATTATATAAATAATATTTCTACTGCTTTTTTTCGCTAAGATTTTTTTTCCAAATGAAATCATCTAAAAGAATTATTTTTCTCTTTGTAGCACTGATACTATCAGCCATGTTCTGGCTGGAGGTTTCTTCAGCTACCAATGAATCTCAAACAATTGATGAAGGAGTGCATTTATCCTCCGGCTATGCCTATCTTAAAGATCTAAACTTCGAATTAAACCCTGAACATCCACCGCTGTCTAAATACCTGGCTGCTATTCCCCTACTTTTCCTTGATCTGGACGATAAATTCGATACTGACGCCTATGATGATAATCAATGGGAATACGCCAGACAGCTAATTCACAACAACAGAGTTTCCAACCGATTAATACTTGGCTTGGGCAGATTACCGACGATGTTATTTAGTTTACTACTTGGTTTTATAATTTTCAAATTTACCAGAAAGTACTTTAACACCAAGACTGCCTTTTTGGCCTTAATCCTATACGCCTTTAACCCTAATATCATAGCTCATTCCCGCTATGTTACCACTGATATTCCCATTACCTTTTTCATCTTTTTAACAATCTATCTTTGGTTGAACTATTTAAAGAAATCGAATTGGAAGAATTTAGTATACGTGGCCCTCGCCTTTGCCGGTGCTAGCCTTACCAAATTTTCTTCGGTGATCCTAATTCCCATTTTGATCACCTTATTTTTGATCTACTACCCCCCAAGTCGTTTTAGCTTCAAAAAATTCTTTGGAGCCTTCGCCCTCATTTTTATCATTACTTATTTCCTAATCATTTCATTTTACGGATTTGAACTGAAAACAACAATTGAAGATCCTCTGGTTTCTGATTATTATCAAAATCTGCCTCATTGGTTGGATGAAGAATACTTAGAACAACAAAATAGCTTCCCTCGCTTTTGGTATAAACAAACTGATCCCGAAAAGCTAATCGGAAAATTTATCAAATGGTTTTCCCATGAAGTTCCGGTCCCTGGTTTTTCTTATTTCAAGGGTTTTTATCTTTTGGCACGCCACAATCACTTTGGGCACACCTCTTACCTCCTGGGTCAACATTCTGATTTTGGCTGGTGGTATTATTTCCCAATTGCTTTTCTAGTCAAAACTCCAATCGCAATCACCTTATTAATTATTTTTTCAACAGTTTTTCTGTTCCTTCGAGGTGTCAATAGAACTAAGGATAAATTAAAAGGTACTACTCAAAAGTTAGTAACCAAAATTAAATCGTTTTTGGATTTAGTTCCTTTTGTTTATTGGGCATTATTTATCTCGATCACCTTTTATTTCGGCTGGACCCTAAGCAGCAAATTAAATATTGGCATAAGACATCTATTACCCATCTTCCCCTTCATCTTTATCTTTATAGCTTTATTTCTAGGACGCTTGCTAAAAAATCAAAAAATCTTGACCGGCATTGCCGCCCTACTTTGTATTCAACTATTGATTTCCTCGTTTTGGATCTACCCTCACTACCTTTCATATTTTCAGGAACTAGTGGGGGGACCACAACGTGGTCACCGCTATCTTACTGACTCCAATATTGACTGGGGACAAGGCTTGATTCAATTAAAGAACTACATGGATGCCAATGGACTCGATTCAATTTACCTTCATTACTTTGGCTCGGTTGATCCCCGGTCCTACGATGTTAATTGGGAGTCACCGCCGAATAATCAAGAGATTGCTACGTTGCCGGACTGGCACGGTCACATTGCCATCTCAGTTACAGCACTTCTTTCCAAAGAAAAAGAGTTTTCTTGGTTAGAACAATATCAACCCATAGCAACTATTAGCCACTCTATTTGGATATACCAAATCTAGTTTATTTGCATCCTTGCCCAGCTAAAGATTACTGACTACAAGACCGGATATGCCTCTGGTCTTTTTATAATTGACTAAAGTCCTGTTATGTGATATAATATAGCTAGTAAACTTAAAAAATATCAATGATTTCTGGAAAACAACTGGAAAGCATTTTAATTAAGTCCAATCTTCTGAAAAAAGAGGAATTGGAGCGACTTAAGGCCAAAACTAAAAGCAGTGATGTTTCTTTACAGGAACTGATTCTAAAGGAAAAAATTGTACCGGAACAAACTCTTTTTGAAACTATTGCCACCTCTTTTAAGTTGCCTTTTATTGATTTAAAAAACCAAACTATTCGGAAAGATATTCTCACCATATTACCTGAACCGATTGTTCAGACTCACAAGCTAATAGTCTTTGATAAAACCGATAATACCCTAAAAATTGCCACTCTGGATCCTAATGATCTGGAAACTTTTGAATTTATCAAAAAAAAGACTGGGCAGGAATTGGATATTCATATCACCACTCCCTCGGGAATAAACGATGCCATCAAACAGTTTCACAAGGGAATCAAGGCGAAGTTTGCTGAATTTACTGAAGAAAAAAAACCAGAAGAAAAAGCAAGAGAAGAGAAAGACCTAAAAGAACTGGCCCAAGATTTGCCGGTCATCAGAATAGTGGACACACTTTTGGAATACGCTATTTTTGAAAACGCATCCGATATACATATCGAGCCAACTGAGAAAGAAGTGATTGTTCGTTACCGGATTGATGGCATTTTGCGTCAAGTAATGACTCTACCTAAAAAAATCCAAAACGGAGTAGTGGCTAGAATTAAAATCCTCTCCAACTTGAAACTGGACGAACACCGCCTGCCCCAGGACGGTCGCTTTAAAGTTGAAACCGATGAATACAAAGTTGCTTTCCGAGTTTCTATCATGCCTATCTATGATGGTGAGAAAATCGTTTTGCGCCTACTCAATGAATCGGCTCAAGTCCTAACCCTGGAGCAATTGGGATTGCTGGCTAATCCTTTAGATATCATCAAAAGAAATATCAAGGCTCCCCACGGTATTATACTGGTAACTGGACCAACCGGATCAGGAAAAACTACCACTCTTTATACCATCCTAAATATACTGAACTCCCCTGGCGTTAACATCGCCACTATCGAGGATCCTATTGAATATCGAATCACCCATATTAACCAAAGCCAAATAAATCCCAAGATTGGTTTTTCTTTTTCTGCCGGTTTAAGATCAATTTTGCGTCAAGACCCGGACATAGTTATGGTTGGAGAAATCAGAGATAAAGAGACCGCCGAAATAGCGTCACACGCCGCTATGACTGGACATTTGGTTCTTTCAACCCTACATACCAACGATGCAGTGGGTGCACCCACCCGAATGTCTGAAATGAATGTACCATCATTTTTAATAGCTTCAACCACTAACCTGGTTATTGCCCAGCGGCTAGTCAGAAGGATTTGTCCCTATTGCATTATGAGCTATAATCTGACAAAAACCCAAATAGAGGAACTGCGAAAGGACGTTGATGTTGACCAAATACTGAAAACACTAGAACGAGAAGAGGCTATTCAGTCTGCTTCCCTGCCTTTAAAAGATTTACTCTTCTTTAAGGGGAGGGGTTGTAAAAAATGTAACAATGAAGGGTATAAAGGGAGAATCGGAATATACGAAGTTTTAGAAATAACCCCGCAGATTGCTGATTTATTGCTCAACAAAGCCTCCGAAGAAAAAGTGACTAAGGCGGCTCATGAACACAATATGATTAGCATATTAGAGGATGGATTTATTAAAGCCAAGAACGGCATTACAACCATCGAGGAGATTTTAAGAGTAACCAAGGAATAAATGACAGAATTCAACTACAAAGCAAGAAATGATCAGGATAAAGAAATAGTAGGTGAGCTGGAATGTCAGGACTCGGATGAGCTGAAAAATAAGCTAGCTGAGCAAGGTTTGACTTTGGATTCTTTCGAAGAAAAAGGAACACCGGCTAAAAACAATATTAAATTTACTCTTGCCGAACGTTTTAGTAATGTAACGCAAGTTGACAAGATATTTTTTACTCAGAACCTAGAAGTGATGATCAGAACCGGTTTTTCCGCTAGCGTGGCCCTCCAAGCTATGTCGGAACAAACCAGTAACAAGAAGTTTAAGAAAATATTAGTTGATTTGAAAAAAAGCGTAGAAGGCGGAATCTCTCTTTCCAAGGCCCTACGCAAATATCCCAAAGTCTTTCCCCCGATATTTGTTAGCATGATTGAGGCAGGCGAGGTCAGCGGTAAATTGGAACAAATGCTGAAAAGAATAACCATTCAAATGAAAAAGGACCACACTCTCAAATCAAAAGTTCGAGGAGCCATGATTTATCCGCTAATTATCGTTGTGGCTATGTTAGGTATCGGCATTTTCGCAATGATTTTCGTCATTCCTAAGATAACTTCAATCTACGAAGAGATGGATGCCGCCCTGCCGCTTATGACCCAAATCCTAATTACTGCCAGTAAATTCATGGCTGGAAATACAATTGTTTTTCTGGTCAGCTTGGTAGCAATAATTATTGGTTTACAAAGGACTATTGCCACCAAAAAAGGAAAACATTTTTTTCATCGTATCCTACTCAAAACTCCGATAGCAGGCAGTATTATTAAAAAGGTAAATTTAGCCAGGTTTACCAGAACCCTCAGCTCTCTCTTGAAAACTGATATTCCAATCGTTCAATCCTTTAATATAATTGCTCAGACATTGGGAAATGTTATTTATCGCCAGTTCGTGCTGGAAGTCGGCAAAGATTTAGAGAAGGGCGAGCCTTTAAAAAATATTCTCAAAAAAGATCCTGCTTTGTTTCCTCCGGTAGTAACTCAGATGATTTCGGTAGGAGAAGAATCAGGAACTCTTGATACCATCACCGAGGAAATTGCAGTGTTTTACGAAGAGGATATTGACCAGACTATGTCAAATCTTACTGTAATTATCGAACCGATTCTGATGATCGTTTTGGGGGTTGCCATTGCAGCCATTGCTGCTGCTATCATCATGCCAATGTACAACTTAAGTAGCGTCATATAATTGTGATGCATCATCTAAAAGGTTTTAATTTGCCCGAGATCGCAGTCGTTATTGCGATTATTTGTATACTGGCCTTGATTGGTATTCCTTCTACTCGCCTGCTGCTACCCGGCTACCAATTAACTTCTGCTTCCCGAGATATCGCTTCAGAACTGCGCTACGCTGCCCAACAGGCTGTTACTGAACAACTGAACTATGTAGTTAAGTTTAACACCACCACCAATCAATATTCTCTTTACCGCATTCCTGACCCGGAACAACCTGATGTAGAAGAATTTATCGAGCAAAAGGATTTGCCGGATTCTGTAACTTATCAATCGATTACAAATCTGACTGATAATGAGGTCAGGTATAATTCTGCTGGAGCCCCATCAGAAAGCGGCCAGATATCCCTAATTAACACCCGTGATACAACTAAACTTATTGATATTAGACCCTCAGGTTATGTTAAGATCGAATAAATCAAAACAAGGATTAACGGTAATCGAAGGTATCGTCGCCATCGCTGTATTGTTAATAGCTGTATTGAGCATCATCAACATATTCCCCTGGAGTTTACAGATCAGCAAGGCCGCTGAATTAAAAACAATAGCTACAAATTTGGCCCAGGAGAAAATTGAAGAAATTGCCGCTCTGGATTACGAAGAGATTGGCATGGGTGAATTTGAATTAAGACATCGTCTGGACACCACTCCTGACGATCCTTATTATATTTTTGAAAGGAAAACTGAAGTAGTCTATGCTGATGAAGATCTTCAAGTTACCTTGACTGACCAAGGAATCAAACTAGTTACTGTCACAGTACATTGGTCCTCAAAATTAGGTGGAGAAAATAACCTTAAAATTGTCTCTTTAATCAGCCAGTTTTAATATGCCAAAAAGATCAACAAAAAAAGGAATGACTTTAATTGAAATAATATTGGCCCTATTCATTGGCATCATGGTTTTCTTGGCAATCACCGCTATTTATTTCTTGGGCCAGCAGTTTTATAGATCAGGCAGTGACCGACTAGAGATAGTGCAAAACGGCAGAGTGACATTAGATAGACTAACTAGAGAACTACGACAAACAGTAGGAATCACTACCGAACTACCGGGAACCAAAGAGGAACCCGGCTTCCCCCCGCCATCTGAAATTCAGTTCCAAGACGGCCACCAAATTGATACTATTAGATACTTTCGATACTATCTGGACGGTAATCAGTTTAAAAGACAGATCATTGTTTACTACTTTGTGGAAGGAGAATATGTCAATTGGAATGCTACTGATGTAAGTGGCCAACCTCCTTCTTCATTGGTCCAGGAAGATAGGTTGGTAGGAGAATACTTTTCCGATCTTCAATTCTACGGATCTGAAGCAATTGTTATCGAAACCAGTTTGGAAAAGAACAATTCTGCTACCAATTTACGTACTGAGATATTAGGCCGTAATATTCAATAATGACCACCATCTCAAAAAGTTCAGCCAAACAACGAAATGGATTCGTTTTAATTAGCTCCATTGTTGTTATTATCCTGTTAATGCTCTTGGGTGTATACTTCTTAAATTTTACCTTAACCGAATATCGCATTGCCAAAAGTCAGACGGTAGGTATTCAAGATTATTATCTGGCCGAGGCCGGAATTCACGAAATGATTTGGCGCTTGAAACACGATACCGATTGGCGCAATAGTTTCGAGACAAATCCCACCTGGTCAACCCAATTCACCCAAGACAATGCTCTGCTTGAAGGCGGTTCTTACACGGTAACTATTCAAAATACGGATCAAGCCCAAGGTGAAGTGACATCTACCGGAACTATGGTTGTCGGCGGACAAACCTCACAAAGAATTATTAAAACCACCATTTACAAAGCCATTGGGGAAAATCCTACAGCTGATCTGGCGATTTATGATAACGGAAATATTGATTTTGACGACTCCATCGTCAATGTCTATAACGGTGGCTTGTTTTCTAACAATAACGTCCTTATCAAAGGAGACAGTGAGGTCGATGTTCAAAAGAAGATCCAGGCAGTAAACCAAATCAATATTAGCTGGACAGCTGATGTTACTGCTGAGGCTTATGAATCTGCTAATTATCCTCCGGCTCCTGATTCTGTTATTCAACCAGCCATTGACTTTGATTCAGAAGATCCTACTTCCTACAAAAACCAGGCAATTGCTGAAAATCATCTTTACACCGAATCTGAGTTCGCTACTTTTTTAGCCAATAATCCGTCTACAACTTTGGACGGAATATATTATGTCACGGGACGAGTAGACATAAAAAGAGGGATGGATATTACCATAAATGGGATTTTGGCAAGTGACGGTTCTATAGAAGTAGGCACCAAGCAAAATCCCAAGACTGAACCTTTCGCCAAATTGACAGTTAACCATACAGAAGATGTGCCCTCTGGCATTCTATGTAAAAATAAGATTGATTTTGGAGCTTATACCCAAGCCATCACCATTCAAGGGCTTCTTTACTCCTTACAGCAAATTGATATGGTCAGCCTACCTTCTCAGTTTGACCTGGTAGGTGGTTTCTATTCACGTAAGTTGCACACCATCAGCTTGTGGAATGTACTCAATATCACATACGATGAAGAGACGGTCAACACAACGATAGGCTCACCATCCTTCTCCCCCACTATCTATGTTGAACATTGGGAAGAAGAGTATTAAAATATATGTATGTTTAGTAACAAAGAGAAAAACTGTTTTGGACTAGATTTTAGCGACTACATTCTACGGATTGTACAGTTTTTTAAATTGCGGGGCGATATCAAGCTAAGGGCTTATGGCGAAATAAAAATTCCTCCTGGGCTTATCCAGAATGGAATAATAAAGAACGAAGACAAAGTTGCCAAATCTATTAAGGATCTGTTGAAAAACCTACAAGGCAAGGTCACAGGACACAATGTAGTAGCCTGCTTGCCGGAAAAGACATCCTTTATCAAAGTGATAGACTTACCAGAAGCCGAGACTAATATTGAGGGGATCGTAAAAAAAGATCTGCCTAACCATATACCTTTGTCTCTCAATGAAGTATATTATGACTGGCAGAATTTAGGTAAAAGCGGTAATAACTCACGAATCTTAATTGGGGCCTCACCGAAAATTATTGTTGATGGCTATGTCCGAACACTAGAAAAGGCCAACTTAGTCCCCTACGCCTTAGAAATTGAATCAGTGGCCATTACCCGCTGTTTATCCAAAATTAAAGAGAAGTCTAATGGGGCTCAAATAATTATCGACTTAGGTTTCGACCGCTCTACAATCATATTAGCCGAAAACGATGAGGTTATGTTTACCACTTCCAGCACGGAAATCGGCGGCAATCAGATGACAAAAGCCGTCGCCCAGAAATTGAAACTTTCAATTCGTGAAGCTGAAAAAGCCAAGACTATCTTCGGTCTTAATGAAAGAGGCAGCAAGGGAGAGGTGCGGAATATAATGCTTCCAATAGTCAATAACCTGAAAAAGAGAATCATAGATACTATTAATTACTACCAAGATAATTTTACCAACCATAAACCCATTGAAGTTATTATCTTTTCAGGAGGAGGTGCCAGGCTGAAGGGTCTGTTGCAAGCCCTCCCCATTAAACCAAGGTCTGATATTAAGATGGACTTAGGAGATCCTCAAATCAATTGGCAACAGGGCAAATTACAGATCCCCAACAACAAAATATTGTCATACCCAACCGCCATTGGACTGGCTCTAAGGGAGATGAATAACAATGATTAACTTAAACATTTTACCTCCCCACAAGAAGTTAGCCCTGGCCAGGGAAAGAACACTTTTTATTACCAGAAAAATAATTATCTACACCATCATTGTTTTATTCTTCTCGCTAACTTTTCTCTGGGGAAATAATTTATTAATAGAGGAACGGGTTGCTGACATTGAACAACAAATTGAAGCGTCTCAGCAGATTACTAAATCCGGAACATCTACTACTTTAGATCAAAAAATCTCCCAATATAATCAGCGAGCTATAGAAGTTTATAAGTTATTTAAGGCGACTGAAAAGTGGTCTGAAGTGGTCAGTCAATTCACCAAGAACGTTCCTGACGGAATTCAGTTTACATACTGGTCCCTACAAAAGGCTGGTCGGGCAGTTGAATTAAGCGGATATGCCAGGACCAGAGATGACCTTGTTTTATTTAAAGATAACTTACAAAGCAACCCTATCTATACAAACATTGAGATACCGATTTCCAGTTTCTTGAAGAAAACTGATTTAGACTTTCGAATAGACTTGTCATTAACCAATACAGAAAGTTAATGAAAATCAAGCTTGGCAAAAACAGTATTGTCGCCCTCTTCTCCACACTAATCATTGGTGGGTTACTATTTTTGATTATTCCCCAATACTCGAAAATTAAAAGTGCCACCATTACCTTGGAAGAAAAAAAGGCAGAGCTTGAATATACCTTATTAAAGAACAGTGACGAGGGTTGGGTTAGTACCAAATCAGAAAATTTAACTTCCAAGATCAATGAATTAAATGCTCATGGTATTAAGAAGATTGAAGCCCTGGAATTTATTACCAGCCTGGAAGATGAAGCCACTGAGGCTAATCTTTCTGGATTGCAACTTCAAATCCCAGAATTTAAAGAAGGTAGCGGCCTCGAAACATTGCCTATTCAAATCACCGCTAATGGGTCCTGGCAACAAGTGCTCAGTTATATTATCAATTTAGAACAAAGCGATTATTTATTTGATATTGATGAGATTCAATTGACCCGGGCCGCAGTGGAGCGGGACGAACCGGCTAGTTTTATCAAACTACAGATCATGGCAAAAACTTACTGGAGATAAATATGAAGTTTAAAATTATCAAAAATCTAAAAACGTTTATCGGTAAGTATTATTCCAAACTTATTGCTCTTGTTTTGGTACTTTTTTCAATTTACACCATTTACTTTCTTTATCAGAACTTTTATTTGGTTTTGCTCAAACCCCAACTGCCTGATTTAACCAGCTATGAACAATCGCAGGTCAGTATGGGTGCCGATAGCAAATTTGACCTTATTGAGAGTCTTAAAGCGGAAAGAATGGCTGAGGACCTCAATACCGAGGAGATTAGGGATCCCTTTAATCTTTAAAGGATCTTGACATATAATTACATTTATAATAAACTTTCTTCTACTGACTATTAATCCATAAGCATGGCACACGTAAAGGCAGGTGGAACAACTTCACTGGGGCGAGACTCAATATCAAAAAGGCTAGGGGTCAAGATTGCTGGTGGACAATATGCCAAATCAGGTAGTGTTATCGTCAGGCAACGTGGTACCAGGTTTTCTCCGGGTTCTAACGTCAAGAAGGGTGAAGATGACACCCTTTATGCCACCAAAGACGGTTATGTTAAATTTGCCAGAAAGAAATTGAAAAAATTTACTGGTAATTTAAAATGGTCTACCGTCGTCAGCATAACAGTTAAAAATTAAAAAAAAAGACCACTTCAATTAATTATATATGTGGTCTTTTTTTATTATTTCAAACTAACCTTAATAAACTCTATAAAAAGTGGATGAGGAGTTAGGGGCTGAGATTTGTATTCAGGGTGGAATTGGACTCCGACAAAGAAAGGATGGTCAGATATCTCAATAACCTCTACTAGTTTCTGGTCAGGTGAGGTGCCGCTAATCGTCAGGCCTGCCTCAGTTAGTATTTCAACATAATCATTGTTAAATTCGTATCGATGACGATGCCTTTCTAAAATTTCTTTCTCCGGGTTTCCATAGGCCTGGGCCGCTCTTGTCCCTTTGGTTAATACCGTGGGCCAATCCCCCAGCCTGATAGTGCCTCCGTATTGCTGTTTGGCTAGGTACTTCTCCTGATCAGCCATTACATAAATTACCGGGTGAGGAGTCTTGGGATCGATTTCCAATGAATTTGCGTTTTTCAGTTTAGCGACATTTCGAGAATACTCCACCACTGCCATCTGCATTCCATAACATAAGCCCAAAAAGGGTATCTTGTTTTCCCGTAGGTATTTGATAGTCAATATTTTTCCCTCAGAGCCACGTGATCCCCAACCTTGAGGCACTACAATACCATCAAATTCTTTTAAACTTTCCACCTTTTTAGGATCTTCTTCAAACTCCTCCGAATTTATCCATTCCAGTTGCGGTTTTGCTTTATTATACCAGCTGGCATGCTTGAGGGCCTCAATTACAGAAATGTAGGAATCAGCCAAGGTAAACTTTCCGCTGCCAAAATACTTACCCACAATACCGATTTTCACCTTTTTTCTGGAAAGTCTGATTGATTGAATAAATTTTTTCCAGTCCCCAAGATCTTTCTTTTTAGACTTTAGCTTCAGCTTATTAAGAATTTTTTCTGATAAATCTTCTTTTTCGTATCCAATAGGCACTTCATAGATATTTTTTACATCGGGAGCAGAAATTACATGTTCACTGTCAATGTTGCAAAAGATGGAAATTTTTTCACGTCTTGGCTTATCGAGAGGTTTTTTAGCCCTGCAAAGTATAAAATCCGGTTGAATACCTGAAGCATTAAGAGTACGAGCTGCATATTGAGTTGGCTTGGTCTTCATCTCTCCTAATTTGCTGGGTATAGGTAGAAAGCTGACCAAAATAAACATAATATTCTCAGGCTCTTTCAACTTCATCATCCTGGCAGCCTCTAAGAATATTAGGTTTTGGTATTCGCCTATTGTTCCTCCAATTTCCACGATCACAATATCCGCCTCACTGGTTTTGCCCAAATGTTTCACTCTTCGAATCACTTCCTGGGGGATGTGGGGCACAACTTCCACGCATCTTCCTTGATAGGCTAAGTTGCGTTCCCTTTGAATCACTGACATATAAACCTGCCCCGTAGTCATGTAATTGTCATGAGTCAGGTCATCTCCCAGGAAACGCTCGTAGTTCCCAATGTCCTGATCAGTCTCTAGGCCGTCTTTTGTTACAAAAACTTCTCCATGCTCAGTAGGGTTCATGGTGCCGGCATCAACATTGACATAGGGGTCGATTTTCATTGCTGTCACTTTGTATCCCCTGCTCTGCAGTAGCTTCCCAATGGAGGAAACAGCAATTCCCTTACCCAGGCCGGATAATACCCCGCCCATTACAAAAATATATTTAGTTTCTTTCATTATTTTAATTTAAATAAAAATGGCTAAGCAGCCTCAACCGTTATCTTCGCCTTTATTGTAATATTATCAGGGAATTTTATCAAGAAATCATGATCTCCTACTTCTTTTATGTGTTCCTTAAGATCAATACTAGATTCTAATATTTCTGAATTGGTATCTTCTTTAATCTTTTTTACGATATCACTGGCACTGATTGCCCCGAAAAGTCGTCCCGTTTCATTGGCCTTGGCCTTAATTACCATTTTTGTAGCTTCTATTCTTTTGGCCAAACTATCTATCTTACGATGTTGTGATTTCATCTTGTCCTTATTGATCTGCTTCTTGGTTTTCACTTCATTGATAACATCACCAGTCGCTAAGAAGGCTAATTTCTGAGGGATTAGCCAGTTGCGCGCAAAACCGTCTGCAACTTTCTTGATATCGCCTTTACTTCCTAAAGAAGCGATGTCTTTTTGTAGAATTACCTGGGCCATTTCTTAGTATTCAATTCTAAAATCTTCAAACTTATCCTGACATTCGCTCCAAAAATCTTCAACTCCTGTCACTTTAGAGAAACTGGGGCTGCTATTTACCCAAACAACTAAGTTCTCCAGTTTTTCTTGTTCTCCTTCAGCCTCAATATAGACAGAGCCATCACTGTAGTTCTTGACCACACCATTTAATCCCAGGTCAATACATTTCATTTTTACCATTGACCGAAAATTGATACCCTGGACCTCTCCGAATGTTTTTAAAACCAATCTTTTTTTCATAAGTTATTGGTTATCAATGAGATTGAAAGCCTTATCCAATTGGGGGTCTCTGTCGTTATTGTAATCGTCTTCGGATAACTCTACAAGGTGATCAGGTTCAATCCCTTCCTCGTCGATCGAGAGACCAGAAGGAGTAAACCATTTAGCCACGGTTAATTTCAGTAAAGAACCGTCGGTAAATTCCTCCAGTTCTTGAACGCTACCCTTGCCAAAACTAACTTCACCAACTATCTCGGCCAGTCCGTTGTCTCTCAGAGCTCCTGCTAATATTTCCGATGCGGAAGCAGAACCGCCATTAATCAGAATTACTGTCTTCATGTTGGAAAATTTAGGCTGACGACTATCGTCTTCAAATTTGGTTTCGATCCCAGCCGCATCCTTCTCAATAAAAATTACCCCATCTTCGACAAACTCAGAAGCGATATTTATCGCCTCAGCTAAATAGCCACCGGCATTACCTCTGAGGTCAAGAATCAGCCCATCCGTTGATTCCAGCAAAATGGCGTTAGCCGCCTCCAGGAATAAAGATTCTGTATCTTCACTAAAATGAAATATCTCGATATACCCCACTTTCTGCCCCTTAGGGGTTTCTTTTATTTCCCAATCAACACTTTCCATCTGAATAGCCTCTCTGGTAATTTCGATCTCTTGAGGCTCTTCCTCGCTCCTGAGGATCGTTAAAGTAACTTTAGTGTCTTTCTCCCCTCTTATCAAAGTAACGGCAAAATCAAGAGATAGGCCCGAAGTGTCTATGTCATCAATCCTGCTAATATGATCACCAGATCGAACACCAGCGCGATCAGCCGGTGTATCTGGCAGAGGAGATACCACTACCAATTTGTCGTTCTTAAGGGCAATTTCGACACCGACACCTTCAAAATTTCCAGAGATTTCTTGGTTGAATATTTCGGTCAGTTCCGGATCCAAGAAAATAGAATAAGGATCACCAAGAGAATTTACCAAACCAGCCACACTGCCATAAAGAGCAGCACTCTCATCTATGGTTCCGCCAATAAATCGTGCATCAATAGATTGCCATACTTTAGAATATAGATCAGGTTGAACAGAGTCATTGAGGTTTGCCGAGATCCACTCGATAGTCTTATCGATCAGGGAAATATTAACATCACCGGCCGTTCCATAATTGACTCCCCAGTAATATCCAAATAAAAAAGTAGCGGCCAGTAGGATAAGGCCCAATAATGTAAATAGAAATCGGTATGGTTTTGGAGAATTATTCATCATTTACTTTGTCCTTGTGATATCGGCACCAATGCCTTTTAATCTTTGGGCAATTCTCTGGTAGCCACGATCAACTTGATATATATTACTAATCTCACTTTGCCCTTCAGCTATCAAGCTGGCCATAATCAGGGCTATGCCGGCTCTGATATCTGGACTTTCCAGTTGAGCCGCATATAGCGGAGTTGGTCCTTCAACTATTATTCGGTGGGGGTCACACATTATGATCCTGGCTCCCATCTTAATCAATTTGTCGGTGTAAAATAAGCGGCCTTCGTAAATAACTTCATGTACCATACTAACTCCCTTGGCCTGTGTTAACAAAACAGTAAACGGTGCCTGCAGGTCAGTGATAAATCCGGGATATTCATGGGTACGTACTTGAGTCGGCTTTATTTCTTTGGCCTTGCTTACTTTCAGATAATCATTTCCCCGCTTGTAGCTAATACCAATTCTATCAAAGAAAGATAAAAGTACTTCCAAATGTTGGGGGCGACAATTCTTGATATTCAATTCCTTGGCCGCTAAAGCCCCCAGAATAGCAAAAGTACCCGCCTCTATCCTGTCTGGGATAGTGGCAAAAGTCCCACTGCCAAGTGTTTTGACTCCGTTAATTACAATAGTGTGACTACCCGCTCCTTTGATGTCAGCACCCAGCTGATTGAGTAGCTCGATAAGGGCTTCCACTTCAGGTTCACAGGCAGCGTTTACCAACACGGTCTGTCCCTCGGCCAAAACAGCAGTCATTATCATGCTTTCGGTAACGGTATGAGAAATCCAGGGAAAAACTATTTTGGTGCCTTTTAGCTTTTGGCATTTTATATGGAAATATTTTTCGTCCTCGGTAATGGTGGCACCGAAAGCTTTATAGCCATTTAAAAACATGTCAATCGGCCTTTGGCCGATAACACAGCCTCCGGGATGAGGGAACTTAGCCTCACCAAATCGAGCCAGCAAGGGCGCCACAAACATGATAGATGTTCTAAGCTTTGAGGCTAGTTTTCTTTCAATGGTTGTCTTATTAACGTTCTGAGCACTGATTGTGTAGTTGTTGTCGCCTTCTTTGTTTATGACTCCCCCCAAGTCTTGCATAATATCTATCATTACCTTAACATCAGCAATGTCAGGAACGTTTTTTAACTCGACTGTTTCAGCTGTTAAAAGACAAGCGGCTAATAGTTTGAGGGCATTATTCTTAGCACCGGCCACCTCAATATCGCCGTCTAACTCTTTTTGTCCGTTGATAATGAATTTTTCCATATTCCAAATTGACTTTTTCTGCTAAAATGTAGTTATTATCTGATATCAATTCTATAAGTAATCGCCTCTTTTGTCAAAATGAATCTTAGGCAAAGAAGAATCTATTATTCCAGTTTTATTGTGCTTTTTCTGGCCCTGGCACCGGTAGTCCTTTTATATTCTTTGGGTTACCGCTATGACTGGCAAATGCATTCATTGTATAAAATCGGATCCATTAAGATTGATAGTCAGCCGGACCAGGCTGATATATACCTCAACGGTCAATTAGTCGGAGAGAGTAAGCACCTGATAACTAATTTAAGACCGGACTTTTACACAGTCGAAGTAAAGAAAGAGGGCTATTTTCCTTGGCAAAAACAAATTGAAGTATTGCCGGCTCAGACTGCAATCTTCGAAGATATTGTCCTGTATAGAAATGACCAGGACCCGGAAAACATCATAGAAGATATTCTAAGCTACTCGGTCAGTCACGATAAGAATAATATAATTTACCAAGACACCGATAATCAATTGTGGCATCAGAAACTTACCGGGGACAAAAGAAAGATTACTCTTCCCTCCAAAGATACCATTTCAAATTACTATTGGTCTTATCAGGGTAATCAGGTGGTGATAACCCAATCCAGTGGTCAACACTACCTTGTTGATGCCAATCACATTGATCAGATCTCCAATCTTAATCCACTGATAAATTTTCAAATCAATGATTTACGATGGGATCAATTATCCGATGACTACTTTTACTTTTCTAATAACCAAAAACTGTACCGGTTCAATGTCCCTACAAATAAATTGGAGATTATTTCAGGCACAGGAGATGCCCTATTGGATTATCAAGGACGTGATAACTTGATATATCTTCTCAATAACACTGAACTGGGAGTCAAATTGCGCGCCTATTCCCCGGATAGTAAGGATGGTCAAGAAATCTCTCATTGGCCAGATTCATCTGCTATGTATTTTCAGCCGATGGTAAACTCTACTGACTATCTGGTTATTTATGACTTAGACAACCAAGACACAATAATTTTCTCTATAAATGATAATCAAGTACTTGCTACCATAAACGCTTCGCTAAAAATAGATATGGCTACCGATGCTAACCACCTGCTATTTTTAGACGATCACGAACTATGGACCTGGGACCAACAAAGCCTACAAAGTAATCTGGTAACCCGTTACAGCAGTTTAATCACCGACGCAATTATTTATAATGGTTATCCATATGCTCTTTTTGTCACCAAAAACCGGATAAAAGCAATCGAGTTTGATCAACGCACCTCCATCACCCAAGATTTGGCGGAAAGCGATGCCCTGGATCTTTTTTTACATAATAAAAAAGACCTCTACTTTTTCGAGAAGCAACCCACTAAAGTGACTACCTATATTTTGAAAAAACTGATTATCAATTAGTCCTTAAATACTCTTTTAAAGCCAACCTCCAGTGACGGCATTTTTTTATTTTTGTGTTAACCAGAATAGAATAGCGTGGTCTTTTGGCGGGACGGGGAAACTCGTAAGAGGTTACTGGAGCAATTTTCGTCGGCAAATGCCTAAGACGGCAGATAGTCTTGGCATAATTATACCAGCTTGTTATTCCCTCGTTGGTCACGTGGTAAATACCATAGGGTTGTTTTTCTATGATCTCTTTGGTTTCAGTGGCTAAATCTAGGGCGTAGGTAGGTTTACCAAATTGGTCATTAACAACTTTCATTTCTACTCTCTTGGGGGCAAACTCTAAAATTGTATCAACGAAATTACGACCGTTCTTGCCAAACAGCCAGGAGGTTCTGATTAAATAGTAATTCTTCAGATATTTTTTTAACATTTTCTCGCCGTATTCTTTTGATTGGCCATAGGTATTAACGGGATAGGTCTTGTCATTCTCCTTGTAGCCGGTTTCCTTATTACCGTTAAAAACATAGTCGGTACTAAAGTGAACTAAGGTACAGTTTATTTTTTGGCAGGTTTGTGCCAAATAACCAACTGCCTTGCCATTTACCGCCAAAGCTTTATCGGCCCTTTTCTCGCAATCATCAACCGCAGTATAACCAGCAGCATTAATGATTATTTCCGGTCTTAGCTTTGATATCTTGTCGGCAACCTGCTTCTGATTAGAAATGTCTAGGTCTTTCTTAGTCCAGGCAATAGGTTTTTCTTTAGCAAATACCTTAACCAGCTGGCTACCTAACATGCCGTTGGCTCCTAAAACCAAGATTTTTCTGGGTTTACCTTTTGTCATACTGCTTTTTATAATATTTCTTATACTGGCCGCTTTTTAGGGGCTGCCACCATTTGTGGTTATGTTGGTACCAGGAGACTGTCAGCTTCATTGCCTCGTTAAAGGTAAAGGATGGTTTCCAGCCCAATCTTTTCAGTTTTCGATTATCAATAGCATATCTCCAATCATGACCCGGTCTGTCTTTGACGTACTTTATCATCGACTTATCTTTACCCAGTAACCGCAAGATTAATCTGGTAATCTCCATATTGGTTTTTTCCCAACCAGTCCCGATATTATAGACTTCTCCGATTTTACCCTTATTCATAATAAGGTCTAAGGCTTGGCAATAATCTTCTGTATATATCCATTCTCGTGAATTTAACCCCTTACCATAAACCGGTACCTTTTTATTCTCCAACAAATTGGTGACGAATAGCGGGATTAATTTTTCCGGATACTGATTGGGCCCGAAAAAGTTACAGCTGTGGGTTCTGATTATTGGTACCCCAAAAGTTTTGTAATAGGCCATCACCAAATGATCTCCCCCGGCCTTAGAAGCAGAATACGGTGATGAGGGGTCGAAGTTGGTGGTTTCTGAAAACTTGCCGCTTTTAGTGCTGCCATACACTTCATCAGTGGATATTTGGATATATTTTTTGACCTTATACTTTTTGGCTGCTTCCAAAAGAGTATAGGTACCAAGCACATCGGTAATAATGAAGTCTTTGGGGCCTAAGATAGAACGATCGACATGAGTCTCTGCTGCGAAGTTTATAATAGTGTCGATTTTATTATTAACAATTCTATCTACTATCTTTTCATCGGCAATATCTCCTTTGACGAATTGGTATCTGGGGTTATTAGCAATCATTTCCAGATTTTTCAGATTTCCAGCATAGGTTAATTTATCTAAGTTAACAATCTTAGCACTCTCATGCTTTTTTAACATGTAGCGGATGAAGTTGGAGCCCATGAAACCGGCTCCCCCGGTAACTAAGACTTTCATTATTAGGTTCCTAACTGCCAACTGGCCAAATATTCCTGCTGTTCTTTGGTCAATTGATCAATTTTTATACCCATGGTCTTGAGTTTTATTAAGGCAATATTCTTGTCGATATCTTCCGGTACCGGATAAACCAAATTTTTTAACTTGCGGTAGCTTTTAACCAGGTATTCAGCCGACAATGCCTGATTGGCAAACGACATATCCATCACTTGGGCCGGGTGTCCTTCGGCCGCCGCTAAGTTTATTAAGCGCCCCCCACCAAGAACAAAAATGCTTTTATCTTTGTTAATAACGTACTCCTCAACATAATCCCGAATCTTCTTAACTTCCTTAGCAAGCTCTCCCAAGGCCTTTAAATCGATCTCCACGTCGAAATGCCCGGAATTGGCCACGATAGCACCGTCTTTCATGGCCGCAAAATGTTGCTGGGCAATCACTTTGGTATCTCCGGTTACGGTTACAAATATATCGCCAACAGCGGCTGCCTGTTCCATGGTCATTACCTGATAACCGTCTAAATGGGCTTCCAAAGCTCTGGTGGGATCCACCTCGGTAACAATAACCTGAGAGCCCAATCCCCTGGCCCGCATAGCCACTCCTCGGCCGCACATTCCGTATCCGGCTACCACAAACTTCTTACCGGCCAGCAAAACATTGGTGGCTCTCATAATACCGTCGATTGTTGATTGTCCGGTTCCATATCGATTATCAAAAAGGTGCTTGGTCAGAGCATCATTAACGGCAATCACAGGAAATTTTAGTAATTTCTTTTTGGCTAAACTTTTTAGGCGGATAACCCCTGTTGTCGTTTCCTCAGTCGAGCCACGGACATTGGTGGCCAACTTGGATCTTTCCGAATGAAGTTGGGAAACCAAATCGGCTCCGTCGTCCATGGTAATCTGTGGCTTGGCATCTAGCACAGCATTTAAATGGTCGTAATACTTCTTACGAGATTCTCCGGTAATGGCAAAAACTGGAATCTTGTATCTTTGAACTAAGGCAGCGGCTACATCATCTTGAGTTGATAATGGATTGGAAGCACAGAGCATCACCTTGGCTCCGCCTTGCTTCAGGGTGATCATCAGATTGGCCGTCTCGGTGGTAACATGAAGACAGGCCGCGATCCTGATGTTTTTCAACGGCTTTTGCTTGGTAAATCTCTGGTTGATTAATTCCAAAACTTTCATGCTGCGGGCAGCCCAGGCAATCCTTTTGACACCTTTGTCGGCAAGATTCAAGTTCTTTACGTCATACTTCATAGATTTTCCTTATAATTTTTTTGATAACGCTTCCTAACCGAGGTCCAATTGTAATGATGAGTTTGAGTGCCATATTTTTCTACTGTGTAAACTGCCACCGTAGCCGCTAGTTTTCCGGCCTTTTCCAAGGGATAGTCATTAATTAATCCTTTAATAAGTCCCGCTCTGAATGCATCTCCTGCCCCGGTAGGATCAGAATCATTTTCTGGTTTAGCCGGAGGGATATTGAATCTCTGAACAGCTGTATCAATCACTGCTCCTTCAGGCCCTTTGGTGGTGATTACCAAGGGAACTTTTTCTAACAAGACACGCTTATTTAATCCGGTTTTTCTCAAGAACATTGTCATTTCATAATCGTTTCCAATCAAGGCAGTGCAACCTTGAATGCCGGAGAGCAAATCTTTCTTGGAGAGACGCGGAATTTGCATCGAAGGATCAAAGATAAAAGGAATCTTGTATTGCTTAAAAAGTCGGGGAAATCTGACCATGTCTTGTAGATTACCCGGAGCCACGATCCCGATTGCCTTTTTGCCCTTCCAGCTTTTAGGCAAAGTATTGGCCGAGTGCTTCATGGCACCTGGGTAAAAACCGGTTATCTGATTGTCTGCTTTATCGGTAATAATATGGGCAGTAGCTGTCAATTCTCTATCTATCGTTTTAATTTTGGATACATCAACTTTCTTGCTTCTGAGCCACTGTTTATATTTTCCGAAGTCTTTACCGACTGCAGCAAAAATAACCGGTTTCTCGCCAAGTAAAGCCAAGTTATAGGCAATATTACCGGCAGTTCCTCCGAATTGTTCATTAAACCTTTCTAGATGAAAACTGACATTAAGTACATGAATTTTCGAGGGCAGGATATTGTCCTTAAAATACCCTGGAAAATTCATGATTCGATCATAGGCTAGAGAACCAACAACGATTACTCTCATATTAGCCTCCTTTCTTGACACCCCAATCGTACCCTATCTTTGGATCATCGAAAGGGGCTCGAAATTCATCGGGGTTATCGTAATTATATTTTTCAGTTGGGGTATTTATCATGTAGCCTGGTTCCTTCTCCGATTCAAGAACTACATATCCATGATAGACACCAGGCGGAACTGTAATTAATACTCGGTTTTCGTCACTTAATTCAAACTCGTTTATCTTCTTATATGTAGGAGAGTCCTTTCTGCCGTCATATAGTACAATCCTGGCCTTCCCCTTGGCCACTGTAAAATTATCGGTCTGAATCTTGTGATAATGCCAGCCCTTGGCATAGCCTGGATTACAAGCTGACATATACACCTGACCAAATTTCTTAAAAAAGGGATCATCAGCTCTCATCATTTCCATCAAAAATCCTCTTTCATCTTCAATCTTCTTCAGTTTCTTTACTTTAACTCCTTCGATAAGTTTCATTACTCTTTCTCCTTAAAAGAATCAGCTGCTAAATTCGAGGCCTTTAATAAACTGTCAAAAGACTCTCCCCCGTCCCCCCACCAACCCTTAAGAACTTCGTAGGTCAATTGTCCCTTGTCAAGATAGTGATTGTTGACATCGGTGATTTCCAACTCACCGCGGGAAGAAGGCTTAAGAGTTTTAATTACCTTGAAAACTTCCGAATCAAACATATAGATACCCACAACTGCTAAATTGCTGTCTGGCCGCTTGGGCTTTTCTACAATCTTGATAATTTTATTGTCTTGTAAAAAGGCAATTCCAAAGCTTTCTGGGTTATCAACTTCCTTAAGAAAGATTTTGGAACCAGATTTTTGTTCTTTGAAGTCTTTAGCAGCCTGGCTGATATCATCGACAACGATATTATCACCCAACATAACCATCACTGGTCCGTTATCGGCAAAATCCTCAGCCAAGCCCAGGGCCTGAGCAATTCCTCCTGGCTCTTCTTGAACTTCATACGACAGTTTAATTCCCAGTTCTTTGCCCGAACCTAAAAGTTCGAGAAAATGACCGGCATGACCCTTACCAGATATTATCATGATGTTTTCGATGCCAGACTGCTTTAGCGTCTCAATTGGATAATAAATCATCGGTTTGTTGTAAACCGGTAATAGATGTTTATTGGTTACCTTGGTCAGCGGTCTTAGTCTAGTGGCTAAGCCTCCAGCCAAAATTATTCCTTTCATATATTTACTCCTCTTTAGGCTCAAATAATTCTCTGCTAAGAAAAATGGGGATTAAGATGATCACCGCCCCAACAATTAATGAAAACACTAGGCCAATGATGCCAAGTGATTTTAACTGCAGGTAAAGGTAAACGGCGATAATAACGGCCAATATAAAAGTTATTAAGGTTGGCAGTCTTTTGTTCTTATTAATTATAGCCTTGCTATCATCAAAGTCAAAAAATGAAACCAGAATAATTCCCGATACAATGGCAGCTTGTAATAGGACATTCTGATTAAAATAGTGACTGACCATGCCTGGCTTGATTAATTCTAATAAAGAAAATAGAAAATAGCTGACTAAAGATACTTTAAAGATCTCTAAAATAATCTCGTTGGCGTACTGGCGACTGTGAGAATAGTTATTCGATGAATTTATCATTATTAAAATAGATTAGTAAAATAATCTTTGGCTCTAGAAAAAATATTGGAAAAGGTTAACGGTGGTTTCTCTAAGACAATTTGAATTTCCTTGATTTTAAACAACCTATTGTTTTCAGCCAATCCCGGTAAATCTATGGAGAAGGAAGCCCGGAAATTCTCGTCAAAATAAAGCTGGGGCACCTCCACTTGCGCTTCAGCCACCAACCAGTTGCCTTGGCGCTGGGGTTCAATATATTCACCAATGATATAGTCATAGTCCGCCAAATCATCAAGGCTGTTCAGTGAAGACACTGATTTGGCTCTTATTTGATAATCGGTCGGGTCGAAAAAGCTTTCCGGACTAAAAGCATAAAAACCACTCCCGATAATCTTGACGTCATTGATTGGAGAATTCAAGGCTATCAAATTCTGACCGGGATTTACTACGGGGTATTCAATATGTGTTTCTTCTATATCGACTGTCTGATCTCCAGCAGTAATCGTTTGTAACCCTTTTTGATGTGGTGTAGTCAAGCGAAATGAGGGGCTATCAGTATAGACTACGACCTCTTTGGTTTGGATATCATCAAAGGAACTGGCGTATTCATCACTTTCAGCCAAAAACAGATTATTTTTGAATACAACTTTTGATTGACTAGTTATAATTTGGCGAGTAAAAATTTCGTCGTTGATAGCCCCTACTACCAAGCGATAAATTCCCGGCTCGGGGTCAACAATTTTTACTGACACAGGTCTAACTGCAGAGGCTACTCCGGACACGGTATCATCTCCATCATCTTCAAGCAGGCTGCTGTAAACAATTTCAGCTTCCTTATAAACAACGATTGGTACCTTATCTGCTCCTTGGTGTCTATTGATATCTTGAAAATGGAAAGTAAAATCTAAATCTTCATGTTGCACATAAGTATAGATTTCGATAGGACCACGGAGACTATTGTCTATGGTAAAAAAGGAACCTGATTTTTGGTATTCGGGTATGGCTAAGTCATTGACCAGATGATGATTGATCGTTAGAATTTTTTCGATAGATGGTTGATCTGCTTTTAACTGCTCAACACTATCGAATTTCTTAAAACCAGTATCAAGGCCCTCTGTCTTCTGGGCCAGATAACCAGCCCCTTCTTTAGTAACCTGCCAGTCATCTGGTAAGTTTTCTATAATACGATCGTGATGGGCCGCAGTTTGAGTGTGATACTGCCCGTTTTTCTGTCTAACACCTATCCTTAGAAGCGGTTGCCAATCAGGATCCTGGTATAGAACGCTTATTTTAGCCGTTGGAAAAAGTCGTGGCGCTCTCAAGTCGAATAACACCGGATCAGTTGTTATTAAATGAAAATAATCACCCGTTGTTTCCGCATACCCAATTATTTTATCCCCTTCCCGACTGGCGAAATTTTCGATGGCTTGATTTTCATTCAACTCTGCCTGGTATTTTATTTCCAGAGTTCCTAGCGGTACAAAATTTTTATTTAACAAAAAAAGCAAAATACCTATTGGGATCAAATAGATAACCACCTTGATAATTTTTACTGTCAGTTTGGTTGTTTCTAGACTCATTTTTCTGCTTAGAATAAATCCATCATAACACAGATTAGTCCGATATTCCACCATTATCCCGCAGTTGATACAGAGTTAAATCACTGTCGATCTGCGATGTCTCCACATAAGAAATATTGTATTGGGGTAAGGCTTTCAAAAACTCCTGGGATTGTGTCTGCCACCTAATGTGGTAGAAATATACCGACACTTGCTTCAGTAATGGCTTGAGCACACCGTCGATAAATTTATAGTCCGGTTGGTAGCTGACGATAACATCTCTTTCCGGCCAAAAGACTTTATCAGCGGTACCAGATATTATTACCGAGTTATCTTCTGTTACCTGGTTTAATTGATCGGAGTAATCTTGATAATCAAGAGTGTCTTGTTTAATCTTGGATAAACCATAAAGAGGGTCCAGCAAAACAACCTGTGCGGAGAAAAAGATAAGGAAACTTATTACGACAATCGGAAATACTACCTGACTCCATTTTTTCTTTATCAGCGTAGCCAGTCGTAAAATAAAAGCCGAGATAAAGGGTAACGAAAAAATAGATAAAATCAGCCAGTAACGTATATAGGAAGAACCAAGTATTAATACACTGGGATCTTCAAACTCAACAATTCTCCAGCTTCCATAATAAGCAACTTGCCAGAGACCAACAATAACAAAAGAAATCATAAATACAATCTGCGGCTGGGATAACTTTTTCTGGCACCACTGTCTCAAATACAAAAAGAAGCCGAAAACCGCCGGCAGAGATAGCCAGAAAAAATATTGAATAAAGTAGTGCCAAAAATTAACCGAGAATTGTGCCCAAGAAATGCCAAAAGGAAAAATAAGACTGGAAATCTTGGACCAAAGACCAGCCGATGAACTACCGCTCGCAGTGACGGCCTCCACAGTACCTTTATAGGCCGTAGCCAGAGGGGAACCGTACAATTGATTGTTAAAAAATAAAATCGGTACGAATACTATGCCCAACATCAAGGCCCACCAGACAAGATAGCCCCATTTCATCTTCTGGCGATTGGCAATAAACAGAATTACCAGTAAAAGTGCCACCCACCAGATTTCAGAAGTGCGCACTATCAATGCTAATCCCAGAAATAATCCTCCCAGTAAATAATAAAGTAACTTCGTCTTTTTAAGGGCGGTAAGTGTCCAATATAATCCCATTACAAAAAAAGCGACAAAAGCAATCTGGTGCATCATGGCCCTGGAACTGTAGTACCAAAAAGCGGGAAGAATATATAGCAGCAAGCTTGAAATAAATGCAATTCTTTTGGCAAAGACCTGCTTCAATATTAAATAAAAGAAAATTACGGTCAGACTGGCCAACAGTGGAGTGATGAAAACTATTATGTTAGTTGTAAATATTTTGGCTAAACTGCCGTAGATTAATATTATACCCAAAAAGCTAGTGGGCACTATCTGACCATCAGCTGCTTCAGTGCTACGGGGCAGTACTAAGTTCCGGCTTATCTCTGCTAAAGGTTCTTGGTAACTAAGTGTTGATTGTTCGGCAAACTGTTTAGTAAAAAAGTAGTTAGCCGTGGCATCGGGAGATACAAATTTTGCCGGTTGGGTAGCCGGGAAATAGGCATAAATTACGAAGAAAACTACCGCTAAGGCAACGATAATTTTCAGCTCCTTGTCCCGAGCATTGAGTTGACGAAAGAAAAGTTTTATACTATGATTGTTCATACAATTAGGTAATTATTAGTATATCATTTTTCATAAAGGGCTGAAACCAGTGCTAAATATTCAAAAATCCATCAAGATCATTTTTTTTACGGTTTTGGGCTTGGTGGTTGTCTCTCTTTTAATAAGTATTCAACTGCCTATTAGCCAATCGTTTAGAACTGTCTTCGGTTCTTTCTTGGTCATCTTCCTGCCCGGATTTACTTTAAGCTTCGTCTTTTTCCCGAGCCAAGAAAAGCATAAATCAATAGACAGCATAACTAGAATTACCTTAGCCATAGCTCTGTCTATTGCAGTTGTTCCTCTGATACTCTTCTATTTAAACAAAGCCGGGATGCCCATTAATTTACTAAATAGCAGCCTGGTTATTCTTGCCATCGTGGTAATCGGTTCAGTAATAATCTACTTTAAACAAAAGAAGCAAATATCAACTAATTAAAAACTATGCTAACACTAGGATGCATCGGGGCCGGATTCTGGGGCAAAAATCTAATTAGAAATTTTGACGGACTACCCGATGTCAATTTGAAATGGGTATCTGATCTTAATGACGATAATCTTAAAAAAATTGCGGCTAATTTTCCCAAAGTTAAGACAACTAAAAATGTTAATGACATTTTTAATGATAAAGAAGTAGATGCAGTCGTTATCGCCACCCAATCCCCTACTCATTATGAGATTGCTAAAGGGGCGCTTAACAAAGGCAAGCATGTTTTCGTGGAAAAACCGCTGACCCTAAAAGTAGAGCACGCGGAAGAACTGATTGAGCTGGCTGACAAAAAGAATGTCAAGCTAATGGTGGGACACCTCCTGGAATATCATCCATGCGTCCAGTATTTAAAAGACAAAATCCGCAATGGAGAATTTGGGAAAATATATTACATGTACACCCAAAGGGTGAATCTGGGCATCTTCCGTAAAAACGAAAATGCCCTCTGGAGTTTAGCCCCTCACGATATTTCAGTCATCCTCTATCTGTTTGGTGATCTACCTAACAGTGTTTCGGCTCGTGGTCAAAACTATTTACCCACTAACGTCGAAGATGTTTCTTTCGTAAATTTCTATTTCAAGGATAATAAAATGGCCTCTATTCACGCCTCCTGGCTCGATCCCCATAAAATACGTCAGATAACCCTGGTTGGCGAAAAACAGATGGCAGTTTTCGACGACGTGGCCACTTCAGATAAAGTTAAAGTATTTACCAAGACAGTAGTTTCTTCTGATTTTGAAGATTACAAAGATTTCCTGACCATCAACTGGGGCGATACCATTATTCCCCATATTGAAAATCAGGAACCACTTTCAATCGAATGTCAGCATTTTGTAGACAGTATCCAAAATGACACTCGACCGCGAAGTGATGGGGAAGATGGATTAAGAGTAGTTAAGTTACTTAATCTAGCTCAGCAATCCATGGACAAAAACGGTAAACCCTTCGACTTATAAAATGACCAAAGATTTTTTCGTACACGAAACTAGTATTATTGAGGAAAAGGCCACTATCGGATCCGGCACTAAGATTTGGCATTGGACCCATGTAATGCCCAGCGCTAAGATCGGCAAAGATTGTTCCCTGGGCCAAAATGTCTATGTGGGCAGTGAAGCAGTAATCGGCAATAACGTTAAAGTTCAAAATAACGTCTCAGTTTACGACAAAGTAATCCTGGAGGATAACGTCTTTTGCGCTCCTTCCTGTGTTTTTACCAACGACCCCAATCCCCGAGCCGAGTATTCGCATCGGGATTCTTGGCTGCAAACGGTGGTTAAAAAAGGAGCCACTATTGGTGCCAATGCCACTGTGATCTGCGGCAACTCCATCGGCGAGTACGCCTTTATCGGTGCCGGCTCAGTGGTTACCAAGGATATTCCAGATTACGCCCTGGCCTTTGGCAATCCGGCCAGAATTCAAGGCTGGATGTGCCAGTGTGGAACCAAAATAGATTTTGGATCCAAGGATCAGGCCAAATGTTTGGAATGCAATAAGGAATACAAAAGAATTAGTGAAGATAAAATAGAAAGGAAATAGTCAGCAATGAAATTATTGGATCTCAAAGCACAATACGACTCCATAAAACCTGAAATTGACCAGGCCATGCAGCGAGTAGTGGAAAACAGTCAATTTATTATGGGTGCAGATGTAGAGGAGCTGGAAAAATCAATGGCTCAGTTCTGTCAAAGTCAGTATGCTATCGGACTAAATTCCGGATCTGATGCCCTATTATTTGCCCTGAGAGCTTATGAGATTAAAGACGGTAACGAAGTAATAGTACCCGCTTATACCTTTGTTTCTACTGCTGAGGTTGTAGCCCTGGAAAGGGCCAAGCCTGTCTTTGTAGATATCGATCCCCAGACTTTTAATATCGACCCTGACCAAATAGAGGAAAAAATTACAGACAAGACTAAGGCGATTATTCCGGTACACCTTTACGGACAAGCTGCTGAGATGGATACAATTATGCAAATCGCCCAAAAGCATAACCTTAAAGTAATCGAAGATGCGGCTCAGGCTATTGGAGCTGAATACAAAGGTAAAAAAGTTTGTTCTATTGGTAATATCGGCTGCCTTTCATTCTTTCCGGCTAAAAATCTGGGAGCCTATGGTGATGCCGGTATGGTGACTACCAGCGACCAAAAAGTTGCTGAATGGCTTCAGAAAGCCCGGAATCACGGCCAACCCCAGAAATACACTCATGATTTCATCGGCGACTCCAGCCGCTTGGACAATCTACAGGCTGCTATCTTGAATGTCAAAATGAAATATATTAGCGACTGGAACGAACAAAGAAGGACAAAAGCAGACAATTACAATAAGCTGCTGGCCGATGTGACTCAAATAACCACTCCCTGGGTGGCTGATCATAATATTCCGGTTTACCAACAATATACTATAAGAGTTTCCGAAAAAAGAGATCAACTACAAGATTTCCTTAAAGAAAATGATATCCCCTCTGCTGTCCACTACCCCTCTTCCTTGCCCTTACAAAAGGCCTTCAAATATTTGAATCATAAAGATGGTGAGTTTCCACAAAGTGATAGGGCGGCTTCGGAAATTCTCTGCCTGCCCATTTATCCAGAATTAGCTGACGCTGACCAAGAACTAATCGCCCAAAAAATTAAAGAATTCTTTGCCTAATCCTATGAGTCAAAACAATCATTTAAAAGCAGTTATTTTAGCAGCCGGAATGGGAACCAGACTGGCCCAAGACATTCCCAAACCATTGATCTCTCTAACAAACGAGAAGACCATTTTTGATTACCAAATCGAGAAATTATCAAAGTACATACCCTTCGATAATATTTTTGTGGTAGTGGGCTATAAAAAAGAAATAATTATGGAAAAGCATCCGGAACTAACCTACGTCTATAATGAAGCCTACGCCAGAACCAATACCGGAAAAAGTTTGCTGAAGGCAATAAAGAAAATAGATAACGATGTCATTTGGTTAAATGGTGATGTTTTTTTTGATGAGAAACTATTACTCCTACTAATTGATTCCAAAAAATCTTGTCTGCTGTCCGATCATAAGAAATGTGGTGAGGAAGAAATCAAGTACACTACTAACGATAAGGGTAATATTATTAAGTTGTCCAAAGAAGTGGCAAAACCGGAAGGTGAGGCCCTGGGTATTAACCTGATTAAAAAGGATTTGTTACCTCAATTCAAAAAACACCTAGAAGCCATAGCTGATCAGGATTATTTTGAAAAAGCTATTGAGAATATGATTAGCCAAGACAAGGCAGAGATTATTCCTCTAGATTCTCAGGGGCTCTTCTGCCAAGAGATTGATTTTGCTGAAGATCTGGCTAGCGTCAAGAAATTCATCAGTCAATCATAAATTCTTTCAGATGAAAATTAATAGTTTCTATTCTGGTCTACTGGAAAGAAAATCTGCTTATAGCAGGTTTTAATTAATTATGGCTAAAATTATCTGGATAATCTATATTCTGACTTGGAAAACTCTACGGTTTATTTTGCAACAATTTATTAAACCAAAACCGCAGGCTAATCCTTTGATTGTCGGTTTTGGAGGAGATTATTTTTACGGAAATTCCAAATCAGTCTACCTGGAATACCAAAAGAAAGTCCAACAGGGAGAGGTAATTCTTTATTGGGCAGTGGCCGACCGCACCAAGAGTAGGCAATGGAAAAAAGAAGGAGTCAATCCGCTTTGGAAATTTAGCATTACTAAACTGCCTCTTTTTTTGAAAACTAATGTTTGGGTTGGCGACCACGGACCCGGTGACTTTCCGGTTAAAAAGCATAAAAAAAGTTTTTGGGTTCAAGTCTGGCACGGTATTCCCTTTAAGGGTTTTGCCGGCAATCCGCTTACCAAAAAATATTTCAATATTTACGACCTGCATCCGGTTTCTTCCCAGTGGCTATCTGACTACTATATAGAAGGAATCGGTGTCGATCCTGAAAGAGTGGCGGTCACCGGATATCCCAGAATTGATCGACTGATTAATCCTTTTTACGACCGAGCCAAGATTATTGAGGAATTAGACCTCAACCCTTCGTTTAAAACTATTCTTTATGCTCCCACTTGGGCCCATGAATCAGGAACCAAGAAACCACTCTTTCCCTTTAGTCAGGATTCGGAGGTAATCAAACAGATATTGTCGTTCTTAGAATCCAATGACCTGCAGATGATTATTCGTCTGCACCCCAACTATAAGATTGAGGATCATGAAATTAGTGATTTGATAGAAACAAGTGACAGAATTACCTTAAGCAGTGTCCGCACCGATTGGGACACTGAAAAACTGTTAGCTATTACTGATATCCTGATTACTGACTGGTCCAGCATCGCCAATGATTTCATTGTTCTGGATAAACCGATGATATTTTTAGAAACGCTGAACGAGCTGTTTGAGCACGGTTATGCTTTAAAACCGTCGGCCAGAGCTGGTATAATAGTCGATAGTCAAGAAGGATTTTTCCAGGCCCTAAGCAGCAGTTTATCTAACCCAGCAGAGCTAGCTAAATTAAGATCCAGAATTGCCCAAAAAATCCACTTTAAGATGGATGGACAAGCTTCCAGAAGAGTTATTGAAGAGATCGATAAAAGATTAACCACATTCTATGAAAAGTAATTTCATCAAAGGAACTGCCATTACCTTCACCACGCGGATTTTAAACTTGCTAATCGGCATAGTAGTCTCTATTATGCTGGCCCGCCTGCTGGGTCCCGAGGGCCGGGGAATTTACGCTTTGGCCATCTTAATCCCCTCCTTTGCCGTTATCTTTACTAATTGGGGAATTACTTCTGCATCGGTTTATTATCTCGGTAAGAAAAAATACCCGCCTCAATTGGTAGCTGGGAACAATATTGTTTTTAATACTATTCTGTCCGTGGGTGCTATCATTATCATGGGCATCATTTTGATCTTTTTCAAAGACTCCTTTTTTACCGGAGTGCCCACCAATGCCATAGTCTTAGTGTTGCTAGCCATTCCCTTCTTAAAATTATCCTCTACTCTTAATTACATAAATCTCGGTATTCACCGCTATTTTGTTTATAACATTCTCAGCTTAGTTGGTGTTATTGTTCAAATAATTATTTTCCTGATTCTGGTTTTGACCTCATCTTTCTCTCTGCTTCCGGTCATTATTACTTATTTGATCTCGTCTTTCGTCGTCTTCTTGATTACGTTTATAGTTCTTAAGCAACATTTAAAGAAATTTTATTACCGGATTAATAAAGATTATCTCAAGGACACTTTTAATTACGGATCCAAAGCCTTCTTGGGAAGTATCATTTCTTTTTTCCATCTAAGAATTGACCAGCTGATTATCAATTACTTTCTCAATCCAATCGCAGTCGGCTTCTATGCTGTGGCCGTGGGTCTGACTGAAAGGCTATGGCTGCTGGCTGAATCTACTTCAGTGATTCTTTTTCCCAAAATCTCTTCGGAAACTGATGAAGAAGCTAAGAAGAATTTTACACCGGTGGTTTGCCGCAACATTTTGTTATTAACTGTAATCGGCGCCTTGACACTTTTTCTACTGGGACGCTGGCTAATTTTGCTTCTTTATTCAGCAGATTTTCTAGACGCCCTGTTACCATTCCAAATTTTGTTACTCGGCACTATCTCGGTTAGTGGTAGTAAAATATTGGCCAATGATATAGCGGGCCGCGGCAAACCTATCATCAACACCTATATCAATATTACCTCTCTAATAGTCAACGTCATCCTTAATATAATTTTTATTCCCCGATACGGAATCTCCGGAGCTGCCTATGCCACCACTATTTCCTACACCTTAGTCTTTTTAATCCGTGTCTTTATTTACGCCCGGATTTCTGGCAACAAAGTCTGGGATATCGTCTTTATTAAGATGAAAGATTGGCAACTGTATAAAGACTTTATTAAATCTATTTTTAAACGAAAGAAGGAAGCTAATGTCCAATCAGAATAAACTGAAAATACTTCATCTAACTAACTGGTACCCCCACCCAGAAAACCAACAAGAGGGTTGTTTTGTCCGCGACCAGATAAAAGCCAGCAACAGGCACAATCAAATAATTGTTATTTTTTTACAGGCAAAAGGACAGGCCATAACCGACCAGGAAGAAGACGGGCTACGGACTATTCGGATGCCTTTTTTTAAATCAGTGCTGCCTGGCTATAGTTTTTTTAGACACCGCCGGAAACTATCCCGTTTAGTATTAAATTTACAGCGTGAAGGGTTTACTCCTGATCTGATTCACTGCCATATTTGGTCGGCCGGCTTTTATGGAAAGAAATTGGCTAAGCAGTTTAATGTTCCGCTGGTCATTACGGTTCATTCCAGCGTTTTTACCAAGAATAGACTGTCTAAAACCTACCGGCGGTTAGCCCGCTATGTTTTAAACCAGGCTGATTTGATTTTGCCGGTTAGTGATTACTTGGGTCAAGCCATTGCCAGGATAGGAGTTAAAACCAGGATAATGGTGGTTCCCAATATTGTCGACCAAAATTTTATATCAAACTCCCCTCCTCCCCAATTCAACAACCTGATTTGCATCACCAGCTTTTATAAAGAAAAGGGGCTGGATCAGCTAATTGAGGCCATTTCCCATCTGGCTAATATCAGGCGAGATTTTAATCTCAAAATCATTGGCCAGGGAAACCAGTATGCTTATTATCAAAATTTGATTACTAAAAAAGGTTTAGCCTCCTATATCCAATTACCAGGCCAACTTACCCGGGAGCAAATTGCTGCAGAACTACAAAACAGCAAGTTGTTGATTCAACCCAGTCAGCACGAAACCTTCAGCGTAGTCGTGATTGAAGCTTTGGCTAGCGGACGGCCGGTAGTAGCTAACGACCTGCCGGTAATGCAGGAAAAAATTAATAAGCAGACAGGCTTATTAGTCAAAAAAGACGATGCCAAGCAAATGGCTGAAGCCATCAATCAGATACTAAATAATTATGATCAATATTCAGCCGATAAAATATCAGAATACACCTCCTCTCTCTATTCTCAGGAAGTTGTTGCTGATAAATTGCAGGAAATGTATCAGAGCTTGCAACAACAGAATCAGGAAAAGGCTTTGATAATAACTTACAGCTTCCCGCCGGTCGGGGGAGGCGGGGTTCAGCGAACAACCAAGTTTGTTAAATACTTGAAGGAATTTGGCTGGGACTGTGTTGTTTTAACCACCAAGGGGTTGATTAAAACTCATCAGGACACTAAACTGCTTGAGGAAGTTCCTCTTAGCACTGAGGTGGTAAGAAACCGGTTTCTTTCTCCGGAAATTTGGTTGACTCGTTTAGCAGTGGCCAAAAAGAATTTTCCTTTTCTAAATACACTTTACAAAATTGTAGAAAAACTAGTTTTCGGTTTGACTGCTTTGCTGTTCATCCCTGATAACGCTGCTGCTTGGTTACTGCCCGGTTATCGCACCGCCAAAAAGATAATCAAAAAAGACAACATCAAAGTTATTTATTCTACTTCAGGAGCTCACACCGCTCATTTAATCGCTTTGCGACTAAAGAACAAGTTTAATTTACCCTGGGTGGCCGATTTCCGCGACGAATGGACCCTCAACCCTTTCAAAAAATATCTAACCCCCTGGCATAAAAAGAAGCACCAGCGATTAGAAAAAGAGGTGCTGCAAACAGCTGACCAGGTTATCTCCGTATCCGAGATGATTACAGACGATTTAGCCAAAATAGCCGGATCTAATCCGGAAAAATTCATAACCATAACCAATGGCTATGATTCGGCTGATTTTCCCGAGCAACAAAACAATTCAAGGACAAATAAATTCATCGTTACCTATACCGGAACAATTTACGACCAGCAATCCCCGGATAATTTTCTAAAAGCGGTCGAAGAATTATTAGCAGAAGAAAAAATTGACCGAGAAAAATTAAAGGTCAGGTTTATTGGTACTATTTCCAATCAAAAATTTATTAACCTGGCCCAACCGATTAAAAAAGTAGTTGATTTTGTAGGTTATCAGAATCATCAATATATAATTTCCGCTCTGCAGCAAAGTTCTGTCCAACTACTTTACATCAGTAACGAAAGAGGCGCTGGCTGCTATACCGGAAAAATTTTCGAATACTTAGCAACCAAGCAGCCAATCCTGGCAATCGTTCCGCTTGATGGCCTGGCCGCTAAACTTATCCAGAAAACCAAAACCGGTTTAGTGGCTGATCCAGACCATGTTGACCAAATAAAAAACCAGCTGCTTAAACTTTATCAAGCCTGGTTAAACGATGAAACATTATTTTCCCCGGACCAAACCCTGATCAAATATTACGACCGGCGCCAATTGACCAAACGATTGGCTGATGTCTTTCAATCCATTTCAAAATAATCTTGGTAATCGCCAGTTAGAATTCTATCGGCGATTTTTTGATAGCTGAAATCAGGAGCAACTTCTTGGGCTGCCAGTTTAACCTGATGATAATCTTCTTCGTTCAATATCCTACCTAGTTGATTTTTTAACTCTCGATAATCGTTTATTTTAAACAGTCGGCCGTTGCCTTTTTTGACCAAATGGGTAACTGTATTCCAATCAGGCAACAACAGCGGTAATTGGCAGCCCATCGCTTCAATAATGGTAATTGAGGGCAAATGCGGCCAGATACCCAAATCCGCGGCACTGTAATAACGGTAGAGCTGGTCATTGCTGACAAATCCCTCAAAAGATACCCTCTCCCCTAACCCTAATTCCTTGGCCAATTCTTTGATACTGTCCAAATATTTTTGGTCTCCGCTTCCTACCATCAATAATTTAACTGGCCATTGATCTTTGAGTTCAACCATCGCCTTCAGGATTAGTTCATAGTTCTTTCCCTGTTCAATTTTTCCAGCTGTGATTATTACTTTATCTTGGTCTGAGTAATTGAATCTTTGCCTAATTTCGGTTCTAGCTCTCTCATTAAAATGAAATCGTTCCGGATCATACCCCAAAGGAGTCATGGCGATTTTGGCCGGAGCAAACTGCCACCTTTTTAAAGAAAAATCACGAGAAGCCAAAGTGGGAAACAAAATCTTATCGGCTCTCTTTAATATATAGCGACTGAAAAATCTAGTAACTAATTGAAAATATAGGCGGCCCAGTAAAGTGCGCGGCAGTTCGAACATCTGGTGCTCTGCATATAGTTTATAACCGAGTGACTTGTACCGCCCGGCTAAAATAGGAGTTAGCTGGACTGGCTCATAACTGTGGACAATATCCGGTTTTATTTCGCGTAGTAATTTTTTTACGCCTTTTATCAATACGCTGCCCCCCAGTTCAAAAATTATTGGCTGTCGGTAGACTTTGATACCATCAATAATCTGTAATCCCTGGGGTCGCTCACGATTAGCAGAGATATTAAGACTTTTAGCCAATTGAGGTAAGTTAGGAAATGGGAAAATTTTATCAGATGTGATAACATAAACTTCGTGACCTAGCTTAACCTGATTTTTGGCGATATAATATTCCTTGTAGCCAAACTCCGGCTGGAAATATCCTATAAGGTGAACTATCTTCATAGCATTATGCAATCTGTTATTAAAAAAATTAGTCCGCTAAAACTTATTGTATTTTTACTCATTCTTTTAGTGGTGATCCTTTACTCCAATGTCCTTCTGAAATATCCCTACCAAGAAGGCGGTGATCTCTTTTTTCACACTTGGTTTTCCAATCAGATTTCCGAAACGGGTCAGATTCCTCAGGAGACAGCCACGGCTTCAGCCACCAGCATCTACAGTTATTCCCCTTTGTTTCACATTTTCCTTTCCAGCGTCTCGCAGGTCACTGGCACTTCGATTCCTCAACTGATCCCCTGGCTAAACATATTATTAGTATTAGGATTAACTGCGGCAGTCTATATATTATCAAATCTGCTCCTTAATAGCAAAGTGATAGCCCTATTAGCTGCTTTACTATTTATTACCCGAGGCGGCACAGTTTGGTTCATCTATTTTCTGCCACGTTCTCTGAGTATCTTGATATTTTTAATTTTACTTATCACCGCATTAATCTGCTACCAAAAGAAGTTTATTGATTTGAAAAAAACAATATTGCTGGTAGTGCTCGGACTCTCATTGATTCTGACTCATCTGTTTAATGCTACTTTTTGGACCACCCTGATTATTGCCATCGCACTATCATCCCTTATTTTTGTATCAAGACATCGGAAATTCTTCGGTAGGATTATTTTTACTACTCTTGCCTCAATAATTCTATTCGCAATTACCTTCAGCCCGGTAATTTTCGCTAACAAATTCCCCATAGACCCCTCCGACACCTCCTGGGAAGCATCTGCCTCAAGTTCCAGCAGACTTTCAGTTTCTTTCAGTAGTATAACCGGTGTGGTTTTATTGACCCTTTTGGTAATCGGTCTGCTGGTCCTGCTCAATGAAATCAGGAAGACTAAAGCTATTAACTTCAAATCAATAATCTTTTTTGTCTGGCTGCTATTAACCATATTAATGTTAAATCAGGGAGTGGCCAATTACAACTTTTTCCCGGGACGTTACGCCGACGCCTTTATTCTGCCAGCCACTATGGTAGCTGCCCTGGGCTTTAGTTTTCTGTTCAAGAAACTGGCTGGTCAACAACTTATTGCCAATTTGTTGGCTATCTCCCTGGTCGTTGCTGTCTTGCTGCCTTTGATTAAAGATTTTAATTCGGTACAAAGTGATTTTAATAATTACGGATTCTCTCAGGAAAGAATTGATGAGTTAATAAATCTGCAACCAGAAATCTCCCAGGAAATCGTGCTTTCAGATCCGATTACCATGTACTATTTGATTTCTATCAGTAATACCAAAAAACCTTTTGAGTACGAACATACCCAGCTGACGCGCCAGAAAATCCTTGACTGGCCGATTACTGAGAAGTTGATCAGGGGCGATGCCGCCACTGCTAACGAATATGCCAAGTCATTACAGGCCAGGTATGTAGTTGTCTCTTCAATTACCCAAGAACTTTTTGCAGAATATGATTTGGATAAGTTTGCCGAAAGTGATAAATTCCAAAGAATCTATCAGAGTGAAGGAACTGAACAGTTAAACGACCAGGGGTCGGCTACTGTTCCTTACTTTGAGGTTTATGAAGTTCTATAAAAAAGAATTTTAGTAAAAATATTACGATAACAGCAGTCACAATAATTCCGAGCAATAAGGATATCAAAGGATAATACGGTTCTAACCAATATATTGGCAAATAGGACAGCATCTTTTCGATCAACATGCTGGGCCAAAATAGTATTTTTATAATCATACAATCTCTAATTAGCTTGGTAAGAATCAAATACCTTTTGTGCTATCTCTGGCCAATTGCCCAGAGAATCAAGAAAGGCTTTGCCATTTTGCCCCAATAATCGTCTCTGACTTTCGTCCCTGGCTAAAGTAATAATATGAGTTGTTAGTTGCTCATTATTATTTACCCGAAAAAGCAGACCGGTTTTTTGGTGATCGATTACGTCAACTATTCCCCCCACAGAACTGGCAATCACCGCTTTCTCAAAATAGAAGGCCTCCAAAATTACTCTGGGCACTCCCTCAGATCGGGAGGCTAAAATCAAGATATCACAAGCGGCCATCTCCTGCAAAGTAGCCGACCGGCCCAAACCTCCGGTCAAGCTTATCTTTTTCTTCAGATTAAATCTATCTATATAATCAAGACAAAAGTTTTTGTCCGGACCCTCGCCTATCATCTTTAGGGTCAAATCGGGAAATTGCTGTTGGGCTTCTTTAAAAGACTCCAGCAGAGTATCCAATCCCTTTACATCAGTATTTAATTCTCCTACGTATAAACACTTCACTGTCTGCTCAGACTTGGTCATCATGGTGATTTCTTTGATATTGGAAGGAGGCAATGAATAGATAGTAACGATTTTATCACTTTTTATTCCCATAGACTCCAATCTCTTACGGACTGTCTGGCCAGTGGCAATATATTTTTTGACCCGGCCCATTCTCAATAGCCAGCCGGGAGCCATAATATCCTGCACTTCCATGATCAGCGGAGTGCCCCAAAGCAGACTGTAAATGGAAGCTCCCAAAGTCATGGCCGTGCTGGAATGAACATGGATAGCCGCTGGCCTCTCCCTGGAGTTAAGCCGTGCCAGCTGATAAAAAACTGTTGTCGTTAAGACCGGTATCCTGAGCAAAATGCTGGATTTTATCACGTTGGGAATCAAGCGGAGAATCAGACAATTATTCTTGATTTCGTCTCTCTTTTGATTGGGCAGTGAAGTTGTTAAGATTGTAAAATCAACTCGGTCTGACAAAGATTTTACTAAACTTTGAAAATAAGACGAAATTCCAGCCGGGTAAGGCTGATAAAACGGGGTGACAATTATTATCTTGGTTTTGGTCATGTTTTAACTAATCTTCTGGATAATGGCTTGAGCTAAACCTTCTTTGTGTTCTGGTTTTACTAATATACCGTTTTGATCAATCACTTCGGGGTGCGGTCCTAGGTCCCAGGCAATAACAGGCTTGCCGCAGGCCTGGGCTTCGGCCATCGGCAAATTATACCCTTCCCACAGTGAAGCAGTGGCATAAACATCACAGGCTCCGTAGTACTGGGGCAATTCCTGATCAGCTACAAAACCGGTAAATATCACATCTGGGGCTGCCATTTCTTTTAATTGCTTGGCATACTTGGCAAAAGTCGGTTTTCCCACAATCATTAGTTTGGCGTTGTCGATTTTTTTCTTCACCTCTAAAAATGATTTGATCAATAGGTGCACTCCTTTGTGAGGAGAAATCCGTCCCACATACAGAATTAAGGGGTTATTTCCAATATTATAATTCCGACGCACTGATCCCCCATCGATTCCGGGATGGAATCTATTGGTATCAACCTTGTCATAAACTACTTGACTATCAATTCCTGTTTCTTCTTTCAACACCCCTTGCAGATAACGGCTAATCGATATTGCTTGATCCGCTTTTTTAACTGAACGGTTAGCCAGCCAGATGAATTTCTTGATGTAGATTTTCTCTATTGGACTGTTAAAACACTTTGACGAAGCCACTCCATGGTTGTAATAAATATACTTGGCTCCAAATTTTTTTTTAGCTTTATGGGCCAGGTGGTTTAAAGGATACTGGTGGCTAAAGACAGTGGCATAACCCTCCAACTTTTTAACCATGTCATTTACCCTGCTTAAAAACAGGGGAAAAAGAAGACGGAACATTCTTTGTGCCAATAGACCCCGGGGCATGCCCAAAACGACCAGATTGGCCTGTTGTGGTTTCATTTCCGCTTCCAGGGCAAAAATGGTAACTTGATTACCTTCTTGGATTAACTGATTAGCTTGTTGTTCAACCACCCGGTCTATTCCACTAAAATGAGAAAAGGTGGCGGATAAAATAGCAATTTTCATAATATTGATTGATAGACGTCCTCCAGCCTTGGAGCAAGAGACGACCAACTTAAACCTTGAACTAGTGTTCTGCCCTCTTCCAACTTTCGCTGATATAGGGTTTTGTTTTGCAGTAACTTTATAATTTGGAGGGCTAAGTCACTGGCATCGTAACATTCGAACAACAACCCTCCCATACCCTGGCGGGTTATCTCCCTGGTTGGAGCGATGTTGGAGTTAACATAGGGCACACCAGAAGCCAGGGCTTCTAAAGTGACAATGCCAAATCCTTCAACGGCCGAGGGCAAGCTGAAAATATGAGATCTTTTGATATTTCTAATCACATCGGCATGCTTTTCCACAAATCCTAAAAATTCCACGGCACCGTTTTTATCCATCTTAGCGGCCAACTTCTTCAACTTATCTTCTTCCGGGCCGCTGCCAATTATTTTTAACTGGATATTGGGAATCCGAGGCTTGGCTAAAAAGATTGCTCTGATCAAATCTTCCACTCGTTTATAGGAAACCAGGCGACCGGCATAGATCACCGTTGGCCTTTCAAACTTTTCAATCTGATAATTGTACTTGTCCAATTCTACTCCGTTGTATACTACTTCGATTTTAGAATTTTTCACCCCGCAGCGGATTAATTTATTTCTGGTCACTTTACTATTGGCTATCAATAGATCCCATTGGCGCTTGAGAATGTATCTTTCCATCAAGTCCCCAAGTATACCCGAAATCAATCCCATGTTCTTTATCCAACTGCCTACCCAAACATCATGATAAGTAGAGACCTTCTTGGCCTTTGACCTGGCCAGCCAAACCGCTAAATGACAAACCCAGTTGTAACCGTCAATAATATCCGGATGGCTGGTTTGAATTTTTCTTTTAGCTTGCCAGATAAATATTATCCGTTTTATCAAAGAACCGCCTTGAACATATTTTCTTTTGCGCCCCACTCGTAATACTGTTACTTTGTCGATTTTAGAATAGTGCGAAGTCCCCTCCTCGTAGGAGGTTATCACTTCAACTTGATGCTTGTCAGCTAAATGTTTGGCAAAATAAAAAGCCCGTGATTCTACCCCGCCGCGTAGCTCCGCGTGCTCACTCCAAGGGAAAAACTCACTGACTATCGTTATTTTCATCTTCGTCCTTGGTCAGATTCTTTAAAGCACTCCTCCGGACAATTTGGGTAATTTCCCTCTCAATATGTTCGATTTTAACTCCTAGTCGAAAAATAGCGTAAAAAATTACGATAATGGCCAAGTAGATGACGGCGTCTACTCCCCGGCCCACGCCCAAAACATTGGCCAGCCAATCAGTGGTGTTGGGTAAAAGGATAACTACAGCCACTAGAATCCAAAACAAGGTCCAGATAATCAGTTCCATGGTGGTTATCTGCTTATCTCTAAAGCGCAACCAGACTCTGGATACGGCAAACAAAATGAAAAAAATTAAAACGATTTGAATTATCATTTATTTTAGCAGTCTCATTAATACTAATTTCATTAAAGTTTTAATTCCCGTAATAAAACCCTGGCCCTTGGAAAGAGAATACTCGGTATAAATCGATTTTATGGGAATTTCTTTGAGGCGCAAGTTGTGTTTTTTGATTTCCTGAATAATTTCCGAGGAGACTTCCATCCGGTTGGCTCTTATCTGCATTTTTTCGGCGGCTCTGCTTGCAAAAGCACGCAAACCTGACTGGCTGTCTGATACCCAGATGCCAAACAACAGTCGGGTAACCAGATTACCGATAGAATTAGCCAACTGTCTAGTCAGGGGCATTCCTTCTTTATCGGTTGCCCGGGTGCCAATAACCACATCAGCCTGGCCCGCTTCTATCGGTCGGATTAATCGGGCAATATCTTCAGCCCGATGCTGACCATCAGCATCAAAGGTGACGATAATATCAGCTTCATGCCTTAAGGCAGCAGCTATACCGGTACCTAAGGCACCCCCTAATCCCCGGTTAATGATGTGCCGGTAAACGTGTACTCCTAAACCGGTAGCCAGATCATAGGTACTGTCAGAAGATCCGTCATCAATCACAATAATATTATTATAGTATTTTCGGACGTTATTGATAACATTGGCTATTGTTTTTTCTTCGTTATAAGCGGGAATTACGATAAATTTCTTCATGAAGGTTGTTCCTTGTCATCAGCTCTTAATAAAAGAAATCCAACCATCAATATCAAAACCCCTGTCAGAATCGCTACGGGCCAGGCCAGGTTCCCCATTTCTTTCATTTTAATATAAATCAGAACAGCACCAATCACAGCTAGGGCTGATATTAAATAGTAATCAGACTTTCCGGCTGCTTCCTTTTTTTCTGGTTTGGCTTGAGGGGCAAAGATGCTGAGGATTCCGGTTATGAACACAACAGCCAAAATATAATTGGGACTTAAAGTATTTGACACCGCACCTTCTATCAGATTTTCAATTACTAGAATCATCAAATAAAAAACTAATGACCCCAGGAACAATACCTGGAAAATTCCCAGAGTGCCCGCTAGAAATTTGCCCTTGACCAGTTTTGCCATTCGGTAATTTGTTTAATAATTGCGATTTTGTTATAATAAACTATACCAAAAAATTGCCAAAAATACAAATTATAATTGATAATGGAAGAAAAAAAGAAGGGCAAAAAAAGCAATCTGGTAACAAGAATCTCCGTCGAAGTGGTGATCATTTTTATATTGTTTTTCTTGTTGGGAATTTTGAATAAAAACTTCATGTTTTTTTCAGACACCATTCACTTTTCTCTGCAATATCCGTCTAACAGCCAGATTATCTCTCCTTTAACACCGATCACCGACACTACCATTATCGGAGAACGGAACGGGCTTTCCTATAAAATTGATAACCAAATAATCGATAAAACGATCAGTAAGTTCTCTATTGGCTTGCCTGATGGTTTAAACAAGCAACAGTTTGACCAAGTAGAAGTCAAAATTGATTTTGCTGTCGAGAAAACAGAAGAAATCTTGCTCGGCATCAAAAACCCGAACACGGATGATATTATCTATGCTCCTATTTACAGCAAATTCTTTAACGGGCTCGACTGGCCTAAAATCACAGATGGTGATCTGACTGTTTTTCAAAAGGAAGAGGATTACGACTCAATTGAGTCATTTTTGGCTGACCCACCCCTGCCGACTGAAGAGACTTATGTCTCTAAAGGAACAACCAGAACTCGATTGGTAGTTCCGATCGCGGATTACTATTTCGACTATAATCCAGGAGAAATTATTCTGGATCAGCTTCCCGACTCAGTTCCTGCGGCGACTTCTACCTCAACTCCTTTTCTCGAGGAGGGTTATCTGCTATATACTTTGTTGACTGAACCGGGTGATTTAAATATTGATGTCGAAAAAAGGGATATTAATTACTACGGCGGGGAGGATATTATGCCTGTCTCGGTGTATGACTCAAAAGATAATACTATCTATTTTACAGAAATTGCTGACGATGGCATCGAGGGAGGTTCACAAGAAACTAGTGATCCTCAACTACTCAATATCTCAGTCGAGGGATTAAAGGCCGGTCTTTATAAGATTGTTACCGGCATTGGTGATGTTCATTCCAAAGTTACAGTCAACCAGCCTTACTTAGTAGCTGCCAATCAGGTAATGACCCAACACAACCGATATCAAGCAGATAATCCTTTTAAATTATTTACTGATGCTTACGCCGTAAACATTCCAGTTTGGCACATCGACGGCACCAGCCAAAAACTTACCATTAATGACCAAACGGAAATTGAACTGACCGATTCTCGGGTAAATCAGCCTCCTCTTGGTATTATTCTCGGAACCTCCAATTCGGTTAATTCTATCCAATTGGGCAAAAATCACGTTTTTATCAAGAATAGTGATCCTATTACACGATATTTTTCTTTCACTGCAGAATCGTTTTTTAATCCGGATCCCCTTAGGGCTCAAGTTTTTCAAAAAGATGAGTTAGAAAATTACAGTTATTTTATCACCAATTACCGGGAACCGTCCCTGCAGGATGGCTTTTATACCAGCTCTCATACTTTTAACCTGAATAATTTGGGGATTGAAAACCAAATCGATTTTTCTATCTATTCCCCCAACCTAACTACTTTATCCGGGGAGATCAAGATAAAATCAATTGATATCTATCTAAAGCCTTAATAATGGGCCAAATATAGTTCCAGAAGCTGATTGCTCTTCCATAGTTCAAAATTTTGCCTGATATAGTCGGCTAAATGCTCCTGTTTTTCCGGAGCAGTTTTTTTTATCAAAATATAATCAACCCCGAATTTATCAATCACCTGATTGATATATGATGGTTCCTCATAGGTTTTTTGGATATCATAGTAGCCCTCTGTCTGTTCTGGCAGTTTGGCAAAACTGGCATGTTGAGGGCGAACCCCGACAACGTTATGGCCGGTCAGGCCCGATAAGATATGAGATTCCATTTCATCGGCAAAAATTACTTTATCCCGAGGGATATCTTCTAATATTCCAAAATCGACAGAGTCTTCTTTGTAGTAGCTCTGCTGATATGTATAGGGCTGCCAGTCGGCGAACACATCCATTTTATCTTTAGTGTAGAACACTCCCAACAATAATATTAAAGTGATTAATACCATGTTGAAACGAAAACGATTCCTGCCGATAAAAATCAACCAACCAGAAATACAGGCAAAAATAACCATCACAAAAAATCGCCAATAAAACTTCATCGACATCGGGAGAATCCCAGAAATGAGAATGAGTAAATTGAGGACGAGAAGGATTGAGAAAAACAACAGCTTCTTAGACGGTTTTAATAGAAAAATTAAACCTAAGACAGCAGTCCCGCCCATGGCCATCCACACCTTCAACCAAGCCCATAAATCCCCAAGACCGTTTATAGATTCTCCACCCGGTCTAAGAGTCACTTGGGTGGGACTGTCTGCGGGAAAAAGGAAATCCCAGGTAGAATAAAGCGGCCAGACAAAGTTTAAGCAGAAAATGGCAATCAAGCTAAAGCCAATTAGTAAAATATTTCTATTAAGCTTTTTGCGTTTGATTGCTTCAGCCAAGCCCAGGGAGAATAAAGCTACAAAAAGAAATAGGCCGGTCAGAATATGGGAATTGAGGGTCAGGTAGCCGAGGACCAGCACCAGGCAGAAATACTTCAGAGAAAATCCTGACTCTGACAAGAACCGATCGGCAAAAACTACGGTCATAAATAAAGTACCCATTACAAAAAAGTGGAGAAACGGTCCCATCCACAGCACTTCGTTCAGAGAAAACATGCCCGCCATGATATTGCGGCTATAGCCCCACAACAACAGGGCTAAAATCGGAAACAGAACTGACATTATTCTATCTTTTAGGAACTGCCGGGCCAATAAATACAAGGCGACCAGAAAAAAAGCTACATTTATCAGGCCAAAAAAAAGATAGGTGTTAATCGTGGAAATATTTAAGATTTTGGAAACTAAAGCTACTACTGCCAAAAATGATCCGCCCCTGGGATCTCTTAATCCATAGGGATAAAAAATCGCATTGATACTATCATAATCATCTTGTTTCAGTTCATTAACCACTGCCAAATGCGTCCACATATCCGTATTACTTTTTTGGGGATATAAATCAATAAAAAAGCTGTAGAAACTCCAGGCCAAAATAGCCAAAATAAAAAAGCCTAAAACAATCTCCGGAAAATGATGTCTAACTTTGTCTTTTAAGGCCATTTTAATAAGTCAATATTAGCAATTTTTGGCTATTAAGACAATTATCCATCTTGACCCCGTCAGAAATTTTTTATGGAAACCTACTTTATCTAAATTCTCAGTCTTTTGGGTTAATAAACAATCACTTCTAAGTGGGTAGACCTATTCCTAGTTATTTGGAGCGAAACAAGAAGGCTGATAAAAGTCTCTAGAAACGCAAAATTCCTTACGGGGTTGACTCTTTAATTATATTTAATTAAAATATATTTATATAATTATTAAGCTAAAAAACATGGAAGACGACAAAAAATACACTACAATTTCTATCCCGGTACAGCTTAACGAAAAAATTAAACAAAAAATCGAGGGCACCGGTTTTCATTCTGTGTCTAGTTACGTGGCCTACGTCTTAAGACAATTGGTCTCAGAAACCACTGAACGCCGAGAGGAACTAAAGAAAAACGACAGTGCCTTCAGTAAAGAAGATGAAGCAAAGGTGAAGGAACGTCTAAGAAGTTTGGGTTACTTAGAATAATATTTCTATGTTGATCATCGGTTTAGACGGGGCCACCTGGGAAATAATTAACCCCAATCTCGACAAACTGCCAAATTTTCGACAGCTGAAAAACTGTTTCGAACATTACACTATTCATCTTCTGCAGAAACCATGGTCTGCTTCGGTGTGGTGTTCTATGTTTTCCGGTCAAAGTCCAGAAGAGCACCAGCATCTGGACTTTGTCAAAGACGGCAAGGTTTTGACCAGGTACGATGTCAAAGTGGAATTTATCTGGGACATCCTAAATCGAGAGGGAATTAACGTTAAAGCAATCAATGTTCCCTTTATTGTCCCGCCTTACAATTTCCAGGTTGATTTCGATCCTCCGGGGCACGGCGTTCCCATTACTCAGGAAGAACTGAATACCGAAATTACTTCATTGACCGAAAAGATTAATGAAGTTGCAAGCAAAGAAAAGCCAGAACTTTTAATCGGGGTCTACACCGCTCTTGATAAAATGTCTCACCTTCATTGGGGCGAACAGTCTTTAATTGAATACTATCAGAAAATCGATAACATTCTGCCCGAGCTGACTAAATTGGATGATCGTATATTGATCCTGTCCGATCACGGTTTTACCGATTATGACAAAGCCCCTGTCCAAACTTTGCCTAAAGTAACTTCAACCGGAGACCAGCTGAAAGGTGACCACCACCCTGATGCCATCTGTCTGTCTAAAAACGTACCTTTTAAAGTGAAACAGCCGGCCGATGTCTTTAGGGGATTATTAAAATTATATTCACAAAAGCAATGAACCATCTCGATCAACTCGAAAATAAAAGCATCTACATTATTCGTGAGGCCTACAACCAATTCAAGAAAATAGCGGTGCTTTGGTCAATTGGAAAGGACTCAACAACTTTAATCCATCTCTGTCGTCGTGCTTTCATGGGCAAAGTCCCCTTCCCCGTAATTCATATTGACACTAATGCCAAATTTGAGGAGATGTATAAGTTTCGAGACACCTGGAGCAAGAAATGGAATTTGAATTTAATCATAGCCAGAAACGAAGAAGCGCTAGCTCGCGGGGTACGCTGCGGTAAATCCGACAGCTTCGTTTGTTGTAATGAACTCAAGACCAACGCTTTAAAACAATGCCTGGCCAAGCATGGCTTTAAGGCTCTGATTCTGGGCATCAGGCGCGACGAACACGGCATTCGGGCCAAAGAACGGGTATTCTCGCCGCGTGACCAGAAATTCTCCTGGGATTATAAAAACCAACCGCCAGAACTGTGGAACCAATACCGTTCGGTTTCCGACGACCAGACTCATGTCCGCATCCACCCCCTGCTCCACTGGACAGAGATCGATGTCTGGGAATATGTCAAAAGAGAAAAACTGCCGATCAACGAACTCTACTTCGCTAAAAACGGCTGGCGCTTTCGCAGCCTGGGATGCAAGCCCAATACCAAGCCGATCCGCTCGGATGCCGATACTGTGGACAAGATTATCGAAGAGATCAAAAATACCAAAATGTCCGAAAGGGCCGGCCGCTCCCAGGATAAAGAAGCGGCTTACGTTATGCAACGCTTAAGAAAATTAGGATATATGTAAAAATGGACAATCAAGAAAAACCCAAGCTTAATATCGTTTTCGTCGGCCATGTCGATCACGGCAAGTCTACTTTGATCGGACGCCTACTGTTTGACACCAAATCTCTGCCGGATCAAAAAATATCAGAAGTTAAAACAATTTGCGAACAACAGGGACGTCCTTTTGAATTTGCATTTCTGATGGACCATATGCAAGAGGAAAGGGATCAGAATATCACTATCGATACTGCCCAAATTTTCTTCCACACTAAGCAACGTAATTATGTAATTATCGACGCTCCCGGTCATCGTGAATTCACCAAAAACATGATTACGGGCGCCACCCAGGCAGAAGCCGCTATTCTGCTTGTTGATGCCGGCGAGGGTGTCCAGGAACAAACCCAACGCCACGCTAAGTTCTTGAGCCTACTGGGACTAAGTCAGGTCATCGTCGTCATTAACAAGATGGATACGGCTGATTACCAGGAAGCAAGATTTGACGAGGTAAAAAAATCAATTATCACCTTCTTACAGAAAATAAACATCAATCCCTCCTTTGTCATACCCATTTCAGCCATGCAAGGCGACAATATCGCCAAGAAATCAGATAAGATGAGCTGGTACAACGGTAAAACTGTCCTGTATGCCTTAGACACCTTCAGAGCCAGCGGCGATCATACTGAAACTCCTTTGCGCTTTCCGGTTCAGGATTTATATAAATTCGACCAAAAGCGACTGATCGCCGGACAGATAGCGGCCGGGCAGATGAAAGTCGGCGATCCCATAGTTTTTCTACCAAAAAAGAGCCAGACAATTATCAAATCAATTGAAAAATTCAATGAAACTCCCCAAGCCGCTCAAGCCGGTGAAAGTATTGCTATTACCTCAAACGATCCAATTTTTGTCGACCGCGGCGACATCGGCTGTCAACCCGATGACCAACCGCAATCTACCAAACAAATTAAGGGCAATCTTTTTTGGATGAACAAACAGCCGTTAAAAATTCATGACAACCTGACCATTCACTGCGCCACCCAGGAATCCGGAGTTACGGTAGAAAGAATCTCTCATCGCATTAATTCCTCTTCCTTGGATGTTATTGAAGAAGAAGCTCATGAACTTAGCGAAACTGAAGTGGCAACTGTAAGCTTAAAGATGGATAGCGAAATAATCGTCGAGGACTTTAATCAGGTGCCGGAATTGGGTAGGTTTACTTTAAGTAAAAACGGGGAAGTGCTGGCTGGAGGGATAATTATATTGGAGTAGAATTCCATGAGAAATTCGTTATGATTAAATTTTTGGCAAACCAAGTTAGAATTAACTGAACAAAAATTTACAAGAAAATTAATGCTTGAAGATTCCTTAAAAAAAATTGCTGGTGGTGGTTTTATAATATTTATTGGTACACTTTTTTCATTATTACTACAATTTTTTTACCGCCTTATTATTATTCGTAATGTTTCCCAATACGAATACGGATTATTCTCTTTGGGGTTGGTGATAGTAAGTATCCTTTTAACCTTCTCTCTGTTGGGCCTGGAATTCGGTGTCTCCCGATTTATCGGATTCTATCGAGGACACCAAGACGATCAAAAAATCACTAGTATTATCGCCTCCTCAATTAAAATCTCTGTTATTTCTGGCATCTTTTTTATGCTAATTCTTTGGGCGTCCAGTCCCCTGCTGTCCTCTATTCTGCACGACGGCTCTCTAAAAAATATCTTTAGCATATTTGCCATTTCCCTACCCTTTTCAGCCTTTATTCAGGTAATGATTTCCGTTTATCTGGGACTGGAAAGGGTTATGCCCAAGGTAATAATCAACAATCTGCAATTTGTTTTATTGATCATTGGCTTTTATATCGTTAGAGCTCTTGATCTTCCATTTATGAGTATTATTTATGCTTATTCAATTGCCATATTTTTTACTTTTTTGGCCCTAGCTTTCTATTCTAAAAAAATATTTCGTTTGGCAAGGAAAAGAACAAAAACAAAGATGATGACTAAAAAATTACTCCTCTTTTCTCTACCTCTCTTGGGGCAGAACCTTTTTTCTGCCCTGATCGTTTGGACGGACACTTTGATGCTGGGGTTTTTTAAGAATCCTGAAACCGTAGGATTATACAACTCCGCCATACCCTTGGCCCATCTTATACCCATAATGCTAACCTCGACCGGCTTCATCTTCATACCTATATTCTCACAGTTGTACGCTAGGGGCCTTTTGGATGAAATGAGGAAAGTGTATGTCACAATTACAAAATGGCTTTTTTCTTCCAGCATGATCATCATATTGTTCGTGTTACTGTTTCCTGGCAATCTAATTAGTTTTTTTTACGGCGAAGGCTATATTGCAGCAGCAACCGCTTTAAAAATTCTAGCTATTGGATTCATTATTCATATATTATCTGGGCCAAATGGTCTCAGCTTAGTGGTTATCGGAAAAACCAAGCAGCTGCTTATTACTTCCTTTGCCGGCTGTGTTCTTAATATTATTTTAAACATTTTATTTATTCCGCGCTGGGGAATAATCGGTGCTGCCACGGCTTCAACAATTACCCTGATAGCCATAAATATTATTAATTTATCTATCCTTTATTATTTTTCAAAAATTCATATTCTTAACAGAAGACATTTGTTGCCACCGATTCTATTCACAGTACTAGTAGTTGTGTTATACTACTTTTTCTCATCAATAGACTTCTCTATTATTTATTCACTAGTGGTGGTGATATTTCTTTTCGTCCTTTATATTTTCTTAATGTACTTGAGTAAAAGTTTTAATCAGGATGATAATATTATTATATCGTTGATCGAATCAAAGCTTAAAGTCAACTTAAATTTTCTAAGAAAAGTGATAAATGGCTGACCTATCAATAAAAAATAAAGTTATTGTTCTTGGCTTAGATGGCGCTACTTGGGAAATAATTATGCCCCTAGTCAATAATGGCAACCTCCCGGCTTTCAATCGCTTGATAAAAGGAGGTTGCTGGGGAAATCTGCAAAGTACAATCCCCCATTTTACAATACCTGCCTGGAATACTCTGGTTACCGGAAAAAATCCCGCCCAGCTTGGATTTTCAACTTTTATGGTAAAAGATGGGCATCATCAATTTAAACCATATTTTTCAAGATATGACTGTAAAGATGAGATATGGAATATAATCGGCGGAAATAACAAAAAGGTAATTGTGGTCAATGTTCCTACAATTTCGACTCCTTACCCAATTAATGGTCAAATGGTGGCGGGTTGGTTGCACAGTAGCGGTCCCTTTACTTATCCCACGGAACTGGCCGACGAAATGAAAAAGGAAATTTCAGATTATCAAATCGATATATTTGGAACAGACGAAAAAGGTAATTTGATAATTCCAAAGACTAAAAAGGATTTTATCAAAAAGTTATATGCTATGACGGAAGCACGGCGAGAATCCTTAAGGTTCTTTATGAAAAAAGATTGGGAATTCATGTTTTTTGTTTTTGTCGGCTCAGATAGGCTGCAGCATCGCTTTTTCCAGGATAAAGATCTTTTGTCTGAATATTTCAAAAAGTTAGACGGCATAATGGCCGAAGTTATCGACCACCTGGACAAGAATACAACTCTATTCTTGGTATCAGATCACGGATTTGGCCAAAAAAGGAGGGTATTCGCACTCAACGACTGGTTGATAAAAACGCGATTTTTAGCGATAAACAATATGAAAAAGACTAATACTAATAAAAGCTTGGCGCGTACACTAAAAAAACTATATAGCCTTCCGATTTTAAACCAAATGATAAATCTTATACCCAAAAAATTATTATCCAAAATGAGAAAAATTGGTAAATTACCAAGTATAGATGATTTGGATATAAATTGGCAAGAGACAAGGGCATACAATTATTCTCCTTTGGGAGAAATATATATCAACTCGGATGACAAAAAAAGCGAAAGATATAATAATCTGCTTAATTCTGTTGTTAACGAGTTGCATCGAATTAAAGACGATCAGGGTAAAAGATTGTCGGCAAAAGTCCATAAAACAAATGATATGTACAATCATCACCCTGGCGATAATTTTCCTGATCTTTTCATTGAATTCGACGAAACTATAAACGCCATAAATTCAAAAGTCGGCAATGATAGGCTTTTTATTAAGACCGACGGAGGAGAACATCGCCGCAACGGTATTTTTCTTGCTTACGGCAATAATATAAAACCAAATGGAAATATCGGGGACATTCAGATGATTGATGTCTGCCCCACCCTTCTATTAAGCCTTGGTCTTCCCCTTCCCCAATATATGACCGGTTCGCCATTAGAAAAAATATATCTGAATAAACCAAAGAGAATATCGGTAATAAATGACGAAAGGGCTATAATTAAGGAAAAAATTGAGCTGCTAAAAAAAACGGGTAAAATCTGATTCCTATGTTTAGTCTTGGATCAATATTCCACAAAACAATAAAGGTCAAATCACCCCTCTCTTTATTAAAGAAGGTGTATCGCTACACCTTTGGTGAACTAGACCTTCATAGTCATATTCGTTTTAGGACGGTAAAAAAATATTGGCAACCGCTGGAAAAAAACCTAGAAATTGGCAGTGCCCGGGGTTTAATGACATACGCATTTTTGTTAGAGACCAAAAAACCCATTTTGGGCCTCTCCTATTTAGACTCGGAAGTAAAAGAAGCTCGGGACATCCAGAAGAAAATCGGCATAGATAAGGTAATCTTCCGGCAGAGCGATATCCTAAAACTGGAAAATATTGGCCCTGATTCTTTTGATCAATGTTTGCTAATTGATGTCTTGGAGCATATCGACGATGACAGTAGGGCGTTGCAAAATGTTAGACGAATATTAAAACCGCAAGGTTATCTGGTAATATCCGTGCCTACTCCCAATTATCCCAAATATTTCGGACAAAAGTTCGCTCAGAAAATAGGGCACCGCAGAGACGGATACTATTTTGAAGACTTGGCAAAACTGCTAAGAACCAATGGTTTTACAATAGTAAAATATCAATATTATACCAATCTTATTTCATCTTCACTTTGCTCTATTTGGTACAAAAATCTTCAGGATATTAAACTGATAAAACCCCTGGTGTTACCTTTATTCAATTTTATCAGTTTGTTTGATTTTTTTCCGTCGAAAAACCACTCCTGTAGTTTGGCAGTATTAGCCAAAAAACTATGACAAAAGAAAAAATTTTAATAATCGGATCTGGTATTGCCGGCCTGACCCTGGCTGAAAGGTTTGCCTCAAAAAACCGCAAGGTAACCGTTATTGAACAAAGAAATCACATTGGGGGCAATTGTTTCGATTATAAAAACAAATTTGGTCTTCTGGTCCACAAATACGGGCCTCATATTTTTCATACAAACAATAAAGATGTCTGGCAATATTTATCCCGATTTACCGGCTGGTTAGATTACCGACATAAGGTCCTCGGTTATATCGACGGTAAAACCGCACCCATTCCGTTTAATATAAATTCTCTTTTTATTTTTTTCGCGAAACAGGAGGCGTTAATTATCGAAGAAAAGCTGAAAAAAAATTTTGGCTATAACCAAAAAGTGCCCATTTTAGAACTACTAAAATCTGACGATTCTGTCATAAGAAAGTTGGCTAAATTTGTTTACAAAAAGGTATTCTTAGAATACACCATGAAACAATGGGGACTGAAACCCAACCAAATTGACCCCGCAGTTACGGCCCGAGTGCCCGTTGTTATTTCTAGGGACGATCGCTGGTTCTTTGATAAATACCAGGGGATGCCAAAATACGGCTACACAAAAATGTTCAAAAAAATGACAAAAAAACCAAATATTAGGATAATTCTGCGACAGGATTATCTTAATCTAAAAGAAAAAATAGAAGCTGACAGGGTATTTTACACCGGGGCCATTGATAGATACTTCAACTATAAATATGGGCATCTGGATTATCGCTACTTAAGAATCAGTTTTTCAACAATGAAAAAAGCCAGCTATCAAAAATCAGCGGTGGTTAATTATCCAGCTTTGAAATTTCCCTATACGCGAATCACAGAATTTAAGAAATTAACCGGCCAAAAAAGTAAAATTACGACAATCGGAAAAGAATTCTCCGGACCTTCCGGCTTCATGGCCTGGCCTGTTAATAATGACAAAAACATGAAAATATTGAAAAAATATCAAAAAGAAGTTAAAAAATTAAATGGTAAAAATATCTTTTTTGTCGGGCGATTGGCGGAATTCAAATATTACAATATGGATGATGCGGTAAAAAATAGTCTGGATTTATTTAACTCTTTGAGCAAATAATGAAAAGTCTCAATGTATTAATGATCAGTTCCAATCCCCTGGTAACCGGAGGCGGGGTACCTATTTATACGGACAATATATGCTCTGAATTAATTAAGAAAGGGCATCGGGTAACTTTATTTACCCTGGGCCTCTACGATTTACTTTTTTTGCCGCATCTATCCGGTCGTAAATATCACGGTTACCAAATTGTTGAATTACAAAATAGTCCAGAAATGTGTTATTCCCCTTTTAAAGATTTTTCTAGCTGTACCAATAAGCGGATAGAAGAAATATTCAGAAAATACCTCGATAAATTAAAACCAGACATTTTACACATCCAGAATATTATGGGATTACCAGTTTCTTTAATTGGGGTAGCCAAACAGTTAAAGATACCGGTTATTTTTTCTTTGCATAATTACTGGTTGATGTGTCCTGAAATCGAGCTTTTTAATCATAATAACCAGACACTTTGTGACGGACCACAGCCAGAACAAGTATGCTTCAAATGCATCAGGCATGAAGACAAATGGCTGGCTATTCTAAGAAAGGCTACCTTGGCTCATAAAAATAGTTTTAAAAAACGGTTGCTATCAAAATTCATTAAAACCAAAACAAAACTGGAAAACCAATCCGAAGAAAAAACCAAAAAAATTTACCAAAACAATATTGACAGAGAAGGCTTGATTGAACAATTAAAGAAGAGGAACCATTATATTAGATATCTGCTGCAAAATAAGGTAGATTTATTCATAGCCGTATCTAACAAAGTAAAAGAGCTGTTCGTTGCATTCGGTGTTTCACCTGAAAAAATTATTGTCAATCATATCGGGACAAAGGCCACAGAAATTATAAGGCCTGTCGACAAAGCAACTGGAAAAAAAATTACCTTTATGTTTCTAGGTAAACTGGGTAGAGTAAAAGGCTTTCCGATTCTTCTAGGGGCCTTTACCCGGCTAGATCAGAATAAATGCCGACTACTGGTTTATGGTCCTCTGAACGACGACTATTTGCGCCAGAAAGACCAAATAGAAAAACAGTACAGTGTGCAATTCAAGGGGGAATATAAATACCACCATCTGTCTGAAATACTAGGCCAGGCTGATATCGGGATTGTCCCACCCTTATGGCATGATAATGCCCCGCAAGTTGTCTTTGAGTTTTTCTGCGCTAAAGTTCCGGTAATAGGTTCCAATTTGGGCGGGATACCGGATTTTGTAAAAAATGATATTAATGGCCTGCTTTTTAATCCCTACCAAAAGGGAGATTTGCTGCTGAAAATGAAAAAGTTAATTGAAAATCCTGAATTAATTATCAGTTATCAAAAAAATATCCCTAACATTAACTCGATGGAACAACATGTGGTTAAATTAGAGCAAATTTATGAAAACCTATTAAATAAAAACAAAATTGGTGGTCAATATTCCTAGCCGAACGGGAACCCGGACAGCTATTACTTTAAAAATTATTTATAAATAAATGGACCTAAAAAATTTACAAAAAAATTGGGATCAATTCGCCCAAACGGACCCCCTTTGGGCCTCTTTGACTTCTCCGGATAAAAAAGGAAATAAGTGGCAGATAGAAAAATTTTTTAAGAGCGGGGAAGTGGAAATCAGAAGCATTATTGATTACGTAAAATCCCTGGGGGTATCTTTATCTAGAACCAGGGCACTAGACTTCGGCTGTGGACCAGGCAGACTGACTGAAGCTTTGGCTGATTACTTTGATGAAGTACATGGAGTCGATATCGCACCTGGTATGATTGAGTTTGCCAATAGTCATTCCAAGCACAAAAGTAGATGCAAATACCATGTAAATAACGACGACAACCTTAAAATATTCCCAGACAATTTTTTCGACCTGATATATTCCAATATAACTTTGCAACACATGGAAGTCAGATATTCAAAAAGATATATTAAGGAATTTACCAGAATAATTTCTCCGGGCGGTCTGATAATATTCCAACTGCCCAGTAGGCCCAGAAAAACCCTAATAAAATTGATTAAGTCTTTACTCCCCGATTACCTTGTAAATCTTTATTATGGCATGAAACACGGCCAGCGCCCGAGAATGGAGGCCTATGGTATCAAATACGAAGAATTAAAAGAGTTTGTAGAAAAAAACGGTGCAACATTGATTGATGCAAAGCAAAATCAGGCAGCTGGTAAAAACTGGATTAGCTATCAATATTGTTTTAGAAAAAGATGACATAATATACGATAAGGCGATGTATAATTAAATTAACAAAATTTTCCAGTGAACGGTAAATTACCAAAAGTAAAAATAATAATACTTAATTGGCACGGCTTATTAGATACCATTGGATGTTTAAAATCGCTCCAAAAGATTTGTTATTCTCATTATCAAGTAATTGTAGTAGACAACGGCTCCTTAGGCAATGACGCTGATATCTTGAAAAAAAAGTTTGGTGACTATATAAAATTAATTAGAAACGAGGTCAACTTGGGCTTTGCCGGGGGCAATAATACCGCCTTTAAAGAGATCTTGAAAGAAGGAAAAACAGATTACGTGCTACTTTTAAACAATGATACAATTGTAGAAAAAGATTTTTTGACCAAGCTGGTCGATAAGGCATTGGAACACTCGGAAGCAGGAATTATCGGTTCTAAAATTATAAACGAAAATACCGGAGAAATTAATTTCGCCGGCGGAAAAATAAATTGGTGGTTGGCACGACCCCATCATCTGAAAAAAGATAATCGAAAATATACCGACTTTGTTACCGGATGTGCCATGTTGATTCCAGTCGAAGTCTTAAAGGAAACGGGTTTATTCGATCCCGTTTACTTTTGCTATTTTGAGGATGCCGATTTGTGTCAAAGAGTTAAAGCAACTGGCAAAAAACTGATAGTCGCCCAGGACTCTATAGTCTATCACAAAATCAGCCGGTCCTCAAAAACCAGAAGTCCATTTTATATATACCACTTTTCCAGAAACCGCTTGATTTTTAATTATCGTTATAATAAAAACCGATTTAAATCTTTAACATTCATAACAATCCAAATAGGCCTAAAAACTGTCTTGGCCCGGATTATTTTCCCTAAAGTAAAGTTCCAATCTTGGCTAAGGGGCATCAAAGACGCCAGAATGATTATTAAAAGGGAAAAAGCCCAAGGCAATAAATCAAAAAAAATCGGCTTTTTCTACGAACCGAGCATCTCTTATGGTATAAAAAATTATCAAGAAAATCTTTATACGTCCTTGAAAAAGATCGGACTAAACCTTGAGTTAATTTATTATGAAGAAAATAAGTTCACCGAAGAAGTCGAAAACAAGCTCCACCTTAAATATCTTGATTTTCTGAAAGAATCGGTCAAGCTAAAAAAAGCTTTATATCGAATTGTTGCTCCTTTTGAAATAAAAAAAAGATACTCTTTGTTAATCTATCCCTACCAATTTCATCCTGTAATTAATCCTTACGATCTCAAGATAATCTCGGTGGTACATGACCTTATCCCCTTACGTTATAGTCCCAGCATTCTAATGAAATTTGTATACAGGCACTTTTTGGGCCGTATTTTGAGAAAATCAGACAAGGTAGTTGCCATATCAAGTGTTACAGAAAGGGATCTAATACAAAAATATCATTTATCCCCCGGTTTAATTGAAAAAATAAACAGCGGGGTAAGTGAAAAATTTAGAAGCTATTCGACTGAAAAGAGAGATTATTTTTTAACATTCGATCGAAAAGAAGTTTGGAAGAACACCAATTTCGTATTAGATTGTTTTAATAAATATGGAAAACTATCTTTGACGGTCATAGGGAATGAAGAAAGACAAAACAATAATATCAACTTTATCAAAGACGTAAATGACGAACGGCTGATTGATTTGTATAATCGATCTCTCGGTTTATTATTTCTCTCTTCTGATGAAGGATTTGGTTTTCCTATTATTGAGGCTCAGCGTTGCGGTTGTCCGGTTATTACTTTGCATTCAAAAAATATGCCAAAAGAGATCATTAGTAAAACAGTCATTCTTAGTAAATTAAACTGCGATGAACTCTATAGACTACTAATAAGACTGCGAGATGAAAAACAATTCAGAGACAGGGTAATTGAAGATGGTTTGAGTTATTCTCGTCAATATAGCTGGGACATAGCCGCAAATCAATTCAAGAAATTGGTTGCCTCTTTAGTCTAGCTTGGCTGGTATTGATATATATAGAAGTTAATCACTTTCTGCGAAATTTCTGTGGGGGGGAGATCGTCACAGGTTTGGTCAATCATTTCTTTATTCGCTTGCTGGTTGAGAAATTCCGCCCTGAAATCACAGGAGTATTTAATGGCCGGGGTTGTATATTGATATTCTTTCAGATAGACTAATTCATCATTGGTAAACACATTAGAAATCGATGTCCCCTTCTCTAAACTGGGGTTAACTTTAGATAGCACAAAGATTTCTTTGTTCTCAGCAAAATTATCAAGTATATATTGTTTAGTTAATAAATCATTGGGATATTTTCTATCTAACCAAGACCAGTAGGCTGGCTCGATGCTGGAAATAATATCATAATTTATGTACATATAGGTTGATAGGGTATTCTGAGATCCGCTGGCTACAATTAATACTGAATCGTCAGGCAAGGAATCGGCCAACTGTTCTGCCATCACTGGTGAATCACGGTAATCTCTGAAAAATAGAATAGGAGCCACATTAACCAGATTGCCGATAACTAATAAGATTATAATAATGTAATCACCTTTTTTCAGTTTTTTCTCAAAAAAAGAAACAGCCAGGATAATTAACAGGGGTATGAATGCAGGATAGAATCTTCTCATGAACCAGGGGTGATCAATCGTAATCATCGGCTTGAAAATAAAAAATAACGAAGGGGCAAAAAATAACAACGTATAAATAATGTATCGGGTATTCCTATGACGATTTCTCAAAATGCGGAATAGGCCAAAAACGGCTAGGGCGAAAAATACCGGCAATAAATAGGCCGAAAAAACCTTCAACGTATAATAGCCCATGGGAAAATGCAGATTGGTAAAATCAGTTATTCCAGTAGTGTTGTCTTCGAAAAACAAATTTTTTATCGGGCTTACAAATTCCTTAAAATGATTTATCAGATACTCATCATTGATTGAAACCGAATAGAAATAGAAGGCAAAAAAGACTATGGCTAAAGCCAAAAACAAAAACAGAACAAGTTTTTTTTCTATTCGGCCCTTGATCCGCTTGATTTCAATAAAGTAAATAACTAGAAAAATCGGCAGGTAAATAAGGGTGTCTAACCTGACTAGCAACGTAGCAACTGCCGGTATTGCCGAAAGTAACTTGATGTTTTTATTATTGGACAATAAAAGTGTCAGTGCGCCTAGTAATAAAAAACAAGTCAGATTTTCTGAATAGAAATTCCTGGTTATCCAAATGCTGGTATAGAAAGTTGAAAAAAATATTACACTATAGAGTGGATTAGCCCGCTCAAATAATACTGAGCTTATTTTGTAGACACAGTAAAGAATAAAGAAATATAAGATAAAATTTGCCAAAAACAAAAAACTCATCTTGCCCAAATGAAACAAGGTTAAAAATAGCGAATAGCCGATAGGAAAACCTAAAACTGTCTCTCCGTCTTCTAAATTAGTAAAACCAGGAAAAGTAGCCAAAACAGCATCCTGGTATATATAGGTGTTACTCTTATTAATCAATAAACTGTCATTGAGATATGCCCCGTTATCACGGCCCGCATTAATATCTTTGGTCGTGAAAAAGGCGGTAAAAAAAGAAATAATTAAAAGTAATATGATTAATTTGATTTTTATTTCTGTTGAGTGAGAGGTATATTTTCGGAAAAAATAAATGAAGATTACTATTAGCAGAAACGAAAGGTATTTAGTATATTGAAAAAGGTTTAAATACAAAAAAAATAACTGGGCAATAAAACATATTATAATCGATAACAGAATCGATTCTATTAAATTTGTTTTTATCCCTTTATTAAGAAAACGAAATTTATTCATACTAGGATGATTTCTCGTATTTACCGAGAATATCAAATATTTGCTGGGTAATAATGTCCAAACTGCATTTCTCTTGAAAGACCTGATAGGCTCGATTAGCAATTTTATCTCTCAATTGATTATCGGACTTTAAATCAATAATCGCTTTCGCCAAATCATCTGGATCTGCCATGTTTACCATTTTACAACTTTCTCCGTCGATGAACAACTCCTTATTTGCTTCATTATCTCCGATGATCACCGGTTTTTTCATGGCAATAAACTGAAATGTTTTCCCGGCAATCACCCTTTTGGCTTTGTCGATATTAGAAAAATGTCCGCCTAAACAAATATCGGCCCTTCCAATTTCTTCTGATAGTTTTCTGTAGGGTACGAAGCCGAGAAATCGCACATTGCACAGATTTAGTTCTCGAATCAATGCACTGCATCTATTATTAATCGGTCCTGCAATTCTAAAAACAATGTTTTTCTCAGATTCAATTCTCTTGGCAGCTTTGAGGATGATATCCACGCCCTGCAAAGGAAGACCAGTGCCATAATAGAATATGGTTGTCTTATCGTTTTTTCGCTCTACAAATTTCTGAGATGAAAAAACGGACTCCTCGGCCCCCACATAGATATATTCAACCTTACCGGGGGGTATTCGAAACATTTCAATAAAATAATCTCTGTGCGTTTTTGTATCAACAATAACCTTATCTGCTTTCTGACAAGATGTTTGATCTAGCCAAAAACAGAATTTTCCTACAAGTGAATTTGGCGAAGCTTTTTTCCGATCAAAGCAAACTGTATCAAATAGCGAAATAAAGGCATCAAAAATAATCGGTTTTTTGGTAAGCAACCTGATCAAAATTACCAGGGGCTGGCCCAGAAAACCGACAAATATAAGATCAGCATTGTGATATTGAAATAGAAACTTAGTTATGATATGCAAAAACCGAAACGAGTATTTTGCAGCCTGGCTGGTACATTCAATTACTTCATAACGGTTCTTCAGTGCTTTCAATAATAAGGCATTTCTGGAATATTCAGGTTCTCTGCCACATATAAATAAGACCTTCATTTTCTATTACCGTTATACTTCTCCTTATTCAGGCGGTATAAAATCTCCTCATTTATTTTTCTATTAGCACTAATGCCATCAGCCATTAACCCGATCACAAATACCTGAAAACCGACAATAATCAGGATCGCAGCAATAATTAAAGACTGGATGTGGCCTGCTCCCGAATTGAAAAAGTAATAGTAAAAAAATCTTAAAATAAAAAAAGTGCCGACCAAAATAAAGGGCAACCCGATATAAAAGAATGTTTTGAGAGAACGATAAGTCGAATAGGTGCGAACAATTGTAGCTCCTGATTTTTTGATATGGCCCCAGACGCCACCGATCAATCTGGATTCTTGATTGGCCCTCTCGGTTTCCCGGAAAGTACACGGTACTTCGATAAATCTAAGGTGTTTATTGGCAGCCTGAATAATCGTTTCATGAGTATAGGTATGTTGAGAGATCACGTTTAGTCTTAAAGCGGCCTCCCGGGAATAAGCTCGAAATCCTGACGAAGCGTCCCTTATCGGCAAACCAGACACCCTCCTGACCACCCAGGTACCCAACAGATTACCGTATTTTTTGGAAATGGGCATGTGGTCTAATCTTTTAACTTGCCGGTCTCCGGAAACAATTTCCGCCCCATTGTCTAGAATCGGTTTGATCAATTTTGGGATTTCGTTGGGGTCGTACTGGTTATCAGCATCAATATTTATGATAATATCAGCCCCTCTTTGCAGGGCTTCATCCTGGGAAATTCTAAAATTGGTAGCTAAGCCGACATTTTGGTGAGAAACCACATAATCGGCGCCAGCCTCCTGGCTGACTCTGACCGTATTATCAGTTGAGCCGTCATCAACTACCAATATTTTCACCTCGTCAATTCCCTCAAGCTGCCTGGGGATTCCCCTAATGACGCTGGCAATAGTTTTTTCTTCGTTATAGGCCGGTATGGTAATGACTAATCTCATAGTTAGCGGCCGATTCCTTTATAAATTATGCCCAGTTTGGTAATGGCTTCTTTGTCCCAACAGTTTTTGCCATCGATGATTACTTTTATTTTGTTTTTCTTCAGTTTATTCAAGTCCATCTCTACAAATTCTTTGTGGTTAGTACATAAGATAATGGCCTCAACTTTTTCCAAAAGCTCGTCGAGACTTCTTTCCGTCGATAGTTCCAGGAAATGGGGATCATAAAGGTGAACTTCAGCCTCCAAAACCTTGAGGTATTCAATTACTTTTTTAGTTGGGGTTTCCCGCATATCACCGACGTCAGCCTTATATGACAACCCCAAGACTCCCACCTTGGTGCCTTTAACTGACTTCTTGATGGTGTTCAAATTCCTCTGCAGGGCTTTGACTCCGTAATAAGGCATTCGATTATTGATCACTCTGGCCAGTTTTAAAAATTCGTGATCAAACCCCAGCAGCTTGGCTTTTTCAATCAAATAATAGGGATCTACCGGGATACAATGCCCCCCTACTCCGATAGACGGATAATGGGGCATATAAGCGAAAGGTTTAGTGGCTGCTCCCTGGATAACCTCATGAACATCAATACCCAACCGGTCAAAGGAACGGGCCAATTCATTGACAAAAGCGATATTGATATCACGGAACGAATTCTCTACAATCTTGGTAGCTTCGGCTTCCTTGATCGTCTTCATCGGCCTGACAGGAGCATTAAGAATACTCTCATAGAATTTTACTGCCATAGCTAATCCTCTGGAGGTGAAAGCACCGACTACTCGGGGAATGTTATGGACTTTCCATTTTTTATCTCCAGGATTTATTCTCTCGGGACAATGGGCCAGATAGAAATTCCGGCCGACTTTCTTTCCTTGTCTTTCTAAAATTGGCAAAACCACTTCTTCGCAAACGCCGGGGTTGATGGTTGATTCCACGATAACCAGTTGTCCTTTTGTCAAATTTTTCTGTACTCCTTCACTGGCCGAACGCACCGGGCCCAAATCAGGAGTGTAAAGATCGTCAACTGGTGTAGGTACACAAATAATCACGATACCAGCTTTCTTAATCACCCGGTAATCGTCGGTAGCTTCAATCAGTTGCTTTTTGACATCTATCTGAAGTGGTCGATCCTTGATAGGACTGATCCCGGCATTAACCATTGCGATCTTGTCTCTGTCTTTACCTATACCGAATACCTTATAACCCTTATTGGCACATAAACAAGCCAGGGGCAATCCCACATAGCCGATGCCAACAATGGCAATTGTTTTTCGTTTTCCAACCGATTTCTTAGTTTTTTTGGTTTTTTTCATAGTATTGATTATTTAGTTCCGTTGCTGGTTCCCACTCCCTGATAATCAAATCCCATTTTCCTCAACTTGACTCCGTCCAGCATATTCTTGCCGTCCAGGATAATGGGGTTTTTAAGAAGCGTTTTGATTTTACGCCAGCTTAATTTTTTAAATTCCGGCCACTCTGTGGTTATGGCCAACAGATCACAATTGCGGATCGCGGAATAAGGATTTCTAAAATACCGCACTTGGCCGTCCAGCACTTCTTTGGCCCGATTGATGGCTTCAGGATCGTAAGTTTGAATTTTGGCTCCTTTTTTGGTTAGGGCTTTGATGATTTCGATAGCTGCCGACTCCCGAATATCATCTGTATTGCCCTTGAAAGCCAAGCCAAGAACAGCGATTCTTTTATCCTTTAAATTACCCAAGCGTTTCTCAATTTTTTTGACGAAATTATCTCTTTGTTGTTGGTTGACCTTGATAACCGCTTTTAATAACTTAAAATCGTATCCTTTGGCCCCGGCGTACTGATTGAGGGCATGAACGTCTTTGGGGAAACAACTGCCGCCGTAGCCAATCCCCGCTTTTAGAAAATGAGGTCCGATTCTTTTATCTAAGCCAACACCATGGGCCACCTCCTCTACGTCAGCCTCGGTGTATTCGCAAACATTGGCGATTTCGTTGATTAAGGAGATTTTGTTGGCCAGGAAACAGTTGGAGGCATATTTTATTAATTCGGAACTGGATCGGTTGGTAACGAAAATCGGAGCTTTCAATTCTTTGAAAACCTGGACCAAATCACGGGCTATTTTTTTGTCGGTGGCTCCGATCACCACCCGATCCGGCTTTAAGAAATCCCCCACGGCTGAACCCTCCCGTAAGAACTCAGGACAGAATAGGACGTCGAATTCGGCCTTACAATGCCTCCTGATGAGCCTTTCTGTCATGGCTGAGGTACCTACCGGTACCGTGCTTTTAATAACGATCTGGGTGTATTTCTGGAGATTCTTGGCTATCTGCTGCGCTGCCTTTTTGACGTGGCTTAAATCAGCTTCCCCATTCTTCTTGGGCGGGGTGCCCACACAGATAAACACCATGGTGGCCCCTTTCATGCCCTTTTTCAGTGAAGTTTCAAAAAACAGTCGCTCTTTTTTAATATTTTTTTTCATCAGTTCTGAAAGTCCGGGTTCGAAAATTGGTGACTTTCCTTTCCTCATCATCTCTACTTTATCCTTATGTCTGTCAATACAAGTTACCAGATTACCCATTTCTGCAAAGCATACGCCAGAGACTAAACCTACGTAGCCAGTACCTAAAACGCAAATTTTATTATTATCCTTCATTCTGATAAAACCATTCTTTAGTTTGTTTAAGCCCCGCTTCCAAATCCACCTTGGGCTGATAACCCAATCGTTCTTTGATCTTGGTAATGTCGAGGCAACTGGTTTGCTGCTCACCGGGCAAGGCCGGGCCGTGCTTTTCAGGAATTTCCTGACCGACTGACTGAACAATTTCTTTAAAAAGTTGATTGACCGATGTCTCCTTAGATACTCCCACATTATAAATACCCAGAGCTTTATCTCCAAGACTTAGGCTAACCGCTTCCACCACATCACTTACATAAATATAATCCCGGGTTTGCTTACCGTCGCCATTTATTATCGGTTGTTCTCCTTGTTTGATTTTGGTGTAAAAAATGGCCACTACCCCCGCTTCACCTTTAGGATCCTGCCTGGGACCGTAAACGTTAGACAGGCGTAAAGCTACATAAGGCAACTGGTATTGCAACTGGTAGTAATACAGGTAATTTTCCACTGCCAGTTTGGTAATGCCATATGGGGAGGCTGGCTTAGGTAAATGAGATTCTGGGGTAGGACGATCATCAGTATCTCCGTAGATAGCTCCGCCGGTTGATAAAAATATAAATTTGCGCAATCCGGCTTTGCGGCCTGCCTCCAGAAGATTGAGGCTACCGACAATATTTATTTCAGCATCAAATTGAGGATTGTCGACCGAATAACGAACGTTTTTCTGAGCAGCCGTGTGCACTATCACTTCAAACTTCTCTTTGGACAATAAGTCATTAATCTTGGACTGATCGCTGATATCAATTTCCAGAAAATCTACCTTCTCATTTAGATTCTCTTGGCTGCCACTGGACAAATCATCAACAACCGCCACCTGGTGACCTTCCGTCACTAATTTATCAACTAGGTGCGAGCCGATGAATCCAGCGCCGCCGGTTACCAATATTTTCATAACCCTGCTTGTTTCTTTAATTTATCAGCCATATCAGTCTTCTCCCAAGAAAACCCTCCTCTGCCAAAATGACCATAATTGGCTGTTTTGCGATAAATCGGTCTCAATAAATCCAGCTGTCTGATAATATCACCAGGCATCAATTTGAAGTTTTTCTTAACCAATCCCAATATTCTCTTTTCGGAAATTTTACCGGTACCCAAAGTGTTAATCATTATGGACAACGGTTTATTGCCTCCGATTACGTAAGCTAATTGCACTTCGCATTTATCGGCTAAACCGGCTGCTACTACATTTTTGGCGATGTAGCGAGCCATATAGGCAGCAGAGCGATCAACTTTGGTGGGATCTTTACCGGAAAAGGCACCTCCACCATGTCCCACTATGCCTCCGTAGGTATCCACGATGATTTTACGACCGGTGCAGCCTGAATCAGCCACCGGACCCCCAATCACGAAACGCCCTGTGTTGTTAATATATACCTTTGTCTTTTTATCTAGCCATTTGCCGCAAACTGGAATAATAACTTTTTTCCTGATATCATTTTGAATTTTTTTGAGGGCAACTTCCGGATCGTGCTGATTGGCCACAACCACACTGTCTATACGGACTGGCTTACCTGATTTGTATTCAACCGTCACTTGAGTCTTGCCATCAGGTCTCAGGTAAGGGATAACCCCCTTCCTTCTGGCTTGGCTTAGTCCTATGGCCAACTTATGAGCCATCATAATGGGCAGGGGCATCATTTGGAGAGTTTCGTTAGAGGCATAGCCAGTCATCATTCCCTGATCCCCTGCTCCCTGCTGCGCTGAAGAAGTTTTTTTCACTCCCCGGGCAATATCTTGGCTTTGCTCATTAATGGATACTAAAACGCCTACACTTTGATAATCAAAACCGTATTCCGGTTTATCGTAACCAATTTCCAGAAGGACTTCTCGGGCGATCTTCTCCACATTGACATAGGCCTTGGTGGATATTTCACCGGTTACAATAATAAATCCCTTGCCGCACATAGTTTCGCAGGCTACTCGACCGTATTTATCCTTCTTTAATATTGAATCTAAGATTGAATCAGATATCTGATCACAAACCTTGTCGGGATGACCCTCGGTCATCGACTCTGAAGTAAAAAAATAGTTTCTTTTATTGATGGTGTCTGTCATTTTTTATTTGCTTAATATTTATATTTTAACCTGTTCGAAACCCACTGCCTTGCTGCCTTTCATATAATCAATGGTCCTTTGCAGTCCATCTTCCAGAGAAATAATGGGAAACCAGCCGATCTTCTCCTTGGCCCAAGTAATGTCCGGCACTCCCTGTTTGGCCAGAAAGAGAATGGGGTCTTTGTAAACAATCTTGGAATCGGAGCCGGTGATTTCGATTATTTTATTGGCAATATCCAGGATTGTATATACCTTAGGACTTCCCATATTGATCGGACCAGTAATTTCTGCATTCATGAATTTGATTATGCCCTCGACTAAATCATCAATATAACAGTAGGAACTAACTTGTTTGCCATCTCCGTAGATTATCAAATCCTTATTTTCGATTGCGGCAGTGACAAAGTCGGGAATCATGCGTCCGTCTGTTAATCTCATCCGAGGCCCATAAGTGTTGAATACCCTGGCAATCTTTATGGCGATCTTATGAGTAAGAGCGTAATTAGTTGTCAGGCATTCTGCATACCTCTTGCCCTCGTTATAACATGATCTGGGACCAATAGGATCTATATAGCCCCAATATTTTTCTAGCAGGGGTTGGTCCTCAATCGGATCGCCGTAGACAGCAGAAGTTGATAGATGTAAAAACTTAGATTGGTATTTGACTACCCAGTCGAGAGCGTTTTTTGTTCCATGTGAATTGGCTAGACAGGTTTCCACGGGAAATTTGTTGTAATCTTTGGGTGAAGTGGGGCAAGCCAGATTATAAACATCCTGTACTCCTTGAAAGGCAACTTTAAAAGGTTCTAGGTCAGGTAAGCTGTCAAGATCAAGGGGTTCGGCTATATCATGTTTGATAAATTTAAAATCTGGATTTTTGAGAAGATGTTCAATATTTTGAACGTTGCCGGTAGAGAAATTGTCAATACAGATCACCCGGTTTTTCTTTATCAGTTCATCACAAAGGTGAGAACCGATAAACCCGGCTCCACCCGTGATTAATATGTTCTTTTTTTCAAAAATTGGTTTCGGTCTAGCCATAATTATTTGTACTTTCCTAAAATATTATTAATTCTTATTTTTATTAAATCGTAAAAGGTAATCAGATAATCGATTTTTTTGACCTTACTTCTGGGATCGTTTACCCAGACAACCGGAATTTCTTTAATATTCAATTTCTGCTTTTGGGCAATGTACAATATCTCGAAATCAAACCCCCAACGATAGATGGTTGATTTGGTAAATAACTTTTTACTCTGACGGTTAAACAACTTGAAACCACACTGGGTATCCTGGATTCCCTTAACCGCCAGCAGGCGGATCATCAGATTGCCCAGTCGGCCCAGGATCACCTTATATATCGGTTGACGAACCTTAACATCAGAATTAGTCATAGCCCTGGAACCAATTAATATATCATGACTTTTTAGATAGGGCTTGAATTTTTCAAATTCGGCAATGGGGGTTGATAGATCGGCGTCAGAAAATAGAATATGACTCTTGGTAGCGGCTAACACTCCCTTTTTAACAGAATAACCCTTGCCTAAATTGACTTCATTGCGTAATATTCTGATCCGATTGTTTCTAAATGAGCGAACTATATCCAGAGTTCTATCCGAAGAACCATCGTCAATTATCAGTATTTCATAATCATCTCTTTCAAAATACTTGATTATTTTCTCCAGGCTTTTGGTAATTCTGGCCGCTTCATTATAAACCGGAATAACGATTGAAAGTGAGAAGTTCATCAAATAATTATTCAATATTTAATGATTCTGGGTAAAGTCAGTATAACAAAAAATATCTACTTTTTCAATGCAGTAAAAATAGCTAATATCAGCTAAGATTTTATGCGAAAAGTCCAGTATTTATTACCAATATAATTGGAAATCATCACTACACCAATTGCTATAGTTTTGGCCAGATAGTCTCCGTTGTTGCTGAGTAATTGCTTAATGGAAGTATAATCCAACAACCCTTTAAAAATCGCCAAATGTATAAAATAGTTAATCATACTTACCACGAAAAACTTAACAGATTCTTGATAACTCTGTTGTGATTTTCCCCTTTTAAATGTCCAGTATTTATTCCAAATGAAGTTATTCAAAATGGCTAAGGGGACAGAAATGGCAGTGGCCGGAATTTCATTCATACCTACCACTTTTCTTAGCAAGGTATAAATCCCAAAATCGACCGCCGCACCAGAAGCACCAACAATACAAAATTTAGTAAATTGAATAAAGTTAGGATGTTTGGCTAATAATTTTTTCATCCTAGTTTATAATCACTAATCTAAGCCGTATTGATAAGTAGTGGTAGTAATCCCAGGGCTGGAGGCAACATTGACTCCACCTCGGAAGTTTTCGGCGAAGGCAAAAAATCCTGGGGTAAAAACAGCGTTTCCATAACGATCAAAGGTTCTGACATGAGGGCCACCGCCGTAACCAGTGCCGGTTATTATTTCCTCGGTACCATCACCATCTAAATCACCGACTGAAACCAAGACCCCGCCTCGGAAGTGCTCGGCATAGGCAAAAAATCCGGGTGTAAAAACTGCATTACCAAATCTGTCGAAGGTTCTTACGTGAGGGCCGCCGGAAACTCCGGTACCAGTCACGATTTCGTCCAGTCCGTCACCGTTTAGATCTCCAGCTGAAACCAAGACCCCACCTCGGAAATGTTCGGCATAGGCGAAAAATCCGGGTGTAAAAACTGCATTACCATAACCGTCAAAAGTTCGTACCTGGGGTCCTCCTCCGTTACCGGTTCCGGTCAATATTTCATCAGTTCCATCCCCATCCAAGTCTCCTGTATTGACATAGACACCGCCTCTAAAATTCTCGCCATAGGCAAAAAATTGATTTTCCAAATTTCCCTCGGTATCGAAAACCCGCACTTGAGGACCACCACCGTTACCCGCTCCGGTAATAATCTCATTTTGGTCATCCTGGTCAACATCACCCAAAGCTACATTAACGCCACCTCGAAAACTTTCGTCATAAGCAAAGAATTGTGATAACAAATTACCGTCCTGGTCAAAAACCCGTACCTGGGGCCCTCCGCCTTGGCCAGCACCAGCGATTACTTCAAATTGGTCATCCTGATCCAGGTCGCCAAAGGCCACATTGACTCCGCCCCGAAAATCCTCAGCAAAAGCAAAGAACTGCGAGCTTAAATTTCCTCCTCTATCAAATATCCTGACCTGGGGACCTCCCCCATATCCTGCTCCGGCTACCAGTAAAGAAGGCTCAATACTCACTATCTCCTGGACGCCCAAGCTTTGATGGGCATCAATTAAGCCACCCAGCTGCCCGACATAATCAGGATTATCCCCATCCAGACTTACGGCATGATCAATAATGGTTTCCATAATTTCAGAATTAGTGGCAGTAGGAAACTTGGCCTTGACTAAAGCCGCTACTCCGGAAACCAAAGGAGCTGACACTGAAGTTCCATACCAACCACTGCTATAATAATCGGATAAGGACTTTTCGGTGTTATATACGACTGTGCTGTATATATTGGTTCCGGGGGCTGCTATATCGATACAATCATCTCCATAATTAGACCAGCTCGGTTTTTGATTGTCGTCATCAACCGAGGCCACTCCCAATACTATATTATCGTCTCCGGTATCGCTACAGGCAGGATAAACCGGGGTATCATTTAAATTCTTATCATTATTTCCAGCGGCTGCCACAATTAAGACACCTTTATCCGCGGCGTTCTGTAATGAATTTTGCAAAGTGGCATTGGTATCATTACCGGTAAAACTCAGGTTAACAATATCTGCACCCATGGCAACTGCAAAATCAATTCCCTGGGCCACCGAAGAAGTGGAGCCAACACCCAGACTGTTAAGGGTGCGGATAGCCATTATGTTAGCATCAAAGGCTACACCGACAATACCAGTTGTGTTGTTGCCTATGGCAGCAACTTGTCCAGCTACCACAGTGCCATGATTAACGCCACTATACCAAGTTTGGTAATTATTGGTGTTAACATAAGTGTCGTATTCTGATAAATCAGGGTTGGGATCATTATCATCGTCAACAAAGTCCCAGCCCAGGACATCATCTATGTATCCGTTGCTGTCATCATCGATACCATTGCCGGCAATTTCGTCATCGTTGGACCATAGATTACCTTCAAGGTCGGGGTGATCCAGATCTACCCCCGAATCCAATACGGCAATGACAATATCATCTCCGGTGGTTTCCTCCCAGGCTGAAGGTACATTGATATGGGGAAAGGCCCATTGTCTGGAATACTCCGGATCATCGGTTTCTAAGCTGGCAAACATAGGATAATCAGGTTCTAAGTATTCTATCTGACGATCCGGAGAAATTTTATTCATAATTTGATAGCCCTCTTCCTGGGAATAAAAATGCATTTTGGTAATTTCGTCCTTATCGGCAAACTTTACAATGTAGGCCTGATAATCAGTCTTGGCCTCTCTGGCAAAAACTTCTTGGGGCATTAAGAAACTAAAAAGAAAGATGAAGACTAATATTGTCGAAAATATTTTTTTCATATTTTTATTGCTCGTTTATCTTAGTTAGGGTAACTGAAATCTTCTTCTCTTTTCCGTCGCGTAGGATTTCAAACTCCAGGGGCTGATCCAGGGGCCATTGCTGAATTAAGCTGGGTAAAGAATTCTTCTGGTTGATCTCTACTTCCTCTATGCTTAGAATAATATCTCCCCAGGTAATGCCTGATTCCTCAGCAGGACTATCAGCCAGAACGGCAACAGTTCCGCTAGATTCATCGCCAGTAATTAGAACGCCCTTTTTTAAGCCGTGACTGTCATCTCCCCCGGGATCTAAAATCTGCGATAGATCCAGGTAATTGACACCTAAATATTGACGAATTATCTCATTGTTGTTCAAAATACTATCCAAAGCAGAATTGATCAGATCTGAGCTGATAACCGCTTGGTAAGTCGACTGATTGGTATAATAGATACCAACCAACTTTCCTGAGCTGTCAACAATTGAAGTCGATAAACTATCGACTGGAAGTCCAGGGTGAACCCGAAGATAATCAGCTAATTTCTCTGATGAACTGATAGTCGATCCATTTTCGGGATGCCAGTACAGACGAGCTACCTTGGTGGAAAAAACCTGTCGCTGGGAGCTATCAATCACGTTTTGCACCCCCAGCAACTCCTCACCCAAACTAATATCCTGTCGGTTAACTAGTTCGGCCACTGACAAACCAGTTTCGGAAAATTTAAAGAAGACCAAAGGGCTGATAGGGTCCTCATAAACATGGGTAATGGTATAAATTTTTCTGGCTGGGGTTATTACCACCAAATCTGACTGCGGATCAGTAATAACCTCATTAGTGGTTACTCCCAGACCGTCGCTGGTTAAGATCACTCCGCTGCCCAGGGTCTGGTTGGCCAGATAGTAGCCTTCCTCTTTTTGTTGATAGATGGCTACCAAGTTATTAGAAACCCGGCTAATAGTTTCAGAGGTTACCGTCTGCTCACTTTTATCTTTTTTGACTGTTGTCACAGTACTGGTAGTATTTTTTCCCAGATATAGTTGTTCTAGAATGTCCGATTCGGTAAGAATATAAGAATTTATTATTATCTCGCCAATTACTCCTCCTAAAAAACCAAAAATAGCAGCTAAGACCACTGCCAGTAATACTGAACTACGCCACTTTCTGTTAGGCTGTTTGATTGATTTCAAATCTTCTGTTTTGTAGAATTTTTCTATCTCTTGCTTGGAACGTAGCTTTTTTGGTGAAGTTGGGGTTGGTATTAATTTCATTTCATTAAGTCCATTGAGCAAAAACTAGTAGTAATACTATCATACTACTGCCTATTAATAAAGTCCTTTTGATAGTGGCCGGTTCATCTTTTCCTGAAAAATAGTTTAAACCAAGCTGCTGGATCATGTAAAAAATCAGGGTTAGAACAAGACCGTTTACAAAAAAGCTAGTCGGTAGATAGTGGGCAGACCAGAACAATTCAGTCATCAAGAATGCCATGACCAGTAGAAATATCTTACTTTTATCAATATCTATCGAATTAACCCAGAAGCTCTGCGCGATCAAAGCGTAAGTTACAATGAAGAAAAGGACAATTAACAGATAGACTGGGACGTTAAGGAAGACGATGGTGCTAAATAGACTACTGGAAAAAAGAAATAATGAAATAAGGTTTAGATAACCAGAAACGTTCTGCAGAGCATAAGCTTGATAAGATTTGGGTCTGTGTAAATAGAGAAATATATTATTGAGATAAAAACCCCCCAGGATACTGGTGGCCACTATGAAGCTTAGCCTAGCGATACTGCCATCGATGAAAAAAAGAAAAAAAATGGAACTGGTTATCAGTAATAATATGGATGATAAGAAACCCCAAAACTCTTTTTTGTGATATTGCCAAGCAAAAATTCTCAGGGTCAATATTGTTATGACTACCACCAACAGGATTGCAAAAAGGTACCAATGGTTAGGTGCTAAGACAATACTCTCCATAGAAATCCAGATCACTATAGTGCCTACTATTGGAATCAATCTGTTAATCAGTAGCATATTGTTATTTTTTGTTAGTCAGTGAAGAAGCAACATTGGGAGATTGACAGTTGTTTAGTGAGGTCAACTGTTCTTCCTCTTTAGTTACTATATTGTACGACCAGATATTTTGGTTACTCTCAGCATCAACTTTGCTATAAAGAAGATACTGACTATCCGATGACCAGATAGGTGCCATAACATCGCTAAGGACTCCCTGGACGGTTTGACCTGTTCTGTTAATTAACCAGACTTTTGCTTTTTGGTTTGCCTGATTGATGATAGATAAGATAATATACGACTGATCGGGAGCGTAGGTCATGTTAAAAGTGCTATTACTATCCGGTGCAAATTCAATTTGCGAGAAATCTTTAATGGTTTTTTGTTTGGTATCTACCAAAACTAAACTGATGCCGTCATCAGTCTGTTTGGCCGCAATAAAAAGGTCAGAAGCACCGGGCACTGCCTGGGGACTGGCTATCCCTTCCACAATCTCTAGATCTTTATCCAGTTCGTTGGAAATAGGGTTTATGGTGGCTAGTAACATCTTATTGTCTCTTATGTAAACAAATTTATTACTGTCTAAGAACCAGCCAAAAGAGACAACTTCGCCGCTCACTTTGTTCAACTGATCCAGGTCGGCATCATAATAGAAAAGATCTTGCCCACCATCTGAATTTTCCGTATAAAGTAGCCGGCGGCCATTGGGTGATAACTTTATGGTAGAGATATCATTCTTGGTAAAGATCAAGTTGTTTTTTTCTTGATTAATCAAGGAATATTCAGCAATTCGGTTGTATATTTCTTCTTCTAAAATATAGATGAGACTGTTATTGGAGGGCTCAATAATTGGTGCTAGTTCATTTTGAGCGCTGTCTACAATTAGTGAAGTCTTTCCCCCCGCCTGGTCTTGCATGTATAAGCCCCAATTGCCCTGATCCTGGCAAGCCATAGCTATCTGATTAACTAGGCTGTTAGCACTTTCGACCGGAGGCTGGTTCAGTATGGTTTCATCCTGACTATTGGCAAAGAATACGAAAAATCCTCCCATTATTATTACCAGTAAAAATACGGCAAGTGTAATTATCTTTGTTGATGGCATTTGATTCTAATAACTAAACCAGGTATTTTGCTGCTGCAACAGGTCGACCGAAGCAGTGGCTGCCTGATAGCTTTCCTTGGAAGAGGCAAGTAGCTGGTCAGCCATCTCCAAGTCAATGGTTTTTCCGGCCAGGCCGTTACTATATTGAATTGACTGGCTATAGGTATTTTCTGAATCTTTAATCTGGTTAAAGGCCAATAATAACTTTAGGTGGAAATCTTTGTCCTCTTCTGTCACCTTTAGCAGTACCAACTGATCAAGTGCCTCCTCGATCAAATCCGATCGTTGCCCCAAAACTATCTCGGTTACTGAACTGCTTGCATCCAAGTTCTGACGCTCCATAAAGTAGTCATCAACAATATCCACCACAACCTCTTGATAGTCGCTACTCAGATTAATTTGAGCAATCTCCTCAGCTACAATATTTAATTGCTGGCTAGTCTCCTTGATGTCGTCCAGATAAACAATCATAATAAAAGTCAGGGCAATAACCGTCAGTATTGCCAAATAATAGTGGGAGCTCTGATAAAACATGGCGTTATGAATCTCTTTTTTACCTGGCTTGCCACTAGACTTGTTTTTACTGGTGTTGTTTTTTGCCATAAGAATATGAGTAAATTATTTTAAAGCCAATCTTTTCTTCTTAAAAACCATAAGGTGCCGATTAATATTACCGCCATAATCCCCAATATTATATGTAGGGCATAACGATGACCGGCCCAGGGCAGGCCGACGATATTCATTCCATAAATCCCAGAAAGGAGGGTTAATGGTAATAAGCAAACGGAGATTATGGTTAGGGCTTTAATAACCTCATTGGTGCGGTGGGAAATCAAAGCTTCATTGGTGTCGTTTAACCCTTCAACAAAATCCTTGAATCCTTGGATATTGGCCCAGACCCTGTTTAAATAATCTCTTATGTCTTTATAGTAAATCGATATTTCTTCGGGGAAATAACTAATTTTAAGATTAGACAGGGTGTTGATGATCAATTTTTGAGGTTCAATAATCCGGCGGAGATGCAAAATATTTCTTCTGATAACCATCAGGTCCCTGACCGCCCTCTTTGTATTTTCATGGCTAATATCCTTATCAATTTCATCTATATCTTTAGCCATGGTATTAATCAACGGTAAAGTATCTCGATAAAGCTTGTCCAAGACTTTATACAAAAGAAAGCTGGAAGAAGCCTTGAAACCAGTTGTTCCTTTCTTGGACACTCGTTTTTTGAAATATTGAAAGTATTTTTCCAGTGCCTCAATACGTGCTTCTGGAATTGTAATTAAATAACCTTTACCGATAAAAATGTTAAGTTCGTAATTGCAAATAGTCTTCTCCTCAGAATCATAAGCCGGGAAGTGTAAGACAATAAAAGTGTAGCCAAGGTAGGTATCGATTTTGGGGGTCTGGTTAATTTCGATTGAGTCTTGGATATTAAGCGGATGAAAGCGCTTTTTTAAGTTCTTCAGATAATCAGCCGCAGATTCATCCGGGTCATTAATATTAATCCAAGTCAGGTTTTTACTTTTAACTTCAGCTATTCTCATATCACAAATTATAGCAAATAGAGAAGGTTTGGTAAACTCTCTAACTAAAAACTCCGGGGCAGGGTTTCCCCCGGAGATGCTCCGGCGCAAAGCTCCGGGACTAGGTCTCGAACCTAGATTGCCAGAGCCAGAATCTGGTGTCCTACCAATTAGACGATCCCGGAGCTTTGCGCCGGTGTTCCATTGCCAATCAGACCTGCCTGCCCTGCCTACCGGTAGGCAGGCGACCCCGGAACAATGATTAATTAACTACTTTACCTCCAAAAGTCTGTAAAACAGAATCAAATGAATTTGTCTTTTCCTCTTCTTTAGTTTCTCTTTTTTCTGATAATACAATCTTAATCTTTGTGGGCTGACCAGATATTTTCCTATAGGTATTTTCGATAAGCTCCAGGTTCTTAGGTCTCTTCAAATGATCAAAATGTATCTGATAAGAAACGCCTATCATAATCTGATTACCTTCCATATCCGCCAGAAAACCAGTTCTTAACATCAGGGCTAGAGAATGGTTTTCTTTTGATAATTCTTTAATGGTTTTATTCCAAAATTTTTCTGCTTGTTTTTGGGGCAGGATAGCTTTGGGATCGGCTTTTTTGGCTGGTTTACTTTTTTCCTTTGGCGGCTTGGCAGTAGATTTTACCTGTTCTGGTTGAGGTGGACTAGTATCGTCATTATCTCTCCCCTCTTCTTGGCATAGTTCCACTACTACCAATTCCAAAGGTAACTGGGGTAAATCTGTAGCTGTTTTTAGATCCCGCTCAATCCCGATGAATTTCTTAATCATGGTCATTAGCAGATCCAGATCGGCTGATTGACTTATTTCCAGAATCTCTTTTTCAGTGTCCTTGTCGAACTCCAGGGCGGAAAAGGTGTCTAGACTTCCCACTACTTTAATCAATATCAGTTTTCTTAAAAATTCTATTAACTCGTAATTAAACTGGACTAGATTTACTCCCTCCTCTAATAATTTGTTAACCAAGCCAATGCCGGCACTGGCATCTTTTTTGACAAGATGCTGGACCAATTGAAACACCAATTGGATATCGGAACGAGGCAGGATCAACATTGCTTGGTCATAATTAATCTCTTTTTCGTCCAGGGCTAACACTTGGCCCAAAATACTTTCTCCGTCACGGATACTACCATCAGCCCGACGAGCGATAATTTCTAAAATGGACTTATCAACTTTGATTTTCTCCTGCTCAATTATCCAGTTAAGTCGGTTTACAATATCTATGTAGTTGATTTTTTTGAAATCGAAACGCTGACATCGGGAGATAATAGTTTCTGGCACCTTATGCACCTCAGTGGTAGCTAAAATAAATATCACATGCTCAGGCGGTTCCTCAATAATCTTAAGTAAGGCATTAAAGGCAGATATCGAAAGCATGTGTACTTCGTCGATAATAAACACTTTAAATTTTGACCGGGACGGAGCAAAGCGGGCATTCTCTATAATATTTTCCCGCACGTTGTCTACTCCGGTATGGGAGGCAGCATCAATCTCAATCAGATCAATAGAGTGAGCTTCTTTAATTTCTCGGCAGAAGTCACAATTATCACAAGGTTCTCCTTTTTTGGGATGGTGACAATTTACGGCCTTGGCCAAAAGACGAGCGGTTGTGGTTTTTCCGATACCCCTCGGTCCTGTAAATAAATAAGCGTGGGCCACTCTATTCGCTTCTATCTCATTTAGCAGAGTTACCTTGATGTGATTTTGACCAACCATCTCGGAAAAGGTCTGTGGTCTATATTTTCTATACAAAGCCAGGGCCATTTTTCGGTTGATATATACTATATGAATTTTTTAGCTATCTGTTTCTTGATATTTTTTCTTAACAACGTTTTCTACAGCTGCCCAGGTACTTTCTTCCTCTTTGGGGACTAGAATCACTGCTTCGTCATCGGGGTCACCCTTAAAGTAAGTTACTGACGCCAACAGCACACTGTAAGCTTTACCGCCCGCCAAAACATGAAATTCACCTGTTTTATCATCCTTGATTAAGGCACCAACCATCCTTCTGCGCTCCACCGGACCGATCTGCTTATAAATAAATGACCCATCAGAAGTGATGGTCAGCTTAAGAGTGTCTCCCTCAACTAATTTAGACTTGGATGAGTAATTGGCTGGCACACTATATTGTTTGCCTTCGGGGCCAATCATGTTTTGCCCGTCAAAGACTCCTTCGATAACTCGGCCAGACTCTGATTCATCGCTGGAACCGACTTCTTTTGCTTTTTGTGAGTGATCCAGGGCAGGATCGCCGCCAGCTAACTCAATCACCATTTGTTTGGCTGATTGCAGACTAGCTGCAGCGCTCTCAATCATTTGTTTTATCATGGCCATTTTATTTTGGTCGATCATTTTTGTTTCTTTCATATATTTATTTCCTTTTTATTTAGTTTTTTATGCCTCTTTTGATGTTTTCTTCTGTTTTTACTTTAGGTCTTTTTGTTTGACTTTTTCTATTTTTGGCACCTTTAATGTAGCAAAGGGTCACCAATCAGTCAATTCCGTACAGAAAGACTGCTACATCCCCTTTGTGGGGTTTATTTACTTTTTGCGGTGACCAATCTTTTAGGGGAAAGGCGTAGGAAACTACCCGGGCTCCTTGCTTAAGCTCTTTCCTAAATTTGGGGCTCAGTTTCTTCATGGCCATTGGAGTCAGAAAACAAATGACCACATCGGCATTTTTCAGATCAACTTTATAAAAATTTCCGTAAGCAATCTTTACTCGGTCGGACAATCCGGTCAGTCTCATCCTGATTTTAGAAATTATATACGGCAGAAAGGATATCTCAATTCCCTGGACCCGAGCTCCAAACTCTTTAGCAGCCACCTGGGCGATCCGGCCGTCTCCTGATCCCAGTTCGTAAATCTGGTCACTGGCCTTTACCTGAGCCAGAGTAAGCATCCGCTTAATGTCCTTTTTCTTGGTAGGCACGAAAGGAGCCGCCAAAAGTCCGGCCCAGGCGGCTGTACCAAACACAGTGATGATGGCCAAAAAGAGAATAATAAAAATGGGGAGGTCTAACATACCTCCCCATTATAGCAGACTATTTGATTTTTACTATCTAGAACTGCCCAGTGGCAATACTAACTCCGTTTTGATAATCATCGGGGTAAGCTACGAACTCTGTCATCAAGTTGCCGTCAGGATAGTAGATTCTAATTAAGGACCTGTCTCCGCTGGCCACCGAAACTACAATCTCTTGGCTATAGTTATAGTCAAAATCACCGGTTGCTGTGTAGATACCACCACGGAAATCGGTATTAAAGGCCCAGAACCCGGAACTTAACAATCCAATGGTTCGCAACTTAGAACTGTGTCCTAATATTCTAACATGAGGGCTGCCCCAGTGGGCTGGTCCGGAAATTATCTCATCTTTTCCGTTAATATTGGTATCACCGCAACCTACGTTAACTCCTCCTTTGAAGTTAACATTATAAGCCATCAAACCAAGAATTACTGGACGGTAGACACCATTACGATAACCGAATATTCTCATATGAGAAGTAGCATTCTTCCTGGGCACAGTAATTATCTCTGACTGACCGCTATTATCCAAATCGCAGACAGCTAGAGATATGCCGTTGCGGTAATGGACCGTATAGGCAAAGAAGTTCTCGATAACCGGTCGATAAACTCCATCACGGTAGCCAAAGATACGAATATTGGAACCCCCGTTGGAATAGGGGGCAGTAACAATCTCGGCTATGCCGTCACCGTCCAGATCACCGGCTGCCACAGACACTCCTCCACGAAATCCTTCATCGTAGGCTAGGAAGCTGTTTATTAAATAACCGTGAGCATCGAAAATTCTGACGACAGGATAATAACCTTCTCCGGCTCCTACCACAATCTCCGATATTCCGTCACCACCCAAATCGGTAGCAGCAACGTTGATGCCGCCAATGTGGCTTTCTTCAAAAGCGTAGAACTCGCTCTGGAGCTTACCATCTCTATTAAAGATTCGAATCTGAGGGCTGACTCCTTCGTTGGTAGCCGTTATGATGAAAGTCTCTTTCCACTCAATATCCGGTAAGTCTTCGGGTCCACCAACAACATCACATTCGCGGCTCTCCCCTGGCTTGTATGTTTCTGTACCACAACTATTGGTGTCAGTGCAGGTCCTGGTCTGCAGGCTATCGATACATTCAGCAGACCAATCAGTGCACTCCCAGCCTTCTTCACAGGGAGTTGTCGGTTCGGTTGGTTCTGTGGGCTCGGTTGGTTCTGTGGGCTCGGTTGGTTCACCGGGAACCTGACAATTCTGGCTTTCGTCCGGTTGATTGGTGTCAGTGCCACAACTGTTCAAATCGGCACAGACTCGTGACTTTTTTCCTTTAACACAAACTGACCATTCAGTGCAGGACCAAGCTTCGTTACAAACACATGATTGTAATTCAAGCGGCTTCTCAGCGATAGTGCCACATTGATTGAGATCAAGACAGACACGGGATTGCTGTCCTTGTTGACAGGCTGTCCAATCCGAGCAATACCATTCTTCTTCACAACCGTTATTATCTATACAGATTGGGTCTTGATTACAATCAATTTCGTCATTACAGTCTATTAAGTTATCACAATCATCATCAATGTCATTAGTACAAGCTTCGGTAGCCCCCGGATTTACCGCTTGATTGGAATCATTACAATCGTCTCCATCATAATCACAGTTATAATCTGTTCCGCACTCCGGACAGGTACCATAGCCGTCTTGATCAACATCAGAACATACTATATTAGGACAAGGTCCAGACTGCCAGACATTATCACAACAATGACCTTGGTAATAATTGGTCCCGCCGCATTGACAACCCGTCGATGATATTTGACCACTTTCGCATAAGGCACAGTTAGTGTCTTCTCCGGAGCAATTATTATCAATGCCGTCCTCACAAATATCAGCTAAGCCCGGATTGATTTGGGGGTTATCATCATTGCAGTCATCACCTACTGTACCGGTGTAGCCACTGGGCAGGTTATCGCCGGTGCAAAGTTGTTCTGGAATTTCGGAATCGTAGTTGTCACTATCGGCATCAGGATAGCCGTTCAGATATTGCCAAACGCTGTTGTTATAATCATCACAATCTTCTCCTTGGTAGTCACAGCCGTAGTCAAGGCCACATTCCGGACAGATTCCGTAACCGTCCTGATCAACGTCTGTACACTGACACTCAAGAGTCAGATCTGGCTGATTGGTATAAGTGCCACATTGATTGAGATCAACGCATTCCCTGGTCTGATATCCGTTGCTGCAGGCCGTCCAATCGGTACAGGACCAATCTTCTTCACAGATGCAGGCTGCATTACCTGAACAATCAATTCCATCGTTACAATCGACAAGCTCATCACAATCATCATCGATTTCATTGGCACACGATTCCGTAGTGCCCGGGTTTACGTTTTGATTGGTATCGTCACAGTCATCACCTTCGTAGTCACAATTATAGTCAGTGCCACATTCAGGACAGACACCATATCCATCCCCGTCACCATCAGAGCATTCTACAGTGAGACAAGGTTCGGTCTGCCAAACGTCATCACAACAATGACCTTCATAATAATTACTTCCACCGCACTGACAACCGGCCGGTACTATTTGTCCATTTTGACATAAGGCACATTCAGCATCAGCTCCGGAGCAATCGCTATCAACCCCGTCTTCACAGATATCGGCTATGCCCGGATTAATATTGGGATTACTGTCATTACAGTCATCGCCCTCTAGATAGGTGTAGCCGCCGGGCAGGTTATCACCGGAACATATCTGTTCCGAAATCTCAGAATCATAATTGTCGCTGTCAGCATCGGGATAGCCGTTTAGGTATTGCCAGACATTGCCGTTATTATCGTTACAATCATCTCCTTCAAAAATACAATTATAGTCTCTACCGCATTCTGGGCAATTACCGTAACCGTCTCCATCTCCGTCATTACAGACACAGATTTGGCTCATATCGGGTTGATCAACATAGGTCCCACAATCATTCATATCAGTGCATTCTCTGGTGCGGTAGCCATCAGAACAATCTGACCAGCTGGTACAGGACCATGATTCTTCACAAAGAGTCGTCTTGGTGGCAATATTAGAAAGCTCGGACCAGTTACCAGCCTCATCTACCGCTTTTAGCGCAAAGTAGTAACTGGTATTGTGAGTTAAATCAGTAACCTGGAAAGATTCCTCGGTGCCGGCCGCTTGGGGATCGGGCTCACCAACTACTTCGATAGCACTGCTCCAATTGGCTTCGGTGATTGGACTAGTGGCATAGCGAATGTCATAAGAAGTGGCCGTACCAATGTTGAGGTCATCACCAGGAGCGGTCCAGGTTAAAATGACCGAATTGGTTTCGTCCCACAGCAAAATTCCAGGCAGCTGGATAGTAGGTATAATAAATTGTGGAGCCAGCGTCATCACGATCACCACAATGGTCACTGTGGAAGCAGCGATGATTCCGATATAAAGCTCTATCCGGCTGGCTAGCCCAATCGCCTCCTTTGTTCTGATTTTAACTTGTTGTTCTTTCATAATTTTATTATAGTAATTATTAATTTGTTTGTAAATCAATTACCGCTCCCGGAGAGGTAGAATCACAATCCTTTTCCAAATCCGGTTGATTAACATAGGTACCACATTCGTTCAGATCAACACATTCCCTAGCCTGCTGGTTATTATTGCATTCTGACCAATCAGTACACTGCCAGTCTTCTTCACATTGGCCGCAAGGTACTGACTGCCAATTACCCGAACAGCAATAGCCGGAATCATACAATCCTGCTCCACAGGAGCAAACAGTGGCTATCTGTTGATTATTGGAGCATTGGGAGAACTCGTCTAAGATGTTATTGATCAAACTTAGTTCAGTGGAATTGCGGGGATAGGAACCAGCCCCATTAACTACTTCAAGCAAAGCTTGCTCGGCATCTGTTTCGGAAGAGAGTAACGGTGTAGTAAACCTACTTGTAGCAGTGCCCATATCCTGATTGTTGGCCGGCAGTACATTTCCTTCCATATAGACATTATCTGTATCGGGAATAATTATTACCGCATCACTGCCATCACTACCAGCGTCAACCAAATAGTAGTTCTTAATCGAATTTCCCACTGATCCATTGGCCAAATATGTACCATAATTTCCTGCCCAGCCGTATACTACATTATTTACCATGTCAAAAAGAGCTGACTCATAGATTTGTGGGTTTCTCTCATCGCCCTGGAGATATAAATTATGATGAAGAGTTAAATTGTATGGCGGGGGCGGTCCTGCCTGCCAATTCTTAATTAATTGGTTTTTAACATTGTCTCCCATAATAGTCCACTGGATAGTGACGTCATGGGCTCCTTGAATAATGTCCAAATTGCCATCTTGGGAACGGGTGAAGGTACAATGATCGACTACGATATTGTAAGCATCAGGACCAGTTATGCGGAAATTGTCAGCGGAATTATCCCCGGAAATCTGTCTAACATCATTCATACTAATATTATGAAATATTATGTCATTTCCTGTTACGTTAAAAAGGGCGGCATTAAGACTGGTGCTGGCTGCTTGAATCTGAATCGGATTGCCTGATGGTGTAGTACCATCAATGGTTAGATGATGTCCGCTTATCGTAAGTCGGCTCTGAAGTTGGATGGTTCCGTTAACGTCGAATACTATTTGTCTATTGGAGGCACCACTCTGCAAAAGACTTCTCAAGGATCCGGCTCCGCTATCGGCTATCGTGGTAACGTGAAATTCTGTTTGTCCCACTCCGCCAGGGGTATCGGCCCCGAACCCTTCATAAGACCCACCGGAACCGGACGGACCAGATGGAGTTTGACAATTTTGATCATTTTGACAATCTGAGTCGTCACAATCAACACTTCCATCACAATCATCGTCTTTATTGCCGGTACAGACTTCTGTAGCCCCAGGATGGATATTGGGATTAGCGTCGGCGCAATCATTACCCTGACTGGCTTGATAGCCTGCCGGCAAGCTATTGCCTGAGCAGACCTGAATCGAATCTTCTGCATAATAGGTGTCACCATCGTTATCAGAATAGCCCGTTCGATTCTGCCAAACGCTATCATTATTATCATTACAATCTAACTGGGGATACTCACAACCCGAACTGGCTGGGTTGCCGTAACCGTCCCCGTCATTGTCATAACAAGTTGGCGGCTCAGAACCAGAACAAGGTAGAGCTCCTCTGGGTTGCCCATCCGAGCCGTAATTGGCCGGATCGCAAATCCAGGAATCGTTCTTAGGGGTAAAGTCGTAATTGGCCGGATTAACCAATAAATCATCAATCGTGGCTCCGCTATGATCTTCTGCTGAATGCACACCCTGAGGATATCCGGCATTAGCAGTAGCTGTTTGCCACTCCTGCAAGGTATAGCATTTAGCGTGGTGAGGACCTCCGGAGTGGGGACATAAGGAGTGGAAGACTACTCCATCGTTAATTGGATTGAAATAATAGTTATAGTCTGCAGTTAGTTCACTAATTGGAAGATAAGCCCCACCATACCAGGGAGCGCTGGTTTCGGCAAATAAGTTATTGGTGAAAGTTACATGATTGAAGCTATGTGGTGAACTATCTTCCGCGATAGCAACGGATACTTCATTTTGGTCAATAAAGGTATTGTGATCAATCGTGATATGTTCGGAATCGGGGTAGCCCCAGATATAAAAATCTCTTTTGCCATAAATAATATTATTGGAGAAAGTAACGTTTCTGACCTTCTTTAGAGTACAAGTGTGTTTTAAAGGAAAATACTGGGTATTGATTATTGTATTCTCTGTAATGAGTATATCTGAAGCACTCGGCTTATCTGAATCTACACCCCCATGACCAACACAGATTCCCCTGCAAGTTCCGTACTCATGATATAAAATATAATTATTTCTTATTATTGTATCGAAAACCCCACCCGATAAACCAATAGAAGCGTTTTCTAGATAATTTCCCTCGATCGTATTTCCTCCCGAAGCCAAATCTACTGTTTGTTCGTCTTCTTGCCAACTGATACCTCCTCCATAACAACTGTTATTTTTTATGGTAATGCCATCCATACCATTTATCCGGTAATAGGCCAGTATGCATGATCCTGAAGGATAAATTTTAAAACCTTCAATGGTGATATAGCTGCCTCCACCAGGCAACCAAAAGCCGTGACTGTCACTGTTAATAATAACGTTACTGCCATCAGCTTTGATGGTAATCGGATTATCTGCAGTACCTGATGTCATATCTCTGGTGATACGCGATTCGTTGTAAGTTCCATTGGCCACTAATAAAGTATCTCCCGGTGATAACCGATTGGCACCGTAATTTATAGAACTCCAAGCTTGATCCCAAGAGGTACCGCCATTGCTGTTGCTGCCATCAGTCTTAACGTAGTAGGTGTTCCCTGCTGCCCAGGCTCCAGTACTTTGATCAATCTCATCCATCCGGACAATAATACTACCGATCATAAAAATTGCGGTAAGTACAGATAGATGGATTAATTTTTTAGTCTTTTGGGCCATATTTAAATTGCTGTTAGATTACTGACGGAGAGCGGCGGGGTGGAATCACAATCCCTGGTCAAATCAGGTTGATTGACGTAAGTACCACAATTGTCAATATCGACACATTCTCTGGTTTGCTGGTTATTTATACATTCTGACCAATCAGTACACTGCCAAATTTCTTCGCATTCGCAATCTTGCAGTTCTGGCGGTTTATTTATTTCTGTACCGCAAGAATTTAAATCAGTACATTCTCTGGTCTGTTGCCCCTCGATACAATCTGACCAATCAGTGCATTCCCAGTCTTCTTGACATTCACCACAGGGAACAGATTGCCAAACTCCAGAGCAGCAATACCCCTGGTAAGCCATCCCACTGCCGCATTGGCAGATTTCACTGAGAGCTGAGTTATTATCACAACTGGGAAACTCATCGGCAAAAGTATCGATTAAAGACTGTTCATGAGCTGTGCGGGGTAAGGCGCCGACTTGATTGGTCACCTCCACCGCTGCCTGTTGGTAACTAGTAGTGGTGACATCTGGGGCCTGATATTCGGCATGATTAGTAGAAGTGGTACAGGCCGCCGGAATGAAATTATCTTCCATATAAACATAGTTAGTTCCGGTTTTGTCCCAAACTGCTTTGTAGTCCTTACTGGCCCTGGTACTCAAATAATAGTTTTTAATGAAATTCCCTTGAGATCCATTTTCCAGGGTTGAGCCAGCGTTGGCCCAATCGTAAACCACATTATTAACAAAATCGAACAGGTTAACATTAAAAAGCAGGGGCTGTCTTTCGGTGCTGGTGATATAAAGATTGTGATGCAAAGAAAGATTATAGGGTCCAGCTGATTCGGGGTATTTAATCAACTGGTTTTTGACGTTATTGCCCAAAAGAGAGTACTGGACAGTAATATCATGGACTCCTTGTGTCAGGTCTAGATTTCCATCGTTACTATCCAACGAGGAGATGTGGTCAAATATTAAGTTGTAGGCCCCTGATCCGATAACTCTGATGTTGTCAGCTGAATTGTCTGATGGCACTCCGGTCCTGTTGTCTCTGACGTGGATATTATTAATGATAATGTCGTGACCTTGTATTCCCAGCAGGGCATCGTTATAACTATTGTTACCAGCCTGAATCATAATGCCGCTACTCGGAGCCGATGATCCGTTGATGGTAATGTGATGGCCCGATACGACTAATTGGGTATCTAAGAAAATTGTTCCGGCAACATCAAAAATAATATATCTATTGGAAGCCCCTCCTTCCAAAAGACTTCTTAATGAGCCAGCTCCACTATTAGCTAGAGTGGTAACATGATATTCAGTTTGCCCTTCTCCGCCTGAGGTCACTGCCCCGAATCCTTGATAAGACTCCCCTGACCCTCCTGGAGCTTGGCAATCAGGATCATTTTGACAGTCCGAATCGTCACAATCAACAGAGCCATCACAATCATCATCTTTATTGCCAGTACATACTTCAGTGGTTCCCGGATTGATATTAGAATTAGAGTCATCACAATCATTGCCCTGGGACACTGCGTAACCAGCAGGCAGGCTGTTGCCCGAGCAAACTTGGATCGAATCCTCTGAATAATAAGTATCCTCATCAACATCAGGATAGCCCGTTAGATTCTGCCAAGCATTGCCGTTGTTATCATTACAATCAAGCCCTGGATGATCGCAGCTGGCACTGGCCGGGCTGCCATAGCCGTCACCGTCATCATCATTGCAGGATGGCGGTTGGGAACCAGGGCAAGGCAAAGCTCCGATAGGCTGTCCGTCTGATCCGTAATTGTCCGGATTACATATCCAAGAATCAGACTTGGGAGTAAAGTCGTAATTATCAGGATCAACAAATAAATCATAGAGGTCCAATCCAGCATCATGCTCATCTTCTGAATGGGCCCCCAGCCCACCCGGGTAATCAGGATGTCCGGCAGTAGCTGCTCTCCATTGCTCTATCGTATTACACTTGCTGCTTGGACAGTTGTTATGACGGATGATGTGAGTATCAATTACCTGCCAACCGCTGTCGTGGGTTTCCGGGTGAAAATAATAGTTATAATCAGAATACAGTTCTTCTAAAGGAAAAAAGTCGTCGCCTCTGAATTTATTATGGGCGGATTTGGCGTACAAATTATTAGTGAAATTGAGATTGTAAAAACGATACCAATCTTGATCGTAAGAATCAGTATCAGGAAAAAACGTTGCTTTTCCAGAATAGACTAAAGTATTATGATCGATATAAACGTCCTCGGTATAATCTCTGGACCAGATAGCAATGGCATCATAAGTGTGGTACCAAATGTTATGGGAAAAAGTTATGTTCTTGCCATTTTTTATCGATCCAGCGTGACTGCCGTAGTTTGTTCTATTGATTAATGTGTTACCGTGCACCAAAACATTCTCTACCTGATAGGTAATCGCTACACCTGGACCGCCCACAGAAATCCCTATACTCCCTCCGGAATCACTAACTCTTTCTATTACATTATTAATAATCTGAACCTCATAGTTACCGGCTTCTATACTGATCCCTGAATCTTTTATGTAGTTACCTTCGATAATATGATGATGAGAGTTACGTTCCCCGCCTGACGAGATTTTTACTTCACCTCGTTCTAGGCACTTATTATTCTTGATGGTGATATAAGAAGAACTTCCCTTATTTACCCAAATACATGAACCGTTTTCATTGTGAATGTTAAATCCTTCTAGAGTGATGTAATTCTTGAGCCCTGATAAAAAATAGAATCCGTGAGCGTCGCTGGTGTACATATGAACATTATTCCCGGCTGCTTTTATGACCGTGGGGTAATCTTGGTCTATTCCCGCTTTGGTATAAACGCCGATTCCTCGACCGTCATTCCCGGCTTCTGTCTCATAATAATCACCGTCTGCTACCAAGAGCGTGTCCCCTCCGCTAATGTTATTTATCCCATATTCGATTGAACTCCAGGCTTGATCCCAAGAGGTGCCACTGTTACCGTTGCTGCCATCGGTTTTAACGTAGTAGGTATTTCCAACGGCCCTGGCTCCAGTTTTTTGATCTCTTTCATTCATCAGGACAAGAAAACAGCCAATAATAATTACGGCTGTTAGAATTGACACTTGAATTAATTTATTAGTCTTTTGGGCCATATTTAAATTGCTGTTAGATTACTGACGGAGAGCGGCGGGGTGGAATCACAATCCCTGGTCAAATCAGGTTGATTGACGTAAGTACCACAATTGTTTGTATCGACACATTCTCTGGTTTGCTGACCCTCTAAACACTCGGACCAGTCAGCGCACTGCCAGTTTTCCGTACAATCTTCGTCTGCTCGCGGTCCGAGTTGAGGAAGGTCCTGACCAGATTCGTAGGCTCCCAGATCCGGAGCACTGCCGGAGAAATCTTCATTGATGTTGGGCAAAACCAATCCCTGGTCTATGGGATTGGGATTAACAGAATTATCCAGAGTTAAATCTTTTTCGCCTGGCGTATACGTCCAGGTGCCCTGAGGAACATTAGCATTTTCAAAAACATTATAATTGTAGGTCTTCCCGTGCTGCTCAAACCCGGTGTCACCATAGAATTCGCTTAATGAAGAATAATAACTCCAGGGACTGCAACCCTGGCCTTCGATTACGTTGAAATCCTTGCACCATCTGATAACATCTCCTGAATTGGGATTATAGCCGTTATAATCAATTTTGGTCCTGGTATCTGAAGGTGGCGAACCAGTTCGGACTTTCGGACCTCCGGAATTTTCATCGCCAAAAATCAGATTGTTGTACATCCTGACATTTTTCCAACCCCAGTCCGAACCCCAATACCAATGCCCAGCCAAGGTGTTGTGAAAAATCTCTAGGCCGGAGGGGTTATTGTGAAATTTAAAGCCACTGACTCCATTGGTGTTGTAAATGGCATTTTTAAAAATGTAAACCGGGCCTCCAAAAACAGGTTGGGCGGTAATGCCGGCGTGAGCATTAGTGATTCTGTTTTCGAACACTCGAATATTTTGAAATCCATAATCCGTTTCTATTCCATCATCCATGCAGTTAGAAATTTCATTGTTATGAAAATCGACAGATCGTTGTCCCGGATCTTGCCTGAAAGAATCTGGAATGTCACTATCATAATCGTTTAGTAAAGTAATGCCGTCCCAAAAGTTACTAATAGTGTTGTAAGCGACCACGTGGCCTTTACCGTAGACCCTGACTCCTCCGTTATTACCGTAGGCACTGCTCCTGGGAAACCAAGGGTTTGTTTTGCCGATAATGACATTATCAACTATAAACCAGTTTTCATCGTCTCCTTGCCAAGGATTATTGGGCCCGTACCAATTGACTCGTCCCCAGACTCCACCCCAAACGTCCAAAAAATTCATATTGCGGACCACCAGGTTTTTGGCGTTTTCGGCAATAACAGCTACACAGGCATTCCTGATGGTAAAGTCTTCCAAATGAATATAGTCACTTGAGCCTAAATTTATAAATCTGATCAATGACTGGACGCAGTTTGCCGAAGAACTACCGTGAGGGCCGTTAACGATTACCGTATCCTTATCCACTCCCCTAATTACAATCGGATTCTCTTCGCTAGTTTGCTTGCCAGATAGAACTGAACCTAGGTTCATAGTCCCCCCGCTGCTGTAATCATGCACTCCCTCATGTAATAAGATGACATCTCCCGGTTGGGCATTTTGGGCAGCTGTCAGCAGCGAATCTCCTGGATAAACATCAATAGTATTATTACCCTGGTGCCGCGGCGGTTCCGATCTGGTACTGACAGTCGCATTCTTTACTATATCGCCACTAACACCATCAGGATCACTCATGGTAAACCTGACATCATAGGAAGTGCCTGGTTCGAGGTTGAGTACACTGCCGGCAAATAAATTACCTGTGGTCCACATCTCGGTATGATAACCACAGGCATCATTATTAATCCTTTTCATTTCCAGGGCTTGCTTGTATTGGCTGTCAACCGATCTTTTATACTGAACCTGCACTTGAGCATCATTGTCCTCGTCTCCTTCTACATACCATCTGAAACCCAACGATTTTAAAGTTGGCTCATCAGCATAAAAATCAGATGAAGTTACAGCGCTGGTTTCACTGTTAACACAAGGCTCAGCGTTGGCACACTCTTGATCAATACAATCAATTTTGGTGTCGCAATTATTATCAATTTCGTCATCGCAAATTTCGCTTTGCCCCGGATTGATATTCCCATTTCCATCATCACAATCCAACTCAGAGTATTCGCAAGCGGAACTGGCCGGATCGCCATAACCGTCGCCGTCGCTATCAGTACATTGTGGTGGGGGCGAACCGCCTTCACAGGGCCAGGCTCCAATCGGCTCCCCGTCAGAACCGTAATTGTCGGGATTACAAATCCAAGAATCTGCTTTGGGAGTAAAGTCGTAGTTTTCCGGGTCCTCAAAAATATCGTATTTAGTACCACCACTATTATCATCTACTGAATTAATACCCAGGGGATGCCCCGCCAGTTCTGTTGCCTCCTGCCAATCAGCAATGGTGGGGCAATATCTTTGGCCGCTATTAACAGCCCGACAGGCTTCGTGATCAATAACAACTGTTTGTGGTGAATAGTAATAGTTATAATCCTCATGAAAATTTTCCAAGGGGAAAGCAGCTCCACCTTGGTATTCACAATCTTGGCTAGTGGCAATTAAATTATTGGTAATTCTAATATTGTCTCCAATGCCGGTGTGCCCAGAAGCGTGATAAGGCAAAGTGAAAGTAACCGATCTGACATCGACAATGGTATTGTGGTCAACATAAATATTTTCTACCAAAGGATCTGGCCAGAAAATAATGGCTTCCACCGGGAAATACCAGGTGTTATAGGAGAAGGTCACATTACGGGCCCGGCTGACCGAGGCGGAATGACCGGAGCTGCCTCTGATATTAATAATCGTATTACCGCTGACTAAGATATCTTCAGTTAAGTAATCGGGCCAGGTTCCACCAATGGAAATTCCATAAGTGGTCTGATCAGGATAATCCTGAATGATCGTATTGTTTAAAACCTGGCAATCTGTTGAGCCCGAGGCAATACCAATAGAACCGTTTCTGATCTGATTATTTTCAATCAGTAAATTCCTGGATTCAGTTCCCGTATAGTCAGCAAAGCTGATTGATCCCCTCATCACCTCCCCTACACTGGTACAATTATTGTTTTTAATGGTGATGTTGCGGGAACTGCTGGAATTAAAAAAAATACAGACACCATTATCGTTATGAATGTTAAAGCCGTCAATGGTAATATTTTGTTTGGGGCTGGAGATCAGATAGAAACCGTGCTGATCGCTGTTATAAACGTGGACACTGTCACCGTCCGCTTTGATGATAGTGTGTTGATCGGGACTGGGTCCGGAAGGAGTGCCGTTACCGATACCCCAGTCATGACTGGAGTCGGCTTCATAATAATCCCCATCAGCCACTAACAAGGTGTCACCGCCACTAATATGATTCATACCGTACTCAATAGAAGCCCAGGCTTGATTCCAGGAAATACCACTGTTGCTATTACTACCATCGGTTTTTACATAATAAGTGTTGCCAGCTGCTTGGACCGCAATATTATCGGTAAAATAAAAAATGGCAACTCCAGTCCAAAGAATTGCCAAAATAATCAAGGTATAGTTAAGCGACCTTTTAATCATTGCTATGTTTAAGAGTAGAGAACACCCTTATTATATCAAAAAAACAGGCTTTTGTCAATACATTGGCCTGTTTATTTCATTTAATTAAAACTTGGCAGCGGTAACATTAATACCAAGCTGCGAATATGTATTATTACGGAGACTCATTTCCTGGATTCTTTTTGGCTTACCCCGGGGTACACAATTGCCGCTGTTATCTATCCTATCGTTTGGTGAATCACAACATATATTGCCAATTAAATATTCTCCAACATCATCTCCACAACATTCTTCAAATTCATGATTAATTACTGAGCTTGGTCCTTGATCATAGCTACCCCAAACACCAATTCCCCTTCCCCAGGAATCTCCGTAACCTCCAAAGGTATGATCCTCGCCTTCAAAAGCCCAACCGGCGGATCTTCCATAAGGTCTTGTTTCATCAACGTTACAGGCCCAATTGTATTCCTCACAAACATATGGATCATGGTCGCAATCAAAAATCATTCCAGGAGTGTTCAAACATTTATAGTATCCAACCGTTCCTGCACCATTGGTTCCCTCCCAGGCATTTTCCTGAAAATCATTTGCCCGGTTTCTGGTATAACATATTCCTTTATAAACACAGTCTTTTGAGTCGTCGCAACAAGCATTATCATTTTCTTCGTCACTGCAACTGTCAGCAAAGATTGATGAGTCAGCACAATCTCTACTTAAATAATTTTCATCTGTATCATCCTCACAGCACATTAACTGATCAACCTCCTGGCAATCTGGTCCAAATGCCTCACCACAAACTGCCGGATTAGAATTATCACAACTAAAATATTCAGTTAAAAATATTCCTTCTAAATCTCCTTCTCCTGTATAAACAATTTTGTTTCCCCATACTTTTATTCTCTGTTGGTTAATCGGCCTAGCAGTGATTTGATTGAGGCTACCGGATACTAGGTCATAAGTGTAGATATTCGGATTATCAAAAAGATTCTCTCCAACAACTACATTTGCAAATATATCATTTAAACTCAAGTAGATCTCGCTGTTAATTTGAGTAATTTCATCGTTAATATTTGCAATATCACGAAATTGCACTTCCAACCAGAACGGATCAGAATTAATAACCTGCCAAAAAGCAGTGCCGTAAGATTCATGTATGTAGTTTGGGTTATTTCCAGCAGAAGCACTGACATAGCCGTGGTCACTATAAAGTTTACCGGTCTCAGAATTAAGTAATTCAATGTCATAAATTCTAAGTTCTTCATGATCTGGTTCCGTATCATATGTATCGGTAAAATTGAAACGAACCTTACTAAAAGTAACTATTTCAGGTAAATAGTGCAATATTTGAGGATCACTATTTCCTTCCACTTCAAGAATTACTGACCATTGGTTGTCGGAAAATATTTCGATGTTATAGTCAACAGGTATATAATTATCTTCAGACTCAAGGCTTATTCGGTCAATGGTAATCTCGCCCAAATCATCGTCTGTCCCAAAAATTCCGTCATCTCCCAGATTAAATATATATGAAGACATTAGTATTTTTTTTCCGTAAAGGTTGGGTTTACTGGCGTTCATATTATTATTGGTAATCTGAACATCTTTTATATCATCATTAGTTCCGAAGATACCATCATCTCCCAGGTCATAAAGGAAAACATCTTCGATCATATCATCTGGATAGTTGAGAGAACTCCACAGAATTTTATTGTCACGAAAGCTGAAAGAATCACTATAATCAAGTGGGAAACTAGAAATTCTGCTTGGACCTCTGTCATCACTTGTTCCATAAACACCGTCATTTCCTAAATCGAATATATATAAGTAATCGTATGAATCCGCTTTTTGCCAGACAATTTTATTTCCGAATATTTTAGGATACTTTTTATCTCCCCCCTGGGCAATCGTAATCACACCCGAATCATCTGATGTACCAAATAATCCATCTTGACCAAGATTGTACAGACTGATCCCAAGTTGGCCATCATTGGTGTCTCCATACCAAACAATTTTATTACCATAGATTGAAGGGTGATAACTATTTCTGTTGTCTTCCGTAATTTGAATCACCCCGCTATCATCAGCCGTTCCATACTTCCCATCATTTCCCAAATCGAACATATTAATACTTGAAAAAATTCCATCATGATTTTCTGTCCAAACAAGCTTATTGTCATAGATACTTGGGCCATACCCTCCTCCGATGTAATAATTAGGTAGAAAGTTCAAAAAGAAAGCCAGCTGATTGCTAATATTGTTATGCTCACTTAATTCTTCTATTTCGTTTTGACTATCGATTACTAAGTATAATTCTGTACTATATCCATGATCCCATCCTTCCTGGAGAGGGATTGTAATTTCAATTGGTAAATTAGATAGAGCTGGAATTGTATGAAAAGTTGTTGAGTCATCAATAACTGTTCCACCTAGTTCGGGATGACCAATAAAAAGTTCTGCCTTTACATTCTCACCTGCGGTTAATCCTTTATTATATATGGTGGCAAAGAAAGTAACATTTTCTCCACTGTAATCAAATCCCTCCAGTGTAGTTCTAAAATCTGGTTTATCGGAAGACAAAATTGATTGGGATAAATCAAGGGCTGGATCACCAAATAAATTGTATACAAGACCAGAATTACTAAATGATTTTGCTTTAAGAATACTGGCTCCTAATCTATATTCTCCTTCTTCGAAAATCTGCTGCATTGTATAAATAGCTAACGAAAAACCAGAGGAATCCGCTATTCTAGTAGCTCCGAAAAAAGCTATTGATCCCTCAATACCATTTACAAATGTTTCTGCTAAACTCGGGTCATCAGAATCAATTTTAGCTGTGCTACAAGACATACTAAATACCACAGGTAACCTATTGTCATTACTTAGATTGCCAATATCATCTGTGGTAATTGAATAGACATCACCAATCTGCCAGCCATATGGCCACCCATGGCCATGATGAACAAAAAATGAATGTCCATAATTAATATTGGCGAGAATGTCATTAATGGCCAACTGATAATCAGTGTAATCATCAGCATAGACTTCGTTTGCTTCCAGGCCATTTGGAATTAAAATTTCATCACGTATTATAGGTAAACCACCGTCCCCCTCCTCAAACCCTGACGTTAACAAGGTTCGGTTTCCCCAATCATTGTCCGGTGGCGGATTCAATTCGTAGTTGATTGTTTTATTTACCACCGTTGATAAATCTGTTTCAGTTTGTACGCTAAATCTTCCCAAAATAATATCCCCAATTACGTCCATATCATCTATTTGGGGTGAGGCTTGATCATCGTTTATGCAAATGTACCAATGATCAGTGAGGATTCTTTCGCCATAGGACTCTATAGTTGAAAGATGCATCGGAAGAAAAAACTCCTCTGTTTCCGGAGCTGCATCACCGACCATTAAAATGTATTCTAAATCGGGTTGCCCTGAATTCCAGTTTTCATAGGCGTATTTGATAAAATTCTTTATCTTCAAATCCAGATCGTCATCGGTGTCAATCAAATCGGGGTGAATAGGAATTGAAGCGCCGTAAGAAGCCACAATATCACTTAGCTGGACCACCGCTACATCGTAATTGCTAATTTCGGAGCGATGTTCAACCAATTGTTCAATCGGGTCATCGTTATCAGGTATATTATCGTAGAATAAATCGGCAGTGATAATTAAGTAATTAGCCACATTACTAGAGCTGGCTAAGTCTGTTGGATAAATTACTGCGCCTAATCTTGAAGTGGCAGGAGCATCGACCTCTTCCTCATGATTTAAGATACCTTTACCGATAGATTTAAATGATGATGGCAAAGAGATAGTTTCTTTGCCATTTTCTGAAGTATAGGTTAACTTTGCCGTTAATTTCCTATTAGTGACTAATGTTTTATCACTAGGTTTATATTGCAACGGATAAAAAAGGATTTCGACAAAATTGACTTCTCTCATTTTACCGGTTTGGCCAATTACCACCGGGTTCTTTGGATATATTTCTTGATATTCATCATAGAAATTATTGTCGATATAAAATTCTTCATCTATGTACTCAACATTTTCATCGATCGATTTCTGAACCAGTTCTTCTGCTGGGTAATAGTGAGCATCAATTCGTTCTTGCTCGTCAATAGAGTTTACCACTTCGATTTTTAGATTCTTAGCATCTTTTGGTATCTCTACCTTATAGTTCTGAACTGGCACTTTCGGTTTACCCGCTTCGTTCAGGTAGCTAGACTCTGGTGATTGAATAAATATATAATTATTACCTTCTGGATCAGTCACTGTCTTTCTAGATAAATCAGTAATCTTCGTTTCGAAGATATATTCACCGCTAGTGATACCCGATTGTTTTATTGTCTGGAATCGAAAAATAGCGAAACCGGCAGACAGGACTAGGGCTGAAGCCGATATCGCCATTAAAATTTTTATACTAAGTTTGATTTTGTTCTTAGTCTGGATTTTAGTCATGTATTTTCCTGACATTTCTCTTAAAACTTAGCGGCAGATACATTTACTCCAAAATGAAAGTCTTCTGGGTAAGCCAAAAATTCTTTCATTAAAGTGCCGTCCTGATAAAATATTCTAATCAGGGCCCTGTCTCCGCTAGAGACCGAGACCACTATCTCATTTTGATAATTGTAATCGAAATCTCCGGTGGTCAAAGAGACACCACCCCTAAACTCCGGATGAAAGGCCATAAAGCCCGGGCTTAAGATACTGATAGAACCTAAACGGTTGCGTCCAAAAGTTCTGATGTGGGGTCCACCCAAGGAAGCTGGGGCCGCTATGATTTGTTCGTAGCCATTACCTTCCAGGTCACCACAGCCCAGATTGAGTCCACCACGGAAGTTAGGATGATGAGTCATTAAACCCAAGATGACCGGTCGGTAGACACCGTCACGGTAACCAAAAATTCTCAAGTGAGGACCGCCGTTACTCTTAGGAATAGTGATTATCTCGTCCTTATCATCACGATCCAAATCACAAACTTCTAAAGATACTCCACCACGAAAGCGAACGTCATAAGCGAAGAAGCTTTCAATCACCGGAACATACTGACCGTCACGGTAGCCAAAGATACGAACGTTGGGTCCCCCGCCTGATTGAGGTATGGTTACAATTTCGGCAATACCATCTTCGTCCAGATCGCCAGCTGCTACAGACACTCCACCTTGAAAATTATCATCATAAGCTTGAAAACTACCTAGTAAGCCACCATGGGAATCAAAGATACGAATTATCGGTAACATACCCGGTCCGGCACCAACAATAATTTCTGCTACATTATCTCGGCCTAAATCTTCAGCATAGACATTTATCCCTCCAGTGAATCCTTGATCAAAGGCCCAAAACTGGCCACGCAAGTTTCCGTCCTGATCAAAGGTTTTTACTTGAGGGCCACCGCCGCTATTGACACCGGTCACGATTAAGGTTTCGCGGTTCAACACTTCCGGATCCCCTACTGGACCACCAACTACATCACAATAACGACTGGCTCCCGGTTTATTTTCTTCTGTACCGCAGGCATTGGAATCGGCACAAGTTCTTACTTGCTCATTGTCTTCACAGGCAGACCAGGCAGTACACTCCCAGTTTTCTTCACAGAGTTCATCTGGATCAGTACAGCTTTGAGTTTCGACTGGCTTTTCCTCCTCAGTACCACAACTGTTTAAATCGGTACAAATTCTTGCCTGTTGGCCATCAAGACAATCTTCCCATTCAGCACAGGACCAGGCCTCAAAACAATCAGTGGTTTTGGAAGCGACATTAGAAATACCTGACCAGTTTCCCGCTTCGTCAACTGTTTTAATCCCCACATAATAAGTAGTATTGGGGGTAAGACCAGTTAATTGATAAGTTTCAGTACTGCCTGCCACTGCAGGAGTTGGTTCATTATCGACCTGTTCGGCCTGATCCCAGTTGACTTCTTTAATAAGTGAAGTGGAATAACGAATATCATAGGCAGCAGCCGTTCCGCTATTTCCATTGTCACCCGGAGCGGTCCAGGTTAAATTCATAGAGTTGGATGAATCAAGAGCTACCACCGAGGGCAAACTTAAAAGCGGAGCTAGAAATGGTGTCGTTGTTGTCAAGATAGTAGAGACTAATATGGAAACACAAACCGTAGCCGTAACCCCGATATACAGGCCCAACCTGGTTTCTATGGTAGTTTTTTCTCTGGTGATTAATTTCATATTAATTGGCCACTAAATCGTCAATGGTTTCCGGGGACACCGAATCGCATTCTTGTACTTCGGAAGGTTTATCTATCTCTGTTCCGCATTCGTTTATATCCGTGCAGGTTCTGGTTTGTTGTCCTGTTACACATTCTGACCACTCGGTGCACTGCCAGTTCTCAACACACTCTTCGGTAAAAGTTTGGGCAATACTGTACCAAACTGTATCGTAGATCGGCCCGGAAATATCGAACTGGTATTCTACTCTGTCTCCATAAGCCGTTCTATTAACTGGTAAAGAGGAATCTATCACTTGTCCCGTTTTATCTAAAGGAGTAACAGTCAGACTTTCGGAATTGGCAGCCATGACAAGGGTAATCTGGGCATTGACCGGTTCCAGCATGGTATCGTTTTGAATCATGGTCAAAATTTCTTCATCAGCATCCCAAGTGGAGCCTTGATTAGCTGCCTGTCTCAATCCGGAGATCAACAGAGACTCTGATTGAGCAATATCATTATTGTCCATACTGGTAAGAGTAACTGCTCCGTATTCCGGATCCGAAGCCGTTACCTCCATATTATCTGTGCTTAGGGTTCTGGGGATAACACCGTACATTAACCGACCGGCCACAGATTGAGTTTTGGGGGTATTAATCAGGAAATGATCTTCGAACTCACCTCCGTTATCGGAGACGTCCCAAGTTAGCTCTCCTGTATCGGAAACAAATTTCAACTCGTCAGCATTCCAAGTTCTAATATCAGGTAATCCATATTCAGTTTTCAAATCCTCAAATAGCCTGGGCCCTACTGCTTCATATGATGAAATCCGAACACCATAAAGCATGAGATAGCGCCAATCCAAATCATCTGATAAATCATAAGGATAACCACCCAAACCCCATTTGTCCCGGCTACGTCCCTCGTCACCTATCTTGTGGCCATCTAGAGTTTCGTTTTTAGTTAAAGATACGTCAATAAACCGATCAGCCTGTTGGATATCTCCCCGCCGATACATAATAGCTGTCTGGATCATTTGGACCATGGTTTGGGAATTGGACTCAATATTATGAACTCCGTGTGCCCCGCCAAAAAGAGCATTAACATCTTCCCAGGTTTCATCTCCGTCAGAGTGATAATTAAACCAATAAATCCCGTCCCAACCCTGATAAGCCGAATAGGCAGCTGTCAATAAGGGGCTCTCATAACGGTACGGGTGAGGATAACCAACATTGTGTTCGGAAACCGTCAGGGGCATGCCGGCCACCTGGTGCTTGGCCTGGGGAGCAATTAAATTATCCCAAGGAGGATCCTGCCTGGCAGTAGATATTATTGACCACGGTCTGCCTATTTCTCTTACATAGGAGTCTTCTTCAACACTTACTACACTATTATAGTAAGAATGAATATCGATACGACCGAGAGTGGTATCAGCATAGCCGCCCAAAGTTCCCCCCGGTTGACTGCCGCTGATCGGCGGCAATGGTCTATCACCGGTAAAAATATTATTTGTTAAATAATCAGTGACTGCTCCGGTAAACTCTCTTTCTTTGTCCACGTAAAACTCAACTGTATCCCGATAGCGGGGAGCAGAAAAAGAAAATTGATCTAACAACTGCAAACGCCATACATTTTCTGAAGCCGGATCCGGGTCCTCCCAGCTCCTTAGTCCATAAACTCCATTTTCTTTAATGGTAATGTCATCAAACCAAATCGTTCCCGTTTTGTAGCCAAAACCGGTCAGTCTAAATCCGTGGCTGGTGACTGTTTCGTCTGCCAAAAAGGAAACTTGATAATATTTCCAGTCATCGTCAACGCTAGAATTTCCATCGTCTATGGCATCGATGTAGGGCATATTATTATCACCATAGACAATCCCCGGCAAACCTCTAACCATAACAGTAAATTGGTAAGGATAGGTGCCACAATACTCGCCCGGGTTGGGCGCATCAGACTTGGCCCAAAAACCAACAGTGTACCAGTTTCCTTCAGTCAGAGCCATCGGCCCGTTATAACTCAAACTAATTGTTTTCCAGTAGGTTTCTCCGGCTTGAGTTACATCAATCTGGATGGCTTGGCTTCCCTCAACTGCATCACTGATTATTTGAGAACTGGCCTCACAACCATCTCCTGTGGTCAGAGTCCAATTATCCATACTGCTTTCAAACCCTCCGTTGACAATCGAATTGGCCCCGGCCGGATCTGTCGCCGGTGAATCCAACCAAGCGGCCTCTAAGGTATCTCTGTCTCCGTATTTATTTAACAACCACTGGGAAAATTCCTGGTCAAGATAGTTGCTAGTAGATTGAGACACCGGATAACGATAGGCATTTTGTCCCTGGGTGGGATGACAGCCTTCAGTATTATAGTTGAGGCGATGATAGTGATAAAATCTTTGAAAACTTAGTTCATTAGTAATCTCCAACATGGCAATCTGGGGATTGTTATAGAAAGGTTGGTCATAAGGATTATCTCGCATTAATAAATCGTCTTTAATCCATTCTAATCTGGTTTGCCTGGCAGTTTCATCTAACAGGGTATCAAAACTGATTCCGGCCATTACCTGAAGAGCAACATAAATTCCTTCATCTTTTAATTGCTTTAAAAAATAAGTAAATCTTTCCCATTCATCTTGAGTGTCAATATGTTCCGTATTGATACCTATCCTCATGATATTAAATCCGTGTTTTCTGAGATGGGGAGCCACCCCATCGGCAATAGTCGTTGTCGGCGTGGTGGCATCAGTCCAGACTTGACTGCCCCAAAAGCGTAAAGTAGTACCATCTCCTAACTCAAAGTCTCCCGTCTCTGGATTAACCTCAACAAACCCTCGGGCATCAATATCGTAATCATTCAAAAAGGCAGCACTAGCTACACTATCAGCTGACTCGTCCCACTGCATGGGCCAGGATACCCAATCTTCAGTCATGGCCCAGACCGTTACTCCGCTTAACATTAAAACGATAACGGCCACTACTGGATAAATAATTTTCCGAGGAAAATTGATCATATTTAGTCGGCTATTAAATCATCAATATCTTCTGGGGATATCGAATCACAATATCTAGTTTCTTCCGGTTTGTCAATCTCGGTACCACAGACATTCAAATCCGTACAAGTCCTGGTTTGCTGGCTATCTTCACAATCAGACCAATCAGTACATTGCCAATCTTCTTCGCAAGCCGGTTTAAGGAGAATGATGCCGTTACTACCAGTTAAGGTTATCTGGGAAACAGTTGAACCATCATTTATCGGATCCTGCGTTCCTAAAATCTTTCTGTATTCACCGCCTAAATCAATGGTTACTGATGGACTATTCGGATTAGCTAAAACTATCCCATTTGCAAAATCTCTTCTCCAGACACCTTGCGGATAAGAAGTAGGATTAACATCCAGCTCATAAGCATCATCTTCGGCCTCTCCCAGATAATTTTTTCCTAACCAATCATTGGCTTCAGTGGGTATTACCGCTTCCCCGCTGGTTAAATCAACTGCGTATTCGTCTAGCCAGTAGAATTCTGTATAACCAACTTCATCATCAAACATTTCGTAATAGGAACCGGTTAATAAAGAAAAAGTAAATGCCCAACGCGGTACCCGATAATTGTGGGTCGCTGGCATTTCCTCGGAATTATAAGGACCGACCACCATATTGAAATCCGGCTCTTGGCCATTGCTGTTCCAATTATCAAAAGCATCTATTCTTTCTCGCCAAGTCCTATTGCTCCACCAACCTTCGATCATTTCTCCGTTACCGTACTGATACTGATCATGATTTCCATTACCGATAAACCAAATATCTTCTCCCATGTAATTTCTGGCCTTGCTGTAAAAATCATTGATGCCAGCTGTCCATTGAGCGGTGGAAAAATCATTAGTATCGGCCACTCCATCGTGATCAATGTCGATATCCGGCTCTATACTGCTGTTCATCCAGTTAATATTATTGTATAAGCTATCCCAAAACACTCCATCCCAAATACCCGGGTCAATCAAGGTTTCCTTAGTATAATCAACGTTGTTGCTATTGTAATTGTAGTCCACCGTTCCATCAGCTACCGGGCAGTAAGGGGTAATGTCCATTACTGCAACATCCCAAGAAGTATTGGATAATTCCCAAATGGTGTCACCAGCTGTATCAGTCAAGGTCCATCTGTCTTCCGGATCACCATAATGGACAACTCCGTCTAACCAATCATAAAGGATATGACCAGCCGCCGGATAAGATCCATCCCCTGGCCAGGTTTCCAAAGGATGATAGGCATAGCTCTGAGGCTGATGGACAAACATTTTGGTTCTGGGACTTAAAGCTCTGATTTCTTCCAAGCGATCGGGATTACAATACCGGCCTTCGTATTCGGTGTGATATTTATGCAAGACTAACAAATCGTAACGGGCCGCCTGCTCTACTGTTGCTGCATCTTCAATAATGCAACCGTGTAGGACCAAACCAAGTCTGGGATATTGATCATCGTATTCCGGTAAAACACGATAGACAATTTCGTGATCATTTTCTGTGGTTCCAAAAGAAGTACTGCAACGAACGTAGTAATTATATGTAGTACCCGATTCCAGCCCGGACAGGGTAGCTGTATGAGAAGTGTCCGAACCAGTCATGGTATTGGGCATACTGGCATAGTCAGTCCCACTGTTGGTGTCGTATTTACAGGTCGATAGGTAATTGGTAGTAACTGTTAGGTTGATACTTGCAGTTTCCGTGCTATGAGCTACATATTCCGGTGAGTGGATTATTGATATATCGTCAACACTACAATCACTATCTTGATAAACTCCGGCGCAACAATAACCGGTATCATAGTCAGTGCCACCACAATCGCAAGTTTCGGTAATCTCTCCGTCAGAGCAAACTGCTGCCGCACCCCCGCCGGCACAAGACAAGGCTCCAATTGTTTCTCCATCAGAACCTTCATTACCATCTTGGCAAAGCCAAGAATTAGCCTGGGGAGTAAAATCATAATTATCCGGATCAACAAAAATGTTATATCTATCCAAACCTAGATCTTGATGGGAATTTAGATCATGGATATTTCCACTGGCTGCTTGCCAATCTGCCAGTAAAAGATTGCCGTATATAACGGCACTGCTCGAATCTGGCCAGCCACTAACCCAATAATTATGATCGCTTTCGGATAATCTACTAAGGGGGATATGCGTCCAACCGGTTTGGACAAATAGATTATCCTTAACAGTTATATCCGTTGAAGGATAGACTTCCGGATTATTTATCGAGCTCCAGCCTGCATCTTTTTCTAGGACAAAAGTGTTGTGTAAAACATCTACATTATCATTTCCAGCGTCAATTTTTACATCATGAATTCTGTAAAATAGATTGTTTCTGACAACAACATTTGTACATCCCTTTGCTGGATCACTGTGTCCTATGTTGATTGTATGTTCATTTACAAAAAGAAATTGATTGTTTTCTATTAAAATGTTGTTTCCATTGTTTATCCCTGTATTGCATCCTCCTGAACCTGCAGTTGCAGTACAATCTAACAGGCAATTTCTTAATATTCCACCATTGGCACCATTCATGCCAATACCACCTGCACTTATAAAGTGAATATTTTCTACTAGATAGTCTTCTAATCCATATTCAAAATCTGAGGTATAAATCCCAATTCTGCATCCTGCATTTGAATAAAAGTTCTTTAATGTTATCCCTGTCATGGTAGAAGAAGAGGGATAAACCATAACGCAAGCCTCTGAATTTATAAATTCGAAACCATCAAGAGTCACATAATTTCGATTACGCAGCCAGAAAGCATGGGTTCCTGAACCATCAAGTATCACATTGTCCCCGTTGGCTTTAAATGTTATTGGGCTGCCACTTATTCCTGAATATGTTGGATTGATCTGAGAGACAATATAAGTTCCATCTTGAACCAAGACAGTATCTCCTGCTTGCAAAGTAGATGCTGCTTTGGCGATAGCACACCAAGGTTCACCGGCTGTTCCCGGACCAGAGTCTGAACATCCAGTTTCGGCTACATAATAGGTATTTCCGGCTGCCATCGCTCTAAATTCACTAGACACAAAAAAATAGCCGGTAAACAACCAGAAGATACCCATAAAGATTAAAACCCGATCCAGATTTTTGTGGGTTATTTTCATTTAGGTTTTAGGGATATCGGGAACATTGGTTATTCCCTCTCCCTGTTTACAATCTTTATCCAGCTCGGTTATACAATTGACGCCGGTCACGATTGGATAGACATACTTTCTAGGAAAATTAGCCATATTAATCTAAGAATAAATCGTAAATATCTGCTGGAGAATTTGAATCACACGCTTGAGTTCCTACTGGTTGGTTTTCTACGGTACCACATTCGTTTTGATCAGTACAAGTCCTTGATCGTTGACTGTCAATACACTCAGACCATTCAGTACACTGCCAATCTTCATCACAAATCTGACTGAGTAGAACTATGCCGTCTTCAGAAGCTATAGTAACGATTGACACCTCCCCCCCAATATTAACATTGGTATCTTGAACTCCTTGAATCCGCCGCAGGGTCTCTCCCAATTCAACATCTTGTTCTGATTCAGTTGGATTGACTAAGACTACACCATTGGCAAAATTACGGCGGTAAACTCCATTAGCTAAAATCGAGTAGTCACCGCTTGGCTGACCCAGATAACCCTTTCCCACGAAATCATTTTCCGCAGTAGGAGTGGTCGGAATGCCCGTAGCCAAATCAACAGAATATTCATCAAACCAATACAGTTTATTATGTCCAGTACCCCCTCCGTCAAAAAGATAGAAGCCATCTCCGATTAGTGTTGAGGTAAGACCATAACGCATTTTTTGGTATTCCTGCTGGCACAAAGTATCATTGCCGCTATTGTTACATTTCATATTTATTATATCGATATGAGGGTCTAAACCACTTTCTTGCCATTCTAAATATCCTATCATATGGGCTGACCAGTTAGATCCATCCAACCCTGTAAAAGTTTCATATTCTATACCATTACCGTATTGATAGAAAGTGTAATAGCCATTGCCCACGATATAAATATCAGAGCTGATATTTCTGGTTTGATTAAAAAGCGTGCCAATGCCAGCTTTATGCAGTAACTTAGTTTCGTCATCGTCAGCTATTCCATCATTATCAATATCTGTATCAAAACCACGGCTGTACAGATTTTCTGCAACCGCATCGTAATAAACCCCATCCCAAAGTCCGGAGGGGATCAAAGTGGTCTCCACAAATTCTGGCACAGCCAAATTCCAATCAGTACTCAGGTTAAGGGCAGGATGTAAACCCAGCCAAAGAATAATATGGGCCCTGATCTGATCCCCGTCAGTATGCGATACTGCATCTGATTGATGACCGCGTACCACAGTCAAGGTATCACCAACAATATCAGTAACCTCCATGTATTCATCTTCTACGGCTATATAATTATTTATATCCGCTCCTTCCAAATCAAGATCCAATTTGTTGATATCAGTCACTTGAATAGAAGTAGCGTATTCATCAATATCACCGACAATCGTGGTATAAGGTTGGTATAAGAACCAATTGTTTTCAAAAATTTGTTCCTTTAACGGATAATCAATCAGACTGGGATCAGTTAGGTCTTTGTGAGTATCTCTAATCAATAGATACGGCAAAATAGTAATTTCCGAATTATATTCCCTAATGGTTTTAATCTTATTCTGCTGGGCTGCCTTCTGATAAAAAGTGGTGATCGCTAATAAATCATATCTTGATAATTCATCTAAATTATCATTATTAATATCCCCGTAAAAGGTATTGGTTAATCTGGGAAAATCATAATCAATGGCCGGTATAACTCGATAGCTCAGATCCAGTTCCTCAGTTGTCTGAGCTCCGGTTTGGCAGCGGACATAATAATGGTAAGTGGGACCGCTAACTAAGTTGGAAATTTCTGCCGTATGTATTAAGGTACCGTCGCCATTGAACTGATTAGACATTTGCTCATAGGTTTGGCCTTGGTCACCATGTTTACAATCTGACCCCAGTGAGGTGTTGACCTGCAAAGTGAAACCGGTAGAACCAGGAGTTAAGACCGGAATGGTAGGAGAATAACCAGTAATGGATAATATTTCTTGTCCTGCGGCGGGATCGATCTGCCAATCCTCCCAAAAATAAAAGCTGGCTACCATCAGCCAGGTAGCGGCTAAAAAGATTAAGGTAATGTTTAGATGACGATGGGGCATAAAATCCTTTTTCTATTCTATTTTGGGGATAGTGGTTATCCCCTCTCCTTTCTTACAATCTTTATCTAATTCCATTAAACAATTGGGATCGCATTTACCGTCTTTTTCCATATCACAATAACTATCATCGGATCCAGAAGGACAATCAGCCGGGCAGTTGCGGAAGTTCTCGCCGTTTTTAATGTTACAAGTTTTATCTTCCAGACAATTGATTTTTATTATGGTGGGACTTGAATTAGCAATTACTCTTCCGGAGTCAATATCAATAATATCTATCCGGGGTAATGTCAACTTTCCATTAACTGGCAAACTATTATACTTGGACTTTACTTCCATAGCAGTAGCTGTTTCTCCTGCTAAATCTACTGTGTATTCGAGGTAGGGTACTTGGTAGTGTTCCATGGAAAAATACTTTAACTCAGCGTTTCTGGATTCAGTGATTTCCTCATCGGGCAGAACTTCTCGGATCACTTTAAAACTCATTTTTTGTTTTGATTGATTATAGACGACAAACTCAGTGTTTAATAATTCACCGACCGTGTAATTAACCGACTCCAAATCCTTGCTGTATCGAACATTAGCTAAAACATTAATAGTTTGAGTGGGCTGAATAGTTAAGCGATTGGCTCTCATACCATCGACTTCCTCTGGCTGTGCTTCAACTTTTTTGTCAGATAAAGCCCAAACTGATCCGACACTAATTAGGCAGATCAATCCAATAATAGGAAAAGTAATTTTTGGAGAAATTTTCATATTAGAAATATTAAATTAATCGCATCCATATACATTATCACTAGCCCAAGATCTGGTGCAGCCTAACCATTGATTTTCGTGGCCGCAGCCTTCTATTTTATCACAGTAGTCCCACCAGGCGTTTTCGGGATCAAAGTAAAGTCTACCATAGTCCATAAAAACCCAGGTACCGACCTCATCCACCCAAACTAGGTTAGCAAAATGGCCATCCTCATCAGCAGAAAGAATCAGATCACCTTCCCCCGGATTAGCATAATGCCGGCCTGCCTTTCTCAATAAGGTCGTGGTTAGTAAAGACCAATCAACACACGTACCGCTATTCAATATTGTGGAGCTTTTTAGTGCTGATTGATCATGAAAGTTACAATCATAATCAGAACAATCTAATCCCAAAACGTAATCGTTATAAGCAATTCCATTTACTTGATCAGGGCTACAAATTCCCGGAGTGCCCCCTCCATCAGAACATAATTGGTCACCCCGATCTTTGCCAGCATAACAACATAGTTCCGGGTAATAATAATTCTGTATCCAGGGGGTTTTATTACCAAAATTACTAACAGAATTGTGGGTATCACTTAACCCAGTACCAATAAATCTAGTCACACAATCTCTGGAAGTTAAGAACCCATATTCTGAATGGACAAAATCACACAGCTCCCTATGATTATTCGAAACAATTCCCTGAGGAGTAATACAACAATCTATAGCGTCATCAACTATATAATCTAAAAAATTAATTTCTTCGTTACTTTTCACAGTCATCAACTGGCAGGACCATTTAGTATCATTGCCATGAAGAAGGTACTCTCCATTTTCCGAATTACTGCTGCAGTTGGTATCATTAGGCTCATGCTTGCTAACACACTTACAATACCAACATTCTTCTCCTGTAGCACAATCTGCATCAGCCTCACATTCTTCTGCAGTCTCAGTAATTACGCCATCGCCACAAAAGGAAAATTCCGCATCCATTAGTGAAAAATAGGTATCAAAGTGGTCTTGGTTATAATATTCCGGAGGTGGTGTTGCCTTGAAGCAGCTCATACTCTCTATCCACTCGTCGCTACCACCGGATCCACAATTGAAATGCAATGGATCGATGTCGCTGTTGGCCCAATTACCCATTAGGTGCTGTTCCCCATCACAAGCCATAGTACCATCCAGATATTCTCCGTAACCCAGAGCCTGGCAATAATTATTAGCAGCAATCGGTTCACATTTTAGTCCTGATTGGTTTAAACACATATCGTTCAAGGGGTTTACTTTAAATTCCCCAATCTCATTATCCTCCGATAGAACTACTCTCGATATTTCAGCCCAGCCCTGACCCCACTGACCCTCAGCCAGCCACTGATAATTCACAGGCGTGGGGTTGGCAGGATCGTCGGGATTAAAAATTGCGTGTTGCCTAACCAAAACTTGTTCCCCTATCGTCTGAAGGCCGTGGGTATCCATAATAGTATATTGATCCAGGTCCCCATTTTTAGAAAATTGTAGATTGTCTAACCACACATAATTGCCCGGATCATCATAAATCCCGGCCCAAACTCTTACATAGTTGGTTGTAGGATCTAATTGAAAATCAATCTCAACCCTTTCCCAGTCACTGGAATTACCATAGACTTTTTCCGTTGTCCAACCGGCTCCGCTAACACAAGAATCACCTTCCCATTCAGCACATTCATAGATATGCATATAGGCTGTATCTGTTCCATCGCCTTCGTATTTCATATAGGCTACCAGGGTATAGGATTCAGCTGGCTCTACCTCAAAAACTTGTCCTACCCCAATCCATTCATCATCAACCGAGTTTAGCTTGATGCATCTTTCATTAAAACAACCTGCTCCATTCTCTATATAATCAAAGTTGTCTTCGATGTCATCCCAAATCCAACCGTCTGGTTTATGATTGCCAAAACCACGATCACACCCGCCATAACAACCTTGGTAGTTAATACTATAATCCATTTCAAAGCCAGGATTGAAAACTAAATTATTATTTATTCCTGTTGAGTCAAACTGCCCATACTGATAACATGTCAAGCCAGAACAATCGGTAATCCCTTTACATAAATTATCTTCCCATTGGTTGTCAACGCCACCTTCACACCAAAAATCTTTATCACCACTCAGGTTTTCACCGTTCCAGTTGGCGGTATTGGCAATAAACTTGTTCCCATCACTGTTATACAGCTTAATACCGTACTGGTTATTACCGTTAACAATATTATTTTCTAAAATATTATCCTGTGTATAATAACCTATATATATTCCGTGATTATTATTGCTAGCTACGTTTCGGTATAAACCATTACCAAATGATTCTTTGATATATATTCCAAAATTATTATTAAAAGCTACGTTATTAATTAAGATATTATTAGTAGATGGCTGACCAAATACACCATGAACGTCAAATCCCTTTCCGAAGTTGTAAACATTACATCCCCTTATCTTTACTCCAGACCTACGGTTTATCTCGATTCCAGTATAATTAGTACTCTTACCTGGTCCGGTTATCAGATGATCCTGGCAATCAAGAATTATGTCATCGGCTCCAATTTCTATACCATTACCGGTACAATCCAACAAATCAGCAGTTAAAAAAGTATCCGTGGTAATGACACTACCGCAGCTAACAACACTTCTGGCTGGTGCTGGTTCAATATCAACACTATTAACCCGGAAGATAACAAAAACAGCGGCTATTAAAGCCGCTGCGCTAACAGTAGCAGTCAAAATGATATAAGCGACTGCTGTTTTTTCTCTTAATTTTGTTTTTGTTGCTAACCGGGTCATTGTTTAGGCCTTAGGTTCCCGACCTAAATCCTGCGTTCCCAAAGATGGTGACGGCTTACTGGGTTCTCCCAACTGCGACCGATTCATGATTTCGGCCTGCACCTTGGATTTGGGTCGGCCATATTTTAAACGTGATAATTCTTTAATCTTATGAGCCAGCTCCTTATTACCCGGCACCGGCGGATAGGTGTGCATGTTGAAAGCGCGAGAGGCCTGGTTGTCAACCAGTAACTTAATGTAGGCAGTAAACTTTTCAACATTAAGCACATCGTACTCGTCAAAAACTGGGTCAAACACTTTGGCCATAACCTCGGCATCGTCTACTCCCACTTTAAAGGCCACCATAGTACCAGTGGTGCCCAAAACCGCATCGCGGATCTGGGTATCATTATTTTTTACTAACTGCCCAATGTATTGGTGAGCCATGGTCAGATTGAGACGGTACTTTCTGGCCTCGGATAAAATAGTGGCAATACTGTCAGTAGCATAGTTTTGAAACTCATCTATATAGAGATAAAAATCTTTACGTTCTTCCTCGGGAATATCACCCCGATTGAGGGCAGCCATCTGCAACTTGGAAACTATAATCAAGCCCAGAAGGTCGCTATTGACCTCACCTACTTTACCTTTAGACAGATTGACCAGTAATATCTTCTGCTTATCCATTATCTCTCTGATGTCAAAACCGGACTTGGGTTGGCCAATAATATTCCTCATCATCTCGTTTTCGACAAAGCGGCCTACTTTCGATATTAGATAACCCAACATTTCGGATTTGTGAAAATCGGTAGTTTTAGCCATCTCTTTCTCCCAAAAATTTCTAACAACGGGGTCAGTTACTTTAGTCAATTTGTATTTTTGAAAAGCAGGATCAGTAAACATACGGGGAATCTCGGCGATAGTACCAGGATTTTCTTTGTCGGCCATCAGGGTCAACATCACGTTTCTCATATTATGTTCGAACATAGGCCCAATCATCTCCGGCGGGAATAGTTTATAGAAAATGGCAATCATTTCCTGGATGGCAAAATCCTGATCTTCCACCGAGTCAGCTTCTAACATATTTAGACCAACCGGTTTTTCCATATCGGCCGGCGCAAAGACGGCCACGTCTTCTGCTCGCTCTTTAGGTATGTGAGCTAAAATGTATTCGATTAAATCACCATGGGGATCGACAACACAGACTCCTTCGCCGTTCTGAATATCCTGAATAGCCATTGAAGAAATTAAAACAGATTTTCCAGTACCGGATTTACCAATGATATAAATATGACGACGCCGGTCGTCTCTTTTAATGCGGATTTGAGTCTCCAGGCCCCGATAGAAATTACGACCCAGGATCAAGCCTTCTTGGGGCATGTTGACCGGAGGGGCTGATTTCTTGGCGACCAACCAGCGAATATTGGGTGTTTCTGTATTGGGCAATGGAAAATGATAAACGGAAGCTATCTCTTCGGCGTTTAATATAAATTTATTCTTCTCAGAGAAATTGCGATAGATGAAGTCTCTGATAATTTTACTCTTGCGCCAAACTCTTTTTTTAACGAAAGCGTTGATATACTCATAACCGCTGTATTGAGAAAAAGCATCAGCAATGTTTCGAATATTGGCCTTGGCTCTTTGACCATCAGGTGAAGAGACTATGATTCTAATGTTGACATCCAAGCCCGCTTTAGCCGTTTTTTCTTCCAAACCCTTTACCGTTTCTTCTTCCATGGGAGTTAAACGTCTCGGTTCATCATATTCGTAATCGTCTTTTTTACTCTTCTTGGTAGAGGCCAGTGCAGTCTTGCCAATCTGACCTAAAATACTTGGGTTGCTGGATTTCATAGCATCTTTTACATTTTTCCCCTGGCTCATCTCGGTAGCTACTTTGGCTCCAGCCTTGTGCCAAGCCGGATGGGAAGACCGGGCCATGATTTGCAGAACAGCACCTTCATCTTCCTGAAATTTGCTCAAAACATTGGTTAAGGAATTTAAAGGATCAGATCCTAACTTTTTATAAGTTAAAATTGGGAACATTGATCTCTTTTTCAGCTTGAGGTAGGCGGCTTCGATAACTCCTCGTGGGGTAAAAATATTGTAATCTTCTACCACTTCAATCTGGGACCGGTGATATTGGGCTTGAATCTGCTGTTCCATATACTGCTGCATATAGCAAGGTACAGTGACATAAAAAGAAATCAATCCTTTGTTGGCAACAATCTCAAAAGCAAAGTGGTCAGAGCGGCCTAAGAGAAACGCCCTGATCCCCTTTTGAGAGATCATGCCACCGACCGTGGACATAAAGGCTTCGGCAACAGCCAATTTTTCCTCGAGCGGTTTTCGCTCATCGTCTTCATCCAGACTTTCTTTGGGCACAGTAACCATCAAGGTTACCATGGAAAAGGTATTAGAAAGCCGGCGCTGCCTGGCAATCGTTTTACGTAAAGTAAATATCATTAACCAGAGAACAAAAATAACGACTACTAAAGTCGCTACGATAACAAAAATCTGATTATTAAAGATAGTGTCCCAAGAAAAACTGGGAGTGTTAATTGACGGCAGACTGTTCATTATTGCCTATCTTTTAGAGCCAGGATTCTGTCTGTTTTTATCTTGGCTTCTTGAATAAGAAAAAAACGATTAATACCTGGGATCTTTTTTAGCCAGTCACGAATCAGCTTTAGTACTTCTTTGGCCTTTATTTTCATTTGCTGCATTATCTGCTCAATCTTGGAGGCTACCCTTTCTCCTTCAGCTTTAAATTCCTTTTTTTCCTCTTCATTTAAACTATTATAGATCTCCACCAAATCTTCTGCCAGGATTTTCTCAATATTGCGTCTCATTTCGGTCTTGGGTTGTTGTTGGGCTGGCTGAACTGATGAAGGGGAAGTTGGTACTGGGGCAGTACTGATTTTCTCTTTATCCTCCTGCTTAGCTGCTTCTTTAGCCAATTCCCTTTCTTGCTCCGGGCTGATTTCTTGTTCCACTTTCTGTTCCGGTGTAGCTATTTCTGGAGCAGCCTCAACTCTAACACCCAGCTGATGCTCTTTTTGCGATGGTAGGATTACTTTCTTTTCAGGATTAATTTCCTTTTGCTCCCGACCGCCTCCTCCTAAAATAATATCGTCTTGATTGTTCATAATGTGAATTTTACCTTTTAAGTATAGCACTTTTTGGCCGATTGGTCAATCAGAGATGCTGTAGATTTAGTGGGTATTGACATTTTGGAAAAAATGTGATAGTATACAATGTTTGATTGAAGTGGAGGTAACACGAGCTAAGGAGGATTAATCATGAAACTGTTTCGTGTTCTTTCCATTGCCGCCCTGATTCTGGCGTCTTTTGCCAGCACAGGCTGCGCTGTTCTGAATCTTGGCGGTCCGCTACTGCGTGACCGTTACACTGATCCCAGCGGGGTTAGGTATCCTGGCCGAAAGGTCAACCCCTTTGTCAGCCAGTCTAATCTGGCGGCCAAGGAAGGAGACACCTACCACACCTTTGCCGTAGCCGAGGAGGTTATTGAGCCTCCCTACATGTTTTACATGATCAAGGCTGACGTCAAACGACAGAGGTTCGTGGTGACTCCGCGGCCTAAGATCGGTGAAGACGTACTCTACGTTAAGGTCTGGATCGACGGAGGCAAGGCCAAGAAGTTGCGGCGCAATCGCGACTACGAATATCCCTTTGAGATCCGTAACTACGGAGACAATGGGATCCATGCCGTCAATGTGGAAATCGCCATGGGTCAGGTGACTCGTGATCTGACCAACCACCCGATACGTGGCGAGCAGGTTCTGCGGATCGAACGGATCTTCGCAGTCGTCAAGACGCTCAACGACAACGAGCACTGGCGACTCAGTCCCTTCTCTCCCCTTCTGGCCAAAGCTCCCCACACCCGCAACACCTGGGTAGAGGTGGGTCCCAACTGGATTATTTCTGCCGGGACCCGCGAGCAGGAGTTCGAGATCATTCCCCGACCTGATGCCCTCAAGCATGAGCGGGTGCTCTCCATCGAAAGGTCAATTAGTGGAGAGAAACCCAGAGAGGTGCGTAATAACAGCGCACGCTACCGCTTTCGGCAGAAGAACAGCGGACAGGGCGAGGTTCTGATGACCTTCTGGATTCGTTACGGAAGTATCGTTCCGAATCCGGACACTGGCTTGCCTGTGATTGACGAGACAGTATCTCGAACTGAACAGTTCGAGGTCGTCCTCATCATGGACAGCGCCAAGAACTACTAGGAACGGGGGCGACTGGCTACTTACCAGCGCCCCCTCTTTATTTACTTCAAACCTTGATATTATTGCTAAAGTGTGCTATAATGTAGATAGAATAAAGGTGTAGAAATACACGATAAATGGGGTGCTAATTACTTTTGTTAGCGCCTTTTATATTTATGAAAAATATTCGTGAAGTCCAACTGAATAACTATCGCTGGATAGATATTGTAAATTTTGGCCCAGAGGAGAGGGAATATCTGGCCAAGAACTTCAGTTTCCAGGAATTAGATCTAAAAGATTGTCTCTCCCCTACCCAGCGACCCAAGGTAGAAAAGTATCCTGGTTATGCTTTTTTGATTTTACTTTTTCCTGTTTATAATCGCCAGAACAGACAGATTTATCCATCTGAAGTTGATTTTTTTATCGGTCAGAACTATCTGATTACAGTTCATCGCAACGAGCTGGCTCCTCTAATCGATTTACTAAATGTCTGCCAAACCAATCAGGATGAAAAAGAAGCCTGCCTGGCTCAAGGTCCGGTCCATATGCTCTATCACGTAATCAATAAACTGTTGGTACATTGTTTTCCCATGCTAGATCATATCTCCTTGGGTATTAGTAATGTTAAAAAGAGCATCTTTCAGGCGAGTGAACGTAGGATGGTCGGTGAGATATTGCTGATCCGCCAAAACATTGCTGACCTCAGAAAAATCATGCAAGCCCATAAGAATACTATTCAGAAATTACTAGGTCGCCGTGACGGCAAACCCAACCACGTAATTCCTAACAAATTACAGACCCATTTTGACAACATTATCAATCTTGATAAAGACATCTGGGACAACCTGGAGTCTTTCCGCGAAGCCATAGAAACCTTACAGCAAACTAACGAATCTCTTATCAGTAATCGTCTTAATGAGATAATGAAATTGCTGACTATGATTTCGGTTATATTACTGCCAATTACCTTGATCGCTTCCATCTTCGGCATGAACACTCGTCACATGCCTTTCATTGGACAGCCTTATGACTTCTGGGTTATTATAGGTATGAGCGCTTTCATCGTTATGATGATGGTTCTCTACTTTAGAAAAAAACGTTGGATTTAAAACTATGAACAAAAAACCTCAGTTACAAACAGCCACCCTGACAAAAACAAATTTAAAGGTAAAAATTCCTATTATTGTCGGTATCATTACGGCTTCGGCAATCGTTCTTGCTTTAATCGCAGCAGCTATCAGATTTCTTCAAGTAAAGTAAAAAAAATAGAAAAATGGACAATTTAGGCTTATACATTATCATTCCGGTTTTGGGGGTGCTTTTATTTTTTGCCTCCCGTTACTACAAAGACAGGGTCACTTCCTCCTCTATTCTAGCCACTTATTCCCGAGATTTAACTACTTTAGCAACAGAAGGTAAATTGGACCCGGTGGTGGGACGAAAACACGAGATTGAAAGAGTGCTTCAGATCTTGACTAGACGTACCAAAAACAATCCTGTTTTAATTGGCGATTCGGGAGTGGGCAAAACTGCCATTGTAGAAGAACTGGCCAATAAAATCGCCAGAGGTGATGTACCAGAAACTATAAAAGATAAAAAGCTGCTACAGCTCGACTTAAGCGGTTTGGTGGCTGGTACAAAATATCGAGGCGAATTCGAAAAAAGATTAAAAGATGTGGTCAATGAAATCGTGGGAGCCCAAGGCAGTATTATTATCTTCATCGATGAAATTCATAGTTTGGCCGAAGCTGGAGAGGCTACTGGAGCTATTAACGCCGCGGATATTTTGAAACCGGCTTTATCAAGAGGCCAACTACAGGCGGTCGGGGCCACTACGGCTGAGGATTATAAAAAGTATATTGAAAACGATCCTACTTTGGAGCGCCGCTTTCAACCGGTTATCGTAGATGAGCCGGATGCCCATGCAACTATTGATATCTTACGCGGCATCAGATCCAAATACGAAGAACATCATAACGTTCGCTTGCCAGATTGGACGTTAAAAAGAGCAGTAGAATTAGCTGATAAATATTTACCTGATAGATCTTTTCCCGATAAGGCAATCGATTTGATAGACGAGGCCAGCTCCAAAGTACGCTTACACGTCATAACTGATCCAGCTAATTATAAGGAAAATCCGGCTCCTGAAGTTACGCCTGAGGATATTGAAGAAATAGTTTCTGACTGGACTAATGAATTAGTTAAAATCGAGGAAAAAGTCAAAGAAGACCGAACTGCGCCCGAAGAACAAGCACCGGAAAAAGTACAGAAAGACATTTAATAGTTTCGTATGAGAGAAGAAAGACTTGCTAGCGCTGAAGAGGAAAGATTACAAGCTTTTTCCAAATTAAGAGCAGAGGTAAATGAACAAATAGAGTTAGCCACAGCTGAAAGAATTAAAAGTAACCCGCATCCCTCAGAGGAAGAAATTTTAGCTGGAGGCTTTCGTGAGATGATTGAACCGCAAGTCAGAGATGCGGTTTTTGAATTCCGTCGCAAGGGATACGCTACTCAGTCATCTGGTTTTTATGGAGAAAACGGCGAAAGTCAATCGATAGATGGTTATTTTACCCTGGATGAGTCTATCAAACAGCAAATTGAGGCTCTAGGTGTTGTAATTAAAAACGGAAATGAAGTGGGCCTGCCCGGACTAGGAGATCAATATACCTTCATTCAATTTAAGCCTACCAACCCTTCATTAGATGAAATAAAATGTCGCTGGGACCAAATAGCGGAATTTTTACCAGATCCGGGTAAACCAGTTGAACCCGCTGTTAGTGGTAGGGCTGATGATTTCAGAAAAAAATTTGCTCCTGAAAGAGTTGATATAGAAATGACAGTATTAAAAATTCGCTTGGCTCTAGATCCAGATATGCCAGATGAATTCCGTAAGCCAATAGAGAAACGGATAGCAAAAATCGAACAGACCAATCAGTAATTCTATTTTTAAAACAACCTTACAATAAAGGTTGTTTTTTGATAGACTAAATTTATGACTAATTTCTGGAAAAGCAACAAACCAATAATAGCTCTGGCACCTATGGCCGGTCTGACCGACTCTGCTTTCAGGCAGCTTTGTAGAAAGATGGGAGCTGATGTTGTCTACACCGAAATGATCTCCTGCGATGCCTTGCATTATAAATCCAAAAAAACTTTGCAGCTTATTAAGTTCGACCAGTCAGAGAAACCCATTGTCGGACAATTATTCGGCAAGCGCCCTCAATATTTTGGGGACGCCGCCGCCCGTTTAGAAAAGGAAGGGTATGATGGCATCGACATCAATTTTGGTTGCCCGGCCCGGAAAGTAGTGCGACACGGCGGCGGCGTAACCTTAATGAAAGACTTTGCCAAATGCCGAGCCATCATTGAAGCAACTTTATCAGGAACTAAATTACCGGTTTCTATCAAAATACGTTCCCAAATTGAAAAGGTAACTGCCTATGATTTCGTTAAAAAGGTAATGGATCTACCAATCGCTGCTATCATGATTCACGGCCGTCCTTTTTCCAATCCGTTTAATGCCCCAATTGATTATCAGATGATCAAAAAAGTAAAACAGTTGGTCAAAATCCCGGTTTTGGGCAACGGAGGAATTAATACCCCGGAAGACGCCGAGGGGATGCTTCAAAAGACCGGCTGTAATGGGCTTGGTTTGGCCCGCGGGGTTCGAGGTAAACCATGGCTGTTTCAACAAATTAAAGAGTATTTAAAAAAAGAGGAGTATCACTCCCCTACTTTGCCGGAGATTAAAAGGTTGGCGCTGCAACATGCCCGCTTAAATTTCAAAACCAAAGGCAGTCATGGCCTTATTGAAATGCGCAAACATTTAATCTGGTATACCAAAGGATTTCCTGAAGCCGCCAAGCTACGCCAGAAATTAGTGCAAGTAAAAAGTATTAAAGATATTGAGAAAGTTTTTAAGAAATAATTAATCCAGTGGGTCTTCGATTAAAATTTTAGTCTTTTCCTTCTTGCAGGTTCCATCTGATTGACAAACGCCATAGAGAGTAGGGCAACCACACTCTTCACAGTCGTGGAATAATTCACCGTTTTCGCAAAACAGTGGTTTTCCGGTTGAACATTGTCCATAAAGCGTACCATCTTCGCAAGCAGCCACACACTGTAGAAAAGGAGTGTTTTGAAAGATTTCCATACGGCCAAGATCCGCATCAGCAACAAACAGGGTATCATTTCTTTTAGCCATACCCCAGGATTTATCAAAATCATAAGGGAATTCTCCAATATATTCAATAACGTCGCTATTATTAAGCTCTAGTAAATGGCTGGAATGCTCTCCAGAAACATAGATGATTCTATCTTCAACAAAAATTGCATTTGGAAAATCTAATTCGCTACCGAGTGGCGGTATAAAGGCCGTAATATAAGTTTGCGAATTATCAGCCTCTATCCTAAATACTTGTATTTTACTATAAGATTTATCTAGCACATAAAGCAGATCATCTTCAATAGCAACATCAACTGGAAAATTAAATTGGCCACCAGGGGTTGTTGATCCATTGAATTGATCCAACCAATCAACTGTCCCATCAGGATTTAGCTGGAATATCTGCACTCTATCATTGCCATCAGCTTCATCAATTACAAATATTCTATTCTGTTCATCTATGGCTAAACCTTTGGGCTTTTTAAACTGACCGGGCCCAGTTCCATAACTCCCAAATTTATTGAGATAGCTGACGCTATTGTTTGTATAATTTATTTCAAATATTTGAACTCTATGGTTTTGAAAATCAGATACAACAATCTTGTTATCTGTCACAGCAACGCCCTTGGGCTCGTTAAACCACCCATCAAAAGAACCAAGGCTGCCAAATTGGCTAAGGTAATTCAAACTGTTGTCAGGATTGATACCCAAAATCTGGACCCGGTGATTTAGAGAATCGGCAATAAATATTCTATCATTAGCCATGGTCAGATAAGTAGGCTTATTAAATTGTCCTACACCTGATCCTTGAGAACCATACTGACCAATATGGTAATAACCTTCGGTAAAACTTTCAATATCATACTCATTATCACAGCAAACAGCACCCACTTGGTATTCACCTAGATTATCACCACAACATTTTGAATCTAGGAATTGATCATAGTCACCGAAAGCTGTCTGCTCACCGCTTGGTAAATATGAATGGTTGCCACAGATATAGTTATCGGGGCATTCCCCGACTGCAGCATCCATATCGTTGCAATCCAGGCTATTGCTAGTACAGGAAGCTGGACAATCATCTGGTTTTTCCGGCCTTATTCCCCACCAGCAATAGTCATCGGCATCACTGTTGGTACAAACAGGGTCAAGAGGAAAATCATCTGGGGGGATAATTGGGGTGTGGCTAACAGCTGCATGAGCCCATCCATCATCAATTGTCTCCTCGGGAATGATAAATTTTCCATAACCAGCTTCTCCCCAAGCTTCACTCCAGCTGTTTTTTATTATCCAGTAGGTTTTACCTATCAGGGGATCATCTGCCGGAATGGTAAAAGGATTATTATGATCATCAGGACCATAGTAGTCACCTGCTGTAATTTCTCCGAAACCAGCAATAACCATAACATGGGCCCAAGCACGATAATTTAATACCAAAGGACCATTTTGAAGTAGATTCTTCTTGTATTGATAAGTTGCTCTGGGAATAACTCCGAATCCGCTAATCTTCCAGGTTTCAGCCTCCCAATCAGTGCAAAGCTCACAGGGAACATCGGCACCGGCATAAGCAAAACAATCTTCATCAACGAGTCCCTCATCAGCAACATAACCTAGATCAAAGGTACCACCAGAACAATCTCCGGCATCAGAACAAGATACTAATTGCTGCTCTGATAAATCTTTATCAATAGGCCATCTGTAATACAGGTTTATTGTTGCCTCAACCCCCCCTACCGTTGCATGGGCCCAGCAATCCCCACAATATTGAGTTTTTACCGGAGTCATCCAATCTTGACCGTGTCTATCGCGCCAATCGAACTGAAAAGCTGTTTCTCCGTCTCTTTCGTTAGTAGAAGATAGCTCCATATTGCCCGAAGATGGAACACTTAAATCAAAATAACCACCAGTATAATACTCAAATCCTCTTAGGGCCGGTAATTTTGGGCCACCCAATAATCTTTTTTTCTCGGTATAAGATAAATGACTGACCGAAGTGGCTCCAGCCAACCAGTATTTATAATTGGCTTGGTTGTATTTATTTATTTCCTCAATTCTCTGTTCTACCTGACTGTTTTTCAAATCCACCTTAAAACTTTCGATCCCCTTGGTGCCTACTTCCTTTTTTAATTTTCCCTCTTTAGGTGATGTTAAAACCTGGTCAATTTGAATGGTGGCATTAGATACTTCTGTTTTAAAGGAGGCAATTTTAGTTGGGCTTAGCGCACATGTTTCTTCACAAACTTGGTTAAAAGAAAAACTACCGGTTTGAGGATAGCTGGCCTCATAGACCAGATATTTATTGCCTTGATCGTCAACGGCTATTAATCTAGCATAGCTGTCTTCTCTTTCTAAAATGACATTACCTGTTAGCCCAATAGATTGAGTGGAATCAATGGTTAGATTTATTGTCTGATCACTGCTGTAACTCTTCTCAATAGTTTTGGCTTTTACCAACCCATCTGTTTGCATACTAAAATTAGGCAGTTCAGTTTTTTGGCCATTAATTTCTTGGTAAGCCGTTATGGCCTGCACATCAACGATAGCAGGAGGTCTAAAACTAAAAAACAAACCGGCTAAAGCTACTGAGGTGCCGGCAACAATAGTAGCAGTAGCTAAAAACACCTTGGTCACTGAAATTGTTTTGGTTTGGACGGTTGTCATAGTTTTCATATTTTTTTAAATAATATTAAGGTCGAGGAATGGCTTGAGAAGGTGTTGGTTTAACCTTCTTTTTTTGACAGAAACAATCTTCAGCACAGAAAAAGTTGGAATTAATAGAAGTGCAGGTACTATTATCCTCAATGCAGCTTTCTTCCGAAGAGCTACAAGTAACGTCACCCTTGATCTCGGCATCAATTATTAAATAGTCGTCGTTTTGAATATACTTCCAATCGGCAAAAGGAGTTGGTCCAGGAGGATAGGATTTTATCTCTAATCCCAGATTATTGGTCGTACCAAATCCATACTTATCGGTAACAAAGTAGAAACTATTGGTAGACTTTATCAATCCTTCCTGCTGTTGGTAATGCTGGATAAAAGTACTATCAATATACTCCCAGACCCAGAAATTGTCCGGGTTAAAGGTACTGCTTTGAATAGCCTCAAAAAGCTCCAGATAATTGGCATCTCCTTGGGCTTCAGCGTGGATGACAATATCAGCCGGCTGGGCATTGTTAGCGTGCAGTTGAGCTGTGTACCAATCTCGAAAATATTCAGAAACATCTCCACAAATAAAGGGTAACACGGTGAATTCTTTCTGGTCGTGATTTTCCAGAGTGAAGCTGTTAATAGTCGAACCTACCAGAGTGTTACGCCATTCTTCAATCGGTTCAGGTAGGGGGTGAAAATTATTTTTTCTTTTGATATCAACGATTTTACCCTCATGATTGATGATTAGACCGGTTTGGCCAACAACATCAGGATGCCCCGATAATTCAATCCTTTCATGGACATTGGCAAAATAATTAGTGTCAAATTCTCCCATGGTCGATTTGAGCCAGTTAACATGCTCCGCCACTGCATTACTATAAGAACCTCCTGTTGAATTTACAAAATATTCGTCTCCCACCTGGGAAATAGTTACTATGGCGGGATCACTGGACGAGGTGCTCATATTCAAAGTCCATTCCGGGTCAAAGATCAGATCAATCGGGGCCATCCCGGAATTGAGGGTATCTATTATTATATTTTGTAGCTCGGTAATTCTTTCATTAAAGTCAGCAGGGTATTCGCTGTTCATATAACTAATGGTAGCCACTTTAACATTTTTAGTTTCCTGTAAAGTTTGTCGTTGAGCATTACCCAAAACCGTAATTTGTTCGGTCTCAAGCGGCGGGAAGAATAGAAATAATCCGGTAAAAGCCAAAGACGAAGCCGTTACAATACTGACCGTGGTGATAAACACCTTGGTAACCGAGAAGGTTTTTAATTGAGTCTCAATCTGAGTTTTCATATCTAAATATAAATATTAATCAATTGTCTTGATAAATCATTCCTGGATATTATCCTGCTCCACTAAATTCTTATAGTCCTCTGATTGATCTTTGAAAAGTAGAAAAAAACCGGCAGCCACGATTGAAGAAATTATAGTGGTCACTAAAACCACTTTAAGTACTCTAAGAGCAGTGGGGGTCTTGGTCGCGATTTCTGGCAGCTGATCCATTGATTGAAGTTAAGGTTTTAACACCACCAAACAAGCAGCAGCCACTGAAGCAGCAGCTACAGAAACCGCCACTGTTATAAACACCTGAGTAAAAGTTCGGGTTTTTGTTTTGGTTTCGGTAATAGTTTCTAGTTTGGGTTTTATGTCTTTTTCCATTTGCGAGATGTTCTACGGTTGGAGAATTTCACTAGATGGAGTTGGGGTTTTCTTCTGACAACTGCCGTTAGACTGACAAGAGCCCAATGAAGTTGGACAACCACATATTGCACAATTCTTTATCAATTCTCCGTCCTGGCAATAGTTTGGTTTCTGAGCTGAACATTCTCCGGAATAAGTACCACCAGAGCATTGTGATTGGTAATTACCGGTATTCCTTCCATCATGTTCGTATTGAGACCACTGCATTGTAGCAGCATCATAAGAGCTGCTTAAATCAAGTCGGTATATTCCATGGACAGTAGGGAATTGGTAGTTTTCATTAAACACAGAGAAGATGACTTCAGTTTTTCCGTCATTTTCAAAATCAGCGGCCGCGGCTCCAAAGGTTACCCCCTCAACCTTGTGTAAGTACAGATAATCGTCCGGTGTCTCCAAGACACTTTCTCCATTGCTGTCCAGGACAAACAGTCTCCCGATGGTATTAATACCATCAAGTACAAAGCCAGTAACTAACAGATCCGCCTGTTCGTCTCCATCAAAGTCTCCAATCAAAGGTGGGTTGACCACATAAGCATCAATATCCAGCGGCCAGTTGTCATTTATTGGCTGGCCGGTGTCGTCTAAAATGTATAAATTATCAACCACGCTGGCTATAATTTCCAAATGGGTTGTTTCTTCTCCCTCATTAGTAACAATATCTCCGATGGAAACACCCGCCACAGATGGGCCATAGCCTTCTGGGCTGGTAATTCTTTTGGGCCAGTTGGAAGAAATACTATTTCCCAGATAATCCCAAACATAAATGTCACTGAAGGTTAATTCGGCGTTATAGTCCAGGCCGGTACAGGCCACCACAATTTCTAATTCCGAAGTGCTGGTATCAATATCACCAATGGCAAAGTTAGTTTGAACAGTTCCATCTAAAGTCTTGGGCCAGTCACCTGGCAGCTCATTACCGTTACCATCATAAAGTGATACATTAGTGTAATAATCATCTCCGCCACTCTTGCGGTGGGTTTCCCCCACTACAATTTCCACGCTGCCATCACCATCTAAATCGGCCACGCTCACTTCCGTCATATTGCCATATTGTAACTCGGCCAGCCTATTACCATTTTGGTCAAAAATGAAAGTTCCGGGATTATCATAACTCTCTCCAACTACAATTATTTCCAGAATGTCATCGTTATTGGTATCAGCTAAGGTAATTGATTCACGAGAATCTAAATAGGGATCCGGCGTGATGGGCCAATTAGCATTCATTTTAGTTCCATCATGGTTATAAGCATATAATCTTAAGGCACGCTGACTATCAGAGTATGAGCCGACTACAATTTCCAGCTGGCCATCACCATCAATATCTCCAATCGCAGGTTTAGCGGAGCCGATATCACCGGAAGAACAGCCCGGTTGGGGAAATCCAGTAAGTAAGTAGGGGTCGTAGTGATAAGCGGAAATATTATAAACATAGAGCTGACCATCTTTTCCGCAAAAGGCAAATTCGGGAGCAATAGAATCTGGATCAATATTCCCTACTGCGATTGGTGAGTTCGGATTTCGATTCATTATTTTATGAGGGTATCCCTCAATCACTAGCCGCTCTTTCGTTTCTATTTTAGTCACCGGATTGATGGTGTCTTTTTCTATATACATAAACAGGGCCGCATAGGCCGCCAGAGAAAATGCCATCACGGTGGTAACCGTCAAAAAAACTTTAGTAGCTGAGAAAGTTTTTGTTTTCTCAATTGTTTTAATCGCTGTCTTTTTTACCGGTTGATTGTTCATAATTTTGGGTAAATAATTTTAAAATAAAAAAGCATCTCAAAAGATGCTCCTCACTATGTTAAACCAATTAACATACCAATTATTTTTATTTTTTATTTTTTTCGCCAGCGGCGGATCCGCCTTGGGCGGAAATTTCTCTTTTTTTTTCTAAATGTCGTACTTGAATTTTTTCTTGGAGGCTCCTCTGACCAGAAAAGACATAGCTATTACCGGGGCCACTATCCAAACAAATTGTGCCCAGTCACCGATAAATAATGTCTTCGTTATAGTAGAGAATTTTTCATCTATTACATTTTGCGGCAAGAAGGTTAGGGTTACAGAAATCAATAAACCGACGTGTAAAATGCTAAATACAATAACTTGCCACCAACTACCTTTTTGATCGCCGGAGGCAATGGTTTTAAGCAGACCGGAACGAGACAATAAAAAGAACAGGGCAATAAATACTGCCAAGAAAGTAGAAATCTTCAAAACGACTACATCGTTTACCATTATTCTGGTTTCGATATTGGGCAAAAAGGGAGCGGTATTGACAATAGCCAGTGACATATAAATACTGACCAGAATTACGATAATACGATCCCGCCCCAAAGATATTCCGTAGAGTAGAGAGGCAATAACAAAAAATAGGACTATAAATAAGTCCCAGGACGGTTTGGAAAAGTCGAAACTAGCTAAATTAGAATTAGTCGCAGTTTCTGTAGCTGCAGCAATTAAGCTTGAAAACATTGTTTATTCTTTATTTTTCTTTCTATCTACATTATAGCATAAAATTGCATAATATGCAAATGTCGATCTGTATCAGCCTAGCTATCCCCTTCTGCCAACTGCTCGAATAACTGTTTTTCCTTACGGGATAGCTTCGAAGGTATTTTAATATCGATTTTTACCAAATGATCCCCTTTACCTCTGCCCCCTAATTTGGTAACTCCTTTTCCGGACAGTTTGAATACTTTGCCAGCCGGGGTGGCTGCAGGGATTTTTAGTGTTACTTCACCGTCTACAGTCTCAATGGGCACCTTGGCGCCCAAAACGGCCTGGGAGATAGTAATCTCTTTTTCCGTATGAATGTTGTAACCGACCCGCTTCAACGATGGGTGTGGTTTAACGTTAACTCTTAAAAATAAATCTCCGGATTGCCCGGTGGAACTGGCTTCTCCTTCACCAGCCAGTCTAATTGTCTGGCCGTTGTCTATGCCGGCAGGTATTTTAACCTTAATCCTTTTATTGTCTTTTATCACTCCGATACCCTGGCACTTCTTGCATTTTTGGGAATAGGATTTTCCTTCACCCCGACATTCTGGGCAAGCGGCCACAGTACGGAAAGCACCCAGGAAAGTTTGCTGCACCTGCTGCACTTGACCGGAACCTTCACAAGTTTTGCAATCTTCTATCTTAGAACCAGGTTCTGCTTTGTTACCTTTGCACTTGGGACAAATAATATCCTTGTATAAATCCAAAACTTTATCAGCCCCAAAAGCCGCATCATTAAAATCAACAGTAAGCTCTGCTGCAATATCGGAAGCACCTCCCCCTCTCTTGCGGCGACGTCCTCCTCCGAAACCAAACATGTCACCAAACAGGTCGCCCAAGTCTTCAAAATCGAAATTAGCTCCTTGCCCGCCATACTGTCCCCCCGCCCCTCCAAAGCCAGAAAACCCCCCAGTTTGTCCTCCTGTAAAATCCTGCCAATTAAAACCACCAGCCCCCCCTTTGGCTGCATCCTCAAAGGTAGTACCGAATTGATCGTATTGGGCCCGCTTCTCTTTATTACTTAAAACCTGATAGGCCTCGTTAATCTCTTTAAACTTAGCCTCGTCCCCTCCTCCTTTATCAGGGTGGTATTTATGGGCCAGTTTGCGAAAAGCCTTTTTAACTTCCGCCACGGAAGCTGATTTGTTTATGCCTAATAAATTGTAGTAATCCTTGGCCATATTGAAGAAATGTTTTAAAAAAATTTGAGGTGGGTCGAGCCTGGCTCGGTCCCACCTCGATTACTGCTATGTCAGCCCTACTTGGGTACTTCTAGTAGGATTTGTTTCACTTGGGTAGTGGATCTCCAGGGCATTCCATTCGCCAAGGTAGCGGTTAGGGGGCCTTTGCGGCTCACCCTTCCCAGAACTGCCTTGGCTGGTTTCTGGCCTGCCCTAACCAGTGATACCTGTCCGCTATCCGGATCAAGAATCGTTGCTCTGTGCTCCGCGTTACCGCCCATCTTGAATGTGGCCCGAGTTCCCTTGCAGTGCTGGCAAGGATCCAGAGTGGCCACAGAGGTAGACCTGCTGAAACGGCTCCTTCTTGGCATCCGCAACCTCCCTATAGGAAGCAGGGTTCATGTTGTTAAGTCCCCACCTAGGCGAATATCCCTCCTTTCTTTTGAACTTCGCCGCAGCTGACAATTACCTAATTTATCAAAAAAACGATCTACTGTCAAGTTATAACCCCACAATTTCCACTTCTTTCTTTTCCTTCTTAATATGAATAAATCCTGATTTGAGTAGCAAGCTGAAGATTATCCACTGGAAGAAACGGGCAATGGCAATATATATTGGGGTGAGTAATCTAAGAACGAGAAATAAGGAGATAGCCAAAACGGGCGGAATAAATTTGGTATAAGGAGTTACAAAATCACCGATGGTCTGGTCCACCCATTTGGTTAGAACTTCAGAAATAGGATCACTTCCTTCGGCTTCAATTTCAAATTGTTTTAGAAATTCGTTGCGCAGGCTTACAATCACTTCTGCCTTGGCCTGTTCTTCAGCCTCGGATAATGCTTCTTGATACTCGGCTGATTGTTCGATCTCATTCTTTAAATCTTCGGAGATAACTTCAGGTCCCAGAAACTCAGGCAAAGTACTAAAGACTTCCTGAATCTGCAGATTACCCAACCAGTCATCCAGAGCCATATTGGGGTCATAGTCTTCCATCCGGCTCTCCATTACTTTGTTTAAAGAATTGAGAACAATGGTATTAATGCTATCTTTTAGCTTGGTGCCGTCTTCATCGTCATGGGTCATAGCTACGTAATAGCTTAGAGACAGAGCAATTAATAATACAATAACCACCAGCGGCAGACCAAAATAAGTACTGCGTACAATGGAGAATTTATACCGTCCATCCGTTTCATCACGACAATACTTAGTGTAAAACCAAAACATCATAGTACAACTGACTATGATGAATAGTGAATAATAACCTTTGATGAAAAAGAAGAAAGGCACTACGGCTACTAAAAAAACGGTTAGATAAACAACCATTTTGTTGCGCACTAAGGTGCCAAAAATTCCCAAAAAAGTGAGCAGCAGACAAAAGGCCAGCAAAGAATATACCAAAGAGCTCCAACCAACTAAGCTCAAGGTATCGAAAGCAAACTCCATCTGAAAAGCGGCAAAAACCGCCAGCCAAAAAAAGATGGCTATTATTAAAGTCATCAATCCTAAAGAAATCTCTTTGATCAATGTTTTATTAGTCATATACTAATTTTAGCGGAAATTGGGGTTTTTTTCAATCTAGGTTTTGAAGCCAATCTCTTCAGAGGGTGCTTTAGCTTCTTCAATCTTGCCAAATTGTTTTTCGTACTTTTTCAGATTTTCGGCTAAGGCGGAGATGATTCGTTTCAGATGTCCCGGCGTCAAAATTATTCGCGCGCCCACAATACCGGATTTCTGCCACGGATAAACGTTGATATAATCCAACACAAATTCTTCTTTGGAGTGGGCCACAGCCATCATATTAGCGTGAAAACCCTTTAATACCTCATCGGGGATTTTGATCTGGATTTGCTGTTGCTGCTGGGGATTTTGTCCGTTCATAAAGTTTTTCCTTTCCTAATTGTCATACTTGATATGATAATTGCTAACATTAGCAATTTCTGATATCATTAATAATTGTTGTGGATAAATAAGGGCACTTTTGGCTTGTTTTCGGGGAATTCCTTGAAAACGCCCACGGAGGTAACTCATGTGCACAGGCAGGTTGAAACCGGGCTCCAGGCTCCGGCTCTACGACACTGCCCGCGAGGAATTTGTACCACGGGCCTTTCCCATGACTTTATCGGACATATCGGCCCGTGACGGCCGCACCTTCTTTAAAATCACTGAGAATGGCCGCGTACAGTCCATCGAAGTGATGCATGATGCCACTCTCTGGGCCAACGGTGCCAGGGAGATGCACTGTGAAGATCCTGACCTCGGCTGTATTCGCCTGAGTCGTCAGACCCTCATCGCCCTCGGCTGTATCGACTAAGGACCTCCATCTGTTCTTTGCCCTGTCAGGCTAAACTGGCAGGGCCTATTTTTATTGTGCCACTTGACTAAGTATAACCTATTTAATAAGATATATAAATTCGTTCTTTATTTAAGTACCTAAGCTGGAGGGTGCCAAATGGGAAAACAAGTGGTCAAGGGCGTAACCCGTCTTCGTGTCCTTGATAGTAATGTCGGAGAACCAGTAGCTCATGGACATTACGGCGGTTATCAAATCGAAGGTGAGAAAGTATCCGTCATGATGATACGAAGACGCGATAGTGTATCAGATAAATCCAAACAACAACTTCAGTGATCCTGGTTACCTATGTCTGAAATTTCTTTCGCGAAACGGTAACTGGTTAACCCTGACCCACAGTTCACTAGGAATCACCTCTAGAAGGAATCGAGGCAGTAAACGACCCGAAGGCTGGCGCCAGCGCCGAAAGGGATAACTGATGCCCGAGAGAAAGCAAGTCGGTAAAGGCTGGCATCTACGTATCTGGGACGCTGTCGCCGACAAGTGCGTGAAAGAATGGGAGTACCAAGGACATTCTGGAACCGGTTCCATCCTGTGGAATTCTGATAAAAAGGGATATAGCATCCACATGAATTGCTGTGACGGTTCAGTGGTTAATTCCAGGAGCACCCGTTTTGTCCAGTTCCAGGAACCTGGATCTGAGGAATGGCTGGACTGGTACGATGTCTGTGCCCTGGGTCCAGGCTACACCCTACCCTTTTCAACTATGCCCAGGGAAACCATCATTCAAATATCAGATACTCCCGTACCCGAATCTCTGCGCAGGAAGGATCGCCAACGCGGCGGCCGGGTAGGTGTACTAGTCAGTGGCAAAGTCCAGGGTACCCGGGTAACCCCCGATGGCGTCATCATCACGGTGCGGAATGCTGCTTACAGGGACGTACCAGTTTTTGCCAGGTTTGATGCCAGAGTCAGGGATGGTAAACGAACCTACCAAATCTACCGCTGGTTCGGCAACAAACTGGGGCTAGTTACCTTCGAAGCATACTGCTTACAACCGACACCGCCCGAGGAAGCCCGTGCCAAATGGCCAATTGGTGGCAAAGTGGAGGCAGCAGCTTGATCATTAGTCCCCCGCTAAATTAGACTTAGCGGGGTTTTTATTTCTTGACTTTATATATTATATTGGCTAAGATAACCCAATTCGCACCTTAGAAATCGACATCAAATAGGAGCTACTAATGGCCTTCTACCTGCAGGAAGGAGATCGGATCCGTCGTATCCACCCTGACGGAACCGAGGAATATCTGGGCTTGATAATGTCTTTAAAGACAGCTGGAGATAACTTCTGTATCTGGCTGATCAGACCAGGCAAGGGCATCAACTACGACTGGCTGTTAGTCCAGCCTGACGGAGTCTTAGTGGACTATCCGGAAGAAAAAATCGAGTACCGGCTGCCAATTGAAGAAAAATGGAGGCAAGTTACCGAGCCGAGAAAGGAAATGGTCATGCGGGCAGCGCTAAGAGACGGAGATTATATCGGTATTGGTTATCCGTCTCAAGATCCAGACGGCAATCCCGAGATCCTGCTGGAAGGCACCATCAATGACCTGATTAGGGTCAATCATCCACCAGAAGGCTGGATTGTCACCTATCGCGACAAGAACAAGACAGACCGTCAAGCCACCATCGACCTCGAGGGCAACATCAAGGGCCAGCAGGATCAGATGATGTTTTACTGGGTCGCCGGTGCCAGCAAATGGATCACTCTAGACAAGCTGTCCCGATAAAGGAGAGGCTGAATGGAAACCGTGGAAAGATTAACCCCGGGCGACACTATAGTAGTGGCTGATCCCAAGACTCCCAGCGAACGCATCCTGGCCGGTGAATATCATCTGAAAGGAAGGTTTGCCAGACTGACCGACCTGGGAGTTGGTGTCCAGATAGAGATGGTCACTGGCCGAAGCGAATGCATGTTCAATTGCTCCTTCGATGGCCAGGTGCCGGTTCCTGGTGATGAGTTCCGGCTCTTTGTCCAAGACGGTGCCACTCTCAAGCAAGTTAGGTTCGGGGTTGATGATTGAGACGAGGAGTCAGAGATGATCAAGAGACAGAGGTATCCTCTGGATCTACTGAAACTACTTCTCTGTAAAGGAAGAAGTGTCAGGATCCGCCCCAGCCAATTCGCTGAACTCCTTATTGAGCTGGGCAGACTCCCCTTTACTGATCGGGAGGCAGAGATTCGTCTGGATAGACCCTTCCACGCCTTGAAGAAGCTGACGGTTAACCTGGGTGGTAAGGTCGCTGAGACCATTACACCCAACTTCTCCTACCCCAAGCGAGGTGTCATCGAAATCCTGGTCAGAATCGAGGACACTTGGTTCTTCCTCACTTTCCTGATGGCCAATCAGGATCTGGCCTGGCTGCTGCTGCAAGGTCAGCTGGATCCTCATCAAGTAGGCCGTTTCCAAGTAGCTGATGTGGTCCGCATCGTCAACACCGAGGAGCGACGTCGCCGTATAGGCCAGAAAAAGGGCATCATCTTTACCGGCAACATCCGGCAGATGCCTCCAGATCATAATCGGGGATTTTTCCTGCGCCTGGCAGCGGGACGTGATTCTGGCTCACATCAAATCAGTGCTGATCCCCCACAGTTCTACGACCACTTCATCGTGGAGAAAGAAGTGCCGGAACTGGGTTTTGTCCCAGTGGACGAACGCGCCGCTGTGCTGTATCGCCGCAGGCAACTAACCTCTTAACTTCGTTCCTTAGACCCTGTCGTTTTTGACGGGGTTTTTTTATCCTGCACCGAACCTGGTGCTGTGTTACTTGACTTATTTGGCTTAATTTCCTAAGATAGTTTAATTGCACATTGAAAGGAAGAAACCGCCAAACGGGAGGAATGATGATCATTCATGATTTTATCAAGCCGGAACAGCTGGTTAAAATCGTTTGTACCCTGACCCCAGGATCAGAAGCTCCGATTGCCGAAATTACCAAAGTGAGGCCGACTGAGTCCGGCTTGGCTTTCACTGTCGATTTGGAACATATCGGAGAACAAACCTACGAAGTGGGACGGGACGGTAAGTGTCTTAGCCATCCCTCGGTGGTTATCTCTGTTGTATACCTACCAGACAGATGGCAGGAACTTAGCAGTCTGATCCGGTTCGGGCCCTGGGAAGCTCACCACAATGAAGTAGTACAAGTTGGCTGGTCTATCCGTATCTGGAATGCCGACCAGCAGGTCCCACATGGGCTTTCTTTCGGCTACCTTGATCATTACCGTACTGGAGATTTTCTCAACCTAGGCGGTAATGATAGGCGTCTGCTTGTCAGAACCGTGGACGGTTCCTTGGCCAACCAACCTGGTAATGCTGTAGTACAGTTTCGGAAGTCAGACTCTGATGACTGGTTGGAGTGGCAACAGGTTCTCTTCATCGACACTGATCGAGATGAGGACTAATCTAGGACTCATTCCCCAAGCTCTGCAAATTGCAGGGCTTTTTTTCTTGACTAAACTTCTAGTTTTTAATAAGATAGAGCCAGTTTTTCTCATTCCAGTGGGTTACTATCGGCCCAGCAGTCCATAAGGAGAATCGGTCAATGGCTGTTTTGCTAGCTGATTACGATCAGGTCAGGGCAGTAGATCCACGGATTGACCGGGATGGGGCAGTCCTTTTTGAGGGATCCGTTGAAGAAATAACCCCTCAGTCAGATACCAAGGGACCAGTGGACATCAAGATGATGGGACCCAACGACATCGAACCCCGAATAATTACCGTGACACCAGATGGGTTCTACTCGGCTATCCCCGAGATACGGATCGAGCGTCGTATCGGTGAAGATGGCACCTGGTTACCGATTACCGAAAGGCGTCACCTGCCCGTCGAATTCCTGCAAAGCGTGCTGCGTGATTGCCACGGCCTGCAGATCGTCAAGGCCAGTTCAGGAAAGGTCATCCGTCAAGGCAGAGTCGAAGGGCCGATCATTTCGGAGCGCGATCCTGACATCGTGGTTATTACCCTGGTCACCGTCCATGAAGATAATTCCGAGGGTCCGGAACACATAGTGATGATCCGAACTGACGGAACGATCAAGCCGACCGCTGGGGCTTTTCATGATTGCTTCGCTCAGGTTATCGATAGTGAAGAGGACGAGGGCTTCGTGATAGAAGTGCCCTTGGTCACCCAGTTTCAGGGTAACAGCTGGGTCTATCCCCCGGCTCGAGCCTGTCAGGTCTGAAAGGAGCACGCTAATGATCGATCGTCAGGTTTTACTCGGTCAGTCTGCCCGACTGGTAGATAAGACCCAGTCAGTCACCGGTGATAAGGGAACCTCTGCACCCAAGATCATCCTCAAAGGTCAGATTGCTGACTGCAAGGAATACCGGGACGGACTGGCTGTGGTCATCCATGGAACCCGGCCAGGCACGGTGACCATTGACGACAACGGCATCAACGTCCACGACAGAAACCAGCAATTGGAGATCCAGGAAGACATCAAAGGCGGCCAGCAGATTCGCCAGAGAAGAGGTCAACCTCAAAGTTGACTTCAACTGTTCTTTGCTAACTCTATGCCCTGCATCACCTACGTGGTGCAGGGATTTTTTGTTTGACTGAATTAGTGGTTTCTAATATGATAAATAACCGTTCGTTTCATTCAATCACCTTAGAGGAGAGCCACCATGAGTATCGCCAGTCTGGCCAATACGGAACAGCCCTTTCGCATCAACGACTTAAAGAATGGCGGGACCTGGGAAGGAAAACCCGAGGCCGTTGAATTGGTCAAAGAGGGGGCTATCCTGACCATGGTCAATGACCAAGATGGTTCAGTTCGTTTCCTGATGGATTACCAAGGCCGTCTTTACCGGGAAAAGGACGGGAGATTCGATGTTAACGAGGATACCTGGTACATAAAAAGCCAGGTCTGGGTTCAGGTGGACCGGGCACCAATACGAGCCTGGATCGAGCTGCAAGAACGGGTGCAGTTTCACCGCTGCTTCGAAACATGGTAAACACACAGGAGATGAGATGAACTGGGCCGAGGCGATCAGCAAGGCAGATATAATCTGCATATCGGGAATAGGCAATGACGTAATGACAAGCTGCAGGCTGATGAAGCCGCAAATAGTTGTAGCCTTTGCCAGCGGCGGGTGCCAATTTGTGGACGGCACTAATACTGTTAAGATAACACCCGACGGCACGATCGAGGGCCACCCGAACTCGCGCATCTTCTTGCCGGGTTCTCTGGTAATTGATTGAGTCAGCCTATTTTCGTTGGGAGGTAGCCACTAACGGTTTCCCAGCTTTGGCTGGAGAAAAGAGGAGTCAATAATGGCCAGCAAACCGATGACCAAGATGAGTAGGATTCTGAAGGATCCTACTCTCAATCTCAGCGAAGAAGAAAGGGCTGACCTGGCTCGCATCGGGATCGAGGATGCTGTCCGCCAGAACCTGCACCAAGAAAAGGGCAGCGAACCCAGCCCTGAAGAGGTAGACCAAGCTACCTCTCATACTCTGCTCCTGCTCTTCAAGCTGATCAAGGAGATGCATAGAATGGGAGAAATCTCCGGACCTATCATGTAACTCCTATCCGCACCTTGCCCATCTCGGGCACCCCCTGCATCACATCGTGGTGCAGGGGTTCTTCTTTTTCCAACAAAAAAATCCCCCGAATTACGAATATCCAATTACGAATCTCTTATTTTCTCAAAATCCTATCTATCTCTTTCTCCAACGGCGGCCGCCATTTGGCTAGCAGTTGAGTCATAATAAAGCGCACCTGCTGCCGATCCTCCTTAGACAACTTCTTTTTCTTGAGCGCTCGCCAACATTTGCCCAAAATAATGAAATCCTGATACTTGGGCAGTTTATACTTGGTCAGGTACTTTTGAGGAATATCATAGCCCTCCTGCTTGGCTTTAGCCAAGAAACGTTCTGACTTTTTCATTTATTACTTTTTCTCTCTCTTAATAAAATATAACAACAAACAAGAGATCAAATAGGATAAGAAGTAAGCTAATACTAGCATGCCTTTAAAGCCAATCCCCAAATCAAACCTTGGCGGATGATATCCACACCCTTCGTGCCATTCAAAACAATCAACATGTAGTCCAGTACCATAAGACAAGATTAACTCGTAAAATCCAGCGAAAATTACAATGGTAAGTAATAATGTCCAAATAGTTGGCTTAAAAAATCTTTTCCAATTCATATTTTTATATACCACGTTCATTAAGTAAGCCACCCCGCCTTGCGGCGGGGTGGTAATTTAAACATTATTTCTTCTCGTCCTTTTTATCCTTATCAACTTCCTCGTACTCCCCTTCAACCGTTCCTTCCTTTCCGCCGGAGGCTGATCTGCCTTGGGTGGAGGCTTCTCCTTGATTCGGTTGTTCCTGACCAGGTTGTGCACCTGATCCGGGTTGAGCGCCTTCTGCTCCCTTCTGATCCGCATACATGGCTTGCCCTATCTTCTGAATTTCAGTTGACAGTTCGTCATACGCTTTCTTGATGGCATCCTTGTCGTCTTTGTCTTTAATATCTTTCAAGGATTTGATTTTCTCTTCAATAGTCTTCTGGTCTTCTTTCTTTACTTTATCTCCAGCGTCTTTCAGTGCTTTTTCAGCGGTGAAAATCAGATTCTCGGACAGATTCTTCTGGTCAATCATTTCTTTCTTGGCCTTATCTTCATCGGCGTGGACTTCCGCGTCCTTTTTCATTTTCTCCACTTCCTCTTTGGATAAACCGGAAGAAGCGGTAATCGTGATGGACTGTTCTTTACCGGTCGCTTTATCTTTGGCTTTAACGTTAACAATACCGTTAGCATCAATATCAAAGCTGACTTCAACCTGTGGTACTCCTCGAGGAGCCGGTGGGATACCGTCTAACATAAACCTGCCTAACGTTTTGTTATCCGGGGCCATAGGCCTCTCTCCCTGCAAGACGTGGATTTCTACAGTAGTTTGGTTATCAGCCGCCGTAGAGAAGATCTGTGATTTGCTTGTTGGAATAGTGGTGTTGCGGGTGATTAACGGTGTGGCCACTTGACCTAGGGTTTCAATGCCTAGAGTTAACGGAGTAACATCCAGCAATAATACGTCTTTAACATCTCCTTGCAGCACTCCGGCCTGAATAGCGGCACCAGAAGCTACTACTTCATCAGGATTAACTGACACATTGGGCTTTTTACCGAAGAAATCCTCAACGAATTTCTGGATATAGGGCATTCTGGTTTGGCCGCCAACTAGGATAACTTCCTCGATATCGGTAGTTTTCAGTCCGGCGTCATCCAGTGCCTTTTGCATCGGTTCTTTGGTGCCCTCTACTAGATCCTTAACCAAATCTTCCAGTTTAGCTCTGGTTAATTTTAGAGTTAAGTGTTTGGGTCCGGCAGAATCTGTCGTTATAAACGGTTGGTTGATTTCTGTTTCTTTGGCAGTCGATAATTCCACTTTGGCTTTTTCGGCCGCTTCTTTCAGCCGCTGTAGGGCCATTTGGTCTTTACCTAAATCAATACCTTGTTCTTTCTTGAATTCCTCTACAATCCAGTCAATCACCCGTTTGTCCAGGTCATCACCCCCCAGGTGAGTATCACCGTTGGTGGATTTTACTTCCACGGTATCTTTAGCCACATCCAGAATAGAAATATCAAAGGTACCGCCACCGAAGTCGTAAACGGCAATCTGCTGGTCCTTTTTCTTCTCAAAACCGTATGCCAGCGCAGCCGCAGTCGGTTCATTGATTATCCTTCTCACCTTGAAGCCGGCAATTTCTCCGGCGTCTTTGGTGGCCTGTCTTTGTGAATCGTCAAAGTAAGCAGGAACAGTAATCACCGCTTCTTCGATCTTTTCTCCGATTTTAGCTTCAGCATCCGCTTTCAGCTTCTGCAGAATCATAGCGGCCACTTCTTGCGGTGAATGCTCTTTATCCCCCATCTTGACCTTAACACCAGTTCCAGATTCGATGATTTTATAAGGCATGGTTTCCATGTCCTTTTTCACTTCCGGGTCGTCGGCGCGGCGGCCGATTAGCCTCTTGATGGAAAATAAAGTATTGGCCGGGTTGGTAACTGCTTGTCGTTTAGCTAACAAACCAACCAGTCTTTCCCCCTCTTTGTTGATGGCTACCATAGAAGGAGTGGTGCGATTACCTTCAGCGTTTTCCAACACTTTAGGCTCGCCTCCTTCGATTACCGCCATAGCGGAATTGGTAGTTCCCAGATCGATTCCTAGAATTTTTGCCATTTTTTTATCTCCTTTTTATTAATTAATTTGTTATTAATCATTTCCTCAACTGTCATCCTGAGAGGAGCGAAGGATCTCGTTACTTATCGAGATTCTTCACTTTATTCAGAATGACAATACTATATATTTTATCCTTCGCTCAAATCTTTCCATTTAGGATTTAGTTTATTAATCAATTGATCCTTTTTGCTACGCAACCATCCCTTTATCTGCTTTTCCCTTGCAATCGCATCATAAACATCATTATATTCCTCGTAATACACCAATAGATCAACATTATACTTACTGGTAAACCCCATAACTAACTTATTCTTGTGCTCTCTAACTCTTCCTTCCAAATTTCCAGTAATTCCCGTGTAAAGAACATTCTTCCTTTTATTAGATAACATGTAAACGTAGTACGTTTTTTCTTTCATTAATTCACATCAATAAACAACTCCCCGTTATTTTCTAAAAGCCCGTGAATATTTATTACGTCGTCATAACTAACCTCTTCCCCTTTTTCAAATCCCAGAACCTCGCTCTCCTGCAAGTCAGTAGCTACTCCGGTTACCAGCAGACCGCCCAGCGGACTCATGGAAACTAAGGTAACCACGGCACCGTGACAGTTCATACATTTGAGATGAGCTAAGAATCCGCTGCCTCTTTCTTCAAGAACGTGCAAAGACTGCATATCGTATTCTGACCCGCAAAAGGGACAATCAGATTGAATTTTTAATTTATTGTTCATATTATTTACCCGACTAAATTTCTTAAAAAATTTGGGCGTGGTTGACAAAATACTTAATATTTAATAAAGTAACTTAATTACCTAAATGTTCTTTTCAACAAGGGGGTGAAACTATGGGAATCATCTTGGGAAAGCTTGCTCTGGGAACAGGCGCCTTTCTTTCCTTCATGGGCGTGGTTATCTTCGGTGGCCTGGCCGTAGCCTTCTCTAATCTGATAGACGGCCTGGTAGCGGTTGTCCTCTACGCCATTTTCATGGCTTTTATCATCGGTATCATAACCATCAGTCTGTGAGGTAATTATGGAACCTATAGAGACAGTCTTCCTCGGCATCTTTATAGTCACCGGCTTGATCGGTGTCTGGATGTGGCGGCGGCACAATCCCACTTGGGATGTGATAACCATACCCCAGATGGCCGGTATCGTCATGATTCTCTTCAGTATCTCCCTGATCGTCTTTGTCCTTTTTGCTCCAAAAGACTCAGCGTATTCTGGGTCAAGGCCCCGACGCTTCGCGGGCCTTTTTTATTTCAAAAAACTTATTTCTTGCCTTTTACTTGAACTTTGATCGTTTTCTTCTTAGCTCTTTCCTCTTTGGGAATCACTATTTTCAACACTCCTTCAGCATAAGAGGCTTCAGCCTTTTCTCCGTTAACTGCTGTAGGCAAAGCCACGGCTCGGTGAAATGAACCTGTCCTTATTTCCTTACGGTAATACTTTTTATCATCAACTTCGGTTTTCTTTTCGGTATTACCCTCTATGGTCAAAACATCATTTTCCACGGAAATATTGATTTTGTCGGGGTCTATCCCCACTAACGGGGTTTCCACTATTACGTTGTTTTTGTCTTGATAAACGTCCAGGGCTGGGATAAAATTACCTCTCTGCGGCATAAAATCCTCAAACATACTGCCGAATTCATCCGGTTGAATTAATGGTCTCCATCTGACAATTGACATAGTATCGTCTCCTTATCAATTATTTAATAACTTTGACCTTGGCCGGTCGTAGCACTTTTTCATTCAATTTATACCCGGCTTCCATTTCTTCCGAAATTATTCCTGATTCTTCTTCTTTTTTGTCTTCCATGGTAATGGCTTCATGAACTTCCGGGTTAAATTTTTCTCCAACGGTCTTGATTCTTTCAACACCTTCAATTTTCAAAATATCTTCCAGCTGTTTCTGAATCTGAACCACACCTTTAACCCAATCGGTGTCTTTGTCCTTCTTGGCGACATGAGACATAGCTCGATCAAAATTGTCCATCACCGGCAACAGTTCAAAGATAAGGCTGGCGTTGGCAAACATAACCGTATCTTTGAGTTGAGCTTCTGTCTCTTTCTTCTGATTAAGATAATCAGCCTTGGCACGTTTCCAGCCATCCAGATATTCTGCCATCTTGGTTTTTAGAATCTCGATTTCTTCCGGGTGTTTTTCTTCTTCTTGCTTCGAGCTTTGTCGAGAAGTTTTATTGGTTTCTATCATTTTATGAACTTAATAATTTTTCAGCGTAATTAACCAGTTGTCTATTACGATTGTAGTCCATACGCAAAGGGCCTAAGATTCCCAGTAACCCGCTTTGTGATTCGTTGTGGTATTTGGTAATCACTGAGGAACAAAAATCGCCAAAAGGATTTTGCTGGCCTAACAGGATCGTCCCCTGATCTATTTCTGTAAACAGTTCGTTTAAGACTTCGTCCATGTGATCAATTATTTCTGAGATATTATAAACTAATTGCAAATCGGCAAATTCCGGCTTTTTAAAGATATTGGAAATTCCGGTGTAGAAAAAGTCATTTTCTGAAAAAGCCACAAAGACCGTCTCGTCAGAAAGGTGGGAAATTGCCTTGGCCAGGTTTTTAGCTAAATCCGGTTCGTAATTCTTAAAGTGACTGATAGTTCCCTGGATAAATTCCCGGTCTGACTTGGCGACTTCCTTCTCCTTCAAGAAATTGTCGATATAAAACTGGTAACCTTTTTCTGTGGGAATACGGCCGGCTGAAGTATGAGGATGGGTAATAAACCCTTCTTTTTCCAAAGTCTTCATTTCATTACGAATAGTAGCCGAACTCAGATCATTGTAGTATTTATCCACAATAGCTTTGGAGCCAATCGGTTTGGCTGACTTGATATACTCCTCTAAAATTTCGCTTAAAATGGCCTTTTTTCGGTCATCCATAGTTAGATTCTCCCATTAGCACTCTTATGTAGAGAGTGCTAAAATCATCATATCAATACTAAAAAAGGGTGTCAAGTACTACAAGACTCCCCTTGTACCGTTTATTATCTACTTCTTACGATAATTGGCTAAAACTTCTTTATAATAACCCTCTATTTGTTTAGTAACCTTGGGCCAGCCATATTTCTGCGAGGTTTTTACCCCATTTTGTCCCATCTGTTCTCTGAGCTTTTTGTTCTTGGCCAATTTGATAATCTTTGCTGCCAGATCCTTACTATCTTTATTTTTGGTCAACAGCCCCTCTTGGCCGTCGCTTAAGACGTCGCGATAGCCATCAATGTCAGAAGCCACAATTGGGGTACCGGAAGCCATAGCCTCAATCAAAACAATACCGAAACTCTCTCCCCCGGTAGCCGGGGAGCAGTAGATGTCAGCTGTCCGGTAATACTTAGGTAAATCATCATAAGGAGCATACCCCTCAAAGATGATATCGTTTTTGTGTTCTTGAGTCACAAAACTTTTATAGTAGGCCTTGAGATGGCCACCACCCACGATGATCAACCTGGCATTCTTAATTTGTTTTTTTACATAGGGAAAGGCCAGCAGTAAATGACGCAATCCTTTTCTGGGGTCCATCCGTCCCACGAAAAGAATATTGAATTTATCATCGTCGTAATCAGCGATCTCGGGATTATGGGGGTTGAAGCGAACCGTATCCACTCCGTTGGAAATGATTACATAGTTCCCCGGAAAATTTTTGGATATGTATTTTTTGGCTGCAGGGGAAACGGCAATGCGTCCGTCCAACTCTTTAGTAAAAGTCTTCAGCGGATATTTAAAAACCTGGTACAGCATGGTGTCACGACCGAAAGTGTGAAAGGTGCCCACCTTAGGAATACCTTTTATGGTTTTTAAAGCGATAAAGGGTAGCAGCGGGGTTAGGGGGCTATGAATGTGGATCAAGTCAAATTTTTTCTGGCGGGTAATCTTATTCAATTCTTTGGGAACGTCTTTGCCTAGATTGAACTCCGGGAAAGAACCGTTCATGGGAATGGGAACAGGAATGTCATAACCTATCCTGATGACGTCCGCTCCCCTATCATAATTCCTCCCCATGAAATGGGAAGTGATTATGGTCACCTGGTGGCCCAGCTTAGTTAACTCTTGATAGGTATAATAAACATGTTCGGTAATACCGCCTAATACTGGATAATATAATTGGGTGATTATTGCTATACGCATAACATTTTTAGGATAACTGATTGCCCCAAATCAGGCAACGAAAGGGTAGGATTTATTGGACAACTGAGCGATGGCTTGCATTACCTGATTAGAAATCTTGTCCAATAGCATTTTATCGACTGGTTGGTTGTAATATTGATCTAGATTGATTGGTTCGCCAAAATATATTTCTACCGGTTCTTTTTTGCGTAGTAATTTTTTTATTTTTAGCCATAATGATGGTGTCTCAAACCCGTAACAGCCGACCGGGATAACAGGCACTCGGGAGGCTAAGGCCAGGCGAGCCAATCCGGTTCGCGCTTTACCCAAACTGGTTCCCTGATGCTGATGTCCTTCCGGAAAGATGCCGATAATCCCATTTTTCTTTAAAACTGCCAAGGCAGGTTCCAGCACCTTTCCCTTGTCAGATAAATCAAGATGGATAGTGCCAGAATAAGCAGCGGTTATCTTTCGTCCCGGCCAATTCCAAATTCGGGGATTAGCAATAAAGTGGATTTTACGATTTAGATGTTTGACGATCAGAATAACAATAAAAAAAGGGTCCCAGTAGCTAACGTGGTTGGCAGCCAAAATAAAAGGACCTGTCTTGGGCAGATTGTCAATTCCCCTGACTTCATTCACTCTCCACAGAAACGGGTAGTAGAGAAAATAACGGCTGATCGGATAAGCTCGACTCATTTATACTCAATTTAAATTTCGGAATTTCTGGTACCGCGTACGGGAATCGAACCCGTGTTACTAGGATGAGAACCTAGCGTCCTAGCCACTAGACGAACGCGGCATATTACTAATTATATTGAACCTGATGCTTGCCCCGCACTTGAGCCGCAGGCGAATAGTTGTGGGGTCCTAACCACTACCTACCCGCCGCAGTGTACGTAGGCGGGGACGATAGGGCCTCTTTAAAAACAAAAACTGAGTTTTGAGCAGGTACCCAAAATTTCAGTTTTTGACTGTTTTTGTTTTTATTTGATTACAAGTACTTTTCCTTCAAGGCGACAAAGATACCGCCAAGCATGGAGATAATGGCTAATTCCAAATAGAAACTGCCCGGAGCAATCCAGATCTTGTCTGAATATTGGGTGGCGATGCCAAAGATGGCGCAAGTGACTGCAAACCAAAAGAATGAATTGGCTAGCAGTTTGTGGTTTAGCTTGAACATACGCTTTTTCTCCCAAAATTATTTATTTTATAATTTCTTTCCTATATATTCGGTTAGTTCCACCAAGCGGTTGGCATAACCCCATTCGTTATCGTACCAAGCCACTACTTTTACCAAATTACCGCTGACTACTAAAGTGAGGGGCAGATCGACAACTGCTGAATAGGGGCTACCTTTATAGTCCATAGAAACCAATGGTTCCAAGCTGACGCCCAAAATTCCCTTGAGGCCATCCGATCTGGCGGCTTCGATATAAATTTTATCAACTTCCTCTTTGGTGGTTTCTTTTTTGACCAAAGCTACCAGGTCCACAACAGAAACCACCGGGGTGGGTACTCGGAAAGCCATGCCGTGCATGATACCATCCAACTCCGGAACCAGTTTGCCGATTGATTTGGCCGCTCCGGTTTCGGTAGGAATTATATTCTGGCTGGCTGATCTGGCTTCCCTTAAGCTTTTGTGTGGCAGATCCAATATCCTCTGAGTATTGGTTATGCTATGCACCGTACTCATTAAACCCTTCTCAATGCCCAAAGTATCGTTTAAAACTTTGGCAATATTGGCCAGACAATTACTGGTGCAGGAACAGTTGCAGACAATATCGTTATTCTTGGGATCATAGTTTTCTTGGTTGACTCCCATCACCAGATAAGGTATCGAGTCTGATTTGGCATTGGCAGAGATGATTACCTTCTTGGCACCAGCTTCTAGGTGCTTGGAAGCATCCTCTTCCTTGGTAAAAAGACCGGTTGATTCAATAACGATATCAACCCCCATATCCTTCCAGGGTAATTTATCGGGCTCTTTCTCTGAAACAATCTTAATTTCTTTATCGCCAATTTTGATAGAATTGTCTGTAGTGGTAACTTCTTGGGGGTAGATGCCATAACTGGAATCGTACTTAAGCAGATGAGCCAACGTTTCCACATCGGTTAAATCGTTTATGGCTACCACTTCCAAATCTGATTTGGTTAAGGCTATTTTGAGGGCAGGACGGCCGATGCGACCGAATCCGTTAATGGCTACTTTGATCATATTATATTTATTTAATGGTTAAGCTTTGCCGGCGCTGCCAAAAATTTCAATTTTGTGTTTGACTACGGCCTGAACAGCATCGATAGAGGGCTGCATTATCTTTCTGACGTCTATCATATCTTTGTCTTTATTCTTGATTGTATCCACTAAACTGTCAGTAAATGTTTTTCTAATAATTGTACCCACGTTAATCTTAGCAATTCCATATTTAATTGATTCTTTTATTTCATTTTCCGGTACGCCAGATGAACCGTGGAGAACCAAAGGAGTTTGTCCAGCTTTTTGTTTTACTTTTTTCAGTAGTTCAAAATCAACTCGCTCGTTGGAATATATACCATGAGTCGGTCCAACTGCAACTGCCAGCATATCAACCCCAGTTTTTTTGATAAATTCCTTCACTTGAGTGGGATCAGTTTTGGGTATTTCTCCTTCAAATTTTCCACCGACTCTATGTTCTCCTTTGAGTGTCCCCAATTCGCCTTGGGCCCAGACTCCGTTTTTGTGCGCATAATCTACTGATTGTTTAGTTATCAACACGTTTTCATCAATCGGTAAATCAGAAGCATCAATATGAATAGAGGTAAATCCAGCCTTGATACATTCCACTACTGATTTAAAGGATTTACCATGATCCAGATGTAAAGCCACTGGAACGGATAAAGCGTCATTTTTAGCAATAGTGGAAACTATATGGACGATTGATTTTATCCCGGCGTATTTTAGAGTGGTTTCGGAAACCAACATGATAACTGGTGACTTCATTTCTACAGCAGCCCGAGCCACCGCCAAAGCCACTTCCATGTTGTAAATATCAAAAGCCCCAACTGCATATTTTTCTTTTAAGGCTTTCTGTAAGATGTCTTTTGTAGAAACTAACATAAGTTATTATTGTTTGGCTGCTATCTCTATTATCTCAAAAAAACTGTTAACTGGCAAACTGGCTTTGCCTACCAACCCCCCGTCAATATCGGGCATGGCCAGAAGGTCTGAGGCGTTTTGGGGATTGACGGAACCACCATAGATTATTGGAATTTTGTCAGCTAATTCTTTCCCGAATTTCTCTTCAATAAAATGTCGAATGAGTTTATGCATCACTTGGGCATTTTCCGGATTATCACCTTGTCCAGTTGCGCCCGGTGAAGAACTAATGGCCCAAATCGGTTCATAGACCAAAATGCATTTGGCTACCTCGTCGGCCTTTAGGCCTTTTAAACAAACGGACAGCTGGTCATTAAGTACTTGCTTGGTTTGACCGTTTTCCTTTTGTTCGGTTGTTTCACCAAGGCAGATAATTGGTCGCAAGTTAAAGAACAGAGCCGATTGAATTTTTTCATTAACTAGCTGATCGTTGTCACCAAAAAGAGAGCGGCGCTCCGAATGCCCCAGGATGACATAGCTAACATACGGCTTTAACATATTGCCGGAGATTTCACCGGTGAAAGCACCTTTCTCTCCGGGATATAGATTCTGGGCCGCCAAACCGATTTTCTTATTAGCCTTATCTTTCAAGAAGGGCAGATGAATGTAGGGCGCAGCAATTATTACCCTCACCTTGCCTGTGCCTTTTAACTTTTCCGCCAACTCTAATGCAAAAACTTCTGCTTCCTTTAAATCCTTGTTCATTTTCCAGTTGGCGATGATGTGTTGTGATCTCATTTGATTTTAAAATATTGATATGAATCCTAAACTGGCTACGGTGACGATTATTCCAGCAATTAATATTCCCAGAAAAATCCAGGGGAGAGCTTTTTTGAAAGGAATACCGAAGACAAAAGCAGCTGCCGCTCCGGTCCAACCTCCGGTAATCGGTAGGGGGATGGCCACAAAGGTGATCAGGGCAATGGCTCCCCATTTATCAAACTTCTGGCTGTGTTTTTTTCTGGTTCGATCGAACAGCCAGTTAAAAAATTTGGCCATTATTTTAAAGTGCCTGCTCAAAAACTTAGAAATGGGCTCCAACCACCATAGTAAAAATATTATGGGAAAAATATTGCCCAGAACCGAGAAGAAGTAGGCCGAGACCCAGGTCATATCAAAGGAGCTCAAGGCCACTGGGATAGACACCCTTAGCTCAGCAACAGGTATGGTGGCAATTAAGAAGGTGGCCAGTCCTTCGGGGACACTTCGAAATAATTCGACGTAGTCTACACTAAACATATCGTATTTTTAGGCTAAATTCAATCCCATTGATAATTTAAGAAAGTCCACTGGGCCAGGCTTTTTACTTCAGCAAAACGGGCTGAGGAGCTGTCGCTGCCCAAACTTAAAATGATAATGGCGTTTCCTTCGTCATCCTCTACTTTCAAGGCCAGACAATAACCGGCCTCGTTGATAAACCCGGTTTTTCCGGCAATGATATTTAGATCTCTTTCTAGAAGCTTATTGCTGTTTTTAATATTATGGCCGCTACCAGAAACTGTAGTAAAACGATGCTCTAATTTGGTAGTAGCGTCCTGGATCAGCTCCTTATTGAGGGCCAGTCTTACCAGTTTTATGTAGTCAGAAGCTGTAGAAACATTACCCTTGCTAATCCCGGTCACATCTACAAAATTAGTTTCAGTCAGGCCCAGACCTTGAGCCTTTTCGTTCATCAGAGCCGTAAACTGACTCTCGGTATAGCCCAAAGAAGTCGCCAGCTCACGGGTAGCGTTGTTAGCTGAACCGACCAAGGCAGAGTAAAAGAGATCATAAACGGTAATCTGCTCTCCTCGGGATACGTTCAAAGTGGATTCTTCTGGGTCTTCTTTCTGGGTTAAGGAAATTTCCACAACTTTATCTAAGTCGTAATTCTCTCCCAAAAAGGTGTAGGCAGTCATTAATTTGGTCAATGAGGCAATGGGGTGACTGCGTCCTGGGTTTTTTTGCCAGAGCACCTGTCCCGAATTGGCATCAATAATAATCACGGAATCAGCTGACACTTTTATGCCTAAAGAGTCTCCTAATTTAGCCGGTAGTTTGTATTTATTACCAATCTCCGGCAAATAATGGCTGGTAACCTGGTAACTTACTTGGTTGGCGTCGTCAAGTGTAGCAACCATAGCCTGGTCGGTCGACTCTACCGGCACCAAAAGATAGGAAACGAAAAATAAATTAAGAAGGATTTTCAGTATCATCTGGCTCGGGTTCTTGGTTACTTTCTTGATTATTTAATTCGCTTTGTAATTGTTCCTGTTTGGCTGCCTCGGTTTCTTCCGGATGAAGTAGTTTGTCCAGATTGTCATTTTGATTTAATTTTTCGTAGTCCGGCAAATCCTTCAGTTGAGAAATACCCAGGTGTCTCATAAAATCAAAGGTAATGCCGTAGACTGTCTGCATCTTGGATTTGTCTTCTTTAGACTCCACCAGCCCTTTGATCATCAAATTGCGCAGGATCAAGCTACAATTAACTCCTCGGATCATATCCAGCTCGGCCTTGGTAATGGGCCCGCGATAAGCGATAATGGTCAAAGTTTCCAATGAAGGTTTGGTCATCTCACCAGTCTGTTCGTCTTTGAGAAACTCTTTGATAATCTTGCCATTGTCCGGAGCCGAAACCATCTGGTAAGATTGACCAACTTTCATAATCTGAAAACCGCGCTCTTCTTCCTGATACTGCTGCATCAATTCATTTAGAGTGTTTTTGACCGTTTCTTTCTCGGACTTGGTCAGCTCAGCAATTTTTTGGACAGAAAGAGGTTTGTGCGAAATAAAAAGAAGGCTTTCTATTTTTGATTTTGCTTTACTCATGTAGCTCTTCCTTTGGTTCATTTCTTTTAATAATTATATCGGAAAAAATTGACGGTTGGGTAACTACGACTGTCTTTTGTTTGACTAATTCCAGCAGGGCTAAAAAGGTAACTACGATATCAGTTTTAGTTTTAGCTCCCTTCAATACCGCCAAAAAATTGACGGAAATGCGTTCATTGATCAGCCCCTGGATATAGCCAATGCGGTCTTTGATGGAAATGGTTTTCCTGATCACACTGGCCGGTAGTTCCACAATAGGCTCAATATCTTTAATGATTCTGATGAACATGTCCCGCAGATCAATAGTGGTCAAATGCTGGGGCGGGCTAAAAACCGGCGTCAGGTTAAAAGTTTTCAAAGTTTCCCTGGTGTAGGACCATTTATGGCGGCGTATCGTTTTTTGGATTACATAAGATGCTTCCAGAAATTCCTTATAAATCTTCAGATGGGTTTCCAATGAACCGGCATCTTCATCTTCCCAATCCAGCTGGGGCAACAGAGTTTTAGATTTTATCAACAGCAGCTTAGCGGCTACAACTAAAAAATCGGCTAATTCTTCAGGGGCCAGACTTTCAGTGTTGGCTAAATATTCTAAATACTGACCAGTGACTGTAGATAAAGATATGGTGGTAATATCCAGTTCCTGCTGTTCAATCAGCTGCAGCAGTAAATCAAGAGGTCCTTCAAACTGTTCTAATTTTATTTTATACATTTTTTATTTTTTCTTTCCGAAGTTTCCTTTGATGGGGTTTTCTAATTTAATTAAGGCGCTGGCAGTAATCTGCAGGGAAAAATCGTAATCGCCGGAATTAACTTGAATCTTTTTTTGCTTGAGAACGGGGGCATCGATAAAAACCGGCATTTTCAGTAAAGAACCAAAAGGCGGAGTGGCACCCACTTTGCCCACAATACTCTTTTTCATCCAGGCTTCTTTGTCCAGGCTGACCTTTTTGGCTGCTTTTTGTTCTTCTTGCTTCAGCCAGGCGTTCAATACTTTCTTGAATTTAGCAAAGTCAATATTTTTGTTGGCTTGAAGTAAAGCTAAGCAGTGGCCGGCATCATATTTCAACACTAAAGTCTTAACCACCTGATCCGGCTTGATATGCTGGGTTTGGGCCGAATCCCAGGCGGTATAAACTGTGCGGTGTTCCACGGTATCGTATTTTATTTTATTTTGGTCTAAGTAGCTTAAAACTGATTTGGGAATTGGCATAGTTTTATATTAAGTTTAAGTTAATTTCTTTCTCTTCTTAAAAGGCAGGGCCTGCTGCTGGCCAAAAAGTTTCTTAGCTTCTCTTCTCCCCTTGCCAGTCAGCTGAATTTCGTCAATAAACCACATGTGAGGCGTCCGCCGGCCGTAACCAATCAATAACTCTTTATCAATCATTCTTTCTATACTTTTGGTAATGATGTTCTGGATGTCTTTCTTCGACGGTTTTTTCTTTTCTTTGTCGTAAAACCGATTTAAAACATTACGGCCAAAACGACCGGGCTTGCGACCCAGGCTCTGGATTAAAATGTATTTTTGTAATTTTGAAAGTCGCATAATTTTACCATTTCGACATTAAAAACATAAGACCAAAAAGAAGTATTAGAGTTGTAAAAAATATAATTAGAAAATTTCTAAGCCGGTGGCGCAAGAGTTTTCGGCTAGCCCAATAGCTGGTTAATGCCAAAAACAAGACGACTAATATTTCCTTAAGGCTGTAAATTGAATCAGGGAGATGACTTGTGGCCCCCCAAGCATCACCAACTTCATAATATAAAAGAATAAAATACAATATAAAGTATCCAACCACACTAAAAATAATCACCATAATAAGGTAAAACAAACCCGGCTCTTTTTTTTCTCCCACAATATCCTTTTTCTCTTCTTTTTGATTATCCATATTATTTTTTCTTTATCTCAATTCCTAATTCGCCTAGTTGTTTTTTGTCAATTTCGGCCGGAGCTCCCATCATCAAATCCCTGGCATCAGAAGTTTTGGGAAAAGCGATCACTTCTCTGATATTGGGCTCCTCAGCTAAAATCATCATAACACGATCAATGCCCGGGGCGATGCCGCCGTGCGGGGGCACTCCGTAACTAAACGCTTCCAGCAGGTGGCCGAACTTGGCCTTGATCTCCTTGTCCTTCAAACCCAGTATCTTGAAAATCTTTTCCTGCAGTTTATAATCGTGGATTCTGATACTGCCGGTCCCTAATTCGTAGCCGTTTAAGACAATGTCGTAAGCCTGGGATAAGACGTTTTCCGGTTTTTTATCCAAATGCTTGGCCTGGTCTTCTATGGGAGCAGTAAATGGATGATGAGTGGATATTAATTTTTTTTCATTTTCCGAAAACTCGAATAGTGGTGGGTTAATCACCCAGCAAAAAGCCAATTCTTTGGCGTTCTTCTTGTTTTTACGCAGATCAGGCTTATCGGTCTGGTATTGGGCTAAGGAATCGGCGTAAGATAATCTGGGAAAAGGAGTTAAAGTGATTTTCTTGTCAGGACAGACCTCTTTGACCAGCTCGATAAACATCTTCTCGGTCAGCTTCATAATGTCATCCATGGTAACAAAGCTCAGCTCTATATCCAGCTGGGTAAATTCCGGTTGGCGATCACCCCGGGTATCTTCATCACGAAAACAACGGGCAATCTGATAATATTTTTCCAAGCCCGCCACCATTAACAATTGCTTAAACTGTTGCGGTGCTTGGGGTAAAGCGTAGAAATTTCCTTTCTGAATCCGGGAAGGTACCAGGTAGTCCCTGGCTCCCTCTGGGGTGGCATTGGATAGAATGGGAGTTTCCACTTCGGTAAATCCTCTGTCATCTAAAAAGGTTCGGAAAAATTTATTGACCTTATGCCGCAAAATCAAATTTCTCTTCATTCGCGGTAAGCGCAAATCTAGGTAGCGGTACTTCAGTCTGGTTTCTTCTTCTACTGTTCTTTCCTTGGCAATTTCAAACGGCGGAGTCTTGGCTTGGGCCAGTACCACTAAACCGGAGGCTTGCACTTCAATCCGACCAGTGGCTAGATCCGTATTGATATTTTTTTCAGATCGCGACACTACTTTGCCGGTTATTTCAACTACAAATTCCGAGCGCAGCTCATCAGCCCCTTTGATTTCCGGACCGCAGACTACTTGTACTAAACCACTTTTGTCTCTAAGGTCAACAAAAATAATTTTACCCATTCTTCGGGTATTATTGACCCAGCCAAAAAGCTTGATTATTTTCTCTTTGTGTTGGCTTGTCTCAATTATTGGTGTTCGTTCCATTGATGTTATTGATGTTATAGATTTCTAATTTACCTTCTCCCTTGGGGTTATAGCCGTTGGCGATCTCAAAACCGTCAGAATAAGTGTCGCCATCACTATCCGGGTTTCTGGGATCAGTCCCCCAAAATTCTTCCCGAACGTCTATCAGACCATCTCCGTCAGTATCTGATACCAGTTCACTATTAATATTGACCGTAATGTTAATATTGGCATTAGCTCTTTCTTCGGCCTCGTAGCGAAGTGAATTGAGCCAAACATAAGTACCCAATCCCCCCACTATCACTATGGCCACCAGGCCCCACCAGACAGCGGACATGTTAAATCTGCTTTTTTTTTCTTCTCCTTCTACCATTATTCCAAAGCTACTGTTCTTTGTTCCATAAACCCTACTTGCCCATCAGTATCCTCATATACGTAATAAAAGATGGTTTTTTGGTCGTCTTGCCAACCAAAATTTCCCGAAAAACCACCAAATCCACCACCAGCGTTAAAGGTCTCATTTCCCTCTAATTTTACCATAATTCGGGTAGTATCTTCAGGTAAATTTATTACTTCTAGTGTCTTGCCAGTATCATCTAGCTCTTGATTGTCATGCACTACAATTAGGTGCGAAAAGTCCTCGTTAAATTGAAAGTTGCTGAATCCTTTAAATCGATCTGAGGTATTAAGTTCCTTAAACTCGCCGGTCTGGATATCGTAGGAGAATAAACCTTCTTTGGGAGATTTCGGCTGGTTATCAACTTCTGTAAAAAATAGCAGGCGACAATCACCATTATCAGCCAATTGAGTCAACAGGTGCAGATGGTAACCGTCCCGTTGCTTAAAAACGCTTACGTCCTCAATTAAAGTAACGGCGGAATTCTTTTCCTTCTCCCTAAGAATAATTGAGGAATGAGAAGGGTCTTGGCTGGATAGGTCTAATTGATGAAAACTGTAGTTAGAACAAAACATGGCATCCAGAATTGGGGTGGCAATTTTTTCTGCGACAGCTTCCGGCTCTTCGGGGGTCTCTGGTTGGATAGCTGATTCAACAGGATCAGCCTCTTCAACTAAGTTTTCCTCCTCAACGGGAGGCATCTGGGCCCCGCAACATGGTGTCACTGTCTCTGCCACTTCATCTAATTGTGGAGGAGTAGCAGTCTCGGTTATCAATGGCGCCGAAGGCATAACATGATTGTCTCCTAAAACGACTGGCTGTTTTGTTTCCAGGGGAATCGGGCCGGTACTCCCCAAAAGAGTGACCGACAAATTCAAAACAAAAAGCCCTATTCCCATTATAACTGCTCCACCGATTAAATCTTTCAATAATAAATTTTTCTTGGCCGCCGCTTTCCTGGTGGTTCTTTTCTTAACAGTCTTCTTAACTGTTCTTGGCTTAATCTGTTTCTTGATAATCTTTTTTTTCTTTTGGGGCATAGCTATAAAGCGTTATAAGATTCCACAGTAAGATAGTAACCGCTGCCTTTGGGGACAACTTCTCCATTTAATACCCATTTCTTATCAAAGTAATAGCTCATGGTCCGGGTTGGCGCCAAGGGGACATTGGTATTTACTGGGGGTGGTTCATTAATTGGAGCCCAACATTCAACCTCAAACTGTCGGCCTGATTCCTCAATCAAACAAGTATTGTTTTGACCGCTTTTAACCAGTCCCACGACCTCTATTTTCTGACCGGCGTAGTTTTTGGCTGATTTGGCCAGCTCAGTGACCAAAACACTTTGATACTCGTCTATTTGTATTTCTATTCCTTCTCCAAAGTTGACAATTTCAGCCCTGGAAAAGGCCCAAATACCAGCTCCCATGCCCCCGGACAAGACAACCAGCACTATGATAGAGAGGGCAGAAGCTAAACCTTTATGATTATCCCACGTTTTAGCCGATTTTTTCGATCTCATGGTCTCAGTCTATTTAATAATCTGGCAAATGGTATGGTTTCTCTGACGTGATGTAAGCCGCAAATCCAGGCTACGGTCCGTTCCAGGCCGATACCAAAGCCGGCATGAGGCACGGAGCCGTACTTCCTCAAATCCAGATACCACTGATATTCTTTGGCTGATAACTTGAACTCTTTCAATTTCTTGACGAGCAAGTCGTAATCATGAATCCTTTCAGAGCCGCCACTAATTTCGCCGTAACCCTCGGGGGCAATTAAATCTGAATTCAAAACGTATTTTTCGTCATCAGGATCAGGCTGCATATAAAAAGCTTTGGCTTTGGCAGGGTAGTGGGTTATAAAAACTGGTTTATCATACTGCTTAGAAATTTCTGTTTCTTCATCTCCTCCCAGATCTTCGCCCCATTTTATTTTTAAATTTTTCACAGCATCGTCGTACTTGAGGCGTGGAAAAGGCGGCTTTACTTTTTGAAGTAACTTGGTATCCCGTTCCAAAATTTCTAATTCCATTTCCCTGTTAATCAATATCTGTCTAACAACGTAACTAACCAGCTGTTCCTGGATTTCCAAATTTTCTTCAAACTCTACGAATGCCGCCTCGGCATCCAACATCCAAAATTCAATCAGGTGCCTTCTGGTTTTTGATTTCTCGGCTCGGAAGGTCGGGCCAAAATCATAAACCCGTCCCAGAGAATATATCGTGGCTTCCAAATACAACTGGCCTGATTGCGACAGGAAGGCATCTTCACCGAAATAATCCGTCTTAAATAAGGTAGTACCACCCTCACAGGCTGAAGCGGTCAAGATCGGCGAATCGGTCAAAGTAAACCCTTCTTTTCTAAAAAACTCCCGCATGGCAAAAATTGCTTCATCACGAATTTTTAAAATTGCCGCTTGTTTGGGAGAACGCAGCCACAGATGACGATTATCCATCAAAAATTCCGGACCGTGCTCTTTCTTGCCTATGGGGTATTTTGCGGCCACTTGTATTATTTTTAAATCGCTAACTAGCATTTCGTAGCCAGAGGGTGAACGTGGTTCTTCCTTAATTTTACCTGTTAATTCCAGTGAGGATTCAATAGTGATCGTCTTGGCCAAATCAAAAGCTGATGATTTAACATCAGCTTGATTAATTATGGCTTGTACTTCCCCGGTTCCATCGCGGAGCTGGATAAACAAAATTTTGCCGGAAGAACGGACATTATTTGCCCAACCTCTGATAATTACCTCCTTTTCTGTGTTCTGGCTAACGTCTTTGAGTAAAATATACGGCATAGTTTATCAAATTATAACAAAATAATTGGGTTTCGTCAAAAGAATAGTCCGACCCTAAGATTATGCAAATTTTGGCTAATTCTCACTTTTTCTCGTATAATAAAGCTGAAACAAATGCATAATTTATTGGCTAAGTTAGCTATAAATGAAATTTATCAGTCTAAACGTCGCTATCAAAATCGATAACTCCCAAAAAGTTGCTGAATTTATTCAATCAGAGCAGCCCGACATTGTGGCTTTCCAGGAAATTATCAGACATTTTGATGATTCTGTTTTTGATATGTACCAATCAAAATCTAAAATAGAGAAAATCATTGGGCCAGGTTTACCCTATTCCTTCTTCGGCCCCCAGTGGTTTGCTTATGCCGATATCAAAAATAACAAAGTCTGCCGTGATTTTGGCGGAAAAATCGAACAAGGAAATGAAGTCATATCCAGGTTCCCTATCAAAAGAGCGGCCAACGAACATTATCATAAATCATACGAAGATAGTTCTGATAGAACCAACTTTCATACTGATGATCATGCCAGATCAGTTGCCATTGTTGAATTAGACGTTGCAGGCCAACCATTACAGATTCTGACTTTACACGGTTTATATACCAGAGATAAAAAGGATATTCCCCGCACCATTAAACAAAGTAAATACATTATTGAGGCTGCTAAAAGAAAAAAAAATCCAACCATAATCGCCGGCGATTTCAATTTATTGCCGGACACCAAGAGCATTGCCTTGATGGAAAAAGAATTTAGCAACCTGATCAAAGAATATAAGATTACTTCAACTATTCCAAAATTTGATCACGGTACCGAGACTACCAAGAAAGGAGTCTTAGATTACATTTTCATCAATGATCAAATAAAGGTAAATGATTTTCAAGTTAGGGAAACCGATATTTCCGATCATCTGCCCCTGATCCTGGATTTTGATATTGTTGATTAAAATATTACTTATTCTAACTAAGCCGAAGTCTCAACCCTCCGGCTTTTTGTGATAAAAAAGCAAGGTTAGTAAACCTCTCTTCATTGTTCGAGTAAGTCGCGAGATCGTCGGGACGCATCGAGAACTTTTCTTTAAATTTAATGTAAACTTTTCGACTCTATCTCGACTCACTTCGTTCGCTCGATATCGCTCGAAGAATAATTGTTAGAAACTTCTCTAATGGACTGTTTTTTGCTAATCAAATTGGCAACTAGGACTACTACCACCGCTCCCAGCAAATTCCACATCAAATCTGAGGCCGTATCAAAACGGTCACCAATGCGGTAGGTGTTGAACATCATATCTCCCCAGTATTCGGTAATTTCATAAAAAGAACTTAACATGACGCTTAAAGAAACTGTAAACAGTGACAAAACAAAACGGCTTACCTTGATTTGGCCAATTCTGTTTAGGCTGCGCAAGATGACAAACAGGGCAACAGCCACAGTCATAGTACCAACCACATGGGTGAAATCATCATACCAGGCCAGGTCAACATAATAGTGGGCAAAGTTGCCGACGGCATCCAACCAGACCCCAATAGCTACTGACCAAATAACAATCCAGGGGAGTTCGATTTTAAATTTCTTCTGCCAGTATAAATGAATCGACAGATAAATTGCCAAAGTCACTAAATTGGTAATGGCCAAAGCAATCTGGCGATCCGTAGTGTCATAATTCAAGAAAAACTCCAAGCCCAATAAAACAAATAAAGAACCAATGGCAAGCCAGATTATCCTTTTATTTAAACTGCTGTTCATGCTATTATTCTTGCTTAACTTTAATCCGTTTATGAATAAAGATGTACTTGGTTAACTCAATAAAAAATATTACTACAAGAGTGAGGGGAATAATTATTTGCCACTGCTGCCAGCTTAATGAGGTCGTTCTTAATACCTTTTGTAAGAAGGGAGTGTAAATTGCTGCGAGTTGTAAGAAAATCCCAATAAATACCGCCCCAACCAACAACTTATTGGAAAACGGATTCTTGTGCCAGATCGGGTGTCTGACTGACCGGGTACTAAAAACATAAAGTAGGGAATCGATACCCAGGGCAGTAAAAGCGGCTGTCCGGGCCAAAACTATATCGCCTGTCTTCTGCCAAAAATAATAAAAAATCCCCAGGATAATAATTCCAGTAATAAAGCTTATCAAACCAATCAGCACCTTCATTTCTTTGTCCAAAAAGCCTTTCTCAACCCTCTGAGGAGATTCGATCATGATTTCCGGCTCCTCGGGTTCGGCTGTCAAAGCTAAATTGGGCAGCCCGTCATCAACAATATTAACCCAAAGAATCTGGGCCGCCAGTAAAGGCAAGGGAAAACCCAGGATAATACCGCCAACGATAATAATAATTTCGGTAAAGCTATCAGAAAGAAGATATAGTATTACCTTTTTAATATTATCGTAAATAACCCTACCTTGTTCAATCGCTTTAACAATTGTACTAAAGTTGTCATCCAAAATAATCAGTTCAGCCGTTTCTTTGGTGACATCGGTACCCGAACCCAAAGCTACTCCGATATCAGCCGCTTTTAGAGCCGGAGCATCATTGATTCCATCGCCAGTCATGGCTACTACTTCGCCACGCGCTTGCCAGGCGTCAATAATCCGCAACTTATCTTCCGGGGAAACCCGGGCATAAACGGTAATATCTTTAACTCTCGCGACCAAATCTTTATCGCTGATTTCCATAATCTCTTCGCCGGTCATAATATTGTGAATGCCAGCTGGAATACCTAATTCAGAGGCAATGGCCTTAGCGGTTAATTTATGGTCACCGGTGATCATAATCGGCTTTAGGCCAGCCTTGCGGCAGATTTTAATCGCCTGCTTGGTTTCCGGGCGCAAAGGATCCTTGATGGAGACAAAACCAACAAAAATTAATTTCTCTCCCCATTCCTGGAAGTCTACAAATTGGTGAATGCCGGCAGACACTTCCTTGTAGGCAAAAGACAGCAAGCGCAGCCCCTGGCTGCTTAATTGCTCAAAGCGCTTGAGGAATTGTTGACGTTTTTCCTCGGTTAATTTAATTACTTTTCCGTCATCGTCAATCCGGCTGCACATGGCCAGCACTTTCTCCGGAGCTCCCTTCATAAAGACATAATTCTTCTGAGAGTCTTTTTTGTTTAGAGTTACCATGTATTTCTTGGCCGAATCAAAAGGAATTTCATCGAGTCGGGGATAGTGTTTTTCCAGTTCGCTTTTGCGCAAACCAAGTTTATTTCCGGCTACCAACAAGGCCCTTTCCGTGGGATTCCCAATCACTTTCCACTGTATTAAATCTTCCTCTTCGTTTTCCACGAAGGCGTTATTACACAACATGCCGATATGCAAAGCCATCAATGTTGATTGACCCTTTTTAAAAATATCAGGTGACTTCTTCTTGGTAGTATCTAAATTATAATTGTTAGTAATTATCTCTGAAACGTGCATTATGCCTTCAGTTAATGTTCCGGTCTTATCAGTACAAATAACTGTTGTTGACCCCAAGGCTTCAGCAGCTACCAGTTTTTTTACTAATCCTTTTTCTTTTAAAATGCGGCGCATGCCGATAGTTAAGATAACCGTAACCGCCACGATCAATCCCTCGGGAATGGCTGAAACGGCCACTGCCACCGAAGTAGTAAACATCTCTTCAATATTTCTTCCCGAAACTACCCCTATAATAAATAAAAGAGCAGAGATTGATAAAACTGCCTTGGCCAACCATTTGGAAAATTTCTGTAAACGTTTTTGCAAAGGAGTCAGTTCTTCTTTGGTTTCTTTGATCAAAGAAGCTATTTTGCCAATTTCAGTGTGGGCACCGGTTGCCACCACTACTGCTTCCCCTACTCCTCGGGTAACAGCCGTTCCCATATATGCCATATTCTTCCGATCACCTAAATCTACTTTTCCCACCAGTTTCTTATTTTGCTTACTTTCTGGATATGATTCACCAGTTAGGCTGGCTTCATTGATTTGCAGATCTTTAGCTGATATTAATCGGGCATCGGCAGGTACTTTCTCCCCTGGTCGTAGTACTAAAATGTCACCCGGTACTATTTCCTCAACCGCGATTTCCATCTCGTGATCTTCTCGTTTCACCTCAGCTCGATAAGAAACTACCTGGCGTAATTTCTCCAAGGCGTTATAGGCCCTGTTCTCCTGAAAAAATCCTACTATCACATTTAAAACAACGGATGCAAAAATTACCCCAGCATCAATAAAGTGACTCATCAAAAGTGTAATAAAAACAGCTGACAGCAAAACATAAATTAAGGAGCTTTTGAACTGCTCCAGTAGAATCGTCAGTTTAGTTAAGCCTTTTTCTTTGGGTAGCTCGTTATAGCCAAAATGATGTAATCTTTTTTTTACTTCGCTAATAGTTAGGCCAGTTTTTGCCGACTTAACGTCTCCCAAGACTTCTTCTATCGTTGAACTGTGCCAAATGGTTTTGGGCATAAAAAAATGGGTTTATTTATCTTAATTTTAACAGAAAAAAATGATCTTCACAAATAAAATAGCGGTTTCTGGTAATATCTACCAAAAACCGCTTGTCGTGCTACTCCTCGCCCGGGCCGACCTTGGCCTTGGCCTTACCAACTCCGGTAGCCGCCTGCCCGACTCGTTTGCTGACCTCGCCGAGGCCCAGCTGCACAGCACCCATCAGATGGGACAGGGCCGATCTCCCAGCTTCGGTCACCTCGGCACCGACCGCGTAGAGATCAGCAGTCAGCTGACTAACCACGATGGCATCAGCCCCGCCGCTTATGGCGTCGTAGGCACTGAGCAGCCCTCTGCGCTTCTCCTCGCTCGAAGGGCTGGGCAGAATGTCAGTAACCACGATGAAGGTATCGTCGAACTCTCCGCTGTCTCGAAGGATCTTCATCTGAGCCGCCGAACAGACCAGCCCGTCCACTCCTGCTGTCTCGGCTTCATGAGCCAGCTGGATAGTCTTGGTCTTCAGAGAGACACCGTAGATCCTCTCACAGTCAGTCCCGCTGAAGTGCGGGGGTACAGTCACTGCCAGGACCTTGCAGTCACCCTTGTTGATCACGGCCGCCCTCATGGCAGCCATGCCAGCTGAGGCGTGGATGCTGAAGAAAGCGATCTTGGCCTGAGCCAGCTCGATGGCAGTGTCCGCCATGGTTCCCGGATCCTCGTGCAGGCGGCAGTCAAAGAAGACCTGCCGACCCCGCTCGTGGATCTCGTTGAAGGCATGAGGAATCCCCAGTGCCGCCGATTCCGAAGTGTCGATGCGGAAGGTCTGGATGTAGGGACCCAGAGCATCCACTGCGGCGATCAACTCCCCCATCTCACTGACCTGAACATTGGCCATCACTCTGTCTGCGGGCTTCATGCTACCTCCTTTGCCACACGTTTCGGGTCACGTTTGACCCAGCCAACAACTAACACTAAAAAGAGCCAATTGAGCTATCTTACCCTATAGGTCCAATTTGTCAAGCCCTGGACCCCAAATAAAAACAAACCCTGTTCGGGTCTGTCTTCTGTCCGAAAAATTGCGTGCAATTTTTCGGAAAGGTACACTCATGCGGAGGCTGCAGCGGGAGAAACTTGTTTTTTCACGCGGAAGCCGCAGTATGAGATGGACCGTGGGTCGTACAGGATTCGAACCTGTGACGCCCAGCTTAAAAGGCTGGCGCTCTACCAACTGAGCTAACGACCCATGATTAATTTCTTTTTCAATTGCTGTCCCGTGGGATGATGTTTTAAATACCACTCCCTCTTTCTGGCTTCTGATAATGTTCGATATTCCTCTTTATATACTAGTACAAGTGGCCTTCGATTTCTAGTTGATTTCACTCTCCCCCTATTATGTTCATCGAAACGTTTTCTAACATCAGAAGTAGCCCCGACATATAAGTTTCTATCTTTTTGGCTCTTTAATATGTAAACGTAGGGCATTATCAATGGCGCTCTATCCCTCTCCCACTAAAAGCGGGGACGGGATCCCGTAGTTCGCAGGGTGCGTCAGAGACCAAGAACGAGGGACCAACTGAGCTAACGACCCATAGTATTTATAAAGTATATAGTATTTTACAGGGATTTTCAAGAAAATCAAGTATCCACTTTTTTGTGGAAAATCACTGTGGGTAAGCTATTGATAACGCTATTGCTATAATCTGCTTTTCTGTTAACATAAACAATACTATGGCCAAAAATGAGCAGACGGAAAAGCTACCACCCCAAAATATTGAAGCCGAACAGGCGGTATTGGGGTCTTTATTGATTGATAAAGACGCCATTACTAAAATCGCCGATATAATACTTCCCGGTGATTTCTACAAGGACACTCACAACGCTATCTTTGAGTCCATGGTGGAACTGTATGAAAAACACGAGCCGATTGATATCCTTAGCCTCTCCAACCGTTTAGAGGAAAAAGGCAAGCTAAAAGAGATCGGTGGAAAAACTTATCTTGCTACTCTGGCTAATTCAGTGCCCACAGCCAGTCATGTAGCCAGTTACGCCAATACGGTCCAGAAAAAATCTACCCTGAGGCGATTAATACATACCGCTTCAGAAATTCTAGGTTTCGGTTATCAGGAAACTGACGAAGTCGATGTTTTGCTGGATAAGGCTGAGCAGTCCCTGTTTCAAGTATCCCAGAAATACCTCAAACAAAATTTTATTCCTATCAAAAATGTTTTAACCGAAGCCTTTGATCGGATCGATGAACTGCACCGCGAATCCGGCAAGCTCAGAGGGATTCCCACCGGCTTTTCAGACCTGGATAATAAACTGGCTGGTTTGCAGGCTTCCGACCTGGTGATTTTAGCTTCCCGCCCCTCAATGGGAAAAACCACCCTGGCTCTGGACATGGCCCGGCACGTAGCTACCAAACAAAAAGTCCCGGTTGGCATATTCAGCCTGGAAATGTCCAAAGAACAATTAGTTGACCGTTTACTCTGCTCAGAAGCTAATGTCGAATTGTGGAAAATGAGAACCGGTCGTCTTTCCGATCGCCCGGAAGACGACGATTTCCCCAAAATCGGGCATGCCATGGGAGTGCTTTCAGAAGCCCCCATTTATATCGATGATTCAGCCACCTCTAATATAATGGAATTGCGCACTAAGGCCAGGCGGCTTCAGGCCGAACATAATTTGGGCTTGATCATCATCGATTACTTGCAGCTGATGGAAGGCCGGGCTGGATCCGATAATCGTGTCCAGGAAGTTTCCGAGATTACCAGAGCTCTTAAGGGGATCGCCCGGGAATTGAAAGTACCTGTTTTGGCTTTGTCTCAGCTGTCTCGGGCCGTAGAACAAAGACCTTCCAATATCCCCAAATTAGCTGATTTGCGTGAATCCGGTTCTATTGAACAAGACGCTGATGTAGTCATGTTTATCTACCGTGAAGCCATGTATAAGAAGGATTTACCCCCGGAAAAGCAAAGTATCGCCCAAATCCATATCGCCAAACACCGTAATGGCCCCACTGGTATTGTTGATTTATTCTTTGACGAGAAAAGAGTTTCCTTTAGAAATCTGGAAAAATCCCTTGAAGATGTTCCGGAATCCCCGAATTTCTAATATTAAGCTTAAAAATGAAGAGTGATCCTCTTTATTTTTTTATCGATTTGCTCTACAATATACGTATGTTAGATAAACTTAAACAACTAAAAGATCTGCGAGATCAGGCCAAGCAACTGGAAGCGACCTTGGCCCAAGAAACAGTTACCGGTGTAGCTGCGGCCAATAAGGTCAGTATTGAAATGAACGGTAATCAGAACATTCAGAGTATTAACATTGAGCCGGAACTGCTCAGTCCTGACAAGAAGCCGGAGCTGGAAGAAGCTTTAAAAGAGGCCCATATTGATTGCATGCAGAAAATCAAACAACTAATGGCCCAGAAATTATACTCCTCTGGGATGAATATTCCAGGAACGACTTGAGTAAATTCGAAATCCGAAATACTAAATACTAAATAAATCTCAATGTTCAAAATTCTAAATTCTAAACCTGGTATTAATAAGTGTTTGGAATTTGAATATTAGGATTTTAAATTTGTTTCGAATTTCGATATTATAATTTCGTATTTTATGTCAACTCACTCCCCCTCTATCGAAAGATTGATAGATGAATTCAACAAGCTTCCCGGCATTGGTCCGAAAACGGCTGAGAAGTTTGTTTTTTATTTACTATCCCAACCCAAAGCCGAGCTGGAGAAACTGGGACAGGCTGTTGAACATCTCAAAGATAAAATACAGATCTGTTCCTCCTGCCAAAATTACTCTGAATCTGATCCTTGTCCCATCTGCAACACCCGATCAAGAGACCACCAGACCATCTGTGTTGTTGCTGAAAGTCCTGATGTGCTGGCCATTGAAAAAACCGGGGAATACACCGGTGTCTATCATATCCTGGGCGGAGTGATTAACGCAGTGGAAGGTATTGGTCCCAAAGACCTAAAAATCAAGCAGTTAACCGATCGCCTAGACAAAGATGGGATAAAAGAGATTATAATCGCCTTAGATCCTACCATAGAAGGAGAGTCCACAGTTTTGTACCTGATAAAGTTATTAGGTAAATATGAAGTAAAAGTAACCCGGCTGGCCCAAGGATTGCCCACCGGCTCGTCCATTGAATACGCCGACGAGATAACGCTGACTAATGCCTTAAAGGGGCGTTTGCCAGTTTAAACAAAATCCAAAAAAGACCCACATAAACTGGAGTCTTTTTTAGTTTATTTTAGCTAACCGCCGTGATTTTCACTTGGGTAAAAAACTGGCGGTGTCCCTGTTTTCTTCTGTAACGGGTTTTTCGTTTGTATTTGATTATTGTAACCTTTTTATCCTTGGCCTGGTTCAATACTTCACCGGTTACTTTAGCTCCGGCTACCTTAGGTTTTCCGACCTTCACTCCTTTGGAGTCACTGAACAATAAAACATCTTTAAAGCTTACTTCAGCTCCCTCTTTTTTGTTGATTTTCTCAATCTTAATAACATCACCTTTCTTGACCAGGTATTGCTTGCCGCCTGTCTTTATTACTGCTTCTGCCATATTTATCCTTAAATTATTAGGTAATCAATATTTTATCTTAATTATCCTGATGTGTCAACCCCGAAACAAATTTTTGTCGAGAAACTTCTTTAGCCTATTCTTTATATAGCGTTTTCCCACTCCGGATTTCAGGTATTTTTCTCTGGTAATGGCATCATCTTTATTTAAACACGCCTCATAATATATTAGCTTTAAAGGCTGACGGTATTTCGTCGACGTTACTTTTCCCTTATTATGGTTCCTGACCCTTTTAACAATATCATTTGTATATCCAATATAGAATTTCTTGTCTTTAAAGCTCAGCAATACATAGGTGTAGTACATATGCTTCTAGGTTTTAATTTGTTTCGGGGTCAACTTTCTTGCGCCGATAAGCCAAAACCAGAACAATGGCCATAATAATCATCACCCCAGCCAGGATAAGCAGGGAATATAGTTTCCACTGGCCCTTGAGGATAAGAGCGGAAATCCCGAACATGATAGTCAGTAGATAAAGCAGCAAAACAGCGCCACGATGGCTTAGTCCTGCATCCAATAAACGAAAATGTAAATGTTTACTATCTCCAAAGAAAGGTGATTTTCTTTCTAAAAATAGTCTCCTGATAACCACCCAGATAACGTCTAAAATGGGGATTCCTACAATCAGTAAGGCTGTTGCAATCTTGGCCCCGGAAATAATGGCCAGGATTCCCAGCATAAAACCGCAAAATAGTGACCCTCCTTCGCCTAAAAATATCTTGGCCCTATGCCAATTAAAAAATAAGAAGCCCAGGGCCGCCCCCGCAAATATGATACTGATCAAGGCGGTTTCCGGCTGGGCCACTTCTTGATTTAGGCTGAGCAGAAAAATTATGAAAGCGCCAATGGTGCTGATTCCGGCCACCAATCCGTCCAGTCCGTCTAAAAACTTGGTGGTATACATCATGCCCAGTAACCACAACAGGGCAAAAATATCCGCCCAGAGGATAAAATTGTAGGGAGTATCTCCCAAACTAAAAAGTTTGATTTTTATCTGATCCAAATATAGGGTGCCGCCTAGGGGGTTGGTAACGTAACTAATGCCGATGCCGGCCGCAATGATGGATAGAGCAGCCAATAGGGGCCAGATAATTTGCTTTTTGGGCTTAAGGTCAAACCGATCATCCAAAAAGCCACCAATCATTATAAAGAAACCGGCCAGGAGAAGACCCGCCAGATGTTTAGGCAAGAAGTATCCTCCGAACAAGCGATCAGTGCCCAGGGCGTAGATTAAGATCACAACTAAAAAGGCTAGATAGATAGCCAGGCCGCCCAAAAGAGGAGTTGGTTTATCCTGAATCTTTCTGGCTGGGTCAGTTTCTGGCCGATCGACAATTTGCCATTGATTAGCAACTTTCTTGATTACCAGGGTAAAGATAACTGCAAAAACTACTCCCAGGCCAAAAGGTAAAATGTAGGAACTATAATTAAGCATTTTTGGTCAAATAATCTTGTAATATCAAAGCGGCAGCACTTTGGTCAATTTTCTTCTTTTTCGATTTTTTGTCTAACCCCACCAGTAAACGATTAGCTGCACCGGTGGTTAGCCTTTCATCTTCGGTTACAATTTCAACAGACAGTCGGCAATTAAGCTGCTCTATAAATTCTCTGGTCTTCTTGGTTTGGGCCGTCTCTTGGCCGTTTAATCCTATGGGGAGGCCGACGATGATTTTTTCAATGGCTTCATCTTCCACAATATTTTTTAGGTAATCGAAAATTTCTTTGGTAGCCACTCCTTCTCGTGGTAAAACGAAATTTTTTTCTTCGTTGCTGATTGCTATACCGACATGTTTATTACCGTAGTCGATTCCTAAATATTTTCCCATATTCCTTAAGTCAGAATTAGGTAGCCGTTTTTGACAATGGCTATGCTCTTTTCAAAATGGGCTGATAAGCTAGAATCAGCCGATTGATAGGTCCAGTCATCACCTTTTAGGGCAACGTCCGCACCGCCCATATTAACCATCGGCTCTATAGCCAAGCACATGCCTTCTTTGAGGATTACTCCCTCCCCTTTCTTTCCGAAATTGGGCACCCGGGGATCTTCGTGGACTTTTTTGCCTACTCCGTGACCCACCAGCTGGCGTACCACGGAAAAACCTTGCTGCTCCACATAATTCTGAATGGCTGCCGATACATCACCCAGATGAACACCGGGTCGCAATACCTTAATGGCTTTATCCAATGATTTAGCCGTAACTCTGATCAGTTTTTTAAGCTTCCGGACTTATTTGGCCCACCGCAACTGTCAGAGCCATATCAGTATAAAGTCCCTTATATTTAACCCCCAGATCAACACTGACAATATCTCCTGACTTTATTATTCGGTCTTTATGAGGCAAGCCATGCACCAATTCTTCATTGATAGAAACACAGAGAGAGGCGGGATAACCTTCATGACCCAAAAAAGAAGGCTTGGCCTTCCTTTGTTTTATCATTTGATAAGCCATTTTATCCAGGTCGTAGGTGGAGATTCCGGGTTTGACACTTTTGGCTACTTGATGAAGAACCAGGGACAATATTTGCCCTCCCTTTTTCATCAAGGCAATTTCTTTATCGGTCTTTATATCGATCATGCTCTTTTGGCTCGAAACTCGGTCAATTTTTTTATTATCTCTTGTTGTACTTCCTCGACAGACTGTTCCCCGTCAATATTAACCCAGCGAAGTCTGGGTTCATAGAATTTTTTCAAGGCCTCCATGCGTCCTACATATTCCAGATATCGCTTCTTAACCACTTCCGGTTTATCATCAGAGCGAGAAATTAATACTGTACTGCACTTATCACAAGAACCACTTTCATAATTGGGCGATAGGGGGTAAAAAACAGATTTGCAGTTAGGACAATATTTCCTTTTGGAGAGTCGGTTGACTGCCTCTTCCTCTGAAATGGCAATGTAGAGGACGATGGGGATTTCCATGATAAAATCCTTAACAATCAGATCTAATCCCCAGGCCTGCTGCTCGGATAGGGGAAAAGAGTCAAAAATGACACCCTTTCTCAAATCCCAGTTTTTGATCACTTCCCTTACACCCTTAATTATCAAATCATCGGGCTGGGGAATACCTTTGTCATATCTTACTTTCATCTCGCTACCAACATTATCTCCATCTTTGGCTTTGGCCAAAAAATCCCGGACCATATCACCGGTGGAAAGATAATTCATCTTCCATTGCTCCATCAAAAGCTTGGCCTGAGTTCCCTTGCCGGAACCCGGCGGCCCTAAGAAAACCAAATGTTTAGGATTGCCTAAAGTGTTCATTTATATTATTCAATAAAAATTACCCGTTTATTATAGCATAAAATAATAAAATGACCGAGTTTAACTAGATTACTTTGTAATATGTTCTAGGATACCGGACCTCCCCTCTAACACTTACTCAGCAAAAAGAACCAACTCATTCTCCCCTCCTTGATAAGGAGGGGGAAACGGCTTTGGGTTATTACCCAACAAAGTGGCCAAGGGGGCGGTTCGGTAATTGTCGTAAAACATAACAAAAACTACCCGCCGGCTATATCATAACCAACGGGTAATTTTAAAGCTGTATTTATCGAAATAAGCCGATAATTGGCTGTTTGACCGGAATTGATTTTCTAATCGAACTCTTGCAGGTTATTCCATCAATATACTCACCCTCATCATCTCCGCAACAACCGAAGTTATTGTAACTCCACAGGTATTCACCCACAGCGGTTGTTTCGCCTGGTAGCCACTGATAACCACCCATTTCACACACTTCTATGCCCGGTAACGGCGTATAACCATAACCTAACTCAGTTCCGGAATCTAAGTCCCACCAGCCCTTACCGACACAGATGGCTTCGTGTCGATCATCGCCGTCAATATCTAAGATTACTGAACCATTTCCCTCGTAGCAGGTTCCTTGGTAGCTACAATAGTTGGGATAACTCGGTCCATTGCAGAAGGCTACTGAAGTTGTTTGGTCTGTGTATTCACAACCACCAGGCTGGTTACAGGGCCCGCCACCCATTACATTGTCATAACTGACATTGCCGGTATCCAAATATTCAGCCGAGAAATGCCTAATATATTCATAATCTTCGTAATCACAGGCATCGCCGACAGTGTCTGTATCAATGTCTCCTTGGGCAGGGTTGTATACCAAATGGCAATTGTCACAAGCGTCACCCCAGACATCGGCATCAGAGTTTAACTGGGTTGGGTTATAATCTTCCACACAGTTGTCACAAACGTTACCAATCCCATCCGAGTCATCATCTTCTTGGCCGGGGTTATTAATAAACTCACAATTATCACAGACATCACCAACAAGATCTCCATCACCGTCTTCTTGGCCGGGGTTATAGTTAATCGGACAATTATCGCAGACGTTGCCGATCAGATCACCATCACCGTCCTCTTGCCCGGGGTTGTAGTCGTTTTGGCAGTTGTCACAGACATCACCGATTCCGTCTTCGTCAAAGTCTTCCTGTCCCGGGTTATAAGTTGCCTGACAATTATCATTCACATCAGCCACTCCATCGCTATCAGTGTCTAAAAATGGGGAAGCATGACTTACTCCAATATTGGAATACTCCAGGATTCCGCCGGTGGCTGAATGGAATTTGACCGGGATGGAACAAGTATCGTCGTTTAAAGTACAGCCGGTGCAATCACAAGCCCCGTGATTCAGCGCTTGATACAAAGCATAAGAAAAGTCGCCAATGGCTACATTGCTTTGGTCAAATACTCCACTGTATGACCATTCTGGATTATTGTCATCGGTCCCTACTTCTATCTCCGGATTGGTCGGATACATCGGTTCATCCCAGGTTACTTTACTTTCAAATAAGCGGAAACCGCCGCCGCCTAAACCGTTCATTGGTGTTCTCACTTTCAATTGCGGGCCGCTTAAGCAAGCTGCCGGAACCGCTGCACTCTTAGTTTGGATATTAGTTTGACTAGAATAATAAAACTGTTCATAAGCACTAGTGTCATAATTCCAACATTCTACTTTAGCTCCGCCGGCTCCGGAATAAAGCTGATATTTGAAAGTCCAGGTAGCTGAAGTAATACTGGGATCTCTATCATAATATTCAAATATGTCACAATAAGTGTCATAAACACAAATTGACTTGGTACCGTAATCACCGTCTACCGCTTTTTCCGGACCGTAAGTAGCCGGCAGATAGAACTCACCTGCACTATCCCAATCATCCTGGAACTCATCATCATTAGCAGTGTAAGAGACTATGCCTGTCACCTCAAAATCGCCACCAATTGCTAGATTATCTTTGGGCAGTTCAATATATCTTGTAATATCTTCTCCGGTAAAAGTCAATTGCTCTGAAGGTAGACCGTTGTTGAAGGTTGTCACATTGTCTTCTGTCAGATAAAATTTGTAATCCATGCCATCTCCTGGTCCGGTAATCTCATAACCCCATGGCAATCCAGGATTGATTTCATAATCATCCCAATAATTTCCAGTATCAACATCATTCCAGTTATTATTATTGGAGCTGGCATCTTCAGAAGCATTGAAATTATTGTTCATGAAAATATTGCCAAAGAACTGATTATTCTCGGAATTGACCAGATTTATTCCTGTGTCAAAGCCTTCTATCACACAATTATTAATCGTCACATTGGTTCTGCCATTAAGATTAATACCAACACCAGATCCGGTTCCGGAAATTTTGTGGCCTTGGCAATCAAACGCGATATCATCTGCCATGATGCTCAATCCATTTGAACAGCCAATTAAATCTTTATTCAAAGTGGCATCAGCTTGGGTGTAGACAAAACCTCCGCATTCATGGTCCAGCTCTACCCCGGTAGGACTGCCCTGTATGTTGCACTCGCCATAGCCGACATTGAAGTATCCATCTCCGTTTCCCTGACCCCAGTATGTTCCATAGCTGTTCTTGACTACCCAATAATCTTCTATCTCATTATAGCCGGAGATGACCACCGCGTGGTTGATGTCATAACCGGGGTCTCCTTCATCACAACGGTAAATATTATTGCCATCATAATCTCCCCACTGAATAGTTCCAAAATCAAAAGCCATATTAACCGAGACCGGTCCGTGATTAAAAATATACTCCTTTATTGATTCAGTATCCGAAGGAATATCAATATTCTTATCAGTGATATACTTCAATTCTGATTCCCAGCCACTGCACAGATTGCAGGGTGTTGAACCACTATTGGTGTAAGGGAAACAAGTTTCACTGACCAAACCATAATCTCTGATATAATTCAAGGCATTAGTTGAACCACCGGGGACACAGCCGTAACCGGCACAATAGCCGACTCCGCCGGATGAAGCTATTTGTTGTTCGGACATGTCCAGATTGTAATCAGCACCATTTCTGATATCATACATTCCTTCTGTAGTGCCGATAGCAGAAAAAGCCCAACAAAGAGGGCAAGTCTGTTGATCTTTAACCGGAGTCATAAAATTCTGGCCTAAAAAGTCTTGCCAGTTAAAACTATCCGGCAGGACTCTGTTACTTCCGGATCCACTGTCTTTCGAGGCTAAAATCTCTTCAGCCGTTGGTTTATAACTGGCTCCTACAATTTTATCCTCCAGATTCATCAAGTCAGCCACCGCCCCGATCTCTCGGCCATTCTCGGTACAAACCGTGTACTTTTGAGAATAAGGATTATCATTTGCTTGTTTGGTAATAATATCGTAACCGTTTTGGGCGCAATAAGAATGGGTCTGCCCGCATTGTCCATAGTAAAATGACCATTCATCACACCGGCTATTATCAGGGAAAACGCAATCGGCGTGCTGACTAGAATCAGCTTCGGTGATGATATCATGCTTATAGCCAAGTTCGGTACAATAAACAGCGGCCGGGTTAGCAGAACCGATCTTGGGCGTAGGATCAGATTGATCAATACCGAGCACTTCAGAGCTTTGGGTACATAATTGAGGGCTATCCTGTTTATAAGGAGCCCGAGCTGAATCAGCGCTATAAAATAAGCAAAAAACGCCAACCACCGCTAAAATGATTACCTTTTTAGTCATGATTTTTCTTTAATATTTAGTCTAATACTTTATCTTAATATTAGTATACTGTCAAGCCTCCATTATTATAGCACAAAAACCCCTGCGGGATAGAGACTTTAGTCTCTCGTTTGCCCCAGGAATAGAGATTTTAGCCTCTGGTGTTAGTAAAAACTATGTGGATTGGAGCTTTAGTCTCTTCCGCTCATAATAACCCTTCTTCAAATATTGGCCGTAACTCGAATATTTATAATCTCCTGGTTTACTAACTAAGCCGTGTTTAACCGGATTAAAATGTATGTAATTTAGATGATTATTAAAATCTTTTTCATTTCTAATACAATGGTCCCAATAATTAAACCAGACTTGCCTGCCTTTTTTGTCATCAACTTTATTTAATATATAAGACGTTCTTCCATGGAATAGCTGCATCAACTTTGATAGGTCGCTTTTTTTCTTTATTTTAATTAGTAAGTGATAGTGGTTATCAAGAATAACCCAGGCATATATTATTATTTTCAATTCTTTCACTGTTTGCGATAATCTATTTTTCAGTATTTCTTTTTTCTTATTAGAACTAAAATGATTATTTTTCCCAATTGTTTTAGCTGTAATAAAATATACAGTATCATCTAAATATATATGAGGTGGATTATGATAAGGATTTTTCATTTTTAATATATTACGGGGGTAGACACTTTAGCCTCTGGTGCAAAGAAGCTGAAGCTTCTATCCCACAACCTCCGCGGAATGGAGACTTCAGTTTCTGGTGTTAGTAAAAACTATGTGGATTAGAGACTTTAGTCTCTGGCGCACCAAGCTGAGGCTTTAATTCCACAACACAGCAGAATTTAAAATGACCGGAACACCCCGGTCATTTTTTAATATTTGTTATTTTAATCCCTACTTCCTAAACTAAAATCCTTCGTAATCCCGCATGATCAGTTGAGATTCTACCTGTTTGACTGTCTCGATAACCACGGAAACTACAATCAATAAACTGGTACCGCCAATAGCAAAAGTGGTGATATTAGTCGTAGCCTGCATGATATACGGCAGAACAGCTATGATGCCCAAGAATAAGGCACCGGTAAGCAGAATGCGTGAGGAGGTGTAGCTGAGAAACTCGGCTGTATTGCGCCCTGGTCTGATTCCGGGTACAAAACCACCTTGTTTCTGTAAATTCTCCGAGATCTGATCCGGGTGGAAAACAACCGCAGTGTAAAAATAAGTAAAAGCGACAACAAAAGTAAAATAGATAGCCGAATAGAATATTTGGTTGTTGAAAAGATTGACTGTCGTGTTGGCCAGAGATGCCAGCCAAGTGATATTGGAATTTACCAGCCATTGCGCCACCATGGGTGGAATCAAAATAATAGAAATGGCAAAAATAATTGGGATGACGCCGGCTTGGTTAACTTTCAATGGTAAATGGGTAGAGACCCCGCCATACATCCTATTGCCCCTAATTCTCTTGGCATAAGATACGGGAATATTGCGCTGTCCCTGGGTAACCAATACCACCCCGGCAATAGTCAGAATGGCAATGGTGGCAAAGATTATTAAGGTAATTACCTGAGTAGCGTCAAAAGTAGCCATGGTCTGTTGCAGCTGAGTGGGATATCTGGCTACGATACCGGCGAAAATAATTAAGGAAATTCCGTTGCCGATATTTTTTTCGGTAATCAGCTCACCTAACCACATCAGAAATACAGTACCGGCGGTAATTGTAATGATAGTGCTCAACCACTGTATCGGAGAAACAATATTGATAATCCCCTGGCCCTGCTTGGACAGAATGATTATCATGCTGTAGGCCTGCAGAGCAGCTAAAGGAATAGTCAGATAACGCTGCCATTGATTGATCTTGGCTCGGCCTGCCTCTCCATCCCTTTGGATTTCTTCCAGTTTGGGGATAATCATGGTCAGCAGTTGGAAAATAATGGAAGCGGTAATGTAGGGAGCGACACCAAGCATCACTATGGAAAAGTTGGCCATGGCCCCACCAGAAAACAGATTCAATAAACCTAAAACCTGGTTACTGTCAAAAAATTGTTTCAAGGCTTCTACATCAACTCCGGGCACCGGGATATGAGCAGCTATTCTAAAAACTATCAACAGTCCCAATACAAAAAGTATACGCTTTCGAATATCTTTGACGCGCCAGACCTGTGACACTTTTTGCATTAAACCCATTATTTTTTCTTTGGCTTCTTAATTATTATCGGCTCTCCACCTGCTTTCTTTATAGCATCAAACGCTGATTTTGAAAAACTATCAGCTGTTACCGTAAGTTTTTTGGACATCTTGCCCCGGCCCAATATCTTAACTCCAGGATGAGTTTGGGTAATCAATCCCGCTTCTTTCAACTTTTTAACGTCTACGGTTTCACCCGATTTAAACTCTTTATTGATGTCTTCAATATTTACCACAATCTTTTGGGGATGGATGCTTCTAAATCCTCTTTTTTTAGGAATTTGAGCGATGAAGGCGGGAAATTTCTTACCTGCATGACGACCCTTGTGCCTTCCGCCGGAACGCGATTTCTGACCTTTCATTCCCCGACCTGAATAATTTCCGGAACCTGTAGCATTGCCACGACCTCGTCTTTGGCGGGTCTTGTGTCGGTTGGTTTTTAAATTGTGTAGTTTTAATGGCATGACTATTTTTTCTTTCTTTCCTCAAGTCTTTCCTTGCCAATCAGGCTGGCTAGAGCGAGGAAAGTGGCCTTTACGTTGTTGATCTTGTTTTTGGAACCAATCATCTTGGTCACGATATTCTTGACTCCGGCCAATTCCATCACGGTCCGGACCGCGCCCCCGGCAATTACACCGGTACCGGCCGGGGCTGGTCTTAACATCAGCCGAGCCGCCTTAAATTTTATATTGACCTCGTGAGGAATGGTGTCATCTACTATCATAACCTTCTTGATGTCTTTTTTGGCCTGAGTAACGGCTTTATTGATGGAAATAGAAACATCGGCACCTTTGGCCACACCGTAGGCTACCTTACCCTTACCGTTCCCGATGACAACACAGGCTCGAAAACGCATCCGTTTGCCGCCGGCCATCACTCTGGTGACCCGGGCTAAATCGACAATTTTTTGCTCAAATTCTTGGTCTTTTACTTCTGGTAATTTTCTACGCATATTCTATTTATTACTAAAATTTTAAACCGCCTTCTCTGGCTCCTTCGGCTACTGCTTTGATCCGACCGTGGAAAGGTCGACCACCTCTGTCGAATACTACTTGGTCAATCCTTTTGACTAAGGCCTTTTTAGCTATCAGTTTACCGATTTCCTTAGCTTTATCCATTTGGGCTAAGCCTTTTTTTAATTCACGATCGTGGGCAGAAACTACGGTCAATCCTTTATCATCGTTAATCAGTTGAACAAAAAGGTGCTTGGTGGAACGATAAACATTAAGGCGTGGACGATCACCACTGCCCATAACCCTGGCCCTGACTCTTTTCTTTCTGGTCTGGAGTTTGGCCTGTTTTATTTTCTGCTTATTTTTCATATCTTGTATTTAGTAATTGGAAATTAGTAATAAGTTTTATTTTGCGTCGGCCCCTGTTTTAACTACTTTACCGGCCTTTCTCCTTATTACCTCATCATCGTATTTTATCCCTTTACCTTTATAGGGTTCCGGTTTTTTAATAGCTCTTATCTCGGCTGCCACCTGGCCCACCAAGGCCTTATCGATGCCAGAGATACTAATGGTATTTTTCTCTACCTTACCCTCTATCCCTTCTGGCAATTTGTATTCTACCGAATGAGAAAAGCCAACTTCCAGTGTCATCTTTTTTCCGGCCAGAGCTACCCGGTAGCCAACTCCGTTTATTTCCAGCTTCTTGGTAAATCCCTCAGTGACACCCACTATCTGGTTAGCGATAAGCGCTCGGTAGGTCCCCCATAGAGACCGGCTCTGTTTATCTTGAGGCTTTTTAACGGAAAGAATTATCTGCTTGTCTTTGGCCTCAATTTTCACCAAGGGATGCAAATCCAAGGATAGCTCTCCCTTGGGGCCTTTGACCGACATTTTGTCTTCGGCGATTTTTACGGTTACCCCCTCTGTGATAGTTATAGGTTGTTTACCAATCCTGGACATAATAATATAGATTTAATACACCTCGCAAATTATTTCTCCTCCAACTTTTTTCTTCTTAGCTTCCTTATTAGTCATGATACCGGCAGAAGTTGAGATTATGGCAATCCCCAGTCCTCCCAAGACATGGGGCATCGCTTGGTATTTTTTATAGACTCTACGACCCGGAGTAGAAACTCGCTTTATTTTTCTTACCAATGGCTGCCCGTCAATTTCTGAATAACGGAGACCAACCGTGATGTTGTCAAACTCACTCCCAAAACTGTTAACCTCCTTAGTTTTTTCTGCCCCTTTAATAAATCCTTCTCTCTCCAATATTTGGGCAATCTCCCATTTCATTTTGGAAAAGGGAATAACCACCTCTTCTTTATTGACGGCAGAAGCGTTTCTTATCCTTGTTAACATGTCAGCTATCGGATCTGTCATTTTTCTAAATAGTAATTAGTGATTAGTAATTTACCAGCTTGATTTATTTATGCCTGGCATTTCACCTTTGTTGGCCAATTCTCTAAAACAAATTCGGCAAAGGTTGAATTGGCGTATATAACTTCGGCGACGCCCGCAGCGCCAACAACGTCGCACCACTCTAGTCGAGTATTTTGGCTTTTTCTTGGCTCTGGCAATCTGTGATTTTTTTGGCATGATAGAAAATTATTTATTTTTTACTTCCAGAGGGAAACCGAGGTATCGCAACAGGGCTTCACCCAATTTGTCATTGGTGGCGGTAGTCACTATAGAAATATCCAGGCCGTGAAGTTTATCCACTTCATGAGGATTCATTTCAGGAAATACCATATGTTCTTTGATACCAAGGGTGTAATTACCCTTACCGTCAAAACCGGATATGGACAGTCCTCTAAAATCTCTTACCCTGGGCAAGGAAATATTTACCAGTTTATCGACAAAGTCATACATCCTCTTGCCTCTCAAGGTTACTTTGGCTCCTACTACCATCCCACTACGAATTTTAAAATTTGATATTGATTTCTTGGCCTTGGTAAAAATCGGCTTTTGGCCAGTAATGCTACTTAGGGTGCCCTTGACTACGTCTAAAAACTTAGAGTCAGTTAGTGCTTGTCCCATGCCCACGTTAACAACTACTTTGTCCAGCCTGGGTACAGTATGAATATTTTTTAATTCAAAATCTTCCATGATTTTTGGCACTACCTTATCTTTATATTTTTTGGCTAGATCTGACATAGTTTAAAATTCTTGTTTACATTTGCGACAAAGTCGCAGTTTCTTCTTATTGGCCAGGATTTTATATCCTACCCTGGTTGGTTTATTGCATTTGGGGCAAACCAGCATTACATTGGAAATATCAGTGGGGGAAGCTACTTGAATACGCTGCCCTTTCTCCCCTTCTTTCTTGGGACGAGTGTGCCTAATCTGCAGATTCAATCCTTCAATGCTCAATTTATTGCTCTTGGGAAGAACCTGAAGCACTTTTCCCTTCTTTCCTCTGTCCTTACCCAGAACGATTTTTACTGTATCTCCTTTTTTTATCTTCATACATTTATTCCCTATAAAACCTCAGGCGCCAGCGAGGCGATTTTATTGAATCCCTTAATTTTTATTTCACGTGCGATCGGTCCAAAAATTCTGGTTCCCTTCGGTTCTTTGTTCTTGGGATCGACTATTACTCCGGCGTTTTCATCAAAACGGACATAGGTACCGTCAGGACGTCCTACTTCCTTTCTGGTTCTAACAATGACTGCCTGCAAAACTTCACCTTTTTTTACCATGGCTCGCGGTACCGCTTCTTTTACTGAAATGGTAATAATATCTCCGATTGTGGCATAGCGTTTTTTGTGGCCACCAAGAACTTTGATACATTGGATGCGTTTGGCTCCTGTATTGTCTGCTACTTTTAAACTGGTACCGACCTGAATCATAATTACTTAATAATAGTGGTTAATTTCCATCGCTTATCTTTTGACATGGGACGACATTCAGTCAATTCCACCAATTGTCCCTCTTGGGCCTCATTTTTGGCATCGTGCGCTTTATATTTTTTGCTAACGGTGTAACGCTTACGGTATTTAGGATGGATGACTGCTCGATCGACTTTAACTACAATAGTTTTATCTGGTTTATCAGAAACTACTATCCCTTTTAATTTTCTCTGCTTGATTTGTTTTTCCATAATTATATTGATTATTTAGGTTTCTTCTTTGGTTGTTGCTGCCGCCTCTTGGTTTCCGTATTCAATCTAGCCATATCTCTTTTAACTTCCCTTAGCTGTCTGACGTCTTTCAATTGTTTTTGGGAAACCTTAAAGCGCAGGGAACGTAATTTTTCTTTTTGGCTCTGTAACAACCTTTTCAATTCGGGGTCATTTTTTTCTCTGATTTCTTTCATCTTCATATTATTCTTCTCCCCGGCTAATAAATCTGGCCTTGATTGGTAACTTGTGAGAGGCTAATTTAAATGCTTCCTTGGCCTGGTCAAATTCTACACCTTCCATCTCAAAAATAATGGCACCTGGTTTAACCACGGCTACATAGTGATCCACTGCTCCTTTGCCGCCGCCCATACGGGCTTCTCCCCCCTTAGAGCTAACAGCCCGATCAGGGAAGATACGGATCCAAGATTTACCGCCTCTTTTGATAAACCTGGTCATGGCTCTTCTGGCTGCTTCGATCTGCCTGGCGGTTACCCAACCGCCGTTCACAGCTTTCAATCCAAAGGAGCCGAAACTTAAATAATTACCAGAAGTGGCTTTTCCTTTTACCTTGGCCCTGAATGACTTCCTATACTTTACTTTTCGCGGCATTAACATAATTATATTTTATCCTTCTGGTTACTGTCTTTTTTATCCTTTTTAAATACTTCTCCTTTATAAATCCAGACTTTGACGCCCACAGAACCGTAGGTAGTATTGGCCGCTCCACGTGAATAATCAATATCAGCTCGGAGGGTCTGCAGGGGAATCGATCCTTCAACGAAAAGCTCGGACCGGGCAATGGATGCTCCATTCAAACGACCAGAAACTACAACTTTGACCCCCTTGGCCCCTGAGGAAGTTACCGTGGCCATAGTCCTTTTTATGGCCCGACGAAAAGGAATTCTTTTTTCTAATTGGTCAATGATATTCTGTTTTACCAGCTCAGCCGATAATTCCGGTTTCGATACTTCCTGGATGACAATATTGATGGAGATTTTGCGGTTGGCAAAAAAGATTTTCTTAATCGTAGTCTTCAGCTCTTCAATGCCGCCGCCGCCTCGACCGATGATAACGCCCGGTTTGCTGGTGTGAATCATTATCTTGATACTCTCCCTGCCTCTTTCAATATCCACTCTGGCTACTCCGCCATTTCTCAGTTTTTTTTGAATATGCTTACGAATTGTGACATCTTCTTCCAAAAATTGACTGTATTGCTTTTGGGAAAACCAACGAGAGTGACACTGGTAGGTTCCATCGATTCGGAAAATTCTTGGATTTACTTTACGTCCCATATTATTTGGATCCCGTCTTTCTAATAAAATTGGTTAATTTACTGAAGCGAGTTCTGGGCTTTTCTTGGTCCTTCACAGGCTTCACCTTCTTTGTCAAATCCTGCCCCTCTTTTATCTCGTCCACGGTTTTTATCGGCTCCAGTTCCGGTTTCTTGGCCTTAGTTTTCTTGATTTGACTGGGTTTTCTTTCGGCCAATATCAAATTGATGTGTGTTGATCTTTTTAGGATAGGAGTGGCACGACCAAAGGCACGTGGTCTCCATCTTTTTAGGGTAGGTCCTTCATTAGCCACAACTTCTTTGATATATAGATTATTTTCCTCCACTTTGATCCCTAGGTGCGGAAAATTATTTTTGGCATTGGCAATAGCTGACTCCAGAAGTTTTAAGACCGGTTGGGCTGCTCTTTTCTCGAAGAAATTGAGTTTATTGCGGGCGGCAATAACATCAAGACCTCGAATTGGATCAATCACCAACCTGATCTTTTTAGGGGAAACTCTCAAATGTCTAAGTTTTGCCGTAAATTCCATAGTTTATTTATTCTTCCTTAGCCTTTCCATCTATCTCTTCTTTGGCCTTGGCCAATTCTTGCTTTTTGGCATCAGCTTCTGCCTGAGCCTCTTCTTTAGCCATGCGTCCACCATGGGTAACAAATTTGCGCGTCGCTGCAAATTCTCCCAGTTTGTGGCCAACCATATTCTCAACCACAGAAACCGGGATGTGATCCTTGCCATTGTGAACACCAAAGGTAAAACCGACCATTTCGGGGGTAATGGTAGAAGCTCTTGACCAGGTTTTAATCACGGTGTTATCACCAGCCCGCAGCTTGGAAATCTTCAGCAACAGTTTCGGGTCAACAAATGGTCCTTTTTTTAAACTTCTAGACATACTATTTTATTATTAGTAATCTTACTTTCTTCTTCTTTTAGCTCTTCTTTTGACAATTAGTTTAGATGACATCTTTCCTTTCCTTCTGGTCCTTCGGCCAAGGGCCGGTTTACCCCAGGGTGTTTTGGGGTGCTTCAGGCCAATGGGCTGTGACCCCTCTCCACCACCATGAGGGTGATCAACCGGATTCATCGCCTTACCACGTACTGTCGGTCTCACTCCCATATGGCGCATTCGACCGGCTTTTCCGATACGGACGTTCTTCTTGTCAATATTGGATACTTGACCAAGGGTAGCAGCCGATTCTTGGGAAACTTTTCTGATTTCAGTCGAGGGTAGCTTCAGTAAGGCTAAATTTTCATCAAAACTTTGAAGTATGGCAGCCGTTCCCGCTGAACGAACTATGGCACCCCCCCGGCCTGGTGTCAGCTCTATATTGTAAACGTTTAATCCTGGCGGTACATGCTTTAGGGGCATTCGATTACCCATTTTAATCTCAGTTTTGTTTTTTGATGAAATAATAACGTCTCCTTTTTTCAAACCGTCCGGGGCAATTACGTATCTTCTTTCTCCATCTTTGTACTCCACCAGAGAAATAAAAGCCGTTCTGTTGGGATCATATTCTAAGGTCAAAACTTTGGCTGGTTGATCATATTTTTCCCTTTTAAAATCAACCTGGCGATATATTTTTTTAGCTCCGCCGCCTCGATGTCTTATGGTTATCTTACCCTGAACGTTGCGTCCCGCATTTCGTTTTAGGCGGACAGTCAGTTTTTTTAGAGGCTTCGTTTTATCCAAATGTGAATAATCAACCACTGATGTCTTGCGGCGAGCTGGAGTTGTTGGTTTGTAAATCTTAACTGCCATATTTTTAACTCTTTACTGTCTCGTAAACTTCGATTTTATCACCTTGTTTTAACGTAATAATTGCTTTTTTCCAATTGTTGGTTCGCCCGGTCACTTTTCCCGTTCTTACTGACTTGCCCTTGACACTGATCATGCGAACTTTAGTCGGCTTAACTCCATAAACTTGTTCGATTGCCTTTTTAACTTCAATTTTATTGGTAGAGGTCGGCACTACAAAGCCGTACTGATTGTAAACTGACAAACCTGTGATTTTTTCGGTAATAATCGGTCTGATAAGGATTTTGTAGGCGTCTCCAGTGTCTTCTTTGGTCACTTTCTTTGCAGCTGTTACCTTTTCTTTCTTGCCAGATACATCAGTAACTGTTTTTTCTTTCTTGGGAGCAACTTTTCCGGCAGCCGGTACGGCTTGAAACTGTTTTTTCTTCTCCTGCTTTTCTTTTTCTTTGCGTCTCTTGTCGGATTCTTTTTTCTTGTACGCCAAATCAGCTTTTTTCTTTCCTGCCGGTTTTTTTTTGAATTTATCTAGTAAACTCATATTTATTTGGCAAAAGTTTGAGATATCTTTTTTAAACTGTCTTTGATAATTATCAAATAGTCGTATTTGAGCAAGCTGACTACATTGAGACTGTCAGCCAAGATTGTTTCCACCTTTTTTAAATTACTGGCCGAGCGATATACTTTCTGGTCGCTTTTTGGCAGGATTATTAAGTTGCTTTTCTGCTTTGACGGCAATTTGTTGAGTATCTTTAGTAAATCTTTTGTTTTGTAATCAGCCAACTTGAGGTTATCCAAGACTATTATTGCCTTGCTGGACAGTCTGTCGGTCAAAACCATGCGAATTGCTTTCTGTCTGGCAGCTTTATTTACTCTTTTAGAAAAATTACGATTTTTTGTCGGTCCGAAAGTGACGCCACCGCCACGCCAAATTGGTGACCTAATAGAACCGTGTCTGGCTCGGCCTGTACCCTTCTGGCGCCAAGGCTTTCTTCCTCCACCACGAACTTCGGATCTTATTTTGGCATGGGCCAAGGGATGACGAGCGTTAGCCAATTGAGCTACGGCTACTTGGTGAACCAAGGGTTCTTTGATAGCAACCTTAAAGATTTTGGGGTCAAGTTTTACGGTCTCGGTTGACTTGCCATCCGCTGAATATATTTTAACTGATAAATCTTTAGGCATCTTATTTTTTCACTTCTTTATCTTTCTTTTCTTTTTTAACTTCCTCTTTTTCTGGTTTAGCTTTTTGGGGCCTGGCTCCGGTCTTTAGCATTAGCAACAAGCCGTTTCGGGATCCAGGAATGGCTCCTTTAATAGTCATTATGCTTTTTTCCGGATCAACTTCCAATACTTCTAAATTTTTAATAGTGGCCTGATGTCCTCCCATCCGTCCCGGCAGCCTGGTTCCTTTAAAAACTTTTTGGGGACCAGTGGCCCCTATGGAGCCCGGCATTCGTAATTGATCTTTGTGTCCGTGGGTAGCCGGTGATCCCTTAAAGCCGTATCTTTTAACTACTCCCTGAAAACCTTTTCCTTTGGCAATTCCGGTAATTCGCAGCAAGTCTCCGGGTTTAAATTGACCTATTTCAATCTTTTGTCCTTTTTTAAAGTCCTCTGTCTTGTCTACTCGAAACTCCCTTAAAAAGCGCCAGTCGCCCAAGTCCTTTAGATGCCCCTTTAGAGGTTTGTTCAGCTTCTTTTTGGTACCATAACCAATTTGCACAGCTTGATACCCTTCTTTATCCTGACTCTTTATTTGAGTTACCATGCAGGGACCAGCCTCAACCAGAGTAACTGGCAATGCTTCACCATCCTCGGTGAAAGAAGTAGACATATTCAATTTTTTTCCTAAGATGAAATCCATACTGTACATATATAATAAAAACCGAGACGATCTGCAAAAATACCAAAAATCTCGGTTCTTTGGCAAATCGTTATCGGGAGATTAACACTGCGTTTTTGGTATTATCATCTCCTGAACTAATTCGCTATTTAAGTTTTTCAATCTACATTTTTATTTCTATGTCGACGCCGGCCGGTAAATTCAGATTGCTCAATTCATCCACGGTTTTAGCGGAAGGTTCCACGATATCAATCAGGCGCTTGTGAATCCTCATTTCGTACTGCTCGCGAGAATCTTTATGCACAAAAGGAGAACGAATCAAAGTATATTTACTTTTTTCGGTTGGCAAAGGAACAGGGCCTGATATCTCCGCTCCAGTTCGCTCGGCAGTATCGATGATTGTCTGGCACGACTGATCAATAATCTTATGATCATAGGCTCGAATCTTAATTCGAATACGCGGCTTAATTTCCTCTTCGCCTTGTTCAGCTTTTTTCGGATCTGCTTTCTTTTCCTGGTTGGGCATAAAAGATCAATCTTATGTTTGAATTTTTAAACTACTTATTTTACCAAATTGGCCCTAATTACTTAGGGCCTTTTCGGTTATTGGATAATTTTAGTTACAACGCCAGCTCCCACAGTGTGTCCGCCTTCTCTAATAGCGAATTTCTGTTTTTCTTCCAGGGCGACCGGTGCAATCAATTTTACTTTCAGAGAAACTGTATCACCAGGCATCACCATTTCAGTTCCTTCTGGTAAAGTAACTCCACCGGTTACGTCCGTGGTCCTTATGTAGAATTGTGGTTTATACCCTTTGAAAAATGGAGTATGTCTTCCACCCTCTTCCTTGGTCAAGATGAGGATTTCTGCATCGAACTCAGAATGAGGAGTGATTGAACCGGGTTTAGCTAAAACCTGTCCTCTTTCTACTTCATCTTTCTTGGTACCACGTAACAGGATACCTGCATTATCACCAGCCCTTCCTTCATCAAGTTGCTTGTTAAACATTTCAATTCCGGTAACAATAGTTTTCTGGGTGTCATTAATGCCGACAATTTCAATTTCATCGTTTAGCTTGACGATACCTCTTTCGATCCTACCGGTAACTACAGTACCTCTACCCTCGATGGTAAAGATATCTTCAACCGGCATCAAAAAAGGCAAATCAACATCGCGTTTTGGTTCCGGGATATTCTCGTCTAAAGCCTTTATCAACTCTAAAATTTTCTTTTCTTCTTCTTCATCACCCTCTAGAGCCTTTAGAGCTGAACCTTTGATGATTGTAATTTCGTCTCCGGGAAATTCATACTTTTTCAGAAGATCTCTAACTTCTACTTCAACCAAATCAATTAATTCTTTATCATCAACCTGGTCGATTTTATTAAGATAAACGACAATAGCGGGTACCCCAACCTGGCGGGCTAACAGAATATGCTCCCTGGTTTGGGGCATGGGACCGTCAGCAGCTGAAACCACAAGTATGGCTCCGTCCATTTGGGCGGCACCGGTAATCATGTTTTTGATATAGTCGGCATGTCCGGGACAGTCAATGTGAGCATAGTGTCTTTTTTCAGATTCATACTCAACGTGGGCGGTGGCGATTGTAATGCCTCTTTCTTTTTCTTCAGGTGCATTATCAATATCATCAACAGATTTATCCTGAGCTACCATGCCTTTGCTTTTAAGCACCTTTAAAATGGCCGCTGTCAAAGTTGTTTTTCCGTGATCGACGTGACCAATGGTGCCCACATTAACATGGGGCTTTGTTCTTTCAAATTTGTCTGCCATAATGATTCTCCCTTATGAATTTTAATAACCAAAAAAATTTATATACTATTGAATTTTAAAGCACAGTTACCTATTGTGATTCTGATTATATCAGGTGTTTCTGGGCTTGGCAAGTGGTTTAGTTGTTAAGAGCTTTTAATGTATTTGGCTAATATTAGCCAAATATTGATTTTTTCAGTAACCAGCTATTCCTAATGATTACTCGATTTTCAACATATCTGTGGATATTTTGGCTACATTAAGGTAAAATTATCGATTATTTGATTCAAAACTGTCAGGTCTCGGGCTGTAAAATTGTAAAGAGTACCGTCATTAATCAGCAGTATTGAATAAATTTGCGAACCGTCTTTTAGATCACCGCCTTTTAATTGGCGGGCGGCAACACCTGAAATAGTGACAGTGGACTCTTCATCAACAGACACAGAGTCAGCTACAATTCCTTCCATTTCCGCGTCCATTATGGTTAGGGTCACTTCCTGATCGCCCGAGCTAAAAACGTAAATCTCAAAATCATCTGAACTACTTTGGGCCAGCTTCCAATCACCCGGGTAGACAACGCTGAACTGGTCGGCGACATATTCCGAGTCTTCTGTAACCTCCTGGTTGGTATTTAATATATCGGCTAGCCCTTCTTTGTCCAAGTCTATAATTTCTCCTCCAACAGCTAACTGGGCCGGTTGATTAGCCATGGCCGGTAATTCATCTTGTAACGCTTGCGAGCTAGTATAGATCACATAACCCAAGCCAAGTGCCAAGACCAGGATCAAAATTATTGATGGTAAAGATGACCTACTCTTTTCGTTCATCTATTCTTCTCCCATTAGTTTCTCAGCGATATTCTTGGGCACTTCTTGATAACTGCCAAATTCCATGTTATATGATCCCCGCCCTTGGGTAATTGACCTCAAGGTAGTGGCGTAGCCAAACATTTCTGATAAAGGTACATCGGCATCAATTAATTTTACATTGCCTCGATCGCGCATTTCTTTAATGGTGGCTCTCTTGGAATTGAGGTCTCCTATGACATCACCCATAAATTCTTCCGGGGTAACTGTTTCAATTTTCATGATTGGTTCTAAAATGGCAGGGTCGGCTTTTTTGACAGCAGCCCGCAGAGCCATTGAGCCGGCAATCTTGAAGGCCACTTCCGATGAATCAACATCATGATAGGAACCGTCATAAACTGTCGCTTTCAGATCGATCACCGGGTAGCCTGCCATTACTCCGTTGTCCATAGCTTCTTTGATTCCCTTTCCAATCGGGGTTATATATTCTTGGGGGATCACTCCGCCCCTGATAGAGTCAACAAATTCAAAACCTTCCCCTCTTTCTTTGGGCTCGACACGTACCCAGCAATGCCCGTATTGGCCACGGCCTCCGGATTGCTTGATATATTTTCCTTCGGCTTCCCCCAATTGCTTAATAGTTTCTTTGTAGGCGACTTGCGGATTGCCGATATTGGCTTCTACATTAAATTCCCGTTTCATTCTCTCTACCAGTACTTCTAGATGCAGCTCTCCCATACCAGAAATAATTGTCTGACCAGTCTCTTCGTCACCCCTTACTCTAAAAGTGGGATCTTCCTCGGCCAGTTTATTTAAAGCAATACCCAGCTTTTCCTGGTCTGCCTTAGTCTTGGGTTCGATAGCCACAGAAATTACTGGTTCTGGGAAAGTAATCTTCTCCAGAATAATAGGATTATCCTCGTCACATAAGGTATCTCCGGTAGTTGTTTCTTTAAGGCCAACAGCAGCCGCTATCTCCCCGGCGTAAACTTCTTTGACTTCTTCACGATGGTTGGCATGTAGGCGGACAATTCGAGAAATTCTTTCTTTCTTGCCACTTACTGAATTTAATACATAAGTACCTGACTCCAGAACACCAGAATACACTCGGAAAAAGGCCAGTTTTCCTACGAAAGGATCACTAGCAATCTTAAAGGCCAAAGCGGAAAAAGGTTCTGAATCATCAGCTTTACGTGTTTTTTCTTCATCGGTTTTGGGATCATTTCCTGTAACTGGAGGGATATCAAGAGGAGAGGGTAAATATTGGTTGATCGCATCCAGCAGGGACTGGATACCCTTGTTTTTCAATGCCGAACCGCAGAGAATTGGGATAATCTTATTATCGATTGTGGCTTTTCTGAGAACCCGTTGGATTTCCTCGATTTTTATCTCTTCGCCCTCTAAATATTTATGCAATAGATCATCGTCTTGTTCTGCTACAGCCTCTATTAAATCGTGGCGAAATTTCTCTACCTTCTCCTTCATGTCATCGGGTATATCTGTTTCTTCAATTTCCTTGCCCATTTCGTCTTTGTATAAAATAGCTTTTTGGCGAAGTAAGTCGATAATCCCCAGAAAATTTGCTTCTGCACCGATTGGCAACTGAATGGGGTGAGCATTGGGGTTCAATCTATCTCTGATGTCATCGAGGTCAGCGTAAAAATCGGCTCCGGTTCTGTCCATCTTATTGATAAAACCCATTAAGGGAACGTCGAATTTTTCAGCCTGGTGCCAAACCGTCTCTGATTGAGGTTCCACGCCGGCTACACCGTCAAAAACAACCACGCCGCCGTCCAAAACTCTCAGGGACCTTTGTACTTCTACCGTGAAATCGATATGTCCCGGGGTGTCTATAATATTGATGCGATGGGTATCACCGGTAGACGGCCAAAAAGCTGTGGTGGCAGCTGAAGTAATGGTAATACCTCTTTCTTTCTCCTGCTCCATCCAGTCCATTTCCGCCTCGCCTTCATGAACTTCCCCTACTTTATGTTTTTTTCCGGTGTAATATAAAATACGCTCGGTGACTGTGGTCTTACCAGCGTCAATGTGAGCGATAATCCCGATGTTTCTAATTTTATCTAAAGGATACTCTCTGGACATAGTCTTTCAATTTAAGCAAAATGAGCAAAAGCTCTATTGGCTTCAGCCATCCTCTGTACGTCTTCCATCTTCTTGTGGGCCTCTCCTAGTTTATTGGAAGCGTCAATTAATTCTAAGGCTAGTTTTTCTCCCATCGGCTTACCCTGGCGACTCTTGGCAGCGCCAATCAGCCAACGCATAGCCAGAGTAGTCCGTCTCTCACCCCTTACTTCAATCGGAATCTGATAATGGGCACCTCCGATCCTTCTGGATTTGACCTCCAGTTGGGGAGAAATATTTTTGAGAGCCTTATCTAATACGTCTAACGGATCTTGTTTGGTCTTGGCACTGATTTGTTCCATGGCAGAATACAGAACTTTTTGGGCCACGGATTTTTTGCCCCCCTTCATTAGTTGATTGATAAATTTTGCCACTAGCGGGCTTCCAAATTTATAATCTTCTTGAATCTTTCTTTTGGGTGATTTTTTGCCTCTCATTTATTTCTCCTCTTTGGTTGGTTCTTTAGTGGGAGCCTTGGCAGCTGTTGGAGCTTTGGTAGTCCCCTTTTCTTTTTTGACTCCATAAAGACTTCGGCTCTGCTTGCGGTTATCTACGCCCTGGGTGTCATAACGACCCCTAATCACGTGATAACGTACGCCGGGCAGGTCTTTAACTCTGCCACCTCGTATCAAAACTATGGAGTGTTCTTGTAAATTATGACCGATACCGGGAATGTAAGCAGTTACTTCCATGCCATTAGAAAGCCGGACTCTGGCAATCTTGCGCAGGGCTGAATTGGGCTTTTTGGGGGTAACCGTGGTTACCTTGACACAAACCCCTCGCTTGAAAGCACAGCCCTTTTTCAGCTTAGTCTTCTTTCTTTTGAGCACATTTAAGGTTGTCTCCAGGGCTGGAGTTTTGGACTTCTTCTTTATCTTTTTACGCCCTTTTCTGACTAATTGGTTGATTGTAGGCATAGTTGATATTTATTATAACAAAAAAAGATGATTATTGGCAGACGATAAGCGATTCATCTTTTCAAGCAAAATCATAACACGGGGCAAATATGGTGTCAAGCAAATAAGAAAAGCGCCTCAATGCCAGGAAGAGGCGCCCGTAGCTGGATCATATTAAGGAACGTTATTCTCCCAAAATGGACAGGGCCTTGCTGGGGTCCCCTTTTCTCAGATCACGCAGCGCTTCGTTGATTAGCTCGACTTGCGCTTCTCTCCGGATTCGGGCCTGTCTGGCTTCGGTGCGGTAGCCACGACTGCGGACCGTGGGCTGACCATAAAGTCTTTCCACTCTTTCCGCTTGTTCAACCAGCTGACGGTTGGCACCGGGAGCTTGTAGTTGCTTCTTCCGCTCCTGCAGCCGGCGATGCAGATCCTCAAGTTCTTGGCTTTTCATAACCCCCTCCTTGTAGGAATATTCAAAGATCCACCCCCACTTTACTGCTATTTAATAATTGTGTCAATCAAAAAATCGGATTGCGGATCCGACAGACCAAAGGAGGCTTTATTCTAAAAAATGACGTCTAAAATGAAGGAGTAGACTTCGCTAAATACCGTCCCAAAAAAGCCATATCCCAAAATCATCCTGTCAAACAAAATCAGCATCAAAATAATGGTGGGGCCGAATCTTTCCAGAAAAATCTTAAAGTTGATGGCGCTTCGCGGCAAGAAGGAAAACATCACCTTAGAGCCATCCAGGGGAGGTATGGGTAAAAGATTGAATAACATCAATATCATATTAATCTGAATCAGGTAAATCAGAAATAATACCAATAAGTTATCCATGGCCAAGCCAGAGTAAGAGGCCACCAATTTAAGGGCAATTCCAAAAACAATAATTGATATCAAATTGGACAAGGGACCGGCAAAGGCAATTATTCCTGGTCCCCATTTTTTATTCTTCAGGTTATTAGGATTGAAAGGGACTGGTTTGCCCCAGCCAAATCCCGCAATCATCAGTAAGAAGAAACCAAAAAAATCCAAGTGGGCTAACGGATTGAGAGTCAACCGGCCCATATCCTTGGCTGTTTTATCACCTAAAAGGTAGCCAAAAAGGGCATGGCTGAATTCATGAATAGTGATAGCAAATACCACGGCCAGCACCCAGACCAGAAATAATGGTGGATTTTCCCAGAGTAATTCTATTATCATACCCTTGTCAAATTTATCTCTTTTGCTATAATACTTGTACCTCGTAATTTTAACACATTATCGTTTATGGCTAAAGTATGTGCCCTCTGCCAAAGAGGAGCTCTCAAGGGAAATAAAAGGAGTCATTCTAACATAGCGACTAAACGGCGCCAATATTTGAATTTACAAAAAATTAAGAAAGACGGTAAATCAATCATGGTTTGCACTTCTTGCATTCGCAATCAAAGCAAAAAGGTAAAATAAACAATAAAAAAACTCCGAGTATATATACTGGGAGTTTTTTTATTTCTTCTAAATGCTACAGCCTTTTATTCCCTTTTTCTCGTAGTATTGTTGATGATACTCCTCGGCACGGTAAAAATCTCCTGCTTTGACAATCTCGGTAACGATTGGCTTATCGTAGTGCCCTGTCTTATCCAGCTGTATCTTGGTCGATTCGGCCAATTCTTTTTGCTGATCGTTATGATAAAAGATAATCGAGCGGTACTGACTGCCCACATCCGGCCCCTGTCCATTTAAACTGGTCGGGTTATGGATCTTCCAGAATTTATCTAAAAGCTGTTGATAACTGACTTGATCCGGATCGAATTTTAACTGAACCGTTTCGGCATGACCGGTTTTCCCTGTACTAACCAAGCTATAGGTCGGGTTTTTTATTTGTCCGCTGGCGTAACCTACGCTGGTCTCAATTACTCCCGGTATATCTCGAAAAGTTTGTTCAATCCCCCAAAAACAACCGGCGGCGAAAGAGGCGGTTTGAATTTCTTCTATTTGATCCATTTTTCAAGCTTTCCAAAGTCCGTGTAGATTGCAGTAAGCTCTAGTTTCTATTTTTTCTCCTGTTAGACAAAATTCTGCTTCCGGTTGTCCGGTTGGTTCTAGAAACTGCATGCAGGAATGACCATCAACAATTACTTCAATCCATTCAATGTGGTGCTCTTCGGTCATCGGATGCGGTTCGGAGCCAATTTTAACTTTAACGCCGTTGTCAGTTTTTTCGATTACCGGCACGTGCTTTTCCTGGGCAGCGTCCACAGTATTAGCCACCTGCAATTCCATCGGTTGTCCGCAACAAACCAATCCCCCGGCCCCAGTATGTAGCATCTCAACGATATTACCGCAAACACTGCATTTATATACTTGTTTAAGTTCAGTCATACAATTGGGTTACTTATTTTAATCTAACTTCAGAAAGATATAGATGATCAGTTTCCACTTCCACGAAAGCTTGGAAAATCTGTTTGACCCTTTGATCATCAGCTTCGCCAGCCGCCTTAGTGTAAAATTCGATGGCTTTAGTTTCTCTGGTATGTGAGTCTTCCAGATTCTCTTTGTTAGCAACATGACACTGATCATTGCCAGTTGGCATTGCATCAAGTTTCAAAATCTTTTTCCAGACAGTAGCGTGTTCTAGCTCAACTTTCTTTAAGGCTTTAAACAGTAATTTTCCCTCGTCATCATCAGTCTTACTCGAAGCACAATCGTAAAAAGCGGCGTTAGAGATTTCTACCTGTAAAGCGTGTTCAACGTTAGCCTTATCTTTTTCGGATAAATTCACCTCAAAATTAACTCTCGCCTCATTGACCTCTTTAATATACTTCTGATGAGCTCCGCAAAAAGGACAGCGGCTGGGTGGCTCTTCTCCAATATAAGAATCACCGCAGATTTCACAGCGATATAATTTAACCATGTAATTGGGTATTTAATATTAAACTTGATAACTTATCGGCTTCCTAACTTCAGACTAATACTCTTCGCACTTAAGCATGTAGAAAGCTTGCTCGTGATCACAGGAAGGACAGACCTTTGGAGCTTCGTTTCCGAAATGAACATAGCCGCATTCCCGACAGACCCACCAAACTTCTTTAGCTTTCTTGAAGGCAGTACCATTTTCTACAATTTTCAGCAGTTTCTTGTATCTTTCTTCGTGGTGTTCTTCCGCTTTGGCAATGGCCCGAAACCTAGCAGCAATTTTTGTCAGTCCTTCTTCTTCAGCAACTTTGGCAAATTCCGGATACATTTGGGTATGTTCGTAGTTTTCCCCGGCAATCGCCGCTTTTAAGTTTTCCGCTGTCGTTCCGTATGTAGTCGGGGCAGCTGCTTCCACTATAATCTCTTCTAAATCCTCGCCAATCTTCTCTTTTAATTCTTGGATGTGTTCAAATTCTCTTTTGGCATGGGCTTTTTCGTTATCAGCACTGATTTGAAAAATCTCGCCGATTTGCTCATAGCCTTCTTTCATCGCCACCTTGGCATAGAATGTGTAGCGGTTTCTGGCCTGAGATTCGCCGATGAAAGCTTTAGTTAAATTCTCAAAGGTTTTTTTCATAGTAACCCCTTTTTTTATTAATTAACTGGTATCTTTATACTAGTTTACTGCGAGAACTTAGCAACTGTGGAAAACTAATTAATGTGATATAATTAGAATGCAATAATTAATAATCATAAAATGACAAAAGTTAAAACGACCTACACGATCACCGTCACCGTAGTAGTAATTATGGTTATTGCTCTTGTCTACTATTTCACTACCAAAGAGGCCGGCGAAACAAATCAAAATGTCAACGCCAATAACAATATTGAGACAATAGTACTCAACCAAAATGTTAACCAGGCAGTCGTGACCAATACCTACCAGCCCGTTGAAATGAACGTTAATACCAACCAAGCAGTAGAGGAGATTGAGGAGGCCGAAACAAGCGACGGAACAGATTTTACTGAGACTGGTAATCTGACCGGTGATAGCATAACTAGTTTTACTCTGGTTTATGAAGAACCAGGGAATCCGGCCCTAACTGCGTTGCTAAATTTTGATTATCCGGGCTATACCAGTAGTTGTACCATTGATGGTGTGCCCATGACTTGCCAGGAAGCTATCGATCAAGAGTTTCTGGTTGCCGGAGACCTAGTTACCGTAACTGGTACCGATGTTGGTGACGGTGAAGTAGTAGTAACCATGCTTGATAAATAAGTGGCTATGGAAACAAGAAAATTTGATCTACACCTGCACAGTCGCTATTCCATCGATGCTTTTTCTTCTTTACCGGCTTTATTCAAAAAAGCTAAAATGAAAAATTTGGGCCTGGCTATCGCTGATCATAATGTAATTGGTGGCAGCCTCAAGGCTTCCCAGCAGCAAGAAGTTATTATCATTCCAGCTATTGAAACTTTAACCTACGAGGGTGTTCACACCCTTTTTTATTTTGAGCAGGCAGACCAACTGGATAAGTTTTTTCATGATGTCATTAAACCCAAGCAAGATCCCCAGCTCTTGATCAAAATAGGATTGTTAGAATTAATCAAGCAAGCTCCGCGCCATCAGTGCCTGGTCGGTTGGCCCCATCCTTTTGTGCTAAATCGCGGTGGTTGCTACAAACTAGTTAAGAGGAATAAGATGACAGAAAATGAATTGATGGATTTAGTAGACTTTATAGAAGTTATTAACGGAGCCGCTTCAGCCACTCAAAATCAAGCAGCTGCCGAACTAGCGGTAAAATATCATAAAGCCCCGGTTGGCGGTAGTGATGCTCATCTGCTTAGCGAAGTGGGCACAGTTTATACTGAAATTGCCGCTAATTCTACCAAAGAAGTTTTGGAGGCAATCGCCGCTAGACATACTAAGGCAGGCGGACAACCGCGCGGTCGTTTTGCTTGTCTTGGCGCTTCTATCATTAAAGAAACTAAAACCATCTTAAGGCCGGGGGGGCATAAAATACTTATGGATCAGATTCGCCGAGTCGGAAAATAATTTTTATGATAAAACTGGCCAAAAGATTATTTGAACTAAAAGAACTTTACCTCCAGAAACTATCTGGAAACTTTCCCAACTGGATCTCACCCAATCTGGTAACTGTAGTTCGGGGACTACTGGCCTGGCCTATTATTTACTTCCTGCTTAAGGAGAATTATCTGGTAGCTGTTATTCTGTTGATTCCTGCCTTTTTATTGGATGCTCTGGACGGTCCCCTGGCTCGAGTAAAAAATAAAGTGACTTTTTTTGGAAAACTGGCTGACCCCGTAGCTGATAAGATACTTTTTGTCCCGGTTGTCATCATTGTCGGCCTGCAGCTTCTGCCTCACTATTTAGTTTGGGCAGTTGTCGGTCTGGAGATGATTCTGATTATGAACGTTTTTATCCTTAAGGGATTGGGGGAAATCCTAAAAGTTAACTTCCTGCCCGGTGCCAATATGTTTGGTAAAATTAAATTTACTGTTCAGATTATTGGTTCTATTCTCTTGCTCATTAGTGTTTACTCTGAAGCCCTAATATTGCCAACAATTATTGTTTTCTGGCTGGCGGTTGGCCTGGCCCTATGCAGTATTGTCAAGCACGCCTTGACTTTTGAGCCCAAAATGAAATAATACAAATATAATTATTAAATATTTTTCTATGTCAAGCAAAATTATTCTACTTATAGTCGTTGCCGTTATTTTGGTGTCAGGGGGTATCACACTGGCAATTTTTCTTACCAGTGAAAGTGAAGAAACTGGTGTGGTCCAAGCCAAATGCGCCACCGATGAAATGATATTTTATTACCGCAACGGTTGTAGCTGGTGTGGTAAAGTAAAAACCGATAACAGTATTCCTCAATTGGAAGAACTGGGGGTCACTATTACCCAGGTCGAAACTACCACCGGTTCAGTCCAACATCAAATCAGCGGTGTACCCGCTTTCGTAGTAAACAATGAAGTTTTTTCTGGATATCGAACTTATGCCCAGCTGAAAGAACTGCTTGGTTGTACTGAATAAATTGAATAAAAAATTCTAGCCCGGAATTGGCTAGAATTTTTTTATCGTCTAAAGCTCTTCTACGGTATCAGTCACTTGATCAGTAATGGAAAAATCGTTACGGTAAACCACTATGGTCTTAATCTTTTTTCCGGTCAAGATTTTGGGTACCCAGAAAATATCAGAAGTAAACATATCATCGTAGGGAATTTTTTCTCTTTTGAACCAGTAGGTCTTGGTCTTATCGTCTTCTTTGACCTCACCGTCCCACTCGGTACACAAATAGACATGGACTAGCTGGTCCCATTCTTTTTTGTCGGGAAAGATAAATGAAATCTCAGCCACTTTGTCAAAAGTTAGGGCGGTAACTCCCAGGATCTCTTCGGTCTGCCGAACCATGGCATTCTCCAAGTCTTCCTCATCTTTCTCGATCACCCCTGCCGCTCCGTTCCATTTGTCTGCGCAAAAACCCTCTTTATACTTTTTCAGTAAAACCTCGGAATAATTTTCCCCGTCCTTTTTTACCAGGAAACAGATTGCAGCTCTCTTCATAAATTTTAGTATACCCTGCTATTAAAAAATCTTACTGGGCACCTCACTCAAATTCCATTCTTCTCCGCTCTTCTTTAAACTGAATCGGATATCACTAAAACTGAATTCATCTGTCACTGCCTCTACTTTATCTTCGACTTCATCACCCCATTCATCATCGTAAACATCATAAGTCACTTCCACGACATCGGCTGATCCGGTTACTGCTATTACTGCTTCAGTGTCACTCTGACTAACCACTGTAGTTGTGGTGGTAAAGTCGATGTAGTCATCATCATAGATAAAATAACCCGAATAATTGTTGAATAACGTATCTACCTGGTTGTTAACTGCTGTATCTCCTGAGGCAACGTAATTCATAGCTGTTGCTTTACTATTATCACCCAGGGCGGTTATCACCGCTTTAACTATCGCCTCCGGTCCGGCCTGTTTTGTCGTGTTGGTAGTTTCTGAACCTCCTTTGGTGGCAAAGTATATTACCACTCCGATAATCACAATGATTATAATGATCCCCCAGGGTGATTTTTTCTTGGTAGCTTTGCTGGGCTTATCATTGTCTTGCTCTTTGGGCACATCTTGGCGATTATCATCTTCTCTATCAATATCCCTGTCATAGTCGTTATGGCGGCGGCGTGAAGAGGAACCAAAAGAGCGGGTTCGCCTTATTTCTCTACGCATAGTTTTATAGTTAATAATAAAGGCTATCTTTATAATACCAATTTTTTGCCATATGAAAAAGGGCTCAACTTGGTGTTGAGCCCAAAGAACTAATCCTACCGGCCGGCAGCGATCAGGTTCAGGACATCCACCATCCTGGCGGAATACCCGGCTTCGTTGTCGTACCAGCCGAAGACCTTGACCTGATTACCGATTGCCTGGGTCAGCAGGCTGTCGATAATGCAGGATTCGGTGCGACCGATAATGTCCGTCGACACGAAGGGATCAGTGCCATAGGCCATAACGCTCCTCAGAGGAGGGTTATTGGCCGCGGCGGCAAAAGCGGCGTTGACCTCGTCTACGGACACCTCGCTGCCAAGATCAGCTGTAAAGTCAACCAGCGAACCGTCTACCACCGGCACCCTGATTGACAGTGCATTCAGCCTACCCTCCAGTTCGGGGAAAATCTTGATACTAGCCTTAGCCGCACCGGTCGAAGTCGGAATCATGTTGATTCCAGCAGCCCGGGCCCGACGCAGATCACTGTGCGCCAGATCCAGAATCCGCTGGTCGTTGGTGTAAGCGTGGATAGTGGTCATCAGACCCCGCTCGATACCGAAGCGATCCAATAACACTTTGACCATGGGGGCAAAGCAGTTGGTAGTGCAGGAAGCGACATCGACGATGCGATGCTGCTTCGGGTCGAAAGCCTCGTGGTTGACTCCCATGACAATGCTGGCATCCGGCTTCCCACCCTTGGCTGGGGCTGAGATCAACACGTGCCCCACTGATCCACCAAGGTGCCGCTTGGCATCCTCTGGCTTACGAAAGTGGCCAGTTGCCTCGATGACCACATCGACATCGGGATCCCAAGCGATATCGCCCGGATCTTTTTCCTGGGATACAAAGACGGTCTGGTCGCCACCGACAACCATGTCTTCGCCTTCGGCTCTGACCGGCGGATTGAATATCCCGTGCACCGAGTCAAACTTGAGCAGATTGGCCAGGACCTCCGGAGCCACCAGGTCGTTGACCTTGACTACCTGGAAACCCACTCTGCCCCAGAGCATCCGAAAGACCAGACGACCAATCCGGCCAAAACCGTTGATACCAACTCTTAAGGCCATTTCTCCCTCCTTGCAGTGGGGTTTCTACCAACTTCCTTGGATTTTTGCCTCCTTTCCTGGCGCTGTTTTCGCTGTTTATGCCAATGAACCAATTAAAAAACTTTAGCACATAGGTTTAATTAGTCAAACAAAAGAACCCGAGATTCCCCGGGTCCTTTATTTAAGCTTTTATTTTTACATACTACCCTCTGGGCCGTGTGCTTCTTCTTTATGCTTGGCCAATTCTTCATCGGTTTCGAAATCGACATGGCATATTTCACAGTGAGGTTTTTTATCTTCCGCTGGTTGATCTTCCATTTACATCACCCCTTTTTTTGCGTTAAAAAAATCAGCTTGCGCCAATCATTTGTAAGATAAAGCCAGTTGTAATCAGAACAATGCTGAAAATTCCCACTTTCTGTTCCAGTCTCATTTCCCGCCAGACGTCGGGGTCGTTGACTTTATGCTCTTTCAGCATTCTCCAGTGTACACGCAATATCAGAACTGCCAACATTATTACACCAAGTGCTTCTAGTGATAATCCTAATAATTCCATCTTTTTTTATATAAATTGACTTTTAGATTCTTTGTTTCTGAAAATTATACAAACACTGGACAACGTGGTTCTTCTTATTTAATGAATAGTTTACCTCTTGGCCTTTCTTTATTCTGACCACTGCGCCGAAATTTTCCAGTTTTTTTAATTGGTGAGAAACGGCAGAAACCGTTATCTGTAGGATGTCGGCGATATCTGAGACCCTTACTTGGCCGAACTGTTTGATGGTAATCAGAATCTTAATTCTGGTAGAATCGGCCATGATAGAGCAGCAAAAACTTTGTTTGGCTACAAGTTCGGTCATCTGACTTATCATTTTTTGATGTTTTTTTATCTGGATATCAGTTAAAGCCATCGTTATCAAATTATTGTTCAACTATTTAAATAATAAAAAAAGCCCTCGATTCTGTCAAGGGACCTAAGGTTAGGGGATATCCTTAATCCATCCCCAGTCTATCCCTCACTTTTTGGATAACATCTTCCAGTCTCAATTCTGTTTTGACTAAATAATCGCTGACTCCACTTTCCAGGGCTTTTTGCTTTTTTGAAGGATCACCAACGTTGGTTAAAATCATAACTAAGGCCGTCTTACCCCACTTGTCTTCACGTAATCTCTCCAGCATTTCCCAGCCGTGCATTTTGGGCATAATGATATCCAACAGAATAATATCGGGACAATTCTTTAAGGCTACACTCAGTCCTTCCTGACCATCTTTGGCTTTTAGGACCTCAAAACCGGCACCACTAAACTTCTGGGCCAGGGCCTCCAGTAAAGGTATATCATCTTCTACTATTAATACTCTTTTAGTTTGAGCCATGTCTGTCAAAAAAATCTAATAATATAATTTTACAGCAAATATTACTTCTTGTCCAACTTCTCCCTGATCTTGTTAACTACATCCCCCAGCTTCCAATCACCTTTTATCAAATAATCTTTGACTCCCATTTCAGCTGCCTTGGCAACTTTATAGTCATCAGCTAGATTGGTTATTAGAATTATCTTGGCTGTCTTGCCCCATTGGTCTGCTCGCAATTTTTCCAACACCTCCATACCGTGCATTTTGGGCATGATAATGTCTAACAAAATAATATCGGGCTTTTCTGCTAAGGCTAATCTCAGCCCCTCTTCTCCGTCCTTGGCCTCAATAACCTGAAAACCTTCTCGGGTCAGTTTATCGCTGACCGCCTGTCTTAAGGCTGAATCGTCTTCGGCTAATAATATTTTTGCCTGCTGCGGCATATTATTCCTTTATGTAATTTGCAATATCCTTGATTATCTGGTCCAATCGGTGCTCAGCTTTAGTATAATACTTATCAGCTCCCAAGGCCAGGTAGGCGTTTACCTTGTCCGTACCGGCTGTATTGGAAATGACAAATATGGGGATCTCCTGCCAGTCTTTGCTCTTCCTGACTTCATTGAGAAAATCGAGTCCATCCTCTTTGCCAAATAGATAATGGTCCAGCCAGATTAGAGCAATATTTTCATTATCAATAAGAGCGTCAATGCCTTCTTGTTTGCTTGAAGCCAAGATGCTGTCCAAACCGTTCATACTAAGCTTGTCAACAATGGCTGCTTGCAGTGATCTGTCATCTTCGATCACCAGAACCTTTTTCTTAGATGGATTGGCTTGACTCATATCAATATCCATAGGTTTTTATTTAAGTTAATGCTTTAGAGCCTTTTTTCTTGCTCATGCCGTTCAAGGGCAGATTGACATAGAAAGTGGTTCCTTTATCTTCTTCGGATTCAAACCAAATTTTACCCTTGGCACTTTCTACTATTGATTTGATGATGTAAAGTCCCAAACCTGTTCCTTCAGTGTCTTTGGCCATTACATTGTCTGCTCTGAATAACTTTTGGAACATTCTGGAATATTGATTTTTGGGAATACCATAACCGGTATCGGCCACTTTGATTAAAACATTAGGATCTTCTTTCTTGATAGTTAAAGTAACTTTTCCGCCTTCAGGAGTGTATTTTACCGCGTTGGACAGCAGATTCTGAAAAATCATCCTGGTCAGCCTGACATCAACATTTATCTGAGGCAGACTGCTGTCATATTCCCTCTGAAAATCAAGTTTTTTTTCTTGTATCTTGTGGTCCAATTCTTTGATGACGCTGTCAGCCATTTCCAATAAATTGGTCATTTCCGGCTCAACCATGAAAGTACCCAACTCAATGCGTGAAACATTAAGCAGGGAATTAACCAAATCTATCATCCGCTTATTGCCATGATAGACCTCTTGGAGATATTTATGCTGGTCCTCAGTTACTTTTCCCGCATCTCCCGATAACAACATTTCTGTGTACCAGGAAATAGCTGTTAGGGGAGTACGCAGTTGATGAGAGGCCAGAGAAACAAATTCGGTTTTGGCCTGATCGATTTCTTCTTGAGCTGTGATATCTTTGTCAGCACCACGGTATCCCAATAAGTTTCCCCTCTTATCAAGAATGGGAACGCCATTGGTTAATAAACAGACCCGGTGTCCGTCTTTGGCCTTATTCCAGTTTTTTAAGTCAATGATGGGCTGCTTTTTTCCAATCACTTTAATGAATTGCTTTTCCACCCTTTTGGCATCTTCCTCCTCCATCAGATCAAAAGGGGTTTTGCCGATAATTTCTTCCGGCTTATAGCCTAGGATTTTCTCAATCCGGCCAGAGGCGTAGGTGTACTCTCCTTTTTTATTGACTTCCCACAAAAAATCACTGGAACTACGGGCAATGTCTTCGAACTTCTTCTCCAACTCCTGATATCTGTCTTTTTCCCGGGCAATGTCTTCCATGACATTAAGAATGGCCGTTCTTTGTTTTTCCAGCCTCTCCTTCTGCTTGAGAACGTTTTCAGAGTTTTCGATCATTGATCGTTCAAAGAATTATTTTTTCTTTAGTTCCTCGATTTCTTTTTTCAATTCAATCATTTTCATCTCTCGGTCAGCCATCAATTCATTCAACTTTTCCACTTCATCCAATTTTTCTTTGAGGGTCTTTTCAATTTTCTTGCGCTCGGTCAAGTCGACGTCAATGCAGAACAGGACCGGATCTTCATTTTCTTTCTTGACAGCACAGTGAATAGAATAAACTTCTACTGGACTACCGTCCTTTCTTTTTAGGACTAGCTCGCCGGGTGGTAAAAATTCACCGGTGTCCTTGACGGCGGCTCCGGCCTCCATAGCCTTACCCCAAAGAGGTTTAACGTCTTCCGGCACAATGCAAGTGCCTAAATCTTGACCTACTGCTTCTTCGGCAGTGTAGCCGTAGATTTTTTCAGCGGCCTTGTTCCAAAAGAGAATCTTGCCATCAGGCCCGTATCCCTCGACTGCAATACCGGGAATGTGATCTAGTAGCACACTCAAAATATCTTCGGCATGCTTGGCTTCTGGTGTTTTTGCCATAGTCTTTTCTCCTTACTGATTAGTTAATTGTTTTTAATTCAAAAAAGGCCCAACAAATGGCCCCTTTTTGTAACCTTATTATAGCTAGAAATAACTAAAATTGATTCTAAGTTACTCATACATTATACACTATTTTTAGAAAAAAGTCAAAGATTTTTCTTGGTCGGGGTGGGGGGACTCGAACCCCCGGCCTCACGCCCCCCAGGCGCGCGCGCTAGCCTCGGCCAGAGGCCGATCCGCCTTTGGCGGAAACTGCGCTACTAATAATTTTCAATAATAAGTCTTACTAACTTTCTTCCTATTCCTGACTTAAGAAACTTCTCTCTATGTAAGGCATCTTTTTTGCAATAGTAGTTCTCATAATAGACCAGATTAAATGGTCTATTTTGTTTTGTCCACTCATTACTACCGATGTTATGCTCCTCTAGTCTATCCGATGGCAATTTATTAGTAACCCCGACATAAGACTTCCCATTTCTCTTACTTCGTATAAGATAAACGAAAAACATTCTTATTCGCTAATTTATTAAAGTCCCCGTCAATTGACAGAGTCGCAATTGTTAAACGCTGTTAGAACCTATTTTTTAAAGAATTTCTCTGAATAATCGGGCGGCCGACGGGGCGCGGGGAGGCGTCGGCCGCCCGCCGTTTTTCCGTCCGCTTTTTCCGTCCGCTCATTTTCTTAAAAATG